>CP101033.1:832500-2238750 GCA_041319085.1 Aeromonas veronii | reverse complement strand
TCGGCAGGAACAGGATGCCTGCGCCCACGGCGGTGCCGAACAGACTGATGACCCAAGTAGAGTCGCGTTTTTCCCAACGGGAAGCGTTAGTAGAGCGGGTTCCTTGCTCTGTTGACGGCGCAACTCCTTGTGTGCCAGTGATTGTGTTTGACATGTATCTCACCCCGAATGTGTGGTTCTTGTTAAGTCGAGGCAAGGATACGGTTTTTTTAATCAAGAATGTTGACCAGATTCATATTTATGGCACGAAAAACCACACTTCCTTATGAAAATGTGATCAAAACAAGAAAATTTCAATTTTTGTTTAGCGATTGGCACGTTATTTTAGTGTTAATGATTAAATATCGCACGACCAACTGTGGCTAAATTGTTATCTCGCAAGATGCTGGGCTAGTTGGTTGATCATGCTGGCGGTGGCCCCCCAGATAAAGTGTTGTTGCCAGGGGATCCAGTAGATGGTGTGCTGTTTTCCCCCTCTGGCAAGGGTCAGGGGGATGTGGTTGCGCCGATCCAGCAGATGGGTCAGCGGCACTTCGAAGGCGTGATCCACCTCATCCGGGCTCAAAATGAGGGGATAGTTGCCATCGAGTAGCCCCAGTACCGGCAGTACCTCGAATCGTGACACCGTATTGAGCGGGTTGAGGGTGCCGATCACTTCAATCAGGCGGGCCGGAATGCCGAGCTCCTCTTCGGTCTCCCGCAGCGCCGTGGCAATCAGGTTTTCGTCGCCGGGATCCTGTCGCCCGCCGGGGAAGCTGATCTGTCCCCCATGATGGCGCAGCCGGGGGCTACGCCGAGTCAGTAACACGCTGAGCCCCTCATCGCGCATCACCACCGGGATCAACACCGCCGCCGGGCTGAGCCCGCCAATGGCGAGGCGATGGGCCGGGGCGGGTTGCTGCAACAGGAAGCGGGTCAGCAGTTCGTGGCGATCCATGGCAGGGAGCTCTCCTGTGCGTTGCCTGATAGTGGGGACGGCTACAGTGCCGAGAGGGGGGGCAGGATACGGGCGATCTTGTCATAGGTCTCCTGATATTCGCTGTCGGCATCTGAGTCGGCGATGATGCCGCCACCGGCCCAGCAGTGCAGGCGACCTGCTTCGGCGATCAGGGTGCGAATACAGATACTGGTATCCATCCGGCCGTGCTGGCTGAGATAGCCGATGCTGCCGCAATAGGCATTGCGGCGTTGGGGCTCCAGCTCTTCGATGATCGCCATGGCGCGGATCTTGGGGGCGCCGGTGATAGAGCCTCCCGGGAAACAGGCACGCAGCAGATCGACCCCTTGCCAGCGTGCATCCAGCTCACCATGGATAGTGGAGACCAGATGATGTACCGCTGGAAACGACTCCACCGCAAAGAGATGAGGCACGCTGACCGAGCCGGGCCGGCTGACCCGACCGATGTCGTTGCGCAGCAGATCCACGATCATCAGATTTTCTGATCTGTCCTTGTCGGCCCGGGCCAGCTCCAGTGCGACTTGCCGATCGGTAGCCGGATCAGGATGGCGAGGGCGAGTGCCCTTGATGGGCTTGGTTTCGATATGGCGGCCATCGAGCAGCAGGAACCGCTCGGGAGAGAGGCTCAGTAGCGCACTGTCCGGCAAGCGGATAAAGGCCGAGAAGGGGGCCTTGTTGGCGCTGGCTAGCAGGCAATAGGCCTGCCACTCATCCCCCTGATAGGGGGCGCTGAAACGCTGGGTCAGGTTGATCTGATAGCAATCCCCTGCCGCGAGGTAGGCCTGAATGCGGGCAAACTTCTCGCCATATTCGGCGCGGCTCATATTGCTCTGCCACGGCCCCTGCAAGGCGAAGGGGGCGCGCGGGTTGGCCTGTTGCTGGTCGAGCCAGGCCAGCCGCTTGGCAAGGCCCGCTTCATCCCCCCAGTGCACCAGCTGCCAGTCACCGCTCGCTACATTGCGCAGCAGCGCCCAGTCGTAGATGCCCACCGCCATGTCCGGCACCCCGATATCGGCGGCGGCCTGCACCGGCAGTCGCTCGAAGCGGCGGCCCAGATCATAGCCAAACAGACCGAGGGCGCCGGCAATAAAGGGGAGGTGAGTTGCGCACAGATCCAATTCCCCCAGCAGTTGTTGCTGGGTGCGAGCCAGCAGGGTGAGGGGATCTTCGCTGTGTTCGCTGATATTCACCCCGACACGCAGAGTGGTGACCTGGCCACGGGTTTCGAGGGTGGCCAGCGGATCGGCGCTGATGATATCAAAGCCGTTGTCGGCGCCGAGTGGTCCCGCTGATTCCAGCAACATGGCCCACGGCTGATGTTGCAGGCGGGCAAAAAGCTGATGGAGTTCAGCACGATGGCCGAGATGATGGATATGCAGTGTTGGCGTCATTTTATGTTACACAGGCAACAGTTTAGTTTCCGAACCCTAGTCGGTGCTGGTGGGCAAGCGTATCATAGGTATCGGTGACTTAAGAAAAAACTGCCGTGTCGTTTGTTTTTTGCTGGTTGATCGTTGCTAGCCATCACGTCAGCACGGCCCATCATATGGAAGCCCTTGCTCTGCTTCGTGGCAGAGATAAGGACCAGTGAGGATGATATGAGCATTATAAAAAAACAGGATTTCATCGATTCTATCGCAGATGCCCTCCAGTACATCTCCTATTACCACCCGTTGGATTTTGTTCAGGCTGCCAAAGCGGCGTATGACCGCGAGGCTAACCCGGCCGCCAAAGATGCGCTGGCCCAGATCCTGATCAACTCCCGCATGTCCGCCGAAGGTCATCGTCCGCTCTGTCAGGACACCGGCATCGTGACCTGTTTCGTCAAGATCGGCATGCAAGTCCAGTGGGACAGCGACATGACAGTGCAGGAGATGGTGGATGAAGGGACCCGTCGTGCCTACACCAATCCTGACAACCCGCTGCGCGCCTCCGTGCTGGCCGATCCGGCCGGCAGTCGCAAAAACACCAAAGACAACGCCCCTGCCGTGGTCCATATCGACATGATCCCCGGCAACAAGGTGGAAGTGAGCATCGCGGCCAAAGGCGGCGGCTCCGAGAACAAATCCAAGATGGTGATGCTCAACCCCTCTGACGATATCGTCGAGTGGGTGCTGAAAACCGTGCCGACCATGGGCGCAGGCTGGTGCCCGCCCGGCATGCTGGGCATCGGCATCGGCGGTACCGCCGAGAAAGCGGCGGTACTGGCCAAAGAGGCCCTGATGGAGCACATCGACATTCAGGAGCTGATCGCCCGTGGTCCAAAGACCACCGAAGAGAAGCTGCGGGTCGAGCTCTACGACAAGGTCAACAAGCTGGGGATCGGTGCCCAGGGCCTGGGCGGCCTGACTACCGTGCTGGATGTGAAGGTGAAATCTGCGCCGACTCACGCGGCCTCCAAGCCGGTGGTGATGATCCCCAACTGCGCCGCGACTCGTCACGTTCACTTCGAACTGGATGGCTCAGGCCCCGCCGAACTGACTCCGCCGAAACTGAGCGACTGGCCGGAAATCACCCGTGAAGCGGGTGGCAACGTGCGCCGCGTCAACGTTGATGGCATCACCAAGGCCGAGCTGGCCAGCTGGAAGAGCGGCGATACCGTGCTGCTCTCCGGCAAGATCCTTACCGGTCGCGATGCCGCTCACAAGCGCATTGCCGACATGCTGAAAAATGGCGAAGGGTTGCCGGAAGGGGTCGATTTCACCAACCGCTTTATTTATTACGTTGGCCCGGTCGATGCGGTGCGTGACGAAGTGGTTGGCCCGGCAGGCCCCACCACCTCCACCCGGATGGACAAGTTCACCGATATGATGCTGGGTGACACCGGCCTTATCGGCATGATCGGCAAATCCGAACGTGGCCCGAAAACCGTCGAGAGCATCAAGCAGCACAAGGCCGTCTATCTGATGGCGGTGGGCGGCGCCGCCTATCTGGTGGCAAAAGCCATCAAGAAGGCCCGCGTAGTGGCCTTTGCCGATCTCGGTATGGAAGCGATCTACGAGTTTGATGTGGAAGATATGCCGGTGACCGTGGCGGTCGACTCCGAAGGCAACAATATCCACGAAACTGGCCCGGCCTACTGGTCTGCCAAGATTGCCGAGCTGGACGGCAAACTCTCCTCCTGAGTGACTGTCAGCGCGATCGTCTAGCGGCCGCTGTTATCTGACCAAGGCGCATCCTTTCGGATGCGCCTTTTTGCTGACAGCGGTTGGCTATATAGCGGCAACCAACTGAAATAGACATGGCTGCGCTTCGTTCGAGCGGCTTGTTTTATCGCCAAACAGCGCGATTCAAGGGATACCTATCGCTGTGGATCTCGCGAGTGATGCGTCCTATCTACCCCAGCGCCTTGCCCTTGCGCAGTCTGCGTACCCAGTAGCGGGCAGGGTGGATCGCCTCCAGCAGATCGGCGGCCAGCGGCAGGGGATCGCCGCAGATTTCGCTGGCGAGCAGCTCGCCACACAGCGGCGCCGAGCAGAGACCCCGCGAGCCGAGCGCACCCAGCACATAGAGGCCGGGGTGAAGGGGCAGTGGCTGGGCGTTGTGCTGATCATGCTGCAGATCCGCATAGTGATCCGCCAGCCCTGCCAATCTGGCCACTGGTCCCACCACCGGCAGGTGATCCCGGCTGGCACAACGCACCCCTACGCGTGCCTCGTTGCCGCTCACATCCACTTCGGCGGGCCAGGTTTGCTCCGGCAGGCAGGCTTGCAGCCGCACCTGATTCTGGATCTGTTCCTCGGCACGAAACTCAAGGCTGCTCTGGTTACGGCCATAACTGGCACCGATGCAGTGCTGATCGTTGTGCATCGGCGTGAGGTAGCCATCGTAGCAGAGCACGGTCTTGAGCTGACGCAAGCTGGCAGTGGTCGGCACATGGCTCACCTGACCGCGCACCGGATAGAGCGGCAGCTCGGCAAAGGGGAGCAATGCTGGCAACTGGTGACCGGCAGCGACCACCAGATTGGGGGCCTGCCAGCGGCGTCCGTCACGGCTCTCGACCTGCCAGCCATCCACCTGTTCGGCAATGGCAACCACCTCGGTGTTGAACACGACCTCCAGCAGCCCACTGGCTTGCGCTTCCTTGATGGCTGCGCGGGTGAGATCGGCCGGACAGAGCCAGCCACCCAGCGGGTAACTGACGCCGCTGTGGCCGCAGGGCAGGTCAACCACCTGCTCTACCTCTGCTGTAGAGAGGGGATGCATCAGTTCGGACGGGAAGGGGCCCTGGCTCATTTTCGCCAACTTGGCTGCCGATTTTTCGTCATAACCGAGCTGGGTCACTCCGCATAATTCGAAAGCGATAGGATGGCGTTCGGCCAACGCCAGCAGCCGTTGGCGGGCATAGCCAAAGGCGAGCGAATAGAAGCGTGACAGCGCATCGTGCTCACCATTGAGCAGTGGATAGAGCGCCCCTTGGCGGTTGCCGGAGGCGCCGGTGGCCGGTTCGTCATCTGCACACAGCAACGTCACCTTGCGACCCCGCTCCACCAGAGAGAGCGCCGTCATGGCCGAGGCGATGCCGCCGCCGATGATCACCACTTCGCCATCCCTGCCTGCCGGACGCGCATAATGGTTGGCGATCGTCTGCGCGGGAACCTTGTCACAGCGCTCACCGATCAACATGGCCCACTTGGTGCCGTGGCCCTTGGTTTTTTTCATGGCAAAACCGGCGGCAATCAGACCGCGGCGCACAAAACCGGCGCAGGTAAAGGTGGAGATGGTCGCATTGTTGCGAGCGAGACGGGCCAAGCTATCAAACAGCGCTTGGGTCCACATCTCGGGGTTCTTGGCCGGGGCAAAACCATCCAGATACCAGGCATCGATCAGACCCTCTGTCCGGTGCGGTACCAGCGGCAGCATATCCTTGATGTCGCCGAACCAGAGATCGAGGCGAACGCGACCGCCCGCAAAGTGCAGGCGGTGGCAGCCGGATACCGGCAGCGGCCACTGAGAGATAAGATCCTGGCTCAAGTGGCCAAGTTCGGGCCAAGCGGCCAGCGCCTTGCGCAGATCGCACTGGGTCAGGGGGTACTTCTCGAAACTGATGAAGTGCAGACGGGAGCCGTTACCGGATTGGGGCGCCTGTTCCAGGAACGCTTGCATTGTCGCCAGAAAGTTAAGACCGGTGCCGAAACCTGTTTCACCTATCACGAAACTGTCACTATCGTGGTGCGAAAATCGCGCAGGTAGCCGGTTTTGCTGCAAAAAGACGTAGCGGGTTTCACTTAGACCGTTATTATTGGAAAAGTACACATCCCCGAAGTCACAGGAGATTGGATTTCCCGCCTCATTCCAATCCAATCGGGCATGATGTAAGGATGTTTGACTCACGTTTTCCTCGGCTCGCGTCACAAAATCGCGGGCATTCTACGTGAAAGCAGACCAGTTTGGCAGCCGAAAGCGGGTAGACTTGGCGCCAGTTTTTCCAGACGAGATGAATTAATGAGAAGAGCAGTGATCACCGGTATCGGCGTCATCTCCAGTATCGGCAACAACAAGGAAGAAGTGCTGGCCTCCCTGAAAGCAGGTAAATCCGGCATCACCTATTCCGAGCAGTTCGAGCAGCACAACCTGCGCAGCCGTGTCTGGGGTAACATCAAACTCGATCCGTCTGAACTGATCGACCGTAAAGTCATGCGTTTCATGGGTGACGCTGCGGCCTACGCCTACCTCTCCATGCAGCAAGCCATTGAAGATGCCGGACTGGCGGAAGATCAGGTCTCCAATGAGCGTACCGGCTTGGTGGTCGGTTCAGGTGGTGCCTCCGGCAAGAACACCTCGGAATCTGTAGACATCGCCCGCGAGAAAGGAGTCAAGCGTGTGGGCCCTTACATGGTGCCGCGCACCATGTCTTCCACCACCTCTGCCTGCCTGGCGACCCCGTTCCAGATCAAGGGGGTCAACTACTCCATAAGCTCAGCTTGCGCCACCTCTGCTCATTGCATCGGTCACGCGCTTGAGCTGATCCAGCTTGGCAAACAGGATGTGGTCTTCGCGGGTGGCGGTGAAGAGCTGGACTGGTCCTCTACCATCCAGTTTGACGCTATGGGCGCCCTCTCCACCAAGTACAACGACACACCGGAAAAAGCGTCCCGTACCTATGATGCGAACCGCGACGGTTTCGTTATTTCCGGTGGCGGCGGCATCCTGGTGATCGAAGAGCTGGAACATGCGCTGGCTCGAGGTGCTCACATCTATGCCGAGCTGACCGGTTACGGTGCCACCTCCGATGGCTACGACATGGTCGCGCCGAGCGGTGAAGGCGCGGTGCGTTGCATGAAGATGGCGATGCAGGGTGTGGGCAAGGTTGATTACATCAACACCCACGGCACCTCCACTCCGGTCGGTGATACCAAAGAGCTGGAAGCTATCCAGACTCTGTTTGGCACCAACGGTCCCAAGATCTCTGCCACCAAGGCGATGACCGGCCATGCGCTGGGCGCTGCGGGCGTGCACGAGGCTGTCTACTCCCTGCTGATGATGGAACACGGCTTTATCGCCCCCAGCATCAACATCGAGACCCTGGACGAAAAGGCTGAAGGTCTGCCCATCGTGCGCGAGTACGAAGCGGCCGAACTCAACACCGTTATGTCCAACAGCTTCGGCTTTGGCGGTACCAACGCCTCTCTGGTGTTCAGCAAGTTCAAAGGCTGATATCCGGTTGATATGAAAAAAGCGCCTAAGGGCGCTTTTTTTGTCTCCGTGATCTGCCATCAGTCATTGCAGAGCAGAGCAGAGCAGAGCAGAGCAGAGCAGAGCAGAGCAGAGCAGAGCAGAGCATTAGCCATCGTGGGATAGGGGGTTTGTGACGAGTTCAGCGCAGATGGTTGGTGTCAGGTGACGTCACATCGATGAGCCAGCTTGGCACCCAGCTAACAAAGAAGGGAGCCTGAGGCTCCCTTCTTTGTTAGCGGTAATTTGATGGCCGCTGGCTAGAACCAGAAGCCGATGATAAAGGAGCCCGCCAGGGTTAGCATCACGTTGGCCACCGCATAGGTACCGGCATAACCGAGCGCCGGAATGGAGCTGTTGGCGGCCTCGTTGACCACATCCATGGCCGGGGCACAGGTACGGGCACCGGTGATGGCACCCAGCAGCAGCGCCGGGTTCATCTTGAGCACCCAGACCCCGAACAGATAGCCCACCAGCACCGGCAAGGTGGTCACCAGCATGCCGGAGAAGAGCACTACCGTACCCACCTCGCTGAGGTGGTCGAGGATACCGCCACCGGCTTTCAGGCCCGTACTCACCATAAAGACCGCGAGACCGAGATCCTTGGCCAATCTGAGCGCGCCGGGCGGTACATAGCCGACCGTCGGGTGGTTGGCCCGCAGGTAACCCATCAGAATACCCGCCAGCAGCAGGCCGACGGCGTTGCCGAGGCCAAATTCGATCTGACCGAACACCAGCGAGACGGAGCCGATCAACAGGCCGAGCACGAAGAAGGTGGTGAAAGCCACCAGATCCGTGGTCTGGCTGTGAATGCTGATAAAGCCGATCTTGTTGGCCAGCAGTTTGACCCGCTGCTTCTCGCCACTGATCTGCAACACGTCGCCTTTTTGCAGCATGATGTTGCGATCGAACGGCATCTCGATCTGGGAGCGCACCACCCGGTTGAGGAAGCACCCTTTCTCGGTGAGGTTGAGCTCCACCAGATGGCGGCCCACCACGGAGTCGTTTTTTACCACGATCTCTTCGGTGACGATCTGCAGGTCGAGCAGGTTGCGATCAAACACCTCTTTACCGTTACGGTAGTTGACGTCCAGCTTCTCGTGGCTCTCGGGATAGCCTACCAGGGCGATCTCGTCCCCTTCCTGAATGACGGCGTCACCATCGGGGCTGGCCAGAATGCCGTTGCGGCGGATCCGCTCCACATAGCAGCCGGTATGGGGATAGATGCCAGTCTCCCGCAGGGTACGGCCACCGATCCAGGCCGCCAGCTCGGGGCCGACCCGATAGGCACGGATGATGGGCAGATAGGTCTTGCGACTCTCGCTGTCGGAGAGACCCCGCTCGCGGGCAATCTTCTGCGCCTCGGTATTGAGGTCGAGGCGAGCCAGCGAGGGCAGGTAGCGCACCACCAGCATCAGACCCACCAGACCCACCAGATAGGTCAGGGCGTAGCCGATGCCCATGTTGTCGATCACCGCCTGCATATCGGTTTGATGGGGCAGGTTCAGCAGACCGCTGCGTAAGGCATCCTGGGCACCCACCAGCGCCGGAGTTGAGGTGAGGGAACCCGCCAGGATCCCCGCCGCCATGCCCGGCCCCAGGTTGAAGAACTTGGCCAGCCCCACGGTCAGCAGCAAGGCGGTCAGCAAGATCACTAGGGTGAGAGTGATATAGTGAATGCCATCGCGTAGGAACACGCTGAAGAAGTGAGGGCCCGCCTCGATGCCGACACAAAAGATGAACAGCATAAAGCCGACATTTTCGGTGGAGGTGGAGAACTGAAAGCCCATCTGGCCGAACAGCAGGGCGGTAAAGAGTACCCCAATGGTGTTGCCAATCTGGAAGTTGCCAAGACGAACTTTGCCCAGCAGCAGGCCGAAGGCCAGTACCACAAACAGCAGCAGCGAGTCGCTTTGATGTAGCAGTGTCACGAAATCTATGGTCATGCCCGGAAAAACCGAGGAAAAAAGTGGGGTCGATATTGTGCCGGATCTATCTCCAATAAAGAAGTGCAAGGGGGTGATTAATCGGACGCTATTTGTGGATCAAGCGGCGGGATAGGGAGACAAGCGGATGAAATCAGTGGATTTTTGCTGCCGTCGCCGATGTCAATTAGTGAAATATGCTGCTCGCTACCGAAGCGATCGGGTGCAGGTCGATAATTTAGATTCTGCTGTTTAGGGGGTCGGCGGGGATCAGTTTCAGCAGATTCAACGGATGGCTGCCATGGTTGGCAGAGGGGCAAATCAGCTTGCTATTTGCCCGCTAGCCCACGGGAAAAGGGTTGGCATAAAGATGTCTCTGAAAAGTGCCAATAGAGCCTGTCACCCGGCGGTTCCGGAGGGGGCAAAAAAACAGCATAAAATCAGGTTGGCCAGCAAAATGACTTATCGCCGGGAGCCATCACGGGCAATCCCGCGTCCTGACAGGGCTTGCAGCACTTACCCACAGAATCTGTGGATAACCCTGTTCATGAAACTTGTTCATCGCCTTGAAAGCCGCGCCAGTACTGGGATGCAAGTGCTGTTCAAAAAATACCGGAAGAAAAATGTTTTCATAAAAATCAAATAGTTAGATGCGGCAGGAGAAAACTCTGTCGGGCCGGATTGGGTAACAAAAAGGATCGTCAGCAGCAAGAAGGATCTTGTGCATTAAAATTGGCAGGAGAGGGCACTAAAGTGGATAACTTGCACCGAGATGGTGAGGAATTGGCTCCCCCGACTGGACTTGAACCAGTGACATACGGATTAACAGTCCGCCGTTCTACCGACTGAACTACGGGGGAACATCAGGCAAGGAGGAACATCATACAGAAGGTGCCCTAGGTGGTCAAGCTATTCGCGGGATGATGGCACGGGTGTACCGTTGCCAGCCCCTCGGTTACACTGCTCATCTGCTGTTTTGTGTCGGGAGTGTTCATGAGCAAATTGTTCAAGTTAGCCAGCCAGTTTCAACCCGCTGGGGATCAGCCCACGGCGATTGCCCAACTGCTGGACGGCATCGAGTCGGGGCTGGCCCATCAGACCCTGCTCGGGGTGACCGGTTCGGGCAAGACCTTCACCATGGCCAATGTCATCGCCACTCTGAACCGCCCGACCATGATCCTGGCACCCAACAAGACCTTGGCCGCACAGCTCTATGGCGAGATGAAGGAGTTCTTCCCCGACAGCGCGGTGGAGTATTTCGTCTCCTATTACGACTATTACCAGCCCGAAGCCTATGTGCCGACCACCGACACCTTTATAGAGAAGGATGCCTCGATCAACGATCACATCGAGCAGATGCGATTGTCGGCCACCAAGGCGCTGCTGGAGCAGCGCGATGTGGTGATCGTTGCTTCGGTGTCGGCCATCTATGGTCTGGGGGATCCCCAGGCCTACCTCAGCATGATGTTGCACCTCAAAGTGGGGGATGTGATCAACCAGCGGGATATCCTGCGTCGCCTCGCCGAGCTGCAGTACACCCGCAACGACATGGCCTTCCAGCGCGGCACCTTCCGGGTGCGCGGTGAAGTGATCGACATTTACCCTGCCGAATCTGACAAGTTGGCCCTGCGGGTGGAGTTGTTCGATGAAGAGGTGGAGCGCCTCTCCCAGTTCGATCCCCTGACCGGTGCCATCGAGCAGACGGTGGTGCGCTACACCATCTACCCCAAGACCCACTACGCCACCCCGCGCGAGACCATCCTGGGGGCTATCGAACATATCAAGGAGGAGCTGCGCAGCCGCCGCGAGCAGCTGTTGTCCCTTAACAAGTTGGTGGAAGAGCAACGCATCAGGCAGCGTACCCAGTTCGATATGGAGATGATGCAGGAGCTGGGTTACTGTTCCGGCATCGAGAACTACAGCCGCTACCTTTCCGGCCGGGCGCCGGGGGAACCGCCGCCCACCCTGTTTGACTACCTGCCTGGGGATGGCCTGCTCATCATCGACGAGTCCCACGTCACGGTGCCGCAGATCGGCGCCATGTTCAAAGGGGACCGCTCCCGCAAGGAGACGCTGGTGGAGTACGGCTTCCGGCTCCCATCGGCGCTGGACAACCGGCCGCTCAAGTTCGACGAATTTGAAGCGCTGATGCCACAGACGGTGTTTGTCTCGGCCACCCCGGGCCCTTACGAGCTGGAGAAGTCCGGCGGCGATGTGGTGCAACAGGTGGTGCGCCCTACTGGCCTGCTCGATCCTGAGATCGAGGTGCGTCCGGTGACCACCCAGGTGGACGATCTGCTCTCCGAGATCCGCAAGCGGGTGGCGGTGGAGGAGCGGGTGCTGGTCACGACCCTGACCAAACGGATGGCGGAGGATCTGACCGAATATCTGGCGGAGCACGACGTCAAGGTGCGCTACCTCCACTCTGATATCGATACGGTCGAGCGGGTGGAGATCATTCGCGATCTTCGCCTTGGCAAGTTCGATGTGCTGGTGGGGATCAACCTGCTGCGGGAAGGTCTCGACATGCCGGAGGTGTCGCTGGTGGCGATTCTGGATGCGGATAAAGAGGGTTTCCTGCGCTCGACCCGCTCGCTGATCCAGACCATCGGCCGCGCGGCGCGCAACCTCAACGGCAAGGTAATCCTCTACGGCGATACCATCACCAATTCGATGAAGGTGGCGATCGAGGAGACCGAGCGGCGCCGTGCCTTGCAGCATGCCCATAACCTCAAGCACGGCATCACCCCCAAAGGGCTCAACAAATCCATTGGCGATGTGATGGACATGGGAGGCAGCCGCACGGCAGGCAAACCAGGCAAGGGGATGCGCAAGGCCGCCGAGCCGCAAGGGGAGTACCATGTCCGCTCTGCCAGCGAGATTGCCAAAGAGATCAAACGAATGGAGGAGCAGATGTTCCAGCATGCCCGGGATCTGGAGTTCGAACAGGCTGCGGCGCTGCGGGATCAGATCCAGCGGCTGCGCGGCGAGTTGATCGCGTCATGAGCCGCAAACACTGGCTTATTTGGCAACGACTGCGTCGTCTCTATCAGGGCTTTCGCCACCCCGGTACCCCCTGGTGGGCGAAGGGCCTGGTGATCCTTATCCTGCTCTATGGCATCAGTCCGGTGGATCTTATCCCCGACGTGGTGCCTTTGCTGGGTTGGTTCGATGACGTGACTCTGCTGCTGGGGTTGCTGTGGGGTTGGGAGCGTTGCCTACCTCCCGCAGTGCGCCGCGATCTGGAACAGGCCCCCTAGCTCGCCTTCTCGACACCACGCTTGGCATCTCTCTTTGTGCCTGCCCACACCTCGATGAACGTAGAAAAACGGTTTCATTTGAAGGTGGTGACTGCGGGATGAAAAAGAGGCTGGCCCGGTGATTGTCGCCCGGATGGCATTGGCGTAGACTCCACGCCGTTCACTTTATGGGTATGGAAAAAATGGATCTGATCCTCTTTGCAATCGATTTTATCCTGCACGTTGACGTGCATTTGAAAGAGCTGTTCGAGAACTATGGCGTCTGGGTTTACGCCATCCTGTTTTTGATCATCTTCTGTGAAACCGGGCTGGTAGTGACGCCGTTCCTGCCTGGTGACTCCCTGCTGTTTGCCGCCGGAGCGCTTACCGTGGGCAGCGTGCTGGACGTCCACACCCTGGCAGGCGTCCTGATCATCGCGGCCGTGCTGGGCAACGTGGTCAACTACACCATCGGTCACTTCTTCGGTGAGCAGCTGTTCCGTAAGCCGGATTCAAAAATCTTCCGCCGAGACTATCTGGAAAAGACCCACGCCTTCTATGCCAAGCATGGCGGCAAGACCATCATCGTCACGCGCTTCCTGCCCATCGTGCGTACCTTTGCGCCGTTCGTGGCAGGGATGGGGGCCATGACCTATCCGCGCTTCCTGGCGTTCAACCTGGTTGGCGGTCTGTTGTGGGTGCTCTCTTTCGTCTATGCCGGTCACTTCTTTGGCAATCTGCCGGTGGTGCGTCACAACTTTACCCTGCTGATCTTCGGCATCATCGGCATCTCGCTGTTGCCCATGGTGATTGGTGCGGTCAAGGCCAAGATGGGCACAGCCAAGGCGTAACCAGAAATACGGTCAGCCAGAACGAGAAAGGGGGAGCCATACTGGCTCCCCCTCTTTATTTCCACGCGAGCATGACGATCAGTTGCAGCAACGACCTTTCACCAGATTGCCGATGGCCACCACGGTGAAGACCAACAGGTAAGCGGCGAAGATGACGACCAGCCACTGGGGCATGGAGTAACCGAAGAACTGCCAGGTGATTTGGGCACAATCCCCTTCCGGCATAAAGAGCCAGGGAAGCCACTGATCGAGCGGAGCCCAGCTCGGGAAGTCGGCAAACGGGCTGCAGACGTTGAACGGGGAGGGGTTAACCTGATAATCCACATGCTTGAGAGCCAGCTGAAAGCCGCGGAAGGCACTGTAGCCCCACAGCAACATGGCGCTCCAGCGAATATACCACTTATCCGGTGCCGCCATGCCGAGCAGACCGGCGGCCAGCACCCCCAGGGTCGCCAACCGTTCGTAAACGCACATCACGCACGGGGAGAGGCCCAGCACATGCTGGAAGAAGAGGGCGCACAACTCGAGGAACAGGGCTGATGCTGCCAACAGGCCCCAGGCCAGCCGATGGGCGGCGATACGGCGGATAAATTCGATCATCTTATTGATCTCTCAGAAAAAATAATGGCTGAATTAGAGCAGAGCGGGGCAAAAAAGAAAAGGGCCCTGAAGGCTGTCTCTTGATCACAACTATTGGTGCTCAAGAGACTGCGCCAGTTCGTAGCCTTCCAGGAGGGTCTGGAGTCGAAACCAGCCCTCCCATAATGCCGCTATTGAAGCCCGCCCCGTTCGTTTAGTGTCCTTCCAGCCCCCCAGCTTGGCCAGGCTCCGGTACGCCCATCTCATATCCGGCACCTTGGTTGGCAACGGCGTTTTCTCTACCTTTCGCCAAAGCAGCTTCCACCCCGTCGGGCCTATCACCGTTTCGCAGCTTTGATTCTGTGCCGATGACTCCTCGTTGATAAACCTCAATTGCAACAGACGCACCGCGATAAACGACAAGATGACGCACATCCGCTTCAGGTTATCCATGCTCTGCATCCTTAAGGTTTCTACCCGAGTGCCGGCACTCTTCCAGACCTTGTGATAATCCTCGATAAGCCAGCGCCGCTCGTAATAGCCGATAACCTTGCGGGCCTGTGCATCGTCGGTCACGGCTTCACTAGTCAGCAGGTGCCACTCCAGCCGGTCAGAGGCATCGCCCTGCTCAATGCATCCCACGTAGTAGAGCGGGATATCCGGCTCGTTACGCTTGTTGGCCGGAGCCTTTAGGGTGACTTTGGTAAACTTGATGTCGAGCACGGCCTCTCTGGCTTTTCTGCCGCCCCGCTGCGGTATTTTGACGACCTTGGTGCCGGCAGAGTGGCACTGCCGGGCATAGTCGTAGAGCTTGTGGTCATGCTCTTCGATACAGCGACTTTGCATCGAGCGCACCACAAAGCGTTGTTGGTTGCTCTGCTTGTAATGCAGATATTCGTAGATATCCGCTTCCCGGTCACAGACCGAGATAACGTTGGCCATCTGAGTGCCGAGACGGGCGGCAAAGGCCACGGATGCCTCCTCCCACTTGCGACTCTCTTTCTCCTTGTAAGGCCGGGTGGCATGCCGGTGGCTCTCTCCCCGCTTGCTGACATCACGGGTCCAGATACGCTGTGCAATCATGCCGACCACCTGCGATTTATGCGGAGCAAACAACAAGACGGAGTGAGCCAGCAGAGCGCGACTACTGCCTTGATTGGTGTGCCCCAGCTCATCATGGACGCTGGCATGGTTGAAGGTCAGGGCCGTGGTATCTTCCAGTGCCAGCAACAGGTCGTAGTCCCTGGCTAGGGCTGCGGTGGTGGCAAAGCCTGCATCAGCAATGGCATCGGCATTGACATGGTGGTTGCGAATAAAGCGATATGAGCCTTCCATGTCGGCGGGTGAGAGGGGAAGTTGTGACACGCAATCTCCGGGTTGTTGAGCAAGGGCGGTGGCGAGTTTGACGAGACGTTCAGTGCGTCTGGGGTCCTTGAGATTGGCATGGCCAAACTGGTCGAATGCCCATTGTTCGAGTTGGGTGAGATGCATATTAGAGCCGTGATAAGGGATGGCAAAAGAGTCAGATCACGGAGAAGGGAAAAGGTTCAAAAAAATCCCCAAGCGATGCTTGGGGATTTGTGTATAAGAGACAGCCTGAAGGGCCCTCGGGATCCGTAATAACGGATTAATGCAGCGCCGGCTGTACCGCGGGGAGCGCACTCTCCATCACCAGCCACCCGTGCTGATAGAACCACTCGGTGGTCGGGGCGAGCAGCAACTCTACGGCGAAGAAGCCGATCAGTCCCAGCACCAGGGTGTAGGGCAGCGCCATCCAGACCATGCGGCCATAGGAGAGGCGCAGCAAGGGCGCCAAAGCCGAGGTTAGCATGAACAGGAAGGCGGCCTGACCATTGGGGGTGGCGACCGACGGCAGGTTGGTACCGGTGTTGATGGCCACCGCCAGCAGATCGAACTGGGCGCGGTCGATGGCGCCATTGATCAGCGCTGTCTTCACCTCATTGATATAGACGGTGCCGACGAAGACGTTGTCACTGACCATGGAGAGCACCCCGTTCGCCAGATAGAAGAGGGCCAGCTGGTTCTCCGGTTTGGCTGCCAGTACCAGCTGGATCACCGGCTTGAACAACTGCTGATCGATGATGACTGCGACCACGCTGAAGAAGACCGCCAGCAGGGCGGTGAAGGGGAGCGCTTCCTGGAAAGCTTTACCCAGCGAGTGCTCCTCGGTGATCCCGGTCAGGGAGGTGGCCAGCACGATGACCGAGAGGCCAATCAGGCCAACGGCCGCCAGGTGCATGGCTAGACCGACGATCAGCCAGACCGCAATCAATGCCTGAACGATCAGCTTGGCCTTGTCCTGCGGGCTGCGTTTTGCCTCTTCGTAGCGGTTGTACTCCACCATGATGGCGCGCACCGTGTCCGGCAGGCGAGCGCCATAGCCAAACCAGCGAAACTGCTCCACCAGCACGCAGGTCAGCAGACCGCAGATAAAGACAGGGACGGTCACGGGGGACATGCGAATGGCAAATTCGCCGAAGTGCCAGCCAGCCTGCTCGCCGATGATGAGGTTTTGTGGCTCACCCACCAGGGTGCAGACACCGCCCAGTGCGGTACCGATGGCGGCATGCATCATCAGACTGCGCAGGAAGGCACGAAAATCGTCGAGATCCTGGCGATTGCGTTCGGCGACTTCCTCGTCATGGCTATGGTCGTGGGGATTGCCGAACTCCTTGCCGGAGGAGACCTTGTGATAAATGGCATAAAAGCCGGTGGCGACGCTGATCACCACGGCAATCACGGTCAGGGCATCGAGGAACGCTGACAGGAAGGCCGACACCAGACAGAAGGAGAGGGAGAGCAGTACCTTGGAGCGCACGCCGATCAGCAGCTTGGTGAAAACATAGAGCAGCAACTGTTTCATGAAATAGATGCCTGCCACCATGAACACCAGCAGTAGCAGCACTTCGATATTGGCGACCAGCTCGTGTTTGACCTGATCGGCAGAGGTCATGCCGATCAACACGGCTTCGATCGCGAGCAGACCGCCCGGTTGCAGGGGGTAGCACTTGAGTGCCATGGCCAGCGTGAAGATAAACTCAACGACCAGTAACCAGCCCGCAATGAAAGGATCAAGATGAAAGGCGATCGGATTGATCACCAGAAATAGCAAGATGGCGCTTTTATACCACTGTGGTGCATTGCCCAAGAAGTTCTTGGCGAATGCCTGCCCTAGGCTTATTGGCATGATAATGGGTCTCAACTTTGTTGTTAGGATCTGCTTCTATGCAGTCAAGGATGATTCGACCTGTGCCTCCGGATGTTGGCCTTTATCTCTCTGATTCCTCGTGATTTTAATCAAAAAGCGTGACGATTATAAATGATTGCCGCTGGATCTCTGCCCATGTGTCTGTTTTATAACCACCTTGTCGGGGTTGGCTGGCTCCCCCGTGGCGATTAAATACATATTCCCAACACTATATTTGCCATATGTGAGCAGAGGCCTGACCTTATGCTTGCCAGCCATCATCGCTTTGATATCATTCGTCAGCCTTTTTACGCATTACAACAGAGTCAATTCATGGTTATAAAAGCGCAGAGCCCAGCTGGGTTTGCCGAGGAATACATCATCGAGTCCATCTGGAACAATCGCTTTCCTCCCGGATCTATTCTGCCCGCCGAGCGTGAATTATCCGAGTTGATCGGGGTGACGCGGACCACCTTGCGCGAAGTGCTGCAACGACTGGCCCGAGATGGTTGGTTGACCATCCAGCATGGCAAGCCGACCAAGGTAAACAATTTCTGGGAAACCTCCGGCCTCAATATTCTGGAAACGTTGGCCCGTCTGGATCAGGACAAGGTGCCGGATCTGGTAGCCCAACTGCTCTCCGCCCGTACCCACATCTGCACCATCTTTATCCGCGGGGCGATCCGTCACAATCCGGAACAGGCTGCCGAGATCCTGCGTGGCGCCGATGGGGTCGAGAACAATGCACAGGCTTATGCCGAGTTCGATTATCGCCTGCACCACCAGCTGGCATTCGCCTCCGGCAATCCGATCTACGCCCTGATCCTGAACGGTTTCAAAGGGTTGTACAGCCGGGTCGGCAGCTACTACTTCTCCGACAAGCAGGCCCGCGAGACCGCAGATGCCTACTACAAGACCCTGCTCAATCTGGCCGAGACCAAGAACCACGAAGCCGTGTTCATGACCGTCCGCCAGTACGGTATCGAGTCCGGCAAGCTGTGGACCCGCCTGCGTCAGGACATGCCAAGCGATCTGTGCGACAACTGATCCCTTGCCTGTTCTTTCAAAAAACGCGCCATCCGGCGCGTTTTTTTATTCTGCCGCGTTTGTGTCTATCCTTAATTGGCGGTGGTAATTGCTTGAACTGCATGAATATTTGGCCAAAAAAGCTTGATCCAGCGCAAATGAACCCTGCATTTATCACTTTGGTGGCATAGGACCCAACCGCTGATTGAGGTCAAATGGAGGCATCAAGAGCGGAGCCAATATCCGCCAGAAGGAACACACCTTTCACCGGATGAAGGACACAACAATGAGTCTTCTTGAACACACCATCTGGACAGTACTGGGATATGGGGCCATGCCCTTTATCTTTCTGAGCGGATTCGTGGCGGTGGCAGTGACCTGTTGCCTGCTGCTGAACGCGTTCGGGGTACAGTCCGCCGAGAAGTGAGTCGCTTCTCCATGCCGCCAAATGCCAGTCTTCGGACTGGCATTTGTTTTTTGTGTCTTTTAAAGCACTTATCCCGGCAGGGAAGGGGAAATCTTTGGTCAGGATGGTCGAACCTGCTGCCGATTTTGATTACACTGGCGCCCGTATTTCCCACTCACCCTTCTCTTATCCAGGTGTTCAAGGTTTTCTATGGCTCTCAAGGCAACCGTATTCAAGGCCCAGATCAGTTTGTCTGATATGGATCGCAATCTGTATCAGGACTTCTCCCTCACGCTGGCGCGCCACCCCTCCGAAACCGATGAACGGATGATGATCCGGCTGGCGGCCTTTGCCTGGCACGCTGCCGAGCGACTGGAGTTCACCAAGGGATTGAGCGCCGATGACGAACCCGAGCTCTGGTGCAAGAACTACTCGGACGAAATAGAGCTCTGGATCGAGCTGGGCCAACCCGATGAAAAACGACTGAAAAAAGCCTGCAACCGCGCCCGTCAGGTGGTGCTCTATCTCTACGGTGGTCGTGGCACCAGCGTTTGGTGGAAGCAGAACCAGGGCAAGCTGAGCCAGCATGACAATCTCAGCATCATCGAACTCTCCGACAGCCAGACCTTGCCGCTCACCGCCATGGTCGAGCGCACCATGCAGCTCACCTGCACTATCTCCGATGGTCAGCTCTGGGTCAGCAATGGCGCACTGGAAGTGACGCTGGATCCGCTGGTGCTGATGGGCAAGCCGGCCCGCGAACTGTAACGGACGCCGCCCATGTTCAGCGCCCTGCTCAATATTGTTATTCCGGTGTTCGGTGTGGTCGGGCTTGGTGCACTCTATGGACGATTGCGACCGGGGGCCGCCCTCGGTTACGTCAATCGGGCCAATATCGAGCTATTTACCCCTACGCTGGTCTTCTCCGCGCTGGTGAAATATCCGCTGGCGCTGGCGGAACATCTGCCGCTGATTGCGGCGGGGGCGCTGGTTATCCTGTTACCCGGTCTGCTGCTCGCACTGCTCAAACTCAAAGGGATTGAGCGGGCAGCCCTGATCTTGCCCGCCATGTTCCGAAATACCGGCAATCTCGGTATCCCCTTGATGGTGCTGGCGTTTGGCGAGCAGCAACTGGGGGCCATTGTGATCCTCTTTGTCCTCTCCAACCTGCTGCACTTTTCGGTCGGCATGTTTATTCTCTCGGCCAACACCTCTCGCTGGCTGTGGCTGCGTAGCCCGGTGCTGTGGGCCGCGCTGGCCGGTTTGCTGGTGGCCAACCTGCACATCACGCTGCCGGAATATGTGGTCACCACGGCCTCGCTGCTCGGTCAGATCTCGGTGCCCCTGATGCTCTTTGCGCTGGGCATTCGCCTGATGGAGGGGGAGCTCGATCACCTTGGCCTCGCGCTCAAGTGTAATCTGCTCTATCTGCTGGCGGGGGGATTGTCGCTGCTGCTGGCGATCTGGCTGTTGCCGCTCAAGACGGAGTGGATCCCGCTGTTGATGTTGTCGGTTTCCTTGCCTCCTGCGGTGTTGAATTACATGCTCTGTGAGCAGTATCACTGTCAGCCGGACAAGGTGGCCAGTATCGTGCTCGGTGGCAATGCCCTCTCTGTGCTGGTGATCCCGCTAGCGGTCTGGTTGGCGCTGCACATGTCGAGCTGAGCCCCCCTGGCTCGGGGAGTCTTCTCCCAGGTTTTGGCAATGCTATCAATACATTAATTGCGCAGAGATTGCGTTTCGCCGTTGACTTGCTAACCGGCACAATGCAAAAAGCCCGCTCGGGGAGCGCAATGCTGTTCACCTAAGCGGAGCCGCATTGCGATCTACCGGAAAGCGGGTCTTTGATATCTTCACCGCCCTGGGTCTCGATGGCCTGGGGCGTTTTTCTATGAACATGACGCCTATGCTCCCCCGCAACTCCGCCAACCTCCGTGGGGTATGGGCTGGCGATATCGCGCCCGCCATCACTGCCATCTGGTTCGCGATGAACTGACAGGCAAACTTGAAGCTCACCTCATTGGGCGCTCGCTGATGAGCTACGGCGGCCTGGCTCGCCTCCCGCCTGACCAGATTGTATCCAAGCAGCAAACCCCACAGTTCCTGATAAACCAAGTCCACTTTCTTGCTTCTCAGTGTGATGGCGTTGTGCTGCATCGCACTTTTGATATCCCGGTATCCCAACTCGATTTCCCAGCGCTCGTGGTACAGGGTCGCCACCTGCGCTGCGCTGAATCGGGTTACGGGCAGGGAGGTAAAGACCGTTTTCTCCTTGCCTGCCACCTCGTAGGTCACTGCGCGAACTTGCCAGTGCGTCGGCAACGCCGGGTTTTTCTTGCGTGCCTGAGGCGAGACCGTCATTTGCAACAGACGGTCACCGTCGCCATAGCGCTCCAGTTCCGTGTATACCAGCCCCTTGCGTTCCGGGATGAGCCAGTGACGGTCGGTGTCTTCGGCCTGAATTCGTAGCAACAGGTCGGCACCGAAGAAACCTTTATCCAGCAGGGTCACCGACTTGTCCGGCAATGAGTGAATGAACTCACTGGCCAGGGGGATTTCCCCTTTGCGATACGGGCTGATGGCCGCGTTGGCAATGACATGCGAGCGGACATTCATCAGCGTGACCAGCCGCAGCATTGGATAGGGTGTCTGCCGGTTGGTTGACGTGTTACCCGAACCGAAATGCGCCCTGAGTTCAGGCATATCCTGGGTACGAAACAGGGCTCCATCGATGGCAAAGACCTGTAAACCGTGCCACTGGTCTTCAGGATAACGTTCCCGTCCCCACACATCGGCACACTGCTTGAACAGCCACTCGAGCGGCTGTTTGCCGAGTCGCTGACGGGCTTGAGACAGGGCACTGTCCGCGAGCAAGGCGTCATTGGCCAACCCTTCTGCACAGATATTGAGGCGCCGAGCGACCTCGGAGATGGGCTCATTACGGAAAAAGGCCATCCCCACGACGAGCCACAAGACCATATCAGAAGGTAAGCGGCGTCGGCGGATAGTGGCCTTTTCAGACAAGGCGGCAGCGGCAGTAATCCATTCGTCGGGAATATGGTCGGCAAAAATTGCCAGCCGAGCCAGCATGTCGCCAGATGTCTCAACAACATCGCTCAGGTCGTTTGCAATAGACATAAAAAAATCCGGAACCAGTGATTGGTTCCGGATTGTCCTACAGCAGAAGGATCGGTCAATGGATCCTTAACTGATCAGCATTGCGCTCGGGGAGCGGGCTTCTTCAATCTGGTGCGTCCTAGTGGATTCGAACCACCGACCCCCACCATGTCAAGGTGATGCTCTAACCAACTGAGCTATAAACCCACATCAGTGTTCAACTGGATTCGAACCAACGACACCGCATATGCCATGTCAAAGTAGTGATCTGACCAATTGAGCAATAAATCCACATCTGCAATTTATTCAAACTGTTATGGTGCGTCCTGGTGGTCTTCCCCACGCCCGTGGGGGTGTTTCCGAGTGTGTAAGTGGATGGCCTACGCTTATACAAAAGGCAAGGTTGCCAGATGGGTAGGATCAAACAAGAGGCAAATGTGGATCAAGAGACGATCGTCTAATTATTTGCGTGTCAATACACTGTGAGACCCTGTTGGTGGACAGTTACCGATCTTCGGGGTCAACAACTAGAGCTGTTTGAACGAAAAACGTTCATGATCTTGCTCTGCTTTGACCCCGCTGTTCATTTTCATATATCACTCAATAGGTAATTTTTGGTAAAGTAATTTTTATTTGATAACAGAGTCAATTGATGAAGCGTAAGCAGGTTTATATTCTTCTTAACGATTTGCCAAGTATGGCGGGCGAGTCGATTCAAGCGGCAAATGCGGCGATCAGTCAGTTGATCAGTGCGTGGGAAAATGACCATTATTTAGCCAGTAAGCTGGAAGTTGAGATCTGGCTAGCAAGTGGCCGCCGAGGCTGGTCGTGTGTTGACTTACTGGAAAAGCCTTCCATGCCTGAATTCTCGGTTATGCCGCAAGCCAAAAATAATGGTCTTGAAAGCATGTTGCTGCGTTTATTGCGCATGCCGGCGCAAGATGTTGAACACTATTTTTCAGCGAGTTTATTAATTGTTAGCGGCGAGTATCATTTTAAGGATTTAGAAACAATAGGTGCTTATTTATCCGACTCATGTTTATCGCAATTGCTGTTATTTGTATCCAACCGAAATTCCACCTTGCATTTACCCTTTGTCGATAGCTCTTGGATAATTGATGAATTATCTATCAGCCAGCTGCGTGATTTATTGTCTTTTGATGATGTATCGGAAAATAAAGCCGTTCAAAATAACAAATATAAAATCATCACTTTAGCTGGCAAGGGGGATGCACAAGCCCAATATGAATTAGGGATGATGTATCAGGATGGTCACGGTGTTGCGCAAGATGATGCGCAAGCTTTTTATTGGTTTGATTTGTCTGCCAAGAAAAATGATGCCAATGCACAATGTGCTCTTGGGTTGATCTATTTGCATGGGCTGGGTGTTAAAGAAGATTTTACACAGTCTGCGTATTGGTTTAAATTATCGGCAGAGCAAGGCAATGCTGTTGCGCAACGTAGTTTTGGCTGTATGTGCGAAGATGGCAGAGGTGTTGTACAGGATGATAAATTGGCGGCACATTGGTATCAATTAGCCGCCGAACAAGGTAATGCGAATGCGCAATTTAACCTTGGCTGCATGTATCTAAATGGCAGAGGGGTTAGGCCAGATGATGTCTGGGCGACGCATTGGTTTCAATTAGCCGCTGAACAAGGTCATGCTGATGCACAAAATAACCTTGGCTCAATGTACGCAAATGGCCGAGAGGTTAAGCAAGATGATGCGCAAGCAGTGCATTGGTATCAATTAGCTGCCGAGCAAGGCAATGCTAATGCACAAAATAACCTTGGCTCGATGTACGCAAATGGCCGAGGGGTTAGGCAAGATGATGCGCAAGCGGTGCATTGGTATCAATTAGCTGCCAAGCAAGGCAATTCAAATGCACAATTGAACCTTGTCGGGTTGTACCTAGATGGACGAGGGGGTGAGCAAGATGATGCGCAAGCGGTGCATTGGTATCAATTAGTCGCCAAGCAAAAGAATGCTAGTGCACAATTTAAACTTGGTGTGATGTACGAAAATGGCCAAGGGGTTGCGCAAGATGATAAACAGGCTGCTTATTGGTATGAGTTAGCCGCTGAACAAGGCAATGCTAATGCGCAATTTAACCTTGGACGAATGTGCGAAGAGGGCCGAGGGGTTGCGAAGGATGATGTATTAGCGGTGCATTGGTATCATTTGGCCGCAAGGCAAAGCAATGTTAATGCACAATTTAAGCTTGGCTGGATGTACGAACATGGCATAGGGGTTAAGCAAAATGGTGTATTCGTGGTGCATTGGTATCAATTAGCCGCTGAACAAGGTAATGCTGATGCGCAATTTAATCTTGGCGAAATGTACGAATATGGTCGAGGGATTAAGCAAGATGATGCGCAAGCGGTGCATTGGTATCAATTAGCCGCTGAACAAGGTAATGCTGATGCGCAATTTAAACTTGGTGTTATGTACGGAAGTGGCCAGGGGGTTGCACAAGATTATGCACAAGCGGTGCATTGGTATCAACTAACCGCCAAGCAAGGTAATGCTGATGCGCAATTTAATCTTGGCGAAATGTACGAATATGGCCGAGGGATTAAGCAAGATGATGCGCAAGCGGTGTATTGGTATCAATTATCCGCCGATCAAGGTAATGTTAATGCGCAATTTAACTTTGGCTGGATGTATGAATATGGTCGAGGAGTTAAGCAAGATGATAAATTGGCGGCGCATTGGTATAAATTAGCAGCCGAGCAAGGCAATGCTAATGCACAAGTTAACCTTGGCTGGATGTACCGAAATGGCCGAGGGGTTGAGCAAGATGATGAACAAGCGGTGTATTGGTATGAATCAGCCGCCGAACAAGATAATGCAAGTGCACAATCTTTACTTGGTGCTCTCTATGAGTATAAAGAAAACTTTGAAAAAGCTGTTTTTTGGCACAAAAAATCTGCAGCGAATAATAATTCAGCAAGCGCGGAAAGCAAAGAAGCCCTAAGGAAAATATATAGTAAAAATTATTGTCTAGCAGAAAATGAGCCAGATTTTTGTAATTGGTTAGCAAAGGCCGCAGAAAATGGTATTGATGATGCCCAATGTAGATTGGGCCTTATGTATAAAAATGGTCAGGATGTAGAGCAAGATTATGCATCCGCCGCCATTTGGTTTGAAAAATCAGCAGCTCAAAAAAACGCTCAGGCGCTGAATTATCTTGGTTTAATGCATCGTCATGGCCAAGGTGTTAAAGCAGATTATAAAAAAGCGATTGAACTATTTGAACGTGCAGAAAAACAAGGTAGTTTGGATGCAGAAAATAATGCTAAGTTGACGATTGCTTTTTGCAAAAATGAAGCAGAGAATAACAACGTTGATGCTCAATATCAACTAGCTCAAATATATGAGAGCGGCATTTTAGAAGAGCAAGAAAATAAAAAGTCACTATTCTGGTATAAAAAAGCGGCAGAGCAAGGCCATGCTGAAAGTAAAGTGGCCGTCACAAGAATGTGTTCTGCCGATTACTTGTTAACAGAAGGTCAGTCAGATTTTATGCTTTGGCTAGCACTCGCGGCTGAAAATAACAACCCGGATGCGCAGTGCCGGCTGGCCAAAGCATACGAAAACGGAGATGGCCTGGAAAAAGATTATAATGCGGCTATCGCTTGGTATACGAAAGCAGCAAACAACGGCAATGTAGTTGCACAAGCAGCAGTGGATAAGCACAATAGCAAACTATCCGTTAAGGTTGATAGTGTGTTTACATCAATAAAAAGTCTTATTTTAAATAAAGTCAAGTTGAAATAAGAGTTTCAGAAAACAGATTTCAACAATTGTCATCCTGCGTGAGCAACGTGAATCGCAGGGTGACGCAGATTTAAATGTGTTTTTTTTGCAAGAGTAATTAGTGCGAGCATAAAGCAGACTGGATTTGGATGGTTATTAGCATTCACATTGGCAGGAGTTCATTTTAATGCGGCGGTTACCCATTTACATCGTATTGGATATATCAGACGCCATGCGCGGCGAGCCAATCGAGGCGACAAATAACGGTCTTTTGCTTCTTGAAACCACACTAAAGCAAGATCCTTATGCATTAGAAACAGCATATATTTCAGTGATCACCTTTGGGTCATCGGCCAATCAAATTATTCCCTTAACCGAAGTGGGTTATTTTAAAGCGCCCAATATTCAAGCGGGCGGTCTAACCTCCTTAGGTGGTGCTTTAACGCTATTGGCCGATTGCATTTAATCAGAAGTGAAAAAGAACACCAGCACAGAAAAAGGTGATTGGAAACCCATGGTGTTTTTAATGTGCGGTACTGAGCCAACCGACGACTGGCAAAAAGGGTTGAATAACCTGAAAAAGGTAAAATTTGGCACCGTTGTGATCTGCGCCGCCGGCATAGATATAAATATCAATGTTTTGCAGCACATCAGTGAAAACGTGGTGCAACTTGACGCCGCTAATGCTGACTCAATTAGAGCTTTCTTTAAATGGATAACGCAGACTGTCGCAGTTTCATCATTGCATGTAGACGAAAATAATGAGATAGGCGATATGGAACCGTCATTCTGAATCTGATTTTTGTATTTTAAATGGTGACATTGCTCACATGATATCGATCTAGTTGAGAAAGTTAGTGAATTTACGCACTTGTTTGCGTGATGTTGGATCCTTGTAGAACAATTCACTTTACCCTTAGCCATCCCCTCATATAAACGAGGCTTGGTGCGGCTTTCAGTATATGAGCGTCGGTATTGACCCAGGGCGGGTGCACACCATGTTAAATTTATTAACAAGCGCGCAAATCCAGCAGATATCGACCACTCCTGATTCTCTGTTGTATTAACGGCATCAACACGTCGGCTAATATCTGAGCATCGAAGTTATCTGAGTTGTTCAATTTTTATGCTTTCGACATTTTTCACAGAGTGTGCTCCCGCCGTGCCCGTCGCTCGTGATAACTGTGGTGGAGGTAGTTGTCCATCGAATATATGTTTGAATATGTGACATGTGTATTCATACAGCACTAAAATTCAAATTGATTATCTGTATAATAGTTCCATAAGGTAGCAACCTGTTAATTTATAGGTTGCAGAGATACATTATTATTTTCAGGTCATGAGGAGCAAAATCACATGCGTCGTCTACCCATTTATCTTTTGTTAGACACTTCCGGATCCATGTCTGGTGAGCCTATTGAGGCTGTTAAAAATGGGGTTCAGTTGCTGGAAACGACCCTTAAACAGGATCCTTATGCGCTGGAGACGGCCTATATTTCCGTCATCACTTTCGATGCAACCGCTAAGCAAGTGACGCCTCTCACAGAGATTCTGCACTTCCAGGCTCCTGTCATCCAGGCCGGTGGCCAAACATCACTTGGCGGTGCCTTATCGCTGCTGGCAGAACGCATCGACGCAGAGGTTAAAAAAAATACCCCTACCGAAAAAGGAGACTGGAAACCCATGGTCTTCTTGATGACCGATGGCGAACCCACCGATGACTGGTATGCTGGGTTACAGCGCCTTAAGCAGGTTAAGACCGGTACGATCGTTGCCTGTGCTGCTGGTATGTACGCGAACACGGGTATTTTGCAGCAGATCACCGAGAGTGTGGTACAAATTGATGCTGCTAACGCAGATACCATCAGAGCATTCTTCAAGTGGGTTACTCAGTCCATCGCGGTAAGCTCCCAGCATGTGGATGCCAATCATGAAGTGGGCAGCATGGGTGATCTGCCACCACCTCCTCCGGCGATCAACGTCATCAGCTAAGCGATGAGCTGGGCCGTGTCTGTACAGACATGGCCTTCAATTTGACTATACCGATGCCCATTCGAAGCAGGTTGAGTCAGTGATGTGTTAAAAAATACGGGACTGGTATGAGCCAAGATGATATCGATAAGTTGAGAATAAAAGCGAGACAAGGAGATGCGGAGGCTCAATATAATCTCGGTCGTAAGTACTATGATGCAGGCGAGTCCGAGAAAGCAGAGAAGTGGTTCCTTAAGGCAGAGAAACAAAATCATCCCAATGCTTCGTTTTCATTGGCTCAATTGTACGAAAATGGCTGGGGAGTAGAGCACGAACGCAATGCAATTGAGCGCTATCGTCGGCTGGAATCGAAACACCCTCAAGCCCAATACAGATTGGGATTGATGTACGAGGAAGGACGGGGGGTTGAACAAAACTACTGTGAGGCGGTTAGTCGCTATCGTCAAATTGAATCGAAACACTCTGAAGCCCAATACAGATTGGGGTTGATGTACGAGGAAGGACGGGGGCTAGAGCAGAACAAGGCTGAAGCGCTGGAGATGTATAGTAAGGCAAGCTCAAAGGTACCAGACGCTGAAGAGGCACTGAAAAGACTATCTTCTTCGCCAATTGAGAGCCAACCCACCGCGGTTGCTGTCGAGCCTGTAAATCCAACTGTGACCGCTGCTCCCGTGATCTCGGAATCTGAACTCCCAACGAGCGGGCATATACAATCCCAACCCTTACAACAATCTGATGCCAACACGACAGCACAAGCGCTGCCGCTGCCACCCAAGCCTGAATCACGGCAGACTCTAAGTGACCAAAAGCCTGCCCACGATGCTGTTGTGTGTCACGATCAGGAAACGACATCGCCCCTTGAGAACCCAGGTGATAGCAATCCATTACCACAGGAGCCAAACCTGGATACGTCGTTGCCTGACACTTCGGCCATCAATGTGGACAGGGAAGAGCCGGTCAAGACGCCTGAAGAGCCTGTTTTGAGCTCTCAATGGGCATACCGCGAACCACCAGAGGGCGCTAAGTGGCCCAAAGAACACCAGGACCACAAGGCGGACCGAGACGCAGGCCTTTATCTTACCCGCCGCAGAGGGCGCTCTCATGAGCATGATGCCAAATTCTGTGACGATGATGGTGATTTTTGGCGCCACGATTCCGGCTGGACGGTACTAGCCGTGGCAGATGGTGCCGGTAGCGCGGAATATTCCAGAGAAGGCTCCCGCATCGCAGTTACAACTGTGCTGGAAGAGTTCGAACGCTGGTTTACAGAAGAGCAAGTGGCTGAATGTGACGCCTGTCTCAACGACTGGGAAATAAGTCATGGCGCCTTTCATCAACTCTTTTATCGCCAGTTCTTCGAGATCTGCAAAAAAGCTATCGCCAAGATCAAGATATTGGCCGAGCAGAACAATCTCAAGGAACGCCAATTTGCTACCACTTTGCTGGTGAGCGTCAGCAAATCGGTTGCGGGAAAAACTTACTTGGCCAGTCTCTGGATTGGCGATGGCGCCATGGTTGCATACCGCCGAGGGGCATCTCGCCTGTTGGGTTCTGCGGACTCTGGCGCTTTTGTCGGTCAGACTCGTTTTCTGGATGCCAGCTACCTGCAACAACACTATCCGTCCAGTGTATCCATCGCGGCCATCGAGCAGGCGGAGGCCCTGATACTCATGACCGACGGAGTGAGCGATCCCAAGTTTAAATCTGACGCTGATTTGGGCAATCCAAGCTGCTGGGATCAGCTGTGGCAGGAGCTTGAGCCTGAATTGGCGAAAGATAATCCTGAGCAAGCCCTGCTGGAATGGTTGCATTTCTTTGAGCGTGGCTATCACGATGATCGCACGCTTTTGATATCGCTGGTGCAGGCAGATAAGGAACAAAAGTAAAAATGAATATCGTAAAGTGTCAAACACTGGATGGGCAACCTGTCGAGTTCGTGCATACGAACGATCCGCTTTCTGGTCTTATGAAGGAAGTTTATTTTTCCCCGGATCGCAGCTATGTGGTGGCCTTTTACAAGAAAGAACTCGATGCCATTGGTATGATGCGCTTGACGAAACTGGTGGGGGAATATCGTGACCGACTTTATAATTCATCCAGCGGTCACTATTGGCAAAACCTGTTTTGTTGGCCCGATGCAATCGTTCAGCACGAGGGGCGCACCGGCATTAGGATGCCGGTCTACCCAGATCATTTTTTCTTCAAACATGGTTCATTCGACCAAGACAGGCTGAAGTTGCAGGGTAAGGATAAAGAGGGCAAGTGGTTTGCCGCCAACAAACCACGCAAGATGTTGGATTCCCGGGAACTGGGGGATTGGCTGAGTTATTTAAGGATCTGTCTCAAGCTGGCAAGGGCCATCCGACGTCTGCACTTAACAGGGTTGGCACACTCAGATCTTTCCTATAAAAATGTACTCATCGATCCTGTTGGCACCAATGTGTGCGTCATAGATATTGACGGACTCGTTGTACCTAATCTGTTCCCACCAGATGTCGTCGGTACTCCCGATTTTATTGCCCCAGAGGTGATTGCCACAAATCATCTTGCCAAATCAGATCCTGATCGTGTGCTGCCGAGTCGTCTGACAGATCTCTATGCGCTCTCTGTGCTTATTTACATGTATCTATTACATCGCCATCCACTAAAAGATGGAAAAAAGATTTTCGATATGGATGATGATAAGAAGGATGATGATCTGCGCATGGGGCAATCTGCATTGTTTATCGAGCATCCCACCGATCACAGTAACAGCATTGATTGTCATAAATTAGAACCAGGTCGATTACCGTGGCACAATACTCAAAAACGGCCATATCGTTTGACAGGCCCCTATTTATCAAAATTATTTGACCGTGCATTTATCGATTCTTTACATAAACCGAATCAGAGACCAGCAGCGACAGACTGGGAACATGCTCTGGTGGAAACGATGAACCTGCTGCTACCATGTTCAAATAGCCAATGTGAAGAAAAATGGTTTGTTTTTGATTCTACTCAAGCTAATCATGCTGTCTGTCCATTTTGTGAAACTTGCTATGATAATGAGATCCCGCTATTTGGTGATTTGATGTTTTGGCGTGGCGGGCAATACCACAGAGAACAAAAAGAGATTGTTGGTTGGGATGGCTTATCTCTCTATCGCTGGCATATCAATGGTCTTTTCGGTTACGACGAAAATACATCTGAGGAGGACTCTAAACGTGTAGCATACATCCAGTACTACAATCACAAGTGGCTATTGGTCAATGAAGCTATTGCTGATCTTACTGACGTGAGTAATGAGAAGAACCCGGTCCCTATAGGAATTGGTAGCTATATCACGCTTAGAAATAATCTTGTGCTGAGTTTTGGCAAAGAACATGGTGCACGCAAGGCCAGAGTCTCATTAATAAGTAGAAGATGATGTTTATTGAGATGAATACAGTAAATGTTCAATCAAAAGTTAGGTAAATGAAAAAGCAAAAAATTTACATACTTTTCGATGATACCATGGACGGTGAATCACTCCAGTCAGCTAATGCGGCACTTAATCTGCTGCTTAATGCTTGGAGTAACGACCCCTATTGGAAGGAAAATCTAGAAGCGGAGGTGTGGCTGGTCAGTGGTCAAAAGCACCTTCATTACCTGGATTTGCAACAAGATTTCTTCGAAAACGCAATTCCACATAACCGCGACCAACCAAGGCATCAGCTAGGGGACATTCTTTGTCATTTGCTTAAAACTAAACCACTCAATGGTGCTCATTTTTATCGTCCTCAACTGATGATTTTGAGTGATGTTTTCATTGTCGATGAAGTTTCATTAGTGAAAGCGTATGAAAATTCAGTGATAACTGATTGTTTATTTATTGATGCAGATTATCAGAATACAAAGAATCTCCCAGTCGCTATTCAGCTATTGAATGGTGATGAATTGAATACGCATATAGCATGGGGTTGCATTAAGCAAGAACCTGTTATTATTCGAGTAGAAAAAAGTCATTTGATGTTCAAACGAATGCTATCTGCTGCAGAGCAAGGTGATGTGAATGCGCAGGTGCAATTAGCAGCAATGTATCGGGCAGGGCTAGGCGTTAGTCGAAATATAAGTGCGGCAATTGAATGGTATCAGTCTGCGGCTCAGCAGAATCATGTAGATGCGCAGTATCAGTTAGGTGAATTTTATTTAATGGGATTGACAGGTAAACTGGATAAAAGGGAAGCTGAAAAATGGTATTTCCTTGCAGCTGAAGCCGGTCATGCAGATGCTCAGTATCGTCTTGGAACCTTGTATAAATATGTAAAAAATTTGCCAACCAATAATAACGAAGTTCTAAAATGGTGGAAGCTTGCCGCCGATCAAGGTCATACCAATGCTCAAATCGAACTTGGAAAAATGTATCAACTTGGTCGTTGTGTCGAGCGAGATCTCCATAAGGCAGAAGGTTATTTTCAACAGGCTGCAAAAGACGGCAATCAAGTGGCGCAGCTTCATTTTAATCAGCTTGGTAATCAGTCCGTCAATTCAAAATGTGACTGACATGTTGATAATTAAAATAAAAATACAAGGTCGATTAGTAACACGATATAGGATATGTTAACTATGTTTTACGATTTATTTGAAAATACAACGACTATCGTATTTTCGGTATTAATCACATTGATTTTAATGGTTTCACTATTTCTGGATAAAGATGGGAAACGTAAACGTTTTATTGAGTATGCGCCGACCTTGATGACCTCTTTGGGTATACTCGGTACATTCTGGGGGGTGGTACTTGGTTTGTTAGATTTCGATACTATAAATATCGATAGTAGTATACCGAATTTACTTAGTGGGCTTAAGACTGCGTTTGTAAGTAGTATTATCGGTATGTTAGCAGCCATTATATTTAATACCATAGACGCATGGCGTTTTGCGGACATGCGCGACGAGGCAGATGCGTTTCAAAGAAGTATAGATGCTTCAATTCTAAAACAAACTGATATTTTGTTAGATATTCAGCAGGGGCTTTGTGGGACAGAGCAATCTTCATTGAATAGTCAACTTAAAGAATTGCGGCTATATATATCAAAGCATAATGAAGAATTTGATGAAGCTTTATCAAGTAAATTCGATACATTTTCAAATAACGTTGCAACCGTGTCATCTGAGTTGATTGGTGAGTCACTTAGAGGTATCGTAAATGATTTCAATAATGCTCTTTTTGGACAATTCGGTGATAATTTTAAAGCTCTTGATTCTTCAGTCATTAAATTGTTAGAGTGGCAGGACTCCTATAAAGAAAATTTAAGTCTGATGCAGGAACAATTCAATATAAATACAGAGTCAATGTCTCGCATTGCTAAAGATATGACTGATGTGGCAGTGACGATTACTGCTATAGAGAGTAGTTGCAAAAATATCCCTGAAACTATGGATGAGCTTAAATCCATTATTATAACTACACAAAATCAACTCGGTGATCTTGTATTCAATCTTGAGTCATTTGTTTTGATTCGTGACCAAGCCATGGCCGCAGCTCCGCAGATACATGAACATATTGCAGCAATGGGAAGCATGTTTACTACTTCTGCAGACAAATTACAGGAGATTCTTGAGGAATCAGATCATCGCCTTATTAATAATGCTGAACGCGTAAATAAGATTATGGATGATGGCATTAATCAGTTTGGGACTGAAATTCATAAAGGCATGGATGCATTGCGTCAAATTGGTAAAGACCTCGTTAAAGGTAATGGTGAGATATGCGAGGTGCTAGAGAAAGGAGCTCAAGATATTGGTACTGAGTTGATTTCGGCTAATAATAAGATGCGTGATGCTTTAGCACAAGGTGCAGAATGTATTAATCAAGAACTGATATTAAGCAATGATAAGTTCCGTAATTCCTTGGAGAATGGATATCAAGAATTTCAACGTACGGCCCACGATTCTGTTAATGTTTTTAATGAAGCCATTAACAAACAATTCAATAACTTTGAACAAGGTGCTGAACGCGAAATCAACAGGGAATTGGAACAGTTAGGTGCGGCATTAATTCAGATTAGTCAGGGTTTTGTAAGTAATTATGAAAAGTTAGTTTCGAGTTATGAAACCGCTATGGCTCGTCAACAAAAAATACTTGATCTCATGGAGAAGCAGTCGTGAGTCGTGTTACTACAGCACACCAAAATGCACGTCGCCAAAGTAGTGAGCACTGGGTGTCTATGTCCGATCTAATGGCCGGTTTAATGATGGTTTTTTTGTTCATTTCAATTGCATTTATGCATTATGTTCGCATTGAACGAGATAAAATAAAGCAAGTAGCAGTTGCATATCAAACCGCTCAGGTAGCGTTATACCAGGCCCTGCATGATGAATTTTCTGTTGATCTAGCTAAATGGGATGCAGAGATTGATCGGCAAACTCTTGAGTTTCGATTCAAGTCACCGGATGTACTATTTGGACTCGGCAGTGACGGTCTAAAACCTCAATTTAGAGCTATTTTGAATGATTTTTTTCCGCGTTATCTAACTGTTTTGGATAAATTCAAAGAGCAAATATCAGATATTCGCATTGAAGGTCATACGAGTAGTGATTGGAGTGGTGCAATATCTGATGATGATGCCTATTTTAAAAATATGGTATTATCCCAAGGAAGAACCAGATCTGTTTTGCAGTATATATATGAAATGCCTAGTGCAGCTACACATCGCTCTTGGATAAAAAAGGTATTCTCTGCAGTGGGATTCTCCTCTGCACATCCTGTATATAATCAGCATGGTGTTGAAGTGCCTGAAAGATCACGTAGGGTTACATTTAAAGTGATCACTAATGCTGAGTCACAGATTCGCAAAATCATTCAGGAATAAGAAATCATGAAACTGCATCTTGACTTCAGCAGTTTGATCGAATTAGCAGATCGCATTATGCTAATTCGGGTCGATTTTTCACTTACTCCGTATTCACGACGTCTATGGTTGAGAGAGATAGAGTCTGGTATTGTTAATGATGATCTTCTTGATGAATTAAGAAATAACGATGAGCATACCACCCTTATTGGAAAGCATCTATCAGATCTGGCGCGAATAGGTTTTATGCTGACAATGGAAGACCGTAAGATTCTTGGAAAGTATGGTGCATGGATGGAAGCACTTATTTATGGTCATATATCGCCTTGCACCCTGGGACAAAAACGTTTTATTCTGACAGCAGAGAAGATATTAGAGCCAAAAAATGAAATCGAACGTTTATGGCAGAGTGTAATGAATGTTCGGCGTGATCTCAGTGTAGGCAAGGCAACGTGATAACGTTCATGCAATTAAATCAGTTTTTTGTGTCACATAAGTGATGTCAATATCTGATATTAATGAGTGCTTCATTGTAGTGAGCATTTTTACCCATAAAATGACGTAAAATAATATGATATTTTGTACCGTAAAAGTCAGAATGAAGTTATATTTTGTAATCTGTAACATGTCAGGAGAGCATCGTGGGATTTAGATTTCGTAAGTCGATCAAGATTTTACCGGGTGTTCGTCTTAACTTGAGTAACGGGTCACCGAGTCTGAGTGTCGGGCGAAGGGGGGCGTCGATCACATTTGGTTCTCGTGGAACATATGCAAATTTAGGATTACCAGGAACAGGTCTGAGTTATCGTACTCGGTTGGATCGACCGCCACATTCTGGTTATGGTAATCGAACTGCAAAAGAACATCTACTTAAAGACGAATTAGAACAGACGGCCTCAGATTACATGTCTGTTGTCGCTGCTATTTGTAATATTCATGAATTCACACCAGATCCAAAAGTCGGAATGACTTGGGCAATTCTTGAATCGACTTATTTTAAAAGTAGGTTGGCACCATTTTCAATCCCAGCACCTCAGTGTCCAGATAAACCTGAGTACCTTTCATATTCGGAACAACCAGGTGAAAATGATGGTATAAGCTTTTTAGGAAGGTGGTTTGAGTCAGATTTTAATAGAGCTAAGCGTCAGGCTGAAAACATAAAGAATTGGCAACTCCAAGTAATTGATATAGAACAAAAAAACAACGATATCTATCGTCTGTATCAACATCAAAAGACCGTATGGAATGAGCAATACACTAACTGGAAACGTGATGCAAAAGAGTATGAAGTTAGGCTTACTTCGACCTCGTCAGATATCCGTCGGCAGTTTCTCAGTGATGCTGCATTTTTTGAATCACAATTGGCCAGCGTGTTGGCTGAAACTGAGTGGCCCCGTGAGACTTTGGTTGCGTTTGAAGTTAATGCAGAGCAATCCACAGTTTTGGTGGATGTTGATTTGGCCGAAATAGAGGATATGCCTGATAAAATTTACACTGTTAATGCTCGTGAAACGACCCTTACAGAAAAAGTTATGACACAGACGGTCGTTAGGAAAAATTATGCACGTTACGTGCATGGAAGTTTATTTCGCTTAGCCGGCATAGTTTTTCACACCTTACCGTTTAATAATGTTATTATATCTGGGTTCACTCAAAGAATAAATAAAAAGAATGGCCATCTTGAAGATGAGTATATTGTTTCCTTCAAGTGCAGCCGGGATGAAATGACATCGATAAATTATGAACATCTTGATAAATTAGATCCTATTTTAGCATTAGGTGAATTTCCCATCATGCGAGATATGAGTGCTACACATATTTTTCAAAAAATTAAACCATTCACACTAACGTGAATACTAGGGAAGGTGCGAAGCAGTTTCTGCTATGAGATCATTATGTACATCCGGAGCGCATCCCATAGGGACATCTCGAGCAATTAACTTGTCTTCGCTGGCAGTGAATTCAGCAGTAAACGCCGTCAGACTCGTAAAGCGATTTTCTTGCACCACCCCATCAACCCGGCCAGCCAACTCCCTGCAAACGATTCCTTGCGTTATGCGACCCGCAACACGGCCCGAGCGCCATGAATTACTAATGTACGCAGATAACTGTCACCGCGCTTGCTGATCCACAGCAACGTTTGTTTGCCACCGTTGAGATGCTGCCAAGGGACTAGCCCCAACCATCTTCCAAATATCCCACAGCATCGCCAGTGAGCGACTGACAGCCACTCCTCAATAGGTGATCAGCCAATCATAATCTTGGTTCACATTTGACAGGGTAGGGGTCATAGGTGGGCTCCCGGGCACGGAGAGTGCGCATTAGTTTCGGGCACAAAAAAGTGCTGTTTAGGCACGGAAGAAAAAATGAGACTCAATGTTGACCGTTTCTGGCTTAAATAAAACTAATGAAACTGAAACATCAGAAAGCAAAAAGCCTGCATAAAAATGCAGGCTTTTTATAATTTGGTGCGTCCTAGTGGATTCGAACCACCGACCCCCACCATGTCAAGGTGATGCTCTAACCAGCTGAGCTAAGGACGCAGGGTGCGCAAGGCGACTTTGTGTGACTGCAGGGGAGTGGTGGGTTTAATTGGATTCGAACCAACGACCCCTACCATGTCAAGGTAGTGCTCTAACCAACTGAGCTATAAACCCACATCAGTGTTCAACTGGATTCGAACCAACGACACCGCATATGCCATGTCAAAGTAATGATCTGACCAATTGAGCAATAAATCCACATCTGCAATTTATTCAAACTGTTATGGTGCGTCCTAGTGGATTCGAACCACCGACCCCCACCATGTCAAGGTGATGCTCTAACCAGCTGAGCTAAGGACGCATAACAGGTTTCCATGATGGTGCGTCCTAGTGGATTCGAACCACCGACCCCCACCATGTCAAGGTGGTGCTCTAACCAGCTGAGCTAAGGACGCATCACGGAAAAGTGGTGGGTTTAATTGGATTCGAACCAACGACCCCTACCATGTCAAGGTAGTGCTCTAACCAACTGAGCTATAAACCCACTTTGTAAACCGAGTCAGAAACCCGTTTCACCACACCAGCGCGGCTGGTGTGGTCGGCATACTACCCATGCCCCCCAAGGCTGTCAACAGGCCGCACACACAAAGCAGACTGTTTGCCCAGTTCTTGCGCAGCCTGTTGATTTTGCAGGCGAGTTTACCCTATTGCACCTTGGAGAGGGCACTGCAGGCCTCCGGGCTGGCAAAACGGCCGTAGATGTAGCGCAATCTCGCCCCCAGCATCAGGGCTGCACTGGTGAGGCCGACGATAAAGCCGATCCAGAAGCCCTGCGGCCCCATCCGTGGCACCAGCCAGTCAGTGAGACCCAGGATCATGCCGGTGGGCAGTCCCAGTCCCCAGTAGGCGATGATGGTGACGTAGAAGATTGCCTGGGTATCCTTATAACCACGCAGCGCGGCGGCCGCGACCACCTGTACCGAGTCGGAGATCTGATAAATGGCGGCGAAGAACAGCAAAATGGCCGCCAGTACGATCACCTGCTGATCATCGGTATAGATGGAGGCGATCTGCTCGCGCAGCAGCACGGTAAGGGCGGCGGTAGCGGCGGCCACCGCCATGCCTAGCATCAGACCGGTGCGGGCGGCCACCCGGGCTTGATGGGGCTGGCCTTCACCGATGCTGTGGCCCACCCGGATGGTGACACCCACCCCGATGGAGAGCGGCAGCATAAAGACCAGACTGGAGAAGTTGAGCGCAATCTGGTGGCTCGCCACCGTTTCGGCGCCGAAGGGTGCCAGCATCAGGGCTACCACGGCAAACAGGGTTACCTCGCAGAAGATCGCCATGGCGATGGGGAACCCCAAGCGAAACAGTCGCCAGATCTGGCTGCCGTTGGGGCGTGCCAGTAGGGAGAAGAGACGGATCTCGGTGAAGTGACGGGAGATCTTCACATAGAGGATCATCGCCAGCAGCATGGCCCACAGCACGATGGCGGTGGCCACACCACAGCCTACCCCGCCCAGTTTCGGCATGCCGAAGTGGCCGTGAATGAAGATGTAGTTGGCGGGAATATTGACCGCCAGCCCGACAAAGCCGATCACCATGGTGGGCATGGTGTGGGAGAGCCCTTCGCTGAAGTTGCGCAGCACCTGGAACATCGCAAAGGCGGGCAGGCCCCACAGAATGGCATGCAGATAGCCGCTGGTCTTGGCGGCCATCACCGGCTCCACATCCATGAACTGCAAGGCCAGCGGGCTGTAATAGAGCGCGACCATCGCCAGCGGGGTGACGATCAGCGCCAGCCAGAAGCCCTGATGAACGGCCGGGCGTACCTCTTCCCGTTTGCGAGCACCGTTGAGCTGGGAGACGATGGGGGTCAGCGCCATGATGATCCCCTGCACCAGCAGGATCACCGGTAGCCAGAAGCTGGACGCCACCGACACGGCCGCCAGATCGACCGCGCTCACCTGTCCCGCCATCACGGTATCGACGAAGTTCATGGCGACCTGGGCCACCTGGGCGACCAGAATGGGGCTGGCTAAACGAACGAGCTGCCTCGCCTCGGACCAATAACGTTGCACTGACACCTCCGAGTGGATCAGATAAGAGTAAAAAAATAGCGGAAATCGGGAAGAGCCTTTGCACTTACGGACGAAAGTGCAAAGGGTGGGGGAGGCATTCTAGCCTGAAATTCAGCCAGGATGAAATCGCTGTCATCCCGGGGCGGGGCTGGATCAGGCGTCTTCGTGATCGCTGATCAGCAGGTTGGCGGCGGCATAGGCAGCCTGTTCGCGCAGTTCGCTTGGTACCCGTTCATCCGCGGCGACGGCGTTGAGGGCGCGGATGGTAGCGGCGATGGCGTTTGGCACATAGCCCTGCTCACCGGAGCCAATCTGGTTATAGGCGATGCGGATTGCTTCACAACATTGATATACCTGCATTTCTTTTTTCCTTGTTTACCCGGATGTGAACGGCGTCACTATAGCGATCGAGCGCAAGCTTGTCAGCATGTCCCCTTGTCTCGCCCTCTGACCGAGGTTAACCTGCCATTTTTGCCGGAGCAGGAGACGAGAGATGTTCACTGGCATAGTACAGGGGACCGCCGAACTGGTGGCCATCGAGGAGCAGCCCAACTTCCGTACCCACGTGATCCGTATGCCGAGCCCGGCGTGGGGGGAAGGGCTGGCCCTCGGCGCCTCGGTGGCCCACAACGGCTGCTGCTTGACCGTGACCCGGATTGCAGGGGATCTGGTCAGCTTCGATTTGATGCAGGAGACCCTGCGCCTGACCAACCTCGGCAAGCTGCAGGTGGGGGACAAGGTCAACGTGGAGCGGGCCGCCCGCTTTGGCGACGAGATCGGCGGTCACGCCATGTCTGGCCATATCATCGGCATGGCAGAGGTCACCTCGGTGATCGACACCCCCAACAACCGTCAGGTGTGGTATCGGCTCGCCCCCGAGTTGATGAAATATGTGCTGACCAAGGGGTACATCGGCATCGACGGCATCAGTCTGACCATCGGTGATGTGCGCGGCAGCGAGTTCTGCGTCCACCTGATCCCCGAAACGCTGGCCCGCACCAATCTGGGTTGGGTCAAGGCTGGCTGGCAGACCAATATCGAGATCGATCCCCAGACCCAGGCCATCGTCGACACGGTGGAGCGGGTGCTGGCGTCCCGTCAACCGGGTTGAGGTGGCTGACTCAACGCGCGCTCGGCCATTCGCCATAAAAAGAGGGCCTGCATCATGCGGGCCCTTGCTTATTTTATGAGTGCTTACACTCGCAGTCAGAACATCTGTTCGTCGTCTGCGTCCACAAACAGTTGCAGGCAGTCGCGCTCCTCATCCCGGTGCAGTCGCAGGTGGATGGGGTTGCAGCAGGCCATGCAATCCTCGTAGAACTCCTGATCCCCCTGGCTGGCATCCAGCTCGACCCGAGTATGGTGGCCACAGTGGGGGCAGACGATGCGCTTGCTGGTGTACTCGATCATGATGACCTCCTCGGGCCCGTGGGATGCTTCTTTCCCTTGATTCTAGTTGGTTCACACAGTCATGACCGCGAGCAAGCGCACGTTTATGACCGGGATCAAGGGAGGCAGGCGGTCAGTCCGGCAGGGCCGATTTGACCCAGCTGGCCAGCAGGTCGGCATTCAGCTCGGCCAGCGAGCCGAGCTGGTAGTTGGCGATGGCCAAGCGTGGGTCACCCACTAAAGCGGGATCCGGCACGATCAGCGCAGTCATGGAGGCCGCCTTGGCCGCCAGCAGACCGGTAAAGCTGTCTTCGATGGCCAGACAATGGACGGGCTCCACCCCCAGCTTTTCGGCGGCGTGGATATAGACATCCGGGTGCGGTTTGCCGAAACGCTCGATTTCAGCGGAGTGAACCGCCATAAAGCGATCGCGAATACCGAGTTTGCCGAGCACCGCTTCTACCATCGCAAAGGGGGAGGAGGTGGCCAGACCCACTTTCAGCCCGCGGGCCTCGATAAGGTCGAGCGCCTCCAGCACGCCGGTCTTGGCCTGACCTTCGGAGAGGATCAGGGCGTTGACCCGATCCAGAATGCGCTGCACTACCTCTTCCTGAGTCGGGCCGCTCCACGGGCGCAGGCGATACCAGTGGGCAACCAGCTGATCGATGCGCACGCCGATGGTCGACTCACAATCCAGGGCGGTGTGGGGGTGGCCCAGTTCGGAGAACACGGCGATCTGGGCCCGTTGCCAAAAGGGTTCCGAGTCGATCAGAACACCATCCATATCGAAGATCACGGCAGCTAACATCTTGTACTCCTGACAAATTTGAAGAGGGGATTATAAGCCTGACGGGCAAATGCAAAAGGGGCATTGCATGCCCCTTGCGCCCGATCACACCGGCAAACGTTTGTTTTGCTGTGGCAAAAAAGCCCTTAGAACAACACTTCGACCTTGGCGGCCACGGCTTTGGCTTTTTCCACCGCATCCTGGCAATCCTCTGCGCGGGCCAGTGCTACGCCAAGACGGCGGCGACCGGCGATCTCCGGCTTGCCAAACAGCCGCAGCTGGGCGCCCGGCACCAGCGCCAATGCCTCACCAATTCCCTGATAGCGGATATCTTGGCTGTGCCCTTCGCGCAGTACCACAGCAGAGGCGCTCGGCCCGTACTGGGTGATGGTGCCAACCGGCAGCCCTAAAATGGCGCGCACGTGCAGGGCAAACTCGGAGAGATCCTGAGAAATCAGGGTCACCATGCCGGTGTCGTGGGGGCGGGGGGAGACTTCGCTGAACCACACCTCATCGCCCCTGATAAAGAGCTCGACCCCGAACAGGCCGTAGCCGCCGAGGGCCTCGACTACCTTGGCGGCGACTTCTTTGGAGCGGGCCAGCGCCAGCTCGCTCATCACCTGTGGCTGCCAGGATTCGCGGTAGTCGCCATCTTCCTGCCGGTGGCCGATAGGCTCGCAGAAGTGAATGCCATCGACGGCGCGTACCGTGAGCAGGGTGATTTCGTACTCAAAGGGAACGAAGCCCTCGACGATCACCTTGCCACGGCCGGCGCGGCCACCCTCTTGGGCGTAGGTCCAGCTCTCATCGAGCTTGGCGAGATCGCGCAGCACGCTCTGTCCCTTGCCGGACGAGCTCATCACCGGTTTCACCACGCAGGGCAGGCCGATAGCCTCGACGGCGGCGACAAACTCCTCTTTGCTTTGGGCAAAACGGTAGGGTGAGGTGGGCAGACCCAGAGTCTCGGCGGCGAGGCGGCGGATCCCTTCCCGGTTCATGGTGAGCTGGGTGGCGCGGGCGTTGGGCACTACCTTGACCCCCTCTTGCTCAAGGGCGGCCAGGGTATCGGTGGCAATCGCTTCAATCTCGGGGATGATGAGGTCGGGTTTAACCTCGGCGACCAGCTCGCGCAGGGCGTTGCCATCGAGCATATCCAGCACATGGGCTTTGTGCGCCACCTGCATGGCGGGGGCATTGGGGTAGCGGTCGGCGGCGATCACTTCGATCCCGAACCGTTGCAACTCGATGGCGACCTCCTTGCCAAGTTCGCCGGAGCCCAGCAGCAGGGCACGGGTGGCGCCGGGGCGGGTTGCGGTTCCAAACATACGATCTCTCCTGATGTCGATGGTCATTGTTGATGATCGCTATCGCACGAATAGCGGACAAAAAAAGAGGCACGCATGGCGTACCTCAGGAAACGGGTTTGTGAGCGCGCTGCTCCAGATGGGTCAGCAAGGTAATGGCGCCAATGATGATGGCGGCGCCAAGCCACAGACGGCCGGGAGGCGCCCAGCCAAATACCAGCCAGCCCGCCAGCACGTTCATCGGCAGCTTGGCAAAATCGAAAGGTTGCACGAAGGAGGCCTCCGCCACGCTGTAGGCGCGAGCGATGGACATCTGGGCCAGTGCCGTCAGCACACCGGAGGCGGCCACCAGCAGCCATTGGCTCTCGCTTGGCCACTGCCACTGTGGCAGTGCCAGCATGACGTTGAACGGGGTACTAAAAATAAGCAGATACACCACTATGGTGTGGGATGATTCGTTGGCCGCCTGATAGCGCACCATCAGGGAGTAACCGGCCCAGAACAGTGCCGCCGCCACCGGCAGCAGGGAGGCCCAATTGAACTCGTCGGTCCAGGGGGCCAGGATCAGCATGGCACCGGCAAAGCCCGCCAGGGTGGCCAGAATGCGGGCACGGCTCACCTGCTCCTTAAGCAGTAGGGCAGAGCCCAGGGTGGCAAACAGCGGTGAGGTCATCAGCAGGGCGATCCCCTGCCAGATGGGGACGGGAAAGGCAAGTGCCCAGAGCCAGAGTTGGATACCGATTACTGCCAGCAATACCCGCAACAGGTGCAACCGGAACTGATTGGTCATCAGGGATTGACGCAGGCCGTGACGAACCAGCCAGGGCAGCAGGCAGAGCAGGGCGATCAGGTATTGATGGAAGGCGACTTGGGTAGAGGCAAGGCCAAGTTTGAAGCTGACATACTGGCTCAGGCTGTTGACGGCGGCGAAACAGAGTCCTGCCACCATCATCCAGACTGCACCGGCCAAAGGAGAGTGCCTGCGCGAGGGTATCATGGGATCCGGGTCGCTGGAAAAAGTGCGGCGGATCATAACGGCAATCGTTTGTTCTGCCAAGGGTTGAAGCGCGGCCGTGGGGCTGGCTGGCGAGGAAGTGACCTTGCATCAAAAATTTTGAACAAGTTGAGCATCTATTTTCGCTATCAGCAAATAAGCACAATGTTTAGAGTGACCTCCATCGACAGCAACGCTGTTCAACCGACAACCAAATGGAGTTTCACCATGGCCAATATCCTCGTACTCAAATCCAGCATCCTGGGTCAATATTCCCAATCCAACGCCCTGATCGACGGCTTTCTTGCCCAGCATCAGAGCGATACCGTGACCGTGCGGGATCTGGCGGCCCTCAACCTGCCGGTGCTGGATGGCGAACTGGCCTCCGGCCTGCGCGGTGGAGACAACTTGAGTGAGCGTCAGCTGGCGGTGATCGCCCAGTCTGACGAGCTGATTGCCGAACTCAAAGCGAGCGATCTGGTGGTGATTGCGGCCCCCATGTACAACTTCAACATCCCGACCCAGCTGAAAAACTGGATCGATCTGGTGGCGCGCGCCGGTGTCACTTTCCGCTACACTGAGACCGGCCCGGTCGGCATGGTTGAGAATACTCGTGCGCTGGTGATCAGCCCCCGCGGCGGTATGCACGTCGGCAGCGCCACCGATCTGGTGACCCCCTACATGCGTACCGTGCTCGGTTTCATCGGTATCAAAGAGGTGGATTTCATCTACGCCGAAGGGATGGGGATGGGCCCGGATGCCCAGAGCAAGGGGATGGAAGCCGCCAAGGCGCAGCTGGAAAGCCTGGCTATCTAAGGGCTCTCTACCCAGTCAGGGGCTTTCTCTTCAAGAGGTTGCCCCGCCAGATACCACAACGCAGCCTTCAGGCTGCGTTTGTTTTTTGGCTAGATGTGATTGCGCCAGACGTTATTGCTACAGAGGGTATCGCGGCAAGCGGGCCATATAGAGGTTTTGGCGGAGTCACTACTCCATCATAAAACGGCGACAACCGCGCACCAGCAGCAGCGTCACCGCGACCAGCAGGCCAAGCAACAGGGTAGTGAGCCACTGTTCGGTACTTTGCGGCAATTGGGGCGTGAAGAGGCTGATCATTAACAGGGTGCTGAGCGTGATCAACAGGCTCTGTCGGGTCATCAATATCATGGGGTCATCCTTGGTTTGCTCACCTGAAACGATGTTAATGCCCTCTTGTGACAGGGTGATGTATCCGTGTATCACCCTGTGAGGCTCTTCAGACCATATCAGGTTTTTACCGCAGAGCCAGCGCCATCACTGGCGCTGTGATCCCGATCCCGCTACCTGTCCTTATCTGAACTGTTTCTGCGCTGGCTGGTAGTGAAAATCGCGGCTGGCGAGCCGCGCCTTCAGTGCTTCCTGATCGATCTCCTGCGCCTTGCAGAGATCATCCAGATCGTCATAGCGATCACGCAGCTGCATATTGACAACGCTCAGCAGCATGTTGACGTCCATGGTGGCGAATTTTTTCAAATCCATGATTACTTCTCCCGATCCAGCGACTGCAGCTGCTCGATGGCAGCACTGACGCTGTGCAGATGCTGGCGGATCGCCTCGCGGGATTCGCTTGGCAGATAGTCGGTCAGGGTATGTTGCCAGCTGCCAGCTTCGCTCTTGAGCTGTTGGAAGAGGGCTAGACCGGCGTTGGTGAGAGAGACCAGGCTGATGCGTTTGTCCTGCTCGCTGCTTTCGGTAAAGATGATCCCTTTTTCGACCAGACGGCGGATCTCGCGGGAGATGCGTACCTTGTCCATGCCGCTCGCCTCGACCAGTTCTTTCTGGCTGATGGGGTAGTTGGGGCCGAGCACCATCATCAGGCGCCATTGCGGCACGGTCAGCTGGTAACGCTGTTCATAAAACTGTTCGAAGGTATCCCGTAGCATCTCGGCGGCATGTACCAACTGATAAGGTGGGTAGTGAGCGAGTAACGCTATGATTTTTGACATATAACACCCTGCTGTGGCGGCTGCATCAGATGCAGTTTCTTTTGATACTTTGACATTGATGATACGAAACTCAAGCAGATTTGTCTGACCCGGTTGCGATGAAATGTGCGGTGGCGCACGCCCTCAAGGAAAATCGGGTCTGACCATCGGGCTTTTAATCCCTCACTGTTCAGCCTTTACGCATCCAGGATGGGGGCGTTCGCTGGCGGCAGCACTAGCTGGGCAGGGTAGGCTAGGTCATGTCCAGATTGCTGTGGTTTTGGATCCATAAGATGACGGGGACGGGTGGATGGGGTCATCGACAGTTCTTCTGGATTTTAACAGCCGCGAAGTCTATCTAATGGTGGGGTTATTTGCAGTAAATGGCCGCCTGTTTGGCGATTTAATCACCATTGGCGGGTAAGATAGCGGCGAAAAGGCGGCCCTTGGTGGCTTGGGGACTAGGCCAGATCACCGCTCTTGAGGTAACATGCGCGCCCATAGGGGCCATGGATCAGTTGGCCCATCCAGGTAATGAAAAAAGAGAGCACCATGATACAGATTGGCAAGATGAACACCCTCACCGTTGTTGAACTCGAAGACCGTGGTGCCTGGCTTGCGGCCGATGAGTACGGCGAACTGCTGCTGCCCAAGCGTCAACTGCCGGAAGGGGTGAAAGAGGGGGATAGCGTGCAGGTCTTCCTCTATCTGGATGCCGATTGCGAGCCGGTGATCACCACCGACAAGCCATTTGCCATGGTGGACGAATTTGCCGGTCTGAAAGTGGTCAATGCCAACAAGATTGGCGCCTTCCTCGACTGGGGCATGAAAAAGGATCTGTTCGTGCCCAGCCGCGAGCAGAACAAGCCGATGCAGGTGGGCCACGTCTATCTGGTGCGTCTGCAACTGGATAACGAAGGGCGAATGGTCGGCACCAGCCGCATCGAGCGTTTCCTGACCCCAGCCGGCAGCAACTTCAAGGTCGGTGACGAAGTGACCGCGCTGCCGGGCGAGCACTCGCCTCTTGGCATCAAGGTGATCGTCAACGGTCAGTATCCCGGCATGCTGTTCAAGAACGAAGTGTTTGGCCGGGTGATGACCGGTCGGCCGCAAACTGCCTGGGTCAAGCAGGTGCGCGAGGATGGCAAGCTGGATCTGACCCTGCAAAAGCCGGGTCTGGCGCGGGTTGATGACGCCGGTGAACGCATTCTGAGCCGGATGAAAAAGCAGGGCGGCAGCCTGGCGGTGGGTGACAAGAGCGAACCCGAGCTCATCTACAAGCTGTTCAGCATGAGTAAGGGCACCTTCAAGAAGGCGATCGGCGGCCTCTACAAGCAGGGCAAGATTGTCATTGAAGACAATGCCATCACTCTGGTGGCCACAGAGACCGACTCGGCAGTGGATAGCGAATAAGATGCCGAGTCCCTGTGTTGGCCTCTGCAAGGCGAAAGATGGGCTTTGCCTTGGTTGTGGCCGCACCCTGACCGAGATCGGCCACTGGTCGGCGATGGATAGCAAGGCCCAGCTGGCGGTGATGGCCGAGCTGAATGGCTCGAAAAGCACCCACCGCTGCCCGGGTTGTGGCGAACCGGCCTATTGCGCCGTCTCTGCCGGTCAGACCATTGCGCAGTGCTGGTGCAGCCAGTTGCCGGTATTGCCGATGCAGGAGGCCAGCGCCTGCTGGTGCCGCCGCTGTCTGGCCAAGGCCATCGCGGCTCAGGGTTAGCAGCGAACAGCAATAAGAGAGCACAGAAATAAGAAAGGCGCCGATGGCGCCTTTTTTATGCCTGCTGCTGGCGATGCCAGCGCACATGCACTTGATCTTCAGTCAGCAGACGGGGCAGCAGGAAGGTGGCGAAGATCACCTCAAATTCATCCTGATGATCCAGCAAACCGACCCACACTTCGACCCAGCGCTCCATATCGACCGGCTCACCCAGCTCGGTTGACCAGTCGGCATTGGGCAGGGTTGCCTCCACGGCGCCACGCTGCTCAAACTCCAGGGTGATGTCGACTATTTGTTCGGGGGCCAGCATATCGGCGGCCTGCTCAAGAAACTGATCATAGGCCCATTCGACCAGCTGATCCGGGGTACGCTGTTCCATGAAATCACTCCAGATACATCGAGGTTCGCTACTGTAACAATTATTGGCAGTGGCGGCCAGACCAGTGCGCCGGGCGTGCCTGACCTGTCCAAGTTGCCATTGGGGGAGTATGGTTAAGGCGCGGATCATCTGGCAGGGAGCGAGGGGATGAAACAGCGCGGACGGCGGCAACAGATCAAGCGACGGCGCGAGGCCTGGTGGTGGCACTATCTGCCGCTCCACCGCGAGACAGTGGGCGGCCATCTGGGCCCACCGGAGAAATCCGATGAGCCTTGAGGATCAGTCGGCCTGATGCACCCGATTGAGGGTGATTTGGCCCAGTTGCCCCATCTGACGGCGGATCCAGACCGAGCGCTTCTGCACATAGGGCGAAGGGGGCTTGACCCGATAGCGCCACGGATTGGGCAGGGCGGCGGCCAGCAGGGATGACTCGTAGCGAGTCAAGCGGCTGGCCGGTTTGCCAAAGTAGGTGCGGGCGGCAGCCTCGGCACCATAGATGCCAGGGCCGAACTCCACGATATTGAGATAGACCTCGAGAATGCGGGCCTTGTCCCAACCCAGCTCCATCAGCAGGGTAAACCAGGCCTCCAGCCCCTTGCGCAGGAAGCTGCGGTCACTCCACATAAAGAGGTTCTTGGCGGTCTGCTGGCTGAGGGTGCTGGCGCCGCGTACCCGTTCGCTGTGCTGATTATGCTTGAGCGCGGCGTTGATGGCATCCATGTCAAAGCCGTTGTGCTCGGCAAAGCGCTGATCCTCGGCCGCGATGACCGCCAGTTGCAGCTCCTTGGAGATGGACTCCAGATCCACCCACTCATGGCGCACCTCGGTGATCTTGGCGGGCGGAAACAGGGCCCGCTCGATACGCCAGCTCCACATCGGCGGATCAATAAAACGCAGCAAGGCGACCGAGCCGACCGAGCAGATCAGCCCTGCCAGCGCGATCTTGCCTGCCCACCTCAGCACCCGGCGGCCGAGCGGTGCTGAAGCGCGCACGGGAGCCGCGGTGTCAGAGGCTGACGCCCACTGATAGTGGCTGGGATCATCGGGATCCGGAATTATTGGGGCAGCCATTCGATGTGGCAGAACTTCTCGTCAACACGGCGGGAGAGCAGCATACGGGCAAACAGGTGCTCATACTCTTGTTCTTCGTTGCCAAGACCAACCCAGATTTCGGCATAGTCGGTGTCGCTCACCGCAAAACCCACGTCCGCTTCCCAGTCATCGGCAGGGTCGGTTTCGGCCAGCAGGCCGCGGTCGTTGAACTCCTGATTGAAGCGGGCGATCTCATGCTCAGGCAGGTTGTCAGAGGCCAGCTCCATAAAGAGTTCTAGGGCGGTATCGAGCAGTTCCTCGACGCTGTGTATTTCGTCATTCATAGACATAAGCGGTCTGTTCCAGAAAAGAGAAAAGGTGCGGCGTAAAATCTAGCGGTCGGCAGACCCCTTGGTGAGATGAGTCGTGCCGCCGTGAGCTGTTTTTGTGCCAATAAAAAACCAGATCCAGTGACAGGATCCGGTCTTCATTGGGGCAAGGGGTCACGCATAGGGCGTCAGCTCATCCCTTCTTGTCATCGGCGAAGGTGATGTTGAGCTCCAGTACCGACAGCTCATCACTCTTCTGATCCAGTTGGACGGTTATCTTCTCCGGATCAATGTTGACGTATTTGCGGATCACATCGAGGATATCCTGCTTGAGCTGGGGCAGGTAATCCGGCCCCCCTCTGGATGAACGCTCGTGAGCAACAATGATTTGCAACCGCTCTTTGGCCAGTTGTGCGGTGTTCTGTTTCTTGTTGGAACGAAAATAATCCAATAATGACATGTTTAACTCCCGAACAGTCGGCTAAAGAAGCCCTTCTTCTCTTCTTCCAGAAAACGAAATTCCTTGGCATCGCCCAACAGGCGGGACACCGCATCTTCATAGGCCTGACCGGCATCGGACTCCTTGTCCAGAATGACTGGTTCGCCGGAGTTGGAGGCGCGCAGCACCGCCTGGGACTCCGGGATCACCCCGAGCAGCGGGATGGCCAAGATCTCCTGCACATCCTGCACGCTCAGCATGTCGCCGCGGTTGACGCGGGTCGGGCAGTAGCGGGTCAGTAGCAGGTGCTCCTTGATGGGGTCTTCACCCCGCTCGGCACGACGGGACTTGGAGGCCAGGATGCCAAGGATGCGGTCGGAGTCACGCACGGAAGAGACTTCCGGGTTGGTGGTGACGATGGCCTCGTCGGCAAAATAGAGCGCCATCAGCGCGCCTGCCTCGATCCCCGCCGGGGAGTCGCAGACGATGTAGTCGAACTTCATCTCCGCCAGCTGATCCAGGATCTTCTCGACCCCCTCACGGGTGAGGGCATCTTTGTCCCGGGTTTGGGAGGCGGGCAGGATAAACAGGTTTTCCGAGCGTTTGTCCTTGATCAGCGCCTGATTAAGGTTTGCTTCCCCGTTGATGACGTTGACGAAGTCATACACCACGCGGCGCTCGCAGCCCATGATGAGATCCAGGTTTCTCAGACCGATGTCAAAGTCAATGACCACTGTCTTGTGACCACGCTGGGCTAAGCCAGTGCTCAGGGCCGCACTGGTTGTGGTCTTGCCAACGCCACCTTTACCCGATGTAACGACTATGATTCGCGCCATTCTCGCTTCCTTGTAACTCTATTTGATACGGTCTATTCGGAGTTGTTCGTTGTCCAGCCGGATGTGTACCGGTTGCTGGATCAGGCCTGCCGGCAATGCATCGCTCAGTTGGAATGTGCCCGCAATGGAGAGCAGCTCGGCCTGTAATTGCTGGCAATAGATCCGGGCCTGGGTGTTGCCCCGGGCGCCGGCAATGGCTCTGCCACGCAGGGCGCCATAAATATGAATGCTGTCGTCGGCGAGGACTTCGGCTCCCGCACTGACGGAACCCAGCACCACCAGCGAGGTGCCGGCGGCGTAAATCTGCTGGCCGGAACGAATTGGTCCCACATGTATCTTGCTTGGGATCAAAGGGGCAGGTTCGGGGTCGGGGATCACCACAGGGGGCGCAGGCTCGGGGGGCGGTTCGCTCTTGCGACTCTTGCCTGACGCCATCACGGCCAGTCCCACCGCCTTGGCAGCTGTCTTCATCTCTTCACTGCGTGCCCCCGTGATGCCGACCAGCACAAACTCTTCGGACTCTACCAGCTCCTTAAGCTGTTCGAAATCGGGAATATGTTCCAGTCGGGAAACATTGATCACCAGCGGCGCACAATTAAAAAAGTAGGGGGCGCGGGCCACTTTTTCGGCCAACAACTGACGTATCCGCTCAGGCTCGCCATCGCTGAGATGCAACACAGAAATAGTGAAGGTGGTTCCTTTCAATTCGTTATCGCGCTCAACCATGAATCTTCCCCGAACCGAGACGGTAATCCGTTATTGTTATTCAATTCCTGATGTTATAGTTTGCCCCCATCAGAGGCAATAAACTCATCGGATTATATCAATTTCCATGTTGTGTGCAGTCTATAAAAGTCGCAAAAAAGCCGAGACCTACCTTTTTGTTGAAAAAAGAGAGGATTTCTCCCGCGTTCCCGAGCCATTGTTGAGCGCATTCGGGCGCCCCGACCTGGTGCTGATGACCAAGCTGGACCCGGCCAAGCCCTTGGGGCTGGCTGATGTCGGCAAGGTGATGGCCGCACTGACCAGTCAGGGATTCTATCTGCAGGTGCCGCCGCCGCCCGAGAATTTGCTGGAGCAGCACAAGGCCAGCCTGAAAAAACCATCCTGAATATCCAGCCCCGTGGTGCGTTCTGCCGAGCGGGGCTATTTTTTGGTGCCTCTGCATGACGCATTCCGGCCCCGGTGAGGTGGTTTGCGATAATCCCGTGACAGGATCTGGCCAAATTAAACCCTACCTTTGGGGATATTCACTTTTCGCTGTTTAAATAGAAAGTCAATCTGCTCCCAACACCATATCCTCAACCTTTGCTGGCGCTCACAAAAATAGCGAGTGGCGTGCCCTCATATCCTCCATTTCAACGTAAGCGTTCACCGACAGGGGCTTGACACACACAATTCGACAGGAATGGGGTAATCTGTTTTCTCGATGCAAGCACGAACAACTGCTCGCAACCACTCCTGAGGACAACGACCCAGTTTTTTGGCGGTCTCCACCAATGACAGGATGCGCTGGCGAAATTGTTCCCCTCGATGAGACCAAACGCCAAAGCTTCCCTTACGCCACAGCACATAACCGCGCAGGGCTCGCTCCGCCTCGTTGTTAGTCAAGGCGAGCTCATCATCGTTCATGAACCGCCACAGCATCTCGTCATCCCGGAGCAAGAGTTCACAGCGCCCACGGTAACGCTTGGTGCACCATAACGCTCCCAATTCCAACCGCTTGCGCCAGTTTTGCCTGTATCGCCTGAGCCTTCGCAGATAACGCTCTTTGCTCAGCAGACCGTTTTCCCATCGGTGCCTGGCCCTGAACACGCTGTCTGCCAGCAGGACCAGGCGGGCTCCGATTAGCTGATTAACGTCATCACTGCTATCGGCTATTGCGGCCACATTGCGCGCCACATGGGCCCAGCACAGCTGACGCTGACTGGCATCGATGAAGCGGTAACCGGCGTACTGATCTGTCACCAACACGCCATCGAGTTCAGAACCCAGCAACCGCTTGGCGGCATCCTGACCACGCCCGTAGGCGGTCATGAAGCAGACCGCAATCTTGCTCAGCGCCAACCACATCCAGCGCCGCTCGCCACCGCGCTGGTGCCGGGTCTCATCGGCATGGATATGGCTTGCCGACTGCACCTGCCGCTTGATGGCCTGGTGCGTGGGGGTGAGCATGGCGCTCACCCGGCCCTGCGCCTCGCTGATGGCACCGCGACTGAAGGTCAGGCCGAAGTGCTGTTTAAGCTGCTGCTGTATCTGGCTGATGCTCTGATGGAACTGGCCACTTTGCAGGGCAATGTAACTGAGTAAATGGGTGCCCATCTGGCAGCTGCTGATCGTCTCGGGCAGCTCAGCCTGGGCACTGGTCACGCAGTGAGTGCAGGTGCCCCGAAACAGCCGATGCTCAGTGACGAAGTAGCTTACCTCGGGCAGTTCAAACACCTGATGCACGCGGTAGGGTTTGGCATGAGGCAAGACGTTGCCACCGCAACAGAGGCACTCCGACGCCGGATAGTGAGCCGTTGTCGTCAGCCGGGCATCATGGGGATGCAGTTCGCGCCGGCTCCCCTTGTGGCCGGGCTGTGCCCCCGCTTCTTGCCAGAAGCAGGCCGTTTGCGCTCAGAGCGTGGGGCCGCTGCGCCATCGCTGGATGGCGGCTTGGATGAATTGCCGCTGTGTTGATTAAGGCGATCCTCCAGCTCGGCAATACGGTCGAGTAGCTTGTAAATCAGCTCATTGGCCTGCTCCAGCGTGAGCGGCAATCCTGGTGGAGGCGTGTTGTTCCTGTTCATGAAGACAAGGTTGCCTGATGGGCAGGATCAAACAAGAAGCAAATGTGGATCAAGAGACGATCGTATCATTATTTGCCTGTCAATACCCTGCGGGTGAACAGTTACATTTCAACGGCTATTGGCTCATTCATCGATTATTTTCGACTCACTCCTTGGGCTCTCTTGTTTGTTTCCACGGTGTGATGAGTTGCGTATGATAATAGGGGACAAAGAGGGCGGTGATAACCTGCACTGAACAAAATCTGCACGATGTGTTGTGGCTGGAAAAATGTCATAACAGACTGTTTTTACTATTAATTTTTTGTCATTATGAAGGCAGATCTGCATCCGCCACACTGCAGGCATTCAGATAAGGCAACCAGCAGCGCAGTGGCGTATCAGCGATGCAGTGCCGTGATAATGACCGGTATAAGGCGTTCGGCATCCTATTTGGACAATAAAAAAGGCGGGATATCCCGCCTTTTTCAGATGAGGGTCGCAACCCTTATTTATTCGCAAGCAACCTGCATCACCTTGATGGCCAGACCACCACGGGAGGTTTCACGGTACTTGGAGTCCATGTCCTTGCCGGTGATGTACATGGTCTCGATCACCTTATCCAGGGAGACGCGTGGCTGGGAGGTGCGACGCAGCGCCATGCGGGAGGCGTTGACCGCCTTCATGGCCGCGATGGCGTTACGCTCGATGCAAGGCACCTGTACCTGACCGGCAACCGGATCACAGGTCAGACCCAGGTTGTGCTCCATGCCGATTTCGGCGGCCTCACAAACATGCTCGGGGCTGCCGCCCATCAATTCGGTCAGACCGGCAGCGGCCATGGAGCAGGAGACACCCACTTCACCTTGGCAGCCCACTTCGGCACCGGAGATGGAGGCGTTCATCTTGTAGAGGATACCGACGGCACCGGCAGCCAGATAAAAACGGGTATACTCGTCGCGGCCAACCGGCTGGATGAACTTGTCGTAGTAGGCCAGAACGGCCGGGATGATACCGGCAGCACCGTTGGTCGGAGCAGTGACCACGCGGCCACCGGCCGCATTCTCTTCACTGACTGCCAGGGCGAACATGTTGACCCAGTCAACGATGTTCATCGGATCGTTGGAGAGGTTCTCGTTGGTGTTGAGCTGGCGGTAGAGCGGAGCCGCACGACGGGGGACGCGCAGCGGGCCGGCCAAGACACCTTCAGTGCGGCAGCCGCGCTCGATACCTTCGCGCATGGTATTCCAGATCTTGCCGAACTTCTTGTAGATCTCTTCCGGGGTGTTGAAGCACTTCTCGTTCTCCAGCATCAGGGCGGAGATGGAGAGACCGGTCTGGCTGCAGTGGGCAACCAGTTCAGCGGCGCTCTTGAACGGATAGCGCACGGACATGTCGCCGTTGTCAGCTTTGCCAAAGTTCTCTTCGTCAACGATGAAACCACCACCGATGGAGTAGTAGGTCTTGCTGTAAACCACTTCGTCTTCGATCAGGGCGCTCAGCTTCATGCCGTTTTCGTGCAGCAGCAGGGCTTCGTCATGGAATACCATGGCATCGCGCGGGAAGCTGACGGTGTGGCAGTGCAGGCCGATCGGCAGGCGTTCGGTCTGTTCAACACGGGAGATAAACTCGGGGATCGCATCGATATCGACGTTTTCTGGCAGGTTGCCAGCCAGGCCCATGATGATGGCGGTGTCGGTATGGTGGCCTTTGCCGGTCCAGGAGAGGGAGCCGTAGACATCGACATTGATCCGGGTGATATCGCGGATCTTGCCGCCCGCACGCAGCTCGTCAACAAACTGTTTGGCCGCTTTCATCGGGCCTACAGTGTGGGAAGAGGAGGGGCCTACACCGATTTTGAAGATATCAAAAACGCTGATCATGTCACTATTACCTCAGGGTAGAAGGGGGCGGCATGCCCACTCACAAAAATTCGGGAGATCCATGGAACGCGCTTGTCAGCGCTGGTCACAGAAGCAGATAACCGTAGTGTAACGGCTCTGAGCCTAAAAAAAGTTGAAATGGATCTATTTTTGTTGAATTTGAGGCGCGAGTATAAAATTTATTTTTGTGTTTATCCATTTTGTTAAGCGTTTGCCCATAAAAATACCCGGCGATGCCGGGCATTTCGTAACTAAATGGAGTCAATCGCGGTTTTTTAACATTCAGTAATGTTAACGGCGAGGCCGCCCCGGGCCGTCTCCTTGTATTTGGTTTTCATGTCGTTACCGGTCTCCCACATGGTCTTGATCACCTTGTCCAGCGACACCTTGTGCTCGCCGGTGCCGCGCAGGGCGAGGCGGGCGGCATTGATCGCCTTGACCGCCCCCATGGCGTTGCGTTCGATGCAGGGCACCTGCACCAGCCCGCCGATGGGATCGCAGGTTAGCCCGAGATTGTGCTCCATGCCGATCTCGGCGGCATTTTCCACCATGGCCGGGCTGCCGCCCAGCAGTTCGGTCAGCGCCCCGGCAGCCATGGAGCAGGCGACCCCTACTTCCCCCTGACAGCCCACTTCGGCGCCGGAGAGGGAGGCGTTCTTCTTATATAAGATGCCGATGGCGGCGGCGGTTAGGAAGTAGCGCACCAGCGTCTCGTCATCCACCTTGTGGACGAAGCGATCGTAGTAGTGCAGTACGGCCGGGATGATGCCCGCAGCGCCGTTGGTGGGGGCGGTCACCACCCGCCCACCGGCGGCGTTCTCTTCATTGACGGCAAGCGCAAACAGGTCGACCCATTCCATCACCATCAACGGATCCTTGTTGAAGTTGGTCTCGCAACTGAGCTGGCGGAACAGCCCCGGGGCACGGCGCTGTACCTTGAGGCCGCCCGGCAAGACGCCTTCACTCTTGCAGCCCCGCTCGACGCAGCCCTGCATCGCTTGCCAGATCTTGCGCAGTCCCGCTTTTATCTGCTCATCACTGCGAAAGACCCGTTCGTTGGCAAGGATCAGCCCCGAAATAGAGAGGCCGCTCTCCTGACAGTGGGCCAGCAGTTGGGCGCCGCTGTCGAACGGGTAGGGGACCGGGTGTTCGGCATCCGATTTGGCTGCGTCCTCCTTGGCGGTGGCGAAGTGGCTCTCTTCGATGATGAAGCCGCCGCCGATGGAGTAATAAGTCTGGCTAAACAGCAGGACGTTGCCGGCGCTAAAGGCGCGCAGGGTCATGCCGTTGGTGTGGGCTGGCAGGGTCTTGCGACGGTTGAAGATGATGGCGCCGCTGCGGGGGAAGTGGCTTGGTTGCTGGCCGGCCAGCAGCAGGCTCTGCGCTTTGTCTACCTGGGCCAGCAGATCCGGAATGGCATCGATATCGACCGATTCGGGTTCAAAACCGGCCAGTCCAAGGATGATCGCCTTGCCGGTGCCGTGCCCTTTGCCGGTCTGGCCCAGCGAGCCGTAACACTCCACTTCGACCCGGGTGACCTGCGGCAGATGGCCTTGCTGCTTGAGCTGCTGGGCGAAGGCGTAGGAGGCACGCATGGGGCCGACAGTATGGGAGGAAGAGGGGCCAATTCCGATGGAAAACAGGTCAAACACGCTGATCATGACATCAATCCGGTGATGGTTTATGTCTGTTTATTCTAGGTTTTTTGCCGTGGATGGAAAGCGGGGATGTGCCGTGCTGTGACATGGACACAGATAAAGTGGCAGGCGGTTGCCCGGGAAGGTTGAAGGGGCTGATCCCCTTCAACCGGCTGGATCAGTCGAGAAACTCACACAGATAGGCAGTGGGGGTTTTCACTTCCAGCTTGAAGGAGGAGTGACCCGCCACCAGGAAGAATTCACCTTGGCTGTAGGTGTGCCATTCATCTTCATCAGCCAACTGGATAGTAAGAGCGCCCTTGATCACCGTCATCCGCTCGGGGGCGGCGGTGTTGAACAGATAGTCACCGGCGTTCATCACTCCAACGGTGGATTTCTCACCTTTTTGCTCAAAACCGATGGATTTTACATTTCCGTCGAAATACTCGTTAACTTTCAGCATCTTTACATCCCTGTGTGTACGTTAGCGCAACCAAACTAGCACAATTTTTTGTCAGTTGTCATGGAACATGAGGTAAAAATTGCCGAGGCCGCATTGAATCTGCAGTTTTTCGCAAATTTGTTAATAGTCGTGGTTGACGATTTGCTGATTTAAAACAGCGATTAAATGTGAGATAACACCCATAAATAGGGGGGTAGGCAGCTGCTTATTCTACTGTTCGGTTAACCGCACTGGGAAAGTGTGAATTTTTCGATACAAAGGAACATATTGTGTTAACTAAAGGTCTCATTAAAAACATCGGCTTCCAGGTTGTGGTCGCCATGGTACTGGGCGCAGTGGTCGGGGCGTTCATGGGTGAACAAGCCACCGTGTTTGCACCGCTCGGTACCCTGTTTATCCAGCTGATCAAGATGCTGGTGATCCCCCTGGTGGCGGTTGCCATCCTCTCGGGCGCTGCCAATCTGGGCGCTAGCCCCGCCGCGGGCAAGATCGGCGCAGCGACGCTGGCTTTCTTTCTTGGTACATCAGCCCTGGCGGTGCTACTGGCACTGGTGATGGGACAAGTTTTCAAGCCAGGCGTCGGGGTCGATTTCGCTTCCGTCGCCTCCATGTTTGGCGGTGACTACGCCGATAAAGGGGCGTTGCCGGATGCAGTTGCCACCCTGCTTGGCATGATCCCCACCAACGTCTTCAACTCCCTCAACGAAGCCAACATCCTGCAGATCCTGGTGTTCTGCATGTTCCTCGGCATTGCGCTGGCCAAACAGCCGCGCGAGCGGGCCAAGCCGCTGGTCGATGGGCTAAATACTCTGGTAGATGCCTTCGTATGGATGATCAACAAGGTGATGATCATCGCGCCACTCGGGGTGTTCGGTCTGATGGCTGAAGCCATCGGTACCTATGGCTTCGATGTGCTGACCCTGGTGCTCAAGCTGTTCGTGGTCTATGTGGCTGCCATCCTGCTCTTCGGTTTTGTGGTCTATCCGCTGCTGGTGGCACTCTTCTCCAATACGCCGGTACGCAAGTACTTCTCGGCCATGAAGAAACCGCAGATCGTAGCCTTCTCCACCGCCTCTTCCATGGCGACCCTGCCGGTCAATATGGAGACCTGTGAGCATGATCTGAAAGTGACCAACGCGACTGCTTCCTTCGTGCTGCCGCTGGGGGCCACCATCAATATGAGCGGCAACGCCATCTATTACGGTCTGGTCGCCATCTTCTTCGCACAGGTTTACAACATCGATTTGAGCCTCGGTGCCTGGGCGGCCATCATTGTGACCTCCACTCTGGGCGCGATTGGTCAGGCCGGTGTGCCGGGCCCAAGCTTCCTGGTGGTTGCCGTGCTGCTTGCGGCCGGGATCCCCATCGAAGGACTGCCGCTGCTGTTTGCGCTGGATCGTCTGTTCGACATGATCCGCACCTCCCTCAATATCACCGGCGATGCAGCCTGCGCCGTCATTGTTGACCGCTTTAGCCCGGAATATGACCCACAGCGTTGGAACAAGGCATAACCGCTTGAGCTGAGCAAGACAACCTTGAGCTGAAACGGCGTAACGCGAGCCCCTGCCATGATGGTGGGGGCTTTTTTGTATCTGTTGAACAGGCAGGGGAAAGGGGTTTTAACAGGCTGCTGACGGTGGTTGTTGTAGTGGCTGCCGGGTGAGGTGGTTGCAAAATGGCGGGTAACAAAAAGGGGAACCTGGCTCCCCCTGGATATGATCTGCTACTGGTTTTACTCCATCAGGCCAAACAGAGTGTGGTTAAACCATCCTGGTTACACCCTTGTGCGAAAGAAACAGCGTCAACGTGATGAAATCATATCTATGTTGTCCATCTCGACATTGTTATTGATAAACGCCACTCAGTGGCGATTAAACAGACATGTCAAAGAGGGGCGGTCCGGATTGATGCCTCTCTATCCGGCTCAGAACTGTGACAGTGAGGGCAGAGAGACAGCAACCAGGGTGAAAAACACCGTGAAAACGGCAGTGACGACAAACTCTTTCATTTTTCTCTCCCTAAGTTGTTGGTTGATGTTGTCAAAATACCATAATAAGGGACTAAAACAAGGTTAGAGTTGATAAAATGGTGTCATTTCTCGTTCAAATGGTTGAAATGGCTATTTCTGTCACATTGTGCGGTTTTTATCGTCCGTTGAGGCAGGCTACGCATATTATATCCAGTATTTTAATTTATTTTATTTAAATTCAGTGTCTTACGTTTTGTTTGGTGGTTTTTTGGTGGGGTTTATATGGGGCCTCGTTAGTGCTTTATAAATTATCTCCTTCATAAAGGTGTCTTGGTGGCCATAAAAAGTGTATCAGGACATGATTTGACGATACCTGATGCAGATAGCTCATCCAAAAAAAGTCGGCGGAGTAAATCTAGTCACCAACCCTCGTTACACCGTGACTTTATCAGGACGAAGTCTCTGAATTTTTACAGTAATACACCGATTGACAGGCGGGGGAGCCACGCATTGGGGGGATAAGGATTGGCTGTTGGCTGTTTTATCACCACCGATTGCCCCGGTCGGTCGATAAACGACAAGGCATCAACGAGAGATGCAATTCTGAATATCGTCTACAAGGTGGAGATACACACGCAGGGACAGGGATGTCAAACAAGCTCGCCTCAGGGTCCACGGAGGCCATTGCAAGCCGGATCCAACGGAGATAAAGCAGCCAGGACATTGCAGAAACAGTGCTGCTAGGCAGGTGTCGGTTGATGCTAGCGATCAGTGCGACGGCGCAAGGGCTGGGATTGAGGGCCGCCAGCATGGTGAGAGTTGTACACAGTGCCGATGCACCCGCTTGCGTGAGAGATAAAAAACCCTCCGATGGAGGGTTTTTTTATCAACAACCGGTAACAAGCCGCGTGGCTTAGAACAGGGTGGTGGAGAGATCGTACAGTTCCTGATTGAACGGACGTTTCAGGTTCTCGATACAGTCGATGATGTCGTGATGCACCATGTCGTTACCCTGAATGCCGACACAGCGACCACCCTGGCCAGCCAGCAGCTGCTCGACAGCAAAGGCACCCATACGGCTGGACATGATGCGGTCACGGGCAGTCGGGGCACCGCCACGCTGGATGTGACCCAGGATGGTGGCGCGGGTTTCACGACCGGTCAGGGCTTCGATGTCTTTCGCCAGGGCGTTCACGTCGGTAACGTGCTCGCAGATGGTGATGATGGCGTGTTTCTTGCCCTTTACTTCACCTTCTTTGATCTGTTGCAGCAGCTTATCTTTGTCAAAAGCCACTTCCGGCACGATCACGTACTCGGCACCGCCAGCGACGGCGGCAGACATGGCCAGATCGCCACAGTGGCGGCCCATGATCTCGACCACGGAGATACGGTGGTGGGAGCTGCAGGTGTCGCGCAGACGGTCGATGGCGTCAACGACCACGTTCAGCGCGGTATCAAAACCGATGGTGAAGTCGGTACCAGCGATGTCGTTGTCAATGGTGCCCGGCAGGCCGATGCAGGGGAAACCCTCTTCGGTCAGCTTCTTGGCACCCATGTAGGAGCCGTCACCCCCGATCACCACCAGCGCATCGATACCGTGCTTTTTCAGGTTTTCGATCGCTTCGGCACGCACGGCCGGATCTTTGAAAGCGGGGAAACGGGCAGAACCCAGGAACGTACCACCACGGTTCACCACATCGGAGACGCTGTGACGCTCCAGCTTGACGATGCGATCCTGGTGCAGGCCGAGGTAGCCATCATAAATACCGTAAACTTCCAGGCCATGATGCAAACCGGCGCGAACCACGGCGCGAATGGCTGCGTTCATACCGGGTGCGTCGCCACCACTGGTCAAAACACCAATACGTTTGATTTGTTTGGTCATGAGTGCCTCTGGATCTGAGTTGTCAAATACGAATGTTTAAATAGACAAGCCACTTTTACTATATCGGCTTTCATATGGGATGCGGGGGCTGCCATAGGAAAAGCGATATGCAGGAGGGGACAAGCGCCCCCTCCATGGCCGCCGATTACTTGGCCGCGCCAGCGATGATCTGGGAGAAGTCGTCCACTTTCAGGGAAGCACCACCGACCAAGCCACCGTCGATGTCCGGCTGACCGAACAAATCGGCTGCAGTGGCACCAGTGACGGAACCGCCGTACAGGATCTGTACTTTAGCAGCAACGGCGCCATCGAAACCGGCCAGGTACTGACGGATGTGAGCGTGAACGGACTGAGCGATCTCCGGAGTGGCAGTCTTGCCAGTACCGATGGCCCATACCGGCTCATAAGCAACAACAGCGTTGTTGAAGGAGGCGATGCCGCAACGGTCGATAACGGCTTTCAGCTGGGTCTCAACCACGTTCTTGGTCACGCCGGCTTCGAACTGCTCCAGAGTTTCACCGATGCACAGAACCGGGATCAGGCCGCCTTTCTGGATCGCTTCGTACTTGGCTGCAACCACGTCGTCAGTCTCTGCGTGCAGGGTGCGACGCTCGCTGTGGCCGACCAGGGAGTAGGTGCAACCGAAGGCTTTCAGCATGGAGGGGGCGTTTTCGCCGGTGAAGGCGCCAGACTCGTGAACGTCAGCATTCTGGGCACCGTAGGCAATCTTGCTGCCAGTGGTCAGTTGCTCAACCAGACCCAAAAAGATAACCGGCGGGCAGACGGCGACTTGCACAGAAGGATGAGCGGCAGCAGCCGGGGTCAGTCCTTTGATCAGAGCTTCAACAGAAGCTTTGGTGCCGTTCAGTTTCCAGTTACCCATTACCAGGTGCTGTCTCATCTTGTATCTCTCCTAGGCATTTGATTGCGCGATATTATATGAATTGAACCGAGCCCAAGATAGCTGACCCGGCGGCAAATGACGTAATTTTTTTTCGCTTTCCTGATCCAAATCAGGAATGAAACGCTTGATCGCTCATTCGTTAACCTGCCCCCGCAAGCGAGCCCACCATACGCCAATCCATTCGTGGATGGCAGCTTCGGAATACATCAAATAACGCCCTTTGGGTAAATAACTGTAGAGCGGCTGAGGTACCTGGCTCTGCTTGGCAGTGTAGTCGGTGGGGGCCGGCACGGCGTTGAGTCCCTGACCCTGATAGAGGGCCATGGCCCGGGGCAAATGGGTGGCAGAACTGACCAATGCCACCTCTTTTCCCTTGAGATGGCGACTGATACTGACCGCTTCGTCATGAGTGTCTTTGTTGTTTTCAAACAACGTCATCCGCGCGCGGGGAATGCCGAGACTTATCGCCATCCTGGCGTTGACCTCGGCGTTGGAGAGGGGATCACCCGACACATAACCCGAAAAGATCAGCTCGGCTTCGGGATAGGCCTGGGCGAGACGCACCCCTTCGAGAGTGCGGGCCAGGGCGATATTGTTCTGCCAGGAACGCTCGGGCACTGCCGGATCGCTGACATGGCCGTTGCCGAGCACCACGATGGCGTCGATGTTGGGGTGCTGACTCACTTTGAACGGCGGGTAGGTCTGCTCCAGCCCGCGGGCCAGTTCATAGCTCACCGGCCGCATCCCCATCAGCGCCACAATCAGCAGCGAGAGGGTGGCCAGCAGCTTTCCGGTTTTCTGAAAACGGGTAAACCAGAGCAGCAGCAAGGCGACCAGCAGCAGGGAGAGGGAGAGGGGGAGCGGCATCAGCAGCTGACCCAGCCACTTTTTGAGCACAAACACGGCAGACACTTCCTTGAGTTTTCAGCAAATTCGGGATGTGACAGAATAACCCTCTTTTTGGGGATGGCCACCACCCTGTGGCGCTAACGTTGAGTTTCTTCTTGAAGCACGATCAGAGTTTTGATGGGCGCGCCGACAAGTTCGCCCGCAACATTTACGACTCCACCAAGGGGCGCATTCGCACCACCGTGGTCTGGAGCGACATCGAAGCCTGCCTGGCTCGCCTTGGCAATCGGCCGTTGCGCATCCTCGATGCGGGGGGCGGTTTTGGCTATTTCGCCCAGAAGCTGGCGGCCATGGGCCATCAGGTGGAGTTGTGTGATCTCTCCGCCGAGATGTTGGATCTGGCCCGCAGCCAGATCGCCAAGAAGGGGCTGGAAGACAGTATTCGTCTTATCCATTGTCCCATTCAGGAGCTGAAGCAGCATGTGACCGGCACCTTTGATCTGGTGCTCTGCCACGCGGTACTGGAGTGGCTCGCCGAGCCGCGCCAGACCTTGCTGGGTCTGTTCCCTTTCGTCAATGCCGGGGGCATACTGTCGCTGCTTTTCTACAACCGTCATGGCCTGCTGTTCCAGAGTCTGGTGGTGGGCAATTTCGACTATGTGCGACTGGGCCTGCGCAAGAAGCGCCAGACCGCGCTCACGCCCACCAATCCGCAGTTGCCGGAGCAGGTTTATGACTGGATTGGGCGAGGCGGACTCAAGATCATCGGCAAGACCGGGGTGCGGGTGATCCACGACTATATGCGTCACAAGCAGGATCAGGTCGAAAAGTTCGACGATCTGCTGGCCATGGAGCAGCAATATTGCCGTCAGGAGCCTTTTGTCGCCCTTGGCCGCTATATCCATGTGATGGCGCAGAAACCCGCCAGCTGATGCCCGGGATAACGTGATTTTTTGATGCTACCGGATGTAGCCGCGCGCAAGTTTGTGCGCTCAATTACAACAACGAGATGACAACGTCATGATGAGTACATCCCGTACCCTGCCCGAGCGTTCTTTGCCGGAGATAGTAGGGTGGGTCAGGCAGGAGGGGTTGGCGCTAAGCCTGCCGACCGACCGGCTGGCCTTTCTGATTGCAATCAAGACCCTGTCCGAAGATGAGTCGGACTTGTCAGAAGCGGCGCTGCACGATGCCTTTGGCTACGTTAGCAATGCTTTTGGCCAGATGGACGAGACCCTCACCGGTCGCGCCAACAACGCCATCAACGACCTTATTCGCCAGCAGTTGCTGTCGCGCTTCAACACCGACATGGTGGCGGGGGAGAGTCTCTATCGCCTGTCGCGTCTTGGGATCGGCATCGTCGACTTCTTTCTCGATCAGCGTCAGGTCGACTCCATCAAGCTCTCCATCTTGCTTGAGCATTTGGCGGCCGAACTCGACACCGCCCGCAAGGCGGCGCTCGAGACCAACACCCGCGAGCAGTGGGACGCCGAGGTGCTGCCACGGCTCACCTTCTCGCTGGAAGAGACCCTGGGGCGCATCGATCTCACCCAGCGCGCCATGGATGAGCAGCAGAATCAGGTCAAGAGCGAGATCGCGGCCCTGCTGACCCAGAACTGGGTCGATGCCATCCACAGCTGCGAAAAACTGCTGCACGAAACCGGCCAGACCCTGCGCGAGCTGCAGGATACCCTGGACGCCGCCGGCCACCGCTTGCAGGCGGGGCTACTCAACATTCAGGAAGCAGCGCAAGGGCGCGACGATCTGTTCCACGTTGAGGAGCTGACTCACGCCTTGCAAGGTCGTCTTGACGTTATCACCAGCTGGGGCCAGCAGTGCATCGAGCTCTGGTCCCGCTACGACAGACACGTCCACAAGTTCATTCGCAACGCCATCGACATGGACAAGAACCGCGCCTTCAGCCAGCGGCTGCGCGATTCCATCCGCAACTTCGAACAGCACAACTGGCTGCTGCGCATTGCCGAGGAGCCTCGTCTGCTGGAGCTGCGCGACGAGACCATCGCCATCCACGATGAGGAGGTAACCGGCGAGGTGCCACTCGAGATGGAGTACATGGAGATGGTGGACATCAACCAGGAGCTGGCGGAGCGCATCGAGCGCTATCTGGCCCGCTATCCCGAGCAGGGCCAGCAGCTGGACTTGGCCGATGTGCTGCGGGAATACCTGCTGGATTACCCGGCTCACGCCCATTTCGATGTGGCGCGTCTTCTGATCGACCAGGCCGTGCGCCTGGGCCATGCCAGCGGCGAGCGCGAGCTGCACCGCCAACCCGCATGGAAACCCATTAACCAAGCTGGATCCAAGGTTCAGGCCTATGTCATTGATCAATACTGAGTTTCCCTTGCCGCTGCGGCTCGCAGAGGCGATTGCCAACCCCTTGTTTCCGCGCATCGACACCGCCTTGCGCTCTGGCCGTCACATCAGTGCCGACGATTTCGAACAGCACTCGGCGCTGGTGGAGTACCACAACGAGCTGGATATCTTCTATGGCCGTTATCAGGTGGAGCTGATCAAGGCGCCTGAAGGCTTTTTCTACCTGCGTCCTCGTCCCAGTGCCGACATCGGCACCACTGTGCTCTCCGAGCTCGATATGCTGGTGGGCAAGGTGCTCTGCTACCTCTACCTGAGCCCGGATCTCCTCGCCTCGGAAGGGGTGTTCGCCATGGGCGAGCTGCAAGAAGAGGTACTGAGCCTGGCTGACGAGAAGCAACTGCTGCGGATGGTCAACAGCCGCTCCGGCGGTACCGATCTCGACAAGAAGAAGCTCTTGGAGAAGATCCGCACCTCCATGCGTCGCCTGCGTCGCCTCGGCATGATCACCGCCCTTGGCAACAGCGACAAATTCCGGGTCAACGAATCGGTGTTCCGTTTCGCCGCCGACGTGCGCTCCGATGAAGATCCGCGCGCCGTCCAGCTGCGGATGATCCAGGAAGGTGAAGCTATCTTCCACGACGACGAGATGCCGAGCAGCGATTCGCTGTTTGACGATATCGAGGCGGACCTCGATGAAGAACAACTGGATCTGGAGGTATAAACAGTGCGAGGCAAGTTCAAATCCCTGACCATGGTCAACTGGAACGGCTTCTTCGCCCGAACCTTCGATCTCGACCAGCTGGTCACCACTCTCTCTGGCGGCAACGGTGCGGGCAAGTCCACCACCATGGCGGCCTTTATTGCGGCGCTCATTCCCGACCAGTCGCTACTCCATTTCCGCAATACCACGGAAGCGGGCTCCAGCAGTGCCTCCCGTGACAAGGGGCTCTACGGCAAGCTGCAGCGCGGCCACTGCTATTCCCTGCTGGAAGTGATGAACAGCCGCGAACAGCGGATCTGGGTCGGCGTCCACTTGGAGCAGGTGGCCAACCGTGACAACAAGGTCAACATCACCCCGTTCGCGCTGGTGGATGTGCCAGAGCAGCTGCAACCCACCGATCTGCTGCTGGAAAAACTCGATGACGGCAAGGGGCGGGTGCGCGCCTTTGCCGATCTGAAAGGGGCGGCCGCCGAGCTGGGGGCCATGAAGGTCGCCAAATTCAATACGGTGACCGACTATCACAACTTCATGTTCGAGTTCGGTATTACCCCGAAGAAGTTGCGCGACCAGAAGGATCGCGGCAAGTTCTATCGTCTGATTGAAGCCTCCCTCTACGGCGGTATCTCCTCGTCCATCAGCCGCTCCTTACGTGAATACCTGCTGCCGGAGAACTCCGGGGTGCGCAAGGCGTTTGCAGATATGGAGGCGGCCATCTATGAAAACCGCCGCACGCTGGAGGCCATAAAAGAGACCCAGGGTCAGCGGGATCTGTTCAAGAACCTCATTACCGAGACCACCCACTATGTGGCGGCCGACTATGTGCGCAACGCCGCCGAGAAGAACCGTCTCTCCGAGCTGGCCCTCAAGGCCCGCCAGGAGCTGGCTGGCAAGCGTCGCCTGCTGGCCGAAGAGAAGCAGCGCGCCATCTATCTGGCCGACGAGGTGGAGCAGCTCACCAACCGTGAGAAGTTGCTGACCGACGAGCTGGAGTCTGCCGCCGAGCACCTGGCCAAGGTGATGGCTGCCGTCAGCTTGCAGAAGAAGATCGAGATGTATCGCGCCGATCTGGCGGAGCTGGTCGACAAGCTGGAGCAACAGCAGGCGATCGTGGAGGAGATCCACGGCCAGCTGCTGGAGGTGGAGGAGCGCAAGGAGTTGGCACAGGCAGAAGTCGACAGCCTCAAGACCCAGCTGGCCGACTACCAGCAGGCGCTGGATATTCAGCAGACCCGCGCCATCCAGTACCGTCAGGCGGTGCAGGCGCTGGAAAATGCCCGCGAGCAGTGCGAGCTGCCGGGGCTGACCGCCGAACAGGCGAGCGACACCCTGCACCAGTTCCGCAGCGCCGAGCAGAGCCTCACCAGCCGGGTGCTGGGGGCCGAGCAGCAACTGGCGCTGGCCAAGGCAGCGGTGGCCGAGCACGAAGCGGCGCTGGCGCTGCTACTCAGTATCGCCCCCGAAACAGTGCGCGAGGCCGCCTGGCCTACCGCGCAGGCGCTGCTCAAGCGTCACATCGAAGACAAGGCCCGCATTGCCCAGGGGCAGGGGCTGCGTGCCGCGCTGGCTCGCCTCGAGAAAGAGAGTGAAAGCCAGAAGAGTCTCTTCAAGCTGCGTGACGAGCTGCAGCAGGCCTCTGGCCAGCTGATTGCCAGCCAGGATGAGCTGGAGATCTTCCTCGAAGCCCAGCGCACCCGTCAGGAGGAGCTCTCCGAGCAGCAGGCCGAGGTGAACCAGCGCCGCGCCAGCCTCGAGCATCAGGGTGCCCAGCTGGGTCGCGATATTGCGGAGCTCACCAAGCTGGCTCCGCGCTGGCTGAAATCCTTTGAAAAGCTCGAGCAGCTGCGCGAGCAGAGCGGTTTGCCGCTCGCCACCGCCGAAGAGCTTTCGGCCGGTATGCAGACAGTGCTCGACAAGGAGCGCGAGCTCGAGCAGGAGAGCAACCGCATCGCGGCGCAGAAACAGGCGCTGGAGCTGCAAATTCGCAACCTGCAGTTGGGGGCTGGCGAGGCGGATCCGCGTCTTGCCCGCATCGCCGAGCAGGTGGGGGGCGTGCTGCTCTCCGATGTTTATGACGACATCTCCATCGACGATGCCCCTTACTACTCCGCGCTCTACGGCCCGGCTCGCAGCGCCCTGGTGGTGCTCGACCTTGAAGGCGCCATCGAGCGGCTGAAAAAGCTGGAAGATTGCCCGGAAGATATTTACCTGATTCAGGGCAACCCCGACTCCTTTGACGAGGACCTGGTGGAAGCCGACGAGCTGGGAGACGCCGTGTTGGTGCGCACCAGCAAGCGTCAGGTACGCTTCTCCCGCTACCCCGAGCTGCCGCTGTTTGGTCGCGCCGCCCGGGAAAAGCGGATCGAGCAGCTCGACCTTGAACGCGAAGGTCTCATCGAGGGTTACGCCAAGGCCGCCTTCGAGCAGCAGAAGTACCACCGTCTCTACGGTCACTTCCGCGACTTTATCGGCCAGCATCTGGATATCGCCTTCCGCCCCGACCCTGAAGCCGAAGTGCAGGCCAAACAGGCCGAACTGCGCGCGCTGCAAGGTGCCATCGGCGAGTGCGACAAACAGCTGAGTGATGCCAAAGCGGCCGCCGCCCAGCTGACCCGCCATATCCAGCTGGTGCAGGGGATGCTGCCCTTTGCCCACCTCTTTGCCGAGGCAGACCTGGCCGCCCGCCTCGAGGCGGCTCACGCCGATGTGGAAGCACTGAAACAGGCCGAAGCCTTTATCGCCAAACACGGCAAGGCGCTGGAAAAACTGGAAACCATGGTGCAGGTGCTGCGTCAGGATCCGCAGGATCTGGCCGCGCTGCAGGCCGCTTATGACGAGGTGAGCGATCTGCTGGCTGAGCAGAAGCGCCGTTGCTACGCCCTCGATCAGCTGGTGGCCCGTCTGCCGCACTTTGCCTATCAGGATGCGCAAGACCTGCTGGGCAAGGCGTCCGAGATGAGCGAACGACTCAAAGAGAAGCTGAAAGCGGCCGAGCTGGCGGCCCGCACCGCCGCTGAACAGCACAAGCAGATTGCCCAGCGCCACACCGAGGCGTTGCAGCTGCGCACCGCGCTCGATTCCAGCGCGTCGGCCAAGCGCCAGACCCTGACCGAGTTCGAGCAGGAGCTGGCGGCCATGGGCCTGACCCTCTCTGACGATATGGAAGAGAAGGCGCGCGCCCACAAGAAAGAGATTGAAGAGCTGCTGATCCGCACCCGTTCTCGTCGCACCAGCGCCGAGGCCCAGTTGCAGGTCACCAAGCGCGAGATCGAATCCCTTGGCGGTCGTCTCAAGCTGGAAGGCAAGGATTACTACAGCGCCCGTAAATCTCTGGTGGCTCACAAGGCGAGCTGGTCGCGGGTGGTGCGGCTGGCGCGGGAGACCGACGTCGAGAAGCGCCTCAACAAGCGCGAGCTGGCGTACCTTGACAGCGACGAGCTGCGCTCCATGTCGGACAAGGCCCTCGGCGCCCTGCGGGTGGCGGTGGCGCACGACGAGGCCTTGCGCGATGCGCTGCGTCTCTCCGAGGGCAACCGCAGCACCGAGCAGAAGGTCGCTTTCTACGTGCAGGTCTACCGTTACCTCAAAGATCGCATCCGTAACGACATCATCCGCTCCGATGATCCGGTCGAAGCGATCGAGGAGATGGAGATCGAGCTGGCCCGTCTGGCAGACGAACTCAAGCAGCGGGAAACCCATCTGTCGCTCTCCTCCCATGAGGTGGCGGCCAAGATCACCAACATCATCCGCCGCGAGCAGAACCGCATCAGGGTGCTCAACCAGGGCTTGCAGAACATCGCCTTCGGTCTGGTGCGCGGGGTGCGCCTCAACGTCAATATCCGCGAGGCCCATACCCGTCTGCTGACGGCGCTGGCCGATCAAACTGCCATGCACAACGATCTGTTCGCCGACAAGGAGCTCAGCTTCTCCGAGGCGATGGCCAAGCTGTTCCAGCGCCTGAACCCGCAGATCGAGCAGGGAGATCGCAGCTATCAGGTGATGGGCGACGTGCTGCTCGACTATCGCAACTATCTGGAGCTGGAGATCGAGGTGCAGCGCGGGGCCGATGGCTGGCTGCGTGCCGAGAGCGGTGCGCTCTCCACCGGCGAGGCAATCGGTACCGGTCAGGCCATCTTGCTGATGGTGCTGATCAGCTGGGAGGAGGAGTCCCGTCGTCTGCGCGGCAAGGATATCGCCCCCTGCCGCTTGCTGTTCCTCGATGAAGCGGCCCGTCTGGATGGCAAATCCATCGCCACCCTGTTCGAGCTGTGCGAGCGGCAGGATATGCAGCTGCTTATCGCCGCGCCCGAGAACATCAGCCCCGAGAAGGGCACCACCTACAAGCTCATCCGCAAGGTGCAGGGCAAGCACGAGCATGTGCATGTGGTGGGTCTGCGCGGCTTTGGATTTAGCGATGACAAGCTGATTGCCTGATCAGTCTCTGGCCCATCCCGACACGGGATGACCGGTAACTAGTTGAAAGGGAGGCATTTGCCTCCCTTTTTACATGGAAGATATGGCAAAGTAGCCGAACCGTCGCTGCTGCATGGCAACATGGCGAGTAACAAGGCGAGTGCCTTGGAGCTATGGCAAGGTGAGGTCTCCCGCCTGCAAGCGTGTCGCCAGCGTCACCGGCCGTATCGAAGAAGAAAAATTGCGCATAGCGAAAAGAAGAGAGGAGAGGGGAAAGGTGCAATATATCAAGAAAGGGCTGCTGTTATCTCTTTGCCTGCTGCTGGCGGCCTGTAGCAGCCGTTATGACGAGAGTCACGGCGGCAGCTGGCGCGGCTATAGCGAGACCGGTTATGCCAGCTATTATGCCGACCGTTATCACGGCAAAAAGACCGCCAGCGGCGAGCCCTATCGCAACAACCTCAATAGCGCCGCCCATATGGAGTTGCCCTTTGGCTCTATGGTACGGGTCACCAACCTCGCCAATGGCAAGAGCGTAGTGGTCAAGGTTAATGACCGCGTTGCCTTTAAACGCGGGCGTATTATCGATCTCTCCAAATCGGCCTTTAGCGCCATCGGCAATATTCGCGACGGGATTATCAAGGTAAAGGTTGAGGTTCTTTAATATCGAACAACTGGAGGTGGAGAACTTCAGATGATATAAAAGCGATAAACCTTCATAAATATGTGCGTAACTTGACATTAATTATTAAATCTGAGGCCATCATATGGAAGTGAGAAAAGCATGTGTATCTGATGCACATAATGTCTTGGTGTTAATGAACAGACTCGACAGTGAAACAACCTTTATGCTCTATGAGCCGGGAGAGCGCACTACGACAGAGGTTGAGCAAGCTCAAATATTGGCTTCGTTTGTCGATGCAAATAACAAAGTCATGCTGGTACTGGCAGAGTACGATGAGATTGCAGGCTTTATTGTCGGCATTGGTCAACCAGCAAATCGCAACAAACATGTCTTGTATTGTGTTATCGGTATTCAACAATCCACAACCGGACAGGGATTTGGTAAAAAGTTGTTTTCTGCGCTGGAAGAGTGGGCCACAGTCCATGCTTTTACCCGCATGGAGTTGAGTGTCATGTGTCACAATGCTCGCGCTTGCGCTCTTTATCATGCTTGCGGCTTTGAGATAGAGGGAATAAAGCGAAATTCAATGAAGGTCGATGGTGAGTATGTTGATGAATACATAATGGCCAAAATTATTTAATGAAGAGCATGATATGACAATGTTTCTATTGTTTTTTTGCGCTGAATGTGTGGGGTAATATGCTGGGAAGCATCAATTCATTCGTGGTAGTGATGCAGATATGAGACATGTTCCTGTAGTTTTTACTCATGTACAGGACCTTAAGCGGCGAGTCCGATTGCAAAAATAACTTAATTTTTAAACAACTGGTTCAAGTGACGTTGACACGTTCAGCTCTCGTTTTGGACGCCGCTATCCCATCCCCGTATCATCTGGTCCACTCGAAACAGGTTCGCCAGCGTAAACAACATCGCCAGTTGGTTGTCGTTCTTCCAAAGCCCCTTGTACCGCTTTCACAAAGCCAAACTGACGTTTGATGAGCCGGAACGGATGTTCCACCTTTGCACGGATGCTGGATTTGAGCCTCTCAAAATCAATTACACCCTTGTTTTTACGAGCATGCTTTTTGAGTTCCTTAAGTTTGCCAGGGCGCATGGCAATAGCCCATTGAGCCCTCACATCGGTCAGCTCTTCACGATTTTCAGCCCCCTGATATCCGGCATCAGCGAACACAAACTCTTCCTCACCATGGAGCAGATTACCCACCTGATTGAGGTCGTGCTCGTTGGCTGACGTGGTCTCCAGGCTGTGGGTGAGGCCACTCTTGGCATCAACGCCGATATGAGCCTTCATGCCGAAATACCACTGCTGCATGCAGTGAATGCGGAGCATAGTATCGAGTGGGTAGGGACGACGTCCGTTACCAGCTTTGGGATAGACGGGTTCGATGACCTCCAGCATCCTTGTCCATGGGAGCAAAGCGTCCATTCGAGCCAAGAATATCTCTTTGCGGGTTTTGCGGCGTTTACCATTGAACTCGCTATCCGCGAAGGTGAGCTGGTGACTCATGCTGAACCTCATCCCTGGTGCCAAGTGGGGCTAATGATCTCACATCAGGGACTTGTTCGCACCTTCCCTAGCCAGTTACGGCCGCCTTAGCAGGAATGATGACGGCAGCCGTGCGGGAAATCAACCGCCGGAGATGACGGCTTCCGGGATGGTGTAGTGCTCGTAGTCGTTGACTTCAACTGACCAGTCGTAGCCCTGCTTCACGGCTTTGACCTTCTCGCCGGGGTTGGTGGTCACCTTGTCGCCCATGAAGGTCAACACCCGCTTGAGGCCGCCCGGTGGGGTGATGTGCACCTCGGCGTTGCCTGGCGTGCCACGGATGACGCCGAATTCGCACTGGATCGGCTTGTCGTTGCCCATCTGGCACGGCAGCGGGCCGGTGGCGTGGTAACCAGTCCCCTTAACCATTGCATCGCTGGCTGGTGCCTGGCCCAAAGCAACTGCCTTTGGCTTGCCGGTAATGCCTACCGTGAGGGTGTAGTTTGCCGTTTCATTGCGCCGCGCGGCGCTGCGCATCAGATAGACGCGTACCTTGTATTCGCCGTCAGCTGGCAGGGCGCCGGTCCATTCATTGCCGTCGCTGGAGCCAACAAACAGGGCCTCGTCGTTGCTGCCAGGCGGCAGCACATTGAAATAGTTGGCGCCATTGCTGGTCTTCAGCGAGACACTCATGCTCTGGCCGGCCTTGGCGCGCAGGCTGTAATCGATGGTTTGGTCGCCCTTGATGCGGCCCTGGATGCTGGCCGAAGAACTGCCCTTGACGAACTGTACCGCCTTGGTCTGAATGCCTTCGGCTGCGAAGGCTGGCGGCAATGCACAGAGCAGGCTGGCGGTCAGTACCGTTACAATTAAACGTCTTTTCTTCATGTCATCACCTTTATGGTTGTTGCCCAGTTTGTTGACCGGCACTTCTTGTGTCAAAAACACATGCCGAACCGATCACCTCTGCTGGAGTGTACTGCCCAGCCCTACCCCAGTATTCCTTGCCTATCAGTGGTGCTGGTGGTGCTGTTCGGGCGCCACCTCGGCCGGCAGATCGACCGGCTGGCTTGCCGGGTCATGCTCGCTGCCCGGTACACCGTGAGATTCGAGCAACTCTTGTCCTGCAGTCAGCAGCACCTCGAGCGGCGGCAGGTCGGCGGCATCCATCGTCGTTGCCGTAGTGGCATCAACGCCGGCGGCGGCCAGATAATCACCAAGCGGGGAAGAGGCTGTCTCGTCGTGCCCCCCCGCAACACCAGCATCATGCGAGGTGTCGGCATACTGCAGGTAATCATCCAGCGGCGAAGCCAGCGGGGCAAGTTCCGTCGCGCTCGCGACGAGCTCATGTACAGTCTCAGGCAAGTGTGGTGCATCCGGCGCAAGCGCGCCGCTGGCATCGTGCGAGATCAGTGTGTCGGTCGTTGCTGTATGAATCTCTTCGCCCACGAGGGGCACCGCTGCAGCATCGTGGTTCGCGTCTGTAGCAGCCAGATGGGCGGAGATCGGCGATTCGCCCGGCGGGGTTGAGCCAGAGTCCGTCGTAGCTGCGATGTGTGCGCAGTCGTCTGTTCTGACCGGCGCAGCGACATCGTGATGGCGCGCGTCGGCCCCCGTGGCTGCGGTGTCGATGGTCAGATCGAGCGCCGAGGATGCCGTGGGGGAGGTCTCGGCGGGGCCGGTGGCCTGGGCGGTCAAGGTATGGGCGCCGTCGCCGAGCGTCGGGGTATCGATGCTATAGTGGCCGCTGGCATCCGATGTCGTGGTGGCGGTGGCGCACGACGAGGCCTTGCGCGATGCGCTGCGTCTCTCCGAGGGCAACCGCAGCACCGAGCAGAAGGTCGCCTTCTACGTGCAGGTTTACCGTTACCTCAAGGATCGCATCCGCAACGACATCATCCGCTCCGATGATCCGGTCGAGGCGATCGAGGAGATGGAGATCGAGCTGGCCCGTCTGGCAGACAAACTTAAGCAGCGGGAAACCCATCTGTCGCTCTCCTCCCACGAGGTGGCGGCCAAGATCACCAACATCATCCACCGCGAGCAGAACCGCATCCGGGTGCTCAACCAGGGCTTGCAGAACATAGCCTTCGGTCTGGTGCGCGGGGTGCGCCTCAACGTCAATATCCGCGAGGCCCACCCCCGTCTGCTGACGGCGCTGGCCGATCAAACCGCCATGCACAACGATCTGTTCGCCGACAAGGAGCTCAGCTTCTCCGAGGCGATGGCCAAGCTGTTCCAGCGCCTGAACCCGCAAGTAGAGCAGGGGGATCGCAGCTATCAGGTGATGGGCGGTGTGCTGCTCGACTATCGCAACTATCTGGAGCTGGAGATCGAGGTGCAGCGCGGGGCCGATGGCTGGCTGCGGGCCGAGAGCGGTGCGCTCTCCACCGGCGAGGCGATCGGTACCGGTCAGGCTATCCTGCTGATGGTGCTGATCAGCTGGGAGGAGGAGTCCCGCCGTCTGCGCGGCAAGGATATCGCCCCGTGCCGTCTGTTGTTCCTCGACGAAGCGGCTCGTCTGGATGGCAAATCCATCGCCACCCTGTTCGAGCGGCAGGATATGCAGCTGCTTATCGCCGCGCCGGAGAACATCAGCCCCGAGAAGGGCACCACCTACAAGCTCATCCGTAAAGTGCAGGGCAAGCACGAGCATGTGCATGTGGTGGGTCTGCGTGGCTTCGGCTTTAGCGATGACAAGCTGATTGCCTGATCAGTCTCTGGCCCATCCCGACACGGGATGACCGGTAAATAGGTGAAAGGGAGGCATTTGCCTCCCTTTTTGCATAGTGTGCCGGGCACTGTGCGTTGCGCGTCAGCGCAACCGGGGGGAGCTGTGGTGGTCAAACCGGTGACACGGAGCTGCAAGTCCTACCTACTCAGCACGGGGACGTAGGACGACAGCCCTAGCGAAGATTTTCCGTTGATATGAGCAAGGCGCAGCTCCTCGGCACCGAGCACAAACGCCGGGTTGTCGGTGAGGCGCTCGACGGCCAGATCGATGAAGCGGCGTACCCGAGCCGGTTGGGCCGCGCGGCTGCCGTAGTAGAGAAACAGGCTGTATATGTCGGTCATGTGGTCGAGCAGCAGGGGCACCAAGCGACCGGCCCGAATGTGCGTAGCTGCCGTCGGCCCGGCGATCTGGCCTATCACTTCCCCCGCCAGCACGGCGCCCAGCTCCACCGTCTCGTCATTGGTGGAGATCGCCGGACGAACGGGTTGATCCTGCATGCTTTCCCCAACCTTGACATGCCAAGGAATAAGGTGGCCGGTGCCGGCATGACGAAACACGCTGCAGCGGTGCACGCCGAGATCGTGTAGCGTGTGCGGCACCCCATGTTTGCGCAGATAAGTGGGGGAGGCGCAGATGATGAGCTGCAAGGGAAACAGGCGGCGTGCGATCAGTCCATCCTGTGGCGACAGACCGATCCTAAAGCCTACATCGACGCGCTCCTCTACCCAGTTGCCGATGCGGTCATCGAGTTGCACATCGGGCTGAACCTCTGGGTAGAGTCGGCAGTACTCGTCCAGCACTGGGCCGATGATCATCTGCGTGACCGAGCGCGGCCCCACGATCCGCAGAGGGCCTGCGAATGCCTCCCGGGTCTGCCTCGCGGTCGACAGCGCCTGTTGCAGCCCGAGCAGGGCGGGTTGGGCGGCCTCCAGAAAACGCATGCCCTCTTCGGTCAACGACATGCTGCGGGTGGTGCGATGAAACAGACGCACCCCGAGATATGTCTCCAGTTGCCTCAGTGCCTTGCTGGCAGCCTGAGGGGAGATCTGCTGGGCCTCGGCGGCCTTGCTAAGGCTGCCCAGTTCCACCGTGCGCACGAAGGTGGTGATGGATCTCAATTCGCTGATCATGGTTTTTCTCACCTATTTACATCATTTAGTTGTAACTGATTCATCCATTTGCCGTCTAGTTCGATGTTTGCTGCCCATTTATAGTTCAGCCCATCGACATGCCACCCGGCATGAACCCAGACAGAGAGACGAGCAAGATGGACAATTTCAGCTTTTACAACCCGACCCGGATCGAGTTCGGTACCGGCAAGGAGCGCCTCATCGGCGAGATCCTGGCTCAGCACGGCATCAAGAAGGTGCTGCTGGCCTATGGCAGCGATCGTATCAAGGGGGATGGCCTCTTTGCTACCGTGAGCGCCAGCCTGAGCGAGCAGGGGATCCCGTTCGTGGCGTGCGGTGGCATCGTCAGCAACCCGCTCATCTCCAAGGTGCGTGATGCCATTGCCCTGGCGCGGGAGCAGGAGGTCGATGCCATTCTCAGCGTTGGCGGTGGCTCCGTGCTCGACAGCGCCAAGGCGATTGCCGCAGGCAGCCTCTATCAGGGGGATGTCTGGGATCTGTTCGTCGGCAAGGGGAAGATCGAGGCGGCGTTGCCGGTGTTTGCCATCCTGACCCTGGCCGCTACTGGCAGTGAGATGAACAGCGGGGCCGTGGTCACCAACGACGATACCAAGGAGAAGTTTGCGATCAACTCTGTGCACACCTTCCCCAAGGTATCCATCGTCAACCCGGCCCTGATGCAGACGGTCTCTCGCGACTATCTGGTCTATTCGGCGGCAGACATCATCGCCCACTCCATCGAGGGCTACTTCACCGCCAAGGTGCAGCCGAAAATTCAGTCCCGCCTGGTGGAGTCCGTCATCGCTACCGTGCTGGAGACGACCGAACGGTTACTGACAGACCCGGCCGATTATAACGCTCGCGCCGAGTTTGCCTGGGCGGCGACACTGGCATTGAACGGCCTGACCTATGCAGGCACCTCGGGCTTTGGCTATCCCAACCACATGATCGAGCACTCCCTCTCCGCGTTGTTTAACGTGCCTCATGGCGCAGGCTTGTCGGTAGTCATGCCTGCCTGGATGAAGTGGTTCCACGGTCAGAATCCGGCTCAGTTCGAACGCTTTGCTCAACAGTTGTTCGGCCTGAATACCGCCGAGGAAGGCATTGCGGCCCTTGAGAAATGGTTCGACAAGATTGGCACGCCGACCCGCCTCTCCCAACTCGGCATCACGGAAACGGACTTGCCAGCCATCCTGGAGAATCTCAAGGGCAACGCCCGCTGGTTTGGCTTGGCCGAGATCTACACTCAGGACGTACTGGCAAGCATCCTCCACAAGGCTCTGTAATGCCATGAATTGATTGCATATCCAATGGGAAGAGAAGAGATGCGTAAAGAAGTTATCGTGATAATCGGTGCGGGTGGTGTTGCATTGCAATTGTGCGCCGCCTGATGAAATCGCAGTTGCAGTTTCCTTCCTACTCGGCCCGGATGCGGCATTTATCACGGGTAGTGACTTGTTGATTGATGGTGTTGCCATCGCGGCGATGAAAACCGGTGCGCTGGCAACACCTGAATGACTAGGGCCCCTGTGGTGATGTGAAAACAGCCGTAATGACGTCCAGGATTAACCAACTTGAGTGTTTTCAAATGAAAAACAGCGATCAGTTAAATTCAGCCAGTGTGCCGAGATCCGCTTTCCCCACACGTTTCTTACGTCACACGCTGTTTGCTCTGGCCTGCACGACCATGGCTGCAACAATCAACGCCGCCCCAGGTTCCATGCTGGAATCTCCTGCTGCCGAGTTGGCACCCGCGATCGGTACGGCGATGAGTGCGACGCCAATGCCTTTGAAAGCAAGTGGTTATGTGGAGGAAGAGTTCTTTATTCACGGTAAAGCCAATCGTTATCGGATTGCGAACTCTCTGGAAGATGCACAACTGATTGATGCGGGCCACCCGTATGTCACTCGTGCGCTGGTCAGACGTCCAGTTGCATATTCCGGCCGATCATGAACACCAATTCCGATTCAACGTGAACACCATTTCCGGACCAATGTGAACGCTCATTCCGGTTCAACCTGAACACTTTGCCCCTCCTTTCCGGAAACAGTGTTCAACATCCCGGAATCACTGTTCACATTCACCAGAATAATCCTTAACACATTGATTTAACAACCTTTGATACGCTCTCCCTTTTGCCAGGGAAGAGCCTATGTCTGCCAAGAGGATTGCAATGCGTAAAATTCGTGAAGTGCTGCGACTGCGGCTGGAAGCTGACCTCTCTGTTCGCCAGATAAGTTGTTGCACCAAGGTCAGTGTCGGCTCCATCGCAAGGCTGCCCGTTTAATGCTCTGTATTCATCTAGAAAACTCAAGGTATACCCATGATTCGTATTATTATCCTCGGCGCCAATGGTCAGTTGGCGCGCAATACCATCCCTGTACTTCTCCAACACAAGGGGATTGAACTCACCCTTTATCTGCGCCGCGCCCAGCGCATCACTAACCCGGATCCCGCTCGGGTAAAGGTCATCGAGGGGGATGTGCTGGACAGAGCAGCTCTTGAAGCTGCCATGCAGGGCCAAGATGTGGCCTATGCCAACCTAGCTGGCGAGATGGCACTGCAGGCTGGTTCTATCATCGCCGCGATGAATGCGGTCGGGCTCAAACGCCTTATTTTTATCAGTTCGATGGGGATATATGGTGAAGTACCGGGTGAACCCTATCGCAGTATTCTGGATCCTTACCGTGACAGTGCTGCTTTGATTGAAGCTTCCGATCTGGACTACACCATTTTGCGTCCCGGTTGGTTCACTCGTGATACTGCGATTAATTACCAATTGACTCGAAAGGGCGAGCCGTTTCGAGGCCATGATGTCTCCCTGAATAGTCTGTCTGACTTGATCTCCAAGTTGGTAATAGATCCGAAGTTGGAACTGCGGCAGAGCCTGGGAGTGAGTAACTCATGACTCGTACAACCCTCCCCGATCAATATGGTCCTGTACGCAAAGGAGTGGTGTTGGTCATCATCATGGCCAGTTACCTGATGCTCGTCATTGATGTCTCCATTGTGCTGACAGGCCTGCCGCGGATCCAGGCTGCGCTTGGCTTTACGCCCGCTGGGTTATCGTGGATCCAGAATGCTTATACGCTCGCCTTCGGTGGCTTTCTGCTACTGGGGGCGAGGGCAGGGGATATCCTTGGCCGGAGACGGATGTTTATCCTTGGTCTAGCGATGTTTACCCTGGCTTCATTAGCCATCGGTACGGCACAGTCATCAGAATGGATGATAGGCTTTCGTGCGGTACAGGGGGTTGCTGCTGCAGTACTGGCACCCTCCACTCTCGCGCTGATCTCGACCCATTTCGAGGAAGGGCACGAGCGTACTCAGGCCCTGGCTTGGTACGCAGCGGCGGCCGGTATCGGTGCGACAGTGGGGTTGGTGCTCGGCGGGATTTTGGCTGATCTGATTTCCTGGCGCGCAGGTTTTTTGATCAACTTACCCATTGGCATCCTCTTGATGGTTGGTAGCCTGCGCTATATCCGTGAAACCGAACCTCACCGTGGCCGCTTCGATCTTGCAGGGGCTTTTAGCTCAACCCTTGGTATGTGTTCACTGGTATTCGGTATTGTCGAAGCTGCAGAAGCGGGATGGTCATCACCGTTGACTTACGGCTGCATTACAGCCGGTCTACTGCTTCTGGCCTACTTCATGCGGATAGAGATGCACGCCGAGCAACCCCTGGTGCCACTGACTCTACTAAGAGATGCGCGGCGTAACGGCGCTTATGTTGCTCGCCTGCTGTTTCTGTGTGCTATGGCTGGGTTCTGGTTCTTCACCGCTCAATATTTGCAGGGGGGCTTGGGTTTCTCTCCCATGTTGGCAGGGATGGCTTTCTTGCCAGTGACGCTCCCCCAGTTTGCCACCTCTGTGACTGTACCTGCCGCCGCGCGCCGCCTCGGCCAGCGTCCGATCTTGCTTGCTGGGCTCACGCTGTGCCTGATCGGTGTGCTGTGGTTGGGGCTGGCTGCCACTGAGGTCTCGTATCTGGGGGGTGGTGTTACCGATGATCCTTATCGGTTTGGGACAAGGCTGGGTGTTGGGACCGTTGACTGTTGCGGGTGTAGCTGGCGTCGAACATCGCAATGCCGGCGCGGCCTCCGGTTTGCTCAATGTGGCACATCAGCTTGGCGCTTCTTTGGGGCTTGCCATTCTGGTTGTGGTCTATGCTGGCGGTAATGCCCCCGTGCACGATCCTGCCGGGATAGCACTGCACACGGGCCTAGCCCTGAAAGCCGCAGCGCTATTCCTGTTCTTCTCATTGGTAGTATCGGTTCGCTACATCCACTTCGGCCCTCAGGCTGTCCCAAAGAAAATAGCCCCAAAAACGGAATCAACCTGATCCCCTTCTGTCCAGTGAGTCTGTTTTTCAACATGGTTGTAACGCCCATCGAGGTGCGGTTTTTGCCTGTGCCTTTTCATGAATAGGTGCGTAGTTCCCTGAATTGTTTCAATAAGGAGTTGTCATGCAAACACGTCAACTAGGCAAGAGCGGACTCACAGTATCCGCCATCGGTCTGGGCTGCATGGGGCTTAGCTTTGGCTATGGTCCTGCCACCGACAAGGCACAGGCCATCGCCCTGATCCAGCGCGCCCATGACCTGGGAGTGACCTTCTTCGATACCGCAGAGGCCTATGGCCCCGGCGATAACGAGCTGTTGCTGGGGGAGGCGCTTGCCCCCTTTCGCGACCAGGTGGTGATCGCCACCAAATTCGGCTTCAAGCACGGCAAGGTCTCGGAGGGGCTGGATAGTCGCCCGGCCACTATCCGCGCCGTGGCAGAGGCATCGCTACGCCGCCTCAACACTGATGTGATCGACCTCTTCTACCAGCATCGCGTCGATCCCGATGTGCCGATGGAGGAGGTCGCAGGGACGGTGCGAGATCTTATTCAGGAGGGCAAGGTACGCCACTTCGGCCTGTCCGAGGCCGGTGTCGACTCCATTCACCGTGCCCACGCCGTGCAGCCGGTGGCGGCGCTGCAGAGCGAATACTCCCTCTGGTGGCGGGAGCCGGAACAGGCGATTTTGCCGTTGCTGGAGGAGCTGGGCATCGGCTTCGTCCCCTTCAGCCCGCTCGGCAAGGGCTTTCTGACCGGGGCCATCAAGGCTGATACCCGCTTCGATGACGCGGATTTTCGCAATATAGTCCCACGTTTTGCCGAGGCGGCGCGCCAGGCCAACCTGCATCTGGTCGAGGTATTGAGCGACCTAGCCACCGGCAAGGGGGTGACGTCGGCCCAGATCGCACTTGCCTGGTTGCTGGCACAAAAGCCCTGGATCGCCCCCATTCCTGGCACCACCAAGCTGCATCGGCTCGAGGAGAATCTGGGCGCTGCCAATGTGCGGCTCAGCCCCGTTGATTTGCATGACATCCAGGTTGCGCTGGCCGGGCTCAAGGTGGAGGGGGATCGCTATCCGTCACATCTGCAGCGGAATGTGGGTCGCTAAGGGCGGATCGTCAACAGGAGCCTCATGAATGCAGACCCCCGCTGTACTCTCTCGCGACGTCCCAAGGGGCGGCGCGTTGTCTGGTGGCTAACAGGAGCCGTGATGACAGGCATTATTTCGTATGTATTGAAGTCGGGCTTGCCCGCTCACCCTGAATCTTCTCAGTATCAGGCGGGTCAGTTCAGCAATGGGGTGGCACTACTGCCGCGCAGCATCAGGGAAGGCGCCCGACTCTGGTGGGATTTTCTGTTCGCCAAGCCTGACGGCACAGTGCCAGATAGCGCTATCCCGGTGCAGGCCAGGACCCGCTCGATCAGATAGCCCGCCTGGCTGGCGAGCAGCAGATCCCCTTGACCACCCCAATGATGGGTGAGCCTCTGGGCGTGCTGACCCCCATGAGGGCAGCGCCTGGTGGCGTGAGTGACACATATTTAACACACAGGAGTCAACAATGAACCCAATATCCGCAGCAAGGGCGCTCCCTCAGGCCGAAGTAAAAGATCAGACGATACAGGTATTTTCCCCGGAGCAGGTGCCTGCAACCCGCGGCAACAGTGAGTTCTTCGTCGGGGATGTCTATGTGGATCAGCTATATCAGGGAACGGCACCCGCCGCTATCTCTGGCGGCCTGGTCAGCTTCATGCCAGGGGCGCGCACCGCCTGGCATACCCATCCTTTGGGTCAGACCCTCTACGTGGTCAGTGGGGTGGGGCGGGTACAGATGGCGGGAGCGCCTGTCCAGGTGATCCGGCCAGGGGATCTGGTGTGGATCCCGGCCGGGGTGACGCACTGGCATGGTGCTGCGCCAGATACCCCCATGACCCACCTGGCGCTGGCAGAACAGCAGGATGGCAAGGTGGTGACCTGGCTCGCGCAGGTGAGCGAGAGTGATTATCGGTCAGTACCATGAAGGCTCTGACCGGGGGTATGGGGGTCAGCCCTTCTGGATATCCAGTCGGATGACACCTACCGGTTTGCAGCAGCAGGGCAGGCACTCCCCTAGGGCGACAAATGCCAGCGGCACCGCAGGGTAGTGCACCTTGCCTGCCATCAGCGGCGTGCGGCAGGCGCCGCAATAGCCGCTGCGACACTGAAACTCCACATGATGACCGTGGCGCTCCAGGGTCTCCAACACGCTTTCGCCGGGATGGGCGTGCAGCACCCCATCCCGGGTATGTACCCGTGGTGCCACGACCGCCTGCTGTTCGGCAACTGCGTGCGGGGCAGGGGTCAGCGTGCGGATGGCGTCACTCACAGCTTAAAATCACCCAACACATTGGTATTCACTTCACTGTCGATCTGGCCGACCAGCATATCAGGTAGCTGACTCACAGCTCGAAATCACCCAAGTCATCGGCATTCACTTCGCTGTCGATCTGACCGACCAGGTAGGAGCTTACCTCTACCTCTTGCGGGGCGACCTGTACGTTGTCGGACGACAGCCAGGTGTTGATCCAGGGGATCGGGTTCTGCTTGGTGCCAGCAAAGGCTGGTTGCAGGCCGACCGCGCTCATGCGCAGGTTGGTGATGTACTCCACGTACTGGCAGAGGATGTCCTTGTTCAGGCCGATCATGGAGCCGTCCCGGAACAGGTACTCGGCCCACTCTTTCTCCTGAATGGCCGCTTCCTTGAAGATCTCGAAGCAGGCCTGTTCGCACTCGGCGGCGATCTCGGCCATCTCGGGGTCATCCTGGCCGGTACGCATCAGGTTCAGCATGTGCTGGGTGCCGGTCAGGTGCAGCGCTTCATCGCGGGCGATCATCTTGATGATCTTGGCGTTGCCCTCCATCAGTTCGCGCTCGGCGAAGGCAAAGGAGCAGGCGAAGCTGACGTAGAAGCGGATCGCCTCCAGTGCGTTGACGCTCATCAGGCACAGGTAGAGCTTTTTCTTCAGCTCGTGCAAGGTGATGGTCACTTCACGACCGGCCACCCGGTGGGTGCCTTCACCGTGCAGGTTGTAGAGCGCGGTCGATTCGATCAGATCGTCGTAGTAGTGGCTGATGGAGCCAGCGCGCTTCAAGATCTGCTCGTTGGTCACGATATCGTCGAACACCTGGGCCGGTGAGTTGACGATATTGCGGATGATGTGGGTGTAGGAGCGAGAGTGAATGGTCTCGGAAAAAGCCCAAGTCTCGATCCAGGTCTCCAGCTCCGGAATGGAGACCAGCGGCAGCAGGGCGACGTTGGGGCTGCGGCCCTGGATGGAGTCCAGCAGGGTCTGGTACTTCAGGTTGGAGATGAAGATGTGCTGCTCGTGGGGCGGCAGGGCCTGATAGTCGATGCGATCGTGGGAGACATCCACCTCTTCCGGGCGCCAGAAGAAGGAGAGCTGTTTCTCGATCAAGCGCTCGAACACTTCGTGCTTTTGTTGATCATAACGGGCTACGTTGACCGATTGGCCAAAAAACATCGGCTCTTTGAGCTGGTCGTTTTGGGTTTGGCAGAAAGTTGAATAGGCCATGGTTACCAGAATATGTGAATAGAGAAAACAGGAGAGCGGGAGCTTGTCGCTCCCGCCCGGTTATCAGTTCTTGCCGTGACTTAGATTTTGCAAGCCCCGCCAGCACAACCGTCATCTTGCAGATCGGTCTGGGTGTCGTCTGCACCATCACGGGTGTTGTGATAGTACAGAGTCTTGAGGCCGTATTTATAGGCGGTCAGCAAGTCCTTCAGCAGCTGCTTCATCGGCACCTTGTTGCCTTCGAAACGGGCCGGATCGTAGTTGGTGTTGGCGGAGATCGCCTGATCCACAAACTTCTGCATGATACCGACCAACTGCAGGTAGCCGTCAACGCTCGGTTGCTTCCAGAGCAATTCGTATTGATCTTTCAGGCGATCATACTCGGGCACCACCTGCTTGAGAATGCCGTCTTTGGAGGCCTTGACCGAGACCAGGCCGCGCGGCGGCTCGATACCGTTGGTGGCGTTGGAGATCTGGCTGGAGGTCTCGCTCGGCATCAGGGCGGTCAGGGTGGAGTTGCGCAAGCCCACGGACTTGATATCGGAACGCAGACTTTCCCAATCCAGATGCAGCGGCTCGTTGCACAGCGCATCCAGATCCTTCTTATAGGTGTCGATGGGCAAAATACCCTGGGCGTAGGTGGTCTCGCCAAACAGCGGGCAGGGGCCGAACTCGCGGGCCAGCTGCACGGAGGCTTTCAGCAGGTAGTACTGAATGGCCTCGAAGGTGCGGTGAGTCAGGGCCAGACCGGAACCGTCGGAGTAACGGGCACCGTTTTTGGCCAGGTAGTAGGCGTAGTTGATGACGCCGATACCCAGGGTGCGACGACCCATGCTGCCCTTCTTGGCGGCGGCAATCGGGTAGTCCTGATAGTCGAGCAGGGCATCGAGGGCACGCACGGCCAGATCGGCCATCTCTTCCAGATCTTCCAGCTTCTCGATGGCACCGAGGTTGAAGGCGGAGAGGGTGCACAGGGCGATTTCGCCGCTCTCGTCGTCGATGTTGTTGAGCGGCTTGGTCGGCAGTGCAATTTCGAGGCAGAGGTTGGACTGGCGTACCGGCGCCACGCTCGGGTCGAACGGGCTGTGGGTGTTGCAGTGATCCACGTTCTGAATGTAGATGCGACCGGTACCGGCACGCTCCTGCATCATCAGGGAGAAGAGATCGACAGCCTTGAGGGTCTTCTTGCGAATGGCCGGATCCTGCTCGTATTTGACGTAGAGCGCTTCGAACTTGTCTTGATCCGCGAAGAAGGCATCGTACAGACCCGGCGCATCGGACGGGGAGAACAGGGTGATGTCACCGCCCTTGATGAGGCGCTGGTACATCAGCTTGTTGATCTGCACGCCGTAGTCCATGTGACGGACCCGGTTCTCTTCCACGCCGCGGTTGTTCTTCAGCACCAGCAGGCTTTCCACTTCGGTGTGCCACAGCGGGTAGAACAGGGTCGCAGCACCGCCGCGCACGCCGCCCTGGGAGCAGCACTTCACGGCAGTCTGGAAGTATTTGTAGAAGGGGATGCAACCGGTGTGGAACGCTTCGCCACCACGGATGGGGCTGCCCAGACCGCGGATGCGCCCGGCGTTGATGCCGATACCGGCGCGCTGGGAAACATAGCGCACGATGGAGCTGGCGGTGGCGTTGATGGAATCCAGACTGTCGTCGCACTCGATCAGCACGCAGGAGCTGAATTGGCGGGTCGGGGTGCGCACGCCGCTCATGATCGGGGTCGGCAGCGAGATCTTGAAGGTCGAGACCGCATCATAGAAGCGCTTGATGTAGTCCAGACGGGTATCTTTCGGGTATTTGGAGAAGAGGCAGGCCGCTACCAGGATGTAGAGGAACTGCGGGCTCTCGTAGATCTCGCCGGTGACGCGGTTCTGGACCAGATATTTGCCTTCCAGCTGCTTGACCGCCGCGTAGGAGAAGTCCATATCACGCCAGTGATCCATATGGGCGTTCAGCTCTTCGAACTCGGCCTGGGTGTAGTCTTCCAGCAGATGCTTGTCGTATTTGCCCATGTCCACCAGACGAGCCACGTGCTGGTAGAGGTGGGGTGGTTCGAACTGACCGTAGGCCTTCTTGCGCAGGTGGAAGATGGCCAGACGGGCTGCCATGTACTGGTAGTCAGGGGTCTGTTCGGAGATGAGGTCTGCCGTCGCCTTGATGATGGTTTCGTGAATGTCGGCGGTACGGATACCGTCATAGAACTGGATGTGGGATTTGAGCTCTACCTGGGAGACCGACACGTTGTCGAGCCCTTCGGCGGCCCAGTCCAGCACGCGGTGAATTTTATCCAGATCGATGGGTTCTTTGTGTCCGTTACGCTTCGTCACAAACAAGTTCATTGGCTGATGACCTTCAGTTGATTCCCGAAAAACCATCGCACAATGGCACTACCCGGGCCCCGTCGGTATGCGGGAATTGGGTAGGAATTGTGCGATGAATCACAAGATGTAGTGTTATTTTAAGTTCGAGATACAAGATAGTGAGGTCAGCCCGCCATTGCAATGTGTGGATAACTGACCAGCTGTGGATAAATTGTGAGTCTTATCCCGTCAGTTAGTGACCGCTCACAGTGAGCGGGTTTTCATGCGTCAGCTCAGCTAAATGCAAGTATTCCGATCGAAGATGGAAAATTTAAATAACTTTTTTTGCTTGCGAAATGGGGGGCTTTTTACTATCAAACGCTGGCTGATTATCCCTTATGCAACAAGGGGCAAACGTTGTCCAGTGGTCGTTGTCGCAAGGTCAGTGGGCTTAAGGGCGCGTCCCCAGTGATTGTGGTTTGTAGCCTGTCTGTGACGGCTGCGCATTTGTCAAATGGGTATCCAACAGGCGGTAAGCTGCCTTTATTATCCATGAATTGACATGTAACCGCGGCGCGGGTCGTAAGGGCGTAAAGGAAGAGGTTCAGGGGGGGCGGTGAGTGTGTCTCCGCCCTGTTTGGCGCTCAGTCGTTGGCCGTCAGCTCGTAGCGCAGCCAGTGGTGCAGCGCCTGCACGGTATCGAAGTGCAGATCGGCGCCCCACTCGGCGGGATCCTCGTTATCGCTCAGATAGCCCCAGCCTGCGACCGCGGTGCGCATGCCGGCATTGCGGCCCGCCTCGATGTCCCGCACATGATCCCCCACATAGAGGCAGTGAGCTGCCTCGACGCCAAGCTGGTCGCAGGCAAAGAACATGGGGGCGGGGTCGGGCTTGCGTACCGGCAGGGTGTCGGCGCTAACCGTCACGCCGCAGTTGGCGAGCGCCGGTAGGGCAGCCAGCAGTGGCTCGGTGAGAAAGCCCGGCTTGTTGGTGACGATGCCCCAGGGCAGTGATTTTTCATCCAGCCACTCGATGAGATCCACCATTCCCTCATAGGGGCGGGTACCGACGCAAAGATTGGCCGCGTAGTAGTCGAGCAGGGCATTGCGCAGACGCGCTGCCCCCAGCTCCTCAAGCAGCTCATCGCCGAGGCCTGCCTTGAGCAGCCCGAGCGCTCCGTGGGAGGTGGTCTGGCGAATGATGTCATCAGAGAGTGGCGCAAAGCCTTCACTTATCAGCACGTGGTTGACTGCAGCCCCCAGATCCGGGGCTGTGTCGAGCAGGGTGCCGTCCAGATCGAACAGCACGCAGCGCAGGGGCACAGGGTGAGAGGCGCTCATCAACTGTGCTCCGGGCGGACAAACTCCACCATATAGTTGACGTCGACATTCTTGCCGAGCTTGAACTGGTTGGTGAGGGGGGCGTAGTGGACGCCGCTCATGTCCCGCACCAACAGACCTGCTGCTTCACCCATGCGGCACAGTTCGGCCGGGGTGATGAATTTTTTGTGATCGTGGGTACCCTTGGGCACCATCTTCATCAGGTATTCGGCCCCGATGATCATCATCAGATAGGATTTGGGATTGCGGTTGATGGTGGAGACGAACACCCGGCCACCCGGGCGCACCAGGGTCGCGATGGCGCGTAGCACCGAGGCGGGGTCCGGCACATGCTCCAGCATCTCCATGCAGGTGACCACGTCATACTGGCCCGGCACTTCGGCAGCATGGGCTTCGGCGGTGATCTGGCGGTACTCGAGCTCGACACCCTGCTCCAGGGCGTGCAAGCGGGCGACGCCGAGGGGCTCCTTGCCCATGTCGATGCCGGTGACCTTGGCGCCACGGCGGGCCATGCTCTCGGAGAGAATGCCGCCACCACATCCGATATCGAGAATGCGCTTGCCAAACAGACCGCCACTTTTGTCGGTGATCCAGTCAAGGCGTACCGGATTGATTTGATGCAGGGGTTTGAATTCACCTTCCATGTCCCACCAGCGGGAGGCGATGGCTTCAAACTTGGCGATTTCTGTCAGATCGACATTGGCATCACTGTTCATTTTTCGAAGATCCTGTGGCAGGGCGCCCGCTTCTGAGTCATGGGCGCAATCTATTGTCCTGGCGGGCATTATAACGGACGGACTTTGTCACACCAGCCCGATCTGATACCCGATTTGTGGCTTAAGGTATTTGGCTCAGTGTGTTACCATGTCGCGCTGTTTAAGCCAAAGAACAACTAATTAGGGATAAGGCTTTCTATGAGCGATCTGGCCAGAGAGATCACGCCGGTCAACATCGAAGAAGAGCTCAAGAGTTCCTATCTTGATTACGCCATGAGCGTGATCGTAGGACGAGCTCTGCCGGATGTGCGTGATGGCTTGAAACCGGTTCACCGCCGCGTTCTGTTTGCTATGAACGAGTTGGGGAACGACTGGAACAAGCCCTATAAAAAATCGGCCCGTGTGGTCGGTGACGTAATCGGTAAATATCACCCGCACGGCGATATCGCTGTGTATGACACCATTGTCCGGATGGCGCAGGATTTCTCCATGCGTTACATGCTGGTCGATGGTCAGGGCAACTTCGGTTCAGTCGACGGCGACAGCGCCGCGGCGATGCGTTATACCGAAGTGCGGATGGCCCGCATCTCCCACGAGCTGCTGGCTGATCTGGACAAAGAGACCGTGGACTGGGTGCCGAACTATGACGGCACCGAGATGATCCCGGCTGTCATGCCTACCAAGGTTCCCAACCTGCTGGTCAACGGCTCCTCCGGTATCGCGGTGGGCATGGCGACCAACATTCCGCCTCACAACCTCACCGAGATTGTCAATGGCTGTCTGGCGCTGATCGAAAATGGCGACCTCACCATTGACGAGCTGATGACCTACATCACCGGCCCGGATTTCCCCACCGGCGGCATTATCAACGGTCGTTCCGGCATCGTGCAGGCGTACCGTACCGGTCGTGGCTCCATCTATGTGCGGGCCAAAGCTGAAGTGGAAGTGGACGAGAAGACCAGTCGCGAGACCATCATCGTTCACGAGATCCCCTATCAGGTGAACAAGGCTCGACTGATCGAGAAGATCGCCGAGCTGGTCAAAGAGAAAAAGATCGAGGGCATCAGTGCCCTGCGCGATGAGTCTGACAAAGACGGCATGCGCATTGTTATCGAGATCAAGCGCGGCGAGTCCGGCGAGATTGTGCTGAACAATCTCTACAAGCACACCCAGATGCAGACCACGTTCGGCATCAACATGGTGGCGCTCGATAACAACCAGCCCAAGGTGATGAACCTTAAAGAGATCCTGGATGCGTTCCTGCTGCACCGCCGTGAAGTGGTGACTCGCCGGACCGTGTTCGAATTGCGCAAGGCGCGGGATCGGGCGCACATTTTGGAAGGTCTGGCGGTTGCGCTGGCCAACATTGATCCCATCATCGAGCTGATCCGCCACAGCGCGACCCCGGCCGACGCGAAAGCGGGCCTGGTTGCCAAGGGCTGGGAACTCGGCAACGTGGCCGCCATGTTGGAAAAAGCGGGCGACGACGCGGCACGGCCAGAGTGGCTGGAGCCCGAGTTCGGTATCCGTGAAGGTCAATACTTCCTGACCGAACAGCAAGCCCAGGCCATCCTTGACCTGCGTCTGCACAAGCTGACCGGCCTCGAGCACGAGAAGATCCTGGAAGAGTACCAATCTCTGCTGGATCTGATCGCCGAGCTGCTGCACATCCTGGCGAGCCCGGCTCGTCTGATGGAAGTGATCCGCGATGAACTGCTGGCTGTGCGCGAGCAGTATGGCGACGAGCGTCGCACCGAGATCAGCATGTCCAGTGCCGAGATCAACATCGAAGATCTGATCACCCCGGAAGATGTGGTGGTTACCCTGTCTCACCAGGGCTATGTGAAGTATCAGCCGCTCTCCGACTACGAGGCCCAGCGCCGCGGTGGTCGTGGTAAGTCGGCCACCCGGATCAAGGAAGAGGACTTTGTGGAGCGTCTGCTGGTGGCCAACACCCACGACACCATTCTGTGCTTCTCCACCCGTGGCAAGGTCTACTGGCTCAAGGTTTACCAGCTGCCGGAAGCGTCCCGTGGCGCCCGTGGTCGTCCGATAATCAACCTGCTGCCGCTGGAAGAGGGTGAGCGTATCACCGCTATCCTGCCGGTGAAGGAGTATGACGCCGAGAAGTATGTGTTCTTCGCCACCGCCAACGGTACCGTGAAGAAGACCAGCCTCTCTGATTTCAGCCGTCCGCTCTCCTCCGGTATTCGTGCCATCAACCTCAAAGAGGGTGATGAGCTGATCGGGGTGGATATCACCGACGGTAGCAACGAGATCATGCTGTTCTCCGACGCGGGCAAAGTGGTTCGCTTCGCGGAAGGCAGCGGTCGTTCGGAAACAGATCGCGCCGATGCCGATGTCAGCGATGACGTTGAAAACGACGACGATGCCGGCAATGACGATGATGGCAGCGACAACGGCGAAGGCACCGAAAGCAAGGGTACCTTCAAGGGTGTGCGTCCGATGGGTCGTACCGCGGCCGGTGTGCGCGGCATCAAGCTGGGCGCCGGTGACAAGGTGGTGTCCCTCATCGTTCCGCGCGGCGAAGGTGCCATCCTCACCGCCACCGAGAACGGTTACGGCAAGCGAACTGCGTTGGCCGAGTACCCGACCAAGAGCCGTGGTACCCAGGGCGTTATCTCCATCAAGGTGGATGAGCGCAATGGCAAGGTGATCGATGCGATCCAGGTCGAAGATACCGACCAGATCATGCTGATCACCAACGGTGGCACCCTGGTGCGTACCCGTGTTGCCGAGGTGAGCGTCATTGGCCGTAACACCGGCGGTGTCCGTCTGATCCGTACCGGTGAAGACGAGACCGTGGTTGGCCTGCAGCGCATCGCCGAGAGCGACGAAGACGAGAACGACGCTCTGGCTGTTGACGGTGAGGTATCTGAAGGTACCGATACCGATACCGCGACTAGCACTGATGCTGTCGATGCAGGGGAAGCGGGCGACGAGTAATCGTTCTCCTTTACCCGATACCAAAGAGCGGCCTCATGGCCGCTCTTTTCATTGGCTCGCCTGTCGCAGGTATACCCCGTTTATCCTCCTTCCTTTTCTTTGCCCGATCTTGCCAGCCAGGGCTGGGCGAATGGGCACTACCCGCCTGCCAGGGCTGCCCTGATGGGGTCATTGCGTTAACACGGCTCCTTCATGTGATTGTCATCGCCCTGTCATGGCGGCCAGCCATGCTGCTCCCGTTAGAGTGAGACCACCACAGATGCAGGCAACGCCTGCCAGGAGCATGTTATGACCAGCTGGGTAATGTGGGAGATCTGGTGGAGCCGGGTATGGGGGGAGGCACAGGTGGATGTCTGCTCTGGTGAACATGAACCTGAGGTGGCACACGAACCAGCCCGTTTGCCCGCCGAGTTGATTGTCCGCAATAGCAAGGCCAGCCCGTCGCGACCAAGGGGCTGAGGTGTTGCCAGTGACGGACTTAACGCGAGCCTTAAAACAGCCGCAACTGCTCGCCAGGACGAATGAAGACATCCTGGCGCAGTTGAACGTGGCGCTTGCCGAGCCCGAGCCGCTTGGCAATCAACCGAAAGCGCTGGGCCAGCAGATCGGCAAATAGCCCCTCACCGCGCATGCGGGTGCCGAAGGCGGTACTGTTGAGTCCGCCACCGCGGCTAGCTCGCAGCTGATTCAAAATCGCCTCCTTCTGGCCTGGATAGTGGGTATCGAGCCAATCACCAAATAACGGTGCCAGCTCGTGGGGTAGCCGCAGTAGGATGTAATCGGCGCAGCTGGCCCCTGCCTCGGCGGCCGATTTGATGATCTGCTCCAGCTCCGGCTCATTGAGCCGCGGGATCATGGGGGCAGCCAGCACCCCTACCTGCACGCCAGCGTTGGCCAGCTTTTCGATCACTTTCAAGCGCCCCGTGCCCGTGCTGGCGCGGGGTTCCAGCTGCCGCCGCAGGGTTTCGTTCAGGGTCGTCACCGACACCATCACCTGACACAGTCCCTCTCTGGCAAGCTCGGTCAATAGATCGAGGTCGCGCAAGATCATGGCGCTCTTGGTTATGAGGCCGACCGGGTGGCGGTGGGCCAGCATCACCGTCAACAGCTCGCGGGTGAGGCGGTAGTGCTGCTCGATAGGCTGATACGGGTCGGTATTGGCTCCCAGCACGATGGTCTGCGGCTGATAGGCGGGTCTGGCAAACTCCCGACGTAGCAGGTCGGCTGCATTGCGTTTGGCAAACAGCTTGCTCTCGAAATCGAGGCCGGGGGAGAGCTCCAGATAGGCGTGACTGGGTCTGGCATAGCAGTAGATACAGCCGTGTTCACACCCTTGATAGGGGTTGATGGATCGGCTGAAAGGGACGTCGGGGGAGCTGTTGTAACTGATGATGCTGCGGGCATCGATCTCCCGCACCTCGGTGCCAGGCACAGAGGGGGTGAAAGCGGCATCCCAATCGGATGCTTGCCAGCCATCATCGACCGCTTCGACAAGGGGGCCGCTAAAACGGTGATCGATATTGTGGGGGCTGCCTCGTCCTGCCATGGTGCGCACCAATACTGTTTATGCATACAGTTATTTTGCAGGCGCCCCGGATAAATGACAACTAATGCTGATCGACCGGGGGCAAAAAGGATTGTCGCAGGGATCTCTTGCTTGATTACGGTGCTACATTTCGTTTACATAGACAAAATGAGAACTGGATCACGGAAATCATCATGAGACCCACCACTTCCCGCTGGCTGTTTATCGGTCTGCTTGCCCTGGTTATCTGGCGTCTGCTCCCGCTCTCCACCGAGCAAGAGATGGCTGCTGCCAACCGTGCCTGGCGTACCGGTCACTTCGATGAGGCGACCCGGATCTGGTCGCCACTGGCCGAGCAAGGGCAACCCCGTGCACAGGTTCTCATGGGCTGGAGTCATGAGGTGGGGCAGGGGAGTGAACAGGATATGAACCGTGCCATTAGCCTCTATCGGCAGTCGGCACAGGCGGGGGATGCTTTTGGTCAATATCGGCTAGCGGATGCCTATCTGCGTGGTGCGGGTGTGAAGAGGGACCTGAAAGAAGCTTTCCACTGGATGGATCTTGCTGCACACAATGGTGATGTCCCGGCCATGCTGAAAGTCGGCGTACTTCATCTGATGGGGGTCAGCGGCAGGGTCGATCTACCTCAAGCGAAACAGTGGCTCTATCAGGCGGCGCAAAAGGGCAACAAGCTGGCGCTTCAGGTGCTGCAGGAGCTGGCGCTGGCCGAGGAGGGGAGCAGTCGCTTTGACTTCAACTGGCAATCCCTGCTTGGCAAATAGTCGGAAAGCGACTCATTTGGCTGTAGAAAGTCTCTGCAAATCCGATACAGTACGCCCGACTTCTGGTAGCATGGGGCCGTTTTGGCTTGGTTTGTCACGTTAGACATGCTGTTTACGTGTCAGGCCGTCTTCGCAAAGTGCTGTGGAGAACCAGAACATCACCTTTTTGAGTCTCTTTTCCATCCCGCATGTGACCTTTGGTACTAGTCACCAATCCTGATCAATCCTGTTTATTTCCATTCATTTTTGCACCCTAACTCATTGTTTTATCATGGGCTAAGTGTCATCCCTGTTCCAAGCTGTTCGCGTTGGTTCTTGCTTGTGTATTTAAAATTGTGCACCAACGTGTGTACCATGGACACATTACACCAGACGAGAGCAGTGCAATGGCATTGAGTGACGCGAAGCTGCGCAAGATAGCAGGCAAACTGTATGACGGGCCGACCGAGTTGCCGGACGGGCAGGGGCTGTCTGCCCGCATCAGCCCAACCGGGCACATCAGCTTTCAGTATCGGTACCGGCACGGCCAGCGAGCCCGCAGGATGTCGCTAGGGGCTTATGGTGATGTCAGCCTCAAGGAGGCGCGGGAGCGCCATGCAGAAGCCAGGAGGATATTGCAGACCGGCCACGACCCGGCAACGGTGCGGATGATGGAGATCAAAGATCGCCATGCCGCCGTGACGGTCAGCGACTGCCTGAATGCCTGGCTAGAGAGTCCGCAAGCTATCCGGCTGGTCAGGCTTAACCAGTGGCGCCGCCTGTTCGATCTGCACATTGTGCCGGTTGTTGGCCAGTTCGTGGTGGACGAGATGACCACCCAGCACTGGGACAAGGTCTTTGCCCCGATGCAGGATGATGCCAGCACCCAAGCCGGGATCTTGCTCGGCAAGCTCAAGGAGGTGCTGGACTACGCCCAGCGCCGCAGCATGATCAAGAGCAACATCCTCGCCAGCTGGAAGGTGAAGGACGTTGGCACCCCCATCAAGTCGCGCTCTCGCTACCTGAGTGATGAGGAGATCGGCCAGTTCTGGCAGGCGGTAGACCTCACCGATATGACCGACGCCCACAAGATCATGATGAAGCTGATCCTGCTCACCGGTTGCCGTGGGGTGGAGATCCGGATTGCCAAGAAGGCAGATTTCGATCTGGCGAAGGGGCTGTGGCGCATCAGTGATGACGATTCAAAGACGGGGATCGGGTTTGTGCGTGGCCTGTCGCAGCAGGCTTGTGATCTGCTGGCCGAGGCCTTTGTTTTCTTCCCTGACCATGTCTATGTGTTCCCGCCAGCGCGCAGCCTTGATGACAGGCCAATGGCGGCCAGTGTGCTGCTGAGCCTGGCAAAGCAGGTCGGCAAGGTGATGGGTGTGGATGACTGGGGCAACCACGATCTGCGCCGCACCATGAAAACGGTGATGAGCCGGATCGGGGTTCACCCCCATGTGTCTGAGAAGGTGCTCGGCCACAGACTGGCGGGCATTCTCGCCGTCTATGACCAGCATGACTACGTTGACGAGCAGCGGGCGGCCCTTGAGCAATGGGCCGCACATATCGCTCAGTGCGTGGTGCTGGAGGCTGACTCCGCAGGCATCAGCCCGCGGGCAACCAGGAATGCGATCACTTCGTGACGGCGCCACAGGGTACCGCCCTTGGCCATCCAGTTCAGCGGCTCCGGGAACGGGGTGCCTGCGGCGGCCCACTCCTGGCGGCGGCGGTAGAAGGTGGTTCTGCCGATCCCGCCGAGCAGCTGCTCGATGTCACAACGGCGGATCAGTGCCGGGGTTTGAGTGTGTTGTGCCATGAGTCCTCCTAGAACGGCAGGTCGTCGTCAAAATCAATCGGCGGCTCGTTGTCACTTTGCTGGGCCGGTTGCTGTGCTGGGCGGCCATATCCGCCCTGTTGCTGTGATGCTGGTGGTTGTTGCGGCTGGCCCTGCTGAGGTCTTCCGCCAAGCATCTGCATCACGCCGGTGAAGCTATCGACCAGCACCTCGGTGGTGTAACGATCGCTGCCGTCCTGCGCCTGCCATTTGCGGGTCTGCAGCCTGCCTTCAACGTAGACCTGCGATCCCTTCTTGAGGTGCTGGCCTGCCACTTCGGCCAGCTTGCCCATGAACACCACGCGGTGCCACTCGGTGCGCTCTTTCTGCTCGCCTGTCTGCTTGTCGCGCCATGATTCGGAGGTAGCCAGGGTGATGCTGGCTACTGCATTGCCGCTTTGCATGTAGCGCACTTCCGGATCCTGCCCCAGATTACCGATCAGGATGACCTTGTTGATGCCTCGTTTCATTCTGCGATCCTTTTGAATTCAACCACCATGTTGTCGTTGTCATCCACGTCAACCAGCACTTCGTAGGTTGGCAGCTTCTCGCCAAGTCCAACCTCATCAAATGCCGGGTGCTCGGCGGTGTAGGTGGCGGTGTCGCGGTATAGGTTGTGCTCGATATCAAGCACGACCATATCTTTCTGGATGGCCCGCATCAGCTCATAGTCGTGGCGTCTGAAGCGGTCACCCTGTATTGCAAATTTTCCGAGTCGCATTGTTTTTCCTCTAACTCTAACCTTTGAGATCTACCTTGTACCGATGGCCACATTCGCTGTCAGACTCCATGCTCCATGGCTCAGGGTTATGGCAAACAACTGAGATATGGTCGCCGTGATGCACCCAGTCATCAGCCTCATCGCTACCATCAACCTGCTCGCCACACTTTGGACACGTCCAGCGGGCGACCCATTCAGCAGTTACTGATTCCATCCCGTTTTTTCCTCTAACTATTCATCCGAACCGAGCGGCCCATAAAGCCCCTCGTCTGGGTACTCTGTCAGGTAGGCGTACACACCTGGTGGCCGAATATCCCCCTCACCAGAAGCAAAGGTCTCGTCAATCTGGATAACGCAAACCTCAGTCTCCAACTGCTCAGGGTCTTGCTCTCGGTCAGGGCTGATGAAGTCCAGCAGCTCTATCAGGTCTTTGCCGCTTAAAGTGATTATGTCCCGCCTTGGCATCTGATTTTTCCTCTAACTCATTCGCTTCTGATGGTATTGCCGCAACCCGCACAATGTTTCTTGCCACCAACAAACGTGGCCGGGTCGTGCAGATCACCGCATAGCGTGCACTTCAATTTCATGACCTTGATGGCGACATCCTGAGTCACACCACCCACGACCGGCAGGGGCTTATATCCGCATAACCAGCCGCCAACAGCAGGGTCGATAATGACTGGGCGGCGGCATTGCTTTCCCTCCCACGCCAGGTCAAATTCGATCCCTTTCTTGCCGCAATGGGGGCACTCTTGAATCATCCCGTTTTTCCTCTAACTCAGGCGGCTGGAGCCTGTTCGGTTGTGCGACTGCCCAGCGGTACCCGCCGTGGTGGCGGGCAATTCCCTTGATGCAGCGGCTTATGCAATCACGGCTGAAGCCGCCCTTTGCCTGAGCTTCATTGAGGCTGGCAAAGCTGACGGTCTGGCCGTGGCTGTTGATACCGACCACCCTGGTCTTTTGCCATGCTGGTGGGCGCACCTGATCGACGTGCAGTCGGCACAGCCGCTGGCCGGTGCGGCGGCTGTATTCATAGCTGGCGCGGGCGGTAAAGCGCGGCTCGCGCAAGATTTGGCCAATTTGCATGCTTGCGTGGATGGCGGTGACGCCAAACTCGGCGGCCACGTCGTGGCAAGTGACGCCCGCAGGCTGGCGGTAGGCCCATTCTGCAATCTGCTGGATCATGCTCATTGGTTAACCCCCGGCCGCGCGTCAAGCACTGCGTTAACCTCGGCGGCGGGGGCCTGCCCTGGCACATGGGCAGGCAGTCCCAGCACGCCTGCGCTTTCGGCAATGACGCGGGCCACGATGCTATCTGCCATCTGCCTCCGTATATCCAGCGGCAATTCATCAGGCACCTGGTAGATCTCAATCTGCCGGCGCAGGGCGTGCTCAAGCACTAACTGGTTTTTCATTATTTAATCCCCCGTGTTGCGTTCTGGGACCCCTGGCTCGCTCTGGATGCCTGCGCGGTGCCAGACAACGATTCACCTAAAACATCCCGCTGATCGATGCCGAGCTTCTTGGCCAGCTCGCGCATCTCTATGTCATCCCGAGCCAGTTGGCGGCGCTTGAGTGCCGCCCTGGCCGCACAATCCTTTTTCATCCCGCTGCTGTTAACGAGCCGAGCGTCCACTGCCATACTCCCTCCTTAAATCAGTGCTATCACGATCACCGCGGTCAGGGTGCCGATTGCCAGGATGGCGATCCCTGCTGCTTGCTGCTTGTTCATGCGGCCACCTCTGCTGGTTGCGCCAGCAGATCGGCCGCTTTGGCGGTGGCCAGTTCCAGCAGTTGATCAGGGGCATCCAGGTAGTCGGCCAGCTGATCGATGATCCAGCCTGCCAGTTCGGCGGTCTTGGCCGGGGTGAGGATGTCGGCATCGTCAATCTGATAGATCACCGCTTTGACCGCTGGGTGGCGCTGCCAGTGGGGCATGGTAGGTGTGCGGCCGCTCAACACAAAGCCGTCATGGACTTGCTTGCCTGCTTTGAGGTTGGCTGCCGCCAGCGTAAGGCGATAGCAGATCTCGGACGGTGACTCGCCTTCATCAAACCACCCTTTCAGATAGCTGCGCAGGGTGTTCTGGTCTGCATCAGAGAGCTCGGCGACTTCATCGACATATCGAACCAGATAGAGACCAGGCTCGGCATAGTCAGGGTGCTGGCCTGTCGCCGCGGCAACCAGTTGTAAACTTTCGGATGACAACTGAACATCCCGTTGGGCGTTGGTCTCGTTATCGGTTAGCGCGGTCTGGTCCCACGCGGCGGGATTGGCAATGGCAGGCTGCTCGGTCAACTCGACGACATGAATGTCGTCGACATGGCCGCGAGCCTCAGCCTGATTGTCGGCATGACGGGCTGCCTCGATCGTGCGGCTGGCCTCTTCGTTAAGCGCGACAGCCTGGCGGTGGATCATGTCGAGGATGATCTGGCCGGTGGTGATCAGGTCGTCACGGCGCAGGCGGGCTTCCGGGCGGCGTTCGCCCTGCCAGCTGGCATCGAAGATCACCACGGCGGAGGCGAAACCACTGGAGCTGGGCTTGTCCTTCTTCGGATCCCGCGGGTTGTACCAGCTCGGCACCTCAAATCCGATGCGGCCGCTGATGAACTGGATAAAGTCGGCATCCTCAGGCCACCATGTTTCGCTGGTAGCGGCCTTGATCAGCAGCATGATCTTGGCGCCCTGCGCCCGCTGCTCGCGGCAGAAGTTGAGGATGGGCTCCATCCCGGTGATGGGGTTGCCCTCACCATCGACGCAGGGGCGGGAGTAGGGCGGGTTGCCGTAGGCCGCGCCACCGAGGCGGCGCAGGTCGGCGGCCAGATCCTGAGTGAGTGCGTTGTCGGCCGCATCGTAGTAGTGCGGCACCAGGTGGTTGCAGTCGTCGGCAAACATATCGAGCACTACCGGGCCCAACGTGGGGGCGAAGTAGTGGAACAGGCCCAATGCCAGCGGCTTGGGGGTCTGCCACTGGTCGCCTACTTGCTTGAGTTCGTGGTCAGGCTGTACCTGCAGTTCGGCCAGCGCTTGTGCGTAGTGGTTCATGCTGCAGCCTCCTTCTCGCTCGGCAGGCCGATAAGCGCGTTCAGGTCTGCGGTTTGCACTGCCGGCAGTTGCACCTTCTGAATCTCTTTCGGCATCAGTTCTGCGGCTTCCGGCCACACTTTCAGCAGCTGGTTATCGGTGTTGATACCGCTCATCGCTGCAGCCACGCTGTTTTCGATGTGCTCGCGCTTCTCCTTGAGCGATTTGGCATCCTGCTCCAGCTGGTGGAACTCGATGGCAAGCGGATGATCTGCCGCCAACTTGCATGAACGGCATGGCTTTCTTACCGCCTCACGGCAAGAGTCAAAGCCAAAGGTGCCGTTGAATCGCGGGCGAATGCTGATCCCGCCGCAGTTCAGGTAAAAGTCACTGTCAACGTTGATTGGTTGATATCCGGTGGTGACACCTTCCGGCAGAGGCTTCGTGATGGCCTTGATTTGCTCGATGGCCTTATCGACAGCCTCAGCGCCCTCCTTGCCACCAAGGGAGTCGACACGAACAGCCTCGGCCCAATCAACTCGGCGCAGGCGCAGTGCCTCCTCTTCTGCTGGAATGCCAGCCTTGACGGCTGCGGCCTTGATGATCTGGAGCTTGATTTCGTTGGTGAGTCTCATGCTGCATCCCCTGTGTTTTCCGGATACCAGGCAAAGCCGTCTTCGGCTTGGCGGATGATCTTGCCCAGCTTGATGGCGAGGTGAAATTCGGCGGTGGCACCGGTGCTATCGCGCCAGCCGGGGAGGATGACCAGCTCATCGGCGATCTTGACCATCTCGAGGCAGATGCCCATGTACTGCGGCTGTGTGAGGCCGTCCGGCAGGGTTGCCGGGTTGAGTACGACGTGGCCTTTTTGCTGCTGGTGGAGCGCTTCGGTGTTGAAGGCAGGGCGGTTGTCATCCGGCAGATCAGACATTGGCCCTGCGATGTAGACGATTTTGCGTTGCTGGTTCGACATGGTTCATCCCGTTTACTGGTGTAATTGGGATAAAATACGATATGTATTTGGATTGGTCAATACGATTTGTATTTTTGGTGTTCAGGGATGAAAAAGCCCACCGTGCTGGTGGGCTATGCTTTGCCGGTTTGACGCTCGATGTTACTTCGGTCTGGTGAGCAGCACGAACAGACCGAGAATGAGGTCACCGAACCCCCAGATACCAAAGATCATGCCGGTACCGATGGTGGTGCCGATCACCCCGCCAGCCTTCTCGGCATCGTTGGCACCCTGCATCATGTCGCCAACCGATCCCCAGTAGGAGACCAGCCAGAATACCATCAGCAGGTTAAAGAGGATAAATCCCCACTTGAACAACTTGCCGAAGAAGCCGCGTTTTGGTTTGCGGATCTGGGCCCCACACTTCGGGCACTTAAGTGCCGCGTCACTCACTTCTGCTGAACACTCAGGACATTTAATCAGACTCATCTAATAGCCTCCATTTATGGTTTGTCGTAATTCATTTCTGCCAATCAACTTGAAAGCGCTGAATGCGTTGTTATGGTCACCAGCTGAGCTCCTTTTTGCTGGCCTTCAGGTTTTGCTGATACATCATCAAGATGGTGCCGTAGTTGCACATGTCGATATCACCCTGGCAATAGTCTTTAATGACGCGGTCCATGATCTTGCGATCGGTTGCCTGGGTGGCCTTCTTGAATGAGCTGAGGTTCTGATCTTCCATCATCCGCAGGGTGGTTGGCTGGCACATATCCAGCCCGCCCTCGCAGTAATCGCGATGGACGCGATCCTTGATGTATTTGATCACTTCCTGCTTCTGGGCCTCTGAGCCATCAAAATCCATCGGGTGGATAAATCCAGCCATTGCAGATAACGGGAATAACATCATCCCGAGAATTACCGATTTATTTTTATATCCCATTGCTCTATTCCTTTTTTATTTTAAGGCGTTGATACCAAGACTTAACCCAATACTAAGCGCTTGCGATACCAGAGATCGCGTAATCTCTCGGCCATCCTGTTTTACTGCATCCTTGAGTCTTTCGCCGATGGGTGTGGTTAGGCTATCCGGTATCACCTTGAGGGTTTCAAGGCCCTTGGCGGTGAGGACGCAGCGATCAAGTCCGATATCAGGTCGCACCTCGGCCATGACGTAACCTGATTCTTGCAACCACTCAAGCGTAGACATCACCAGTCTCGCCTGATGCGTCAGTTCACCTTCTTCTTGATTGGCGTAAACACCCTCAACACCTGTATATTCCCTCAGTGGTAAGTCGATTGGTATCGGGAACGATTCGTAGAGCGTGGCGAACGTTTTACCAGCGACTTCATCGAACTGTTCAATATTGGAGGTAGACATGTCTGATCCTAAAATAATTGAGAAAGGCAATGCCAAGGCTGCGGAAGACAACGAGCTTGCTTTGACGCGAGAGCTGCTGGATATGGTGGACCGCAGGGTGTCCGGGCGATGGGATCGGGCGCGCCTTCGCCATCATTTGGCGCAAAGGTTGCCTGAGATTGATCATGATTTGCTGATCAAGCTGATGGTGGAGGTATTGACGATTGCGCCGGAAATAGCGTTCGAGAACGGGAAGAACGAGGCGCTGTCGATGATGCGTAAGGTGTTTAAATAAACCATCCATGGTCATCCCTAGCGGCGGCGTCTGCGGCGGCGGTGTTCCACCATGGTGCCGATGATTTGAATGGGCTGGCGGTCTGATCGCATGGTGGCGTAGTCGTCATTGAGCGGGGCCAGCTCGAAGATCTCTTTGCCGTCTTCGCTGACCCCGCGGGGGCGGTACTTCTTGAAGGTGGCCTCTTCTTCGCCGTTCTTGGCCACTACGAAGTCACCCGGGTGGAGCGGTTCGTCCGGGTCGATCAGTACCAGATCGCCCTCGGTGAATTCCGGCTCCATGGAGTTACCCCGGATCACGATGGCAAAGGCGCGGTCACCCAGATCGAGATCGGTGGTGATATAGGCCATATTGCCGTCGCACTCGCGGATCTCGTTGGGGGCGGTCCATCCTCCGGCCTGCACATAGCTGATCACCGGTATCCGGTGAATATCTGGCTGGGCTATCTCCATGTTAGGTTCGTCGCCGACGATATTGCCATCAACCCCGATATTGATGCTCTTGAGGTCAAGGACGCTCATGATATTGAGGATCACGTCCATCGCTGGTTCGCGGCGTTTATTCAACCAATGCCCGATCGCCCCCTGAGTTACCCCCAGCTTTTCAGCTAGTTGCTCCTGAGTGATGCCGAGCATCTTCATCCGGCTCTTGGCCAGGCTGTGCCATGTCTCTTTTCCCATACCGAAAATATTACGTTGTGTATTGTTTTTCTCAACGCACAAATTGTCATGGCTGCAAATCGTGGTATAGTACATATCGTATTAAGTCACCCCAAAAGAGAACGGAGTTGTCGATGAACAACATCAAGGAACTGCGCGACAAGGCGGGCAAGACGCAGTCCGATTTGGCTGCTGAGCTCGGAATCACTCAGGGGGCGGTTGCTCACTACGAGAAGAGCCGTCGCAAGCCAGGGTTAGACACCTGCAGAAAGATTGCGTCTGTCATCAATCGCTGGGGGGTGAAGTGCTCAATCAACGATGTATTCCCCCCTGAAGACTGCTGAGAACCATCATGACAAACGCCAAAAAAACAACCACGAGAGTCAAGCGGGATCACTCCCACGCATCTGACCCTATTGACGCCGCTTATCAGTTGAGCCGCCGCTACAACATCACCGAGCTGGCCAAGCTGATGGGCAACAAGCGCCCGACCACGCTGAACAACAAGTTCAACCCGCAGTGCGAAGACCATCACCTGACCCTGTCTGAGGCGATGGCTGTGACCGAGCTGACCGGTGATAACGCCATTCTGCAAGCCTGGGCGCTGTCTCGTGGCCATGTGCTGGTGGCCATACCGGACACAACGGTGAGCGAGGAAGAGCTGGCTGACCAGGTGATGACGGTCACCTCGGTGGTGGGGGCAGTGTTTGGTGAGCTGCATCTGGCGCGTCAGGACGGGGTGATTGACCCGATCGAGCGTCAGGCGATTACGGCGGCGGTGCATCGCGCCATCAGGGAGTTGTTGAGTTTGGAAGAGTCAGTGGCAAGTCAGGTTCGTACATTGCCAGTGGCTGTGCAAGGAGCAAAGTGATGAATGGAGCACAAAAAGAGTGGGCCGGCGCTGCGGTAACAGCCCGACCCGAGGTCGATTTCGAAGGAGAAAGCAACATGGATAAGCGTAACCACACTTTCGACAAAGCGCAAGGCAAGCGCCGCGCTGCCATCCCCACTGCTATCCCGCGTCTGGTGGAGAGTCAGGGCCAGTCCTATCTGGTCTATGGCGGTCTGCTGCGCGGTATCAAGATCCCGGCGACAGCGGAGCAGGCCAAGCGCCACCTGGCCTGCCTGATGCAGCACCTGCAGGGGGTGGCTCATGGGTAACGTTGTTCGCCTGGCCACCGCCAGCGCACCCACCACACAGCGAGACTGCAACGTGAACGAGAACCGCCGCAGCGGGTTTGTGCTGCTGTACAAGAGCATCAAGGATGCCACGTTTTACCGTGATCCTTCTCGCAAGTCCCTGTGGCTGCACCTGCTGCTCGAGGTCACCCACGAGCGCACCGAGGATACCTTCAACGGCAACCGCATCACCCTGAGCCGTGGCCAGCTAGTTGGCTCTGCTCGTTCGCTGGGTGAAGCGTGTGGCGTGTCTGAGGATAGTGCACGCCGGTCTTTGGATGCCTTCGAGCGTGACGGGATGATCACCCGCACAGCCAAGCAGGGCACCAAGGGCTACACGCTGATAACTGTTCTCAATTACGACCCTTACCAGCGCGGAGTTTCAGAACACGATTGCGCGGAGTTAGGCGCGGAGTTGGAAGCCGCATCAGATATGGGGTTGCAGGTGGTATCGCAATCTGATTGCGCGGAGTTAGGCGCGGAGTTTCACGCCGAAGCTCTAAACAATATAAACAATAAAACAAAAACCAAAGATCTAAACACTAGCGCTGAGCCGGAAAAAATCGGCTCTGCGCCGGTGGTGATTGACCCTGTTTCTGCTGAGCCGGTTTTACTGCCCGCCAAACAGCCAGCACCGCAGGAGCCAGCAGTGATCACCATGCCGCTCAACAGCGGGGAGCATGCGGTCACCGAGTCGTTCGCCGCCCAGATGCAAGCCCTGTATCCGGCGGTGGATGTGGCCCAAGAGCTGCGCACCATGACTGGCTGGCTGATTGCTAACCCCACCAAGCGCAAGACCAAGACTGGCATCAACCGGTTTATCAATGCCTGGCTGTCGAAGTGCCAAGACCGTGGCGGCAGCAATGGCCTGCAGGCCTTCACGCCGCGCCGCAATGATCACACCGATCTGACCAAATCAATGACCGCCGGTGAGCTGAACCGCTTGATGCAGGAGGGTTTCTGATGACTATGAAGCCCCTCAGTGCCGTGCTGCGCGAGATCGCCACTGCGCCGACCGTGGAGACCATCACCCCGCAGCAGCGCCCGCTGTCTGATCGCGACTCGCAGATGGTATCGATGCTGTTCGAGCAGCTGAAGATTGTCTTCCCCGCCTGGAAGCACGCATTCCCCTCTGAGGACTCCCAAAAACGAGCGCTCGCCGAGTGGACCCGCGCCCTGGTCGACGCCGGTTGCACCAGCCGCGATCAGTTGCAGCTGGGGATGCGCGTGGCCCGTGAGCAGGAGATCCCGTTCTTCCCCAGCACCGGCATGTTCATCAAGTGGTGCCAGATCACTCCTGAGGCACTCGGCCTGCCCACGCTGGATGCGGCGCTGGTTGAGGTGCGTACTCGCCGTTACAGCCATCCCGCCGTTGAACTGGCCGCCAAAGCCACAAGCTGGGAGCGCCAGACATTGAGCGCAGACGCTTACCGCGCCGTGTTCGATCAGGCCTATGCCCAGCTGGTGCGCAGGATGATGGCCGGTGAAGACCTGAACGCGGAGGTGATGAAGGGGCTGCCGACCCGGGCGCAGATCCAGCACAGCCCGGAGTTTTACCAGCAGGCAGGCCAGCGGGCCGTGGCCACGCTGAGAGCGCTATTTCGCAAGGGAGGGCAGTGTGATGCCAGTGACGTTCAGTGATGCGTGTGAGCGGGATATCAAGACCGCCAAGTATGTGCGGGTGGCGGTGTACCCCGAGGTGAAGGATTGGCTGCCGGTGCAGGTGCGCCTTGAGGTGTCGGATTGTCTGCAGCAGTTGGGGAACACCTATGCCGCGCACAGATCCGGTCACTACCTGGTGCAGGATGCCGATCTCGGCGAGCTATTGGCGGCGGTAAACGCCCTGCGCGGCCAGCAACAGCGGCCCGCCACGTTGGAGATGATCGAATGCGCGATTTCATGAAGGGCACCCTGATGGTGGTGGTGCTGGTGGGTCTGGCTGTGTATCTGGCCGCGAATGTGTCGATGGGGGTGAAGTGATGGCTAGTGGGATCTTGGTAAAAACCGAAGAGCTTGATGGTCACGCTCTTGATTGGGCTGTAGCAGTTGCGAACGGTCTTACCGCAGAAGAAAACGGATTGCGCTATGACCTGCGCGGTCGCCCAACAGTGGCAGGCGACTTCGCTGTTTATTACCAGCCGTCAAAAAATTGGGCTCAGTGCGGCCCACTGATCCAGAAGTACAACATCTGGGTCTCAGCGCAAGGCGATCCAACTGAATGGTCAGCATCTGTTGGGCGCAGAACTGACGAAATGTTCGGTCAAAACCCAATGGTAGCAATATGCAGAGCTCTGGTGGCCGAAAAGCTTGGTGATGAAGTCATAGTGCCAGCATTGCTGGTTGGAGGTGCCGCATGAACATGACCGCACTGACCAATCCGGTGATGAGCAGTATCGAGATCGCCGAGCTGACCGGAAAGCGCCACGACAACGTGTTGGCCGATATCCGCCGGATGCTGGTGGAAATTCAATCTCCTGAGAAGTCAGGAGATTATCAGGATGGCCGTGGACGCACCCAGCCGTGCCTGTTGCTGGACAAGGAGGAGACCATTTGCCTGATCTCCGGCTACAGCGCCCAGTTGCGGATCCGCATCATTCGCCGCTGGCAGGAGCTGGAGCAGCAGGTCCACCAGCCCGCGATGATGATCCCCCAGACGCTGCCGGAGGCGCTGCGGCTGGCTGCAGAGTTGGCCGAGCAGAATATGGAGCTGGAACGCAAGGTGGCGCTTGATGCCCCTGCGGTGGAGTTTGCCAAGCAGATCGCCAGCATCGAGAAGGGGATCACCCTGTCAGCATTCGCCAAGACCGTGGGCCTTGGCCCCACCAAGCTGTTCGCCATGCTGCGCGATCGCAAGATCCTGATGAGTTGCCGCGGTGAGCGTTGGAACCTGCCGATGCAGGAGTTCGTAGACCGTGGTTACTTCGCCACCCGGGAGAGCACCTATGACTCGAACGGGGAGAAGCGGATCAGCTTTACCCCGCTGATCACCGGCAAGGGCCAGCAGTGGCTGGTGGATCGGTTGATCCGTGAAGGCGTACTGCGCGGGGTTGCGGCATGACATTAAAAAAATATGTTGTGGTTCCAGGGTTCGTGATCAGCAAGTTTGATGGGCAGCGTCACTACATAGGCGCTGAAAAGCTGATGCAGCTGTATGGAGTCAAGCCGGAAGAGTGCGAGATATATGAACCATCCCCACGGTGGACAAATTCAGATTTCAGAATGGCCGCCAAGAGGTGCAAAGGTAAAAAGCAACTAGGGCCAAGAGTTGACGGAAATTATTCTCTGCCAGTTTCCGGGGGTTCGGCATGACCTCCAACCTCGCCAAACTCCCCGAGCACGACCGTCAGCGCATCGAGCTGGAGAAGCGGGCGCATCTGCTGTTCTGGCGCCGCCGTCGCAACGATATCAGCCGGCAGGATGTGATCGCCGCCATCGATGCGGTGGATGAAGAGCACCGCGAGTGGTTCCGCCAGTTGATGAATCAGATCCGGAGTGCCGCCGCGTGACCACCAACGCTGTTTTTGTTGAGGCTATGGGGCTGGCACTGGTGCAGCTGGGTGAAAACCTGGCTGCCACCAGGCGCCATCTGGCAGGCCATCCGGTGCGGCTGGTGCGCGACCATAGCGCCGATCTGCTGCGTCAGTTCCCCGAGCTGGTGGCCGCGCTGGCCTGTGCCGAGGTGGTGAACGCTGCCGGTGGCGAGTTGCTGACTGCCAATGCCGGGCACTGCGTGATCGGCCATGACTGCGCCGGTGAGTCTGTCACTGCCGAGGTGGAGGGTATTCATCTGCCGCTGTGCTGGCACCACGACAACGAACGCCACGATGGGCAGTTGCCGATCTCCCCGTCTGCTGTGTCTGAGTGGGTTGCCAGGGTGGTGCTGCAGAAGGTGGCTGGCTGGTGCGGGGTGTCGCTGGTCGATCTGGGTGTGCGGGATCTCTGTTGGTGGGCAACCGTCTACAAGGTGCAGCACTGCCTGCCGACCGCCGTGTTGCGCGATGCCTGCCGATTGCCACCGCTGGAGCCTGAGCGGTTGTTGGTGCCTGGGCGTGGCTACAAGGAGACAGACACCCGCTACCGCGTCAACTGCTCCGATCTGCTGGCAGATGACCCACTGGCCGATCTTCGGCCCCGCATCAAGGCCAAACCCGCCGTTCGCCATATCGACCCTGAACCCGCCGCCCTGTTTATGGGCAAGCCGAAGCGCAAACGCTGGGAGTGCGAGCCCTATCTGGCCTTTGTGCGCCAGTTGCCTTGTGTGCTGACCGGCAGCCGCGAAGGGGTGGAGGCCCATCACGTAGTGGGCCACGGCATGAGCGTGATGGGCAGTAAGGCCCACGACCTGATGGTTTTCCCGCTCGCCCACCAGCCGCACATGGAGTTGCACCAGATCGGGTGGAAGGAGTGGGAGGCCGAGCACGGATCGCAGCTGCAGCACGTCATCAACACACTGGAGCTGGCCTGCTCCTTGGGAGTGTTCAATGAAAAAGCCTGAGTCAATCACCGTCACCCTGCCGTGGCCCCCTTCAACCAACCGGATCTGGCGCAATGTGGCGGTGCATGGAAAGCCAAGAACCCTGCTCAGTGAGGAGGGGAGGCGCTACCGCACCAATGCGGCCCAGATGTGCATGCTGGGCGGGGTCAATAACCGCCAGCTGGCTGGGCGTCTTGCGGTTTCGCTGGTTGCCTGCCCGCCGGATCGCCGTGCGCGGGATCTCGATAATGTGCTCAAGGCCACGCTGGACGCCCTGACCCATGCCGGGGTGTGGCTGGATGACAGCCAGATCGACCTGTTGAGCGTGGAGCGCGCACAGGTGGTGAAGGGCGGCGAACTGCGGGTGACCATTTCAGTGAAGGGGGCGGCATGAGGAGCGCGCTGGCCGAGTTGCCCCGCAGTGTGCGGGAGATTGCCGAGGTGATCGGGGTGGAGCGGGCGCTTTATCTGGTTGGCCAGTTGCCGCGCTGCTATGAGCGTGATCACCGCTACCCGGGCGCCCGCCGCTCTTGCGTGATCCTCTACGTTCCCAAGACCCTGCGCCCCGATCACCCGTTGGTGACCATTCTAGGCTGGCCGGATGCTGACAAGCTGGTGAAGGAGTTCGGCGGGGAGATCTTGCAGCCTGGCAACTGCATGGACATCTATCGCCGGTTTCGGGATCAGGCCATCGTAAAGATGCTCAAGGATGGCACTCCATCGGCCTATATCGCTGAAATCATGGGGTTATCTGAGCGCCAAATCCGCAATCTGGCGCGAGCAGAAATCCCCCAAGAGGAACGAAAAGCCGCGATTGGCAACACTCCGAGAGGTACGAGCACCGGAGCTATACCAATGAAAAATAACATGGAGGCCCGCACGGCATGGGCCTGATAGAACGAATCCTCACAAATGCCGAATGGGCTCTTGCTGGCCTGATCGGCGCCTTGGTGGCTGTGCCATTTCAGGAAGAGTTGAGCACCTGGAAAGGGCGCTTGGTTTTTATCGGATCTGGCGCGGCTTGCGCGTATTTCACCACTCCTCTTGCCATCAGCATGTACAACATCGACCCCGGCTTATCAGGCGGGGTCGGTTTTTTGCTGGGCGCCTTTGGGGGCTCGCTGCTGGCCGCTGGCCTGCGCACCATCCGGGGGCTGGATCTTATTGAGATGGTGAAAGCGCGGCTTAGTCGAACAGGGGGCGGTCAATGATGTTCGTCAACTCCATCGCCGTGGCGGTCATTGTGATATGGGCGTTCTGGTGCTGGCTGTCTCCAGATGTCCACGATGGGATCATCGGCAAATTTTTGTTTTTGTTGCTGATGCTGGCTGCGCTGGGGGTGCTGAGTAATCCCGGCCAGGATGCAGAAGTGCTGCTGAACCTGTCGGTGGCCGCCCTCGCTATCCGCCACTGGTGGATGAAAACCTATTTCCAGCGCGCGCGTGATTTTGTGCTGAGCCATCTCAGGTGTAAGAACCTACCCATTAAGCCGGAGTGAAGGATATGCGAATTTTTGTTGTGAGTGCCGGGCACTCTGATGTTGACCCTGGCGCTGTGGCGAACGGGGTGAAAGAGGCTGATATCGCCGAGGATTTGCGCAACATCGTTGCCAGCAAGTTGCGGGAAGCTGGCCACACCGTGATCACTGATGGCGATGGTGAGGTTAACCAGCCGCTATCTGAGGCGGTAAAGCTCATCAATCGCGGTGAGCTGGCCATCGAGATCCATTGCAACGCCGCTAGTGCGCCAACCGCTACCGGGGTTGAGTCAATTTCCCTGCCAAAGCTCAAGGGGCTATCTCAGCGGATCAGCAAGGCCATTGCGGCCGTTACCAAGGACAAGGTGCGCGGTGATGGCGGTTGGATTGATCAGTCGAAGTCTGCCCGCGGCCGCCTGGCCTTCGTAAACGCTGGCGGGATAATCATTGAGCTGTTCTTCCTGACCAACAAGCAGGCGCTCGAGCAATACAACGCCACCAAGTGGTTGGTTGCCAGCGCGATCGCTGACGAACTGGTGAAGGGGGCGTGATGCTGAAAATCAAAGCACTAGCCATTTTCATCATCGATTTACTGACTCCGAGATACATCACGGAAGATGTCGCCCTTGAGCTTCGTGATGACGGGTATTACCCGGTATGCAGCATGGATGACATCGAGGAAGGAGAGCGCTTCGATGGTGTTGTTGCTATGCGCTCATTTACATGGTTTGGCGTTGCCTGGCCTTCGAAGCTAGTGGGAGAGGTAAGACCATGGGAATAGATGCTTTGCGCCGCCTTATCCCCATCCTGTTCGGTATCGCCCTGATGCTCGCCATCGGCCTTTGCGGGTGGTGGCTGCATCACTCAGGGTATCAGTCAGGCGCTGATGCCAAAGAGCTGGAATGGTCAGCCAAGTGGGATAAGCAGGCGGAGCAGCTGGCTAAAGCCAAGGCCAAGGCAGAGCTGAAGGCGAGGGAAGAGGAACAGCGCCGCCAAGCCTCAATCGATAAGGTGAGAGACGATGCAGAAAAACAGATTGCCCGGGCTGAGAGTGATGCTCTTGCTGCCCGTGATGCTGCTGACGGCGTGCTCGAGCAAGCCAAGCGATTGGCAGCCAGAGCAGGTAAGTGCCCCAGCAATCCCTCAGCTACCCAGTCAGGCACGACAGCAACCGAGCCCGGCGTGGTGCTCGCCGACGTGCTCGGCAGGGCTGACGCGAGAGCGGGGGAGCTGGCAGCAGCTTATGACCGCTCAAGAGCCGCAGGATTAGCCTGTGAACGCGCCTACGACGCGCTGCTCGCGGGGCGTGTGAATCCATGACATCGCCCATGATTTTCGGCTGGGTCCTTCCTCCGGGGGGATCCCCTGCGGGGGCATAGACTCCGCGGTATTTGATATCTGCGTGGGCCGCCAGATAAGAATTTTTAATTATATCTCCTGTCTTGATAAGGGTGTGTTATGGCAGTCAAGCATGCCGGTCAGAACGTCAATAAGTCAGAGCTCTGTGTGATCATGGGTGTGAGCCCGCCGACCGTTGACGGCTGGACTCGCAACGGCTGCCCGATCACTCAGCGCGGATCCCGCGGGGTGGCGGCCACCTTCAATACGGCTGACGTGATGAAGTGGCTGCGCGACAAAGCTCGGGACGAAGGTCGCGGCACGGCACAAGCATCAGAAGAAGAGCTCAAACTGCGCAAGCTGGCGGCAGAGGCTGAGAAGGCCGAGCTGGAGCTGGCGAAGGCAAAGGGGGAGGTCGCCCCCGTCCGTGAGTTCGAGCGGGCCACTTCGGCGCTGATGGCGGTGATCCGCCAGAACGTGATGCAGGTACCAGGGCGCGCCGTGATGCAGCTGATCGGCTGCACCGATGAAACTGAGTTCAAGTCCAAGCTGCGGGCCGAGCTGGTGCTGGCGCTTGAGTCTGCTGCAGAAGAGGGGCTGGCCCTCGATGACGATGAGGACCAGCCTGGATCGGATGACTAAGCAACATCAGTTCAGCAACCTGGTCGCGGTTGCTGAAGCTGTCAGACGAGCCACGATCAACCTCATCCCTCCCGCCGACATCCTCCCGAGTGTCTGGGCAGAGCGCAACGTGCGCATCCCGGTCGGTAACGCCAAGCCTGGCCCGATCCGGTTTGATAACGCCCCGCCGCAGCGCGGGATGATCGACGTCATCAAGGAGCCCGGGATCCGCCGCGTCTCCTACAAGCTGGCCGCCCAGCTTGGCAAGACCACCATTCAGCAGTGCATCACCGGATTTCATATCGAGCATGAGCCGAAGTCGCAGATCTTCGCCCAGCCGTCGCAGGGCGATATCCAGACATTTCAGGAGACAAAGCTGCGCCCGATGCTGGAAGCCAACCCGCAGATCTCCAACAAGATGGCGAAACAGCGTGGGCGGGAAGGGGTCAACAACAGCCGAATGATCTCCTACATCGGCGGCTGGCTGATGTTCTGCTGGTCAGGCTCCCCGAAAACCGCTCGCGGCCGCTCGGCACCGGTGATCCATCAGGACGAGATCGACGGCTACGACCCGTTGCCAGAGGGCGACTTCGGCGAACTGCTGGCCCAGCGGGCGGCCTCCTTCGGTGATGAAGCCCTGCGCACCGAGTCCAGCACCCCGACCATTGAAGGCTCAAGCCGGATCGCCATCGCCTACGAAGAGGGGGATCAGCGCCGCTACTACGTGCCGTGCCCGCACTGTGGACATGCCCAGGTGTTGAAGTGGGAAAACGTCACCTGGCAGGGCCGCGCATCGGTCGATATCGATGATGCAGAGGAAGATCTCGGCAAAGAGCACCTGCCGGAAACAGCAGGCTATGCCTGTGAAGGGTGCGGGGTGATCTGGACTGACGGCGAGCGCATCGCCGCGATCAGGGATGCAGAGAAGCACGGCGGCGGCTGGCGGGCGGCCAAACCGTTCCGTGGTCACGCCTCCTTTCATGCTCCCGAGATGCTCTCCACCTTCCGGCGGCTGCGCGATATCGTCCAGTCCTACCTCGACAAGCTGGCGGTGGGGGATATGCAATCCTTCGTCAACGTCTCGCTGGCCGAGGTCTATGCCGAGAAGGGCGAGAAGGCAGACCCTTCCAGCCTGCAACTACGCGCCGAAGAGTACCGAGCCGATGTGCCGATGGGCGGCCTCTACCTCACCGCCGGGATCGATATGCAGATGGACCGCCTCGAGTGCGAGGTGGTGGCGTGGGGTGTGGCAGAGGAGAGCTGGTCGGTCGCCTACTACGTGCTGTGGGGGGATCCGCTGGAGCAGGACGTCTGGGACGATCTGGATGATGTGCTGGCCGGCACCTATCAGCATGAAAGCGGGGCGGTGCTGTCGATCAGCTCGGCGGTGCTCGATACCGGCGGCACCAAGAAGCAGGGCCAAAGCTACACCCAGGCTGCCTATGACTATGCCAAGGGCAAGACCGGCCGCCGCCTGTTCGCCGGTAAAGGGGTCGGCGGTTGGGGTCGCCCGATCGTTGAGAAGCCCCAGCGCAAGCAATCAGGCAAGAAGGCGCGCAAGGTCGATCTGTTTCTGGTCGGGGTGGATGAGGCAAAGCTGGTGGTCATGCGCCGTCTGGCGGCCACCGTGGGCGCCGATACCCGCACCAGCGGCCCTGGCTACTGCCACACCCCCAGCGATCGGGATGCAGAGTGGTACCGCCAGATCACTGCCGAGAAGCTGCTCACCCACTACGTGAAGGGGCAGCCGGTCAGAACGTGGAGTAAACCGGATCGGGCTCGCAACGAGGCGCTTGACTGCCGGGTGTATGCCTATGCCGCGCTCAAGATCATGAACCCCTCGTTCAAGCGGCTGGCCGAGCGGATGGCCAATCCGGATGATGACACGGTGGCCACCCATAAACCCGCAGCCAAGCGGCCGCCACAGGGCGGGCACATCAAGCCTGAAGGGGGGAAGGAAATCCCCCAAGAGGAAGCAAAACCCCCACAAACCCAGACTAAACCCACGATCAAGCGCTCCAAATCCGTCGCGGGGCGCAATAAAGGCGGATGGGTGAGGGGCTGGTGAGCTGCAATTTTCCTGCAAAAATCGGAGCCGGGTTAACGTTTGACCTGCTGCTGACATTAACCGCATATCCTGCCCCGGCATGGGCTATCTCTGTTTATCTGCGCGGGCCAGCATCGATCAGCATGACGGCTGCCACAGAGGGCTCTCAACACCGCTTTCGCAAAACATTAAGCGAAACCGCCAACTGGGCCGCCGGTGATTACTGGTACACCCTGAGGGCGGTCGACACCGCCACCGGCGACATGGTCGAGGTGGAGTGTGGACAAGTCACCATCACGCCAGATCTGGTCAACGCTGCCGACGGATTTGATGGACGGACACCAAACCAGATCGCCCTCGATGCCATCGAGGCAGTGATCGCCCAGCGGGCCACCCTGGATCAGGAGCGGTACCGCATCAACAACCGCGAACTCTATCGCACCTCCATTCCTGACCTGCTCAAGCTGCGCGACCACTACGTTCGACTGGTCAAGCGTGAGCAGGACATCGCCTGCGGCCGCAATCCGTTCGGCAACACCGTCAGAGTGAGGCTTCGCTGATGACCACCATGGTTTTCAAATGGCAGCAGCGGCTGATGGAGCAACAAGCCGCTGAATCACCGCCAAAGCGCCACTTTATGCGCAACCGCACCGGCGCCCGCATGTTTGCCGCCGCCCGGCAAGACCGGCTCGGTACCGCATGGGGTGGCACCCCGCTAACCGCCGATGAAATTGTTGATCGCAATCAGGTTGTGCTGGTGGCCCGCTCCCGCGAGCAGTCAGCCAACAACGATTACGGCCGCTCGTTCCTGCGGATGTGTCGGCAAAACATCGTCGGCCCGAAAGGGGTAATGCTGCAGGCCCAGAGCATGACCGCTCGCGGCAAGCTCGACAACGCCGCCAACCAGGCGATCGAAGATAGCTGGCTGGAGTGGGGAAAACGCAAGCACTGCGATGTGACCGGTCGCCGCTCATGGCGCGCCATTCAGAACAACTGCATCACCAGCGCCGCCAAAGATGGCGAGTTCATGGTGCGGATGGTGTTTGGCTCCGATGGCGGGCCGTGGGGCTTTGCCCTGCAGGTGCTGGATCCGCAGCGTTGCCCGATCGACCTGAACGACCAGCGCCCGCGCACGGGTGCCTTTATCCGGCAAGGGATCGAGTTCAATCGCTACGGCCGCCCGCTGGCCTATTACTTCACCACCACCGACGAGAGCGAGGCAGGCTATCACTGGGGAGGCAAGCACTACGTGCGGATCCCGGCGGAAGAGATTATTCACGGCTTTCTCGAGGACATGGTGGGCCAGAAGCGCGGCCTGCCGTGGATGGCGACCGCCCTGTTCCGCATGCGCCAGCTCGGCGCCATGGAAGAAGCGGCCATCGTCAAGGCGCGCACCGGCGCGAACCAGATGGGGTTTGTCGAGTGGGATGAGGGATACGGCCCCGAATCAGAAGGCAAAGATGATGGCGAACTGACCATCGACAGCGAACCTGGCGAATGGCGAGTGCTGCCGTCCGGTGCCCGCGTCAAAGAGAGCAACCCGCAATACCCGGCCGGTGAATATGCTCCCTTCTATAAGCAAGCCCTGCGCGGCATGGCCGCTGGTTTCGGGGTGCTTTACAACAACCTCGCCAGCGATCTGGAAGGGGTCAACTTCTCCAGCATCCGGCAGGGCACCCTCGATGAGCGGGAGCACTGGAAGGATCTGCAGGAGTGGCTGATCGAAAGCCTGATCGAACCGGTGTTCGAGGCATGGCTGCCCCGGGTGCTGCTGGCTGGCTTGATCAAGGTCAAAGGCAAGCCGCTGCCAGCCGAGCGCATCGATCAGTATCGGGTGGTGGAGTGGCAAGCCCGCCGCTGGCAGTGGATCGACCCGCGCGCCGATGTGAACTCCGCCGTCGAGGCCAAGAACAACATGTTGACCAGCCCGGGCAAGATTATCCGCGAGCAGGGTCAAGACCCGCAAACCGTCTGGCAAGAGTCGGCCCGAGATGTCGCCGCGATGATCGAGGCCTACAAATCGGAAGGGATCGACGAAGCCACCGCCAAAGAACTGGTATTGCTCTCCATGGGCAGGCCACAACCGAAAGTTGCACCCACCGGAGGGAACACCAATGAAGCCGCGTAGCCTGAGTAGCCTGATCGGCGCATACATGACCCGCGATGGCGGCCAAGGCAAGGCGCTGCCTGACTTCAACGCCAAAGGCGATCTGCATCGCACCATGGAAGTGCGCAGTTTCGATGCTGAAAAGCGCACGGTCGAACTCGCCTTTTCATCCGAAGCGCCGGTTCAACGCTGGTTTGGCTTTGAGGTGCTCGATCATTCGCCAGAAAGCATCCGCCTTGACCGCATGCGCGATGGGGCGGCCTTGCTGCTGAACCATGACTGGGATGACCAGATCGGCGTGGTTGAGAGCGTCAGTATCGACAGCGACCGCAAGGGGCGGGCAGTTGTCCGTTTCAGCCGCAGCAAAGATGCGGATGACGTTTTTCAGGATGTGATGGACGGGATCCGCCGTCATGTCTCGGTAGGGTACCGCATCCACGCCGCCAAGCTGGAATCGACCGAAGGTGATGAAGATACCTACCGGATCACCGACTGGGAGCCCTATGAAATTTCCATCGTCAGCGTTCCGGCAGATCCCTCTGTTGGCGTGGGCCGCTCACTGGAAATCCCCCAAGAGGATGGGAAACGGCCGAAAGGCGATGCTGGCACCATTGAGCGTGGCACGACCGCTAAAAACTCAACTACTGAGGAAGTCAGAACGATGAACGAAAAAATCCTGCGTGACGGCAAGGGCAACCTGGTCCGTGCCATGGTTGATGCCGAGGGCAAGATCCTCGAAGTGCTCGAAGTGCTCGAAGAGGCGGGTGCCGATGTTCGCAGCGCCCGCGACGGCGCAGCCAAAGCTGAACGCGAGCGCACCGCATCCATTCTGCAAATGGGTGAGCAGTACGGCTGCCGATCCCTGGCTGATAAGGCTGTTGCGGAAGGCAAGACCGTTGATCAGTTCCGTGCCGAGGTGCTCGATTACATCAACACCCGCGACGCTCGGGCCATTGTTGGTGTGCTCAGTAAACGCGAACCCGCCCAGCCTTCCCAGCGCTCCGGTGTGCCTCTTTCCGAGATGCAGAGCGCCGATATCGGCCTGACCGATCAGGAGGTGCGCAATTACAGCATCTTCCGTGCGGTGCGCGCCCTGCAACCCAACGCAACCCGGGCTGACCGCGAAGCGGCTGCATTCGAACTCGAGTGCTCCGAGACTGCCCAGCGTCAACTCGGCAAGACCGCCCAAGGCATCCTGATCCCGCAGGACGTACTGAACTCCCGCGCGTTCAATGCTGGCGGCGCAGCAAACACCCCGAACGGTGCGCAGTCCGGCCAGAATCTGGTTGATACCACCTTTATGGGTGGCAGCTTTATCGAGATGCTGCGCAACCGCACCACCATCATGCGCCTGGCCACCACCATGGGTGGACTGGTCGGTAACGTGGACGTTCCCCGTCAAACTGGTGGCGCCACCGCCTACTGGCTGGGTGAAGGTGAAGATGCGCAAGAAGGCACCCCGACCATTGGTCAGCTCGAGCTGACCCCCAAGACTCTAGGTGCATTCACCGACATCACCCGCCGCCTGCTGATGCAATCCAGCATGGATGCGGAAGGCATTGTGCGCCGCGATCTGGTCAATGCTATGGCTCAGGCCATCGACTTTGCTGGTTACTACGGCAGCGGGGCTGGCAACCAGCCGCGCGGCATCAAGAACTACACCGGGATCAACGCCGTTGATTTCGCTGCCGCCCTTCCGACCTTTGAAGAGTTGGTTGCCATGGAATCGGCCATTGCTGCAGATAATGCGGATATTGGCCAGATGGGTTACATCGGTAACGCGGCTTTCCGTGGCCACTGTAAGACCAAACCGAAGTTCGGCACCGGTACCGAATCCACCATCTGGGAGCCGGGCAACACCGTCAACGGCTACAACACCGAGATCAGCAACCAGATCGCCGCTGGCGATGTGTTCTTCGGCAACTTCGCCGACATGCTGATCGGTATGTGGGGCGGGCTGGATCTGACCGTTGACCCGTACAGCCTGAGCAAATCCGGCGGCCTGCGCATTGTGGTGTTCCAGGACGTTGATTTTGTCCTGCGCCGTGTGGAGTCGTTCTGCTGGGGCAGCCAGAACGTCGCGTAATTAAGGTGTGGCCGCCTTCCATTCGATAGGGCGGCCATCTTCCATCCAAGAGGGTGACCGGATGAAAAGTTATGTATTGAAACTGACCTGTGCGATCGCCATCGATGGCCAGATCCACAAGGCTGGTTCACTGGTGGAGGTGAGCGAGGCGGAAGCCAAGAACTTCCTCCATCGCGGCAAGGCGGTATTGGCCACCGAAGAAGATGGCGTTGAGCTGCAAGAAGAGCAGCCCGGCACGGATTATTCCAGCTGGACCAAGCCTGCCCTGCTCGAGTACGCCAAGCAGCGCGGTCTGGAAGTGGCCAGCGGCATGACCAAGGATCAGATCATCGATGTTATCGAAGCGGCGCCTGCTGCTGACGATGACACCGACCAGAAAGGGGACGAGTAAATGCGCGGTGTAACCCGAATCGTACTGGCCGTATCGGCCTCCATCACTGCCACCGGTAACGGCGCGGCGGTCAACGTCAGTGATTTTCAGGGCATATGCCAGATCATCATGAACTCTGGCCCCACCAACGCTGGCACCAACACCGTCAAGCTGGAGCACAGCGATGATGGCTCGACCAACTGGACTAATGTGCCCAACGGCGCATTCCCTGCTGTTGGCACCACTGCCGCTGCCCCGTCGATCACCATGAACTCGGACGCACTGAAAAAGTTCGTGCGGGTGGTGGATACCCTGGCTGGCGGAGCGAATGCCGTGGTGCGCGGGGTGTCGCTGGTCGGCCGTAAGCAGTACACCTGATGCGCGGGCCGTCCTGGGAGAACCTGGACGCCTTCCTGCAATTGGATAGTAGCGGCGGGTTTGCAACACCCGCCGTTGTTCATTTTGGGGATGGCAGTACCAGAACCATATCGGTGATCTTCGATGATCCCTATCTCAACGCCCAGCTTGGCGAGTATGAGGCCGACACCAGCGAGCCGCGCATCAGTGGCAAAGAGGTGGACATGGTCGGCATTACGCGGGGTGATGAGGTGGTGGTGGCTGGAGAGCGGTTTGACGTGATGACCAGCCCGCAGGCCGATGGCACCGGCTGGGCGCTGGTGACCATGGCACGGCAGGGGCCGCAGCATGCTGCACTTTGATATTGATTGGCAAGACCTGCTTCGCATTGGCGAAGAGTTGCAGGCCAGCGACAAGCAGATCAAGTTCGCGCTATCCAGAGCGCTTCGGCGCACCGAGGCCAGCTTGCGCAAACTCTCATCAAAAGGCTTGCCGAAAGTGCTTGGCTTGCGAGTGGCAACGGCACTGCGCAAGCGGTTACGCTCCATCAAGCTGAGAGCAACACCGGGATCTGATGGCGTGGCGCTCTGGTATGGGCTTAATCCACTCCCTGTCAGCAGTTTCAAGGGCCGCCTTCAGCAGGACGACGGCGGGGCATGGAAGAAGGATTATTACTTTGACGATGCCTTTGTTGCCAAGAGCAGCAAGAAAGGCCAGAACACCATCTTCAAGCGCAAAGGCAAGGATCGGCTACCTATCGTTGAGCAGTCGATAACCATTGAAGATGCCGCATTTGTCTATATCGAGGATGAGGTTTTCGAGCAGACCCTCGATATTTTTTGGCGCCACTTTCAGCGCGACCTCAAGGCCCGCGTCAATTTCCAGATAGGTGAGCGATGAACGCCAATACCAATATCGATCTCTCCGTGGTGCATGATGCCATCGTGGCCGATATCAAGTCCGCCTTCCCGAACCTGCAAACGGTCGAATTCTACCGCGAAGATCGCAAATCACTGGTTACCCCGGCATGTCTGCTGGAGCTCACCGAGCTGGAAGCGGATCCCGATAACGACCCGGGCACCGAGCAGCTGGCGGTGCTGGCAAAGTTCGAGGCAGAGCTGGTGATCGGGTTCAGGCCGCAGCCTGGCAGCATGGCCAAGGCCAAGCTATCCATCAGAATGCTGGCCGCCGCGCTCGAGGCGTGGCTGCGAATGCGCCGATGGACCAACCCTGCCGACCCTGCCAAGAAGTTGCCCACCGGTGAGGCGATGGTGATCGGCGCCTATCAGGACGACTTCTCGGTGATGGGCCGCCGGCAGGATCAGGATCTCTCCCAGTTCGAAGTGTGGCGGGTGGAATGGCAGCAGCGGTTGCACCTCGGAGAAACCGTCTGGACCGATGAAGGCATCACACCGACCACTATTTTCAGCGGTGTTGCGCCTGATATTGGCCTTGGTAATGAGGATAAATACACTCAGGTGGCACCATGAGCGATTACAGCCTTGGCGAGTTGTCGCGCCAGATTGCCAACCTGATCAGAGTGGGGGAGGTGACAGAGACCGACTTCACCGATCCCGATGCGCCCAGGGTCAAAATCGCCGTCTCCGGTTTCGAGTCTGACTGGCTGCCGTTCGGTGCCCGGCGGGCAGGTAGCACCAAGACATGGAGCCCGCTCAGCATCGGTGAGCAGGTGGTGATCCTGTCGCCATACGGCGATCTTGGGCAGGCGATCATTGTTTGCAGTCTCTACTCATCGGCCAATCCGGCACCGGCCAGCAGCGGCAGTCTTGATAAAGAGACCTACCCTGACGGCACCACCATCAGCTATGACAGCGCCAGTCACACCCTGAACGCCACCATCGGCGGAACCACTATCACCGCCGATCGCGGCCAGATTGCCCTTGGCGTTGGCGGCGTGAAATTTGTCATCACCGCTGGCGGTATTGATATGCAGGGCGGGCAGGTGACCCACAACGGCAAGAATATCGGGTCAGATCACGCCCACAGCGGCATCCAGCGCGGCAGCGCGAACTCAGACGGCCCAGTCTGACGGAAATCCCCCAAGAGGTGCTGAGCGGGGGAGCTGGCAACAATGCAACCATGAACGGCACCAATTCACTCACAGGCCAGCGCCTGAGCGGGATCCAGCACCTGCGCCAAAGCATCACCGACATATTGGGTACCCGTATCGGCACCCGGGTGATGCGCCGCACCTACGGCAGCCGGATCCCCAGTCTGATTGATGCCCCCATGAATCGCGCCACGCTGATCGACATCTACGCCGCCACGGCGGAGGCGCTACAGCAATGGGAACCCCGTTTCAGCCTGGAGCAGGTACAGGCTGTTGTCGCATCCCCCGGTTATATCGAGCTGGATCTGTATGGCGAGTATCTGCCAGACGGCCAGCAAGTTCTGATTGATGGAATTGTTATCAAATGACCAGCGCCTTTACTGCCGTCAATCTGTCTCAACTTCCTCCGCCGGTGGTGGTAGAACAGCTCGACTACGAAACCATTCTTTCCGAGATGGTGGCTGACCTGATCAGTCGTGACCCCTCTTTTTCTGCGCTGGTGGAGAGTGACCCGGCATTCAAGATCCTCGAGGTAGCAGCGTATCGTGAGCTGCTTATCCGCCAGCGGGCCAACGAGTCTGCCAAGGCGGTGATGCTGGCGTTCGCCAATGATGCCGATCTGGATCAGATCGGTGCCAACAACAATGTGCCGCGCCTGATTATTACCCCGGGTGATCCAACCGCCACCCCACCGACTGAGGATGTGATGGAGGAGAACGATGATTACCGCCTGCGCATCCTGCTGTCGTTCGAGGGGTACACCACCGCTGGATCGATCGGTAGTTACACCTATCACGCACTCAGCGCATCAGGCGATGTGCTGGATGTGGGGGTTGATAGCCTGGTGCCTGGCCGCGTCAATATTGCCGTGCTGTCTCGCACCGGTTCTGGGGTGCCGCCACAGGCCACACTGGATGCCGTGATTGCTGCCACCAACGCAGAGATCGTGCGGCCGCTGTGCGACACGGTGGCAGTGTCTGCCGCTGACGTGGTGAATTTCCAGATCACCGCCGTGCTCGATATGTTCCCCGGGGTTGGACAACAGCAGGTGCTGGATGCCGCTACTGCCAGCGCCCAAGCCTATGCCGCCGAGATGCACAAGCTAGGGATGGATATCACCCTCGATGGGGTCTATGCCGCGCTGCGCCGGCCAGGGGTGCAGAAGGTCAACCTCTCTTCACCGGCGGCTGATATCCCTATCCAGTGGAATCAGGCGCCGCACTGCACCGCCATCAATATCACTGCCGGGGTGATCCGTGAGTAGCGGCCACCTGCTGCCATCCAGCGCCAGCGCCCAAGAGGTTGCGCTGGCGATGACCGTTGCCCGCCTGTCTGATGTGCCGATCCGCACCCGCGAAATATGGAGCGCTGATAACTGCCCGTCAGATCTGCTGCCGTGGCTGGCGTGGGCGTTCGGCTGTGATGAGTGGTCACCGGATTGGTCTGATGAGGCCAAGCGCCAGACCATCCGCGAGGCAGTGCTGGTGCAACGTCGCAAGGGTTCTGTGTGGTCGGTGCGCCGCGCGCTGGCCAACGCTGGTTACGGCACGGCGCAGATCATCGAGGGAATTTACGGGGCAACCTATAACGGAATTCTCAAGTATGACGGTCTATCAACCTTTGGCTCGCCTGATGAGTGGGCAAAGTACCGGGTCATTCTCGACCGACCGATCACCAACAAACAGGCAGGGCAGGTGCGCCGCATCCTGAAATATACCGCGCCGGCCCGCTGCCACCTGGTCGCATTGATTTACACCGAGGTTGCCAACCTGTATGACGGGGCACTTCGTTATGACGGCACCTATAACTACGGGACTGCATAATGGCAAACGTAACAGAGACCCCCAGCTATGATGCTGGCATCTATCAAATAGAAACCACGGATCCGGTGCTTGGCGGCCCCAATGGCATTGCCAACGCCCAGGCGAAAGGGCTGGCCAACCGAACTGCATTTCTGAAACAACAGATCGACCAACTCAATTCAGGCCAGCTTGCCCCAGCATGGATCGCATCACAGTCCTATGTGCAGGGCGAGCTGCAGAAGCTGGACGCCAAACAGAGCGTGCGCGCTGCCACCGTGGCAAATATCACCCTATCTGGCGCCCAGACCATCGACGGCGTGGCGCTGACGGTTGGCGATCGTGTGCTGGTAAAAGATCAGACTGCCGCCGCCCAGAACGGCATCTACCTGGTGGCCGCTCAAAGCTGGACCCGCGCTACCGATGCGGATGATGGCACCAAGCTGAGCAGCGGGGCCCGTGTCTCGGTAGAGGAGGGGACTATCAACGCTGGCAAAGTATGGTACCTGGCTACCGCAGGTGCGATATCTGTTGGCACAACAGTGTTGTTGTTTTCTGATGAACATCCCAATGCTACAGAAACAGCCAAGGGATTTACCCGCTACGCGACCCAAACCGAAGTGAATGAAACCACCGCTGCCAATCAGAAAGCTGATGCGGCGGTCACTGTTAAAAGCCTATGGGGGTGGGTAAAGCAAGCCAGTGAAGACGTGCTTGGATTGATGAAAGTAGCAACTCAGGCGCAGACGAATGCGGGTGCAGCAGATGATGTTGCAATAACCCCAAAGAAGTTGCGCGCAGGCTTTGCTGCATCCTTCTCTTACTCTGGGTATCTTGCGTTTCCTACATGGATGGGGGGGCTGATCATTCAGTGGGGCAGTATTTCTGTGACTACAAACTCAACTGCCACCGGTTCATTGCCCATCGCATTCCCAACTGCGGCATTTCAAGGGGTATGTACCTTTGACAACCCTGCAGGCGCCATTTATCCCACTGCCGCCATGGGTTTCCCGTCGTTATCGACCTATCAAATCGGGGTCAAGGCAGCATCAGGAAGCAACTACATCATGCGATACATCGCCATCGGATATTAGGAGACCATCATGTACAAATACGATCCTGAGTCCAAAGGGTTCTACCTGACGGCGATTCATGGCGACAATATTCCACACACCGCGGTCGAGCTCAGGCCGGGGGACTATGAACGGCTGGTCAACGGCCAGAGTGACCAGCAAGAGATCGCCATAGTCGATGGATATCCTGTTTTGCAGGGCCGCCCGGAACCGTCAGCGCAACAGATGGCAGAGCTGATGCTGACCCAGCTCGATCACGCCGCCGCAGGCGAGATTGAACGCCTACGCCCTGCCGTGGATGGCGGATATGCCAAGGAGGCCGATGTCGAGCTGTTGGCGCAATGGCAGCGCTATCGCTACGAGCTGCCGGATGTTCGCAGCAAGCCTGGATGGCCTGAGTCTCCTCAGTGGCCTACCGAACCTGACAAAGTCATCTAATGGAACAACATGCAAACCCCGCTCCGGCGGGGTTTTCTATTGCTCCGTCCACTGGAAATCCCCCAAGAGGATGGGAGCACACCGCAACGCCATGATGACTGCACGATCTTAAACCGTGTCCATCGAGGCCAAGCACATGTCTGAACTGTTCCTTCATGGTATCGAGGTCATCGATATTGACTCCGGTCCCCGTCCTATCACCACCGTTCGCTCCAGCGTCATCGGCCTGATCGGTACCGCCCCCAATGCTGATGCCACCAAGTTCCCGCTTAATACCCCGGTGTTAATCGCGGGCAGTCGTCGCGAGGCGGCGGGTCTGGATACGCTGGGCACTGGCGAAGGCACACTGCCTGCGGCGATCGACTCCATCTTTGACCAGTGCGGCGCCGTAATTGTGGTGGTGCGGGTCGAGAAGGGCACCACCGATACCCTGAATCTGGCCAATATCCTTGGTGGCGTCAACGCGACGACCGGCAACTATGAAGGAGTTCACGCCTTCCTGGGCGCCAAGTCTGCACTGGGCTTCTCACCCAAGGTACTGATCGCCCCTGGCTTCACTGACAAACGGGTTAGCGGCGGCGTGACAGCCATCACTATGACCACCCAAGGCACCAACTACACCAGCGCCCCGACCGTTGAGCTATCTGGCGGCGGTGGCGGCACTGGTGCCAAAGCCAAGGCAGTGCTCGGTACCGGTACCGATGCTGGCAAGGTAGTCTCTGTCATCGTGGAAGATGCCGGCAGCGGCTACACCGCGGCACCGACCGTTGCTTTCACTGGCGGCGGTGGCACCGGCGCAGCAGCAACTGCTTCTTATGGTACCGTTGGCAACGCCGTAGTGGCCGAGCTGATCGGTATCGCCGAGAAGATGCGCGCGGTCATCATTGCTGATGGCCCCAACACCACAGACGCCGATGCCATCGCCTACGCAGGCGACTTTGGTAGCAAGCGGGTGTTCCTCGTTGATCCCAAGGTCATCAAGACCGACGAAGACGGCAACAACGTCACCGAATGGGCATCCCCCTGCGTTGCGGGGCTTATCGCAAAGAGCGATAACGAGCGAGGATTCTGGTGGTCACCGTCGAACCAGAACATCAACGGCATCATCGGCACGGCGCGTCCCATTGATTTCACCCTGGGCGACACCAGTAGCCGGGCCAACCTGCTCAACGAGAAGAAGGTCGCCACCATCATCCGCGAGGATGGGTATCGTCTGTGGGGTAACCGTACTCTGTCGAGCGATCAGAAGTGGGCCTTCCTCTGCGTGGTGCGTACCGCAGACATGATCAACGAGTCCATTCTGGTGAATCACCTGTGGGCCGTGGATCGCGGCATCACCAAGAACTACGTCACTGACGTGACCGAGGGGGTTAACGCCTACCTGCGCAGTCTGGTCAACAAAGGCGCGATTCTTGGTGGTGAGTGCTGGATTGACCCAGACCTGAACACTGCAGATCAGATTGCACAGGGTAAAATCTATTTCGACTTTGAGTTTACTCCGGTGTACCCGGCTGAGCACATCACGTTCCGAAGCCATCTGGTGAACGACTACATCACGGAGATCTTCTAAATGGCAGCCCGCGACATTCGCAAGAATTTTAACGCCTTCGTCGATGGCCGCGGCTTTGCCGGGCAGGTCGATGAGTTTAACGCCCCCAAGCTGACCCTGCAGACCGAAGAGTTTCGGGCTGGTGGGATGGATGTGCCCATTGATGTGACCATGGGTATGGAAAAGATGGTGACCGATTTCAGCCTGATGGCCTATGACCGCAACGTGCTGGCTCTGTTCGGCGTGACCGAAGGCGCCCGGGTTCCGCTGGTGCTGCGTGAGCAGCTCGAGTCGTTCGATGGCACCACCACTGCGGTGGTACACACCATGCGCGGCAAGATCACCGAACTCGACCCCGGCACCAGCAAGCCTGGCAGCCTGCCGCCGATCAAGGTTGCCATGAGCCTGACCTATTACAAGATGCAGCACGGCGATCGCGTAATCCACGAGATCGACGCCGAGAACATGGTGCGCATCATCAATGGCGTAGACATTCTGGCCGCTGCCCGCAACGCACTGGGCATCTAATCCCGCTGGCAGGCCAGCCCTGCCGGCTCATTTCTTACTGGTGACACCATGGAAAAAGAACTCCCTGAATACCTGAAATTCAACGATGACGGCAGCGCCGATATCACCCTGTCACGTCCTGCAGATATTGGCGGTGTCAAAGTGGCCGTGCTGCGCATGCGCGAGCCGACCGTTGGCGATCAAGAGATCACCACCCAGATGACCGGCAGCGATGCCACCCGCGAGATCACCGCCTTTGCCAACCTGTGCGGTCTGGCCCCGGATGACATTCGCAAACTGCCGATCCGCGACTATGGCCGCCTGCAGAGTGCGTATACCGCTTTTCTCGACTAGCACCTTACTACATCCGCCAAGGGGTGTTAGCACTGGCCTCGCACACTGGCTGGTCACTGGCGGAGATCAGCGCCCTGCGCACGTCACGGTTTATCTGGTGGATAAAGGGGCTGCCCAAAGACGATGGCCAATAAAAAACTCTCGGCAACCATCACCATCGGCGGGGCGGTTGCATCCAGTCTCAAATCTGCATTTGGTTCGGTAAAAGGTGGAGTCGCCGAGGTTGGCTCCGCTATTCGCAATGCCGAGCGTCAGCAAAAGCTCCTGTCTCAGTCAATCCAGACATTCGGCAAGCAAGGCCGCAATGTTGATGGCATGCGTGAGCGTTATGCTCAGCTTACCCAGCAGATCGACAAGATGCGGGCAGCCCAGCAGCGCCTGAATCAGGTGCAGCAAGCCCAGAAAGCCAACCTCGACAAGCGGGCAGACTACCGCGGCCAAATCCTTGATACCGTCGCACTTGGCGCCACAGTGGCATCCCCGGTCGTTATGGCTGCCAGCTTTGAAACGGCCATGCTGGGGGTTGCCAAGCAGGTTGATGGCGCCCGCGACTCGAGCGGCAAGCTCACCGCTGTCTATTACGAGATGGGCAAGCAGATCCAGCAACTCGGTCGCGAGATCCCGCTTGCCACCAATGATATTGCCGATATGGTCACCGCTGGTTCCCGTATGGGGGTTGCGCGTGACCAGCTGATCGACTTTACCCGCACCTCGGCCATGATGGCTGACGCCTTCGAGCTGCCAGCCGGTGAGCTGGCCGACAACATGGGCAAGATTGCCGGACTGTTCAAGATCCCGATCCCGGCAATCGGAGAGTTGGCCGACTCCATCAACTACCTGGACGATAACGCCATCAGTAAAGGCGGCGATATCATCGAGTTCCTGACCAGAACCGGTGGCGTGGCATCGGCCGTCAAGGTGACAGGGCAGGAGATGGCCGCCCTTGGCTCGACTCTGCTTACCCTTGGCGAGCGCACTGAAACAGCTGGCACAGCAACCAATGCGATGTTCCAGAAGTTTGCTGCCGCCGATAAGGGAACCAAGAATTTCAAGTCAGCCCTGAAAGAGCTGGGGATCTCGTCCTCTGCCGTTCAGAAGGGCATGCAGAAAGACGCTACCGGCACCATGATGAAGGTGCTTTCCGCGATCGGTAAGCTGCCGAAAGAGAAACAGCTTGGCGTCATGGTCGAGCTGGTGGGCCTTGAGCACTCCGATACCCTGGCTAAGCTCGCCAACAACACCGAAGAGTGGCGCCGCCAGCTTGCACTGGCCAATAGCGAAGCATCCAAAGGCAGTATGTCGCGCGAATTCGCCGCCCGCCTGCAAACCACAAACGCCCAGTGGACGCTGATGAAGAACCGCACCTCAGAGGTTGCTGTCAATCTCGGATCAGTGCTGCTGCCTGCCATCAACGACACCTTCAAAGTGCTCTCACCACTGGTGAATGTGGTGGCTGACTTCGCCAGAGAGAACCCCAAGGTGACCAAGGCGATCGTTGGCACAGCGGTCGCGCTTACCAGCGTGAAAGTTGGCGGTCTTGCGCTTGGCTATGCCTTCACCTTTGTCAAAGGGGCGGCCCTGTCAACGGTAGGCCTGTTCTATCGCGTCTCTGCTGGTGCCGCCGTTGCTGGCGCATCAACGACTGCTGCAGCCTCTGGTCCAACCCTGCTTGGCAAAGCATTCATGTTTGCCGGTCGCGGGATCATCTGGATGGGCCGCGCCCTGCTGATGAACCCGATCGGTCTGGCGATCACCGCTATCGCCGGGGCGGCATACCTGATTTACGACAACTGGGACAAGCTGAAGCCATGGTTCACGGCGCTGTGGGATGACATTGTTGCCAAGTTCGAGACCGCCGTGGTCAAAATCGGCGGCATGATCGACAGCGTGAAGCAGAAGTGGAACGACACCAAGGACGCGGTCACCGGTGGCGTGGGCAGCGCATGGGCATCTACCAAGTCATTCTTCGGATTTGGTGATGATAAATCTCAGGGCAAACCTGCCAGCCTGCCGAGCAACCTTCCGCTGCCCGCCATTGCCTCAAGTCGCAGCCGTGGCAATACCTATCAGGACAACAGCCATACCACAGTGCAGGTAACCCAGTTACCAGGCGAAAGTCAGCAGGCGCTGGCCAAACGCATTGTGGCTGAGCAGGAGCGTATGCGCGGCGTTCGCCAGCGCAGCATGATGACAGACGGAGTGATCGCCCAATGATCGGCCTTTCCCTTGGCCCCAGCGTGATGATGCAGCTCGGGGCATTCCCGTTCAGCATCAGCACCGCCGCCTATCAGGAGTTGACCCGCCGCAGCGAATACCGCTGGGCATCACAGGATCGCTTCGGAAAGCAGCCAAACCTGCAATACACCGGCCCTGCCAGTGAGGCGATCTCGCTGGTGGGCGTCATCTATCCGGATTACAAGGGCGGCGGCGGCCAGCTCGACAAGATGCGCCAGCTCGCCGGAGGCGGCCAGCCGCTCAATCTGGTGGGTGGGGCAGGGCAGATGATGGGGCGCTGGGTGATCGAGAGCCTTGAAGAGAAGCAGGGTACCTTTGCCGCCGCAGGGGCCCCGCGCAAGCAGGAGTTCACCATTGCGCTCAAGCGGTTCCCCGACTCCGCAACCAACCAGATCGACGCGATCGGCAAGCTGGCAAGCGGTGCCACCGCCAGCTCAGGCCTTGGCAGCTTCGCTGATGGGGCCATTGCCACAGTCGGATCTGCGATCAGCTCGATGACCAGCGCCCTCGATGCGGTGCAGAGCAAAGCTGCCGAGATCGGCAATGCGGTGGGGCCGGTGATTGCCACGGTGCAAAACAGCATCCGCACCGCCCGGGATCTGCAAAGTCAGGTGAGCAACCTCAAGGAGGCCAGCAAAAACCTGAACTCGCTGGAGAACGTGCAATCAGCCATCTATGGCGTGATGTCGGCGGCCTCTGCGGCATCCAATGCCGGGGCGGTGGCATCAGGAGCGGCCACCTTGCTATCCAGCACCATGACCACCACAGATCCGGAGGCGATCACCGCCGTTCGCAGCTGTACCAGCTCTTGCAGCCGATCTGCCGTTGAATCCACCCGAGTGCATGCCGAAACATCCAACTTCAACCAGACGCTGGGGGCATGATGCAGACCTATCGCACCAGTGACGGCGACACCCTGGACTACATCGCGTGGAAGTATTACCAGACGCTCGAGGGGCGCTTGGTTGAGCAGCTGCTCGATGCCAACCCAGGCATTGCCGATCTCGGCCCAGTGCTGCCAGCCGGGGTGCTGGTAAAGATGCCTGATATCGCCCCGCAGCAGCAGGAGCAGGGGGTCAGGTTGTGGAGCTGACAGACCGCATCGCGCCGACATGGCAGATCATCGCCAACAAGGCCGACATCACCAGCCAGATCAGCGAGCACTTCGTAAGCCTGACCCTGACCGATGCGGTCGGGCTGGAATCGGACATGCTGGATATCACCCTGGACGACTCCGATCCTGACAAGCCGTTGCTGATCCCGCCGGAAGGGGCTGAGCTTGAGCTCTACCTCGGCTATGACGGGGTGAACCAGTACATGGGGCTGTTCGTGTTCGATGAGGCCGAGCTGGCCGGCTGGCCGTCTCAGCTGATCATCAGGGCCCGCGCCGCCACCTACGACAAGAGCAAGGGCGGCAAGACTAACCTGCAGACCCAGAAAAACCGCAGCTGGAAGAAGGGCACCACTCTGGGTGATATGGTCAAGACCATCGCCACCGAGCACGGTATGGAGGCTGCCGTGGCGCCGTCACTGGCCGCCATCGCGCTACCCCACACCGATCAATCAGACGAGTCAGATATCAACCTGCTGGTGCGCATGGCCAAGCGCTATGACGCCATCATCAAGCCTGCCGCTGGCAAGCTGATCCTCTCCAAGCGCGGGGAGTCCCGTTCTGTCAGTGGTAAGCCGCTGCCACCTGTGACCATCTCCGCCGGAGACTGCTCGAGTTACCGCTTGGTGAAGTCGAAGCGGGAAACCGCCGGGATGGTGGTCGCCTACTGGCATGCGGTGAAGAACTCCAAGCGCAACGAGGTCAAGATGGGGCAGGGGGAACCAGTGCGCCGCCTGCGCCAATACTACCCGACCGAAGAGATGGCATTGGCCGCCGCCCGCGCCGAGCTGTCGCGCAGGGAACGGGCACAGGAGACACTGGCACTGTCAGCAGTCGGCGACCCAGGCTATCTGGCAGAAGCACCGCTGACCACCACAGGATTTCGGCCAGACATCGACAGCCAATGGCTGATCTCCCGCGTCACCCACTCGATCGACTGCACCGGCGGCTACACCTGTGACATCGAGGCAGAGAAGCCGAACAGCAGTGAGTCGCCGGAGGTAGAGGTGGGATAATGCGAACTATGCCGCTTGCCCGATAGGTGACATTTGATACAATCCCCGCCGGATCCTGAGATTGACAGCGCGGCACACAAAACAAAGTGTGTATCACGCAGTGTACTAACCGTTTGGTTTATGGTGAAACACTAGAGTGAATAGCTTGATATTAAAGGAATTATCGCTCTTACATGTGGCCTTTGGTACGGGTCACCACTGTATAAGGAAACACATAATGCCAATCATTACTCTGCCTGACGGCAGCCAACGTCAATTTGCCCACTCTGTTTCCGTCATGGATGTGGCTGCGGACATCGGTCCCGGTCTCGCCAAGGCGTGCATTGCCGGTCGGGTAAACGGTGAACTGGTGGATGCGTGCGAGCTGATCGAATCCGATGCTGCGCTGGCCATTATCACCGCCAAAGACGAAGAAGGTCTGGACATCCTGCGCCACTCCTGCGCCCACTTGCTGGGTCATGCTATCAAGCAACTCTGGCCCCAGACCAAGATGGCCATCGGTCCTGTCATCGACAACGGCTTCTACTATGACGTTGATCTTGACCGCACCCTGACCGATGAAGATCTGGCTGCCCTGGAAGAGCGCATGCTGGCGCTGGTAGCCAAGGATTACGACGTCATCAAGAAGAAAGTCTCCTGGCAAGAAGCGCGCGATGTATTCGAGGCGCGCGGCGAGTCTTACAAAGTCGAAATCCTGGATCAGAACATTGCCCGTGATGACCAGCCAGGTCTCTATCATCACGAAGAGTACATCGACATGTGTCGCGGCCCGCACGTGCCCAACATGCGTCACTGCCACCACTTCAAGTTGCTGAAGATGTCCGGCGCCTACTGGCGTGGCGACTCCAACAACAAGATGCTGCAGCGTATCTACGGTACCGCCTGGGCTGACAAGAAGCAGCTCAAGGCCTATCTGCAGCGCCTGGAAGAGGCCGCAAAGCGCGACCACCGCAAGATCGGCAAGCAGCTCGACCTGTATCACATGCAGGAAGAAGCGCCCGGTATGGTGTTCTGGCACAACGATGGCTGGACCATCTTCCGTGAGCTGGAAACCTTTATCCGCGGCAAGCTCAAAGAGTACGACTATCAGGAAGTGAAAGGTCCGTTCATGATGGACCGCGTCCTGTGGGAGCGTTCAGGTCACTGGGAAAAATATGCCCAGGCCATGTTCACCACCCAGTCCGAGAACCGCGAGTACGCCATCAAGCCGATGAACTGCCCGGGTCACGTCCAGATCTTCAACCAGGGCCTGAAGTCCTACCGCGATCTGCCTTTGCGTATGGCCGAGTTTGGCTCCTGCCACCGCAACGAGCCGTCAGGTTCCCTGCACGGCCTGATGCGGGTGCGTGGTTTTACCCAGGATGACGCGCATATCTTCTGTACCGAAGAGCAGATCATGGAAGAGGTCTCTGGCTGTATTCGTATGGTCTATGACGTCTACGGTACCTTTGGCTTCGAGAACATCGTGGTCAAGCTCTCCACTCGTCCCGAGCAGCGTATCGGCTCCGACGAGATGTGGGATCGCGCCGAGCAAGCACTGGCCGAAGCGCTGGAGCTCAACGGTCTGAAGTACGATCTGCAGCCGGGTGAAGGGGCATTCTACGGTCCCAAGATTGAATTTACCCTGCACGATTGCCTTGATCGTGCGTGGCAATGTGGTACCGTGCAGCTCGACTTTGCCCTGCCTGGTCGTCTGGGTGCCACTTACGTGGGTGAAAACAACGATCGCCACGTACCTGTGATGATCCACCGGGCCATTCTGGGTTCTATCGAGCGTTTCATCGGTATTCTGACTGAAGAGTACGCCGGTCTGTTCCCGACCTGGTTGGCACCGACTCAGGCTGTGGTCATGAATATCACGGATAATCAGGCCGATTATGCGGTGAAAGTAGCCAAAGCATTGAATGATGCGGGCCTTCGCGCAAAAGCAGACTTGAGAAATGAGAAGATTGGCTTTAAAATCCGCGAGCATACTTTGAAGCGAGTACCTTTCATGCTGGTCTGCGGTGATAAAGAAGTTGAAGCCGGTAAGATTGCAGTACGGACTCGTAAAGGGGCTGACCTGGGCACTTATCCTGTTGAAGAGTTCATCGCTCTGTTGACCCAGGAAGTTCAGACCCGCGGACAAAAGAAAGTGGAGGAATAAGCTATAAAAGGCGGAAAAAAACTGGGCAAGCAACCGCAAGCCCGCGCTCACCGGATCAATGAAGAGATCCGTCTGAAAGAAGTTCGTCTGACTGGTCTGGATGGTGAAGCCATTGGTATCACCTCCATTCAGGATGCGCTGAACTTGGCCGCAGAGGCCGGAGTTGATCTGGTCGAGATCAGTCCAAATGCTGAGCCGCCCGTTTGCCGGATCATGGATTACGGCAAATTCCTCTACGAAAAGAGCAAAACAACCAAAGAACAGAAGAAAAAGCAGAAAGTCGTCCAGGTCAAGGAAATCAAATTCCGTCCTGGTACTGACGAAGGCGACTATCAGGTAAAACTACGCAACCTGGTTCGCTTTCTGGAAGACGGGGACAAGGCTAAGGTCACCCTGCGCTTCCGTGGTCGTGAAATGGCCCACCAGGATCTTGGTATCAAGGTTCTGGAGCGCGTCAAGAACGATCTGGAAGAGTTGGCCGTAGTCGAATCGTTCCCGAAAGTCGAAGGCCGTCAAGCTGTGATGGTTCTCGCACCTAAGAAGAAATCTTAAGGCCCACAAGAAATTGACTCATGGGGCTTGCCCCATGAGTTGGTTCGCCTTGCGATTTTGTTGTCACTCACAATGCGGAGTATGAAATGCCGAAGATGAAAACCAACCGGGGTGCTGCAAAGCGCTTCAAAAAGACTGGCTCGGGTCGCTTCAAGTGCAAGCACAACCACCTGCGTCACATCCTGACCAAGAAGAGCAGCAAGCGTAAGCGTCAGCTGGGACCGAAATTCATGGTTTCTGCTGCCGACCACAAACGTGTTGTCGCTTGTCTGCCGTACGCATAAGGGGGGATGTGAAAAATGCCAAGAGTTAAACGTGGTGTGACTGCTCGCGCTCGTCACAAGAAAGTAATGAAAGCCGCCAAAGGTTACTACGGCGCCCGTTCCCGTGTTTACCGCGTAGCGGTACAAGCGGTAACCAAAGCTGGTCAGTATGCCTACCGTGACCGTCGCCAGAAAAAGCGTCAGTTCCGTCAGCTGTGGATTGCGCGTATCAACGCTGCAGCCCGTCAGAACGGTCTGTCCTACAGCCGTCTGATCAACGGTCTGAAGAAGGCTTCTATCGAGATCGATCGCAAGATCCTGTCCGATATCGCCGTTCACGACAAGCTGGCTTTCACCGCCCTGGTTGAAAAAGCTAAAGCAGCTCTGGTTTAATCCAGTCCTGTTATAAACGCTAAAAGGAGGCTCAGGCCTCCTTTTTTGTATCTGTAATTTACAGTTTTACATCACCAGATCCTTGCGGGAAGCCCCGTCCTTTTGGTTGTCCTCTATCTTGTCTACATCCAGTCCATCTTATGACTCAACACCTATTATCCTTGCCGCCGGCTATGCCACTGTTTGACAGCCTGATCTATCTGGAAGCCGGCAACCCGCAGGTCAATCAGTACCTTGCCAACCTCAGCCTCAACGATGTGCCCGATGCCGGGCTGGTTTACGAACTGGTGGTCGATTGGCTGCTGGAGCAGCGCAACAGCGAAAACAACTACAAAACCTATCGCAGCGAACTGACCACTTTTTTGCACTGGTGCTTTCGCGAGGCGGCCATCAGCCCGAAAGACCTCACTCGCCGCATCATGATCCGCTATCTCGACTACTGTCAGTCGCCCCCTGAAGAGTTGATCGCCTATCGCAACGTGGCGCAGTTTGTCCTCGACAAGGAGTGGGGAGAGCGGTTGCCCAACCCGCAATGGCGACCGTTTCTCGGCAAGCGGGAGCTGGGCCGCACCTTGCCCTATCGCCTGAGCGAGCCGGCGATGAAGACCAAGCTCGCCATCTTGTCCGCCTTCTTCCAGTTCCTGATCCAGGAGGAGTACATGGACAGGAATCCCGCTCTGCTACTGCAGCGGGTCAAACGGCCGCAACAGCTGGAGGCCGATGATCAGGTGCAGGCCTTCAGCGAGCTGCAGTGGTCATACGTGATGCAGGCCGCCGATACCTTTGCCAACGACCATCCGGAGCAGCACGAGCGCAGCCGTTTTCTCATCATTCTGATGTATGCCTGCTATCTGCGGATCTCTGAGGTGGCGGCCCGGCCGGGCTTTACCCCTGTGATGGGGCAGTTCAGACGGGATCGCAAAACCGGCGTCTGGGGCTACTTTATTCCGCAAAGCAAAGGGGGCAAACGGCGTACCGTAGCGGTATCCCAAGCGCTGTTGGCGGCACTCGAACGCTACCGCCGTTTCCTCGGTCTCTCTCCCTTGCCAACACCGGATGAACAGACACCGCTGTTCGTTCGCCATAAAGCGGCAGCCCACGGCCGCGAGCAGGGCGAGCTAAACGCCAATCTCGGTATTCGCCAGTTACGGGATTTGATCATGGTGATCATCGGCAAGGGGGCCGAGTTGGCCGAGCAGGATGGATTTACCCAGGATGGGGCTGAAATGCGGCAACTCTCTCCCCATGCCATTCGCCATAGCGGGATCACCCATGACATCAACCTAAATGGTCGGCCGCTTTCCCACGTACAGGCGGATGCAGGACATGACAGCATCGACACCACTTCGAAATACCTGCACACCAGCAACAGCGAACGACATGAGAGCGCCCAGCAAAAGCCGCTGGACCGACTGAACCAACAAGTGAGAGATAACTCAGCTAAAAAATAGCGACCGACATAATCCTGATCTCTGTTGGCTATGATCAACATAAAGGGTGCTTCATTAAGGTCTCATATAAGTGGGATGGGGCAGGTTGGACAACGATAGCGACATGACCGGCAGAAGTCTTGCCGCGGCAATATATGCTGTTGGCGTTGCAACGAGGAGTGCGAACAGTGATGCATACCAGAAGCATGAGGGATTCAAGGGAGGTCGTTAAGCCGTATCAACCGATCGATGGCATCACCAACCAAACAATCAGCGGCCCCGTAATCCATCTCTGATGAGGCGGCATCAGGTAGGGCTGTCAGCCGGTGTCGAGCTCGTCACTTTTGTCGTGTCGATCACATTTTTACTGGACGTGGTGGTTATCGTCATTGACCTGAAAACCCCGCTTCCTCATTCTTATTACCCTTTCATTTTCAGTTGCTTGCAAATTTTATTTCACTCAATTTCGTTTTTGGTCTGATAAATGCTTTGTGGGTTAGTCGGCTGCGTCGTCGAGGTGTGAGTGTGGGCCCCTCGGGGATGACACTTGGGCACGTTGGGCGATGCCAGTGCGGCAGTAATGAAACATTTAGGATCCCTCTCTATGAACAGCTTCGTGATTGCAGATCCCAGTCTTTGTATTGGGTGTCGTACCTGTGAGGTGGCCTGCGCCGTTTCACACCAGTCAACGTCCTGCACGGGTACCGTTGAGCGGGAGGGCGGCCTGCGTCTTGCCATCGAGGATGGACATCTGGTCTCCAAGGACAGCTATTTCCAGCCGCGCCTGAAGGTGATTGTCGGCAGCAAGGTAACCACACCGGTGCTCTGCCGCCAGTGTGAAGACAAGCCGTGCGGCGTGGCGTGTCCCAATAATGCCATCGTCAGTGAGGATGGTTGCGTCAAGGTGTTGCAGGAGCGCTGTATCGGCTGCAAATCCTGTGTGGTGGCCTGTCCTTACGGTGCTATGGCGGTGGTGGTGAAAGAGGTGGCGCCCGCTGCCGATGCGCTGTTTAAGCGCCCGCAGCTCAAGGCGCAAGCCTTGAAGTGCGATCTCTGTCGTCACCGTGAGGCGGGCCCGGCCTGTGTCGAGGTATGCCCGACCCAGGCGTTGCGCTTGGTGACCCCTGCGTCCCTCAGCGATCTGAACCGCCAGAAGCAGCTGGCCAGTGCCGAGGCGATGGCGGCTTGCCAGCGCCAGCCGGTGTTGGCGCAAGGGTAACGCATCGGATGGCAGGTGCAGGCCCTTGCTGGCCGCCGCTTGTGCCCTGGTGCTGTCACCCTGAAAGCCATCTTCGTTAAAGGTCTTTTTATCGTTAACTGCCTTTTACCGTTAACAAACAAGAGTGTGAGTCATGAAAAAAGTCATTACCGTCTGCCCCTATTGTGGCACCGGTTGCAAAATCAACCTGCTGGTTGAAAACGACAAGGTGGTGGGAGCCGAAGGCGCCAACGGCCGGACCAATGAGGGGCAGCTCTGCCTCAAGGGCTATTACGGTTGGGATTTTTTGAATGACACCAACCTGCTGACCCCCCGTCTCAAGAGCCCGATGATCCGCCGTGAGCGCGGTGGCAAGCTCGAAGCCGTCTCCTGGGACGAAGCCATCGAGTTCACCAGCAGCCGCCTCTCTGCCATCAAGGCGAAATATGGCCCGGACGCCATCATGACCACCGGCTCTGCCCGTGGCCCGGGTAACGAAGCCAACTATGTGATGCAGAAATTTGCCCGCGCAGTGCTGGGGACGAACAACGTCGACCACTGCGCGAGGGTGTGACACGCACCCTCAGTCTCCGGTCTGGAGACAACGGTAGGCAACGGCGCCATGAGCAACGCCATTCCCGAAATTCAAGAGACCAAGTGCCTGCTGGTGTTTGGTTACAACGCTGCTGACTCTCACCCCATCGTCGCCCGCCATATCCTCAAGGCGAAGGCAAACGGGGCCAAGGTGATTGTGTGTGATCCCCGAATGGTGGAGACCGCCCGTATCGCCGATCAGTGGCTGCCGCTCAAAAACGGTTCCAATATGGCGCTGGTCAACGCCTTCGCCAACGTGTTGATCAGTGAAGGGCTCTACAACAAGGAGTTCGTCGCCAACTACACCGAAGGGTTCGAGACCTTCAAGGCCACGGTGGCCAAGTACACCCCGGAATATGTCGAGGGGATCACTGGCCTCAACGCCGCCGATATCCGTGCCGCCATTCGCACCTATGCCGCATCGCCAGCTTCCATGATCCTGTGGGGCATGGGGGTGACTCAGTATGGTCAGGCGGTGGATGTGGTCAAGGGGCTTGCAGGTCTGGCACTGCTGACCGGCAACTTCGGCCGCCGTGGTACCGGTTGCGGTCCGGTACGCGGGCAGAACAACGTGCAGGGCACCTGCGACATGGGGATGCTGCCGCACCAGTTCCCGGGCTATCAGTCGGTGAGCAACCCCGAGATCAGCGCCAAGTTCGCCAAGGCGTGGGGCGTGGAATCCCTCTCCCAGAAGCCCGGCTATCGCCTGACCGAGCTGAGCCACAAGGTGGAGGAGGGCAAGTGCAAGGCCTTCTACATCTTTGGTGAAGACCCGGCCCAGACCGAAGCTGACCTGGGTCAGTTCCGCCGCACTCTGGCGGGGATGGAGCTGGTGATCGTGCAGGATATCTTCATGACCCAGACCGCCGAGATGGCTGACGTCATTCTGCCCGCCACCAGCTGGGGCGAGCACGAAGGGGTCTACAGCTCGGCGGATCGCGGCTTCCAGCGTTTCTACAAGGCGGTCACTCCCCCTGAGAACGTGAAACCTGACTGGGCGATCTTCTCGCTGATGGCCACTGCCATGGGTTATCCCATGGAGTACCACAACACCGAAGAGATCTGGGACGAGATGCGCGCGCTTTGCCCGCTCTATACCGGGGTCAGCTACGACAAGATGGCCGATCTCAAGAGCGTGCAGTGGCCGTGCCCGACCGAGGATCATCCGGGCACCAGCACCCTGTTCGAGGGGAACGTGTTCACTACCCCGAGCGGCAAGGGTCAGCTGATCGCCTCCGAGTGGCGGCCGCCGCTGGAGCAGCCCTGTGCGGAGTATCCGCTGGTGCTCTCTACCGTGCGCGAGGTAGGCCACTACTCCTGCCGCTCCATGACCGGCAACTGCTCGGCGCTGCAAACCCTGGCCGATGAGCCAGGCTATGTGCAGATCCATCCGAGCGATGCCAAAAAGCTGGGGGTGAAGGATCAGGCGCTGGTCTGGATCTCGTCGCGGCGCGGCAAGGTGATCACCCGGGCCAACTACAACGAGCGGGTCAACGCCGGGGTAGTCTACATGACCTACCAGTGGTGGATCGGGGCCTGTAACGAGCTCACCATCGAGCACGTGGATCCCATCTCCTACACGCCGGAGTACAAGTACTGCGCGGTGAAAATTGAGCGTATCGAGGATCAGCCTGAGGCGGAAGTATACGTCCAGACCGAGTACAGCGCGCTCAAGGCAAAATTGCGCAACGCCGCCAAAGGCTAGTCCAGCGACAAAAGGGTAATCCTGCATAAATAAGGTGTTCCCGACTCATATTATTGAGTCGGGTACCTTTTGATTGCCAAAATTTGATGAGAATTCAATGATGCACCGCGAAATTAGTCGATTATTCGGTATTTTCTATATTGGCACCTATCTGGCGGCGATATTAATCGGCATAGGCTGCTATATGTGGCACGACGAGATGATATTTCTGCTTGGCTTTGGATTCTTCGGCTGTTTTATGGCAGCAAGGCTTGCCATGGGCAGCATATTTTCCGCATTGAGCGTGCCGGTGGCCTGGTTGATCGCCTTTGTCTCCACCACCCTGATCAACTGCCTGTTGTTGGGGGTGATCACATTGCTGGTCTATCTCACCCACCAGCACATCACCGCCGAGCTTTCTGACAACGCCAGCTGGCTGCTGATGGCCTTCCAGAGCTTGTCGGCCCTCTTTATCTTCGGTGGCCTGAAGTGCTGCCACAGCCGGATCATCACCTCGTAAATTGCCGATGGATAGGCAGCAAACGCCATCTTGAATCCCGCGGTCAGAGAAGATGAGAGGCAGATCTGACCGTTGACGGCGGCCCACTTTTCGAGTGCCTTAATGGAGATCAAGAACTGATGAAATAACCGGTTAAATATGACCAGCAGATATATTAAATCGGATTGTAATGAAATTTGAGCTCATCTATGATGAGTCGCTATTCCAATATTCCCCCCCCGATAATAATGTTACTTTTTTGTTGTCGTTCGTTAATAATGATTCTGGAATTGCAACATGAGACACGTTTCGTCACCGTTTTTCTTATTGGCAGCCGCATTTATGGGCTGCGGCTATTATTTTGGTGATGGGATCTTGTCGTGATGCGATGGCATGGACAGCCTGACTGGTGACTAAATCGATATAACGTGAGGCCGCAATGCTAAATGTGAGTGCCATCCCCCTGGACGAGATCTCTCCCATCTGGGACGACGGTTTCCTCCTGCTCTCCAAATCCCTCTTGTCGGCCGTGACGCTCGATGATTTTATATACAAACTCAACAAGATAGATGCCAGCTTCGGCGGCGTAACCCGGGTCAACCTGATCCTCAACATGGGTGCGGACGAGGAGGCCATCTTCTACTTCATGGGACAGTCCGGCCCAAAGCATCTGGTCTGCCCCAAGGCAGAGCTGCACGTCTCCCCCCGTCCCACCAAGGAAACCCCGGAACAGGTCATCATTCTCGCTGCAGCCCGCTTTGAGAATCGCTGCACGGCGCTCGATAGCGAAGGGGTCTACGCGGGGCTGCGCTCCTACTGCCAGCTTCCCATCACCACCGCCCGCAGCCACCTTGGCGGCGTCGAGTTTATCAACACCCAGCTCGACAGTTTCACCATGGAGACGCTGGCCAAGCTGACCCAGCTGGCGGCCATTATCGCCATTGCGCTAGAAAATGTGCTCGACAAGGAGCGCACCTTGGAGCAGGCAAACTCCCTGCGCCTTGAGCGCGACAGTTGCAAAATTCTGGTGGATGTGACCAATGCGGTGATCAAACTGGTGCGCATCGCCGAGCTGCCCCAGAGTCTGTTTGCCATCCTGCAGCACCATTTCGGCATCAGCAGCTTGTGTCTGGCCGAGTACAACGCCACCTCCGACAGCTTCAAGAGCTATCTGGTCAATCAGCACCAGAGCGACGCGCCGGGCATCATCGATCACTCCTGTTTCGAGAAAAACTGCCTGCAGGGGGCCCTTGGTCACAGCGAGCCGTTTTTCGTCTATCGCGAGCATGGCCACGGCTGCAGTAATCGTTGCCGCTTTACCTCCCAGATCCTGCCCCCCGAGGCCGACAGCTCCTGCATTTTGCCGCTGCGCTATCGGGGCAACCTGCTGGGGGTGTTGATCCTCTCGCACCCCCATGCGGATTTCTTTGCCGATATCGATATCTCTTTGCTGGAGCAGGTAGCGGCGCGCACGGCGATTGCCATGAACAATGTGCAGGCGCAGCAGGAGATCTCCAACACCAACGGTGCCAAAGAGAAGACCATTCGCATCAATGAGCCGCAGATGCAGGGGGAATTTCCCCACATCATCTACCAGAGCGCAGTGATGGAGAGCGTGCTGGAGAAGGTGCGGCTGGTGGCCGAGAGCGACAGCACTGTGCTGATCCTCGGCGAGACCGGCACTGGCAAGGAGCTGATCGCCCAGGCGATTCACGCCCTGAGTACCCGCCACGACCACGAGATGGTGAAGGTGAACTGCGCCGCCATTCCGACCGGTCTTATCGAGAGCGATCTGTTTGGCCACGAGAAGGGGGCCTTTACCGGCGCCCTGACCCAGCGCATTGGCCGCTTCGAGCGAGCCCACAAGGGCACCCTGTTCCTCGACGAAGTGGGGGATATGCCGCTCGATTTGCAGCCCAAGCTATTGCGGGTATTGCAGGAGCACGAGCTGGAGCGGGTGGGCAACAGCAACCCCATCGCGGTGGATGTGCGGTTGGTGGCCGCCACCAACTGCGATCTGCTCTCCATGGTCAAGAACAAGCGTTTTCGAAGCGACCTCTACTACCGGCTCAATGTCTTTCCCATCGAGCTGCCCCCCCTGCGCGAGCGGCGCGAGGATATTCCGCTGTTGGTCAATTTCTTTATCAAGAAGATCGCCAAGCGGATGCGCCGCACCATTACCTCGATCCCTGCCGATGCCATGAAGATGCTGGTGTCGCTGCCGTGGTACGGCAATATCCGCGAGCTGGAGAATGTCATCGAGCGCGCAGTGGTGATGACCCGCGGCCATGTGCTCAACCTCTCGCCGGACGAGTTGTTACCCCTCAGGGGCTACCACAAGATTGAGACGCTGGTCTATGACGAGCCCGCAGCACCGCTGTTTGTCGAGGAGGCGTCGACCGATGAGCGCGAGGCGATCATCGCCGCCCTGCGCGCCTGCAACGGCATCGTCGCTGGCGAGCGGGGGGCCGCCGCACGCCTTGGCATGAAGCGCACCACGCTGCTCTCGAAAATGAAGCGGCTCGGCATCTCGGCTCGGGATCCCGAGATCATTGACGGGGTTACGCTATGAGGGGGGAGACAAGTGAACTTGACGCGCAGAGCGAGCTGGCACGCTGTGCCATCCATCGCGAGGTGGTGCACTACCGCGCCGATACACTGACCTGCGACAGCGAGATGGAGTTGCCCTCCGAGACGCCGGTGGCGCTGGTCTACAACGGCATCGCCCACAGCGTGATGATGTGCTCGGCCTCCGATCTGGAGGATTTCGCCATCGGTTTTTCGCTCTCGGAGGGGATCATCGACAGCCTGCTCGATATCCACGATATCGAGCAGATTGACGGCTGCCAGGGGATAGAGCTGCATATCACCCTTGCCAATCGCTGCGTCCATCGCCTCAAAGAGAAGCGGCGTACCATGGCGGGGCGCACCGGTTGCGGCATCTGTGGCAGCGAGAGTCTGGAGCAGGTTATTCGCTCTCAGCCACTGTTGCCCGACAGCCAGCGTCTGGCGGTAGGGCATATCGACAAGGTATTGACCGCGCTGCGCCCGCTCCAGCTGCTGGGTCAGCGCACCGGCGCCACCCATGCCGCAGTGCATCTGGATAGCGAGGGCAATATTCTCGCCATTCGCGAGGATGTGGGGCGCCATATCGCGCTGGACAAGCTGGTGGGGCACTTGTGCCGCTCTGGCCGCCGTGAAGGCGCCATTCTGGTGACCAGCCGCGCCAGCTTCGAGATGGTGCAAAAGTGCGCCAGTGCCGGGGTGGAGATCTTGCTCGCCATTTCCGCTGCCACCGAGCTTGCGGTCGAGCGGGCCGAGCAGACCGGGCTGACGCTGGTGGGTTTTTGCCGCCCCGGCCGGGCCGAGATCTACAGCGGCTGTCAGCGCATTCTGCTCAAGTAATGGCAAGGCCGTGAACCCGCTAAACGGGGCACGAAAAATGGCAATGAAAAAGGGCGGGGAGTGTGACTCCCCGCCCTTGTTGTATCTGCTTCTGTGGCGGATTAGCGGGCCAGCAGGATACGCAGCATGCGGCGCAGCGGCTCGGCGGCGCCCCACAGCAGCTGGTCACCCACGGTAAAGGCAGCCAGATACTCCGGGCCCATGTTGAGCTTGCGCAGACGACCGACCGGAATGCTGAGGGTGCCGGTAACGGCAGCGGGAGTCAGCTCGCGGGCGGTGATATCGCGATCATTGGGGATCACTTTCACCCAGTCGTTGTGGGCAGCCAGCAGGGCTTCGATCTCCGCCAGCGGCACATCCTTTTTCAGCTTTATGGTGAAGGCCTGGCTGTGGCAGCGCAGGGCGCCGATCCGCACGCACAGACCATCCACCGGAATGACGGCATTCTCGATACCCAAAATCTTGTTGGTCTCGGCCTGACCCTTCCACTCTTCGCGGCTCTGGCCGTTGTCGAGCTTGGTGTCGATCCAGGGGATAAGGCCACCGGCCAGCGGCACGCCGAAGTTGTCCACCGGCAGGGTACCGGAGCGGGTCTTTTCGGTGATCTTGCGCTCGATGTCGAGGATGGCGGAGGCAGGGTCTGCCAGCTCGACCGCCACTTCGTCACGCAGCATCCCCATCTGGGTGACCAGCTCGCGCATATGGCGGGCACCGCCACCGGAGGCGGCTTGATAGGTGGCCACGCTGACCCACTCCACCAGATCGGCCTTAAACAGGCCGCCGAGGGCCAGCAGCATCAGGCTGACGGTGCAGTTGCCGCCAACGAAGGTCTTGATGCCATCGTTCAGGGCTTGCTCAATCACGTCGCCGTTGACCGGATCCAGAATGATGACGGCCTCTTTCTCCATCCGCAGGGAGGAGGCGGCGTCAATCCAGTAACCCTGCCAGCCAGCGGCTTTCAGGCGTGGATAGACATCCTTGGTGTAGTCGCCGCCTTGGGCGGTGATGATGATATCCTGCTTAGCCAGCGCCTCAATATCGAAGGCGTCTTGCAGAGTACCGGCATCGACGCCGAAGTTGGGTGCGGCCTCACCGGCCTGGGAGGTGGTGAAGAAGGTGGGTTGAATATGGGTGAAATCCTGCTCTTCCTGCATCCGGCTCATCAGAACCGATCCCACCATGCCACGCCAACCGACCAAACCTACTTTTTTCATATTGTCCTACCCTGGATTGCTGCTAAAGAAACTCGTGGTGACACCCGTAACCCCTTGTCTGGCGACGCCTGTTTACAAGCGGTTTACAGGCCATTTAAAAAATATGCGCTGCGAAAAATGCGTCTGTCCACATTACGGATTGTGGCGGCTTGCGCAAGTCGAATTGCGCAATATTCTGTGCCGTTTGCTGCATTAACAGGCAGGGACAGCGCAGCAGCGACAGGCTGGCAGGGAGAAGGTCAACGTCAGACGAAAAGGCCACCGGTTATGGTGGTGGCCTGTCAATAAAGCGGGTGGTGTCACTCGTCTCGCACTTGACCGTGGGGCGCAGTTGGCAAGTGCAATACCCGACAGCGTGGGCGCTTAGCCGTAGCGGGCCAGGGTCAGCCCCTCATCGCTGATGGCGGGCTCGCTACCGCTGATAAGATCGCACAACAGCCGACCCGAACCGGCTGCCATGGTCCAGCCCAGGGTGCCGTGACCGGTATTGAGCCAGAGACCGGGAATGGGACTCGGCCCCACCAGTGGGGTGCCGTCCGGCGTCATGGGGCGCAGGCCGGTCCAGAATTCGGCCTGGCTGATATCGCCCCCTTCGGGGAAGAGATCGCCGACCACCATTGCCAGAGTGTCGTGGCGCCTCGGATTGAGGGCAAGATTGTAGCCCGATAGCTCAGCCATGCCGCCGACCCGGATCCGCTCGTCAAAACGGGTGATGGCCACCTTGTAGGTCTCGTCCAGCACGGTGCTGCGCGGTGCGGCGTCGGCGTTGATCATCGGCAGGGTGAGGGAGTAGCCCTTGACCGGATAGACCGGCAGCTCCAGCCCGAGCGGGCGCAGCAGCGGCCGCAAAAAGCCGGTGGCATAGCTGCCGAGCGCACAGACGATGGCATCGGCGCGATAGCGCTGCTCGCCCGCCCGCACCGCTACGGCGCGGCCACTATCACGACCACGGCCCTGCTCAATCTCGTCGATATCGCAGTTGAAGACAAACTTGACCCCGAGCTTCTCGGCTTCAAGGGCAAGGGCCTTGGTGAAGCGGAAGCAGTCGCCAGTCTCGTCGCCGGGCAGACGCAAGCCGCCGACGATTTTGCCGCGCACCCGTGCCAGCGCAGGCTCTGCCGCTTCGCAGCCGCTGGCATCGAGGGACTGGTAGGGGACGCCATACTCCTCCAGCACCTCGATATCGCGCTGGCTGGCATCGAGCTGGGATTGGCTGCGAAACAGTTGCAAGGTGCCGAGCTGGCGCCCTTCATAATCGATGTTCAGCTCGTCGCGCAGCAGCTTCATGCAGTCGCGGCTGTATTCGGCCAGGCGCACCATGCGCCCCTTGTTGGTGGCATAGGCGGTCGGGGTGCAGTTGGCGAGCATTCTGAGCATCCAGCGCAGCTGGAAGGGGTCGGCGGTGGGGCGCACGGTGAAGGGGGCATGCTTTTGCAGCATCCACTTGGCTGCCTTGAGCGGGATGCCGGGGGCCGCCCAAGGGGCCGCATAGCCCGGGGATATCTGCCCGGCGTTGGCATGGCTGGTTTCAAGGGCAACGCCCCCTTGTCGCTCCAGCAGGGTCACCTTGTGACCCGCTTTAGCCAGATACCAGGCGCTGGTTACCCCAATCACGCCACCACCGAGAACCACTATCTCCATATCGTCTTTCCTTGACTGATCTCCTGATGTGGCCACCACCTTAATCAGCCACCACAGGATATTCAACCGCTCTGCACAGGATTGGGATCTCCGTCTGCTTGTGGCTGAAATGGTGGCATTTGGTGCGATAAATCAGACTTAATCCGGTGAAAAAGTGATGCAGTGGTGCGGGGTGTGCAGTGGGGTATCGATCGGAAAGGGAACGAGAGGGAACCACTCTGTGAGCAGGAGCACAACGCGCTTGCATGCTGCTTGTGGCGCCAGGCCACACTCGTTAACGTGGTTAAGCTGCCTATCGGTAGCGCCCATCAATCGACATGGTTTAATCGACATCGTTGGCCACCGACTGTTTACAACCGACATGGAGGGGAGTGATGCCAATCGTGACAGCTTCGCCCCGGGCAGCTTGCCTGCTCGCTCACTGGTATACCCGGGATCCCATTCTCACCTTCGACTTTCCTCACCGCTGATTGGCGGCACCCGCCGTTTGAATTTGTCAGCCGGACGACCCTGATCGCCCCGGCCCCTTTGCCAATCCCAATTTCAAACACACTGGCCATGTGCTGGTGAGGAGTCTTATATGCGTCGTATACCCGAGCCGTTTCGTATCAAGATGGTCGAGCCCATCAAACAGACCACTGGCGCCGAGCGCCGTGCCGCCCTCGAGGCCGCTGGCTGGAACCCCTTCCTGCTGCTGGCCGAGGATGTCTATATCGATCTGCTGACCGACAGCGGCACCGGTGCTATGTCCGACCGCCAGTGGGCCGGCATCATGATGGGGGATGAGGCCTATGCGGGCAGCCGCAACTTCGTCGAGCTGGAGCGCGCGGTGCGCGAGATCTTTGGCTACCAGCATGTGATGCCCACCCACCAGGGGCGCGGGGCAGAGCAGATCCTCTTCCCTGAGCTGGTCAAGCGCTGCAAGGGCAAGGCACCGGTCTTTATCTCCAACTACCACTTCGACACCACCAAGGCCCACGTAGAGTTGGCCGGCGCGCGGGCCATCAACCTGCTCACCCCGAAAGCTCTCGACACCACGGCTCCGTACGCCTGGAAGGGGGATTTTGATCTTCCTCGCCTGAGCGACACCATCGAGACCCTGGGGGCCGACAACGTGGCCGGTGTCATCATCACGGTGACTTGCAACAGCGCCGGTGGCCAGCCGGTCTCCATGGCCAATATGGAGGCGGTCTCGGCGCTGGCCCGTCGTCACCAGATTCCGGTGGTGATCGACGCCGCCCGTTTCGCCGAGAACGCCTGGTTTATCAAGGAGCGTGACCCGGCTTATGCCAAACACAGCATCAAGGAGATAGTGCGCCAGATGTTTGCGCTGGGGGACATCTTCACCATGTCGGCCAAGAAGGACGGGTTGGTCAATATTGGCGGGCTCTGCTGCTTTAAAGAGGATCTCGACCTGTTCCGCGCGGTGCAGGTGCGTTGCGTGGCGATGGAGGGGTTCGTCACCTATGGTGGCCTCGCCGGACGGGACATGGCGGCGCTCGCCATCGGCCTGCGCGAGGGGATGGATGAGGAGTATCTCACCTATCGCATCAGTCAGGTGGCTTATCTCGGCGAACGGCTGGCCGAGGCGGGCATCCCCATCCAAACCCCCACCGGCGGCCATGCGGTGTTTGTGGATGCCAAGAAGCTGCTGCCCCATATTCCGGCCGAGCAGTTTCCGGCCCATGCGCTCGCCTGCGAGCTCTATCTGGAAGGGGGCGTGCGCGGGGTGGAGATCGGCTCCCTGTTGCTGGGGCGCGATCCCGCCACCGGCAAGCAGGAGGCGGCGGATTTTGAGCTGTTACGTCTCACCATTCCACGCCGGGTCTACACCCGGGATCACATGGACTATGTGGCCGACTGCCTGATCGCGGTGAAAGCACGGGCCAGCGACATTCGCGGGCTCACCTTTGACTACGAGCCACCGCTGCTGCGCCACTTCACGGCGCGGCTGAAGCCGGTCTGATCAGCAGCCGGTTAGACGGGGTGATCAACCGAGCCAATCCGTGAAGATCACCGGCTACTCCCGGTTAAATGGCCCAGTAAAAAAGCCCCCGCACCAAGGTGCGGGGGCTTTCATTTATCGAAGCAAACTGGGTCAGACCGCCTGATACTCCAGCTCGACAGAGCCTAGCGCCTTGAGGGTGGACTGGGCGGAGTCACGCTGGCTGATCTGGCCGTTCTTGTTCTCCAGCAGCACGGCGCGGCGGATGGTGGCGAGATCTTCGCCGTTAAGCACCGCATGGGCGCAGGCCATCTGCATCGGCGGCAGGCTGGGGTTGAAGGCGGCGTTCTCGGCGTAGCGGCCAGAGAAGATGCGGCCATCGGCAAACTGCAGCGCCACCGCGGCATAGCCCTGGCTGTAGGGGGCGTAGCTTTGACGGGCGGCGGCCAGCGCGGCTTGCCACAGCGGGTCTTCGCTTTGAAGCGTTAGCTCTGTGTGATCCTGCGGGCTCATCAGCGCATCTGTGATATCGAGATCAGCCGGGCCAAACGAGTGGGGCAGGAAGGATTGCAGGGCGCTCAGGTCATCGGGCAGAGAGACTTTCAGGATCTTGGCGGTGCTCAGCTCGTTCATAAACTGACGGCAGTGGCCGCAAGGGGTGTAGTTGACGGTGATTTCAGAGATCCCGGTCTCGCCACCCAGCCAGGCATTGGAGATGGCGGACTGCTCGGCGTGGACCGAGTGGAACAGACCTTGCCCCGCAAACTCCATGTTGGCACCGAAGTACCAGCTGCCACTCAGACCACAGGCGATGGCACCGACATAAAACTTGGAGATGGGCGCTACCGAGCAGGCAGCGGCCAGCGGCAACAGGGCGAGGCGCAGAGCGCGATCATCGAGACCTGTGGCGGCTTTCAGGGTGGCGACTTGCTCCGGCGTGAAGCGGGCGTTGAAGTCGGCACTATCCAACATGGGCTGCACGGCTGCTTTGAGCGGGGCAGAGAGGGTATCGAATGGCTTGGCAAAACGGGGATGCATAGTGTGTCCTCAAAGGCCAATTGGGCGGCCATTGTAGGGAGCCAGCTCGGGTAAATGTGTGAGCAGGCTCACGCCCTGATGGGCAAACGGAGGGGGATGGTAATGGAAACGTTTGTCTTGTGCAAATTGTGCGGCAGGTCGCACCCCGACAGCGCTACAGAGCCGTCGGGGTGGCTAATTATCGGTCAGGTGAGCCAGTGATAGATGGCAAACAGCAGCGGCGCGACGGCAGCAGTGAGGATCCCGCACACCACCATGGCCAGCGATGCAAATGCTCCCTGGGTGATCCCCTTCTCGGCGGAGGTCGCGGTGCCGATGGCGTGGGCACAGGCTCCCATGGCGAGCCCTTGGGCTTCCGGGTCAGTCACTTTCAGCAATCTGAGCAGCGGGTAGCCGATCAGCGCGCCGACAATCCCCACCACCACCACCACGGCGGCCGCGATGGCAGGAATGCCGCCGATGGACTGGCTGACGCTCATGGCGAGCGGGGTGGTGATGGATTTGGTGGCGAGTGAGGCGAGCAGTGCCGGATCTGTGCCCATAAAGTGACCGATCAGCAGGGTTGTGCAGACCGAGATTAAGACGGAGGAGAGGGTACAGATTAGGATGGGCTTGAGCTTGGCCTGAATTTGGCGCGCCTGCTGATAGAGCGGCAGCGCCAGCGCCACCACGGCGGGCTCCAGCAGCATGGTGATGGGGCGGCTGCCACTCTCGTACTGCTCAAGGGGCAGACCGAACCAGAGCAGCAGGCCGATGATCACCGCCGTCGGCACCAGTACCGGATTGATGATGGGCCAGGGCAGGCGGCGATAGAGGGTGCGGGTAGCGAAATAGAGCGCCAGGGTTAGGGGTATAGCGCACCAGAAGATCATTTGTTCATCCTCTGGTAGAGCCGTCCAACGGTGGCGAGGATCAGCACGATCCCGAGCACGATGCAGAGCATGATGACGCCGAAGGATTGGCGCAGGGGCTCAAGCCAGGCCACCAGTCCGACCGCGACCGGCACGAACAATACGCCCATGTGGCGCAGCAGCAAGCCTGCGCCCAGCTCGACCCAGTGCAGCTTGATCAGTTGCAGGGAGAGCAGCACGAACAGCAGCAGCATGCCGATGATGCTGCCGGGGAAGGCAAACGGCAGGATGGCAGCCACGGATTTACCTGCCAGCAGGCAGGCGACGATGACCATAAAGTCACGAAGGTATAGCAAGGCACGTTGCGCGATCACGTGAGCCTCATCGACTGGGAAGAAAAATGCATTTTACCAGAGAGACCGGGGCGCGGCATTAAAACAATTACGACTGAAATCAGTTCATTTGAAGCTGATTTTATTGGTATTTTTTTGAAAATTGTCTGATAAAACCCTTTTCGAACTACAAGGAGCAATGATGACATCCCTCTTGTCCCGAGTTCGCCAGCTGGCGAACGATAATGTGTTGCCATCCCACCTGCTGCAAACCCGTCAGTGGGAAGGGCCGCTCTGTCGGGTGCGACTCGACAACACAGGTTCTGACACCACCTCGGTTGACCGCTGGGTGCTGTTCGACGGCAAGCTTGGCCTGCCGGTGGAGAGCGCCATCTATGGCGAAGGATTCCAGATGTTGGCCCAGACCATGGGTAGCTGGCAGTCACCGCAACATGTTGGCCGTTGCCCCGATGCCAGCGTCTATCGCATTACCGCTGATAACGGCTACCACACCATTCACAACCTGCTGCTGGTGGAGCATGGTAAGGGATGGCTGCTGCTTGCCTTTGCCAGTTGCCACCGTTTTGGCGGGGAGTTTCGCCTCTACCCCGATGGTCGCTTGCAGATCCTGATGAACTGCGAAGGGCGGGAACTCGCGGTCGGTGAGCACTGGCAAAGCGAGGCGCTGATCTGCCTCGAAGGGGCGGAGCGCGAGGATCTGCTGGCCGAACTGGCATCTCTGATCGAGGTCGATCATGGCTCGCTGATCGGCAAGGTGGGTGAGCGCCCCAATGGCTGGTGCTCCTGGTATCACTACTACGCCGAGGTGAGCGCTGCCGATATTCGCGAGAACCTGCAGGTGCGTGCCGAGCGTTTCCCGGCCTTGCGCTATGTGCAGATCGACGACGGCTATCAGGCCAAAATGGGCGACTGGCTCACCCCTTCCGCCAAGTTTGAGCAGGGGGTGGCCTCACTGGCTGCCGAGATAAAACAGGCTGGCTGTGAGCCTGCTCTCTGGGTCGCTCCCTTTATTGCCGAACCCAGTTCGCAGCTGTTTCAGGAGCACCCCGATTGGTTCGTAAAGGGGGATGACGGTCTGCCGTTGCCCTCCGAGCGTGTTACCTATGGCGGCTGGCGCTGCACTCCCTGGTATGTGCTGGACGGCACTCATCCCGAGGTGCAGGCGCACCTTGAGCAGGTGTTCCGCACCTTGCGCGAGCAGTGGGGGATCCACTACTTCAAGCTCGATGCCAACTTCTGGGGCGCTATCCACGGGGGCCGTTTCCACGATCCGGCCGCCACCCGGGTTGAAGCCTATCGGCGCGGCATGGCGGCCATCCTGCGCGGTGCAGGTGAAGGGGCCTTCCTGCTTGGTTGCAACGCTCCTATCTGGCCAAGCCTTGGGCTGGTGCATGGCATGCGGGTGAGCGATGACGTGGAGCGCAATGGCCACCGCTATCGCCAGATTGCCCGCGAGGCCTTCTGCCGTGCCTGGCAAAATGACAAGCTCTGGGCCCTCGATCCCGACTGCATCTGCCTGCGGGATCTGCCGAGCCAGCAGGCTAGCCAAGCTGAATACAGCTTTCATCTGGCTGCGCTGGTGGCGAGCGGCGGCATGATGCTGGCCGGTGATCGACTGCAAGATCTCGATGAGGAGCAGGCGGCGCAACTGCGCAAGCTGTTGGATCTTTGCGCGGCCCGAGCACCCTCTGCCCGTTTTGGGTCGATGGACTTTGCCTACGGCGAAGTAAGCCTGCCCGAGGATGGCACTCTGCTCTGCCTGTTCAACTGGGAGGGGCAACCAAAGGCGTTTCTGCTGCCTGAAGGGGGAAGCGATTTTTGGCAAGGGCAGGCAGTCGGTACGGCCGTGACTCTGCATGGGGGCGAGGGGCGGGTGATCCACTACACCTGATCACTGCGTCACTACAAACAATTCAGGCTCCATCACGGAGCCTGAATTGTTTCAATCAGCGGTGGCCAGCGGTCTCTGTTAGTAACGCCACTCAAAACCGACGGCGTATTTGGCTGAGCCATAGCCCGGGATGTCGCTGCCGGAGGCGATCGCCTTGAGGGTCAGCAACGGGGTGATGGGCACCCCCAGACCAAAACCAATGGCCAGCTGATCATTGGGATTCCCCATCAGATCGACCCGCATCACCCGATAGAGGGACATATCCTGGCTCAGGTGCATATAGGCTTGCGAAGCGCGGTTATAGACCAGACCAAACACCTCCAGCTGGAAACCGGACTGGGCACTGATGGCCAGCGGCACCCCGACAAACTTGTAGAGATGGGAGCTGTTGAAGTAGCTGTTGGTGATCTGGGGGGTGAAGTCAGTCTGCTGATAAAGGGTGTTGAAGTTCTGTTCGACGATGCGATAGGTCTGCTCGGGCAGGCGAGCAAGATAATCCGGCACATCGAACCGGTATGCGGCGTTGGCTGCCAGCGGCAGCAGGGCCAGTAATCCGAGCAGTACGTGGTGACGAGTCATCAGCAAATGGCTTCCGTTCGGCCAAAGAGATCGCTTGCTTGGGAGACATCCATCCAGGGCGTTGCAAGATATTGGTTTTTGGAGAAATCCCCTTCGTCATTATGACCTGAAGAAGGGGATGGGAGGGAAGGATTTATTGTGAAACTACTCACAACTCATAAATCTTCCAGGTAGCGATAGAGACTCTTGAGGATCGCAAAGTTCCGTTCGTTACTCTGATTCTGCTCCGCCAGCGCCTCGAGACGGGGCACATAGTCCGGCAGACGTCGGCTGAAGTAGTCGCTGCAGTGCAGGCGCCAACGTTTCTGCTCCGCTTCGCTCAAGGTGTGCGGCCAGTTGCGGGCGCGGTAGCGGAACAGCATCTGGGGCAGACGCGCGTCGGTAAAGGCGAACTCCCGCTCACCCAGCAGATCCGCGGGGGTTGCCCGCACCAGATCCATGGTGGACTTGTCGCCGTGGCCAAAGAATCCGGCGTAGAGCTGGGTATCGGGGTCGCTGTCATTGCTGCCAGCAAACTCCTGATTGAACACCTCTACCAGCTTCTCGCGTACTTCGGGGTGGGCGCGCAGCAGATCCAAGCTCTTGCGGCACTGCTCCCGATCGATGCCCAGTTCATCAGCCCGCTCCGGTGTCAGGGTGGCGGCCGGTGCCAGCACCGGGCACTTGTTGATGTGCACCAGTTTCACCGGAATACCTGCCAGATCACCCAGCTCCTCTTTTTTGGTGTAGAGCCGTTCGCGGATCTCCTCGCTGGTGAGTTCAATGAGTGGGGTAGGGTCGCGGGTCAGATCCACCATGATCACCGCGTTCTGGTTGGTGGGATGCCAGTCGAGTGGCGAGACCCAGCTCACGCACCCTTGCCAGGGAGAGAACATGCCCGAGACGTGCACCAGCGGCTTCATGGTCACCACGTCGATCAGCGCCTTCACCTTGTTCTTGTTGCGCAGATCAAAGAGATAATCAAACAGCTTGGGCTGGGCCTTTTTCACCAGCTTGGCCATCTCGATGGTGGCCAGCACGTCCGAGAGTGCATCGTGGGCGTTGGCATGGGCCACGCCGTTGGCGACTGTCAGCTTCTCCAGCCGGAAACTCGGCTTGCCCTCATCGTCAAACGCCCACTCGATCCCCTCCGGCCGCAGGGCATAGCAGGCCCGCAGCATGTCGAGAATATCCCATCGGGAGTTGCCGTTCTGCCAAGCGTAGGCATAGGGGTCATAGAAGTTGCGATAGAGGGTGTAACGGGTCACTTCATCATCGAAGCGGATGCTGTTGTAGCCAAGCACACAGGTATTCGGGGTGGCGAACTGATCGTGGATCTGGCGAATGAAATCCGCCTCGCACAGCCCATCCTTCATCGCCTTTTGTGGCGTGATACCGGTAATCAGGCACGCCTCCGGATCTGGCAGGTAGTCCGCCGGCGGCTTGCAATAAATCACCAACGGTTCGCCAATGATGTTGAAATCCGCATCGGTACGAATACCGGCAAACTGCGATGGCCTGTCCTTGGCGGGGCTGATGCCGAAGGTCTCGTAGTCGTGGAAGTAGAAGGTTGGCTGTGTTGTTTGGTTCTTGGGGGTGCTCATGTGTTCTTGTTTTATCGCCTAAGCTTTTGATTATGTGGTTCTTAATGATGTGTTCAGCATTATCTGAGCACCCAATAAATTCTTTGCTGTTTGTGTCTGTCTGCCTATGTTGACCGTCCAATTAGTACAGCTCAAAGTACCAAATTTTATGGCAATGACAGACAGCTGGCTGCGAGGCGTCAATGGTAAACCATACTCGGGTCAGAGCGAAGTCACTGACGGCGATGGACTTGGCATAAGGGTGTCATCTAAAGGGCTGATCACCTTCTGGATCTTCAAGGGGCCAATCTACCTTCCAAGTTCGTCATATTCGTAATGGGAAACAAGTCAGGACCACGCCGTTACCCTGCAGTGACTCTTCGGGATGTCAGGATCAAGGCCGCGGAAATCAAGGCTGGCCCTGAGCAGATGGTTAAAACCAGTGAAGAGCCTTCGCCTGCAGAGCGGTTTGCTCCCCATATCACCGAAGTGATGTTGGGTCATGCACGGCTGGGTGTCATGGCTGTTTACAACAAACATGACTGGCTGGAGGACCAACGGGCACCCGGAAATCAGCGCTCATTTGCACTCCATACAAATGAACTACCACCACCCCAATAGGTTACGGCCGGTCAGTGCGCCCCAGACAAGGGCATTCAGTGCAAGCGAGATAAAAACAGCGGCAGAGCCCATGTCTTTCGCCCTACCAGACAGTTCGTGATGCTCAGAGCCAATGCGATCAACGACCGCTTCAACAGCAGAATTGAGAATTTCCACAATAACGACCAACCAGCTGATGACTATCAACAGTAAAATCTGGTTAAGTCCGTCGCCAACGAAAAATGCCAGTGGCATCAGTAGCAAAATGAGCAATAGTTCTTGGCGAAACGCTGCTTCATGTCGCCAGGCAGATGACAACCCTTTCATGCTGTAGTTGGTTGCATGAACGATGCGAGTAATCCCTGTTGCACCTGGTTTAGCCATTTCGTCTTCCTCTCTCGAAATTTAACTTTGACTGATTAAGAAATACTGCAAATAAAGAGGGACACTCGAGTGCCCCAGAAAAGGTTTATTGCACTGTCCGGCACTGGCTGAAGATATCCAGTCCTTGGTCATAGACCGCTGTATTTACATCCCAGATCCCCAGCACAGATGAAAAAATGTTGTCGTGAGAGTAACGGGTATCAGCCGCTTTTTTCTGCAAGCAATTCATATCAAGCCCTTTCTCTTTAGAGAAACCGGGTGACATCCATACCTGCATCGGCACTCGGGTCTGGTCATCGGGGGCAAACTTGTATGGCGTACCGTGCAGATACAGCCCCAAGGCCCCCAGGGACTCACCGTGATCAGATACATAGATAAGTGCAGTGTTGTACTTATCTTCATACTTTTTCAGCTTGGTAATCATCTCTGCAATGACAAAGTCGGTGTAACGGATCGTGTTGTCATAGGTATTAACTAGTTCTTCATCCGTGCAGTTTTCGATGTCGCTGCGAGGGCAGTCAGGCAAGAATTGTCGATGAGTATCTGGGTAGCGTTTGTAATATGTCGGACCATGGCTACCGATCAGGTGGAAGCCAACCAGCTTGTCCCCTTTCATTTGTGCCACTTCATCATCAAGGTTTTGCAGTACTACCTCGTCATAGCAGGTGTTTTTATCGCAAAACTGTGGGTGATCTTTCGGTTGGATTTCGATATTTGGCACCCGTTCACATACTCCTTTGCAACCACCATCGTTTTCTTTCCAGAACACTGATACCCCGGTCTTTTGCAACACATCCAGTAGCCCCTCGCTATTGCGAGCTCGACTGTCGTCATACTCCTTACGGCCCATGTTGGAGAACATGCAAGGCACAGATACAGCGGTCGCGGTACCGCATGAACGAACATCATTGAAAGAGATCACATCACCACTCTTGCTGGTGAAGGCATTGGTCTCTTTCTCGTAGCCATTCATCGAGAAGTTCTTGCCACGAGCAGTTTCTCCCACAACCAGGAACATCAGGGTGGGCTTGTCCTCTTTTGCTACCCTCGTGGCATCATCGCCGAGAGTGGTAAAGGGAACGGGCTCTGCCATATACCGTTTGTAGAGATACTTGGTCGTGCTGTAGACAAAGTTGGCCGGTACGACCTCACGGTTAAGGGTCTGGTTATTACGCCCGACAGAGACGTAATCCTGATAGTAGAAGGCAGCGATGATCCCGACGATGGCCAGTGAGCACAGCATGGAGAGTCCACGTTGAAAGAGGCCTGCATACCACTTTTTCGGATACTCAATCTCCACAAAAAAGAGCAAAACAGCGGGTACAACCCCGGCCAGCAGTACCCAGGCTACGATAGGTAGATTGATATAGGAGTAAGCTTCGCTCTGGTTGGTCTCGAAGATATTCTGGATCATGTCCCGATCAAACAAAACTCGGTACTTCATCATGGTGTAACTGACTATAGCGCCAGTCACAAAGAGAAACGCGAAGAATGGCTTGATCAGATAACGCACTGAAAAGGGCATAAAGACGAAGTTAAGTGCCGCGACCAGCAGGATTGGGATCGATATTGCAAACCCTGGTTTGAAGTGCGCCAGATTGGTGAGGATTTCATAAAAGTGGAGCAATATTGGCCAATTTTGCAGCAAGGCAAACACTAGCGCCAATAATAAAATAAGTGGAATAAGTTTTATTTTAACAACTGAAGGCATTACTTCACCCTTAAAAATATTTTAAGCATTAAACTTTATTTTCAATCCATTAAAGCATGGGGATGATAGCAGCTTGGGATGAGAATTGTTCCAGAGCATTTCTAAACATGTGAATACCGTGATCCTTGTCAATAATCACTTGTTTGATACAAGATAGTGCTTGAGGGTTAAGGAAAAATTAAGAAGAAATTCAGACAGAAAGCGTTGTCACTTGGCGGCGTTTTTCAAGATAGTTGTCGCGTAAACCTGCATTAAACCGCCTGTTTTTGTTCCTGTTCAGATCGCTCCGCTTATGAGTCACGAGGCCGCCACGAGGGGGTGATGTTCCACTCAGAGCCGGGGACGCATTACACCAGTCGACAGTTCCGTCAGCTGGTCAGGTGTTACAAACTGAAGCAGAGCATGAGTCGCCGAGGTAACTGCTGGGATAACTCGCCCATGGAGCGCTTTTCCGCAGCTTCAAAACAGGGTGGTGCCGAGCATCGGCTACCAAAGCTTCGTTGAAGCCAAGAATGAGATCACACGATATATCGTGAGCTATTGTAGCAGAGCAGGCCGCACAGACATAACGATGGTTTGTCGCCGAACGAAGCTGAACGGATCTACTTGGAAACTCAAAATAACGTGGTCAAATTAGCAGATGCCCCGTAAACCCTAGCCCAATCGGGCGGGGATATAAGGGGAGCTAATCTGATGCGTTTGCGAGCCCGCCTATGTCTTCAGTGTCTCGATAGTCGCGCTTGCCGCACGTCCGCAGCGGTTGTTGATTTCACTGGCACGCGCTATAACTGTGCTTATATACAGACTGTGTTTTTAATCATGAAAAGAGCCACAAAAGTACGTATTTACCCCACCGACGAACAAGCGGCATTCCTCAATACCCAGTTCGGCGCGGTGCGGTTCGCGTACAACAAAGCCCTTCATATTCAGCGGCACATGCTCCAGCGCCACGGGGTTTCACTGAAACCCAAACGCGACTTGAAACCCCTGCTCGCTGTGGCAAAAAAATCGCGCAAATACAGCTGGCTGAAAGAGTACGATTCACAAGCCTTACAGCAGGCGGTGATCAACCTGGACAAGGCATTCGCCAATTTTTTCAACCCCAAGCTCAAGGCCAGGATGCCCACCTTCAAGAGCAAGAGAGGCAGGCAATCGAGCTACCACCCCAATGGCAAAGTGCTGACCGATGCCATCCTGTTACCGAAGATGACGCCCATCCGAGCTGTCATTCACCGAGATATTATCGGCGTGGTCTCCAGCATCACGGTCAGCCGTGGCCCGACAGGGAAATACTATGCCTCCATCCTTTGCGATGATGGCCGTGAGGCTCCCGCCAAGCCCTCCCTCATCACAGCGGTAACAGGCTATGATATGGGGCTGTCCCACTACCTCATTGCGTCGAGTGGCAAAAAGATGGCCAACCCGCGCCATCTTATCAACGCCAGTCGCAATCTGCGGCGAAAGCAAAAAGCACTGTCTCGCAAGAAAAAAGGCAGTGCCAATCGTAGTAAGGCCAAATTACAGCTGGCCGCCCTGCACGAGCGGGTAGCCCATGCTCGCGCTGATTTTCAGCACAAACTCTCTCGCACGATAGTTGACGATAACCAAGCGATCATCGTGGAGACGCTTAAAACAACCAATATGATGAAAAACCACAAGCTGGCCCGCGCCATTGGCGATGCTGGCTGGTATGGTTTTATCATGAGGCTGGAGTACAAAGCCCAAGCGGCGGGCCGCCACCTAATCAAACTCGATCAGTGGTTTGCCAGCTCTAAACCATGTAGCGAGTGCGGCCACAAGATGTCGGAGATGCCACTTCACCAGCGACAGTGGGTATGTCCAGCGTGTGGGGCAGAGCATGACCGCGATATCAACGCGGCCATGAACATTCGACAGCAAGGAATATTGGAATTAAAAGCGGCGGGGCTCGCCGTTTCTGCCCATGGAGGCCAGCGTAAATCCGTCAATCTGACGGTAGCGGCCTAAGAAGTGGGAAGCCTCGCCGCTTGCGGCGGGGAGCAGTCACCTTGACCACTACAGTTGTTGATTGCGCTGTGTATTGCCGTTTAGCAGTAACCCTGAACAATGGCAGAGGGGGGCTCCCGTGAAATATGCTTATTGATCTCGTTAAGTAGCGTCTCTTTATTGATGGGCTTGGTGATATACCCATTCATGCCATGGGAGAAATAGTATTGCTTGGATTCCGGCATCGCATCGGCGGTCAGCGCGATAATGGGAATGGTTGCCCAGGGCTGTGAGGCTGTGCGTATTTTGGTGGTGGCGACCAAGCCATCCATCACAGGCATCTGCACATCCATCAACACCAGATCAAATTCGGAGTGACCCAGTTTTTCCAGCGCTTCTTCTCCTTGAACGGCCAGAGTGACCTGATGGCCCACGGAGTCGAGCATGGCGCCGATCACTTTACGATTGGTGGCATTGTCATCCACCAGCAAGATGCGATAGCTCTGTTGAGCCATCGGGCTGGAGGGCAGGCAGATAATCGAGGGGATCGTCGCTCTGGCTGGCCAGATATAGGTAAAGGTACTGCCATGCCCCTCACGACTTTCCACTGAGATATCACCGCCCATCAGACGGGCGAGGTTACGGGATATTTCAAGGCCCAGCCCCGATCCGCCATATTGGCGGGTGATCGAGACATCCGCCTGGGCGAAACGTTGAAACAAGTTCTTTAGCTGACTTTTGCTCATGCCGATCCCGGTGTCTTGGATCGAGATGCGTATCGAGTGGCGATCCTGCTCTGACCGGGTGCTATCAACGTGAATATTGACTTCGCCCTGATGGGTGAACTTGATGGCGTTGCTTAGCAGATTGAAGAGGACCTGGCGCACTCTCAGCGGGTCGATCATCAACCACTCCGGCGTATCGGGGGCAACAGTCAGGGTCAGTTTGATCCCTTTCGCATCGCAGTTGCTTTGCATCAGGGCCCGGATATCCTCCAGCAGCTGGGGCAAGTGATGGGGGGCCAGTTGCAGCTCGATCTTGCCCTCTTCCAGCTTGGATACATCCAGAATGTCGTTGAGCAGACCGAGCAGGTGGTTTGCCGATTCCCGCGCCGTCTCCAGATAGTCTCGCTCCCTCGGATCCATATCCCGGTCGGCCAGCAGGGAAAGCATGCCGAGAATGCCATTCATGGGTGTGCGAATTTCATGGCTCATGTTGGCCAAAAAGCTGCTTTTGGCTCTTGTGCCTGCCTCTGCCGCCTGATTTGCCCGCAGCAGTTTGTCATTGAGCTGCTGCATCAGTTTGTGTTGCAGAAACGAGATATTCATTTGCCGCCAGATCAGCAGGGCGAGCACAAAGAGCAGCGCAAATTGCAGGGTCGCGATGAGTGTCGTCGTGATGATCTGCTCCCTCACGCTGTCGCGGCGGGCCACATCAAACAGGGTCGCCTGCTGGTTCACCTCCAGAGTCAGCTGATGGAGCAGAGGGAGCAGCGAGGCGAGCTGTTGGCGCAGCTCCTGATGGGCAAGATTGTCCAGCGGCTTGGTGGCTTCCGGGCCGAGCCAGATATCCGCCAGAGAGATGTAGGATCGAATGGCTTTGCTTGCCTGCTGGTAGATCTCTGTTTGCTGAAGCAGGCTGCGATCCTTGCTCTCCAGCACCAGATCCATGCGGCTGACCAGAATATCGTATCTGAGCTGGAAGGTCGGTTGCGACTCATGGAGCAGCGAGCTTTGAAAACGCAGCGCTTCGTTATAGAGCTGGAAATAGTTCCACATCACGTTGTCTTCGCCCTGGCTGGTACTGCGCTGCAGATCCTGAAATTGCCGGTACTGGATGGTACCAATACCGGCAAAGGCCAGGAGCAGCACACAAAGCACCACAAACAAGAAACGTTGACTGGCCGCCATGGAACGCATGATGGGATTTACTCCACTTTTATCGCACTGATCTGCCAGATAGCCCGGCCGTAATAGAGCTTGTTTTGCAGTTCGGGATATTGATCGAACGGATAGATAAGGAACAGTGGTCCTTTGTCACGCACCGACAGTGGCTTGCCATTCATCGTGCGGGCGAGGATGACCTGATACTGCTCGGCATCGCTTGTCGGCACTTGCACCGAGTAATCATTGAGCGCGGTAATGGTGAGCTGTTTGCCGGTTGCCCCGACCTTGGCCAATACATCTTGCAGCAGTGGGCCGCGAAAGGTCTTGGCTTCGTCATACCAGGGGGTATGGGTTTTGATTTCGTGTACCGGCAGTTGATCCAACATGGCGCTGTCCCACAGAGCCTGGGCCTGATGAGAGGGGCTGCTGATGGCGCCTTCTATCTTCAACACGGCGCTGTCAGGGGAGGGGGCTGCATATGCGGTGCCGCAAAGGGCTGCCAGCAGTGGTGCGATATAAAGGCCTGCTTTCATGATCTCTCCTTCCTGGAATATGGCGGTATGGGGGCCGGGCCAACGGTGGCTTGTGAGGTGTGTCCAAGGGCAAGCAATAATCGGGCCCGGTGCAATGGGCTCGAATTATCAGTCATTTAGCCTGTTATCGGGCGATCTCTGCCAAGGTGAATTGCAGTTTGCAACGTGCGGGGGAGGTTAATTGCAATTTGGCAATCAAAACGAGGAGTGGGTGTCGGCGAATAAGGCGCTAAAGAGTATCATTTGGAGAACAACTGCCGTGGCACTGCCCGGCATAACATTTGCAGCGTGCTGAATGCCGTGACAGCAAATAGTCTGAGAATCGACAAGGAGCTTGCGATGGAAAGCATGACTTACACCCTTAATGATATCCAGGTAGTGGTACTGGAAAACGAGTTTGACGCGATGGCCGTCAGTGAGCTCCGCCCGTTGTTTGAAACCCTCTCGACCCACCCGGGAGATATCCTGGCCGATATCAGCGATGTTCATTTTATCGACTCGTCGGGGATCGGGGCCTTGGTATTTCTCTATAAAAGATTGATTATGAACGGGCATCAGATGGCCCTTGTCTGTGGACCCGGTCAACCTCATGACCTGCTGGAGATGCTGCATATCGACCGGGTGATCCCCTGCCATGAGAGCATCAAGGCCTATATGCGCTCCCGTGGCATGATGGCCGCTGCATCATGAAACGGGTTGGTATCCTGCTCTCGTCCATTCTGCTGTCGGGTTGTGCGCAGTGGCCGCCGGAGGGGTATGGCGGCATGGCCGAGGCAAGACCCACCCGTATTCCGGTCAATGAGGATGAACGGCGGGTCTGGTCTCGTTATGATGAGCGTCAGAAGGAACTCGACTTGCAGTTGACGCAATTAAAGCAAGCGAGTCTGCAGGGGTGTATGCCTGCCGAGTTGAAACGACTACAATCTCAACGTATTGATATCGAACGGGATATACACGGACGGCTCTGGTCGGATGTAGCCTGGCGTCAGACCGTGCTGGCACAATCACTACAACAAGTACGTTTGCGGCTGCAACAGACAACAGCGGATGGCTGTCGTGCTGATTGGTCAGGGCTCCCCTTACGCCAATGGGGGCAGACGTAACAGACGAAAAGGATGTCTATGAAACGGGGCGCTCTCGAAGGATTGATCTGTGTTCTCTTGCTGTTGTTCACCTGCCCGTTACTGGCCTCCACCTTGTTGGCTCCCGGTGATCGGTTGGCCATCGTGCAACCCGGTGAGCCTGCTTTTGATCAGCCTTTCCAGATCAACAAGCAGGGGGAGATTGCACTGCCTGAAGTTGGCAACGTCGTGGTGGGGGGAAAGACCCTGCAACAGGCGGATGAACTGATCCGCACTGCCCTCAAACCTGTTTACAACAACCTCTCTCAATTGACCGTCACCTTGCTGGAGAAGCGGCTGCTGATCAGCGTGATGGGCTATGTCAAAAAACCCGGCAGTTATGATCTGGCGCCCGATGGCAACGTGCAGATGGCCCTCGATGCCGCTGGCGGGCTGGTGCCCGGTGCCCAGCTCAACAATATGCAGGTGCGGCGCGGCAGCGCGGTCTCAAGTTTCGACTACAAGCGTTATCTCGATACCGGCGATGCCAGCGTGCTACCGCCATTGCAATCCCTCGATGTGGTCTTTGTGCCGGCCTCTCCGCTGATCGGCAACGTGCAGATCGATTTTGATGCGGCGACCCTGGCGGCAGGCGGTGATGGTGATACCGGCAAGGCGATCAAGGTGTTTGGCGAGGTCAACAGTCCCGGCGCCTTCAGTTTCAAGAGTGGCAACTCCATCGTGGATCTGTTGATGCGGGCCGGTGGGGTGACCCGCTTTGCCGGGGTGGAGCGGATCCGGGTGATCAATGGTGATGCCCCCGAACTGTTCGATCTCAAAGCCTATCTCGACTCCGGCAACAACAAGCTGCTGCCCAATCTGGCGCCGGGCGCCACCATCTTCGTGCCCAAGGATGAAGAGCAGATAAAACGGGGGGCGCGCACCATCTACATTATGGGCGAGGTGTTCAAACCCGGCGCCTATGAGGGTCGGGAAGGGGACTCCTTCCTCGATATTCTGGCCAATGCCGGCGGCCCGACCCGCTATGCCGAGAGTCGCCAGATCCGTTTGCTGCGCACCGATGGCACGATCGAACCCATCGACTTGCAGGCTTACACCGAAGGGATGCAAAAGGCGTTGCCCCAAGTCAAACCCGGTGACGCCATCTTTGTGCCGGAAAAAACCGATATCAACGAGAAGTCCTGGTTGAAGGTGGCACCCGGGCGGGCGGTGATGGTGATGGGGGCGGTGCGGATCCCGGGCCGCTATGAATGGTCTGATGAGATGTCGTTGCTGGATCTGATTGCCCACGCCGGTGGCCCCAACGAGCGGGCCGATATCGCCAAGGTGCAGATCCTGACCGCCGAAGGGGGGCAGGCCACGCCAACCCTGTTTGATCTCGACAAGTTTCTCCATCAGGGCGGGGCGCTCGCCAGCCTGCCGAAGATCCGGGCTGGATTCACCATCATGATCCCCGAGCTGCCCACCGATCCCAGTGATAACAAGTCCCAGTGGGTGCGCCAGTCACCGGACAGTTCCATCTACATCTTCGGTCAGGTCGGGGCCCCCGGTCGCTATGCCTTCAATGAGCAGATGGGTTTTATCGACATCCTGTCGGCCGCTGATGGCCCGACTGCGGCGGCGGATCTGCGCAATGTGCGCATCGCCCATCGCAGTGGCAGCACGGCGCGGGTCAGCAAGCTCGACCTTGCTCTCTACTTTGAAACCGGCGATGAAACCTTGCTGCCCAAGGTGCTGCCCGGCGACTCCATCTACCTGCCGGAGAAGAATCGTCCCTGGCTCGATGAGCCGAAGGAGAACACCATTCGGGTGCTGGGGGCGATCGCCCGCCCGGGTCGCTACCGCTTTGACTCCTCCATGACCCTGCTGGATCTGCTGGCCGAGGCGGGGGGCCCGACCAATACCGCCTATATCAAGAAGATTGTGGTGATCAACATGGCCACCAGTGGTCAGGGGGATCAGGCCCGCAGCTTCGACCTCGACAGTTTTGCCAAAGAGCCCGACTTTAGCCAGTTGCCGGTGCTGCGCGCAGGGGACACCGTCTTTATCCCTGACAGCAAGAGCAGCAACTGGGCCATTTTCATGGATGGCATGCGCGACATCCTGACCACGATCTCGGTGGTGGCCCTGGTCGGGACGCTTTGATATGAGCATCCCCATTCAATATCTGGAGCTCGAATCCCTCTACGCGGCGACGGTCGCCCGGGGGATCCGCTCGCTGGCGGTCACCTCGTCGGAAGGGGGGGAGGGGGTGAGCTCCATCTGCGATGCGCTGGCAAGGCGTTCGGAGGCGGATGGGCTGCGCACCCTGCTGGTTGATCTCAACCTCTATCATCCCGGCCGTGCCACGGCGGTTGCCTGGGGGCCCAATGATGTGCCCGAGCCGGTGGCCACTGGCCGCTCCTTGTCGTTGCTCCCGGCGCCGGGCAAGGATCTGATGGCCTTTCGCAACAAGGATACCTTGCGCCAGCTGCTGGTTCGCTGGCTGGAGCATTACGATGTGGTGATCTTCGATACCTCACCGCTCACCGCCCTCAATCGGGGCAATATTCCGGCCGATCAGGTGTGTGGGGCCTGTGAAGGGGCGCTGCTGGTGGTGCTGGCGGGGGTGACGCCGACGACCGTGGTACAAAGTGCGGTGGATAAACTGACCCGTGCCGAGGCCAATCTGATTGGTGCTGTCTATAACGACAAGCTCAACCCGGGGCTGGCCAGCGAGATCCTGCGCGAGCTCAACCGGCTGCCCAGCAACCGGGTGACCGAATGGCTCAAGCGCTGGTGTCGGCGCAGTGCCTTGCTCAATTTCCGGATCTGATCGCCCGCTGATGGAGGCCCGATATGGATGACTGGTTGCGATCTGCTCCGGCAACCCTGCAGTCGGTGCGCGAACTGCGCAACCGGCTGGCGCAGGGACTCTCCCTGTTTCAGGTCTCCCCAAAGGATCAAGCCAACTGGCTGCTCTGTTTCAGTGAGCTGGCCACCAATAGCGTCAAGCACACTGCTCCGTCCGCGACCCAGCTCTGGCTCACTCTGAAAGTGGATGACACGGGCTTGAGTCTGATTCTGGAGGATGATGGCGGCCCGCAACCCGGTCTTGCCAGCGCGCCGTTACCCGATGAGCTGCAGGAGGGGGGATACGGGCTGGCGCTGGTGCACCAGTTGTTTGCCGAGGTGCACTTCTCTCGCGACGGTGATCGCAATCGCGTGACCCTTCGCCAGCAAGGCCCGGTCAATCAACTGCCGGTGATCGCGGTGATCGACGATGACAAGGTGATGCGAGCCCTGCTCACCGCCTATCTCCATGAGCACTACCGGGTTGAAAGTTATGCCGACTCCCATGCCGCCCTGCTGGCGCTCGGAAAGCAGCCTCCCGCGCTGGTGCTCTCCGATATCGAGATGGAGGGGATCGATGGCTTTGGGCTGCGCCAGCAGTTGATGAAGGATCCCAAGATGAAGGGGGTGCCCTTTATCTTCCTGACCGGTCATCAGGATCAGTGGACCCAGAGTCGGGCGGGGGCTTTGGGGATCGATGACTTTCTGGTCAAACCCATCACCAAGCAGGACCTGTTGCTGGCGGTTTCGCGGGTGCTGCAACGCTCGCAGCAGCTCAAGTCACAATGGGGCGAGCAGCTGGATCAGCGCATGACCTCGGCGCTGCGCCCGTTATTGCCCGCCACCTCGATAGGGGGATACCAGCTGGCGTTGCAAACCCGCGCGGCCACCGTGGGGGGCGGAGACTTTCTGCTGGTCAAGGATCGGGTGCTGTGGCTCGGGGATGTGATGGGCCACGATGCGGAAGCCAAGTTTTTTGCCCATGCCTATGCCGGTTATCTGCGCGGCTTGCTGACGGCGCACGATCTGGAGCTCGCCCCCGCCCGTTTGCTGACCATCTTGTCCAATGCGGTTCACAGTGATCCGTTATTGGGGGCGACCCTGCTCACCACCCTCTGCATTGAACTCGGCAACGAGGGGCGGGTGCAGTGGGCCAGTGCGGGCCACCCGGCGCCTTGGCTGGTCGGGCCCGGCACCATCCGTCAGGTCGGCGTGACCGGCCCCTTGCCCGGTTTGCGCCCGGATCCCCACTTCGTGACCAATGAGCGTCAGCTCAAGCCCGGCGAGATCCTGTTGTTCTGGACCGACGGCCTGCTCGATAGCCGTGATGCCGCAGAGCGCCAGCGCTGGGAGTCGCAGCTAAAAGAGATCTGCCTGACCTCGGGGCCGGGCCTTGATCAACTGGCTCATCGCATCGCCCGCTGGTTTGATGAGCGCATTAATGATGCCGCCCTCGATGACATGACCCTCCTGCTGGTCGCCTGTCCCGGCGCCTGATCCTGCCCCTCTCTGCCTGACTGGCCCGCTCTATGCAGCGCCTCATTTCAGGTGGTATGGAGCCACGGGAGGAGGTGCCTATGTTACCCATGCAGCAGATCTGGCTGGCCATCGATGCGCGTCAGGTCGGTGGAATAGAAGTTCACATTATCCACTTGGCCAACGATCTGCTGGCCAGGGGATTTCGCCCCACCATAATGCTGGTGAGCAACCACGGCATGACCCCCTTTACGACCCTCCTCAAACAACAGGGCTTGCCTTACGAGGTGTGCCACAACAGCCGCGATTTTATGCGCCGTCTGGCCCGCCAGCCTGCCTCTGTGCTGATCCATACCCACGGCTACAAGGCCGGGGTGCTGGGGCGGCTGACAGCCTGGTTCACCGGTAAATCGGTGGTCTCGACTTTTCACAGTGGGGATGACGGGGAAGGGTTGCTGAAGTTTTACAGCTGGCTGGATCGCACCACAGCGCGTTTTGCGAAGTGTATTGCAGTAAGCGAGCCCATCGCTCGCAAATTGCCTGTGCCAAGCACGGTGATCAGCAACTTTGTGCCCATGCCTGCGACACCGGCATCGGTAACTGGCAACCGGATTGCCTTTGTCGGCCGCCTCTCGCCGGAAAAGGGGCCGGAGGCGTTCTGCCAGCTGGCCGCCTTCTGCCCGGAGGGAGCGTTTCATCTCTACGGGGATGGCCCCATGAAAAGCGCCTTGTTGCAGCAGTATGGTGATCGCGTCCAGCTTCATGGTTTCCAGAACATGGCCAATGAGTGGCACAACATCGACCTGCTCTGCATCACCTCCCGCTTTGAAGGGTTGCCGCTGGTGGCCCTGGAGGCGATGGCTCACGGCATACCGGTCTGTACCTTTGCGGTGGGGGGCCTGGTCAATCTGATCGACCATAAATCCAATGGCTGGCTGGTGGAGCCCGGCCATGTGCGGGATATGGCGGAGCTGGTCAACTACTGGCTGCGCAGCGATGGGGTGGTGCGCAGCAAAATGAGTCAGGCGGCCCGCAACACCATAGCCCGCGGGTACAGCGTCAACAACAGGGTGACCGATATTCTGGCCGTCTACGGCGCCTGAATCACGGAGAAACCTGTCAAAACGAGTGGCCGCTGGCTACTCGTTTTTTTATGTGCCGGTGTTAGGGGTTGCAGGGGGCGGATTGCTTCTGTGATCACGCAACGCTTGGGTTTCTGCTGTTGGTCAAACTGGCATCAGGCCTTTGGATGGATGGGGCCAGATAATGGCGATCAGATCGCTGACTTTTCGGTGATCAACGTTGATGTGCCACAAGGATGCGCCATAAAAAAGGCCATTGCAGTGGCAATGGCCTGATGGTCTCGAGGTGTGGCTGAGATTGGCGGGATTAGCGCCCCTTTTTGCCAACCATGATGGCGATCGTCTTGCCGATGATATGTACATCCTGCACCAGCCAGCGCCAGGGGTGGAGCAGGGCGACCGAGTAGGCCAGATCGAACGCCAGCTTGCTGCGCACATCATCCAGCGACTCGTCGTAACCCTGATTGACCTGTGCCAGACCGGTAATGCCGGGGGCCACTTCATAGGTGCGTTCGATAAAGTACGGCACCGCATCTTCCAGCCGGTTGGCGATCCCGGGCCGCTCCGGACGGGGGCCGATCAGCGACATCTCCCCTTTGAGCACATTGATAAACTGCGGCAGTTCATCGAGCCGGGTTTTGCGTAGGAAGTCGCCGCTGCGGGTGATCCGGCTGTCCCCCTTGCCACACCAGACCGGCCCGGTGGCCGCCTCGGCGTCGGCGCGCATGGTGCGAAACTTGATCATGAAAAAGAGCTCGGTATGGGTGGCGTGGCTGCGCCCGATCCGCAGCTGACGAAAGAACACCGGACCCGGGCTATCGAGCCGGATGGCTAACATGATCAGCGGCCACAGCGGCAGCGTCAGCAGCAGGCCAAGAGTGGCACCGAGCAGATCCATGCTGCGTTTGACCACCAGGGTCAATCTTGGAATGGGGTGTGTCATACGGCTTTCTCCTGTGACATGAAACGTATGGGGACGCGCAGGCAGTAGCGCAGGGTGCCCATGCCGTTGTACCAGTGTCCGAGTACCAGATAGTGGATCTTGCGAAACAGATTGGGCCAGGGGTGCACAGGGGTCAGCTGGATCAAGATGACCAGCAGATACCCCAGCAGTTGCAGCCCCAGCAACAGCTGAAATAGCAGGGATTGGGTGGCCAGCGGGATGGCGCAGAGCCACAGCAGGGTCAGGCAGAGCGGCATCAACACCCGCAGCCCCTTGCCACTGGCAAAGTTGAAGGCAACCCAGCCGAACTTGGGGTGCAGCAGGGGCAGCAACCGCAGTAGCTGCTGGGTGTTGCCTGCCCCGATCCGCTTGCGCCGTGTCGCTTCCAGCGCGGCATCGGAAACTTCCAGCTCCAGTGCGGCACAGCGATTGTCATAGACAGCCCGATACCCCTTGGCGATGGCCTGCATCGGCAAGATGAAATCGTCGTTGATGGTATCGGCAGCCAGCGGGGTGAGGCACTCCCGGCGCATCATGTAAAAGGCCCCGTGGGCACCCAGCATGCCGCCAAGAGCCGATTCGCAGAGCTTGATCTGGCTTTGATAGTGCCAGTAACTCTCCTCGCCCTGGGAGCCCGGTTGCCAGAAGCGATACGCTTCCCCGACCACCCCTACCTTGGGGTCGGCAAAATGGGCGACCGCCAGCAGCAGGCTGTCGATGGGCAGCAGGGCCGAGACATCGGTGAGGGCCACCAGATCGCTGTGCACCCGGGTCATGGCCTCGTTGAGCACGGCGACCTTGCCGCGATTGCGGGGGTGATCAAACAGCCTGATCTGCAACTGCTGCAGGGCGGGATCACCAAGCTGGCTTAGCGCAATTGGGTAGCTGTTGTCGCTGCAGCCATCGAAATGCACATGCACCCATAGCTTGTCGGCGGGGTAATCGAGGCTGGCGAGGTTTTGCAGCTTGGCCGCGATGGTCGCCGCCTCGTTATAGACCGGCATCAGCAGGGTGATGGTCGGCAGCGCCTCATCGGTGGCCTCTGCTTTGAATCCCCGATCCATGGGGCGGGGTGGATTGGCGACCTTGCGCGCCTGCCGACCACCGAATTTGAGTAGCAGGGGATAGCCGACATGGTGGTAGACCACCAGTACAGCGCACAGCCAGAACACGATCATGATCCATTCCATGGGATGCTCCTCTGGTCATCGGGTCGCTTGATCAGCGGCTGTAAAGCTGCTGATAGGCCTGAGCCATCCGGCTCAAGCTGCTTTGCTGGCACACAAACTCTCGGGTGACGGCACGCAGGCTATGGCACTGCAGCAACCCTTGTGCCAGAAGCTGGGCAAGGCGGCCGGGATCCCGCTCCGACAGAATATGGCCGCTGGCCTGACAGACGATCTCTCTGGCCGCCCCCACATCGCTCATCACCACCGGTACCCCGCACGCTTGTGCTTCCAGCACGCAAAGCGGCATCCCCTCCGCCAGTGAGGGGAGGCAGAAGAGATCCAGCCCCTGATAGAAGCGCGGCATGTTTTCAACCAGCCCCAGAAAATGGACCCGATGGGCGATCCCCAGTTGCTGACACTGTTGTTGCAACGCATTTTGCAAACTGCCGACCCCTGCCAACGCAAGATGCACCTCCTGCGGCAGGGCGCGGATCGCCTCCAGCAGCAAGGTGTGACCCTTGACCGACTCAAGGCGGGCGGCGCAGCCAATCAGTTTGACCCCTTGCGGCAATCCCATCTCCTGACGGGCGAGGGCGGCGGTGCCCGGGGCAAAGCGCAGCTCATCGATGCCGTTGGGGATCACGGTTGGCGACAGCTGGCCCAGCTTGGCCAGCAGCTGGTTGGCCACCGGCGTGGCATCGGCAACCAGAATGGGTTTGAAGGCGCGCAGTCCCCACAGGGCAAGCGTGCGCTGATGGGGATCATCGAGATACCAGGCATCGTGCTCTGTGTGTACCAGGGTGGGCACCCGGGCCAGCCGACTGGCGAGGCCGCCATAGAGCATGGGCCCCAGATGGTGGGTATGTACTGCGACGGGCTTGAGTTGGCGCAGCAGCCGAGTGAGTCGCCAGATGGTTGCCAGCGACCAGCCCGCGGGCTTTTCCAGACAGTGAATATTGCCAGCAAAGGGATACAGGGCGGGCCACGCCCTTACCACATCCCCTTTGCGCCCTTCGAGGGAGATGATATGCACCGGTTGCTCGGCAGGGCTCGCCTGCGTGAGGTTGAGCACCATGGTCTCCAGCCCGCCGGGCTGCAGGTGCTGCACGATTTGTACGACAGGCTGGAGGATGGCGCCCCCGCGGGGATGGGGTCTGTGCGACGGGGTTGATGACAACATGGTTCGCGCTCCGGCAAGGGAAGGGGTAACACCCCGGATAGCGGGAGAATGCGAATCTTGTACCACTCTTGCGATCTGCCCACAGAGGCGATCAGCTCCTCTGGTGGCACTGCCTTTGCATCGTACGGGGGGAGGGCTTTTCTCAGGGAGTGATGCCATGCCTGTCCAGTTCTATTACAACCTCTACATCATTCTCTTTGCCGCCTGGCGCCGTCGCTATCTGCTGGTGATCCCGGTACTGGTGATGCCGCTGGTGGGCGTGACGGCCGGCCTGCTCACCCCCAAGGAGTATGAGAGCCGCACCACCTTTATGGTGCCGCAAGATGCCAACCAGACCCCGACCCTCAAGGATCTCATCACTCAGGAGAGCCTGAAAGATCGCTTTGCGGTGCTCGAAGCCCTGCTGCGCAGCCGTTATGTGCTCGATGGAGTGGCGCGGGATCGTGGTCTGGTCAATGACGAGACCCCGCCAGCCCAGCGCGATGCCATCATGGACTGGCTCTCGAGTGCCGTCTCGCTGCGGCTGATCGGCGATGAGGTGATCGAGATAAAGGTCAAAGCGGATTCTGCGGCCAACAGCGCCGGTTTGCTTGAAGCCATTTCACGGCGCTTCTTCTTCAATCTGCTCAGCAAGGGGCGCCAGTCGGCGGAATCGTCCGAGCGTTTCCTGCAAAGCCAGCTCGACCGCCGCCGCAGCGAACTGCAAGAGGCCGAGCAGCAGCTCGCAGATTTTAAACGGGAGCATGCCAGCGCCTTGCCCCAGCAGCAGAGTACCAACGTCGCCCGTCTCTATGGTTTGCAGGAGCGTTACGCCGAGAGCCTGATCACCCTGCAGCAGGCCAGGGCCCGGGTCGATCAGCTATCGCTGGGGCAGGAGAGCCAGCTGGCTCGCCAGCTGGATGAAAAACTGCAACTGATGCGCACCGAGCTGGTGTTGCTGCGGGCCCGCTACAGCGACGAGCACAGCAAGGTGCAGAGTCTGCGCTATCAGATTGACCAGTTGCAGCAGGAGTTTGAGCAGCTCAAATCCCAGCCGGATATGGCCCGCGGGCCCGAGTGGCAGCTGGCCCAGACGCAGCTGACGGAAGCGGAGCAAAACGCCGCCGGTTTGAAGAGCCAGCTCGATGTGCTGGACAAGGTGGTCGACTCCCAGGGGGATACCGAGCGCCAACTCGCCGAGCTGGAGCGGGATTTGGCGGTCAAGCGCACCCTCTATCAGGATTTGCTGCTGCGCTATGAGAAGGCCAAGGTGACCGGCGATCTGGGCAACTTCGAGCAGGGGGAGCGGATCAAGGTGATCGACAAACCCTTTGCCCCCAGCAAGCCGAGCAACTACCCGCTCTGGCTGTTTCTGCTGGCGGGCATGGTTGGCGGGTTGGGGCTGGGCTGCGGTCTGGCACTGGTTGCCGAACTGGCGGATGCCAGCCTGCGCCGCTCCGATCAGCTGGCTGCCCTGATCAAGGCACCGGTGCTAAGCCGCATTCCCTACTGCGAGCCAGTGCCGGACTATCCATCCCATAGTGATCAGGCGCTGGATGGGCAGGTGCTGCCCTTGTCACCGGAGCTGGGTTGATTGCTGTAAAAGCGGGCTGCCAGCCTGAATCTGGATATATCTGAAAAGGCCTTGTGATAAGGCCTTTTTTATAACCGACATTCCGCACCTGATTTAGGAATAAATTTGTCGGTAGCGCTCACCCAATACTTCCAGGAGGACCTGCTGATCCACGGTTAGCCCCGTTATCTGGGGTGGGGCTTCTCCCAGTCGATATTCATGGATGCCGCCAAAGCGCAGAAAAATCCAACGGGCGGTTGGCTGCTGGGTCGGATTCTTTTTCATATCTGCCACACTGCGGTTTTGCTGCACTAATCCCTGCCGGATTCGGTGCTCCAACGCTGCGTAAATCATCAGGCTACAGGTCATCACTATCAGCAACGCTTCTATCCGCTCGGGCTTTTTCAGGTACAACAATGACGTTAAAAATTCCGGACTTTTGAGAAAACGAAAGCCCCGCTCGACATTCTGCTGTGCCTTGTAGGTGGCCAACAACTCGGCCATCGTCAGCATTACGCTCTGGTCATTGGTCGCCAGGATGAACACGCCGGTCTGGTTGCGCGCCTCTGCAACGCAAGCCAGGCTGGTTGCTGCTAACCCTCAGATTTGAAACTGATGGCTGATCGGCGCTTCACCGTTCTTGGGTCTGCCACGCCCGGCATAAACCGGCTCATTCACCACCTCGGCATCCAGTTGCAGCTGCATCAAGCTGGCACTAAAGCGGCCTAATTCCGCTTGGGCATCCGCCTCACACGCAAAGCGTCGGGCGCACCGCAGCGCGTTCCTCGGTGCTGAGGGCACGTAGCTGTCGGGTTTCCTTGCGCTTGCGCCGATAAGGGCTCACGGGACCACAAAAGTGAACACGTGCACGGGCGGTACGCAGGCTGTTACGACAAATGCCCGGCACCGAGCAGGCGTTGCGTTCAGAGACGTTGGCAGGCATCGGCTCATCGAGCAGCAGCGTCACGAGGCGTTCTCGTCGAACGCATCCAGCAGTGCCAATGCTTTTTTTTTGGGAGCATCAGGCAGTAATTTTTGACGTTGAGCTGCTTACGTAGTCGTTCGATCTCTTTTTCCTGCTGCTCGATACGCTTCTGTTCAGCGGTCTTTCTGGGTGCCGGGCCGGGAGAAGATTTTTTTAATCCGTCCACTCCTTGCTCAGCCATTTCACGACGCCACTGCTTTAACTGGTTGGAATAGAGTTTTTCGCGTCGCAGCAATTCGCCGATCTCACCATGCCTGCAAGCATCAGCTTGCTGGAGGATGGATAGCTTGTACTCGCTGGTAAATGAGCGGCGTACTCGTTTTTCGAGAGCGGGGGGGGCAGGCTCAATCTTGGGATCGACTGGGATGACTGGCTTTGGCATGTTCATTCTCCTGAAAGCCCTGATTTATATGTTATCTCAAAATCAGTTGGTTCAGGCTTAGGTTGACACACTGGGGATCGCATGACGACGCAACTGGTCTGCGATGCGTTGCAGATGGCGTTGTTCCGCAGGAAGCAGCCGCAAGGCGTCATCGTGCATAGCGACCGGGGAAGCATGACTATTAAGCGCTGCTCAAAGCCAACAGCCTGCGCTGTAGCATGAGTGCCAAAGGCAATTGCTACGACAATGCCTGCTCGGAGAGTTTCTTTCTTTCATTCATTGAAAGTGGAGGCGATCCATGGAGAGCGATTTGTAAATCGTGCCCAGATGCGGGAAGCGGTATTCGAGTACATTGAGGTCGATTATAATCGGCAGCGCTTGCATAGCTCGCTGGGATATCAAAGCCCTGAAGCGTTCGAACAACATGTCGCTTAACTCGGTGTCCACGATTGCTGGGTCAGATCAATCTAGTAGACACCGCCTCGTGTAGACATTGCTTGCTCATGAAAGAAGTAATGAATGCATCCATTGGCATTGGTTTTCCATAGAGATAGCCTTGAAAACAGTTAACCCCCATCTTGCTTAAGACCTTTGCCTGTATGGGTTTCTCAATACCTTCCGCAACAACCTTCGCCCCGATGCGGGTAGCTAAATCTATGATATTCATAACAATTTCATAAGCCATTTTATTTTTGTAAATGTCTTTAACAAACAGCCGGTCTATCTTGATCGCACCAATATAAGATGAATAAACATGCCTCAGTGAGGAATAGCCAGTTCCAAAATCATCCACCGCAAAACAGATCCCAATTGAATGGAGCTTTTTAAATGCGGTGATCATTTGTAACTCAGTGTGGTCATCCAGCATACCTCGCTCGACGATTTCAAGGCACAGTTGTGGCCTGGCATTTTCTTCAAAAGCAGAGAGAAAATGCGAACAGACTTGAACCAAATCTGGTGATATGAGCTGCGACAGCGTCACATTAAAGTTAATAGTAAATTTAGAAGAAACCAACATATCACTGGAACTAAGCCGAGCAGCAACCGTGTTCATCAACTGCTCGGTGATGGGGATGATAGCCCCCGAACGCTCTGCTGCTTCAACAAACTGTACGGGGCTGATCAAACCATAGACGGGGTGTTGCCACCGAACAAGCACTTCGCCTCCGATAACCTCCAGGGTTAAGCTATCTACGATGGGCTGGATATAGGGGATAAATTCATTATGCATGATCCCTTTTCTTATATCTTGACAAATGAAGTCGATTTTATTGATCCAACGATAAAGCAGGATAAAAATTACAATTGAAAGTCCTATTATTATAAAAACAGCCCATCCATAGAACTTAAGAAAAGTCATCATGATATAGGCATCATTTTTCATATAAGCTGCAACGCCAAAACCATATTTCTCAGAGCTACTTTTCATAGTTGGTTTGTCATTTAGCGGTACAGCCAAGCCTATCGAGCTAAGTATTTGAGCATCATACGTGCTATCTATAGTCAAGCCATAGCTTATGGCATCGCTCATGTCATTATGATCTACAATCAGGTCTGTAATATATCTAAGATCGATAAATCCAACCACACTGACGCCCTGGTGACTGCGCACTAATAAAAAAACCGGACGCTTCATGATAACCTTTAGATAAACACCATTTTTCTTTAAGTCTATATCATCCATCTGCTGGGAGATACTTGCTATACTCCCATAATGATCCTTATAAGATGAGCATTTACCTCCTGATTTATCGACCACGTAATACATCATGGTGTAAGGATTTCGTGTTGCGGTATCTATTAAATTATTTATTGACGACAAGCAGATATGTGTTGTGCTGGTTCTGAATACTTCATCAATACCCCGTTCAACTTCATTGAATATTTTGTTTATTTCTACTACTGTTCTACGAGTATACCGTTCACTTTCGAGAGTAATACTTCTTTTTTCATAGTTAAACAATAAAAATATCGCAGTCACCATAAATAAAATTGATACAACCAGAATAGCCAAATGGTAAAACCTTGGCTTTTCTAGAAAAAGTCGATTGTAAGTCAGGTGTTTCACAATGATTGCAAGTCCATTAATTTGACAGTCCTAGGCCTGGAATAATAAAACCCCTGTACTGCCCAACACCCAGTGGAAAGAACAATCTCATTTTGTCTCTTCGTCTCAACTTTCCCAACTATTGTTTTAAGATTATATTTTTCCTGAAAGAGCAAAAGTGAATCTTTGAAGCTATTAATTTCATTTTGTAATAATGGTGGCGTATCAAGCTTCACACAACAAAAAATCCCGCTTGAGATATAACGTTCTCGCCAATCCCCACCACGCCATGCGAAATTATCTAAAACTAGATTGACACCGTGCTCATGCAATCGGATCAGTGTACTTATAGGGATGTTATTAGAAATAAATGGCCGGTGACTAATCTCAATGTATAAATTAATACCATATGAACCAAAAATTGTCGAAAAATATACCAGCGCCTCATCTAGTGCATATAGAATGCGTGACTCTACTTTAAAAAAGAAGTCTGTCGCGCCTTCCTTACGCGCATTGATGAGTGCATCGCTCAGCTGTAATAACGTAAGCTCAATGAGTGATATCGCATCACAGGAATTATAAAAATTAACTGGGGATATATCATTCTGAGGTCTGTAGAATAACTCCAGTAGATGCTCGTTTTCTAAATCATCCTCCTCCAATTGAGAAAATGATGAAAAACCATCTAACTGAGCTCTCAGTGAAGTTGCTGTAAACAGCTCTTGTACAACTGGTGTGAAGGAGTTGATGATGGTAGGGTTGAACAAACCTTTACGTTTTTCATTAAATGACTCAACCCGTTCAATGCCAATCATTCGATAGGGCTGAAGATCGACCCCCTTTCCCCTCAGTGCAGCAATCAGGCCAGACATAACGTATACCCCCACATCATCTGGTCAGCATAAAAGCTTAAAATACTGTGACCCAGAACACATTCAAATTAAGAAGCAGAAAAGTTGCAACAAATATACACCATGCCTTTTTACACAGCTAATCGCTGACTGTCACTAAAAAAAATATATATGCCGACATAACGATTCTCGTATGTCAGTTATGTAGGAAAGATGGAATAATATAACTTTAACTATGGCTAATTAGCGTAAGGTAAAATGAAAAAAATCACCTCTTTAAAAATAAAGTCTTTGATTATAGCCAAGACAGTTGATGACTTGCAGAGTATGAGTGCTGCTGCAGCTAAGTTTAACTCACATCAGCCATATGTAAGCAAAATAATTAGCGATCTTGAGAGGTCTCTTGGTTTTAAAATCTTCAATAGAGATAATACTGGTGTCACTACCACTACGGTAGGTCGTACCTTTATAAAGAAGATAGATGCAATATTAGATGCATATGGTGATTTATATGAGTTTATAGACAGCTACAAATCGTCCTCTTGTGGCGATGTTTACATTTATGGTGATAACATCGCGTTGAACTTCATCGCAAGTAAAATATCCCCCTGTTTTAGCTCTCTGAACAATGATATTAGTATAAAACTTATTGCGACATTAGGTGAGTATCAGCCAGACCAGAATGACGAATGGGACTTGATTATGTCTTCTACACTTCCCAAGGATGACTCTGTCATTGTCAGAGAGATTGCTGAAATTGGTTACAATTGTTTTGGATCGCCCAATGCATTCAACTCTCTTCTGGATGATCCGAGTAGTCTAGATAAATTACCCTGCATTATATGGAATGATAACGCTCTCTATCCAAAAAAATGTAACCAGTGGAGCTTCACCATCAACTGTGAACATGTCAGAATAAATATAAAAAGCAAACTAAGTTGCAACAATATGTCCAGCGCTATTGAAATGGCTATAAATGGACTAGGTGTGGTATATGCGCCATATTATACAGTGCAAGACTATATTAAGTCAGAAAGATTAATCCCGTTATTTGACTATAAATTTAACTTCTATCAAAAAATATACCTAATCTATCGACGTCGAGAAAGCCAGCCATTTGTAGTAAACCAAGTTATAAATCATATAACTAATTATGTTCAGAGTGAACTACCATTAAACTGCTAGCATAATTTCAGCAACGGCCATCCAACCAAATATTATCAATACAATGACATTTCCATGTAGACATAATTCATGTACAGGCTCACAGGACCTTAAGCGTTGAGCCCCTTTAAAACGCCTTCCAAGGTCCTGTTTTGTATCGACTTTCTCTGCTTGGTTCTGCAAGCGCTCTTGGCCAAATAATCGGCCGCCCATTCCAGTCTTTCCCTTATTTCTGTCAGCGCCCTATGGGCCACGGCTTCCAATAGCGGTAGCCACCACGTCGCACTGTTCTTCGACGCTTTCAGCATCGATAGCGCCCCACTCATCACACTCTGCGCGACCCGTCTCTTCATCACCAGCGACAGCAGGCTCGTCCACACCAACCCCTCCGCAATCGCTTTCTCGCCCGTCACAAACCCCTTGAGCCGGTTGTGCGATTTCCACTCTTTAAATAACAACTCCACCTGCCAACGGCAGCGATACAGGCTCATCACCTGCTCTGCTGACCATGCTGCTCGCGGTAGGTTGGTCATCCACAGACAGAACCGCTTTTCCTCGGCAAACCAGCGCCGGATCAACCGGTACTCGACCTGGCCGGACTTCACCACCATATCCAGTACCTCGGCTCGACAGCGTCGCCGTCCGGCCTCTTTCAGAGACAGTCCCACCAGCTTGGGTACTTCCCGTCCATCACCGCGCCAGGCTTGGATTATCTTGGGGTTCAGGCTTTGCGTGCCGCGCACCAGATAAAATCCGCCAGCATCGTTCACCTGCTCAAACCAAGCCCTGTCAATGTAACCTGCGTCAGCCTGCAGCAGGCAGTGGGTCAGCGTGTGGGCTTCAGGCAGAAATTGCCGTTCCCCTGCGGTATCGGCAGACACACTCATGCACAACGGGCTCTGCTCCGACAGCGACATGGTCATATGGCACTCGATAGCTGCCGGACTGATGGTCTTGAACCGGCCGGGAAAATCAGCAGCAAGGCGCCGATGCACCGCAAAGGAGGTGCCATCGTGCAGTAACACCTGCTTGAACGCGCCGAGGGAAGCCGCTTTGAGTTGATGGTCGATACGCAAGGCGATGGCCCGCTCGACAGTGGGGCATGGTGTGGCTCAATATGGGCCACTTCAACCTGCTGGTGGTGTTGCTGATTGCTATCTGGTGGCAAATTGCATCGCGGGTTGCACCGAGCTGGCGCCCGCATCCGCTGGTGCTCGCCCTCTTTATCCTGCTGATCCTGATCCCCAGCGCCAGTTGCAAGGCGCTGGCCTGTCTGTTGCTGGTGGCCTCGCTATGGCGCCGTCATCAGAGTGGCGATGAGCGGGCGGTATTGCAGATTGTGCTCGCCTTTACCGTGGCGGTGTTGTGGGGGCAGCAGGTGTTTGCGTTGCTCTCCGGCCCTGTGCTGGCCCTCGATGCCTGGGGGGTGGGCCAGTGGTTGCAACTGCTGGGCTGGGAGACTCGCCTTGATGGCAATCGCATCGAGCGGCTGGGAGGCCATGCGCTGATCGTGCTCAAGGGGTGCTCCTCGTTTTCTCAACTCTATCTGGTGGTGCTATCCTGGCTGGTCTCCTGCTGCTGGCTGGCGCCGGAGCGCCCCCTCTACCGGCAGTGGCACATGTTGCTGCTGGTTTGCCTGCTCTATATCGGGGCCAATCAGCTGCGGTTGGTGCTGATGAGCCTGGATCTGCGTTGGTATGGCTGGCTGCATACCGGCTCGCTGGCCCAGCTCTACCAGTGGGCCATCATGTTGCTGGTGATGACCATCCTCTTTATCCGGGGGCGCCGTGATGCATCTATCTAGGGGATATCTGTTGCTGTTGCTGGTGGCACTGCTCAGTGCTGCCGCCATGGGCTGGCGTTATCAGAACCGGGCAGTTAACGAGGGAGCCAAGCCCATGCTGCTGGAGCTGGTCCAGATGGGATGGCGCTTGCGGGTGGCCATGCCGGTATTGGGTGGCACCTATGTCAGCTATCAGCTGGCCCATCCCCGTTGTGACGGCCTGCTGCAGGCGATGCTGGTGGCGCCGGATAGCGAGGCGATGTCAGTGACGCTGGCGGGCGTGGGGATGAGTCAGGGGGTGATGTTTTCAGGCGAGCTGCACCAGCGCCCGCCGCTGCTCGCATACCGCCTTACCCAGGGTTGGCGCAAATTGTGGGGGCTGACCCCTTATCCCCTCTATCGGGTGGCCTTGCCGACTTCCTGCCTCGCGCTTATTGCGTCGCCGCTGGCGTGACTGTCCCCGGTTCACCGTTTGGCAGAATGCGGATCAGCAAGGTATTGGGGGCCAGCATGGGGTCATAGCGGGGCTCCAGCTCAATGGCGCGAGCTCCCAGCAAGCGGGTGAGGGCCGTCAGCCGCACGCTCGCCATCCGCGCACTCTCCAGCATGTCGGTTTGCAACCCGGGGCCGCTTATCAGCGCAATCCGGGCCGGATCCTTGCGTCCCAAAAACTGATGCAGTTGCTGCTCCTGATCCGCTGGCAGTTGCGCCTGTGCTTGCTGGTATTGCAGTTGCAGCTGGGGCTGTTCGGCCAGCTGCTGTTCCCGCAACTGGTTGAGGATCGGCAGGGTCTCATTGACCGGTTCCTGACGGGCGCAACCGCTGAGGATTAGCAGCGGCAGCATCAGGGGCAACAGGCGGCGCAGGGCGCACTCTTTGACAGTGGAGCGGGGAGTCTGGTTGGCCATACGCAGTCACTTCAGGAGGATGAGTTGGCACCAGTTTGCAATGTTTTCAATTGCTTGGCCAGTTGTTCAATCTCGCGACGCCACTGGATCCAGGCGGCAGAGGGCAGTTGCTCTGCCACCTGCCAGCGGGTCGGCAGCTGATCCCGCAGGCGCTCCAGTAGCAGGGCGGCCTCCACCTGATAGCGGGTCTCCTGCTCCAGCCAGGCGAGCCAGCGCAGATCCTCGATGGCTTGCTGCAACAGCAACAGATCGTGGGAGAGGCGGTGCGCCTCGCAGGCTTGCGAGCCGAGCAGCATAAAGTCGCTCTCCCGCCCGTCGGTGGGGTCATAGGGCAGGGCGGTGGGCATGCGGCCATGCCACTGCAAATAGCCTTCGGCGCCGCTTTGCCACAGATAGAACCCGGCGGCTCTCGGGGTGCCCAGATTGTAAAACCAGGGGGTGACCTTGTGCTGGCGCACCCGCGCCACATCGGCCTTGTCAGCGCCAAAACCTGCGTTGATCAGGGCAATCTCCACCTCTGCCAGCAGACCAACCTGACCCGGATGATTGAAGTGACCTGCGCGGATCACCGCCGGATCCCGCCGTTTCATCTCCCGCGCCAGGGTGGTGATGGCGGGCAGGGTGGCAAGATCCGGCTCATCGAACAGGCTCCATGCCAGCGGGGGCAAGCCGCTGGTGGTCAGCCCCTGTTGCCGCGCCTGCCACTGATCAAGCTGGCTGGCAGGGTCGTTCCCCCAGCGCTTGAGCGGGGTATAGGCCAGCAGGGGCGGCACAAAGCCGAGCCCCATAGCCTCTCCCATGATCTCCCGCATCCCCGCTTCATCCTGTGGCAGGGCGGGTGAGAGGCCGCTGATCCCGAGTTTGGCGAGCCGCTGCAGATCGCAGCGACTGGCCGCGGCGATCTGCTCTTTTAGCGCCTCGGGGTTGGGGCTCAGCCAGTTGAGATAGGGGGGCGCTTCGACATAGATGCCGACCGGCTTGCTGGCCGCGGGCAGAGTCAGCGGCAGCACCTCGATAGTCAGTGGCAGCTGTACCAGTTGCTGCTGGCTCAGCAGCTGAATATTGCCGAGATAGCGTCCCGCCGGGGCGCCTCTGGGGACTGTCATTTGCAGCACCAGACGGCGGGGCACACCTGCCAGCAGGGTGAGCCCGGCGATCCCCTCGACCAGCTCCTGATCCGTGGGAGCCAGCAGGGTGCCGCTCGCCTGCGGGCGAACCAGATGCCACTTGCCGTAATAGGGGGTCAGCGCCAGCGGCGATCCTGCCTGCTCGGGGGGCTGGATCACCAGCAAGGGGGCCGGATCGTCGGTGGCGGTGTGGATGGCAAACTCCAGCAACAGCTGGCTGCCACGGGCAGCCAGCACGGGTTGTGAAGCCTGCTGCAGTGCATCTGCCGCAGATAGCGGGGCGATCTGCAGAGTTGGGGCGGCATCCGCAATTGGCGTGAGGCTCAGTTGCTGCGAAGCTGGGGCTGGGGCTGGGGTTGGGGAATAGGGGGCCAGGGTCCACTTTTCCAAAAACAGCTGGCGCTGCTTGGTCAGTACGATTGCGGTCGCATCGGCCAGCCTCTGTGTATCAGCCTCGGCCTGTATACCATGGCCTTTATCGCCATTCGATGGGGCGGCCTCGTCGGTGCTGGCCGGATAGGGGGCAAGCAGCAGGCCAGCCAGGTATTTGGCATCCGGTGAGTGACCCACCAGTGTGATAGTGAGCGGGCCGCCGGGGTGGTTCAGGGTGACATGGACCGGGCCGCCTTGTCGTGCCCCGAACAGTTGCCAGGGATCCGGATTTGGCAGTGCCTCGCGCGATTGTCCCGCCAGATAGCGCTGCGTTAGCCATGCCTGCGGTTGCCACTGCTCTGCCCAGATGGGTTCGCCATTGACCAGCACGCTGCGCTCGAAGGGGTGGGGCAGGTACTCCCATTCACCGGGGTCATCCAGCCAGAGGGTGAGCTGGTAGCGCCCCTTGACGACCTCCAGCCGTACGCCGTCCAGATTGCGCAGCCCATCGCGGACAAGAGCATCGCCGGAGGGACGCAAGATGGGACTGGGGTGACCAATCAGCCGGGGATCCCCCGGACTCAGGGTCTCAAAGCCGGTAAAGCGGGGCGAAGCCGCCGCCCCCAGATCCAGCGCAATGGTGCCCGCTGGCAAGGTCAAACCGGGCTCCCAGTACCAGCGTTGAATGGTCATTGAGGGGGCGTTATCGGCCATAAAGAGATAGAGCTTGGTGAGCTTGTCCAGCGCCAGCGCTCTGGGTTGGCTGGTGCGCCAATCACTCAAGGCAAAGCGCTGGGTAAAGGGGCCGGGGGCGACAATCCGCTCCAGATTGACCCGGCTACGGTAGTTGACCGAGGCGTCATCGTCGATACGCAGGATCAGGGTTTGCGGCCGGGCGCTGGGGTTATGGCCCTCGATCACCAGTTCATCATCGCTACCCACCGGCCAGCTGTGGGGGCTCAGATCGAGCCGCTGGGGTGTCTGGTTGCCCGTCAGGGGTAGCGGGGTCTGCCCTTCCAGTCGGGTAGCGGCCATTGCTGCATGGCAGCAGAGCAGGATAGCCAGCCAGAGCCCTCTGCTCATCCGTGCAGCCCCTTCAACCAGTTGTTCAGTTCAGCTGCCTTGTGATCCCAGCTTTGCAGGGCCACCTGCTGCTGGCGAGTGTGGCGCCCTTTGCTGCGGGTGAGCCCTTCCCAGCAGCTCTCCTGAAACCAGCCCGGATTAGGTTGATCAAAGGCGGCCCGATTGATTGCCTGGGCCAGGCTCTCCCCACTGCGGGGGAGCTGGATCTGATCCCGATAGCCATCGAGCGCCGGAAAGTCAGTGCTGACGATGGGTCGCCCTGCGGCCAGATATTCACGCAATTTCAACGGATTGCAGGCACGGATCTGGGCGTTGTCGACAAAGGGCAGCAGACTCACCTGCCAGTGCTGGGCATAGGCCGCCAGCGTGTGATGGGGACGGGGCCCCAGCAGATGGATATTGGGGAGGCCCTTGAGGGGGAGATATCGGTCTGGATCGGGCCAATCAGCACCAGATCCCAATGGGGCAGGGCGGCCGCCGTCTCTGCCAGCAGGGGAATATCAATCCAGTCGCTCAGGCTGCCGTAAAATCCGGCAATGGGGCGGCCGGAGGGGAGATCCGCCGGCCGCTCTCTGGGGGCATAAACAGCTCGAGATCCACGCCGTGGCTGAGGAGCCGGGTTTTATGGGGGAAAGCGGCTGGCCAGCGCGGGGCTGGCGGCCAGAATGAGATCCGCTTTCTCCACCAGTCGGGCTTCACAGTGAGCGATGGCCTGATGATCCACCCCTGCCAGCGCCGAGAAGTCATCGCCGCAGTAGTAGATGACCGCCCGCTCTTCGAGCTTGCCAATCAGATCGACGGCGCTGGGCAGGGAGATCCAGAGCAAGGGGCGATCCAGCTCGGGCAACTGGCGCCGGATCTGCGCCGCCAGCCAGTGGCCATTGATCTTGCCTGCCAGCCGACTGCCCGGCAGCGGCAAGGCGAGCGGCGGCAGTACCCGGGGGCTGCTGGCTTCGGATGGCGCAACCGACTGGCCGCCAGAATGGCGTGCGCCGCGCAGCACGGCCCCCAGTTTGTGGACGATTCGGGTGAGATCATGAAGGGTAAAGCGGGGGCAACGCATGCCGATGGAGTTGACCCAGAGCACCTGATAATCGGGCAACAGACGCTTGATCAGGTGCTGGGTGCTGGAGGGGTGCTGACCCCAATCCTCGCCCAGCACCACCAGTTGCGGCAGTGAGTGTGGTTTCATGCAAAGGTCTCCGAAGCGTGTGCGGGGTCGCTGTGATCCTGTGGTTGCAAGGGGCGCAGTACGGTGGCCGGTACCCCTGCTGCCAGCACACCGGCGGGCAGATCCCGGGTGACGACGCTGCCTGCGGCGACAATAGTGCCCGCGCCTATGGTGACGCCGGCCATCACCATCACCCCGGTGCCGAGCCAGACATCCTGCTCCAGCACAATGGCCCCCACCTGTTCATCGCGATCCGGCAGGCCCCGGGCGCGATCGCGGGCATTGACGGGATGCCCCGGGTAGCCCGCCAGAAAGGCACGGCCAGCAATTCTCACGTTATCCCCCAGCACTATCTTGCTACCCACCGCCAGGGTGGTCTGCCAGCCAATCCCGACATTGCGGCCAATCACCAGCCTTGGTGTCTGGCTCGATGCGCGGCCGCTGATGGTCATGGCGGCGCTGAGGCGGCAGTCGGCACCAATCTCGATGGCGACCGGGCCGCTGATATAGGGGATGCCGCCATAGAGATAGAGGCGCGGGGCGGGGGCTTTCAGGCGAGATTGAAACAAGGGGGTCCACCAGAGGGTGCGGGTCAGGGTCGCCAGCGCGTTGCTGATCAGCAAATAGAGCCGATAAAGCAGCCGATGCAGGGGAGGGATCACGGGGAATGACCAGTGGCGAGCGCTTTTGGCCAGTCGCCATACCCGGCGGGCCAGTGGCGTCTCCCCCTGTTTGGCCCAGCTTTTCATCCGGTGCAGGTTGATGGTGTTCATGGCGGCCTCTCCCTCTGGTGCAGTCCGTTGCTCGCTAAGCAGAAAGCAGGGATCGGGCCAACAGGATGGCTCCAACGGGATCAGGCTAAATGGGGCTAACAGAAGGAATCAAATTGCGCCGATCGGTGCAATTTGCAGCCAGCGTTGTGCAAAACGCAAATGCCAGTCTCATTCTGGGCTTGTTCAGGCCGGTTAAGCCGCACAGAGGGGCTATCGCTTCAGGGCGGGAGTGAGTGGCGTGGGCTTTGCATTAGTGGTAGCTGACCCGAAGCGGGATGCTTCGGGAGGCTGGGAGGCCCTATGAAACTTGGTGTGAACCAGATTGCCATGCTCTATTACGCCGGCGGCTTGCTCCTGATGAAGGGGATCTCCCTGCTGATGCTGCCGGTGTTGACCCATCAGCTGCTGCCTTGTGAATACGGCCAGCTGGAGGTGCTGCTGACCCTCATCAATCTGGGTTCCCTTATTTTGGGCTTCGGGCTGGTAGATGCCCTCTACCGCTTTGCCGGATTGGCGAAAGATGAGCAGGAGCGCCAACAGATGGTGGCCCGCATGTTTGGGCTGGTCTGGCTGATCGCCCTGGCCAGTCTGGTGCTGCTCTGGCTGCTGGCGCCTGTTGTGCAAGCCTGGCTGCCGGTGGAAACCCGTCTTGCGGATGTGCGCTGGGTGCTCTGCGCCCTGCCGTTTGAAGGGGTGATCGGCGTGCCGCTGGCATGGCTGCGGATGCGCAATCAGGCGCGCCTCTTCTTTGCCGCGACCGCAGGCAAGGCGGTGATCCAGTCCCTGCTGACCGGCTGGTGGCTCTGGCTCGGCTGGGGCGTGAGCGGGGTGCTGGCCTCCGGCACCCTGACCTGCGTTGCACTGGCGTTGCTGCTGAGCCTCTGGCAATGGCGAGATAGCGGGATCCGCTTTGACTGGCAGCACTATCGGCCGTTGCTGCGCTATGGATTGCCCCTGGTGGTGAGTGGGCTGGCGGGCTTTGCCCTGAGCGGACTGGATCGGCTGCTGCTGGCCGATGTGGTGGGGGAGGCGCTGCTCGCCTACTACGCGGTGGCGGGCAAGCTGGCGCTGGCGGTGGGGTTGTTGCTGCAACCCTTTGCCCTCTGGTGGTATCCCCGCCGGTTCATGTTGCTGCGCGAGCCGGATGGACTGCGACTCAATGCTCACTACAGCGTGATGGGGTCGGTACTGGGGTTTGTTACTGCGGGGATTGTCGGGCTCACTGCCCCTTTGCTCATTCGCTGGCTGACCCCGGAGAGCTATCACGGGGCGATCGCCTATATTCCGCTGCTGGTGCTGGGCATGGCGGTGCGCAATGTCTCGGACTTGCTCAATGTCGGCTGCTTTAGCGGCGAGAAGAGCAATGCCCAGATGGTGATCAATCTGGGCTGCAGCGCCCTTGGCGTCGCAGGCTTTCTGCTCGCCATCCCGCCCTTCGGGGTTGCCGGGGTGATCTGGACCCTGCTGCTGGTCTATCTGGTACGGGCGCTGGCCTTTTATCTGGTGAGCCAGCGGTTGCTGCCGCTGCCGTATCGCCTCTCGACTCTCTGGGCCAGTTCGCTCGGGGCGCTGGCGATGGTCTGGCTTGGCCAATGGTGGGCAGGATCATGGCTCGTTTAACGCCAGCCATTTGGGCAAGCGTCATCTGTCTGGTGCTGGCCCTGCTCTGGTGGCGGCTGCCCCATCCCCTGTTGCTGCCGGTGTTCGGCCTTGCCATTCCCGCCATCTGGTTTGCCCTGCGCTGGCCCTTCTTGATGGTGCTGGGGTTTGTCACCTTCTCCTTCTTTCGGCTGCATGAGGTGTTCCCCCAGCTCTATCCCCTCAAGATCCCGCTGCTCTTCTCGCTGGCCGCCATCGGCGCGCTGGTCTGGCACATTTTGCTGACCGGCCGGATCAAGCCCTACTGGAGCCAATCCCTGAGCTGGCTGACTGCCTTCTTTGTGATGGTATCCATCGGTGTGCTGTTTGCCAGCAACCGGGGCGAGGCGATCGCCACCTGGACTGGCAGTTACAGCAAGATCTATCTGATGACCCTGGCCACCGCCTGGCTAGTGCGCACCCCGGGGGATTTTGCGCTGGCGGTGCGTACCTTCGTGGTAGCGGGCTGTCTGGTGGCGCTGGTGGCCCTCTACAACAAGGCGAGCGGGATCGGGCTGGTGGAGGGGACCCGGGTGACCATAGGGCGCGAGCTGGGCTCTGTGCTGGGGGATCCCAACGATCTGGCGCTGGTGCTGCTCTTTCCTGCCGGTTTTTCGCTGAGCTTGCTGCTCAATCAGGGCAATGGGGCGGGGGGCGTTTACTGGGGGGCTCGGCTTTGCGTTGACTGCCACCGCCATTATTGCCACCCAGAGCCGCGGCGGCTTGCTTGGCGTGTGTGCGGTCAGCGGCCTGTTTGCCTGGCAGCGGGTGAAGTCCAAAGCCTTGCTGATAATGGCGGGCGGGTTGGCACTTAGTGTGCTGTTTGTGGCGGCCGGGATCAGCGACCGGGCATCTGGCGGCGCCGCCGAGAGCGGGGTTGATGCCTCGGCCATGGGGCGGATCTACGCCTGGCAAGCCGCCTGGGGGATGGCACTGGGCCACCCGCTGGTGGGGGTGGGCTTGTCCAATTTCTATTACAACTACTTCTTCTACAGCCCCCATTGGGATGGGCTCAATCATGCTGTGCACTCCACCTGGTTCGGGGTGCTGGCTGAAACCGGCTTTGTCGGGTTGGCGCTGTTTATCGGCATGGTGACGGTGACCCTGCGCAGTTGCTGGCGTTGCCAGCTCGCTGGCATGCCTCCTGCAGTGATCACGGCGATGCAGGGGGTGATGGCCAGCATGGTGGGGTTTGTGATTTCGGGATCCTTCCTGACTCAGGGATTTACCTGGCCCATCTATCTGGAGCTGGCGCTGGCCGTCGCCGCCATCAAGTACGTGCAGCAGGCGGCCACAGAGGTGAAGGCCACCCCTGAGGATCATCAGGAGGCAACCCGGTTGCCGGCAGTGCCACCCAAGGGAGCAAGAGGATGAACGCAACCCCTGTTTTGCTGGTTCACTACGGAGAAGACTGGATCCGCGGCAGCGAACGCTGCCTGCTGGATCTGCTGGCCCACCTCGATCGCAGCCGGTTTACGCCCCTGCTCTGGTGCAATAGCCCGACGCTGGCGGCAGAGGCGGCCACCCTCGGGGTCGAAACCATGGTCGAGCCGTTCAGCCTGCTGCTGGGATGGCAGGCGCCCCGTTTTGATCTTGCGGCCCATCGGCGCCTCTCCCGGCGAGCCAGAGAGCTCATCACCGAGCGGCAGATTGGGCTGGTGCACGCCAACAGCGCGGCCCCTTGTCAGTGGCTGGCGGGGGTCTGTCGGGCGTTGCAGGTACCGCTGGTGTGCCACCTCCATGCCCGTTACCAGCCAAGAGACAGGTTCAGCCTGCGGGTCCATCAGGCAAGCGTGCTGATCGGGGTGAGCGAGCCGGTGTTGACCGGTTGGCGCCAGGATGGCTGCGCGGCCGATCGGTTGATCCGGGTACCCAACGGGGTGGATGCCGCTCGCCTGAATGGCGGTGCTCACTGGCCGGTCGTCGGCATGCTGGGCTTGCCCCCGGGGGATATGATCATCGCAACCGTTGGCTCCCTGATCAAACGCAAGGGGATTGATCTGCTGATCCGCTCGCTGGCTACCCTGATGGCATCGGGGGAGGAGGCCCAGTTGCTGATCATTGGCAGCGGCCCGGAGCGGGAAGCATTGATGGCGTTGGCTGTCGAGCTCGGGGTGGCCGAGCGCGTCCACTTTCTCGGCGAGCGGCCGGACAGCGCGGCTATCTTGCGGGGCGGGGTGGATCTGCTGGTCTCCGGAGCCCGTGAGGAGGTGTTTGGTCTGACGTTGGCGGAGGCGGGCATGTTGGGGCTCCCCGTCAGTGCCTATCGGGTGGGCGGCATCCCCGAAGTGGTGGAGGAGGGGGTGACCGGCTTGCTGGCGACCCCGGGGGATTGGGCCGAGATGGCTGATCACTGGCGGCAATTGAGCAATCCGCAACGCCGATGTGACATGGGGCGTGTCGCTCAGCTGCGTGCCGCACAGTTGTTCACGGTGGCGCGTTACGTTGACGGAGTCACGGCGGTGTGGGACGCCGCGCTGGCTGGTCGTTGGCACGCCACGGCCCCCACACCCTTCCGACCATTCATTCATTGGGCGGGGCAACGACTCCTTGCCAGAGGTCGCAATATGCTGGCGAGTGGGATGGCAAGAGTGGCGTAAAAAGTGCAACTGGGGTTTGGCCGCAGCAAGGTGCCAGAGTAAGGGAGCAGCAAAATGAGCATGCAAACTGAGCCGGTGTTTGGAAAGATCATCGTCGTGGATCCCATCCCGTTTCGCGGGGGCTCCAAGGTTGCGACCGAAGTGCTGCTCGATGAGTTGGCCAAACGGATGCCCGGGCTTACATGCCATGTGCTGACCCAGGATCCCGACTCCTGGCCCCGTTGCCAACATCACCCCCTTTGGCTGCCCCACATATTGAAGGGGCGGGAGTCCGGCATCGGCTATCTGCTCAAACAGGGGTGGCAGACCCTGCAGATCCTCTGGCTGGTGTGGCGTCTGGGGCAGGTGAAGTGCCTGGCGGCGGCGTCCGGGCCGGGGGTGGATCTCTGCTGTTACTGGGCGGCCCGCTGGTTACGGTGCCGGGTGGTTCAGCTGATCCATGGCCCTGTGGGGTGCTCGGGGCTCTCTGCCAGGGCCCTGCAACGGGCGAGTTTTGTCTTTTATCTCGAATCAACCCGTAGCTCCCTGGCGGCATTGCTGGCCCGGCTTGGCGAGACCGAGTTCCCGTCACACTGGCAGCCATTTACCAACGGCTTGAGCGAGATTGATTGGCCCAAAGCGACCCTGGGGGGGCCTCGTATTTTATGGGCGGCCTCGTTGCTGCGCTGGAAGGGACTGGAGACCATGCTGGCCGCCCATCAAATGATCTCTGACGCTCGCCCCGAGCTGATGGTTTGCTATCTGCAGCCCAAGGGCACGCTGCAACCCTGCAGCCAGCCTCAGCCACAGCTGCCAGACACGCACTGGTATGCCAACCCCGCCAATCTTGACGAGATCCGATCTCAATGCGGCATTTTTGTCTCCACCAGTCATCAGGAACCGTTCGGCCTCTCCATTCTTGAGGCTATGGCGGCGGGATTATGCGTAGTGATCCCGGCCGATGGCGCCTGGTGGGATCGACACCTCACCGATGAGGTGAATTGCCGCAAATATCAGCCAAACGATCCCGGCGATCTGGCGCGGGTGCTGGCAAGCCTCAATGCCATGCCCGACGTGGTCAAGCGACTTGGCCATCATGCCCGCCTGCATGCCATGGTCCATTACAACGCGGCGGATACCTACCAAAGCACGCTGGTGCAGTGGGAGGGGTTGTTGAGATGGGATGCGTTGAGCCGTGCCGTGCATGATTAGCGCTAAATGGGTAATAACGGGCATGACACAGTAAAATCTCACCCGCTTACATGGAAGGCGCATACCGCTTTATTCGCAACCACCATGTCAATCTCAATGCTGATGCCATTGCTGACGCAGGATTTGCCGCCACCGCCGCCCGAGCCAGGGATTGCGACCTTTTGCTGGCCTTGGAAGACACCACGGCCCTCACTTTCAACCATGCCAGCGTCCATGATGAGCTGGGGCACCCCAATCTGGGCAGCAGTCGCGCCCTGCTGGCACACTCCGTCTTGTTTTTTGCTCCGCGTGTGGAGATCATCAGCACGGATCCATGGCCTATAAGGCGCTCAACCGGCTGGTTGGCAAAAAACTGCGGGAACATGTGAGGGGCGGCTGTGAAAGCCTAGGCCGTTCACTATCATGGCAACCAGTGCTTCACAGTGTGAGACCTTCAACGGCGGTGTTTTGGGCTGCACCGCATCAATCATGCGGGCAATCCCCAACTCTTGGCACAATGCAGTGACCAAGCCAAGGTGAGCGAGGTTACGGATAGAGATAGCGGGAGTGGCCATAATGAACAACCTGCAAAAGAAAGTAATAGTTCAGAATGGCCGATCGCCGTCAAGCACTGAAAGTGCCAAAATCAGGTGCGGAATGACGGAGAATAACTACGACAGGCCATACTTTTGCAACAACCGATAAAGGGTTGCCCGAGAGACGTCCAGACGCTGAGCAATCTCGTCATATTGTTCCGGATATCTGGTCAGCATCCTTAATAACAAATGTCGCTCTGAAGCCTGTCGCGCTGACTTTAATGTTTCATCACACTCATCCACGGCATTCAACACCGCTTCGTCAGTTAAATCCAGTCCGTCAATATCGATTAAGCCCCCACGACATAAAGCCGTCGCTCTTAATATTTTATTTCGTAACTCGCGCACATTACCCGGCCACCCGTAAGCCACCATTTTTTGCTGAGCCTCAAGAGAAAAACCTATTACGGATGTCAGGCGCTGCTCAGCCAAAAAGTGGTTGGCCAACAATAATATGTCCTCTTTACGCTGACATAATGGGCTGGTATATAGTCGCACTACATTCAATCGATAATATAGATCCTCTCTAAAAACCCCTTTGGCAACCGAGTGTTCAAGCTCTATGTTGGTAGCCGCAATAATACGTACATCGACTTTGACTGGCTTGTTACTACCGATAACATCAATGATGCCTTCCTCCAAAAACCTCAACAAGACCACCTGAGCCTCTAACGGTAATTCACCGACCTCATCGAGAAATAGTGTACCTCCGTTAGCCGCTTCAATTTTACCAAGCCTGCGTTCGCACGCTCCGGTAAAAGCCCCCTTAACATGACCAAACAACTCGGACTGGATCAATTGAGCTGGAATAGCACCACAATTCACTGCCACAAAAGGGTGATCAGCCCCCATGGATGAGAGATGTAACTCACGAGCAACCAACTCTTTGCCAGTGCCCGTTGGTCCTGTGACCATCACTGGGAGACGGCAATGACTTAACCGTAAAATTTTCTCGCGTAACTCCTGCATCACTTGGCTTTGACCGAGCAGCAAGCTGGTTGCACGGGGCTCTGAATATTGACAGGCCGCTTTAAAATTGGCCATCCCAATCGCGTGCCCTACCGACCCACCTAATCGGATACTATCGATGGGATAAGTATGAAAATCATAAAAATAGGCTGATAACAACAGTCTGCATTCATCGTCTTTGTGATGGCGGCGCTCCAATAAAGCGATCCAGACCAACTTGCGGTTTGCAGTGATCATTTTTTCAAACTGCTCATAGGATTGTTGAATGTCAGCAGAAAAATCCACCAAGATCACTAATACTTTACTTTTTCTGTCGCAGATGATGTCAGCCACCTCTTTCATCGTCGAGGCGATGGCCACACAGGGGTAGAATGCTCGCTCAATCTCCTCAAGACAAGATTGAGATGTATGATTAGGAATATTCTTCGTTGTCATGCTCATCACTAACAGTGCCCCCTTAATGGTTAATGGTTAATGGTTAATGGTTAATGGAGGTGAGAGATTTTTTCTTGAGGCCCATTCATCATCATAATTAACAATGATTATTTTCTAGCAACACCAAAACTTGTAATTAATTGTCACAAGTAAACTCATTTTTGATTTTTGGTACGCGATTGCCACCTCAATCGAATTCCATTGAGAGGTAGAAAAGTAGGTGATCCAGAAGACTCTTCTACTTCGTATCTTTATGTGCCACAAACCATAGTTGCAAAAATAAGATCCTGCATAATTTTTGAGACAAATAAAATCAGTAACTTACATTTCTACCCAGCAAAAACCATCTCAGTATTGATTGATCAATAGAGTTCTATTTACACAATTCAAATAAAATCAAATAGTTATATTTATGGCCTCATATTTGCTTATTCATGATGACGGATTGGCAGGAGGCCGCGTATGAGTATGAAAAGGTGGACTATCTCTACCATCGCCCTGATGGTGCTAATAGCTAATGACTCATTTGCGCAAAACCTGCCGCAGCAGCCGCAGCAAGCGCCGCAGCAAGCTATTGCTAGTAACAACTACAGCAACATCGGTGCTAATACATTAAATAATATTAAGGGGCGTTTGGCGGTCAATATTGTTGCTGGTGAACTTAACCAACAAAGCAACATAGCAAGCATCTCTACAGGTCAAGCTGCAAAGATTAAAAGCAGACTACAATTGTCTGGCCAGCTGCCATTATCAGGTGTGCAGGAAGTGGCAATAAATTCTGGCGCTCTCTCAAAAAATCAAGGATTGATCTCGTTAAATCAAAGTGCCGGGGTGGCTAACCAACAGGTCAATGTCCTGTCAATTTCATTACTTGAAAATACAAAAAATAATTTCTCATCAAATGATGTTATGGATGTATATTTAAGTAATACGATAGCACGTAATGAATTAAGCCATCATCAGAGAGATGAAGACAAACTCACCACAAAAATATCGCTGGATAAATCTGCGCTCAGTGGCAGCGCTGGTGTTATTCAGATTAACCAAGTCGCAGGACAAGGCAACCAGGCAATTAATATGGTTACCTTGCCTTTGACAAACAGGAGTATGACATCTCACTGATGTCGATTGCAACGGAGGCAAATTCAAGACAATAGGCATGAGTCATTACTTGATTACAAGTGCTCCTATTTCTGAATGAGCCAGATAAGTTCTTAACTGATTAATTTAATAGCTCAGTGGAGATCGATAAAATGCGTGTACAACTACCTCTTATCACCTCTTTGGCCTCTGCAGTTTTATTTGCATTGTCAGGTGCTGCCTATGCAAATGGGGGTTATAATGGCCACCCTATACTTACACCTTCAGCTAATGCTACGGTCAACACCGAGCAGTTAAGTGGAGGATGCAAAGATAAATGTGGCGGAAATGAAAGCACTAATGTGCGCAATGACAATACCAGTGGTATTAATGGCTCCTTTGGTAATGTCTCTGGTAATGTGGGGGTTAACGTTACTGCCGGTGATAGTAACGTGCAGTCTAATAATGCAGCCTTAGCCGCGCTGGATGCGGAATTTATTACCAGCGGTGATACGGCATCACGTACCATGCCACCTAAAACTGGCCATCCTGCTCCATTAACCTTTGCCTCAGTAAATGCAGTTATTAATTCTGACCAGGCGGCGAAGGGTAATACTACGACTAATAAAGGCAACCAAAATAGCGCAAGCATTAAGGACTCTTTTGGTAATGCCGCTGGTAATATAGGAGTCAACGTAGCATCCGGGACTGGCAATGTCCAAGCAAACAATCTTGCTGCTGCAGTTGCGGATATTACAAGTACACAACTCAATGTTAATGCTACTGCCAACAATAGCCAGACAAGTGCTGGTAACATGGTAACCAGCAAAGGGTTGGTCGAAACCAAAGTTATCGATGAGTATGCTGTAGCACTGGATCTCAAAGCAAAAGGCTCTTATGAAGGAACTGGAAAAGAAACCAGAGGTCATAGCGGCCATGATGGAGATGATAACTACTCAAGATCTGGCAACTATGGTCATAGTGATAAAAAATTCACCTTCGAAGAAGAGGGGGATATTAAGCTTAAAGGCTCTGTCACTGGCATGATACCGGTCGTGAATACTTACGCCAGCCGAGATAACTTCAATAAGGCGACGATTTCTGACGGATCATTTGCGAATGCCACTGGCAATATCGGGGTTAATATGGCTTCAGGTAGTAATAATCTACAAGCCAATAACCTGACATTGTCTGCAGGCTCATCAGGTAACTAAAACGTATTTCTCTAAATTTAAAGGGGGCGGAGCCCCCTTTAATCCTCTATAAATAAACCATCAGAGAAACGTATGTATTGGCTATTCATAATACTTTTCAGTAATCTGGCATATGCCAGTAATATTGATCTTGGATACCATAATAAATATATCGGCGATGTCCATAAGTCAGTGTTAAGTATTATGGACAAGCGTTATATCGGCGTTGTTCGTCAAAATACTGATTTTAGTTGCGGTGCTGCTGCTGTTGCAACCATACTGCGACACGCCTATCAACAGCAGACTGATGAACATCGTGTCATGTCTGGCATGTTAGCGATAGCCAATCCTGCTATCGTTGAACAATATGGTTTTTCCATGCTTGATATGAAGCAATATGTACAAATGCTCGGTATGCGTGCTCGGGGTTATCAGCTTAATGATGCTGAACTACGCCAGGTAAGAGTACCGACTATTGCATTGCTTAATTTACGAGGGTATCAACACTTCGTTGTTTTGAAAGCTATAGACAGTGAAAATCGCGTCTATATTGCAGATCCTGTGCTAGGCAACCGTATCATTGATTTCAATGAGTTCAAAAAAAGTTGGAATGGAATTTTACTAGCTATTATTGGGGAAGGCTACCGTAAAAATAATATTTTAGCCAATCCAGCCCCCCCCCTTTCGCTTCAGCGGAGCGGCGATCTTTTTGCGCCAATTACTGAAACACAACTATTGGAATTTGGCTTTCGCCACAAAGATTTGTTATGAGGTTATTATCATGAGCGCTGCACCAAAACTATCGCTGGGCGGACTTGTACTAATATTGGCAGGAAATAGTATGGCCAACCCACCCACAGGCTTTGTCTATGATTTAAGTGATCAGCAACTATCTTCCCTGCGAGGACGCTTTGTCAGCAATAATGGCGTCACTTTCTTTGGTATTCAATTCGTATCGACCCTTATTAGTGCTCAACAGCAGCAGAGTGCTATGATGAGTATAAATGTTGACACTCGCGCCACACAACCAAACATGGCAATCCGAATTGGCGGCACCCCACAATCAATATCGAGTGACAGTACAATAATGAGTGAGTCCAATAATATTAAAGGTTCTGGTGTGGTGCAGGTACTGCAATTACAAGGAACGGCAAATCAATCCGTCAATCAAACCAGTCTCAGTCAACCGCAAAGCAACCCGATACCAGAAGGCCAGATTGTTGGAACGGGACAATTTCAACAAAGTGGTTCATTAGGTCAAACTTATTACCAAGTAAGCAGCCACTACATCGGCTATCAACTGAAATCTTCTGATGGCAATGTCATTCTTGAGCAAGGACTTCGTGGCAGTGACTTAAGCAAAGGGCTGCTCCAACTCAATAGAGTCAATGGTGAGGGCATTACAAGCATAAATCAAACCAAAATCTGGTTTTCCCGCTAAGCTTTCCTATAATGGGATTTGTCAGGCTACATCGATGACTTTACTCGCACCATAAATACCATTGCGCATAAGGACATGACAATGATTCGCACAGCACTAGGCATTTTTGCTTTTTCCCCGCTGCTGGTATTGGCTACGCCAATCGCAACGCTCGAACAGCAACTCGAGGTGCTGCGACAGCAACTTATCTTGCAAAATCGGGCATTGCACGAATTACAGAATGAACTTGATGCAGCCAAAATTACAGAAGCTACAGCAGCGAATGGTGGCGTTGTGCAACTATCACAGCAACCTTCAGCAGATGATCCAAGTTCACTCCAACGCAGCCCCTCCAGTAGCCGCAGCACCGAAGACTTTCTTCTGGAAAAGCATACTGTGTTTGATCGAAGATGGGTGTTTGATTTTGGTCTCAATTATCAGCATTACGATCGAAAAGATCTTGCACTACGCGGTTTCTTGGCACTTGATGCCATTTTTTTGGGTGTGATTAATGTTGACAGGGTACGTTCCAATCAATGGGTTGCTGATTTAACAACGCGTTACACCTTTAATCAAGACTGGCAACTGGAGCTACAGCTACCTTATGTAATGCGTGAGTCCAACTATCAAAGTACAGGCAAAGAAAATGACTCCAAATCACTGGAGGAAGTTGCAATCAGCAGCAATGCTATTGGGGATATTTCACTTGCCAGTTATTACCATGTGATGAATGAGACAGGAAACTGGCCCGATTTAGTATGGAATCTCAGAGTCAAGGCACCTACCGGTAAAGATCCTTATGGTATTACCTTTGATTACACAGAATCAGGTAATATTCAAAGCCCCTCGGAATTAGCAACGGGTGATGGATTATGGCAAATTTCCACAGGATTTTCCGCTGTCAAGACACTTGATCCAGCGATTTTATTTATGAGCGTCAACTATGGTACAAGCCTGAAAGATGAATTTGACGACATCTCATCAGCGCAAGGTAAGCAGCCAGGCAACGTCAAACTGGGCGACTGGTTTGAATATGGCTTTGGTTTGGCTTTTGCACTCAATGAGCGGTTGAGTCTGTCTTTCAATATTAATCAGCGCCTGACTCAGGAATCCAAGCTGGACCAAACTGATGCACTTGGCCAAACCTCATTTAAAAAAGTGGTGGGCTCTGAAGGAAATGCAGCTACCTTTGGGATGGGCAGCACGTGGGCAATGACAGATGCCCTATCTCTTGGTATCAACTGGTCTGTCGGCTTAACGCAGGATGCTCCGGATTTTAGTATTGGCTTGCGCTTGCCTTATCGCTTTTAATCGGCGCATCTAGCGCCGGCAGTGTATGGCTATTCCGGCTATAGCCAAAGGATGGTCGTGTTATGCAAACCGTAATTCCAGTCGAATGGTGTATTGGAAAAATAAACTGGCTCTGCTTCAAAAAACCGGAACCGAAGGGTTGGTAATCCCCCCCAGAAAAACTGAGGTGCCCATAAGTAGAATTTTCCCGTACTGTGAATGCAGGAGGAAGTTCTACATAAAAAATTCACGGTTTAGCGATGCCCAGATCATTGCCATTCTCAACCAGGCCGAGGCGGGCTCCCCTGTCCCGGCACTTTGCCGCGAGCCCAGCATCAGCTCGGTCACCTTCTACAAGTGGCGCTCTAAATATGGCGGGATGGATGCATCCCTCCCTCCTTTCCTACCGAGAGAACGGTAACAGTGACCAAAAAGTCGGAGATAACAGAATGAGCACGCTCATCACCGGCACACCCAGCACCGGAAAAACTCTCCGCAGTGTGGAGCTCCTAGCCGAACTGCGCGACAGCGATGACCCGAAAAACCGCAGCAGGCTGATTTTTCAACCATTACTGATTGGCCAAGATAGGTGTCGTCGCCAAATGAGACCCACTCCTATGGAGGGATTTACCAGTGGGGTCGTTGATCGTGGTGGACGAATTCCAGCATTTTTGGCCCTCCAGACCGAGCGGGTCGAAATGCCCCGAGAGCGCCGTAGCCCTCAACACCCATCGTCACCGCACTATAGATATAGATTGCATCCTGATGACCCCCCGGTCTGATAGACCAGGACATCCGAGCGTTGGTCGGCCGCCACTTGCACGCGTATTGCCCCCGGGCGCAGGAGCATAGCGTCTGGTATGAGTGGAGTGACTGCGAGGCGGCGTGTCAACCGAAACACAAGCCCATTCATTAAACGCGAAAATTGAACAAAACCATCTTTTTTCTGTATAAAAAACAGTCGAGAATAAACATAAGCGCAAGTCGTGGTATCAGGTCATTAAAAAGCGATCCTTACGTTGGGCGCGATGGGCTTCGGCGTGGCGATGATGAGCACCAGTTTCAGCGGCATGGCTGCCAAAAATGGCTCCGCACCGGACGTGCCCAGCTGGAGGCGGGGCAGGGGAGCGACTACCGCTCTCCCAGCAACCCTCCGGCGCCGTTCCGACTCTGACTCCAGCGGCACCCGCTGGGGCCACGTTGCCGATGCTGGCATACCACTGCTGGCAGAAATACGCGGGAAAAACCCATCGGCTTCTGTCAGGAGGGCACAGACGGGCACTGCATGGTCTCGCTGACCTGGGCCGATGTGCTGCACTGGAGGTAGGAGGGGGGGATATCGTTGTGATGGGTGGTCCGAACGGGCCAGACTCTGCAGATCACCGGCAGGTCGTTATGGGTCGATGCGCGAGAGCAGGGGATCCGGATCGCCAAGCGCTGATGACAACACCCCGGGCGCCCTAGGCCAGACGATGGCCTAGGGCGCTCGCGCACGGCGGGCAGGTTGCGGGCCCAGGAAGCACCATAATTTGGGTCACTGTGACCATAAATAGCTGGCAGCCGATTTCCCGCTCTGGGCAGATGCCGATAAATAGGGTTATCGGCATAATTTGTGAGAATTGACCTTCAACATCTTTGTTTTAACCTTCAAAACCTCTTTTTGACCTTCAACATGTCTCACACCAGGGGAGAGAAAAATGGGCGAAAAATCACCTTTTCGGGTAGCAACGCGTGAGGAACTGCTGGCCCGAGGCTATGTCCTCAGTCTGGCCGAGTTGAACCTGCCAGCATCACCCGAACTAACCGAGATCATCAGCGTCCTACAAACCCAGCGCGGTCCTGTAGCGCTGGCCGTGTGGTTCCAGTCGGCCAATGGCTGGCTGGGCAGTGTCCGGCCTGTGGATGTGGTGCGACGGGTCAGCCCGGGAACAATGTCCGACGTGCTGCATGCCGCACGCCGCGAGGTTGCACCCATAGAACACGGCTAACCGAGCCACCCAACCCGGTGAGCGATGTTTAGGGCTGGCCGATGGCACCAGCGTTCACCGACAGGCCCCGAGCTCGGGCCTCACGTAAACAGCGTCGCCAGAAGTGTCCGCCACTGGGCGCAGCCCATTGCACCTGGTAACGACCGGACAGCCAGCAAATCGCTTCCTGCGGCAAATGAGCCAAATCCTGTTGATGGGTGTACCAGAACGCTCGCCAGTCGTGGATAACCGCCACCCGGTCGACCACCTGCCAGCGGCAGACCCACAGCGGAACGTCGCCACTCATCAACACCAGTGCACTGGCCAGCGGGAACACATCGAACCACAGCAACTGGTGGTCATCAGGTACAGTGATATCCATTCGCCGAAACCGATGGCGCCGCAGTTGTGCCAACAGGTCGACACCGGCGGTTAACGCATCCAGCGAGAGTCGATCCTGTGGGCGACGGCTTTGTTTCATCGAAAAAACCTCAAAGCGTAGAAACCCATTACTGCGCATAATGTATATTATGTTAAATATGATGCAGAAATAAATTACTTCACGACCCCAAATCGCTGGGTCAGCTGGCGTTGACGCGGCGACAGCCCCACCTCGATATTTTGTTCGACATTATCCACTACTTGACCTATTGCGAGCACAAGCCCAAACAGGGTCAGCGCATTGAGGTAGAAGCCAACAGCAGCATGACTGTGAAGGTCGCTATGAGGGAGACAGACACCGCCAGATGCGGATGATGGCGGTGCGCCAGGTCTGCAGGAACAGGATATCCGCCAGATCGCCTCGAGCATGGTGTGCACCACCGAGTCGATGGAGTCGTGTACGAACGGGGTCGGATCGTAGGCAATACGATCTTCAAGCCCTTGGGGCATGGTCTTCGCTACCAGACTTAACGATAATGACACCAAATTCCTCCACGCTCTGCAGCCTGCTCCGACCATTGACGGAGATCTACAGATCAGTGCCCGGCCACGCCGGCGAGCTGCCTCACCCTGCTGCTGCCAGAAAGTGATGTTCACACTGCGCCACCACATCGCTGACCGTGAGGCAACAAGCGGCCACCTTATGGGTCAAGCCAGATCTGCATGGCATATTCCCCCCCGAAGATGGCCACGTCCCCTACCCCTGAATCAGGGCTAAGCGGCCACGGACGTTGAGCCATGCATCATTATACCTACCATCTCTGGAATATCGGGCAAGAGTGTGTCTTTCTGTCCATTGCGACCCGGCTTCATGGCGAGATACGTTGTGACCTTGGCAGCGCAATCGGCAAAATAGTGTAACGTGCTCTTGCATCCACGGCGCTGGCGCAGGGGTAACTGGGGAAAGAGGGACAACCGGTGTTGAAAGACTGGGGCATCCATGATGGTCGACCTCAAGGTGATGGCCTACTTCACGCTTAGCCTTTCAATACGGAATTGGGACATAACCAAAAAAAGCCCCTCGAAAAGAGGGGCTGAATTGAATATTCAATCTATCTGATCACACCTCGCGGCTAGTCAGGGCGGCGCTTTCCAGCAGGGTTTCATCTTCGGCCATGCAAGCCGCGGCAGTGAACAGCACGTCGGTGGAGCTGTTAAGGGCTGTCTCGGCAGAATCTTGCAGCACGCCGATGATAAAGCCGACGGCTACCACCTGCATGGCGATATCGTTGCTGATGCCAAACAAGCTGCACGCCAGAGGGATCAGCAGCAAAGAGCCACCGGCTACACCGGACGCACCGCAGGCACTGACAGTCGCCACTAAAGAGAGCAGCACGGCTGTTGCCATATCCACTTCCATCCCCAGCGTGTGTACCGCCGCCATGGAGAGCACGGTAATGGTGATGGCAGCACCGGCCATGTTGATGGTGGCTCCCAGCGGGATGGATACCGCATAGGTGTCTTTCGGCAAGCGCAGCTTCTCGGCCAGCGCCATGTTGACCGGGATGTTGGCGGCAGAGCTGCGGGTAAAGAAGGCGGTCACGCCGCTCTCTTTAATGCAGGTCAGTACCAGCGGATAGGGGTTGCGCTTGATCTTCCAGAACACGATCAGCGGGTTGACCACGAAGGCGATAAACAGCATGCAGCCGATCAGCACCATCAGCAGTTGGGCATAGCCAAACAGGGCGTCGAAGCCGGTCTCGGCCAGGGTCGAGGCAACCAAACCCAGAATACCGAGCGGGGCGCAGCGGATCACCGCTTTGACTATGGTGGAGACACCGTGTGACAGATCGGTGATCAGCGCCTTGGTGCTCTCGTTGGCATGACGCATGGCAATACCCAGACCAATGGCCCATGCCAGGATCCCGATATAGTTGGCATCCATCAGCGCCTTGACCGGGTTGGTCACCACGTTGAACAACAGCGTCTGCAGTACCTCGGAGATCCCGCCAGGCGGGGTGATCTCGGCTGAATTGGCGACCAGATGGAGGTCGGAGGGGAACAGGAAGCTGGCAATCACCGCGACCACGGCCGCAGAGAAGGTGCCAAACAGATAGAGCAGCAGGATCGGCCGCATACTGGTCTTCTGGCCCTGCTTGTGACCAATGATGGCCGCCATGACCAGTACGAATACCAGCAGCGGTGCTACCGCTTTCAGTGCGCCAACGAACAGGCTGCCGAGCAAGCCTACCGTTTTCGCCCACTCGGGCGCAAACAATGCCAGCAAGATCCCGAATACCAGACCAACCAGGATCTGACTGACGAGACTGGTGCTATTGACCAGCCGAAGGAGGGGGTGTTGTTGTGTCATCAAAAAGTCCCTAGGCACCGTAGTGCATGAATTATGAGTCCTGTCTGTAATCATTCATCGGGGAAGACCCTTGTCGCCCGAATGTGGTCACTGTGGCAGGCCTTCTGTCGGGCCGATCCGCCAGTTACCGGAATGCATGACGGAATATCCCATTCGCCATCTTTTTTTTCCAGAGATTCACCAAAAAATATCCCATTTACATCACGAAAGACCACAACAAAACCTTAACGGTAGCGTAACCGTCCATTTCTGTACGTTTTATCAACACTCTCTACCCTCACCTGCCTGTGCCATTCGTGCCCGGCGTCACTGTGCTATCATCCCCCATTTGCCGCGGAGCCTTGCCATGATCCCATCCCTGCTCAACCAATATTTTGGTTTCTCCACACTCAGGCCAGGCCAGGAGGCGGTGATCAGCCGGGTGCTGGCTGGCCAGAGTGCCGCCGCCATCTTTCCCACCGGCTCCGGCAAGTCCCTCTGCTATCAGCTGCCCGCCCTCGCCCTGCCCCATCTGACCCTGGTGATCTCGCCGCTGCTGGCGCTGATGCACGATCAGCTCGCCTTCCTCAAAAGCAAGGGAATAAGCGCCGCCACCCTCGACTCGAGCCAAAGTCCGGAAGAGAGCCGCAGAGTGATGCAGCAAGCGCTGGATGGACAACTCAAGATCCTGATGATTTCGGTGGAGCGGCTCAAGAACGAGCGTTTTCGCCGCTTTATCGAACAAGTGCCGCTCTCGCTGCTGGTCGTCGATGAGGCGCACTGCATCTCGGAGTGGGGCCACAACTTTCGCCCCGACTACCTCAAGCTGCCGAGCTACCGCCATGACCTGAAGATCCCGCAGGTGTTGCTGCTGACCGCCACCGCCACACCGGCGGTTATTCAGGATATGCAGACCAAATTCGGCATCGAGCCTGAAGGAGTTGTAGTCACCGGTTTCTACCGTTCCAATCTTGATCTGGCGGTCATCCCCCTGGCGCCTGACGCGCGGGACGGCTGGCTCGCACGAACGCTGACGCAAGAACCGACTGCCCCCACCATCGTCTACGTCACCTTGCAGCACACCGCCGAAGCCTGCGCCGAGCAGCTCATTAGGCAAGGGATCAACGCCCGTGCCTACCATGCCGGACTCGACTCGGCGCTGCGCAGCCAGATCCAGCACGACTTCATGGCGGGCAAGGTGGATTGCATCGTCGCCACCATCGCCTTTGGCATGGGCATCGACAAAGCGGATATCCGGCGGGTCATTCACTACGATCTACCCAAATCCATCGAGAACTACAGCCAGGAGATTGGCCGCGCCGGACGGGATGGCCAGCCATCACGCTGTATCGTGCTGGCCAACCAGAGCCAGCTGCCAGTGCTGGAGAACTTCGTCTACGGCGATACCCCGGATTTGAGTGCCATCCTCCAGCTGCTCGCCATCATCGGGCAGAGCGGGAATGAGTGGGAATTCACCCTGCTGCGCCTCTCCAACGACACCAATATCCGTCAGTTGCCCCTTAAAACCCTGCTGGTCTATCTGGAGATGGCGGGCATCATCACCCCGGCCTACAGCTACTACGCTGACTACCGCTTCAAGTTTGTGCTGGATAAAGGCGAGATAGTGAGTCGCTTCAATCCGGATCGTCGCCAGTTTCTGGAGCAACTGTTCGCCTGCGCCCCGCAAGCGCGCAGCTGGTGCACCATGGACTTTGACGCCCTCTGGCAGGGCTATCAGGGGGAGCGACAGCGGGCGGTTGCGGCGCTTGACTACCTGCAGCAGCAGGGCTGGATTGAGCTTGAAAGCAAGCAGATGACCGAGGTCTACCGGATCACCCGTCAGGGATGGGACAACGAGCAGGAGGCAAACGCCCTGCACGCCCTGTTCCTGCAAAAAGAGCAGAGCGAGCTGGCCAGACTGCAAGCCATGCTCGACTTTTTCACCTCGGATGAGTGCCTGAGTCACCGCCTCGCCCGCTATTTCGCCGATGAGGCAGCGCCGATTCATTGCGGCCACTGCTCGGTTTGCCGCGGCGAGGTGGCGCATCTCCCGCCCCTGCCCTCACTGACCATGCCAAACGAGGCGGGGATCCGTGCCTGGTGCGATCCGCTGATTGCCAAGACTGGTTCAGTGGATGCTCGTGTCCTGGCCCGTTTCCTGTGCGGTATCGCCACGCCGCTGACCAGCCGGGTCAAGGCCAAATCACTGGCGGGCGCAGGCCAACTGGCCGCACACCCGTTTGCCCGCGTCCTGACAGCTGTGCAACAAGCCTACCCTTGATCGGTGATCGCTATGATCGGGTGATCATGCGCGGCCTCTAAATCCATCCGCAGCGATACGCATCTGCGGATGCTGAAAAAAGAAGACCCTCGCGGTTGCGAGGGTCAAGCCAACGGAAACGTGCTTAAACAGAGCTTGGTGAGGTAACAGTCAACTCTCTTGCTAAAGCGTCATGCTGCTCACACATCGCCAATCTAGGGCACTCAAAATGTAGCGTCAATGTAAAAATTAGAGCTTTGACTCCAAGTGGGTGTATTTATGTTGACGTTCACGTAATGATATTTTCATCCACAACCCCGCCAACCCGCAGCCCCATTGCCTTTCGTCAAACCCCTTAATCTTTTTGCAATAAGTTCCCCGTTTCCCATAAACATTTATTTTTTATGTCTTTGACATTTACCTCACTATCGTGGCAAAAATAATTTAACAGTCAGTAACATAGCGGTGTTGTTGACTGACCCTCCCCCGCACAAGGATCGGGCAGGATTCTTCAGAATTTAACCAATCAACCGTAATGGATTACTGGAGTCTGTTGACTAGGCTTTAACAGCGCACAACACAAAAGCAGTTATCCACTTTTTTCAGGGTAAGCGACTATAACGAGGGCAAAGTTATGGGCATATTCGAGCATTACCAACAGCGATATGAAAAAGCGAGAGAAGAGGAATATACCATCCAGGAGTTCCTGGATATGTGTAAGCAGGACAAAGCTTGCTACGCCTCCGCCGCCGAACGTCTGCTGACCGCCATCGGTGAGCCGGAGATGGTAGACACTTCAACCAACCCCAGACTGAGCCGACTCTTCTCAAACCGTGTCGTGGCACGCTATCCCGCCTTCAAGGATTTCTACGGGATGGAAGAGGCCATCGAACAGATCGTCTCCTACCTCAAACACTCCGCCCAAGGGCTGGAGGAGAAGAAACAGATCCTCTATCTGCTTGGCCCCGTTGGCGGTGGTAAATCCTCCCTGGCAGAGAAACTCAAATCCCTGATGCAGAAGGTGCCCATCTATCGCATCAAGGGCTCACCGGTCAACGACCACCCCTTCTGTCTGTTTGACATCGAAGAGGATGGCGAGATCCTGGAAAAAGAGTACGGCATCCCGCGCCGCTACCTGCGTCCCATTATGTCGCCTTGGGCCGCCAAACGACTGCACGAGTTTGGTGGTGACATCAGCAAGTTCAAGGTAGAGAAGGTCAACCCTTCCATCCTCGACCAGATTGCCATCGCCAAAACTGAACCCGGTGATGACAACAACCAGGACATCTCCTCACTGGTCGGCAAGGTTGATATCCGCATGCTGGAGCATTTCGCCCAGGATGACGCCGATGCTTATTCCTACTCAGGTGCGCTTTGCAAGGCGAACCAGGGGGTGATGGAATTTGTTGAGATGTTCAAAGCGCCCATCAAGGTGCTGCACCCGCTACTGACGGCGACCCAAGAGGGTAACTACAACGGCACCGAGGGGCTCTCAGCCCTCCCCTTTGACGGCATTCTGCTGGCTCACTCCAACGAATCCGAGTGGCAGCAGTTCCGCAACAACAAGAACAACGAAGCTTTCCTCGACCGGGTCTACATCGTCAAGGTGCCTTACTGCTTGCGCGTCTCGGAAGAGGTGAAGATCTACGAGAAGCTGCTGATCAACAGCGAATTGACTGAGGCCAAGTGTGCCCCGGGCACCCTCGAGCTGCTGGGTCAGTTCTCGGTGTTGTCACGGCTGAAAGAGCCGGAAAACTCCAGCATCTACTCCAAGATGCGGGTCTATGATGGCGAAAGCCTCAAAGACACAGATCCCAAGGCGAAGAGCTATCAGGAGTATCGTGACTACGCAGGTGTGGATGAGGGGATGAATGGTCTCTCTACCCGCTTTGCGTTCAAGATCCTCTCCCGCGTCTTCAACTTCGACCACGCGGAAGTGGCCGCCAACCCGGTGCACCTCTTCTATGTGCTGGAGCAGCAAATCGAGCGCGAACAGTTCCCGCAAGAGCTGCACGATCGCTACCTTGAGTTCATCAAGGGCTATCTGACCCCGCGCTATGTGGAGTTTATCGGCAAGGAGATCCAGACCGCCTATCTCGAGTCTTACTCCGAGTACGGTCAGAACATCTTCGATCGCTACGTCACCTACGCCGACTTCTGGATCCAGGATCAGGAGTACCGTGACCCTGAAACCGGCCAGCTGTTTGACAGAGCGTCCCTCAACAGCGAGCTGGAGAAAATTGAAAAACCCGCCGGGATCAGCAACCCGAAAGATTTCCGCAACGAAATCGTCAACTTCGTGCTGCGGGCCCGGGCCAACAATGCAGGCCGTAACCCCAACTGGACCAGTTACGAGAAGCTGCGCACCGTGATCGAGAAGAAGATGTTCTCCAATACGGAAGAGCTGCTGCCGGTTATCTCCTTCAACAGCAAAACCTCGGCCGAGGAGCAGAAGAAGCACGATAACTTTGTCGAACGGATGATGGAGAAAGGCTACACCCGCAAACAGGTGCGGCTGCTCTCCGAATGGTATCTCAGGGTACGCAAGTCATCCTGACCCTGACTGTTCAAGGGGGAGTTATGGCGCATTTTATCGACCGCAGGCTCAACGGCAAAAACAAAAGCGCTGTCAATCGGCAGCGCTTCATCCGCCGCTACAAGAAGCAGATAAAACAAGCGGTATCGGATGCTGTCTCCAAACGCAGCATTCAGGACGTAGACAAGGGCGAGAGCATCAGCATCCCCACCAAGGATATCGGCGAGCCCCATTTTCATCAGGGGCACGGCGGTAAGCGGGAGATGGTGCATCCCGGCAATGATCAGTTCGTCTCCGGCGACAAGATTGACCGCCCCAAAGGAGGGGCCGGAGGACAGGGTTCCGGGGAAGGACAGGCATCCAATCAGGGTGAAGGGGCCGATGATTTCGTGTTCCAGATCTCCAAGGATGAGTACCTGGATCTGCTGTTTGAAGATCTGGAACTGCCGCGGCTGCAGAAAACCCAGCTCAACCAGCTGATGGAAGTCAAAACCTACCGTGCGGGCTACACCTCAAACGGGGTGCCCGCCAACATCAACGTGGTGCGCTCGCTGCAAAATTCGCTGGCGCGGCGTATGGCGCTGCAAGCGGGCAAAAAACGCCAACTGCATGAACTGGAAGATCGGCTTGCCCTGCTGGCCACCGATCCCAACGAGCACTTTGCCGAAATCGCCCTGCTCGAGAAGGAGATCAGGGAGCTGAAACGACGGATCGATGCGGTGCCCTTTATCGACACCTTCGATCTCAAGTTCAACAACTTCGTCAAACGGCCCGTCCCCTCCAGCCAGGCGGTGATGTTCTGCCTGATGGACGTCTCGGGCTCCATGGATCAGGCCACCAAGGAGATGGCCAAGCGTTTCTATATCCTGCTCTATCTGTTCCTGAGCCGGACTTACAAGAACGTAGAAGTGGTCTATATCCGCCACCATACCCAGGCCAAAGAGGTGGATGAACACGAGTTCTTCTACTCCCAGGAGACCGGCGGCACCATCGTCTCCAGCGCCCTCAAGATGATGAACGACATCATCAACGAGCGTTACCCGGCCAACCAGTGGAACATCTATGCGGCGCAGGCATCGGACGGTGACAACTGGGCCGATGACTCACCGCAGTGCAGGGAGATCCTGGCGCGAGATATCATGCCAAGGGTGCGGTACTACTCCTACATCGAGATCACCACCCGTGCCCACCAGACCCTGTGGCACGAATATGAGTCGGTAGCCAGCCAGTTCCCCCACTTTGCGATGGAGCACATTCGCAAGGTCGAGGATATCTATCCGGTGTTCCGCGAGCTATTCAAGAAACAAGCGGCGTGAGGAGGTCACATGATCGAAACTGAAAAACGTGTAGCGCCACTGGATGACGGACCAGACTGGAACTTCGATCTACTGGAAACCTATCATCAGGAGATCGCCCGGGTCGCCCGTTTCTACAAGCTGGACTCCTACCCCAACCAGATCGAAGTGATCACCGCCGAGCAGATGATGGATGCCTACTCCAGCGTTGGCATGCCGATCGGCTACCAGCACTGGTCATTCGGCAAGCGCTTTATCCATACCGAGCGCAACTACAAGCGCGGCCAGATGGGGCTGGCCTACGAGATCGTCATCAACTCCGACCCTTGCATCGCCTACCTGATGGAGGAGAACACCATGCCGATGCAGGCACTGGTGATGGCACACGCCTGCTACGGTCACAACTCCTTCTTCAAGAACAACTACCTGTTCAAGGCGTGGACCGATGCATCATCCATTATCGACTACCTGCTGTTTGCCAAAAAATACATCACCGAGTGTGAAGAAAAACACGGTATTGACGCAGTAGAGAGATTACTGGACTCCTGTCATGCCTTGATGAACTACGGGGTGGATCGTTACAAGCGGCCGCAGAAGATCTCGATGGCCGAGGAGAAGCGGCGCCAGAAGGCGCGGGAAGATTATCTACAGACTCAGGTCAACGAGTTGTGGCGCACCCTCCCCAAACAGCATAAAGCCGCTGGCGTGGAGGACAGGCGCTACCCCGCCGAGCCCCAGGAGAACATTCTCTACTTCATCGAGAAGAATGCCCCCTTGCTGGAACCCTGGCAGCGCGAGATAGTGCGCATCGTGCGCAAGATCAGCCAGTATTTCTATCCGCAAAAGCAGACCCAGGTGATGAACGAGGGGTGGGCCACTTTCTGGCACTACACCATCCTCAATCACCTCTATGACGAGGGCAAGCTGAGCGATCGCTTCATGATGGAGGTGCTGCACAGCCACACCAACGTGGTCTATCAACCGGCCTACAACAGTCGCTACTACTCGGGGATCAATCCCTATGCGCTGGGGTTTGCCATGTTTACCGACCTGCGCCGCATCTGCGAGAACCCGACCGAGGAGGACAGACAGTGGTTCCCCGATTACGCTGGCAGCAACTGGGTGGAAACGTTGCATTTTGCCATGCAGAACTTCAAGGATGAGAGCTTTATCAGCCAGTTCTTAAGCCCGAAGGTGATGCGGGATATGAAGCTGTTCGCCATCGATGACGACGATCTGAAGAACTATCTGAAGGTCTCTGCCATCCACAATGACGAGGGGTACCGTCAGGTGCGCAACACCCTGTCGGCCCAGTACAACCTCAGCAATCTGGAACCCAATATTCAGGTCTACAACGTGGCCGTGAAGGGGGACCGCTCCCTCACCCTGCGCTATGTGCCCCACAACCGCATCCCCCTTGGCGACTCTCGCCACGAGGTGCTCAAGCACCTCCATCAACTGTGGGGATTCGATGTGGTGCTGGAGCAGGATAACGGCGATCTGCCGGCAGATATCATCGGCCGCTGCCCGGAGCGAAAACCGGGGATCTGACGCGTAACCTATCTTTCGACGGCCCACGTCGGTGGGCCGTGTTTATGGCTCTATCCCAATGACCTGTTGAAAAGCTAAGCGTGAAGTAGGCTATCACCTTGCTGGTCTACTATCATGGATACCTCAACTTTTCGACACCGGTTGCCCCTCTTTTCCCAGTTAACGCTGCGCCAACGTTGTGTTGCACCGTGTGAGCTCACGACCCATGCAGGCCATGACCTCGTGCAATACCCAGTTACCGGCATGCAGCGGCTACCCTCATGAAGGAGTCGTTTATGCATTGTATATGCACTTTTGTTAAAAAATTCTCGGGGTAAATAGCCGTCAAAATGGTTTTAAATGCAAATAAAGTGAATTATCTGAGCTGTTTATCCCGAGAAATAGCAGGCCTGTGCAATCAGGCCACCTGTTTAAGCACCTTCTCTTTGCGCTTGGCAGTTGGAACCTCTTCCTCTTTCGCGCCAGCCTGAACCTTGCCGCCGCGCAGCAGGGTTTGCAGCACATCACGTTGCTCTGCCAGGTAGAATGCCAGACTCTCTTGCTGCTCTGGTGCCAGCTCGATCGGGGCGCCGGTTAACAGGGTCATCAACTCGTCGGCCGTATCCAGCAGTTTGTCATAGGCATCGGCCTCTTTCTTGCTGGCAAAGGTCATCTTTTCCACTCCCCCACGAACAACCACATATTTGATCTCGACAGCCATGATGGCCTCCTCTTGGTGATGATGGATAAAGTGTATGTATGGATATACAGTATTGCAAATAACCTTACCAGAAAAGAGTTCGCCGGGGTTTAGCGACAAAAGAGGCGCTGGATCAAGCTGTCTCAAAGTGCCATTTGACTTCCACACCTGACTGGTCGGATCATAGCCTTATGACGATCGTACGACACCTGTTTATCCTGCTGATGGTGGAGGTGCTGCTCCTCGGGAGCATCGCCCACTTGGTCGTGGGGCTCCCCTGGTTGCTGACCCTGCTGTTTGTAGTGTTTGCCCTGCTTGGGTTGCGTTGTCTGGTGGTGCTCGGTAGCTGGCTGTTTACCCGCTTCTACCCCTCCCCGGCTATCGGTCCCTGGCGCAGGGTGAAGATGATGGCGCAGGAGATGCTGGCCTATCTCTACACCTTTACTTGGCTGCTTCCGTTCGAGCCTTTACTGATGACACCCGATCGGCTGTGTCCATGCCAGCGCCCCATATTGCTGGTGCATGGTTACGGTTGCAGTCGCGGGATTTGGCGCCTTCAGCGTGCCCGGCTGGAGGCCGCAGGCCATGTGGTCGCCACTATTACCCTGATGCCACCATTTGGTCATATCGATGAGATGGTGCCGCTGCTGGCCACCCGGATTGACGATGTGCTGGCGCAGACCGGGGCTGATAAGCTGGTGCTGGTCGGTCACAGCATGGGCGGACTGGTCTGCCGCGATTATCTGGCTCTCCATGGTGGTGACAAGGTCGCGCGCCTGATCACGCTGGCAACGCCCCATCAGGGCAGTCAGCTGGCCGCCCTTGGGCTTGGGGCCAATGCCCGCGAGATGGAGCCAGGCTCCGGCTGGTTGCAGCGTTTCGCTTCGGTGCCGCTTTGCGTACCCGGCATCTCGGTGCGTACCAGTCACGACAACGTAGTGATGCCGCAGGAACGGCAACGATTGGCGGGAATGGAAGATATCGAGTTGCCCGCCATCGGGCATCTTTCTCTGCTCTATTCCCGCCGTACGACTGATCTGCTGCTTGAGTTGTTGTCCCGAGTCTGACCCTCCTTAATCGTTTTTCAACTGCTATTCCAAATAAAACAGGGGCCTGATTGCTCAGGCCCCTGTTGATCTCTTTATCGCATCACTCAGTTAGAAGTGGATACCCTTGATCAGGGTGGAGACGGCAACCTGATCGGCGGTGGCCTTGGACTTGTCGCCATCCTTGGGATCGGCAAAAGTGCGGAAGCTGGTGTTCATGATCACCTGGGCGACGCGCGGAGCCAGAGCGTGAACCACCTGACCGAACACCCCGAGGCGAGTCGCCAGTCGCACATGCTTGTTGATGATGGTATCGCACACCAGATCGGCCGCCTCTTCCGGCGTCATCATCGGTACCTGCTCATAGACCTTGGTCGGTGCGACCATCGGCGTTTTCACCAGCGGCATATTGATAATGGAGAAGCTGACCCCCTTGTCGGCAAACTCGGAGGCGGCAGTACGCACCCAGGCATCAAGAGCCGACTTGGAGGCAACATAGGCGGAGAAGCGTGGCGCATTGGTCAACACCCCGATGGAGGAGATGTTGATGATGTGCCCTTTTTTCTTCTCGATCATGGTGGGCAGCACTCCCATGATCACCTTGAGTGCGCCAAAGTAGTTGAGCTGCATGGTGCGCTCCAGATCGTGGAAGCGATCGAAGGAGTCCTCGATGGAGCGGCGGATGGAGCGGCCGGCATTATTGACCAGAATATCGACGCCACCGTGATCGGCCACGATGCGAGCGGTGATCTCTTCGGCTTGCACCAGATTGGAGAGATCCCCCTGATAGATCTCGATGGTCAGTCCCAGCTCGGCAAACTCAGCTTTAGTCTCGGCAATCTTCTGCTCGTCGCGAGCGATGGTAACGACGTTGGCCCCCGCCCCCGCCAGCTTGCGTGCGGTTGCTCGGCCAATGCCGGAGGTGGCCCCGGTCACCAGCACCACCTTGCCCTCGACCCGACCACGCAGGGAGCGATCGATAAAGAGCTCCGGGTCGAGGTGGCGCTCCCAGTAATCCCACAGCCGCCAGGCGTAGCTGTGCAGCGGCGGTACTTCGATACCGGTCCCTTTCAGTACCCGCTGGGTTTCGCGACTGTCGAAACGGGTGGGGTAGCTGATAAGCCGGAACACATCCTTGGGCAGACCCAGATCAGCGATGGCGGCATCGCGGATGCGGCGCACCGGCGCCATGGTCATCAGCATGGCGGTCAGGTGGCGTGGAATGAAGTTAAAAAGAGAGGCGTTGATGCGGATCGCAGGCTCCGGCGCATGGGCGGCGCGGGAGAAGGTGCTCAGCATATCGCCAACCCGCATCGGGTTGGGGTCGGTCAGGTGGAAGGTCTTGCTCTCCTCCCCCTCCTGATGGGCGATATGCACCATGGCATCGACCACGAAGTTGACCGGCACGATATTGATGCGCCCGCCCTCAATCCCGATGGCGGGCATCCAGGGCGGCAGCAGACGGCGCAGCTTCTGGATGGTCTTGAAGAAGTAGTAAGGGCCGTCGATCTTGTCCATCTCGCCGGTGTTGGAGTCACCGACAACGATGCCCGGGCGGTAGACGCGCCACGGAATGGTGCACTCGCTCCGCACAATCCCTTCCGCTTCGTGCTTGGTCTGGAAGTAAGGCATGTCGAGGTGTTCGGCCTCATCGAACATGTCTTCGCGAAACAGACCGTCAAACAGGCCCGCTGCAGCGATGGAACTGCAGTGGTGGAACTGCTGTGCACCCAGCCGCTCGGCAAGTTGCACCGCCTGACGGGTCCCATCAGTGTTGACCTGCTGCTGGATCCCGGCCTTGGCGTTGAGGTCATAGATGGCCGCGAGATGGAAAAAATGATCGATCCGGCCGAGGAGTTGTTCCTGCTCGGCTGCCGATACCCCCAGCAGTGGCAGCGTCATGTCGCCAATGACCGGAACGGCTCTTTGCTCATCCACATTCCAGAATGCAAATAGATCCGGCAATTTATCCTGATGAGAGGAGCGCATCAAAAAATAGACCCGATTCTCTGGCGCACGTTCCAGCAATTTCTTGATCAATCTGCGCCCGATAAAACCACTGCCGCCTGTGATGAAATAGTTCATGTCATTGTTCCGCTACTGATTTGGCTGTTACTTACGGTTAGATATATCACGCTTCATGTTGAAATCTGCAATTCGATTGCCGGTTCGTGAGCCATCCCCGATTTCAATCAATTTACTATTTCGTTATTAGGTAGAACCCTCTATTTTTTGTCCCTAGACTGAAGTTGAAAAATCAGTAATGCCACAACCGGATTGCAGTTGTCGTTGTCGCCATTACGTTTAACTGTCGTTATTCAAGGAGAAGATCATGGCTAAGAAATTGAAAGCACTGGCAGGGTCAGTGACCGACAACCAACTCACCTCCACCATCAAGGAGTCAACCCAGCAGATCTGGTTGGCGGGTCTGGGTGCCTATGCCAAAGCACAGGAAGAGGGTGGCAAGATCTTTGAAGCCCTGGTGCAAGAAGGGGAAGCGCTGCAGGCAAAAACCCGTCAGAGCGCAGATGAGAAGATTGCCGCTGTGACCGACAAGACCGCCAATACCTGGGGCCGTCTGGAGCAGGTGTTTGAAGATCGCGTGGCCCGCGCTGTGGCCAGCCTCGGCATTCCGACCCGCAAGGATATCGACAAGCTCTCCAAGCGCATGGCCGAGCTGACCGACGTGGTCCAGCAACTGCTGGATGCACAGGAAGAGGAGACCCCTGCCGCAGAAGCCAAACCGGCAGCGCCCAAAAAGGCCCCGGTCAAGAAAGCACCCGTAAAGAAAGCGCCGATCGCCAAAGCCAAGGAGGCCGTCGTCGAGCAGGCCGCCGATCTGCTCTCCGCCGCTGAAGATGCGGTGAAAGAGGTGAAGGCCAAAGCAGAAAGCATCCTGCCCTGATCCCTCGCGGTGACGGAAGGTGATTGATACCGGCCCATGCCCTTCGCTGGGCCGGTCTTGTCATGGAGAATGTCATGGATAGGGAGGCGACGCTATGAGTACCATCGCAATTGCCCTTGCTGGCGGCGGGCCGCTCGGCGGCATCTACGAGATCGGTGCCTGCGCTGCCCTCTCTGACAGCATCAGCGGCCTGCGCCTTGACCATGCCGATATCTATGTTGGTGTGAGCTCGGGGGCCGTGGTGGCGTCGGCATTGGCCAACGGTATCTCGCCGGCAAAGCTGGTGCGGATCCTGCTCAGCGATGATGCGGGGGAGATGTTTGACCCGGCCACCTTGCTGCGCCCCGCCTTTCGGGAATACGCCGACCGCCTGACCTCGATCCCGCCACTGGCGTGGCAGAGTCTGACCTACTATCTGGCGGCCCCCTGGAAGCGCAGCCTGTTTGAATCGCTGCAGGGGCTCTCCAAGGCCATTCCGACCGGACTGTTCGACAACCGCGGGGTGGATCGCACCCTGACCCAGTTTTTCTCTCGTCCCGGCCGCAGCAACGATTTTCGCCAGCTCCGCAGTCGACTGTTTGTGGTGGCCACCGAACTTGACACCGGCCATCCGGTCGCCTTCGGCAGCCCGGGGCTCGATGACGTGCCCATCTCGGCGGCAGTGCAGGCGTCGGCCGCCCTGCCCGGACTCTTTCCCCCCTCATTGATCAACGGTCGTTACTATGTGGACGGGGCGCTGATCAAGACCCTGCACGCCTCGGTAGCGCTTCAAGAGGGGGCGGATCTGGTGTTCTGCATCAATCCGCTGGTGCCCTATGATGCGGACATGGCCGCCGGCGCGCCGACCAATCTGGTGGATAGCGGTCTGCCGGTGGTGCTGGCCCAGACTTTTCGCGCCATCATCCACTCCCGCATGCATGTGGGGATGGATCGCTACAAACACCAATATCCTGACGCCGACGCCCTGCTGTTTGAGCCCTCTTCTGCCGATGGCGAGATGTTCTTCACCAATGTGTTCAGTTATCGGGATCGTCGTCGCCTTTGCGAGCACGCCTACCAGCATACCCGCCGCGATCTCTGGCAACGCCGTGACGAGCTGGCGCCGGTGCTGGCCAAGCATGGCCTTGAGCTCAATCTGGCGGCGCTGGCAGATGAACATCGCACCCTGCTGGCCCCTGGCAGTGGCTCGGTAGCCGCCCTCGACAAGTCGCTGGAACAGTTGCAGCACTGGCTTGCCAAACGCTATCGCCACGGCGTGCGCCGTTCACCCTCGAAGGAGTAGCATGGATCGCAAACCCAAACGCCGTACCCGGGAGCGGATCCTGACCACTGCCCTCGCCTGCTTCAATCGACAAGGGGAGCCCAGCGTCACCACCTCGGCCATTGCGGCCGAGATGGAGATAAGCCAAGGCAATCTCTACTACCACTTTCACAACAAGGAGGAGATCGTCAACGCCCTGTTCGGCGAATTCGAGCAGCAGATGGATCGCCTGCTGGAGGCGGTCACGACCCCATCCGATGAGGCGGAAGATATCTGGCTCTTCCTCCATCTGATGTTTGAGGCCATCTGGCAGTACCGTTTCCTCTACTACGATATCGCGACCCTGATGAGCGGTTATCATCAGGTGGAGCAGCGCTTTTCCGCCCTGCTGCGCCGCAAGGAACAGACCGCAGCCGCCATTTGCAGTCACCTGCAAACGGCCGGGCTGATGGAGGGCACGGCGCAACAGATGCGTACGCTGGCAGCCAATGTGGCGCTGGTGGGCACATTCTGGATCTCTTACCAGCGGGCACTGCACCCCAAGGCGGACGCTGATATCGCGCTCGGCGTCGTTCAGGTGATGCAGCTGGTCGCCCCCTATTTGCGGGCCGATGCTCGCGCTCATCTGGGCGCCCTCGCCCACCACTACACCGACAAGGTTTGATTCACATGCGACAGGGAGAACAAGCATGACCACTTCACAACTCGAATTTGTCCCTTTCCCCTACGCGGATGCGGCCTATGAATATGCCGGCCAGAAGCTGGCGGACAACTGGGATCGCCTCCATCAGGGGGATGCCGAACCCTGGCCCGAGGATGAACAGGTACAGGATGCCTGGCGGGCCTATCATGCCGGGGATTTTGCCCGGGCCGTCGCCCTTGGCGAAGCGGCCGGTGAGGCGGGCTTCAATGTGGCGAACAAGGCGCTGGTGATCCACGCCAGCTATCTGCTGGAGGACAAGTATGCCAAGCGCGCCGCCTTCGAGCGGGCGGCCAGCCATGCCGAGAAGCTGCAAAAGCGCCAGCCCGATAACGCCAACGCCTGGTATTTCCACGCTCTGGCACTCGGTCGCTACAGTCAGGTCATCTCCATCACCAAGGCGCTCTCGCAAGGGATTGGCGACAAGATCAAGGCAAGCCTTGAGAAGGCGCTGGAGCTTGAGCCCGACCACGCCGAAGCCCATATTGCCTTCGGTGCCTGGCACGCCGAGATCGTCGACAAGTTGGGGGCCATGATCGGCGGCCTCACCTATGGCGCCAAGAAGGAGGAGTCAGAGCGTCACTTCAAGGAGGCGCTGGCGCTGATCCCCGACTCGGCTATCGCCCGCATGGAGTACGCCAACGCTCAGGTGATGCTGCACGGCAAGAGCCGCCTGAAAGCGGCCGAAGCCCTCTATGCTGAAGCCGCCGGATGCGAACCTGTGGATGCCATGGAGCGTCTCGATGTGGAGGCGGCGCGCGAAGAGTTGGAGGATTAACCGCCACTCTTGCCACGGATAGACAGCAAAACAAGAGGCCAACCCGCAGGTTGGCCTCTTTGCTGATGGTTGTTGCTTGGTTGAACAACCTGTCGCCAGTCGATTCAGTGTCAATCAACCGAGCAGGGCATCCAGTCCATGGGGATCGAACTGCAGATCCGGCTCCATCAGCACCAGCAGCAACAGTTGTTCAAACTCCACCGCAAAACGCGCCACCACCCGATCCGGGTCCGGCACCAGCTTCTTGTCGGTGATAAGGCCCAGTTGCACCTTGTTATCGTAAGAGAGGATGGAGACGCCGACGCCGATATCCCCCGATTGCGGCACCCAGAACAGCGGCTGGCGCAGCCGTGCCCCCGCCATATAGAGAGTCTGCTGCGGGCCGGGGACATTGGTGATCACCGCACTGGCCTTGGCCGTGAGCAACTCGACGGCCTGCTGCTGCACCGCATTGGGGGCCATACCAAGGGCATGCAACAGATTGAGCACCACCACGGGTTGCAGCGAGGTGCGCAGCGCCTGCATCCGGTCACGCACGGTATAGAGCCGCTGCAACGGGTGTTCAACATCCAGCGGCAAGTCCAGTGCCACCAGCCCGAAGCGGTTGCCCAGCGCCCCCTCATCGTCCGGCGCACGCATATTGACCGGTACCAGGGAGCGGATCTTGACCTTGTTAGCGTCATCCCCCTTCTCTTGCAAGTAGTGGCGAAACGCCCCGGCGGTGGCGGCGATCAGTAGATCGTTGACCGAGCAGCCTAGCACCTTGCCCACTGCCTTGATATCCGGTAGATCAATTTGCTCCGACCAGGCCACCCGCTTGGTGCTGGTGGTTTTGCCCCGCAGGCGGCAGGGTGAGTCATCACTGAGGGTGGCGATATTGCACAGCTCGCTCGCTAGATCCCGTCCGGTCTTGAGGTAATCCACCGCCTTGGTGGGATGGGTGACCACCTCGACATATTTGGACCAGAGGCTACCGGTCAGCTTGAGACCGGCCCGCACCAAACGACTGCCCTGGTGGCACTCCTCCTCATCCTCGTCATCGCTGTCATCCAGTGGCTCCGGTGACGGCGGCCGTGGCGCCCCTTGCGGGGTGTTATCCATCATGGTCAGCATGGCACGCACCAGCGAGAAACCGTCGCCCATGGCGTGGTGAATGCGTACCACCAGCGCTTGCCCGCCCAACGAGGTGTCGGTCAGGTGCATATCCCACAGGGGACGCTGGTGGTTGAGCGGCGTCGAGGCGAGATCGGCCACCAGCTTCTCCAGCTCGAGCTTGCCCGCTTCGCCCGGCAGGATCACCCGCTTGAGGTGCTGATCGAGATCGAAATCGGGGTCATGGCGCCAGTAGTAGGATCCCCCTTCCAGCACGGCTCGCTGGTGGAAACGGGGTTGCACCGAAATGGTGTGGCGTAATCCGGCCCGCAACCGCGCCTCATCGAGCTCGCCTTCAAACATCAGGACGCCGATGATCTGCATCAGGTTGTTGGGTCTGTCCATGCGTAACCAGGCGGTATCGACGCAGGAGATAAATTCACTCAGTGGCATGGTTGTTTCCCTACAAAATGAATTTACCGAGGCAGCAAGTTGCTTATGCCCTCATATCAGGATGAAGACTTGATGCAATCAAGAGGACAATAACGAGTGCCGACTCGAAATATGAAATAAGGATGACAGTTCACTTGCAAAATAGAATCCAGACCTCGCCGTATAATTAAGTCGGCAAGCAAAATGGTTTGCCCACTTATTTCAAACAGCCATCGTTCGCCGCAGGGTTATTAAATGCCAGTGCGGCGAAAAGTTTCAAACACGTTTGGGACAAGGTAAGCGATTTTCTACATAATCTAGGATCTCCTGCTCCAGTACGCTGCGTACCGGCAACAGCATCAAGCCAAGATGCACTTCCAGTTCCAGGGTTTCATCGTCCAGGGTAAGGGTGCCATGTACCCCTGAGCCACGAAAGTGCAGTTCGGTCTCCTCTTCATCTGCCCATTCGCAATCGAGTTGATAGCTCTCGCTCATGTCCGCGGCGATGGCTTCGGCCGCGAGTCGGGCTGCGGCCAGTCCAAGCGGATGCTGACGGCTGATCTTAATGGTGGAGAGTGCGCTGCTGCCAGCGAGCGAGTCGTAGAAGAACATGGTCGTTACTCTGGGTCATATGATAGTTATTGATATTAAACATATGTTCACAACAAGTGAAAGGATGGTTCACATAAATGGGACTCACTTAACAGAGTAGAGAGGGATGCTGGTTGTCTACAGGGTCCGGCATTTCTTCCCTCCCCCGTGCGCGCTACACTTATGATGGAACGGTCAGCAAAAGCTGCTTGTTTTTCATTCACTTGTATCTTCCTATCACCCAATCCCCATCAAGGGGCCCTGAAGGCTAGAGAGCTGTAGATGACGCATCAAGAACGTGCCCACGACGACGATAGCACCCTGGAACGGCTATACCGCCAGCTCAAGCGGGTTGCAGCCTTGCGCGAGCAGATGCGTGCCCACCTGGAAGATCAGCAGGATCGGGATCGGCTACGCCAATGGCAGGCCGACAGGTTGGGGCGAACCCATCGAGATCTGCTGGAGAGCGATCGCTACGGTCCTGCCGCCGAGTTTTTCCTGAACGATCTCTATGGCCCCGGCGATTGTGCCCGCCGCGATGCAGATGTGATGCGGGTGATGCCGACCGCCGAGCGGCTGTTGCCGGAGTCCGGCCACAAGGTGCTGGCGCAGGCGATCGAGCTTGATGCCCTCTCCGAGGAGCTGGACTACCTGATGGTGGTGGCGCTGCGGCGAATTGATGGCATTGATCCCATCACGCCGGACCATTACACCATCGCCTATCGTGCCGTGGGTGAGCAGGCGCGCCGGGAACATCAGATTACTCTGGTGAGCGAGCTTGGCATGACGCTGGACAAGCTGGCGAGAAAGCCGCTGCTGGGGGCAACCCTCAAGCTGGTCTCAGGTCCGGCCCATCTGGCGGGGCTTGGTGAGCTCTTCTCCTTTGTCGAGCGGGGCTATCAGGTGTGCCATCAGATGGGACGCGCCAACGAGTTTCTCGAGACCATCGCCAGTCGCGAGACGGAGATCATGACGGCGCTCTTTAACGGCGACAGCAGTGTGCTGAGTTAACGCTCTGGTGAGGAATATTCTGCCAGAATAACAAAGCGGGCCGATGGGCCCGCTTTTTGTTGATCGCTGTTTGTCGATATGTAGCCCAATACAAGACCAGTCAGATCACCAGCAGATCCATAAAGGCGTGTACCGGGGTGGCGGCAAGCCGTGACCCATCCTGACAGAGGGCGAGGATGTCGCTGACCCGTTTGGCCGGGAAGCGGGTGGCCAGATTGTGCTGGAATTTCTCCACCAGCAGCGGGATCCCCTCCTCCCGACGGCGACGATGGCCGACCGGGTACTCCACCTCCACCTTGGCGGTGTAAGTGCCGTCCTTGAAGAAGATCTGGATGGCGTTGGCAATGGATCGCTTGTCCGCCTCCAGATATTCGCGGCTGTAGCGTTTGTCCTCTTGCACTACCATCTTGTCGCGAAGCCCGTCGATGCGGGGATCGGCGGCCACGTCATCCTCGTAATCCTCGGCGACAAGGCGACCGAAGATCAGCGGCACCGCCACCATGTATTGCAGGCAGTGGTCCCGATCGGCCGGGTTGTTGAGGGCGCCGACCTTGCTGATGATGCGAATGGCTGATTCATGGGTGGTGAGTTCAATGCGGTCGATCTCCTCCAGCCGACCCTTCACCTGACCGTGCAGCTTCATGGCGCACTCTACCGCAGTCTGGGCATGGAACTCGGCGGGATAGGAGATCTTGAACAGCACGTTTTCCATCACATAGCTGCCGTAGCCCTGATGCAGGGCAAACTGGTTGCCCTTGAACAGCACGTCGTAGAAGCCCCACTTGGGGGCGCTCAGTACGCCGGGATAGCCCATCTCGCCGCTCATGGTGATAAGGGCGAGGCGCACTGCGCGGGAGGTGGCATCCCCCGCCGCCCAACTCTTGCGCGAACCCGCATTGGGGGCATGGCGGTAGGTCCGCAGGCTCTGGCCATCGACCCAGGCTTGGGAGACCGCATCGATCACCTGATCACGAGTGCCACCCAGCATGTGAGTCACCACGGCGGTGCTGGCGACCTTGACCAGCACCACGTGATCGAGACCGACGCGGTTGAAGGAGTTCTCCAGTGCCAGCACCCCCTGGATCTCGTGGGCTTTGACCATGGCCACCAGCACATCAGCCATGGTGAGTGGCGCTTTGCCCTCTGCCACGCGAGTTCGGGAGAGCCAGTCGGCGGTGGCGAGAATACCGCCCAGATTGTCGGATGGATGGCCCCACTCGGCGGCCAGCCAGGTGTCGTTGTAATCGAGCCAGCGGATGATGGCGCCGATATCCCAGGCCGCCTTGACCGGATCGAGGCAGAGCTGGGTACCGGGCACCCGGGCACCATGGGGCACGAGGGTGCCGGGTACGATGGGGCCAAGGTGTTTGGTACACTCGGGGAAGCGCAGGGCCAAGAGGCCACAGCCAAGGGTGTCCATCAGGCAGTAGCGGGCGGTGTCGAGAGCCGCAGAGCTGGTAATGGGGTGGTTGCAGACATAATCGGCAATATCGACCAGCACCTGATCGGGCTCGGGTCTGTGGTTGACGTCGACGTTGGCGGACATCGTGATTTCCTTATCGTTGTTGTAGAGAGACAAAGTGACGGGGCGCCGGGCCGACATAATCGGCACTCGGACGGATGATCCGGTTGTGCTCGCGCTGCTCCATCACGTGGGCACACCAGCCGGTGATCCGCGAGCAGACGAAGATGGGGGTGAACAGCTGGGTCGGGATCCCCATGTAGTGATAGGCGCTGGCGTGGAAGAAGTCGGCGTTGGGAAAGAGCTCTTTCTCCTCCCACATCACCTTCTCCGCCTCGCAGGAGACGCGATAGAGACGATCATCCCCCACCGCCTCGGCAAGTTTGGCCGACCACTCCTTGATGATAACGTTGCGCGGATCCGAGGTGCGGTAGATGGCGTGGCCAAAGCCCATGATCTTCTCCTTGGCCGCCAGTTTCGCCAGCAGTTCGCGCCTTGCCTGCGCCTCATCTTGCCAGGGCTCGATCATCGCCATGGCCGCTTCGTTGGCGCCGCCATGGAGCGGGCCGCGCAGGGTACCGATGGCGGCGGTGATGCAGGAGAACATGTCGGAAAGGGTCGAGGCGCAGACCCGCGCCGCAAAGGTGGAGGCGTTGAACTCATGCTCGGCGTAGAGGATGAGGGAGACGTGCATCACCCGTCGCTCCAGCTCGCTCGGTGCTTTCTGGTGCAGCAGCGCCAGAAAGTGGCCACCGATACACTCCTCGTCGGTATCGAGGGCGATGCGAACTCCCTCGTGACTGAACTTGTACCAGTAGATCAGAATGCCCGGAAAGGCGGCCAGCAGCCGATCCGCCACTTCATGCTCATGCTCGAAACCATCTTCCGGCTCCAGATCGCCGAGCATGGAGCAGCCGGTGCGCAGTACATCCATGGGATGGGCATCGGTAGGAATGCGTTCCAGCACCTCCAGCAGCGTCTGGGGCAAGGTGCGTAGGCGACGCAGTTCGCGCTTGTAGGCGTCAAGCTGCTGCTCACTGGGCAACTCCCCCTTGAGCAGCAGATAGGCGACCTCCTCGAACTGGGCGCTGTCGGCCAGCTCCTTGATGTCATAGCCGCGATAGGTAAGACCGGTGCCGCTCTTGCCCACGGTGCAGATGCTGGTCTCCCCTGCACTCTGCCCACGCAGACCTGCCCCGCCCAACGGTTTTTGCTGTCCCATAAGCTGCCTCCTATTCCTTGGCTGTAAACAGACGATCCAGTGTCTGCTCGTAGTGGTGATATCCGAGGAAGTCGTAGAGCGACTCCCGGGTCTGCATGGTCTCCACGACAGCTCGCTGATGGCCATCCTGGCGAATATGTTGATAGACGTTGAGGGCTGCCTGATTGGCGGCGCGGTTGGCACTCAAGGGGTAGAGCACCATATCGACCCCGTGGACGGCGAGCTGCTCCTTGTCAAACAGTTCGGTTTTGCCAAATTCGGTCATGTTGGCGAGGATCGGCACTTTGGCCGCCTGCCTGAACTGGTCGTACTGGTCCAGCTCGGTCACCGCCTCGGCGAAGATCATGTCGGCACCGGCAGCCACATAGGCGGCTGTGCGTTCAAGAGCCGACTCCATCCCCTCCACCGCCAGCGCATCGGTGCGAGCCATGATGACGAACTCGCTATTCTCGCGGGCATCCACCGCTGCCTTGATGCGATCGCACATCTCCTCCAGCGACACCACCGCCTTGTTGGGACGGTGGCCGCAGCGCTTCTGGGCCACCTGATCTTCCATATGGACGGCGGCAACCCCGGCTCGCTCGAACGCGCGAATGGTGCGGGCGATATTGAATGCCCCACCCCAGCCGGTGTCGATATCGACCAGCAGCGGCACACGGGTTGCCGCGGTGATCCGCTCGGCATCGATCAGCACGTCGTTGAGGGAGGTCATGCCGAGATCCGGCAAGCCGAAGGAGGCATTGGCTACTCCGGCGCCGGAGAGATAGATGGCTTGAAAACCGCTGCGTTCGGCCATCAGCGCCATATAGGCATTGATGGTACCGACAATCTGCAGGGGACGTTCATTAGCAAGGGCGGTGCGAAAGCGCAGGCCTGCCGAGGGGGACAAACTGGACATCATGACTCCTTTCACCTGTCTAGTCTGGCTATCTAATATCACGTTTACGTTAACGTCAATCATACTTTCGTAACATTCCGGCCGCAGGCAAGACAGGAAACCGGTTTTAGGGTAAATTTCACCAATTCCTTCAACAGGTTGAATTGTATGATGGAGCCCAGTTCCGTGATTGTCTGTCCGGCGTGCGACTTGCTGATCCAGCGCAAAGCACTGCCGCTGCGTCGCCATGCCCACTGCCCACGTTGTCATCAGCATCTCTATGGCCGCTATGCCTTTCGTCCCTCCCAGCTGATGGCCTTGACCATCACAGGTTTTCTGTTGCTGCCCTCCGCGTTTTTTGAGCCGCTGATCTATCTGCGGCTGGCGGGGGTCAACTCGGATGCCAACTTGCTGCACGGGATTTTCGTGCTGTTTAGTGAGGGGGAGCTCTGGGTTGCCTCCTTGGTGCTCTGGTGCGCCGTGCTGGCGCCGATAGGGTTATTGGCGGGGATCTTTGCGCTGGCCTCGGGTCTGGCCAAACGCTGGCACATTCTTGCCTCCACCTTGAAGCTGGTCGAGGTGTTTCGCCATTGGGCCATGCTGGAGGTCTATATCGTCAGCCTGCTGGTTGCCCTGTTCAAATTGATCGATATCGCCGACGTGCACCTCGGTGGCGGCTTGCTTAGCCTCGGCATTCTGATGTTGCTCAACATGACCCTGCTGATCCTGTTTGACCCCGCCCCCTACTGGGCGCGGATCCCGTTAAAGGAGCCGGAACATGACCAGCGCCCGTGAGATGGGGCTCTGCCGTTGTCATACCTGCGGTCTGCTGGTGCGCTATCAAGCCGGTTCGGTCTGCCCCCGGTGCAGCAGCAAGCTGCAGGTGCGTATTCCTCGCTCCCTTGCTTGGTCGTGGGGCCTGCTGGCGCTCGCAACCTTCATGTTGCTGCCAGCCAACTTGCTGCCCATTACCCACTTCTACAACAAGGGGTTGCTGCAGTCAGATACCATCTTCAGCGGTATCATGATGCTCTATCGCAGCAAAATGGGCGGGATTGCCACTATCGTCCTCACCGCCAGCATACTGGTGCCGGTGGGCAAAATATTGGGGCTGAGCTGGATCTGCTGGCAGTTGCAGCGGGCCAAACCGGTGCGGCGCAAGCGCCAGCTGGTGATGTATCGGGTGATCGATTTTATCGGTCGCTGGTCGATGCTGGACTTGTTCGTGATTTCGCTAATGGTGGCGCTGGTCGATCGGGGTGTCTTGCTGAGTGTCCGCGCAGGCCCGGGGGCCACCGCCTTTGCCGGGGTGGTGGTGCTGACCATGATGTCGGCCCGTATGCTCGATACCCGTTTACTGTGGGACAAGGCGGCTCGTTGATTATTTCCCTGTTTTTGTTTGATGTGCTGTTTAATCCAGCCAATAAGGAGTCGGTATGATCGGGGCTGAACCCGTCATTGAAAAGCGTCGCTGGTTATCGCCGGTCTGGCTGTTACCCCTGATAGCCCTGCTGCTGGCAGGTGGCTTTCTCTATCAACAGGTATTGAGCCGTGGCCAGCTTATCCAGATCAATTTCGCTCAAGGCAACGGCATCTTGCCGGGTAAAACTCAGGTTCGTTATCAGGGGGTGGCCATCGGCGTGGTACAGGAGCTAGAGCTGGCTGAAGATGGCCGCAAGATTGCGGTACTGGCCAAGATTGACAGCCGTGCCAGACCGCTGATCCGCAAGGGATCCGACTTCTGGCTGGTCAGCCCCAAGGCGTCGCTCACCGAGATCTCCGGCCTCGATACCCTGGTCTCCGGCAATTACATCAACCTGCAACCGGGGCGTGAAAGCAATCCGCTGGAGGAGACCTTCGATGCACTGGAGGGCCCGCCCCCCGGCTATCAGGCGCAGGGTCGCATGCTGCACCTGACCGCCGATTCGCTGGGTTCGGTGGGGATTGGCGCCAAGCTCTATTTCCGCGGCATCGAGGTGGGTAGCGTGATCAATACCCGCCTTGGCCAGGACAACCAGAACGTCATTCTGGATCTGGTGATCGAGCCGCGTTTCGAACATCTGGTCAAAGCCGATACCCGCTTCTGGAACATCAGCGGCATCAAGGGCTCCTTCAGTCTGGCCGGGGTGAGCGTGGAGGCTGGCAGCCTCACTTCCATCCTGAGCGGCGGCATTGCCTTTGACTCACCAAAAGATTCACCGGAGCCGGAGAAGGGACAGACTTTCGTCCTCTATAAAGGGCTGGCAGAAGCGGCGCGCGGTGCACGTATCGACATTGCGGCTGGCGATCTTCCGGTTAAAGAGGGGATGCCCATCCTCTATGAAGGGATCGAGATAGGTCGAGTCGACCCCATTCAACTCACCGACCAAGGCCGCGTGGTCACGGCGCTGATCAATCCGGAGCAGGCTTATCGCATTACCGACAAGAGTCAACTGGTGTGGGAGAGCGTCTCCCTCTCCGCGACCGGCGTGCAGCATGCAGATCGCCTGCTCTCCGGCCCTGCCATTCGCCTCGACTATGTGGCGGGCAAACCGGTACAGAAGATGACTCTGACCGATCGCGCGCCCCAGAATGGCACCAAGGTGATGCTGCAGGCTGACGATCTGGCCGGGCTCAATCAGGATGCACCGGTCTGGTACAAGGGATTACAGGTGGGCCGCATCAGCCTGCTCACCCTGGATGCGCGCGGCAATGCCAGCGTTGAGCTGGTGATGGCGCCGAACTATGGCCATCTGCTCAACCGTGCCCGCTTCTATCGCGCCGCACCGCTGCAGATCGATGCCGACCTGAGCGGCATCAAGGTAGAAACCAGTCCGGCCAGTGCCTGGTTGGGTGGCGGGATCAAACTGGTGCAAGCCAGCAGTGGCGAGCGGATTAACCGTCTCTACCCGAGTCAGGAGCTGGCACTGCTAGGTACCCGTGATGCCAAACCCCAGCGCTGGTTGCTCAAGGCAGAACAAGCCGATGGCATCGGCATTGGCTCGCCTGTGCTCTATCTGGGATTGGAAGCGGGCAAGGTCAAACAGCTGCGCGCCGCCAAAGAGGGGGTCGAGATCGAACTCGAGATTGATGGGGTCTATGCTCCCCTCCTCGCCCAACAACCCCAGTTCTGGAAAAAACCGGCCATCGACACCAAGGTGCGAGTCGATGGAGTGCAGGTCAAGGTGGGTAACCTCGGTACCCTGCTGCGCGGCGCCATCGAGTTCGATCGGTTGGCCAATGGCCGCAGCAGTCATCAACTGTTCGACTCCAAGGAGCAGGCCAAGGCCAAGGTCCGCCAGCTGTCACTGGTGGCAGAGAGCAATCCGGGGCTCGGGATTGGCAGCCCGATCCGCTATCGCGGTGTCGATATCGGCAAAATTGAAGAGATCGAGCTGGAACCGTCACTGGGTCAGGTGATCTTCAAGGCGGAACTCGATGGCTACTACGCCGAGCGTTTCCTGCAATCCGGTGCCCGCTTTACCCTGGTGCAAGCCAAGCTGGGACTCGGCGGTGTTGCGCACCTTGACACCCTGATCAAGGGAGCGTTTGTGGAGGCGCTCCCCGGCAAGGGGGCAGGAAAAGATCGCTTCCCTTTAAGCCAGGTCGACCCAGTGGGTCTGGCCCTGACCCTCAAGAGCCCTTCTGTCAATGGCCTGAGCGTCGGCAGCCCGCTGCTGTTTCGCAAGATGGTGGTGGGCAGCGTTACCAAGGTGGCGCTGGCTCGGGATGGCAGCGAGGTGGTGATCGACGTCAACGTGGATCAGGAGTATGCCCATCTGGTGCGGGCCAACTCGCGCTTCTGGAATGTTTCCGGGGTCAAGGCGGATATCGGCCTGACCGGTGGCACCATCGAAGTGGAGACGGTGCAGAGCCTTCTGGCTGGCGGCATCGCCTTCAATACCCCGGAGAAAGAGATGGGGCCAACCGTCAAGGCGGGCCACAGCTATCCACTTTACGGCAAAGCCGAGAAAGAGTGGCAGGAGTGGAGCCCGCGCATCCAGCCCTGACCCCTTCCCCTCGTGCATCTGCTCCAAGCCCGGCCTCGCGCCGGGCTTTTTTATATTCCGGAGCCTGTTGAATGTGTTCAGATTCAGAATATTCCTAGCCTTGTGGTAGGATATCGCCCCTCTTTTCGGTCAACGAGACGGCACAGTGCACGACAACACCTTCCTTCCCGATTACTTTTTACGCCACATTGCGGCCATCATGCCGACCCATCTCTCGATGGATGAGTTTGTGGCCAGTTGTCGACGTCCCCTGCGCCGCAGCATTCGGGTCAATACCTTGAAGATCGCCGTCTCCGACTTCCTCGCGCTGATGGAGCCACTGGGCTGGCAGCTCGACCCGGTGCCTTGGTGTGACACCGGCTTCTGGTTGACCCGTAGCGATGAAACCGTCCCACTTGGCAACACCGCCGAGCATTTGAGCGGGCTCTTCTACATTCAGGAAGCGAGCTCCATGCTGCCGGTGACAGCACTCTTTGCCAGCGACAAGATCAAAGCGGACGGCATGTTGCTGGATGCGGCGGCAGCCCCCGGATCCAAGACCACCCAGATCGCTGCCTTGATGAACAATCAGGGGATGCTGGTTGCCAACGAGTTTTCCAGCAGCCGGTTGAAAGTGCTGAGCGCCAATATTCAGCGCTGCGGTGTGACCAATGTGGGCATGACCCATTTTGATGCCAAGGTGTTTGGCCAGTGGTTGCCGGAGACCTTCGACGCCATCCTGCTCGATGCCCCCTGCTCCGGCGAAGGGACGGTGCGCAAGGATGAAGATGCCTTGCGCAACTGGAGCATCGAGAGCATCGACGAGATTGCGGCGGTGCAACAAGGGTTGCTGGAGAGCGCCTTCCATGCCTTGAAACCGGGTGGCGTACTGGTCTACTCCACCTGTACCTTGAGTGAGCAGGAGAACCAGGCGGTCTGCCAATCCCTGCTGGACAAGTTTGGCGATGCCTTGAGTTTTGATTCGTTGGCAGACCTGTTCCCCCATGCTGAGCTGGCCTGTACATCCGAAGGATACCTGCACGTTTGGCCCCAGATCTTCGACAGTGAAGGCTTTTTCGTCGCCAGATTGCGCAAGCATCACTCCGTACCCAACACCATGTTCAAGCCTGGCAAGCTGGGTAAATTCCCTTTTGCGCCGCTTCCAACCAAAGAGGCTGAACCCATGTTGCGCGAGATTGAAGCCAACTTCGGAGTGGCACCGCTGGGTCAACTGTTTGGCCGCAATGACGAGATCTGGCTCTTCCCCCAGCTGTTTGAGCGGGTGCAGGGCAAGTTGCGTTTCGATCGCATTGGTATCAAGTTGGCCGAAACCTTCAAGAAAGGCTATCGCCTTACCCATGAGTGGGCGCTGGCCTACGGCGATAAAGCGAGCAAGGGCGTGGTCGAACTGGATAGCGCTAACGCACGGGAATTTATGATGGGGCGGGACGTCTGGCCAGAGCAGGATGCTGGCGCTGGCGAGGTGATCGTCCGCTATCAGGGGCATACCCTGGGAATGGGGAAATGGGTTGGCAGCCGGGTCAAGAATGCCCTCCCCCGCGAGCTGGTGCGTGATAACAATCTGTTCAATACATAGTGGGTTGTTCGGTGCATTAGCACTTGAACGAGTCTGAAATACCCACACTCTGGTTGAACTTTTCTGCGGATCTTGAAAAGCCTTGAGCATTGTCTAAGCTTAAGGCTATCCGAACACCAGTTAGCGCACGGCTCTGCAAGGAGCCAATTCCCCTATGCCAGGTACAAGGAATTAGTACCTGGCTTTTTTTTTTATCTCTTCACGTATCGTTGTTACTTCACGCTAGGCTCTATTCAACAGCCTCTTCGACCTGCGTGGCCACTCTGTTTTCAAAAAGGGGTTCCCTGCCCAACTCATGTTGATAGAGCAAGTCGATCGCCTGCTCGATGAGTGATGCCTGACTGTCTTCGAGATGGATACCCAGAGCGGCCAGTCGCTCGGCGTGGCGATTGCTGATCCAGCATTGCAGTCGGGTATGGGTCTCCTGTTTGCGTTTTACATGCTGGCGCTGCCGCTCGGCATTGTTTTGGGGGGCCGCCTCTTGCTCTTCACGCACTGTCATTTCTTGGCTCATATATCCTTGCGATGTTACATTTTTAGATTTGTTATCTCTTACTGCATACCCTTATTCATTGGAAGATGCCCTTCCACCTTGGGCTGTTGGCTGCACGGCAAATATATCATCAGATCAACAAGATATCATTTAACATAAAAAATTAAGTAACGCAGTCATGTTAAAGCAAGCCGTCGAGAGCATGATCGGAGAATTTATGGGCGTCATCGAAGTACTCTTGCAGGGTCCGCATATCCTTGTGGCGAGTGACTTCAATGATCTTGTTCATCGGCTTGCCGGCAGTCACCGCCGAGGTGATAAATCCGCGACGCAGGCTGTGGCCACTGACGTAGAGATCGTCGATGGCTTGACCAGTTCGCCGCTTGATCATCAGGTTAATGCCCTGGGGACCGAGTGGTTCGGCCATCAGTTGCCCCCAGCGGTTCATGCGCCGAAACAGCGGCCCCTCGCTGATCCGGCTTTTGCACAGCCAGTTTTGCAGTGCAGACACTGGACAGTGGTGCTTGCCCGGGATCAGGGCTATCTCGGTTTCATGCAGCTGATGTTTGCTCGGTTTGAGGCGAAGACGGATCCCCTGCCCCACAAAATCGAGATCGCTTACCTCAATTCGGGCCGCTTCCGAGCGGCGCAAGGCGCCACTGAACATCAGCAGTAGCAGGGTGTGATCGCGCAAACCGGCCAGATCACGGGTGTCAATGCCACCCAGCACCTGGGCCAATGGCTGTAGCGTCAGGGCACCGGTTTTGCGCTTGCGGTTATCCCCCAACCTGACAATACCGCGCATCATCTCCTTGATTTCGGGATGTTCGGTGGGCATGGGGTGAATCCCTTTCTGCTTGAAGGCATAGCGGATCCCCGCCAGACGTCTCACCAGGGTTGCCGGTTTTCGAGGTTCACCGTTACGTAGATCTCCCTTCCCCTCCTCTTTATCCAGCCATACCCAGTCGGCCAATACGCCGTCAGCCTGATCAGCGAGAAAATTCATGATGTCGTGATGGGTCGTTTGCAGCGGATCCAGCCCGTGTAATTGGCACCAAAAGACAAAAATACGGGTATCCGCCTGATAAGCATTGAGGGTGGAATCCGCTTTTGCGCTGCGTAAAAAGCGTCGTGCCCGACTATTTAGCTGCGCATCGAAAACAGTCTGCAGTGACTGATGAGCCGTATTGGATAAGGATGGATATGCCACGGAACACTATGATTCATATGAAGTTTGAGAGGATCTTACAGGATCCTTCATACACATCAACTATCGATAATGAATATTATCGATACTTATAGCATGGTGTTTTAATACTCTTTGGCCACGGTGAACAAACGAAACATAGGAGTATTATTCGACCCTGTTTTGTATGGATGAACGAGTTAAATTTGTTGGGTGCGTGAGAGATAACGTGGCGCGATGTTGATATTCAGGTGGGTAATCAGTTTAGTCTTTGAAATATAAAAAGCCCCGAACAACGGGGCTTCTGTGTTATTTTTTCGCCAGTTTGAACAGTTCAAAGAAATTCCGGCTGGTCGCTGCTGCCAATTCGCTAAGCGGGATCTGGCGCAGGTCGGCAATAAACTGGGCAACATCACGCACAAAGGCAGGTTCATTCTCCCTCCCCCGATGCGGAACGGGAGCAAGATAGGGCGAGTCGGTCTCGACCAGCAATCTGTCGAGGGGCAGAGCCTTGACCACGGCTTGCAGTGCAGACGCATTTTTGAAGGTGGCGATCCCAGAGATGGAGATATAGAAGCCCATCGCCATCGCAGCTTGCGCCATCTCGAGAGACTCGGTGAAGCAGTGCAGTACACCGCCAACCTGATCCGCACCCTCTTCACGCATGATATGCAAGGTATCTTGCTGGGCATCGCGAGTGTGGATGATCAGCGGTTTGTTAAGCGCGCGGGCAACCCGGATATGTTCGCGGAAAGAGGCTTGCTGCACCTCTTTGTTCTCGGGGGAGTAGAAGTAGTCGAGACCGGTCTCGCCGATGGCGATCACTCTCTCATCTGCCGCCTGGGTCAGCAACAAGGCTGCATCAACCCCGGGTTCCTGATTGAGCGGGTGTACCCCGCAAGAGGCAAACACCTGGGGATACGGGGCGATCGCCTCGAGCATGGTCGGGAACTGTGCCTGAGTCACACTGACACAGAGAAAATATCCCACGTCCAGTTTCGCGGCCTTGGCCAGTACATCAGCCATGCTGGCCTGCTTGCTGCCATAGCTGAGGCGATCGAGATGACAGTGGGAATCAACGAGTAACATATAAAACCTTTCTGCTTGTCGGTACTTATAACCAGCGACTGAGCCAGTTCATCAAATGGATGGTGGGATTGGAGAGCTGCCCCGGCTGGCAAGCGGCCTTGAGGGCAACCAACTGCTGCTCGGCTTCGAGCAGTTTTTCGCTGGAGTACTGCTCCGCCAGCCGCTGACTCAAAATAGCCAGATCCGGCATCGCCAACTGATGGTGACCACATCCGGCCTGGGTTTTCAGGGCATCGCACAAGAAGAGCTGCAACCAGTGCAACCTGACCTGCGTCTCCTGACCCAGCTGGCTGCACAGAGCCGTCGCCTTGACCGGACTTTGACTCAGGGCGACAAACTGTTCCAGCAGTTCGCGGCGAGTACCGTCCTGTTGCTGCTCAATATAGTCGAGTACCCGCAGCGGGGCGCCCTGACAGATCCGCACCTGAGCCAGGGTGGCCTGATGACCCTGCTCGGCCAACCAACGTACCGTCTCTCCTTCCGCAGGCAACTGACAGACATGTTTGTGACAACGACTGAGAATGGTGGGAAGCAGCCGGGAAACCTGGGAGGCAATCAGCAACAGCAAGCTGTCGCCGGCCGGCTCTTCCAGGGTTTTCAGCAGGGCATTTGCCGCCGATTCGGTCATCCGCTCTGCATCAGGAATGATCACTACCTTGCCGCGGCCGAGCTGGGCAGAGCCCTGCAGCCGGGTGCAGATCTCGCGAATAGCTTCCACCCCAATGGTCTTGCTGTCGCGAGCGATGGTGCCGAGATCCGGGTGGTTACCCTTGTCAAACAGCTGGCAGGAGTGGCAATGACCGCAGTGTTCTCCGCGATCGGGGTGCTGGCAAAGGTGCAAACGCGCCAACCGCTCGGCCAGTTGCTCCTTGCCAAGACCGGGATCGCCGAGCAACAACCAGGCGTGACCGAGACGACCGGACTGGGCAGTCTGGCTCAGGGCATGCCAGTCGGGGATCAGCCAGGGATACATAGCGGCTCGTTCGACAGATAGTGATCCAATGCACACTCGATGGCCATTTTGACCTGATCCGGCGTTTGCGCCGCATCGATCACCACAATGGAATCATCCTTGGCGGCCAGTTCGAGATAACGCGCTCGGGTACGCTCGAAGAAGCTCAGTTGCTCCAGTTCGATGCGATCCAGCTCGCCGCGATGGCGAGCGCGCTGCAAGCCAAGGGCGGGATCGATATCGAGATAAAGGGTGAGATCCGGCTTGAAGTTGCCGAGTACCGCCTGCTTGATGGCTCCGATGAGCTGGGCATCGATACCGCGACCACCGCCCTGATAGGCCTGGGAGGAGAGATCGTGGCGATCCCCCACCACCCAGACACCATCGGCCAGCGCGGGCTTGATGCGAGTCTCCACCAGTTGTACCCGAGAGGCATACATCAGCAGCAGTTCGGCTTCTATGGTGAGGCGCTCATCGTGCACCTCTTTGACGATGGCCCGCATCCGCTCGGCAAGCGGCGTACCACCCGGCTCGCGGGTGCACTCAATCCGGTCGATGCTGTGACGCTTTAGATAATCGGTCACATAACGCACGGCCGAACTCTTCCCTGCCCCTTCCAATCCTTCGATCACAATAAATTTAGACATTAGGGTTTCTTCAATATGTATTCGCGAACCGCCCGATTGTGTTCATCGAGGGTCTTGGAGAAATAGTGGGCTCCGCCCCCCTTAGCGACAAAGTAGAGATAGTCGGTCGATTTGGGGTTGAGCGCAGCTTCGATGGAGGCCTTGCCCGGCATGGCGATAGGCGTGGGCGGCAGACCGTCAATCACATAGGTGTTGTAGGGGTTCTTGTCGGTCAGATCGCTGCGGCGAATGTTGCCATCGTAGCGATCCTTCACCCCGTAAATGACGGTGGGATCAGTCTGCAACTTCATGCCCAGACGCAGACGATTGACAAACACCGATGCGATCTGTGCCCGCTCGTCCGGCTGGCCGGTCTCCTTCTCGATGATGGAGGCCATGATCAGCGCCTCATAGGGCGTTTTGTAAGGCAAGTTGGCCTGACGTTTCTCCCAACTCTGCTGCAGGAAGGTCTCCATATCCTGATGGGCGCGGCGCAAGATCGAAAGATCGCTGGCATGGGTGGTATAGGCATAGGTTTCGGGCAGGAACCACCCCTCCAGCTTGCCATTCTCGATGCCGAGCTCCTGTGCCAAGTCGGCTTCGGATTGCTCGACGGTCAACCGCTCAAGATATGGGGCGCTGGCGAGTTGTTTCTGCCAATCCTCGAAACGGGAGCCTTCGACGAAGGTGAGGCTAAAGTGAAACTCCTTGCCCGATGCGAACAGGGAGAGGGTCTCCTTGAGGGGGGCCCCTTCCTTGATTTCGTAGGTGCCCGATTTAATGGCCACCAGTTCGGGATGGCCGCGCAGCCAGAGTCGCACCGCCCACGGGCTGGTTTCACCCTCCCCCAGTTCGGTGATCAGGCGCGCCGCATGGGCACCTTTCTCCACCGTAAAGAGGCGAGTTGGCCCCTTGTTGGTGAGCGTCTCCACCTGTTGCCATTTGTAATGTACATAGCCCCCAGCGACGGCCACAGTCAGTGCCGCCCCCGCGAGCAGGGTGTAAAGCCGATTAAACTTCAATGACCAAACGCTCCTGTAAACGGCGACTCAATACCGCTGCGGGATAGTGGATATCCTCGATGCCATTGACCGGCACCACCCCCATCAGGGTATTGGTGAGCCACACCTCTTCCGCCTGCCATAGTGACTCCAGCGGAGCCTCTACCACACGCAACTCAATACTCATCTGTTTCAGCATCGCCATCACCTGGCGGCGCATGATGCCATCAACACCACCGCGGGCGAGATCTGGCGTAAACACCGTCTTGCCCCGACGCCAAAACAGATTGGCACTGACCCCTTCAATCAGAAAACCACGGCTGTTAAGCACTACTCCTTCGACTGCATCGCGGCTGACAAGTTCGCTTTTCAGCAACACTTGCTCCAGACGATTCAATGTTTTAAGCCCAGCCAGCATGGGGGCATCACCGATCCGCTGGCGGCACACCACCATCTCGATCCCCTCCTGTTGCCACTGGCCATAGTGAGTGGGAAATGGCGCCAGAGTGACAATCCGGGTTGTGTGCTGACATCCGCTGCCATCATAGCCCCGCCCCCCCTGGCCGCGGGTCAGGATCACCTTGGCCACGCATTGTGGCTGGTTGGCCACCATCTCTTCAACCTCTTGGGTCAAGAGGTGCCAGTCCAGTTCAGCCAATCCAAGCCGCTTGTTGGCCTGCTGCAGCCGTGCCAGGTGGGCAGGCCACTGCAACACGTGACCATCCCTGACCGCCATGGTGGTGAAATGACCGTCTCCATAGGCCAGCCCTCGATCATGGGCCGAGATGGTATCAAGCTTCATGCCATTGATAAGCAAAGGGATCCCTCCGATAAAAAAGGCCCGATACCGGCAGTATCGGGCCTGTGTCTTTGCCCTGCGGCAAATTATACGCGTTTGAAGATCAGTGAGCCATTGGTGCCGCCAAAACCAAACGAGTTGGAAAGGGCATACTCGAAGCTGCCTGGCTTGGCCACATGGGGCACCAGATCCAGATCGCACTCTTCATCCGGGTTGTCCAGGTTGATGGTGGGCGGAGCCACCTGATCGCGCAGAGCCAACACTGTGATGATCGCCTCGATGGCACCGGCTGCCCCCAGCAGGTGACCGGTCATGGACTTGGTGGAGCTGATCATCAGGGATTTGGCGTGCTCGCCAAACACCGACTTCATGCCACGCAGTTCAGCCACGTCACCCAGCGGGGTGGAGGTGCCGTGGGCGTTGATGTAACCAATCTGCTCGGGGGCAATGCCGGCATCCTTGATGGCATTTTTCATGGCGCGAGCGCCACCGTTGCCATCAGCAGGAGGCGCAGTCATGTGGTAGGCATCGCCGCTCATGCCAAAACCGACCAGCTCGGCGTAGATCTTGGCGCCACGGGCCTTGGCATGTTCGTACTCTTCCAGTACCAGTACACCGGCACCGTCACCCAGCACAAAACCGTCGCGATCCTTATCCCACGGACGGCTCGCTTTTTGCGGCTCGTCGTTGCGGTTGGAGAGTGCCTTGGCTGCTGCGAAGCCACCCATCCCCATCGCGGTGGAGGCTTTTTCAGTGCCGCCGGCCACCATTACGTCCGCATCACCGTAAGCGATCATCCGACCCGCCATACCGATGGCATGGGTACCTGTGGTACAAGCGGTGGTCACGGCAATGTTCGGCCCTTGCAGACCTTTCATGATGGAGAGATGACCGGACACCATATTAATGATGGTTGAGGGTACGAAGAAGGGGCTGATCTTGCGCGGGCCGCCGTTAACGAGGCTATCGTGGTTCTGTTCAATCAGACCCAGACCGCCGATACCGGAGCCAATCGCCACGCCGACACGCTCGGCATTCTCTTCATTGATGGTCAGGCCGGAATCATCCAGCGCCTGCATACCGGCCGCGATGCCGTATTGAATGAAGAGGTCCATCTTGCGAGCATCTTTACGGTTGATACCATATTGCTCGGGATCGAAATCCTTGACCAGACCTGCGAAGCGGGTTGCAAACTCGCTGGCATCAAAGTGTTCGATAAGGGAAATGCCGCTCTGCCCGTTGAGCAGTGCTTGCCAGCTGGATTCGGCAGTGTTACCCACCGGGGAAAGCATCCCCAAGCCGGTCACCACGACTCTGCGTTTTGACACTGAGGTAGTCTCCGAGAGGTGTTTTGAAAGGGAACAAATACAAAAGAAGCGGCCCTTGGGCCGCTTCTTTCAGAACAGGAACTTATTCCTGATTAGCGGTGATGTAGTCGATAGCCGCTTGAACAGTGGTGATCTTCTCGGCTTCTTCATCAGGAATTTCGGTATCGAATTCTTCTTCCAGCGCCATTACCAGTTCAACGGTATCCAAAGAGTCAGCGCCCAGGTCGTCGACGAAGGAGGCAGCGTTCTTAACGTCTTCCTCTTTAACACCCAGTTGTTCGATGATGATTTTCTTTACGCGTTCTTCGATGTTGCTCATGACCTGAATTTTCCTTTAAAAATACGCTATTTGCGTCTGGTTTGGGTAGTTTATTCAATTGACGTGAGTTTGCAAGTAGCTTGCCGCTGGTCAAACCACGAAATGTGCCAAACTTCGGCGTACTATCGCAAATTTGAACAGATCTCACGACAAATTGATTACACCATGTACATCCCGCCATTAACATGCAGGGTTTCGCCGGTGATATAGGCTGCGTCATCAGAAGCCAAGAATACCACAGCTGCGGCAATTTCTTTTGGATCACCCAAACGGGCGGCAGGCACCTGACTCATGATGCCAGCACGTTGATCGTCATTCAGGGCACGGGTCATGTCGGTTTCGATGAAACCGGGGGCAACCGCGTTCACTGTGATACCACGGGATGCCACTTCCCGCGCCAACGATTTGGTAAAACCAACCAGACCCGCCTTGGCGGCAGCATAGTTGACCTGACCCGCATTGCCCATGGTGCCTACCACGGAACCAATGCTGATGATGCGACCGTGACGTTTCTTCATCATGGCACGCAACACCGGTTTGCTCAGACGGTAGAGCGAGGTCAGATTGGTATCGATGATCTCGTTCCACTCGTCATCTTTCATCCGCATCAACAGGTTGTCACGGGTTATCCCTGCGTTGTTGATCAGGATGTCGATGTCGCCAAAGCGCGCCTTGATGGCGGCGAAGACGGCTTCGATGGATTCCTGGCTGGTCACGTTCAGCGCCATGCCGCAACCATGGTCGCCCAGATAGGCGCTGATCGCCTCGGCACCGCTTTCGCTGGTCGCCGTGCCAACCACTTTCGCGCCACGGGCCGCAAATGTTTCGGCAATCGCACGGCCGATGCCACGACTGGCACCGGTCACCAACACAACCTTATCGGTAAAGCTCATCACTTGCTCCTGTTTACTTGATCTGGGCCAGCGCCTGCTCAAAAGAGGCGGCATCGTTGGCGTGAATACCTTCCACGCGCTTGTCGATGCGCTTGGCGAGCCCGGTCAACACTTTGCCCGGTCCCATCTCGATCTCGAGGGTTACGCCCTCATTGGCCATCCGCTCGACAGTCTCGGTCCAACGAACCGGGCTGAACAGCTGACGTACCAGCGCTTGCTTGATGGCGGCCGGATCCTGTTCACAGGATACGTCGACATTATTGATGACCGCGATGGTTGGAACCTTGATCTCGATCCCGTCCAGCGCAGCTGCCAGTTTTTCTGCGGCAGGTTTCATCAGGGCGCAGTGGGACGGTACGGAGACCGGCAGCGGCAGTGCACGCTTGGCGCCCGACTCTTTCATCAGCACGTTGGCACGCTCAACGGCCTCTTTGTGACCAGCGATAACCACCTGGCCCGGGGAGTTGAAGTTGACCGGAGAGACCACCTGCCCTTCTGCCGCTTTTTCGCAGTTGGCAGCGATGGATTCATTGTCCAGACCGATGATCGCTGCCATGGCGCCAGTGCCTTCCGGTACCGCTTCCTGCATGGCCAGACCACGCAGCTCAACCAGTTTGACCGCATCGGCAAAATCGAGGGCACCGCTGCATACCAGCGCTGAGTACTCACCCAGGCTGTGGCCCGCCATCACGGCTGGCGTTGCCCCACCCTGCTGCTGCCACAGACGCCACAGGGCGACAGAGGCCGTCAGCAGCGCCGGCTGGGTGCGCCAGGTTTTGTTCAGATCTTCAACCGGACCATCCATCACCAGGGCAAACAGGTCATAACCCAGCACCTGGCTCGCCTCGGCGAAGGTCTCCGTGATCACGGCATGTTGTTCGGCCAGCTCGGCCAGCATGCCAACAGACTGGGAACCTTGTCCCGGGAAGGCAATGGCAAATTGGGTCATCATTGATTCCTTTTAGATAAGACAAAAATGAAATCGGTGACGGGATGATGATGACACCATCCCGCCGAAGATCAGAGGCGAACCAGCGCCGAACCCCAGGCAAAACCGCCGCCAAAGGCTTCCAGCAGTACCAGCTGACCCGGTTTGATCCGGCCATCCCGTACCCCTTCATCGAAGGCGACCGGAACAGAAGCGGCAGAGGTATTGCCATGCTTGTCGAGGGTCAGCACCACCTTGTCGAGGCTCATGCCAAGCTTCTTGGCAGTGGCACTGATGATGCGGAAGTTGGCTTGATGAGGCACCAGCCAGTCCAGCTCGCTCGGTTCGATGCCAGCCGCAGCTAGCGTTTCGGTTACGATCTCGCTCAGCCGGGTGACCGCTACCTTGAAAACATCGTTGCCCTTCATATACATGTAGGCTTCGAGCTCGGCCCCTGGCATGCCACGACGGGGGTGGGGTAGCTTGAGCAGCTCGCCATAACGGCCATCGGCATGGAGATGGGTAGAGAGGATGCCCGGTGTCTCGCTGGCACCGACAATCACAGCCCCTGCCCCATCACCAAAAATAATGATGGTGCCGCGATCTTGCGGATCGCACATACGGGAGAGCACATCGGCTCCGACAACCAGCACGTGGCGAGCGGCGCCGGATTTGACGAACTGATCGGCAATGGAGAGCGCATAGGTGAAACCGGCGCAGGCCGCCGCCACATCAAAGGCAGGAATGCCCGGTACGCCGAGCAACCCTTGCAGCTCGCAGGCAGCAGCCGGGAAGGCATTTTCAGCACTGGTGGTGGCCAGCACTATCATATCGAGATCGGCAGCGGTCAGACCGGCTGCATCCAGGGCTCGCAGGGCGGCCTGGTAAGAGAGGGTGGCAACGGTCTCATCAGCACCGGCAATACGGCGCTCACGGATACCGGTGCGTTCCACGATCCACTCATCACTGGTCTCAACCATCTGCTCAAGATCGGCGTTGGTACGCACTGAACTCGGCAGGTAGCTGCCAGTACCCAGAATTTTGCTATGCATAGAGTTCTTATAGATCCCTGTCAGAGAAGACAGCTTCAAGGCGATCTGCTATTTGCAGTGGAAGTTGATGTTTGGCCTCTTGTGCGGCCAGCAGGATCGCATTACACAGGGCAGGCCGTTCGGCCCGCCCATGACTTTTTACCACAATGCCGCGCAATCCTAACAGACTTGCGCCGTTATACTGGTCGGGGTTCAGGTAAGAAAAGCGTCGTTTGAACATAAATCCGGCGATCCGGCCAAGAAAACTGCGTTTCTTGCGGGGATATCCGGCCAGCTGGGCCATCATCCGCACCACCCCTTCCGCCGTTTTGAGGGCCACATTGCCGACAAAGCCGTCGCAGACAATCACATCGCTGTCGCCGCTGAAGATGCGATCCCCTTCGATGAAACCAACGTAGTTGATCGCGCGGCACTGGCGCAACAATTCGGCGCTGTGGCGCACCAGATAATTGCCCTTGATCTCCTCCTCGCCGATGTTGAGCAAGGCGATCCGCGGCGATGCAATGCCTTCGACCTTTTCGGCCACGACGGAGCCCATCACTGCAAACTGCAGCAAGGTATCGGCATCGCAACTGACGTTGGCTCCGAGATCCAGCATCACGGTGCGTTTGCCGCTCAATGTCGGTAACGCTTTGATGAGGGCGGGTCTGTCTACCCCTGGCAGGGATTTGAGCACGCACTTGGCCATCGCCATCAGCGCGCCGGTATTGCCGGCACTGACGCAGGCATCGGCCTCACCGGTTTTCACCAGATTGAGTACCACCCGCATGGAGGAGTCTTTCAGAGTACGCAACGCCACGATCGGTTTATCACCCATGCCAACCACCTGGGATGCATGTACGAAACGAACGCGGGGATGATTCAGCAAGCCATGTTGCTGCAGCAGAGAAGAGGTCTGGTGCTGGTCGCCGACCAGGATCAGTTTTAGCTGGGGTAAAAGAGACAGTGCCTGCACGGCGGCAGGCACTGTTTCCGAGGGGCCAATATCTCCCCCCATGATGTCTAGCGCGACAGTTTGCGTAGACAAAGGCAATCCTTAAGCGATTACCTTTTTACCGCGGTAGAAACCATCGGCAGTCACGTGGTGACGACGATGAATTTCGCCACTGGTCTGATCAACAGTCAGGGCAGCGGTGGTCAGCGCATCGTGGGAACGACGCATGCCACGCTTGGCACGGGTTTTACGGTTCTGTTGTACGGCCATTGTAGGCTAACTCCTAAATTCACTTACGTTTAAGCTCTTCAAGAACTGCAAAGGGATTCGGCCGCTCATCAGCAGGTTCGATTTCACCCCAGGTCATATCCATGTTCCCTCTCGGGCAGGCATCCATCGGATGCATTGCGACTTGAGGCAACGAGAGGATGAGTTCATCCTCCAGGATTTGATGAAGATCTATCTCGCCGTTTTCGTCCAACTCAATGGGCTCATAAGCTTCCGGCAGCTCTTCCTCGTTTGTTCTTTCGAACAGCGGAGTGTAGATAAATTCAGCTTCACAGAGGTGTTCGAATGTCTCTCCGCAACGTTGGCAAACCAGGTCAACCTTGGCATGGGCAGTGCCTTTCATAACGGTCAACTTCTGGACATCTTTGCCAAAGTGCAGTGATACCTCGATATCACTCTGCAAGCCAGCGGTTGATTCCTCCAGCCTGGGCATCTGCGACTTTTCCACTATCCCGATGTAATCGAGCAGCTTCAAGGCACTACGGACTGGATCAACCTTAACGGGCAACTTCACCTTTTGCATAGGGCGCGAATAATATAGGTCCAACAACTGATAGTCAAAGGAAAAAGTCCTTACCGCCGATGATTTTAACGTCACAAGTCCCTAGAATGCCGGTACCTGCTTTCATCGGTATCTCGATTATGCCACAGAATCTGATCCTCGCCTCAACTTCTCGCTATCGCAAAGCCCTGCTGGAGAAGCTTGGCCTCCCCTTTGAATGTGCCTCGCCCGAGGTGGATGAGCGCCCGCTGGCTGGCGAATCCGCCGACGCGCTGGTGGCCAGACTGGCCCGCGCCAAGGCTGATGCTATCGCCCAACATCGTGATCACGGCTTGATCATCGGCTCTGATCAGGTGTGTGTCTGCGATGGTCGCATCCTCGGCAAACCGGGCACTATCGGCAATGCCATCGCCCAGCTAATGGCAGCCCAGGGTCGCAGCGTCACCTTCTACACCGGCCTGTGCGTGATGAATGCCGCAACCGGTGAGGCTCATCAGCTAGTGGAACCTTTCACCGTTCATTTTCGCAATCTCGATGAAGCCGCCATTCGCCGCTATGTAGAGGCAGAATTGCCCCTCGATTGTGCGGGCAGCTTCAAATGTGAAGGTATGGGGATCGTGCTGTTCAGGGGGCTGGAGGGGCGCGATCCTAACGCCTTGATCGGTCTGCCACTGATCGGTCTGATCGAGCTACTGGATCGCCATGGTATCGCCCTGCCTTGAGGGGAGCTATATGCCTGCCATGAAAAACGGGAGCCAAGGCTCCCGGTTTTCATTTTTCATCCGCCATATCTCAAGGCTAACCCAGCAACCGCTGGAGCTCAGCCATGGTATCGACCACCGCCAGCGGATGGTGAGCCAGCAAGCGTGCACGATCGTGCACGCCCCAGCTCACCCCGATCCGCGGCATAGCCAGTGCCTCGGCCATAGCCATGTCGTGGATGGAATCACCGATCATCACCGCCTGGTGCGGGGCAATGCCCAGCTCATTCAGAATTTGCGTCAGCATAAGGGGATCGGGCTTGGAGTTGGCCTCGTCCGCCCCACGCGTGGCGGAAAACAACGGCCGCAGACCGCTATCATCCAGTACCCGGTCGAGGCCACGGCGGGACTTGCCGGTGGCGATTGCCAGGACAATGCCTTGTTCATGCCAATGCTGTAGCAGCTCCCTCACCCCGGCAAATAACGGGCTGGGAGTGCTGTCATGCACGTAATGGTGGCGATAGCTGGCAATCAGGGCAAGGGCACGTTCGTCGCCCGGCGTCAGGGCAAACAGCCGGGGGATGCCAACCTCCAGGCTGAGACCGATGATCTGGTGCGTCTCGACTGCGGTGGGCACGGGCTCAGCACAGTCACGAGCCGCGTGCGCCACACACGCAACAATCCGGCCCACCGAATCCATCAGGGTACCGTCCCAATCGAAAATGGCGAGCCGGATATCTTGCATTAGTGCGCCAGCTTTTCCAGGAAACCGTCAAGCTCAGGGGCAAGGGGGGCTTCTACCTGCATCTCACGACCATCGGCCGGATGAGTGAAGCTGAGCTTCCAAGCATGCAAAAAGAGTCGTTTCAGTCCTTGGCTGCGCATTTTCTCGTCAAACGCTGCTTCACCGTACTTATCGTCACAGGCGATCGGGTGACCGGCATGCAGGGTATGCACGCGGATCTGGTGGGTACGGCCGGTGATGGGGCTGCACTCGACCAGGGTCGCTTCGGCAAATTGACGCACAATGCGGAACCGGGTTTCGGAGGGCTTGCCATCGGCGCTGACCCGCACCACCCGTTCACCGGATTGCAGATCGTTCTTTCGCAGCGGAGCGTTGACCACCTTGACGTGGGCCTGCCACTTGCCACGTACCAGCGCCAGATATTGCTTGCGCATGGTCTTGACGCGCAACTGCTCATGCAGGCTGCGCAGGGCGCTGCGTTTTTTGGCAACCAGCAGCACGCCGGAGGTGTCGCGATCGAGCCGATGCACCAGTTCGAGAAAGCGGGCTTCCGGACGCAGGGCGCGCAGTCCTTCGATAACGCCAAAGCTCAAACCGCTGCCACCGTGCACGGCCATGCCGGAGGGCTTGTTCAGCACGATCATGGCATCGTCTTCGAACAGGATCTGACTCTCCAGACGCTGGATAACACCGAGGTTGGCCGACGGCAGCTCATTCTTCTCGGCAACGCGAACGGGAGGTACCCGCACCTCGTCACCCGCGCAGAGTTTGTACTCCGGTTTGATGCGCTTTTTGTTTACCCGCACTTCACCTTTGCGAAGGATGCGATAGATCAGGCTCTTGGGGACGCCCTTTAGCTGAGTCTTGAGAAAATTGTCGATGCGCTGCCCGTCATGCTCAGCTTCGATGGTGAGCAGCTGCACTTGTTGTTGTATCTGTGTCATGGCGCGGATTTTAACACTGCCAGCGCCCCTTGGCTGCATGGTTTGTTGAAAAATGGCGCCTTGCTATAAAAGAGGTTTAAATGGGATAATAAACAAGGTTTTGTCATTGTGTTCAAGCCTTGTACTAAGTGGCCAAAAAGTATGCCACCCAATCCCGAAACACCGTGTCTACAAGAACATGACGGTTCCCGGGTGCGAGGTACAACGCATGGAGAACACAAACATCACCGTTTATTTGTCTCCATTTCGGCATCCTTATTCATTCCTTCTCGAGAAGTGATGACCAGAGCGCCCTTAGTTTGCGCCTCATGCATACCCCAACCGGGAGGTTGCCCCAGTATGCTGAAGACCCGAGGCCGGCGCCGGCAGGACCCAGATGGAGGAAATCAAAATGACACAATAATGAGAACTCAATGAAAAGAATGCTTATCAACGCAACTCAAGAAGAGGAGTTGCGCGTAGCGCTGGTTGACGGACAACAGCTCTACGATTTGGATATTGAAAGTCCGGGACACGAGCAGAAGAAAGCGAACATTTACAAGGGTAAGATCACCCGCGTAGAACCCAGCCTTGAAGCTGCTTTTGTTGACTACGGCGCCGAGCGCCACGGTTTCCTGCCGTTGAAGGAGATCGCCCGCAATTACTTCCCCTCCGGTTACTCCTATCAGGGTCGTCCCAACATCAAAGAAGTGGTCCGTGAAGGTCAGGAAGTCATCGTCCAGATCGACAAGGAAGAGCGTGGCACCAAGGGTGCAGCCCTCACCACCTTTATCAGCCTGGCAGGTAGCTACCTGGTGCTGATGCCCAACAACCCCCGTGCCGGTGGTATCTCCCGCCGCATCGAGGGTGATGAGCGGACCGAACTGAAAGAAGCCCTGAGCGGATTGACCGTGCCGGAAGGCATGGGCCTGATCGTGCGTACCGCCGGTGTGGGCAAGTCTCCGGAAGAGTTGGAGTGGGACCTGAACGTTCTGCTCAATCACTGGGACTCCATCCACAAGGCCTCCCAGGAGCGCGCTGCGCCGGTGCTGATCCACCAGGAAAGCAACGTGATCGTGCGTGCTATCCGTGACTATCTGCGTCGCGATGTGGGCGAGATCCTGATCGACAATCCGGTGATTTTCGAACGCGCCAAGGCCCATATCGAGCTGGTACGCCCTGATTTCCTCAACCGTGTGAAGCTGTACAAGGGTGAAGTTGCCCTGTTCAACCACTTTCAGATTGAGAGCCAGATCGAGTCCGCCTTCCAGCGTGAAGTGCGCCTCCCCTCCGGCGGCAGTATCGTTATCGATCCGACCGAAGCCCTGACCTCCATCGATATCAACTCCTCCCGCGCCACCAAGGGCGGCGATATCGAAGAGACAGCGCTGCAAACCAACCTGGAAGCGGCGGACGAAATTGCCCGTCAATTGCGCCTGCGCGACTTGGGTGGCCTGATCGTTATCGACTTCATCGACATGACGCCGGTTCGCCATCAGCGCGAAGTGGAAAACCGTCTGCGTGAAGCGGTTCATCAGGACAGGGCCCGCATCCAACTGGGCCGGATCTCCCGTTTCGGTCTGCTGGAGATGTCTCGCCAGCGTCTGCGTCCCTCTCTCAACGAGTCCAGCAGCCATATCTGCCCTCGTTGCCAGGGTCAGGGCGTGATCCGTGACAACGAATCCCTCGCCCTGTCCATCCTGCGCCTCATCGAAGAAGAGGCCATGAAGGACAACACCGAGCAGGTTCACGGCCAGGTGCCGGTGGATGTTGCCGCCTATCTGCTTAACGAGAAGCGTGCCGCCATCGCCAGTCTGGAACAGCGCAATGATGTGCGTGTTTACATCATTCCGAACCAGCATCTGGAAACCCCGCACTACGAAGTGACCCGCATTCGTCAGAACGAGATCCCGGAAGCGGCCAGCTACGAGCTGAAAACCGAAATTGCCAAGCCGGTCTACCAACCGAAGCAGGCTCAGGTGATCGAACGTGAGCAACCGCTGTTGCAAGGCTTTGCCCAACCGGCACAACCGGCCCCTGTTGCACCGCAACAACCGGCGGCGCCCGTTGCTGCGGCCCCTGCAGAGGCGGGCTTCTTCAGCAAGCTGATCAAAGGCATTACCGGCCTGTTCAGCAGCGATACAGCCCCTGCCGAAGTGAAAGCGCCCGTCGAGAAACCGGTCGTGCGTGAAGCTCGCAAAGAGGAGGGCCATCGACACCAGCGTGATGATGTCCGTGGCCGTGGTCAGCGTCCTCGTCGTGACGACAACCGCAACAACCGCAACACCGCGGAAGCTGGAGAGAAGCGTGAAGGTGGCAACCGCGAAGCCGGTGAAAACCGCAATCGTCGTCCCCGCAAAGAGCGCGAGCCGCGTCAGGAGCGTGAAGCCCGTAGCGAGACCCGTGGCGAAGTGCGCAGCGAACAGCGCATGGAACGTGAACCCCGTCAGGAGCGCGAGCCACGCGAACCTCGTCAAGAGCGTGCGCCACGTCCAGCCCGTGAACCGCGAGCTCCTCGTGAGCCGCGCGCCGAGGTCGTTGTTGAAGCGGTAGACGCCGTTGATGCAGTCGCCATCGAGCCGCGTCAGGAGAAAGAGCAAAAAGTGGCCGAGCGCCGCGAACGTCGTCAACTGCGCAAGCAGATCCGCGTCGATGTCGCCGCTGCTGACACCCCTGCCCTGCCGGTTGACGATGCAGCAGTGCAAGCTGAGGAGATCGATACCACCGTGGGTAACGAGCAGGAAGAGCAGAGTGAAGGCCAGCGCCGTTCACGCCGCACTCCGCGCAGCCAACGTATCGAAGGCCAACGCCGCAAGCGCATCAACGAAGATGCCCGCAGCCAACGTGACGAAGAACAGCAAGATACCACCACTCTGACCACAGCAGCCCAGGCAGATATTGCCAAAGCACTGGTTGAAGAGCCGATAGTACCTGTTGTCACCATCCCGAGCGCTGAAGCAGTCGCTGCCGCCCTGCAAGCCTCTGCGGCATTGACCGAGCATGTGGTTGTCGAAGCTGTTGCTGAAGAAGCTGCCGAGCAGGCCACTGCCCAAGTTGAAGCAACTCAAGCCGATGTGGCCGCAAACCCGGTTGTTGAAGCTGTCGCTGAGGTTGTAGTTGCCGCAGAGCCAGAAGTAGCCGTTGTCGCTGCGCCGGTTGCCGAAGTGGTCACCACCACCGTGGTTGAAACCGCACACGTTGTTGAAACGGCTCCGGTTGTTGAAGAAGCAACTGCCGTAACAGCTCCTGTTGTGGAAGCCGCACCTGTCGCCGCTGTTGTCGAAACACTAGCACCTGCTGCGGTCATCGAAACCCCGGCTGCCGTGCCTGCAGTTGTGGTGGAACAAACGCCGGTCGTCACCAAACAGGTAGCACGCGGTGCTGGCTTGCTGGCTCGTGCCCGCAAGGCATCCGCCCCGATGGCAACCCCTGCCGAAGCCCCTGCCCTGCCTGCCCGCGAGCCGGTTAACTACCCGCCACTGGTACGCAACGAGGTGAGCACGTCAGGTCGTCATGGTGGCAGCACTGCCGCCGTCAACGTGGCCACCTGCCCGGCTGGTCGCCCCTAAGCGACCCCGGTTAACCCTCTAGCAAAAGCCACACCAACCGGTGTGGCTTTTTTTCACCCCGTACAATCGGGTGTTCTGAGGGTGTAGCCGCCAGCCAAACTGTTGCACGCGCGCCGACACCTCAGTCAGAAACCAGTCTGCATCCTCCTTCGATTCAAATCCCACTACCGCATCGTCTGCCCTCGACTGGGTCACAGGTCTGATTAGCGAAGTGTAATCAGACGTTCGCGAGAACCGGTTGCCACCATTTTGCAGGTATCCATCTTCGCACTATCCCCATCGCCACTGCGCTGGCAGAGCAGCCGATGACGCGTCGCTCATCGACCCGATTTGCTAAATCGTAGGTTGGTGATGAACGAAGTGAAGCCCAACGTTTAGTGCAAACAGCCTTCTCAAGGCCAGGATCGGATAGTTCGGAGTTCCCTTCTGATCAGGCACTGGCGTGAATAAAGTTGAGTGCCTGCTCGACACGCATAAAAAAATCCGAAACCAATCAACAGGTTTCGGATTTTTACACATCAGAATGATCGATCAGCTGATCCTCAACTGACTGGCATTATGCCAAATTGGCAGGGCTTTTTCAGTCAACCGTAACGCTGAGGAGCCTGGCTCCCGAGCCGCTTACTACTTACTGGTTGTGGGTCGCGCGGCGCGGGCGACGAGCCTGAGCCGGTTTGCCGGCGCCGCCTTCAGGACGCTGGCCACCCTGGGGCTTGGGTTTGCCGCCGTTGGCAGAGCGACCGGCACCCTGACGCTGGCCTTGACCTTGCGGACGCGGCGCACGGCGCTGCTCGCTCGGGTCACGGGGCTCTTTGCGCAGCGGCGCGCCGATACCACGGCTTATGTTATCGAGCGTCTCGCGGGAGGCTTCAAAACCAGCTACTTGCTCGCACGGAATGTTCTGCTTGGTCAGCCGCTCGATCGCCTTGATCAGCTTGCCTTCATCGGCCGCGACTAGGGAGATGGCGTGACCGGCAGCACCGGCACGACCGGTACGACCGATACGGTGCACGTAATCTTCCGCCACGTTGGGCAGCTCGAAGTTGACCACTTGCGGCAACTTGTCGATATCCAGACCACGGGCAGCGATATCGGTCGCCACCAACACCTTGACGCTACCATCCTTGAAACCGGCCAGCGCGCGAGTACGGGCACCCTGGCTCTTGTTGCCGTGAATGGCGGCGGCGCTGACACCGTTCTTGTCGAGGGTCTCGGCAACGCGGTTAGCCATGTGCTTGGTACGGGTGAACACCAGTACCTGCTGCCAGTTGTTGCTGGTGACCAGATGACTCAGCAGCGCGATCTTGTAGGCCTTGTCACAGGGGTGCACCAGCTGCTCGATACGCTCGGCGGTACTGTTGCGCGGGGCGACTTCGATCACCGCCGGGTTATCCAGCAGACCGGTGGCCAGTTCGCGGATCTCATCGGCGAAAGTAGCGGAGAACAGCAGGTTCTGGCGCTTCTTCGGCAGCAGGGCCAGGATGCGGCGGATGTCGCGGATAAAGCCCATGTCGAGCATGCGATCTGCTTCGTCCAGCACCAGGATTTCCACTTCATCGAACTTGACGGCGTTCTGGTTGTAGAGATCCATCAGACGACCCGGGCAGGCCACCAACACATCCAGACCACGACGGGTAGCCATCATCTGCGGGTTGATGCTCACGCCGCCGAAGACCACGTGGCTGCGGATCGGCAGGTGTTTGCCGTAGTTACGCACGCTCTCGCCTACCTGGGCAGCCAGCTCGCGAGTCGGGGTCAGCACCAGGGCGCGGATGCGGTTCGGGGAGACCTTGCGCTTGCTCTCCATCAGACGTTGCAGCATCGGCAGGGTAAAGCCTGCGGTCTTGCCGGTCCCTGTTTGGGCCGCCGCCATCAGATCGCGGCCAGCCAGAACGGCGGGGATCGCTTGCTGCTGAATGGGAGACGGGGTGTCGTAGCCTTGCTCGGCAACGGCACGCAACAAGGGTTCGGCCAGACCGAGGGAAGTAAAACTCATAGTTACCTGCTAGGGATAGGGGCGCCGGGGATTTGTGGTGGGGCTCCTCTGCTGAGCCGATGCCATCTCACAAGATCTGGGCCTATTGAGAAAACAACGATTTCCCCGGGGAGCAGAGCAAAGGGGAAAGAATAGAGGCGCAGTCTAACGGAGTTGCCCGGGATAAACGAGAAAAATGTGATGTTCCTCCCAGCATGTTTGTCAAAAGCAGGTCTCCGTCCCACCCGGCAACGCCGCTCAAGAACTCATTCGGATCAGGTTATGCTGGATGCCAGATAACAGCGATATCGCCGCATCCGTGCTGTCCAAGGAGGTTAAGGTTCATGCGTGCTATCTTCTGTCGGCCACCCCTAGCTGGCACTTGGACTCTCTCTGCCGCTGCGTTGTCAACAAACCCGGCTGAGCCGGAGACACTCGGCCAGTCATCCAGCACGATGAATGCCCATGAAAAAGGCGACCCTGAGGTCGCCTTTTGACTGGAACTTCGCCAATCGATCAACCAAGCGGTGGGCTGGCCGATCAGCGCAGCTGCGGGGTATGGGTCAACACCCCCTGATTCTGGGCGCGATGGCGCAACAGATGATCCATCAACACCAGCGCCAGCATCGCCTCGGCGATGGGCACGGCGCGGATGCCAACGCAAGGATCGTGGCGACCCTTGGTGATCATCAGGGTGGCCTCGCCTTCGGTATTGATGGTCTTGCCCGGCACAGTGATGCTGGAAGTGGGCTTGAGCGCCATGCTCACCACGATATCCTGACCGGACGAGATACCCCCCAGAATGCCGCCCGCATGGTTGCTGGCAAAGCCCGCCGGGGTCATCTCGTCGCGATGCTCGGAGCCTTTTTGCTCCACCACCGCAAAGCCGTCGCCGATCTCCACCCCTTTCACCGCATTGATGCCCATCATGGCGTGGGCAATGTCGGCATCGAGCCTGTCAAACACCGGCTCACCCAGGCCCACCGGCACATTGCGCGCAATGACCTGTACCTTGGCACCGATGCTGTTGCCCTCTTTCTTCAAGTCGCGCATGTATTGATCCAGTTCTTCCAGCTTGCCCGCATCGGGGAAGAAGAAGGGGTTCTGCTCAATCTGCGCCGCGTCGAACGCCTCGGCCTTGATGGGGCCGAGCTGGGAGAGATAACCGGTGATCTCGATGCCATGCACCTGTTTGAGGTACTTCTTGGCAATGGCCCCCGCGGCTACCCGCATCGCGGTTTCGCGGGCGGAGGAGCGACCACCGCCACGATAGTCGCGCTGACCATACTTCTGGTGATAGGTGTAGTCAGCGTGACCCGGCCGGAACAGATCCTTGATATCGGAGTAATCCTTGGAGCGCTGATCGGTATTCTCGATGAGCAGCCCGATGGAGGTGCCGGTGGTCTTGCCCTCGAATACCCCGGAGAGGATCTTCACCTCATCCGGCTCACGGCGTGGCGTGGTGTAGCGGGAGGTGCCCGGCTTGCGCCGATCCAGATCGCCCTGCAGATCCGCTTCGCTTATCTCCAACCCAGGCGGGCAACCATCGACCACGGCGCCCAGCGCCAGGCCGTGGCTCTCACCAAAGGTGGTGACCCGAAAGAGTTGACCAAAACTGTTCCCTGCCATGCGCGCTCCTGCTTAGTTCTTGTAGATGGCAAAATGATCCTGATACTGCGCCAGCTCGTCACGGGTCATCACAAAGACACCGTGTCCGCCGTTTTCGAATTCAACCCAGGTAAAGGGGATCTCGGGGAACTGGGCTTCCAGATGGATCATGCTGTTGCCCACTTCGACTACCAGCACGCCGTTATCCTTGAGGAAGTCGGCCGCATGGGCCAGCAGACGCTTGGTCAGCTTGAGACCATCGGAGCCGGACGCCAGTGCCAGTTCGGGCTCGTGACGGAATTCATCCGGCAGATCCGACATGTCTTCGGAGTCCACATAGGGCGGGTTGGAGACGATAAGATCGTACTTGTCACCCGCCGGCAGATCGCGGAACAGATCGGAGCGGATCGGAATGACCTGCTGCTCCAGCCCGTGATCGTTGATGTTGCGCTCGGCCACGTTCAGCGCATCGATGCTGATGTCGATGGCATCCACTTCCGCTTCCGGGAACTCGTGGGCCATGATGATGGCGATGCAACCTGAGCCGGTGCACAAGTCCATGATCCGGGTCGGTTCATGTTTGAGGAAAGGCGCGAAGCGGTTGGCCACCATCTCGGCAATGGGGGAACGGGGAATGAGCACCCGCTCGTCCACGTAGAACTCCCAACCGGCATACCAGGCCTTGTTGGTCAGGTAGGCGGCCGGTACCCGCTCCTGTACCCGGCGGATAATCAGCTCGGCGATACGGTGACGCTCCCTGCTGGTCAGACGGGAGTGGCGCATGGCCGGGTCTACATCCGGTGGCAGATGTAACGCGGGCAGTACCAGCTGCACAGCTTCATCCCAGGCGTTGTCGGTTCCATGACCGTAAAAAATCCCGGCGTCGTTGAAACGACTCATGGCCCAACGCAACATGTCCTGGATGGTGTGCATCTCGGCAACCACCTCATCGATAAATATCTTGTCCAAATCCACCTCCAAGTCGAGTAATATCCGGCCCGAGCCCCGTTTACCTAGCGGGCAAGACGCATACCTAATACATGAGCATCTGATGAAAAAAACGCCCCCACCGACAGACGAGGAAACCCTGCTGTTCCGCGATGCGATAAAAGGTACCCGGAAAATCAAGCAAGATACCATAAGGGCCGAGTTACGCCCGGTCAAGCAGAAACGCGAATTGCGCGAAACCCGCGAAAAGCTTGGGGTTGACCACTATTTCAGCGATGAGTACCAACCCCATCTCGACGACGATGGGCCGACCCGTTACGTGCGGGAAGATGTGTCAAAATTTGAGCTGAAAAAGCTCAAGCGGGGCATTTATCCGCCCGAGATCTACCTGGATCTGCACGGCATGAACCAGCAGCAGGCAAAACAGGAGCTGGCCGCCCTGCTCACCCTCTGCAAAAAAGAGAACATTCACGTTGCCTCGGTGATGCACGGTATCGGCAAACATATTCTCAAGCAGCGCATTCCCAGCTGGCTGGCCCAGCATCCCAATGTGCGCGCCTTCCATCAGGCCCCCCGCGAATGGGGCGGCGACAGCGCCATTCTGGTGTTGCTGGATATCGAAGAGTAGTTAGCCAAACAGGCGCCTACACTAGCTCCGTTTGACCCCAGATATAACAAGGGAGCACCTTGTGCCCCCTTGAATCGTTGCAGAGTGGCCTGTCATCAGTCCTGATTGATGCGGCTGGCAACGGCCCCCTGCTGGCTCTTGTACTTGGCATTTTCCCGCTTGTTGTAGGGGCGGGCCGCAACGCCGGAGAGCATCTCGAAGTTCAAGGCGCCGATCTTCATCTTCGGGCGCAGCGCCAACGGCAGCTTGCCGCCGTTGTAGAACTCCAGCACGATGCGACCGGACCAACCCGGATCGATGCGGTGCGCGGTCACGTGCACCATCAGACCCAGACGCGCCAATGAAGAGCGGCCATCCAGCCAGCCGACGATATCCGCTGGCAGGGTGACGGATTCATAGGTAACAGCCAGCGCCAGCTGACCCGGGTGTAGGTAGAAGGCTTCGCCATCTGGGATGTGGATCTCCTCACTCATCACCCGATCGATGGCATCGGCCATCTCGCTGCTCGGGCCGCTCAGATCGATATAGGGGGCGGTATGATCGCGAAACACCCGAAACTCGTTACCCAGCAGCACATCGACGCTGACGCCACTGATCCGCTCTACCCCGGGCCGTGGCTCAATGACGATCTTGCCCTCATCCAGATGGCGTTCGATATCGGTATCACACAGACGCATTGGGCGACTCTCCTGACTACTTTGTGCTTTAAAAAAGCCGGGTATCACCCGGCTTGTTTCATCTTAACCAATCAACATGTGGCGAATACGCGCCTTGAGCATGTCGATGGCGATGCGATTCTTGCCACCACGGGGCACGATCACATCGGCGTACTGTTTGGACGGCTCGATAAACTGCAGGAACATCGGACGCACCGTCTTCTGATACTGCTTGAGCACGGAATCCATGGTACGGCCACGCTCTTGCACATCACGAACCAGACGACGCAGCAGGCAGATGTCGAGCGGGGTATCCATGAAGATGGAGGCATCCATCAGATCCCGCAGACGACTGTCGGTCAGCAGCAGGATCCCTTCCAGAATGATCACCCGGCGCGGCGCAAACGGGGTCACGTCGCTCATCCGGGTATGTTCGGTATAGGAGTACTGGGGAATGGCGACCGCGTCACCTTTGACCAGCTGGCTCAAGTGCTGTACCAACAGGTCGTGATCCAGCGCGTTGGGGTGGTCATAGTTGGTCTTGACCCGTTCTTCCATGGTCAGGTGGGTCTGATCACGGTAGTAGCAATCTTCGGTGATCACACCAATCTGACCTGCGCCCAGTTCGGCCACAAGCTCTTCATAAATGGTCTGGGCGATAAGACTTTTGCCAGACGCAGATGCGCCCGCAATACCGATGATCACACACGAATGTTGAGTATCAGACATGACAAATACCTAAAAGAGAAGAGCAGTGGGGGTGGTTTAAACCGATCCATTATATAAAAAAGGGTGGGTCATGCCCACCCTCAATTCCCTTTCAAGTGACCGACCGCCGATTATTCATCCAGCGCCATGGCATAGAGGGGGGTCGCAATCGGTTTTGCGCTGAAAAAGAGTTCGGCCCCTACCCTGCGTGCCAGCTTCAAATAGGCCTGAGCCAGGCTTCCTTCCGGTGCACCGAACACCGTCGGGCAGCCATCATCCATGTGTTGGCGGATATCGATGTGCAGCGGCAACTGGCCGAGCAGCGCCACTTGATACTGCTCTGCCATCTTCTGGCCGCCACCGGTACCAAACAGCGGCTCATGGTGACCGCAGGCGCTGCAGACGTGGTAACTCATGTTCTCAATGATGCCGAGCACCGGCACATTGACCTTGTTGAACATGGCGATCCCCTTGCGGGCATCGGCCAGCGCCACATCTTGCGGGGTGGTCACGATCACTGCCGCCGAGGTGGGCACCTGCTGGGCCATGGTGAGCTGGATGTCGCCGGTGCCCGGCGGCATGTCCACTACCAGATAATCCACCTCGCCCCAGCGGGTCTCATGGAGGATCTGCGCCAGCGCCTTGCTCGCCATCGGGCCGCGCCAGATGGTGGCATCCTGCTCGGAGACCAGATAACCGATGCTGTTGCTCTTGAGGCCACAAGCCATCACCGGCTCCATCAGCTTGCCGTCATGGCTGACGGGGCGCTCCTTGAGGGAGCCCATCATGGTGGGAATGGAAGGGCCATAGATATCGGCATCGAGAATGGCGACCCGCGCCCCCTCTTTTTGCAGTGCCAGCGCCAGATTGACCGCGGTGGTGGATTTGCCCACCCCCCCCTTGCCGGAAGCAACCACGATGATGTTGCGAATGCCCTGCACGGCATTGAGCCCCTGCGCCCGCGGCATACTGGCGACGTCAATCTCCAGTGCCCAGTCGATACGGGCGGCACCGGTGGCGCTGCGCAACCTGGCATCGAAGTTCTCTTTGAGCTGATCGAGCAGCGAGAGACCGGCAAACGGCAATACCAGCCGGATAGTAAGCCCCTGACCCTGACCCTGACCCTGACCCTGATTGATGATCTCGCGAACGAATCCGGCATCCACCAGATCCTTGTGCCAGCCTGCTGGCTTAAATTCGGCGAGGATCTGTTTTACTGAATCAATCACCATTAACTCCTCATTATCTTGTCTTTATCTTGAGGTGAACGGTTACCGCACACAAATCAGTGGCTTGCTTGCCATCGTAACGGCGGTTCTGCCAAGGTTGGCACAGCCACAACCCTAGGCAGGCTACCCCCAATTCGGGTAACATGCACGGCACTCTATCATCCCAACAAGCACATCAAGAACGTAATATGGCAACTGATCCTCGTAAAATGCTGGTAACCTGCGCCCTCCCCTATGCCAATGGCTCCATCCATCTTGGCCACATGCTGGAACACATCCAGGCCGATATCTGGGTTCGTTATCAGCGAATGCGCGGTCATCAGGTGCACTTCATCTGTGCCGATGATGCCCACGGCACCCCGATCATGCTCAAGGCACAGCAGATGGGGATCACCCCGGAAGAGATGATTGCGGCCGTCTCCAAAGAACACCAGACCGATTTCGCCGGTTTCAACATCAGCTTTGACAACTATCACTCTACCCACAGCGACGAAAACCGCGAGCTGGCAACACTTATCTACGGCCGTCTGAAAGACGGTGGCTTTATCAAGAGCCGTACCATCTCCCAGCTGTTCGATCCGGAAAAATCGATGTTCCTGCCGGACCGTTTCGTCAAGGGCACCTGCCCCAAGTGCAAATCCCCGGATCAGTACGGTGACAACTGCGACAGCTGCGGCGCCACCTACAGCCCGACTGAGCTGATTGATCCGAAATCCGCCGTCTCCGGTGCCACACCGGTGATGAAGGACTCGGAGCACTTCTTCTTCGACCTGCCGCAATTTGAAAAATGGCTCTCTGGGTGGGTGCGCGGCTCCGGCGCCATTCAGGAAGAGATGGCCAACAAGATGCAGGAGTGGTTCGAGAGCGGCCTGCAGCAGTGGGACATCACCCGTGACGCCCCTTACTTCGGTTTCGAAATTCCGGGCGCGCCGGGCAAATTCTTCTACGTCTGGCTCGATGCCCCTATCGGCTACATGGCCTCTTTCAAGAACCTGTGCAACAAGCGCGGCGACATCGACTTTGACAGCTACTGGAACAAAGACTCCAGCGCCGAGCTCTACCACTTCATCGGTAAAGATATCGCCTACTTCCACTGCCTGTTCTGGCCATCCATGCTGGAAGGTGCCAACTTCCGCAAGCCGACCAAGGTCAACGTACACGGCTATGTGACCGTCAACGGCGCCAAGATGTCCAAATCCAAGGGCACCTTTATCAAGGCATCCACCTACCTGAACCACCTGGATCCGGAGTGCCTGCGTTACTACTACGCCGCCAAGCTCAACAGCCGTATCGACGATCTAGACCTGAACCTCGAAGATTTCGTGCAGCGCGTCAACGCTGACGTGGTCAACAAGCTGGTCAACCTCGCCTCCCGCAACGCCGGCTTTATCGCCAAGCGTTTTGGCGGCAAGCTGGCAGCCACCTGCGCCGAGCCCGAGCTCTACGCCGAATTCGCCAATGCCCGTACCGCCATTGCCGAAGCGTATGAGAGCCGCGAGTTCAGCCGTGCCATCCGCGAAATCATGGCGCTGGCCGACAAGGCAAACCGCTATGTGGACGACAAGGCTCCCTGGGTCATCGCCAAGCAGGAAGGGGCAGATGCCGAACTGCAAGCGGTTTGCTCCGTCGGTATCAACCTGTTCCGCGTACTGATGGCCTACCTCAAGCCCGTCATGCCGCTGCTGGCCGAGCGTGCCGAAGCCTTCCTGGCCGAAACCCTCAGCTGGGATGGCATCGAAATGCCGCTGGTCGATCATACCGTTGCACCGTTCAAGGCCCTCTTCTCCCGCATCGAGCCTGCCAAAATTGAAGCCATGATCGAGGCATCCAAGGAAGACCTAGCCAAGGAGCAGGCACCGAAAGTGAGCGGCCCGCTGGCTGATGACCCCATCAGCGAGACCATCAGCTATGACGACTTTGCCAAGATTGACCTGCGCGTCGCGCTGATCAAGAAGGCCGAAGCGGTGCCGGAAGCCGAGAAACTGCTCAAGCTGCAACTGGATATCGGCGGCGAGACCCGTCAGGTGTTTGCTGGCATCAAATCCGCCTACAACCCGGAAGATCTGGAAGGCAAGCTGACCGTGATGGTGGCCAACCTGGCGCCGCGCAAGATGCGCTTTGGCATGTCCGAAGGCATGGTGCTGGCCGCAGGCCCGGGCGGCAAGGATCTCTGGATCCTGGAGCCGCAGGAAGGCGCCCAGCCGGGGATGCGCGTCAAGTAAGCGTATCGCCGCATGCTGACCTGCCCGGCGGGCAACAAACACCTCTCCAACTAAGCAATAAATCAATGAAAGGGTGGCAGATCTCATCTGGCACCCTTCTTTCTCTCTACATCCCCCGCCTTTGAGATCGTTTTCACATTTCCGTAGTTTTACCGTGGCCCTTCCTCTGTAAAAAGCCTATCTTTGCGTCATGACGCAACCGGTTGCGTAACCGGTTGCCTGGCGGTTCACAGATTGACGGGCCAAGGCCTGATGAGGTGCTGTATGAAACGAGGCGTACTGCTCAATGCCCCCCTGAGTGCTCTGGTGGCACAGATGGGCCACACCGACGAGATCACCGTCTGCGATGCAGGCTTGCCAATTCCGGCAGGGCCGGAGCGGATCGATCTGGCGCTGATGGCGGGGACGCCCAGCCTTGCAACCGTACTGACCGCCCTGCTCACCGATCTGGTGGTGGAGAAGGTGATCATGGCGAGCGAGATCAAGCAGATCAGCCCCGCCGCCCATCAGGCGCTGGTCGATCAGCTTGAGGCCCACGCAGCCGCCCAGGGCAAACCCATCGCCATCGAATACTGCCTGCACGAGGAGTTCAAAACCCGCTCCCGCCAGAGCAAGGCTATCGTGCGCAGCGGCGAGGTGACTCCCTACGCCAACCTGATCCTCTGCGCCGGTGTGGCGTTTTAAGCCTCTTCAAGGAAGCTGCAAATGAGCACAACCTCCCCCCTCTCACCCATTCTGGAGCTGACCGGGATCGTCAAGACCTTCCCCGGTGTGCGCGCCCTCGACGAAGCGGGTCTGCGGGTCTATCCGGGCCAGGTGATGGCCCTGCTCGGTGAAAATGGCGCCGGCAAATCCACCCTGATGAAGGTGCTGACCGGTATCTATCAGGCCGATGCGGGCAGCGTCAGCTACCGCGGTCAGCCGGTCCACTTCAAGGGGCCGCGCGATTCTCAGGATCAGGGGATCAGCATCATCCACCAGGAGCTGAACCTGCTGCCGGAGTTGTCAATTGCCGCCAACATCTTCCTCGGGCGCGAACCCCGTACCCGTTTTGGCAGCATCGACCACAAACAGCTGCGCGAGCGGGCAAGCACCCTCCTGGCACGACTTGGCGTCAAACATGGGCCGGATACCCGGCTCGGGGATCTCTCCATCGGCGAACAGCAGATGGTAGAGATTGCCAAGGCGCTGTCGTTCGATGCCAACGTCATCATCATGGACGAACCCACCGATGCGTTGACCGATACCGAGACCGAGCAGCTGTTCAAGGTGATCTGCGAGTTGCGTGAGCAGGGTTGCGGCATCGTCTATATCTCCCACCGCCTCAAGGAAATCTTCCAGATCTGCGATCGAGTCACTGTGCTGCGCGATGGCAAGTGGATTGGCGAGAAGGCGGTGAGCGAGCTGGACGAAGACAAGATCATCGAGATGATGGTGGGTCGCCGGCTGGAAGAGCAGTATCCGCGCGTTGAGCGCGAGCTCGGCCCCGTCAGCCTGCAGGTCAGGGATCTGGCCGGTCCCGGCGTGCGCGGGGTGAGCTTCTCCCTGCGTCAGGGGGAAATTCTGGGCTTCAGCGGCCTGATGGGCTCCGGCCGCACCGAGCTGATGAAGCTTATCTATGGCGCCAGCCCCATCAGCGCTGGTGAAGTGAAAGTGGACGGTCATGCATTGGTGCCCAAAAGCCCGGCCGATGGTCTGGCAGCGGGCATTGCCTATATCTCCGAAGATCGCAAGGGCGATGGGCTGGTGCTGGAGCTGTCGGTGCGCGAAAACATGAGTCTGTGCGCCCTCGACGAGTTCATCAGCAACGGCAAGATTGACGGCAAGGCCGAGCGGCAGGCGGTAAGCGACTATGTGCGCCTGTTCAACATCAAGACCCCGAGTCAGGATCAGCTGATCAAGCTGCTCTCCGGCGGCAACCAGCAGAAGGTGGCCATCGCCAAGGGGCTGCTGACAAGGCCCAAGGTGCTGATCCTCGATGAGCCGACCCGCGGCGTCGATGTGGGGGCGAAAAAGGAAATTTATCAGCTGATCAACCAGTTCAAGAAGGAGGGGATGAGCATCATTCTGGTCTCCTCCGAGATGCCGGAAGTGCTCGGCATGAGTGATCGCATCATGGTGATGCACGAAGGGCGCATCAGCGCAGAGTTCAACACCCGCGATGCCAATCAGGAGAAGCTGATGGCGGCGGCAGTCGGTAAACAGTGGCAAGCAGAGCAAGAGGCATCCCAATGACAACCCAAACCCTTTCCCGCCGTGGCGTCATGAGCAAGGCGTGGTGGATCGAGAACAAATCCCTGGTCGCGCTGCTGGTCCTGATTGGTGTGGTCTCTTTCCTGAGCCCCAACTTCTTCACCGCCGACAACCTGCTCAACATCCTACGCCAGACCTCGGTCAACGCCATCATGGCGGTCGGCATGACGCTGGTTATCCTCACCGCCGGTATCGATCTGTCGGTCGGCTCGGTACTGGCCCTGTGCGGCGCGCTGGCTGCGACCATGGTCGCCATGGAGCTGCCGATCTGGCTGGTGGTGCCCCTCACTCTGGGTGCCGGTGCCCTGCTGGGCGGCGTCAGCGGTCTGATCATTGCCAAAGGCAAGGTGCAGGCCTTTATCGCCACCCTGGTCACCATGACCGCCCTGCGCGGCATCACCATGGTCTATACCGAGGGCCGCCCCATCTCCACCGGTTTCAGTGACGGCGCCGATCACTTTGCCTGGCTCGGTACCGGTTACCTGTTCGGTCTGCCGGTGCCCATCTGGCTGATGGCCATCGTCTTCCTGCTCGCCTGGTTCATGCTCAACCACACCCGGCTCGGTCGCTACATCTACGCGCTGGGCGGTAACGAGTCTGCCACCCGCCTCTCCGGCATCAATGTGGATCGGGTGAAGCTGGCGGTGTATGGTCTGTGCGGCGCGCTCTCGGCGCTGGCCGGGCTCATCGTTACCTCTCGCCTCTCCTCTGCCCAGCCGACGGCGGGCATGGGTTACGAGCTGGATGCCATCGCCGCCGTGGTGCTGGGTGGTACCAGCCTGATGGGCGGCAAGGGCCGCATCATGGGCACCCTGATCGGTGCCTTGATCATCGGCTTCCTGAACAACGCCCTCAACCTGCTCGATGTATCCTCCTATTACCAGATGATCGCCAAGGCCAGCGTGATCTTGCTTGCCGTGATGATCGATAACAAAAGCAATCGTTAATAACGTACGACATGCCACACACAAGGAATGAAATGATGAAAAAGCTCAATACCCTGCTCGCTGCCGCCATCATGTCCGTGCTGGGTACCGCCCAGGCCGCCGATCAAACCCTGGCCATGGTGGTCTCCACCCTCAACAACCCCTTCTTCGTCACCATGAAAGAGGGGGCCGAAGCCAAAGCCAAAGAGCTCGGCTACCAGTTGGTGGTACTGGACTCCCAGAATGACCCGGCCAAAGAGCTCTCCAACATGGAAGATCTCACCGTGCGCAAGGTCGGCGCCATCCTGATCAACCCCACCGACTCCGAAGCGGTCGGCAACGCCATTCGTCTGGCCAACCGCGCCAACATTCCGGTACTGACCCTGGACCGCGGCGCCGCACAGGGTGAGGTGAAAGCCCACATCGCCTCCGACAACGTGGCGGGTGGCAAACTGGCCGGTGACTTTATCACCGAAAAACTGGGCACCGGTGCCAAGGTGATCCAGCTGGAAGGGATTGCCGGTACCTCCGCCGCCCGCGACCGTGGTGAAGGCTTTGCCCTGGCCGTGGCGGCCAACAAGCTGCAGGTACTGGCATCCCAGCCTGCCGATTTTGACCGCACCAAGGGTCTGAACGTCATGGAAAACCTGCTGGCGGCCCATCCGACTGTACAGGCCGTATTCGCCCAGAACGACGAGATGGCGCTGGGTGCCATCCGCGCGGTGCAGGCTGCCGGTAAAGAGGTGATGATCGTCGGCTTCGACGGCACTGACGATGGCAAAGCCGCGGTCGCCCGTGGCAAACTGGCCGCCACTGTGGCCCAGCAACCCGCACTGATCGGTGCCATCGGCGTCGAAACTGCCGACAAGGTGCTCAAGGGCCAGCCGGTGGAAAAATCCATCCCGGTACCGCTGCAAGTGGTCAGCAAGTAAGTTCTCGAGGGGAGGTTCGCCTCCCCTTTTCTCTCTCGTTCAGGTGTCTCCCGGCTTGGGCTCACTCAATCACAGTGTTCAAGCCAAGATGCATCAGGAGTAGTCAACATGAATCGTCTCGTCGTTCTGGGCAGTGTCAATGCAGACCACGTGCTGCGCGTTCCCCACTTTCCTCGCCCGGGTGAAACCCTGACCGGCCACAGCTATCAGGTGGTCCCGGGTGGCAAGGGGGCCAATCAGGCGGTCGCTGCCGCCCGCCTCGGTGCCCCGGTCTCCTTTATCGCCCGTATCGGTGATGACGCCATCGGCCACCAGATGAAAAGCGGCTTTGCCAAAGATGGCATCGATGTGAGCGCCGTCGAGCTCGACGACACCCTGCCTACCGGCATCGCCATCATCTATGTCAGCGATGAGGGGGAGAACAGCATCGGTATCTCCGCCGAAGCCAACGGCGCCCTCTCCCCTGCGGTGGTGCAGCGCCACGAAGCCATGATCGCCGACGCCCACACCCTGTTGTTACAGCTGGAAGTGCCGCTGGAGAGCGTCCATGAAGCTGCACGCCTGGCGCGCGCCCACAGCACCCGGGTGGTACTCAACCCCGCCCCGGCCCGCCCGCTCTCGAGTGAGCTGCTGGCGCTGGTGGATCTCATCACCCCCAACCAGACCGAAGCCGAGCTGTTGACCGGCGTCAAAGTCACCGACGCAGCCAGCGCCCGCGAGGCGGCCGCCCGTTTCCACCAGATGGGTATTGCGGATGTGATGATCACCCTGGGGTCGCAGGGGGTCTATTGCAGCAACGCACAGCAGCAACAGCTGATCCCGGGCTTTCGGGTCAAGGCGGTGGATACCACTGCCGCGGGCGATACCTTCAACGGCGCCCTGCTGGCGGCCGAACTGGCCGGAGCCGATTTCCACGGCGCGGTGCGCTTTGCCCACGGGGCGGCGGCGCTCTCCGTCACCCGGTTCGGTGCCCAGAGCTCCATCCCGAGCAAGCAAGAAGTGGACGCCTTCCTGCTTGAGCAGACTGCGCAGGGGCACTGATGGCCAATATCAAGGAGGTGGCGGCGCTGGCGGGGGTCTCCACCACCACCGTCTCCCATGTCATCAACGAGACCCGCTTCGTGGCCGAGGAGACCCGCGAGCGGGTCTTCACCGCCATGCGCGATCTCAACTATGCCCCGAGCCTGGTGGCCCGCAGCCTCAAGGTGAAGGAGACCAACAGTATCGGCATGCTGGTCACCACCTCCAGCAACCCCTTCTTCGCCGAGGTGGTGCGCGGGGTGGAGCGTTACTGCTTCGAGCAGGGCTACAACCTGATGCTGGGCAACACCGAGGGGCAGGCCGAAACGGCGCTATCCTACCTCAAAATGATGCTGCGCAAGCGGGTCGACGGCCTGCTGATCATGTGCAGCGAGGGACAGCAGGAGGTGTTCAACCAGCTCGACTGGCTCAAGAGCCTGCCGGTAGTAGTGATGGATTGGGGGCTGGTCAGCGAGGATGTGGATCTTATCGCTGACAACTCCTTCCGCGGCGGTTATCTGGCGACCCGCCATCTGATTGAACTGGGCCATACCGCCATCGGCTGTATCACCGGCCCCCAGAGCCGCGCACCCGCCAACCAGCGCCAAGCTGGCTTTGAGCAGGCGTTGCAGGAGGCGGGGCTCACCGTCAATCCGCAGTGGATCCAGGAGGGGGACTTTGACGGCGCCAGCGGTCATCAGGCGATGACTCGTCTGCTGGCCCTGTCAGAGCGCCCCACCGCCCTCTTTGTCTGCAATGACATGATGGCAATGGGAGCCATCAGTGCCGCCCATCAGGCCGGGCTGGTGATCCCGCGGGATATCTCCATCGTTGGCTATGACAATGTGGCGCTGGCCGAATTTATGTCGCCGCCACTCACTACCATCAACCAGCCCAAAGAGGAGCTGGGACGTCTGGCTGTCACCCGTCTGCTGGCGCGGATCAACGGCGAGGCGGTGGAGAACCACCTGATCACCGTTGACCCGGATCTGGTGATCAGACAATCCTGCGCGCGGCCCCGCAACATCCACATCCAGGGATAGGATCATCAGCAACGGACCTTGCTGATTGACCGATGCGCGCTCTGAGCGCTGAAATCGGCACGTAATATCGCCAGGTTCCGAAGTGTGTCGCAGCCTGCCGTAATGGAACCGACTGCGATCTACTCCGTAACTGATGCCCCTGAGGTTATCGAAGCCGTAGTTGCCGCCGAGGTAGAGGCCGCTCCCGCCGCCGTCATGCCGCTCTCTGCTGCCAACCATGAGGCCTTGACCGCTACGGTGACAGCACCATGGCCAACAACGTGGCAACTCGCCCGTCCGACCGCCCCTCAGTTTATGTATTCACCTTATAAAAGAGCCGGCAATTGCCGGCTCTTTTTCTATAGTGCTATCTCACGCAGCGTCAGGGGTGTTGGATGATCAGGCTATGCTGGTCTTCGACCATGCTCTGCAGGATATCGTGGGAGGAGGTGCTAGTGAGATTCCAGCTGGTCAAATCCACATCCTTCAGGGTGATCTGCTGAGTCACGTGGCCATCCCCTGCCGGCGAAACCGATAGGTTCACGTCGTTCAGGCCATTGCTGCCCATCGACACCGAGGCAGAGAGGTTATTGAGCAGACTATCGACATGGTTGCCGGTCACCCCTTGCAGCATGTGAGCCAGATCAATCTTGTCACCCTGTTCCGGGTGGAAGTCGGTGATGGTGTCAATGGCAGGCTGTGCCACTGTCCCTTCATCCCCGTGACCCCAAACAAAGAGATCGTGGCCGGCGCCTCCGGTTAGGCTATCGTTGCCCATGCCTCCCCGGATCACGTCATCCCCAAGCCCGCCCAGGATCCGATCATTGCCAGTGATGCCGAACAACCAGCTCCCCTGATCCGAGCCAAGCAGGTCATGACCACTTTGGTTGTCGATATGCATGGTCTCTAGGGGGAAGCCCAGGCTAGCTCCCGCGCTCAGGATCAGGTTGTGATCCCCCACCGGCAACTCCTTGAGGTTGATGGCGTCATCGGCAAACAACTCTTGGCCGTGTTGCCCTGAGAGCGGCTCGCCAAGCTGCGACGGATGATCTGGCGCCGGCGCTGCATCCGCGTGATGAGCAGCTTGCAGCGCCACACTCTCCACCGGCGCTTCATGGCCAGCATCGTGACTCACCGACACATGAGCGCCTCTGGCAAGCGTCAATGTCGACGTCGCATGCTCGCCGTCCACCTCAGTAGAGGTAACAGCGACCTTGATGCCATCAATCGACTGACCCTCTTTCACGGTCAACACGAGCTGCCCTTGCGCAAGCTCCTGATGAGTAATGACCCAACTGCCCCGAGCGCCAGCATGTCCCAGATTGAGCGTGCTGCCATCCGGTAACCCGTTAAAGGTAATATCCGAGATCTTTTCACTGCCATCCTTGTCGGTCAAGGCGGCAGTCAGCTGCAGGGGATAGTGATCAACGCCCGGTTCACTATGAGTGGTGGCCTTGGCTCCACTTTCAGTCATCATCCCCTGCGTACTCACCAAACCGTGTCCATCACCGAAGATAATGCTCTCGATATTGTTGGCAACACTCACTTTCTGTCCGGTTGTTTTGTCAGTGATGGAGAGGTTATCCATGCCGCCGCCAGCCGTATTCGGATGGTCAGCGCTGTAGGTAATCTCGTATCGGCTCCGTGGACCGGCCAGAAAGATATAGTCCTGAGGGCTGTCAATTTTATCGCCGCCACCGTCCAAGCCATGCACCGCCCCGGCCATCGCCGGCAAAATTGCACCCTGATCATCAGTCAACATAAAAATATCTGATTTATCATGTGCACCGTGAACATTACCACCTTGGCCCTGGATGTCTGACAAATGCCAAATCTTGACATGCGGGTCAGCATTGAAATGGCCATCTGTGACGGTGATATCTTTCTGTCCAGCCTGTTGATGCACCTCGATTGTGGTACGGCCCGGCTGATGAGTCATGGTGCCTCTACTGACCGTTAACACCGGTGTATCAACTTTGGGCGCTATATCAATGTGCATATGGGACAATGCTCCTTGCCCATTAACTGGCTCACCGTCGGTGGGGGTGAAATCAAAATGGGCATAGTCATCTTTCATATTGCCGACACCGGGGTGATGATACGCATCATCACCGGCCTCATTGGCATCCGGCACAAAATGGAAATGACCAGCATCCATCATGGCCTTGGTGATGACCTGGCCGACCGTAACCGCCTTCCAAGCCCTGCCATCGTCAGTAAACAGCAGCTTACCGTCGGCGGGGAGACTGCCAATTTTAATGCCTAGCGCCTTACCACCATCCACGTCAGTGATATGGAAATCCCCCCAGCTTAACGGCAGATGTGTATCCTCAGAGCCCGATACCAACACCACGTCAGGTGCTGTGGGCGCATCATTGACGGATGCCACATCAATGGTGACGGTTGCGGTTTCAGTGCTGCCACCGGCGCTGACGGTGTAGGTAAAACTGTCCGCGCCATGGTAATTGGCTACCGGCGTGTAATGCGCCGCGCCATCCTTGCCAAGTGTCAGCGTGCCGTGTGAAGGATTGGTATGGCCGGTCACTTGGCGAGTGTTATCTTCAAAGTTATCTGCCGATGCGCCGCCCTGGCCAGTTAATGGATTAAAACTAAGCGACGCATCTTCATTGACATGTAAAGAGTCCGCCACTATATCGGCCACCGATGCCACCGTAATCGGCACCGCGCCAGTGGCGTGATGGTGGCCGTCACTGGTCTCGATTTGCAGCGTGTCCGCGCCATGGTAATCGGGTTTACCGGTGTAGGTCAGGGTCGCCAGCGCTGCGTTAATCTCTGCCGCCGTGCCACTTATCGTCAGACTCGGCCCATGGTTGCCCTGCACAGTGGCATGCCCGGCCGTGACCAGGAGTGTGCCATGCAAGACACTGAGTGTGGTTGACAGATGGGCGCTGTCACGATCCGCTACCTTGATCCCACTGACCGCGCTTGGGTTGTCTTCCTTCAGGGCCAGAGAGGTCGGCAGTTCATGAGTGGGGGCGGCGTCATTGTCGAGAATTGAACCCGTTCCCGTCACACCACCAATAGTCAGCGGCACGGTTTCGGTAGGCTCGGCCAACAGATCATCGGTGGTGGGCAAGGTCACGGAGAAATGAGTCACACCGGCAGGCACTGCCAGATAACCATGGTCCAAGACCACCCCGTTGGAAAACACCGGCTTGCCGTAATCTTCAACACCTGCACTACCGCCACCCAGAGAGAAGGCCAGCTTCTGCAGCGAGGAAGCCGCATTGGTGAGGGCAACATCAAAGACCAGCGATTGACCTTCTGTTACGGACGGCGATGAAATAGACGCCACCTTGGGAGCACTATCATCATCGATAATGGTGCCCATCGCCTTACCTTGCACCACAGACCCAACGTTAGGTTGGGAGAGCGTGAGATACATGTTTTCATTACCCTCAAACAGGGTATCCGCCGTGGTGTGCACCGTCACACTCTTGCTCAGTTCGCCCGGATTAAAGGTGAGCGTCCCGCTGGCTGCGGTGTAATCTGAACTATTGGCGGTGCCGTCCGATGTCGCAAACTTCACGCTTTGCGCCGCCTGCGCATCCCCACTACGGGTAACGGTGAAGAGAAGATCGCCCCCTTCCGTGACCTCAGCATTAGCAACCGACAAGACGGGAGCGGTATCCGCATCATTGATCACCGCCGTTACGGTGGCGCCAGCACCGCTAACAATCTCCAGCGACTCAAAACTATGAGCCGTGTCCGTTACCCCGCTAATGGTCAGCGTATAACCTTCGTGCCCTTCGTACAGCGAATCCACCACGGTCTGGTTTTCTATCACAGCACTGTTATGGCCGGCAGGAATGGTCACGGTCGTTACCAATGCCGCACTGAAATCGCTTGGTGAGGTGGTTTGCGAACCATACGTCAAGGTAACAGTGACGGATCCCCCGGTCGGCACCTGCACAAGATGACCATTACCATCTGTTAACTCGACGCGATGCTGCAGTGTTTCCCCTTCTGTCACACTGCCGGTGACATTAACCAATCGGGCATAGACTGGAGAAATATTATCCACCACCGATACGGTAGCCGTGGCCCCGATAGCCAGCTGCTCAAAATTGCCTCCCGTAGCAGATACCACACTGGCGGTTACATGAGAGCCGCCAGAGAAGAGATCATCCGGCGCAGTGGTAATAACCTGACCAGACGTATGTCCGTCAGCAATCACCACGGTCTTGCCATTGTCGAGCTGGACCGTTACTTCCCCGTGTGCTGCCGCACCGAGCGTTACAGTCCAGGTAATATCGCCCCCTTCTTTCACCCCAGAGGTCCCCGTCAGGGTCACGCTTGTGGTATCGATGGTGTCACCGACGCTCACCGCACTCGGGCCGCTCGGCAGCTCGAGATGGGAGTAGCCGCCTCCGCTTGAGGCCGTAATCGCCGCGTTAACCACGCCAGCATCCACATAGACGGTGTCCGGATGGACTTTCACATCGACACTACCGGTCAACTCCCCGGCCTTGATGGTGATCTCCGAGCCGTTATCCAACGTCAACAGCAACGGTGTCACCGGCGCATGGTCCACCTGCGCCGTCCAGGTCACTACGCCCCCTTCCTTCACGTCCGGGCTGCCCGTCAAGGTCACATGCACCGGCAGCGCGCTGTCCGTCACCGTGGTCGACACATGGGCGCTGCTATCGAGCCGCTCATAGTTCCCACCCTGAGTGCTCGTGATGGAGAGCGCAACCTGGCTATCGCCCTGCGCCAACACATCTGCCGGCCGCGTCGCCACATCCAGCGTTCCGCTGCTCGCGCCCACCGGGATGGTGAGTTGTTGGCCATTACTGAGCGTCAGGACCAGATCGCTGCCCGTGACCGGATGATCAACCTGCGCGGTGTGGGTAATGGTGCTGCCTTCCACCACGGTACTCGGGGCAGTCAGGCTAATCGTGGTGGTATCGATGGTGTCACCGACGCTCACCGCACTCGGGCCGCTCGGCAGCTCGAGATGGGAGTAACCGCCTCCGCTTGAGGCCGTAATCGCCGCGTTGACCACGCCAGCATCCACATAGACGGTGTCCGGATGGACTTTCACATCGACACTACCGGTCAACTCCCCGGCCTTGATGGTGATCTCCGACCCGTTATCCAACGTCAACAGCAATGGCGTCACCGGCGCATGGTCCACCTGCGCCGTCCAGGTCACTACGCCCCCTTCCTTCACGTCCGGGCTGCCCGTCAGGGTCACATGCACCGGCAGCGCGCTGTCCGTCACCGTGGTCGACACATGGGCGCTGCTATCGAGCCGCTCATAGTTCCCACCCTGAGTGCTCGTGATGGAGAGCGCAACCTGGCTATCGCCCTGCGCCAACACATCTGCCGGCCGCGTCGCCACATCCAGCGTTCCGCTGCTCGCGCCCACCGGGATGGTGAGTTGTTGGCCATTACTGAGCGTCAGGACCAGATCGCTGCCCGTGACCGGATGATCAACCTGCGCGGTGTAGGTAATGGTGCTGCCTTCCACCACGGTACTCGGGGCAGTCAGGCTAATCGTGGTGGTATCGATGGTGTCACCGACGCTCACCGCACTCGGGCCGCTCGGCAGCTCGAGATGGGAGTAACCGCCTCCGCTTGAGGCCGTAATCGCCGCGTTGACCACGCCAGCATCCACATAGACGGTGTCCGGATGCACTTTCACATCGACACTACCGGTCAACTCCCCGGCCTTGATGGTGATCTCCGAGCCGTTATCCAACGTCAACAGCAACGGTGTCACCGGCGCATGGTCCACCTGCGCCGTCCAGGTCACTACGCCCCCTTCCTTCACGTCCGGGCTGCCCGTCAAGGTCACATGCACCGGCAGCGCGCTGTCCGTCACCGTGGTCGACACATGGGCGCTGCTATCGAGCCGCTCATAGTTCCCACCCTGAGTGCTCGTGATGGAGAGCGCAACCTGGCTATCGCCCTGCGCCAACACATCTGCCGGCCGCGTCGCCACATCCAGCGTTCCGCTGCTCGCGCCCACCGGGATGGTGAGTTGTTGGCCATTACTGAGCGTCAGGACCAGATCGCTGCCCGTGACCGGATGATCAACCTGCGCGGTGTAGGTAATGGTGCTGCCTTCCACCACGGTACTCGGGGCAGTCAGGCTAATCGTGGTGGTATCGATGGTGTCACCGACGCTCACCGCACTCGGGCCGCTCGGCAGCTCGAGATGGGAGTAGCCGCCTCCGCTTGAGGCCGTAATCGCCGCGTTGACCACGCCAGCATCCACATAGACGGTGTCCGGATGCACTTTCACATCGACACTACCGGTCAACTCCCCGGCCTTGATGGTGATCTCCGAGCCGTTATCCAACGTCAACAGCAACGGTGTCACCGGCGCATGGTCCACCTGCGCCGTCCAGGTCACTACGCCCCCTTCCTTCACGTCCGGGCTGCCCGTCAGGGTCACATGCACCGGCAGCGCGCTGTCCGTCACCGTGGTCGACACATGGGCGCTGCTATCGAGCCGCTCATAGTTCCCACCCTGAGTGCTCGTGATGGAGAGCGCAACCTGGCTATCGCCCTGCGCCAACACATCTGCCGGCCGCGTCGCCACATCCAGCGTTCCGCTGCTCGCGCCCACCGGGATGGTGAGTTGTTGGCCATTACTGAGCGTCAGGACCAGATCGCTGCCCGTGACCGGATGATCAACCTGCGCGGTGTAGGTAATGGTGCTGCCTTCCACCACGGTACTCGGGGCAGTCAGGCTAATCGTGGTGGTATCGATGGTGTCACCGACGCTCACCGCACTCGGGCCGCTCGGTAGCTCGAGATGGGAGTAGCCGCCTCCGCTTGAGGCCGTAATCGCCGCGTTGACCACGCCAGCATCCACATAGACGGTGTCCGGATGCACTTTCACATCGACACTACCGGTCAACTCCCCGGCCTTGATGGTGATCTCCGAGCCGTTATCCAACGTCAACAGCAACGGTGTCACCGGCGCATGGTCCACCTGCGCCGTCCAGGTCACTACGCCCCCTTCCTTCACGTCCGGGCTGCCCGTCAGGGTCACATGCACCGGCAGCGCGCTGTCCGTCACCGTGGTCGACACATGGGCGCTGCTATCGAGCCGCTCATAGTTCCCACCCTGAGTGCTCGTGATGGAGAGCGCAACCTGGCTATCGCCCTGCGCCAACACATCTGCCGGCCGCGTCGCCACATCCAGCGTTCCGCTGCTCGCGCCCACCGGGATGGTGAGTTGTTGGCCATTACTGAGCGTCAGGACCAGATCGCTGCCCGTGACCGGATGATCAACCTGCGCGGTGTAGGTAATGGTGCTGCCTTCCACCACGGTACTCGGGGCAGTCAGGCTAATCGTGGTGGTATCGATGGTGTCGGTAATGGTTGTGGTGACCGGTGCCGTATTCGGCACCAGTCGTTCAAAATTGCCACCCTCGGCACCGGTTATTGCGTTGCTGACCGTGCTCGGGTCACGATAGACATCCTCACCGACCGGCACGGTATGTGTCAGCGTGCCGCTGCGGTCTCCGTCAGCAATGGTGATATCGCCCAGCTGGGTATGGACCGTGGTCACGCCATGGCTCTCATGGGCCAAGGTCGCGGTGTAGATAATCTCTCCACCCGCCTCGGTCAGCGTGCTCTTGTCTGCCGTCAGCGTCACGCTAGTCGGGTCGAGGGTGTCCGTGACATCAATGGTCAACGGGCTACGGTCTACAACCAGCTGTTCAAAGTTGCCGCCCTGCGCATCCCGGATGGCGAAATGCTGTTGACCCGCATCCAGATACACATCCTCACCCGCAGAGAGCACATCGATACTCACGCTCCGCTCACCCGCCGGGATTGTCAGTGTCATGCCGTTGGTCAGTGTCACGTCTACCGCGGTCTGAGGCACCTGGTCCAGAGTGGCCGTCAAGCTCAGCAACTGCCCTTCCGCCACGCTCGGCGTGCTGGTACTGAGTGTCAGGTGCGTCGGCGTCGGATTGTCTATCACCTGGCTTACCGCCTGGTTCGGATCAAGATTCAACTGCTCGAACTCACCGCCCTTGGCCCCCGTTATCATGGCCGTCACCAGATGCGGGTTGGTGTAGATTGTGTCCGTCGTCGCGACCGTAACACTGCCGCTGCTAGCGCCTGCGGCAATGGTGATGTGATGGCCGCCTGACAGCTCGACCTCTACATCCGTCCGGGGGCATTCGTCAAGGTTGCGGTAAAGGTGACCCCTTGTCCCTCCACCACTGTCGGGGTGACGCTTAGGGTCAGGTCAGTCGGATCGACCGTGTCCGTAATCGGGGTCACCACCTCACCGGGGGCAACCACCAGGTGCTCAAAGTTGCCACCACTGGCATCCACGATGTGGGCATGCACCGCCGGTTGCCCGACATAGACATCGTTACCGGCCGTCACACTGACGCTGCCCGCAGTCTGCCCATCAGCAATGGTAATCACATGGCCATTGTCGAGCTGACAGTCACCGCACCCTGCGCCGCATGGTCCAGCGTGGCGGTGTAGACAATCTGACCACCTTCGCTGACCGTCGGGGTCGCGCTCAGGCTCACCGTGGTGGTATCGATGGTGTCGGTAATGGTTGTGGTGACCGGTGCCGTATTCGGCACCAGTCGTTCAAAATTGCCACCCTCGGCACCGGTTATTGCGTTGCTGACCGTGCTCGGGTCACGATAGACATCCTCACCGACCGGCACGGTATGTGTCAGCGTGCCGCTGCGGTCTCCGTCAGCAATGGTGATATCGCCCAGCTGGGTATGGACCGTGGTCACGCCATGGCTCTCATGGGCCAAGGTCGCGGTGTAGATAATCTCTCCACCCGCCTCGGTCAGCGTGCTCTTGTCTGCCGTCAGCGTCACGCTAGTCGGGTCGAGGGTGTCCGTGACATCAATGGTCAACGGGCTACGGTCTACAACCAGCTGTTCAAAGTTGCCGCCCTGCGCATCCCGGATGGCGAAATGCTGTTGACCCGCATCCAGATACACATCCTCACCCGCAGAGAGCACATCGATACTCACGCTCCGCTCACCCGCCGGGATTGTCAGTGTCATGCCGTTGGTCAGTGTCACGTCTACCGCGGTCTGAGGCACCTGGTCCAGAGTGGCCGTCAAGCTCAGCAACTGCCCTTCCGCCACGCTCGGCGTGCTGGTACTGAGTGTCAGGTGCGTCGGCGTCGGATTGTCTATCACCTGGCTTACCGCCTGGTTCGGATCAAGATTCAACTGCTCGAACTCACCGCCCTTGGCCCCCGTTATCATGGCCGTCACCAGATGCGGGTTGGTGTAGATTGTGTCCGTCGTCGCGACCGTAACACTGCCGCTGCTAGCGCCTGCGGCAATGGTGATGTGATGGCCGCCTGACAGCTCGACCTCTACATCCGTCCGGGGGCATTCGTCAAGGTTGCGGTAAAGGTGACCCCTTGCCCCTCCACCACTGTCGGGGTGACGCTTAGGGTCAGGTCAGTCGGATCGACCGTGTCCGTAATCGGGGTCACCACCTCACCGGGGGCAACCACCAGGTGCTCAAAGTTGCCACCACTGGCATCCACGATGTGGGCATGCACCGCCGGTTGCCCGACATAGACATCGTTACCGGCCGTCACACTGACGCTGCCCGCAGTCTGCCCATCAGCAATGGTAATCACATGGCCATTGTCGAGCTGACAGTCACCGCACCCTGCGCCGCATGGTCCAGCGTGGCGGTGTAGACAATCTGACCACCTTCGCTGACCGTCGGGGTCGCGCTCAGGCTCACCGTGGTGGTATCGATGGTGTCACCGACGCTCACCGCACTCGGGCCGCTCGGTAGCTCGAGATGGGAGTAGCCGCCTCCGCTTGAGGCCGTAATCGCCGCGTTGACCACGCCAGCATCCACATAGACGGTGTTCGGATGGACTTTCACATCGACACTACCGGTCAACTCCCCGGCCTTGATGGTGATCTCCGAGCCGTTATCCAACGTCAACAGCAACGGTGTCACCGGCGCATGGTCCACCTGCGCCGTCCAGGTCACTACGCCCCCTTCCTTCACGTCCGGGCTGCCCGTCAGGGTCACATGCACCGGCAGCGCGCTGTCCGTCACCGTGGTCGACACATGGGCGCTGCTATCGAGCCGCTCATAGTTCCCACCCTGAGTGCTCGTGATGGAGAGCGCAACCTGGCTATCGCCCTGCGCCAACACATCTGCCGGCCGCGTCGCCACATCCAGCGTTCCGCTGCTCGCGCCCACCGGGATGGTGAGTTGTTGGCCATTACTGAGCGTCAGGACCAGATCGCTGCCCGTGACCGGATGATCAACCTGCGCGGTGTAGGTAATGGTGCTGCCTTCCACCACGGTACTCGGAGCCGTCAGGCTAATCGTGGTGGTATCGATGGTGTCGGTAATGGTTGTGGTGACCGGTGCCGTATTCGGCACCAGTCGTTCAAAATTGCCACCCTCGGCACCGGTTATTGCGTTGCTGACCGTGCTCGGGTCACGATAGACATCCTCACCGACCGGCACGGTATGTGTCAGCGTGCCGCTGCGGTCTCCGTCAGCAATGGTGATATCGCCCAGCTGGGTATGGACCGTGGTCACGCCATGGCTCTCATGGGCCAAGGTCGCGGTGTAGATAATCTCTCCACCCGCCTCGGTCAGCGTGCTCTTGTCTGCCGTCAGCGTCACGCTAGTCGGGTCGAGGGTGTCCGTGACATCAATGGTCAACGGGCTACGGTCTACAACCAGCTGTTCAAAGTTGCCGCCCTGCGCATCCCGGATGGCGAAATGCTGTTGACCCGCATCCAGATACACATCCTCACCCGCAGAGAGCACATCGATACTCACGCTCCGCTCACCCGCCGGGATTGTCAGTGTCATGCCGTTGGTCAGTGTCACGTCTACCGCGGTCTGAGGCACCTGGTCCAGAGTGGCCGTCAAGCTCAGCAACTGCCCTTCCGCCACGCTCGGCGTGCTGGTACTGAGTGTCAGGTGCGTCGGCGTCGGATTGTCTATCACCTGGCTTACCGCCTGGTTCGGATCAAGATTCAACTGCTCGAACTCACCGCCCTTGGCCCCCGTTATCATGGCCGTCACCAGATGCGGGTTGGTGTAGATTGTGTCCGTCGTCGCGACCGTAACACTGCCGCTGCTAGCGCCTGCGGCAATGGTGATGTGATGGCCGCCTGACAGCTCGACCTCTACATCCGTCCGGGGGCATTCGTCAAGGTTGCGGTAAAGGTGACCCCTTGTCCCTCCACCACTGTCGGGGTGACGCTTAGGGTCAGGTCAGTCGGATCGACCGTGTCCGTAATCGGGGTCACCACCTCACCGGGGGCAACCACCAGGTGCTCAAAGTTGCCACCACTGGCATCCACGATGTGGGCATGCACCGCCGGTTGCCCGACATAGACATCGTTACCGGCCGTCACACTGACGCTGCCCGCAGTCTGCCCATCAGCAATGGTAATCACATGGCCATTGTCGAGCTGACAGTCACCGCACCCTGCGCCGCATGGTCCAGCGTGGCGGTGTAGACAATCTGACCACCTTCGCTGACCGTCGGGGTCGCGCTCAGGCTCACCGTGGTGGTATCGATGGTGTCGGTAATGGTTGTGGTGACCGGTGCCGTATTCGGCACCAGTCGTTCAAAATTGCCACCCTCGGCACCGGTTATTGCGTTGCTGACCGTGCTCGGGTCACGATAGACATCCTCACCGACCGGCACGGTATGTGTCAGCGTGCCGCTGCGGTCTCCGTCAGCAATGGTGATATCGCCCAGCTGGGTATGGACCGTGGTCACGCCATGGCTGTCATGGGCCAAGGTCGCGGTGTAGATAATCTCCCCACCCGCCTCGGTCAGCGTGCTCTTGTCTGCCGTCAGCGTCACGCTGGTCGGGTCGAGGGTGTCCGTGACATCAATGGTCAACGGGCTATGGTCTACAACCAGCTGTTCAAAGTTGCCGCCCTGCGCATCCCGGATGGCGAACTGCTGCTGACCCGCATCCAGATACACATCCTCACCCGCAGAGAGCACATCAATACTCACGCTCCGCTCACCCGCCGGGATTGTCAGTGTCATGCCGTTGGTCAGCGTCACGTCTACCGCGGTCTGAGGCACCTGGTCCAGAGTGGCCGTCAAGCTCAGCAACTGCCCTTCCGCCACGCTCGGCGTGCTGGTACTGAGTGTCAGGTGCGTCGGCGTCGGATTGTCTATCACCTGGCTTACCGCCTGGTTCGGATCAAGATTCAACTGCTCGAACTCACCGCCCTTGGCCCCCGTTATCATGGCCGTCACCAGATGCGGGTTGGTGTAGATTGTGTCCGTCGTCGCGACCGTAACACTGCCGCTGCTAGCGCCTGCGGCAATGGTGATGTGATGGCCGCCTGACAGCTCGACCTCTACATCCGTCCGGGGGCATTCGTCAAGGTTGCGGTAAAGGTGACCCCTTGTCCCTCCACCACTGTCGGGGTGACGCTTAGGGTCAGGTCAGTCGGATCGACCGTGTCCGTAATCGGGGTCACCACCTCACCGGGGGCAACCACCAGGTGCTCAAAGTTGCCACCACTGGCATCCACGATGTGGGCATGCACCGCCGGTTGCCCGACATAGACATCGTTACCGGCCGTCACACTGACGCTGCCCGCAGTCTGCCCATCAGCAATGGTAATCACATGGCCATTGTCGAGCTGACGGTCACCGCGCCCTGCGCCGCATGATCCAGCGTGGCGGTGTAGACAATCTGACCACCTTCGCTGACCGTCGGGGTCGCGCTCAGGCTCACCGTGGTGGTATCGATGGTGTCACCGACGCTCACCGCACTCGGGCCGCTCGGCAGCTCGAGATGGGAGTAGCCGCCTCCGCTTGAGGCCGTAATCGCCGCGTTGACCACGCCAGCATCCACATAGACGGTGTCCGGATGCACTTTCACATCGACACTACCGGTCAACTCCCCGGCCTTGATGGTGATCTCCGAGCCGTTATCCAACGTCAACAGCAACGGTGTCACCGGCGCATGGTCCACCTGCGCCGTCCAGGTCACTACGCCCCCTTCCTTCACGTCCGGGCTGCCCGTCAGGGTCACATGCACCGGCAGCGCGCTGTCCGTCACCGTGGTCGACACATGGGCGCTGCTATCGAGCCGCTCATAGTTCCCACCCTGAGTGCTCGTGATGGAGAGCGCAACCTGGCTATCGCCCTGCGCCAACACATCTGCCGGCCGCGTCGCCACATCCAGCGTTCCGCTGCTCGCGCCCACCGGGATGGTGAGTTGTTGGCCATTACTGAGCGTCAGGACCAGATCGCTGCCCGTGACCGGATGATCAACCTGCGCGGTGTAGGTAATGGTGCTGCCTTCCACCACGGTACTCGGAGCCGTCAGGCTAATCGTGGTGGTATCGATGGTGTCGGTAATGGTTGTGGTGACCGGTGCCGTATTCGGCACCAGTCGTTCAAAATTGCCACCCTCGGCACCGGTTATTGCGTTGCTGACCGTGCTCGGGTCACGATAGACATCCTCACCGACCGGCACGGTATGTGTCAGCGTGCCGCTGCGGTCTCCGTCAGCAATGGTGATATCGCCCAGCTGGGTATGGACCGTGGTCACGCCATGGCTCTCATGGGCCAAGGTCGCGGTGTAGATAATCTCTCCACCCGCCTCGGTCAGCGTGCTCTTGTCTGCCGTCAGCGTCACGCTAGTCGGGTCGAGGGTGTCCGTGACATCAATGGTCAACGGGCTACGGTCTACAACCAGCTGTTCAAAGTTGCCGCCCTGCGCATCCCGGATGGCGAAATGCTGTTGACCCGCATCCAGATACACATCCTCACCCGCAGAGAGCACATCGATACTCACGCTCCGCTCACCCGCCGGGATTGTCAGTGTCATGCCGTTGGTCAGTGTCACGTCTACCGCGGTCTGAGGCACCTGGTCCAGAGTGGCCGTCAAGCTCAGCAACTGCCCTTCCGCCACGCTCGGCGTGCTGGTACTGAGTGTCAGGTGCGTCGGCGTCGGATTGTCTATCACCTGGCTTACCGCCTGGTTCGGATCAAGATTCAACTGCTCGAACTCACCGCCCTTGGCCCCCGTTATCATGGCCGTCACCAGATGCGGGTTGGTGTAGATTGTGTCCGTCGTCGCGACCGTAACACTGCCGCTGCTAGCGCCTGCGGCAATGGTGATGTGATGGCCGCCTGACAGCTCGACCTCTACATCCGTCCGGGGGCATTCGTCAAGGTTGCGGTAAAGGTGACCCCTTGTCCCTCCACCACTGTCGGGGTGACGCTTAGGGTCAGGTCAGTCGGATCGACCGTGTCCGTAATCGGGGTCACCACCTCACCGGGGGCAACCACCAGGTGCTCAAAGTTGCCACCACTGGCATCCACGATGTGGGCATGCACCGCCGGTTGCCCGACATAGACATCGTTACCGGCCGTCACACTGACGCTGCCCGCAGTCTGCCCATCAGCAATGGTAATCACATGGCCATTGTCGAGCTGACAGTCACCGCACCCTGCGCCGCATGGTCCAGCGTGGCGGTGTAGACAATCTGACCACCTTCGCTGACCGTCGGGGTCGCGCTCAGGCTCACCGTGGTGGTATCGATGGTGTCGGTAATGGTTGTGGTGACCGGTGCCGTATTCGGCACCAGTCGTTCAAAATTGCCACCCTCGGCACCGGTTATTGCGTTGCTGACCGTGCTCGGGTCACGATAGACATCCTCACCGACCGGCACGGTATGTGTCAGCGTGCCGCTGCGGTCTCCGTCAGCAATGGTGATATCGCCCAGCTGGGTATGGACCGTGGTCACGCCATGGCTCTCATGGGCCAAGGTCGCGGTGTAGATAATCTCTCCACCCGCCTCGGTCAGCGTGCTCTTGTCTGCCGTCAGCGTCACGCTAGTCGGGTCGAGGGTGTCCGTGACATCAATGGTCAACGGGCTACGGTCTACAACCAGCTGTTCAAAGTTGCCGCCCTGCGCATCCCGGATGGCGAAATGCTGTTGACCCGCATCCAGATACACATCCTCACCCGCAGAGAGCACATCGATACTCACGCTCCGCTCACCCGCCGGGATTGTCAGTGTCATGCCGTTGGTCAGTGTCACGTCTACCGCGGTCTGAGGCACCTGGTCCAGAGTGGCCGTCAAGCTCAGCAACTGCCCTTCCGCCACGCTCGGCGTGCTGGTACTGAGTGTCAGGTGCGTCGGCGTCGGATTGTCTATCACCTGGCTTACCGCCTGGTTCGGATCAAGATTCAACTGCTCGAACTCACCGCCCTTGGCCCCCGTTATCATGGCCGTCACCAGATGCGGGTTGGTGTAGATTGTGTCCGTCGTCGCGACCGTAACACTGCCGCTGCTAGCGCCTGCGGCAATGGTGATGTGATGGCCGCCTGACAGCTCGACCTCTACATCCGTCCGGGGGCATTCGTCAAGGTTGCGGTAAAGGTGACCCCTTGCCCCTCCACCACTGTCGGGGTGACGCTTAGGGTCAGGTCAGTCGGATCGACCGTGTCCGTAATCGGGGTCACCACCTCACCGGGGGCAACCACCAGGTGCTCAAAGTTGCCACCACTGGCATCCACGATGTGGGCATGCACCGCCGGTTGCCCGACATAGACATCGTTACCGGCCGTCACACTGACGCTGCCCGCAGTCTGCCCATCAGCAATGGTAATCACATGGCCATTGTCGAGCTGACAGTCACCGCACCCTGCGCCGCATGGTCCAGCGTGGCGGTGTAGACAATCTGACCACCTTCGCTGACCGTCGGGGTCGCGCTCAGGCTCACCGTGGTGGTATCGATGGTGTCACCGACACTCACCGCGCTCGGGCCGCTCGGCAGCTCGAGATGGGAGTAGCCGCCTCCGCTTGAGGCCGTAATCGCCGCGTTAACCACGCCAGCATCCACATAGACGGTGTCCGGATGCACTTTCACATCGACACTACCGGTCAACTCCCCGGCCTTGATGGTGATCTCCGAGCCGTTATCCAACGTCAACAGCAACGGTGTCACCGGCGCATGGTCCACCTGCGCCGTCCAGGTCACTACGCCCCCTTCCTTCACGTCCGGGCTGCCCGTCAGGGTCACATGCACCGGCAGCGCGCTGTCCGTCACCGTGGTCGACACATGGGCGCTGCTATCGAGCCGCTCATAGTTCCCACCCTGAGTGCTCGTGATGGAGAGCGCAACCTGGCTATCGCCCTGCGCCAACACATCTGCCGGCCGCGTCGCCACATCCAGCGTTCCGCTGCTCGCGCCCACCGGGATGGTGAGTTGTTGGCCATTACTGAGCGTCAGGACCAGATCGCTGCCCGTGACCGGATGATCAACCTGCGCGGTGTAGGTAATGGTGCTGCCTTCCACCACGGTACTCGGGGCAGTCAGGCTAATCGTGGTGGTATCGATGGTGTCACCGACGCTCACCGCGCTCGGGCCGCTCGGCAGCTCGAGATGGGAGTAGCCGCCTCCGCTTGAGGCCGTAATCGCCGCGTTGACCACGCCAGCATCCACATAGACGGTGTCCGGATGCACTTTCACATCGACACTACCGGTCAACTCCCCGGCCTTGATGGTGATCTCCGAGCCGTTATCCAACGTCAACAGCAACGGTGTCACCGGCGCATGGTCCACCTGCGCCGTCCAGGTCACTACGCCCCCTTCCTTCACGTCCGGGCTGCCCGTCAGGGTCACATGCACCGGCAGCGCGCTGTCCGTCACCGTGGTCGACACATGGGCGCTGCTATCGAGCCGCTCATAGTTCCCACCCTGAGTGCTCGTGATGGAGAGCGCAACCTGGCTATCGCCCTGCGCCAACACATCTGCCGGCCGCGTCGCCACATCCAGCGTTCCGCTGCTCGCGCCCACCGGGATGGTGAGTTGTTGGCCATTACTGAGCGTCAGGACCAGATCGCTGCCCGTGACCGGATGATCAACCTGCGCGGTGTAGGTAATGGTGCTGCCTTCCACCACGGTACTCGGAGCCGTCAGGCTAATCGTGGTGGTATCGATGGTGTCGGTAATGGTTGTGGTGACCGGTGCCGTATTCGGCACCAGTCGTTCAAAATTGCCACCCTCGGCACCGGTTATTGCGTTGCTGACCGTGCTCGGGTCACGATAGACATCCTCACCGACCGGCACGGTATGTGTCAGCGTGCCGCTGCGGTCTCCGTCAGCAATGGTGATATCGCCCAGCTGGGTATGGACCGTGGTCACGCCATGGCTCTCATGGGCCAAGGTCGCGGTGTAGATAATCTCTCCACCCGCCTCGGTCAGCGTGCTCTTGTCTGCTGTCAAGGTGACGGTCGTGGTATCGGTGGTATCGGTAATGGTGGTCACCACCGGCTGGGGGTCCGCCACCAACTTCTCAAAGTTGCCACCACTGGCATCCACGATGTGAGCATGCACCGCCGGTTGCCCGACATAGACATCGTTACCGGCCGTCACACTGACGCTGCCCGAGGTCTGCTTATCCGCAATGGTAATCACATGGCCATTGTCGAGCTTGACGGTCACCGCGCCCTGCGCCGCATGGTCCAGCGTGGCGGTGTAGACAATCTGACCACCTTCGCTGACCGTCGGGGTCGCACTCAGGCTCACCGTGGTGGTATCGATGGTGTTGATAACATCAATGGTCAACGGGCTACGGTCCACAACCAGTTGCTCGAAGTTGCCACCCTGAGTACTGGTTATCGTGGTATCAACATGATGACCATTCTCCAGCCACGGGGTATTGAGCGGTGCTGATACTTCAACAGAACCATTACTGCCACCAGCAGGGATAACAATGCTCGAGCCATTACTTAACGTTACCGTCAACTCAGAACCCGCTGGATGGCTCAACGTCGCGGTATAAACAACCTTGCTACCCTCATCGACGCGGTGAGAGGCACTGAGCGTCACGAGTGTCGGATCTATCGTATCGGGGATCGCGGTTTCAACAGCGTGCAAAGGCAAACCCAGACGGGCGAACGCCCCACCTTGAACGCCTGTGATAGTAGTAAGCAGGTGGCTGGCATCGAGATAGACATCATCCGTAGGGGCGGAGACAGTGATACTGCCGGTGGTTTTGCCGACAGGGATTACCAGGGTAAGACCATTGCTTAGTAACACCTGGAGATCGCTGACCGATACCGGGTTATCCACGGTCGCGATAAAATGAATCAGCCCCCCCTCGGCAACACTGCGCTCAGCACTGAGCGTCAAGGTTGCATCCACCATCGGCATTGCATCGCCTTGAAGAACTCGTTCGGTCACTGCCAGCTGCGTTGTATGAGTTGTATCAAACCCGGCTTCAGCGATGGTCTGATCAAGCTGCATTTCAACCAAAACGGCGCCACTGTTGCTTTCTCCACCGCCACCGGAATGTCGGCCATCTTGGCCGCCTGATGCCGTCATCAGGTTTTTGGTTGGGTCCAATCCCTCAAGCACCAGATGGTGAAGCTCCGCAATTTCTTTAGATAGATCAGTTTGTGTCGTAGCAACCTGAGACTTTTGCTCGGCCTGACCCTCTTTTGAGTGGTCCTCTACATGATGATGGCTTGCGTCTATTTCTGTCACTAACGGGGTATGTTGAGCAGTAATAGTATGATGAGGCGCCAGAATTTCAGTTTCAAAAATGGCGTTTTGGTTGATGGAGATCTGTGCGCCCTTGTGCAAAACCTCACCCACCTTGAGTAATCTTTTCGCTCCGTCATCACTGACGATAAAGGCTTTACCGGACAATTTGGTGATGGAGACATTGTGCTCTAAGGTGATGAGACGCAGCATGGTTGCAAGCTACCTTTATAAAATATTTCGATGAGGTATTAATCATGGTGGATGCCGGAGCTGAGTGCAACACACCTACTGGATGGACGCAGGGTATGTATGATACTTCCCAATCAGAGCATGTAAATCCAATTGTGTAACCGCCCACGAATAAGTAACTTTTTCAAAAGGATACCTTCGTGGGTAAGCAAATGGACCAAGACAAACTCAAAGCACTGGCCGCTGAGCTGGCCAAAGACATCAAGTCTGAAAAAGATCTCGGCACCCTCACCCAACAGCTGATCAAGCTCACTGTCGAGACCGCTCTCAATGCTGAAATGGACGAGCACTTGGGCTACGAAAAGCACGCACCCGAGGGCCGCGGGACCGGCAACAATCGTAATGGCTATTCCACCAAGCGCCTCAAAGGGCAGCACGGCGAGGTCACCATTCAGGCACCTCGCGACCGTAACGCTTCCTTCGAGCCGCAGTTCGTCCGCAAGGGGCAGACCCGCCTGACCCAGATGGACGATCAGATCCTCGCCCTCTACGCCAAGGGCTTGAGCACGCGCGATATCGTTGACGCGTTCAAAGAGATGTATGACGCCGATATCTCGGCGACGCTGGTGTCCAACGTAACCGAGCGTGTCATTGAGCAGGTCCACGAATGGCAAAACCGGCCGCTCGATCCGCTCTATCCCATTGTCTATCTGGACTGCATTGTGTTGAAGATCCGCGAGAACCAGCGGGTGATCAACAAGTCGCTCTATTTGGCTCTGGGCATCAATATGGAGGGGCACAAGGAGCTGTTGGGCCTGTGGTTGGCCGAGACCGAAGGAGCAAAATTCTGGCTGTCGGTCCTGACGGAGCTGAAGAATCGCGGCTTGGAAGACATCTTGATCGCATGTGTGGATGGTCTCAAGGGCTTCCCTGATGCCATTGCCGTGGAGTATCCCCAGACGAAGGTCCAACTGTGTATCGTCCACATGGTCCGCAATTCGTTGCGCTATGTGTCCTGGAAAGACTACAAAGCGGTGACGGCGGATCTGAAGCAGATCTACCAGTCTGCGACAGAGCGTGAGGCTCAGCAGGCGCTAGCGGCCTTTGGTGAACGCTGGGATAGTCAGTACCCGCAAATAGCGCGCTCTTGGCAGAGTAACTGGGTCAATCTGATCACACTGTTTGATTATCCCCCTGCGATCCGGAAGGTGATTTACACCACCAATGCCATTGAGTCGCTAAACAGCGTACTGCGCAAAGCGACCAAGCAAAGGAAGCTGTTCCCGACCGATGATTCGGCGCTCAAAGTCGCGTTCCTGGCGATACAACAGGCTTCCAAGAAATGGACCATGCCGATCCAGAATTGGAAGCCTGCCCTGAATCGCTTTATTATCGAGTTCGGTGATCGCCTGAACGGTCACCTGTAATGGGGTGGGCAGTTACACAGAATTATTTACAGGCTCCCCAATCACCTCTGTCATCATTTCAATCAGGCACTGCCAGTCGAAATGTTTACGAGGTCGAATGTTCTGTAGATAAGCTATTTCATCCAGTTGCGCCTGGCTGTAGACCGTCAAGTCTGTCCCCCTTGGGTAAAAACTGCCGGAGTAGCCCATTGATGTTCTCGTTACTGCCACGCTGGATGAAAAGAGGGAGGCATCATACCTCCCTCACTTTTTCTTGGTGCCCTCTGGCAACATGACCCTTGTCTGCTCAGCCCTGATCGGCTGATGGTGCTGGCTGCGTGCGCAATTGCAGCAGCCCCAGTCGCTGGGCCAGCGGCTGCAACAACTCACGCTCTGACTCGCCATCTGGCAGCCAGTAGCGGATCGGCCAGCCAGCGGCCAACTGAGCCGGGGTGTGACTACCAGCTCCCTGAGCGCCAAACAACAGCCCTGCCGCTGCAACACAGTGAGCAGAGCCGGCTCCGGCTGCAACGCGGGCAACAGCAGCACCAGCGTTGTTACAGCGTGCTCGCTTGGCAGATAGGCCAGCAAATGAGTCAGTTGAGCCTGATTGTCGAGCGGGATGAGCAAGGCTCTCGCATCGGCAGGTACCACCGCCAACTGCTCTTGCAGCAACTTTGCCACGACGTGGCCCAGTATTCCCCCCTCATGCAACCAGCACATCTGGCAGGGCGTCCCCTGCTCACGCCAATGAAGCGTCAGTTGCCACAGGTGCCCCCCCTGCTCATCTGTCAGCGGCTGCAAAGCGACCTGCAGCGGTGCGGGTTGGCGGCCGGCCAGCCAGTCGCGCAGTGAATGCAACTGCTGCTGACTCAGTTGCAGTTGCTGCAGCATGTCCGGCTCGAACCAGCTGACGCTGACATTCACGCCGCGCTTGGCTTGATTAAGGGCCAGTATGGCCTGATCCAGCAGCCGATCTGCATCCTGTTTCGTCACCCTTGCAACACCTAGTCGACAAGCCAGCTCGAAGCTGCACTCCCGGGTCACAAATTCGAAATGGAGCAGACTAACCAATGCATCGATACGGGCTTCCAAGTCCCCGTCCACCGTGGTCAACACCACGGCAAACTCGTCACCGCCAAGCCGGTAGGCGTGACAGCCATGAGCCTGCTGCAACTTGTCTGCTACTGTCTGCAGCAACCGATCCCCGATCTGATAGCCAAGCAGATCATTGACCTGCTTGAAGCGCTTGAGATCGAGTACCACCAAGGCAGTGGCCATCCCCATCTGCAAGGTGTTGGCAAGCTGTTCCTGCAGGGCGCGCCGGTTGCCAAGCTGGGTCAGGGGATCGATCAGTGCGAGCCGGCGGTTCTCCAGATTGGCACGAATGAGCGCGGCCACCAGGGCGCCACCGGTCAGCAGCAAGATCAGTTGCCAGATCTGTAGCCAGAACAGGCTGCTGCGGATCTGGCTGACCGAACGCTCCCGCTCCTGGCCGGAGAGTATTTGATCCCCTATTTGCTCGATGAGACGGGTCTGGCTGGCGAGCTCCTCCTGCAAACGGACAAGCTCAGCGCCCTCGCGCAGTACACCTGCCTCAATTTGGGGTTCGAGCTGCCTGATCAGTTCAAACAGTCTGGCCAGCGCCTTGCCGAGTCCATGGCGCTGACGCACTTCGGCGGTTTCACTGCTGATGAGAAAGATATCGAGCCGGTTCCACAGCAGATCATAATCAACGCTCAACGTAGCCATCTCAAGCCCACCGGCCCGGTAGAGCTGCAGACCGTAGAGAAAACGCTGGGACTTCAGCATCACCTGGCTGATGTTCCAGTGGATATTGCGGTAGAAGGTATCGACCAGTTGTTCCTGGCGATGCTGCAGATAGAGGCTGCTACCCGAGGAGAGCAGAAACAACAGCGACACCGCAACCAAAAGCAGTTTGTGGCGGGATAGCCCCATCAATCAACGATCTCGATGCGAGCCACCTGCCACACCATACAGTTGTGGATGGTGGGCACGTCCAGTTCGGGATAGCTGGTAAACGGAATGAGCAGCCAGAGCGGGCCCTTGTTGCGCCGGGTCAGCGGTTTGCCGTCCTCCTGGCGCACCAAGGTCAGCGGCACGCCGTCGAACAGGGCCAGATCCACCACCTGCTGATAGCCGTTGAGGGCCGAGACTGCGATCTTGCGGGCATCCCGGATCCCTTGCGCTGCCAGCACGGCTGACAGGGTTGTCCCGCGATAGTGGTGGGAGCCCAAGGTCCAGGGGGTAGTGGTGGTGAACTCGGTCTGTGGCAAGGCGGAGAGGGCCGCCTCATCGAGGGTCACCTGCTGGTCACCAGGCAATATCAGGGTCATCAGGGGGATAGAAGCCGATGCGCCGGCACTGGCCAGCATCAGGAGAAAAAAAGCGATCCATTGCTTTACTGCGGTCATGGTAATTTGCGCCAACTGCGTCCCATTTTTTGTGGCTGCCAGTGTGGCGATTTCAACTGACCTTTGCAACTGTGCCATCGCGTGACTGCTCCCCGCCGCAAGCGGCGAGGCTTCCCACTTCTTAGGCCGCTACCGTCAGATTGACGGATTTACGCTGGCCTCCATGGGCAGAAACGGCGAGCCCCGCCGCTTTTAATTCCAATATTCCTTGCTGTCGAATGTTTATGGCCGCGTTGATGTCGCGGTCATGCTCTGCCCCACACGCTGGACATACCCACTGTCGCTGGTGAAGTGGCATCTCCGACATCTTGTGGCCGCACTCGCTACATGGTTTAGAGCTGGCAAACCACTGATCGAGTTTGATTAGGTGGCGGCCCGCCGCTTGGGCTTTGTACTCCAGCCTCATGATAAAACCATGCCAGCCAGCATCGCCAATGGCGCGGGCCAGCTTGTGGTTTTTCATCATATTGGTTGTTTTAAGCGTCTCCACGATGATCGCTTGGTTATCGTCAACTATCGTGCGAGAGAGTTTGTGCTGAAAATCAGCGCGAGCATTGGCTACCCGCTCGTGCAGGGCGGCCAGCTGTAATTTGGCCTTACTACGATTGGCACTGCCTTTTGTCTTGCGAGACAGTGCTTTTTGCTTTCGCCGCAGATTGCGACTGGCGTTGATAAGATGGCGCGGGTTGGCCATCTTTTTGCCACTCGACGCAATGAGGTAGTGGGACAGCCCCATATCATAGCCTGTCACCTCTGTGATGAGGGAGGGCTTGGCGGGAGCCTCACGGCCATCATCGCAAAGGATGGAGGCATAGTATTTCCCTGTCGGGCCACGGCTGACCGTGATACTAGATACCACGCCGATAATATCTCGGTGAATGACAGCTCGGATGGGCGTCATCTTCGGTAACAGGATGGCATCGGTCAGCACTTTGCCATTGGGGTGATAACTGGATTGCCTGCCTCTCTTGCTCTTGAAGGTGGGCATCCTGGCCTTGAGCTTGGGGTTGAAAAAATTGGCGAATGCCTTATCCAGGTTGATCACCGCCTGCTGTAAGGCTTGTGAATCGTACTCTTTCAGCCAACTGTATTTGCGCGATTTTTTTGCCACAGCGAGCAGGGGTTTCAAGTCGCGTTTGGGTTTGAGTGAAACCCTGTGGCGCTGGAACATGTGCCGCTGAATATGAAGGGCTTTGTTGTACGCGAACCGCACCGCGCCGAACTGGGCATTGAGGAATGCCGCTTGTTCGTCGGTGGGGTAAATGCGTACTTTTGTGGCTCTTTTCATGATTAAAAACACAGGCTGTGTATAAGCACAGTTATAGCGCGTGCCAGTGAAATCAACAACCACTGCGGACGTGCGGCAGGCGCGACTATCGAGACACTGAAGACATAGGCGGGCTCGCAAACGCATCAGATTAGCTCCCCTTATATCCCCGCCCGATTGGGCAATGGTTTACGGGGCATCTGCTAACCGCTAAGGGCCACGCATCTCCATCCAGTTGTGCCCCTCAATCTGTCTGGGTTGATGGATGCCGCACGCCTCAAGCAACTCGTCTACATAAGCGGGAACCAACAGAGAGGCCGGGCCATAGCGCTTCTCGTCAAACTGGCTACCCACCTCGCTCGGCTCAAGATTGAGCTCAATAGTATGCGCACCATTGAGGCCAGCCTCATGGACAAAACCGGCAGCCGGATAGACGGCGCCCGAGGTGCCGATGGAGATAAAGAGATCGCTCTGGGCCAACGCACTGTAGATACGATCCAACCCGAGCGGCATCTCACCAAACCAGACCACATGAGGGCGCATCGGCTGAGGAAACTGGCAGCAGGAACAGAGCTCGTCCTGATGGAGATCGCCACGCCACTCGATCACCTGACCGGACTCGGGACAGCGGGCCTTGAGCAGTTCGCCGTGCATATGGATGAGGTTCTTGCTGCCTGCGCTCTCGTGCAGATTGTCGATGTTCTGAGTCACCAGGGTGACTGAACCCGGCAGCAGCCGCTCGAGACGGGCCAGCGCATAGTGGGCCGGATTGGGATGAACCTGGGGCTGTTGCAGCTGTTTGCGGCGGGAGTTGTAAAAGCGCAGCACCAGATCAGGATCCCGGGCATACCCCTCGGGGGTCGCCACATCTTCGACCTTGTGCTCTTCCCACAAGCCATCGCAGGCACGAAAGGTCTTGATGCCGGATTCGGCTGATATCCCTGCCCCGGTCAGGATCACGATATGTTTATATGACTGCGCCATAAGCTGCTCCGTCTATCCCCGCACAATAAATGTGACCTTAGCACAGGGAAAAAAGTGTCACTATTCGCCCTTGGTCTTAAGCGGCGCAGATGGCGGCTCTGGCAACCAGGCGTCCAGTACCGACAGATCCAGCCTGACAAAAACCATCTCCCGTCCGGTCACCAGCGTCAGCGGCAAGCCAAGGCGCTTGAGCAGGGTCAGCATGGGACGGTTCTGGGCCAGAACTTCTGCCGTCCACTCCCGGATCCCGTCCGCCCTGGCCAACAGTGCCAGCGCCAGTAGCATGCGCCGTCCCGCGCCCTTGTGCTGAAAGTGATCCGCCACGATGCAGGAGAATTCTGCCTGATCGGGATGAAGAGAGCGGCGGATCGATTGGGCCTGAGCCAGCGGCTCACCGGCAAGATCGGTCAGCAGCAGCGAGATCTGATGTTCGGGCTGGTAATTGAGAAATTGGGCGACCTGTTCCGGTGGCGGCGTCCGTTTCGGGCGCATAAAGCGCAGATAGATGCTCTCTTCACTCAATGCATCGTAAGCAGCCAGCATGCGGGCAGGCGCCACACCATGCAGCTCGCGCAGCAGACAGGGCACCTCGGCAACCTCCATCGCCAGCGGCAGTCCGGCCCGGGAAACCGGATGGGGCCAGCCATCCAGCCCTTTGCTAAGGCGCTCCCGATGCATCGGCCAGCAGAGGTAGCGCGCCATGGCTTACCAGCGCCCCGTCATACCGCGCGCTCGCCACACCTCGACGTCGAGCAGGTTGTAAGGGTCATCCAGGTAGACTGCGATCCCCAGTTCCTTGACCCGGGTCATAAAACGTCCCAGCAGGGAGTCATCGGTCAAGGACTCCATCTCCGGCAAGATCCCCTGTCCCAGCAGCAAGGCTTGCAGCGGCAGACGCTCCAGCAGATCGAATGGCAGATGCTGACCGTTGTCGAGCAGCAGCGCAAGTTTGCTCCCCGCCAGACTGGCTTGCAGCACCAGTGCGAAGCGATCTGCATTGCCGAGCAGGTGATCACGCCGGTGGATCAACAAGGTCAGCTCGGAGGGGGGGCGCGACTGCTCCGCCAGCCACTCCTTGAGGACCTCCCAGCGGCTGGGCAAGCCCGTTACCGCCAGCCAGACCGGATAAGGGGTGGCGGGGCTGGAGAGCAGCCCAAGCTGACCTTGCACCTCCCCCTGCCAAGGGCGGATAGAGCGACGCTGGCCACTCAACCGCTGCTGCCGTAACGGGCCCAGATAAAGCCTGCGCAGCAACCTGAGCAGCGCATCGCCGTCGAGGGGTTTAGCCAGTGCCGCCAGAATATTGAAACCGGCATCATGGAGCAGCCGGCGGGCACCATCGATCAGTGTCTGTTCATGAGCGGAGAGCAGCACGATGGGCAGCCCAGCCTCCTGCAACTGGGGCTGGCTCATCAACAGGCTGATGGCATCTTGCTCCACCAGACTGAGATCGCACACCAGCAGACTGATATCGCCCGCCGCCAGCGCCGCAAGACAGGCTGCTTCATCTTGCACCCACAGGCAGGAGAGCCCCCATGCGGCAATGGCTTGTTGCAGTTGCATTCCCTGAAACGGGTGGTCTTCAAGCAGCAGCACCTGGTTGGCCGCCAGCCAGTGGCTCCAGTCACGGTAACTGGCCGCAAGGCCTCCCAACCAGTCCTCGCCGATTGCGTAGATCCCCTGATGCTGCTGCAACTCGGGGAAATAGTCCGCCTGCTGATGGGCGGCGGGGTCGTAAAGCGCGATGGCACCGGCCGCAAAAAGCCCTTCCCACTGCCAGCAGGCATCCGGTTGAGTGCGGCGCAGCGCCACATAGGAGGGCAATGTCATGGCGCTGGCCAGCTCATGGGCGGTGCGATCGAGGGCGTAGAGCACAATGGGGCAAAATCCGGCCGCCTCGCGATCTTCCGAGTCGAGTAACGCCAATAGTTCTTCATCACTGATGATCATCTTGAGCCCTCTTTGAAAACGGCTGGCTGAACTCATCCAATACCCGGTGTAGTTCTGATGACAGCGCCGGATGGGGCGTTCGCTGCCACTCTTCGATAACAGTCACCAACGCGGTGGCGCCTACCATTCTGGCGGCCCCCTTCAACTTGTGTAAAGCCGCATTCACACCAACGTCATCTTCTGCTTGGCAACAGCGGTCAAGTTCCGCCAGATCGTCACGGGTCGCCTTTAGATAAAGGGCGGCCAATTCATCGGTCAACAGCGAGGCCACCGGTGCCGGGGCGATGGCATTGCGCTCCGCTCTGGCAATATGGCTTAGCAAAGTCGCCAGCGTCTTGAGGGCGACCGGCTTGTCCAGATGACCATCGCAACCGCAGGATTGCAGCTCACTCGCCGCTTGCTCACTGAGATCTGCGGTGATGACGTAGACTGGTAAACAGGCCCAGCGCGTTGATTGGCGCAACGCGCTGCACAGCTCGGCCCCGTTCATCACCGGCATCTGCAGATCCGTCAACACCAGGTCCACCTCGTGCTGCGCCAGCATCGCCAGCGCCAGCTGGCCGTTAGCGGCAGTGATGACGCTGGCACCGAGTTGCCCCAGTTGCAAGCTGATCAGCTCGCGATTGACATCGTGATCTTCAACCAGCAGCACCCGCATGCCACGTCCTGGCTGAGTGCCTGCGACCGATTGACCAGGAGTCAATCGTGGCTGCAGCAGGGTGATAATGGTACCGGGCACCCAGGACTCCCCTTGCCAGGCCCAATGGTAGAGCCCCTGTTCGTCCACCTCCGCTTGCAACGTATCAACGGCGTTGCTGAAGGTGGCGATCCCCAATCGACTAAGCCAGGGCGAAAGGGCTTGTGCCTCATCATGAGGTAAGGAGAGCGCCAGCTGCCGCACCTTGGGCTGCCAGTCCGGCTCCTGCTGAACTCGCTTCAGTGGCAACTCGCAGAAGAAGCGGCTACCGCCGCCGATACGCCCCTCGACATCGATAAGGCCACCCATCTGCTCGATCAACTGCTTGCAGATTGCCAGACCAAGGCCGGTACCCGGCGCCCGCAGTTGCCCTGCAACGGCAAACTGCTCGAATGGCATAAAGAGCGTGGGGCGCATCTTGGCGGTGATCCCCGGCCCCTGATCATCCACCCCGAAGCGCAAGGTCGACGCTGCCAGCTCGGCCCACAGCACCACTTCCCCATGCAGGCTGAACTTGATGGCATTGGAGAGCAGATTGTGGAGCACTTGCCGTACCCGATGGGGGTCGAGTGACTGCAGGGCAGGCAGGGCCGGGTCCAGTTGCAAGCGCAGTTGTAATCCCTTGGCTCGCGCCTTGGTCCAGTGCACCGCCGCCACGTGCTCGCACAGCTCGGTGAAATCAGTGGGCTGGGGCGAAAGAGAGAGTTTGCGGTTTTCATTGCGGCTAAAGTCGAGCACATCGTTGAGCAAGCCGAGCAGCTCATCACCCGCCTGACGTACTCGCGCCAACGCCGAATCCTGCTCTCTCGACAAAGGGGTGCTGGCCAGCCACTCCAGCCAACCGAGAATGGCATTCATCGGCGTGCGGATCTCGTGGCTGATGGCGGCCAGAAAACGGCCCTTGGCCTGTACCGCCTGTTGCGCCTGTTCATGAGAGTGTTGCAATGCCTGATCCTGCTCGACCCGGGCAGTGGCATCCTGCATCACTGCATAGATCCGCCAACCCTGCGGCTGACTGCGGCCACGGCCATAGAGCTGCAGCCAGCGCACACCCTTGGTCGGATGGTGATAACGCAGGGTGAACGCGAAGGGTTTGCCTGCCTGCAACATGGCGAACATGTCACGCCGCACCCGGCGGCGATCCTCGCGCTCAAGCATAGTGAACACCCGTTTGGGCTCACGGCGGATCTGCTGACTCGCCAGCCCCAGCAACTCGTAACAGCCCCGGCTGATAAACTCGATGGCCCCCACCTGTCCCCGCTCGAACATAAACTGCAACACCACGCCGGGCACGGTATTGGTCAGGGCGCGCAGGCGGCGCTCAGCCTGACGCAGAAAACGGGCCTGCTCACGCAGCACGCTGATATCCGACAGCGCGATGAGATCGATGGCGGGCGCCTGCTTGTCCAACCGCAGCGGATGCTGGGCATAAGCGAAAACCTGATCCCCCAGCACCAACTCCCCTTCGCTCTTCTGGGGCTGCACCGGTGGTAATATCAACTGCTGCGAGTAACGCAGGGCCAGACGTCTTCCCTGCTTGTTGGATTTGATCACCTTGCCCTGACTGTTGCGCAGATAGACGGGCACTGGCAGCGCCTGAAACATGGTTTCACGCAGCTCGTTCTCGATGGCCAGCGCCTTCTCAACGGCGTGACGCTGTGCCACCTCCCGTGCCAGTTGCTGACGGGAGCGCCAGATCCCGCCGATGACAATACCGCTGATCAGCAGTGCCATAGCGATAGAGCCAAACCAGGCGGCGTAGCTCACGCCGGGCTGCTGTAAGACGAGCAAGCGACGCCAGCGCTGGTTAAGTTCATCGATCTGGCTACTGGTCAGGGCCATCAGGTTACGATCCATCACCCCGGCCAGCTCGGTCTGATCTTTCTTGATAGCAAAGCCCAGGCCGAAGCGATCCTCCAGCTCCTCAATATCGAGCCCTTCCAGCAAGTTGGTGCGCTGGGGATATTGCAGCTGATAAAGCTCGCTCAGCATGGCGTCAGCCTTGCCCTGTTTGATCGCTGCGAGCCCCTGCTCTAGCCCGTCGGTGCGAACCCACTCCTGATCACCGAGCTGGCCGAGCAAGGAGGGATCGTAGAGGGATTCCGGCACCAGAATACGCTGCCGCTTGAGCTGGGTGATATGATCGGCAACCAGCTTGCGCGAGCTGATCAAGGCAAACCGGTTGATGGAGATCGTCCGGCTGAAGATAAATTCATCCGTCAGTGCAGGGGATTCTGGCAAGCCGGCCATCATATCCGCCTCACCGCGCCGCAGCTTTTCTACTGCCTCCGCCTTGCTGGCGGCAGGCACCAGCTTGTATTTCAGGCCGGTCTCCTGGGTGACCCGGCGCAGCACATCCGCGCTCCATCCTTTCGCCTCCCCCAGATCATTAACGCCGCTATAGGGCATCAGCTCTGGATTGACCACCAGACGAACAGTGCGACCCCGGCCAGAGAGCCAAGCCTGCTCAGTATCGCTGAAGTGCAACTGGTTGACATAGAGCGACCCCTGATCGAGGTAGCGTCCCAGATCGGCGTAGAGACTGCCGGCAGGCATGTAGCGGATGGCGGTATCGATCAGGCGGGCCAGCTCCGGCTCGTCGCGCATCATCAACCTGTAGCTGACCACCATCTCATCCCCCAACAACCGGCGTAGTCGCAAGCCATCGGCAGGAAACTCGCGCATCAGGTAGCGCAGTTGCAGATAGTCACCCAGATAGGCATTCCCTTTTCCACTCTCCAGCGCCATGTATAGATCCTCCCCCTTCGGCAGTTGCCTGATCACCGCATTCGGGTAGAGCGCCCTGAGCATCTTTTCAGAGCTGGTAGCCGCAGGAACCAGAAAGGTCGCATGTTCAAGATCACCACGGTAGAGAATGGCCGCATCCGTCTCCATCATGGCACGGCTGACCAACATATCGGGCATCACGGTCGAGAGCGGCCCGACATGGGGTACCAGGTCGCAGTGACCACGCAGCAGTGCATCGCGCGCCGCTTGCCAGTCAGGCAGTTCGCGAACCTTGAGCGGGACCGGCAACACGGCAGCCAACTTGGCGATCCGATCCTTGAGCAACCCACCACCCTCTAACAAATAAGGGGGCGGAAGGGTCGCGGGATAACAGATCTCCAGCTGGCTGATGGAGTCAACATAGGCTTGTGTCGCTGGCGCCAGCGGCAGCACTGTAGTCTGCAATGGCTTGGCGTGCAGCGGCAGTGCCAACAGGGCACCGAGCAGAAGTATTGGGAATTTTGTCATCTGAAAACAAAAGCCAGGCATCTGCCTGGCTTTTTATCACTCATTGGGTTCAACATTTTCTACCCTGGCCTTGAGCTTCTGGCCAGGCCGGAAGGTCACCACGCGGCGGGCGCTGATAGGAATATCCTCGCCCGTCTTGGGGTTACGTCCAGGACGCTGATTCTTCTCACGAAGGTCAAAGTTACCGAAGCCTGAAATCTTCACTTGTTCACCACGCTCAAGCGCCTGTCGGATTTCCTCAAAGAAGGCTTCCACCATATCTTTGGCTTCACGCTTGCTCATCCCGAGCTGGGTGAACAGGTGCTCTGCAATGTCGGCTTTGGTAAGCGCCATAGATCAATCCCTCAAGGATGCATTCAACTCTTCACCAAGGGCCCGCACGACATTGTCTACGGTCTCGGCAATCTCTTTCTCCTCCAAGGTGCGCTGGGTATCTTGCAATACAAGACTAATGGCTAGGCTCTTCTTGTCCTCTGCCATACCAGCACCCTGGTATACGTCAAACAAGTTTATTCCAACTACCTGATTTCCGCCAACTTTTTTAATTACCGCAAGCACATCACCTGCCAGAACCGTAACATCGACCACCACGGCGATGTCGCGACGGTTCGCCGGGAACTTGGACACTTCGGCAGCTACCGGCACCTTGGCCGGGGTCAGCTTGTCCAGCTCCAGCTCAAACATCACCGCGCGGCTCTTGAGACCCAGCTTCTTCTCGAGGCTCGGGTGGATCACGCCAATGTGACCGATGATCTCGCCATTACGCAGGATGGCTGCGCTCTGGCCAGGGTGCAGGGCGCTGTGCTCGGTACGCTCGAAAGTAAAGGTGGCCCCTTCGGCGGTCAAGTCCAGCACCGCTTCCAGATCCCCTTTCAAATCAAAGAAGTCGGCTGAGCGGGTTTTGATGTCCCAGTGCTCGTCGCTCTGGTTGCCAGTGATAATACCGGCCAACATCGGCTCCTGACGGATGCCGTTCTCGGCATTTTCGTCCTTGATGAAGCGCAGACCCTGCTCGAACAGACGCACACGCGGCTGCTGACGGTTCTGGTTGTAGACCACCGCCTGCACCAGACCCGGGAACAGAGAGACACGCATGGCGGACATCTCGACCGAGATCGGGTTCGGCAGCACGATGGCATCGCTCTGCGGGAACAGGGTTTGCTGGGTCTTGGGATCAACGAAGCTGTAGGTGATCGCTTCCTGGAAGCCGCGGTCAACCAGCAGGTCGCGCACGCGCTTCAGGGTCACCTGCCCTTCAGCCTGCTCCACCATCGCCAGAGAGGCGGCGGGTTTGAGGTTCGGGATGTTGTTGTAGCCGTAGATGCGGGCCACTTCCTCGATGAGGTCTTCCTCGATGGCAATATCAAAACGCCAGGAGGGCGCGAGCGCAGTCCAACCGTCAGCATCCACAGTGACCTGCATGCCGAGGCGAGTCAGGATCTCGACCACCTGAGCGTCAGCCACGCTGATACCGATCACCTTGTCGAGCTTGCTGCGACGCAGCTTGATGGGTGCCGCTTTCGGCAGATGGGCATCGGATTTGACCTCGATGACCGGACCGGCTTCGCCGCCGCACTCTCCGCCACAAATGTCCAGCAGCAGACGGGTGGCACGATCCATCACCTTGGCCTGCAGCTCCGGATCCACCCCGCGCTCGAAGCGGTGGGAGGAGTCGGTGTGCAGACCGTAAGCACGAGCACGGCCGGTGATGGAGAGCGGCGCGAAAAAGGCGCACTCCAGCAGGATGTCGGTAGTGGTCTCACTGACACCTGTGCGATTGCCACCGAAGATACCGGCCATGCAGGCAGGACCTTTGGCATCGGCAATCACCAAAGTGGTCTCTTTGAGCTTCACTTCGTTGCCGTCGAGCAGGGTCATCGGCTCGTCAGCGTGGGCGCGACGCACCACCAGTTCCCCTTCCAGAGTAGCCAGATCAAAGGCGTGCATCGGCTGACCGTATTCCAGCAGCAGGTAGTTGGTAATGTCGACAATGGCGTCGATGGAGCGAATGCCGCCACGACGCAGCTTCTCTTGCATCCAGAGCGGGCTCTGGGCCTGCAGGTTCAGCCCCTTGATGACGCGCCCCAGATAACGGGGGCAATCGGCGGTTGCTTCAACCCGGATCGGGAAAGTTGCATCGATGGTGGCAACAGCTGGTGCCCAGGTCGGCTCGACCACGTCCACGCTGTTGAGCACGCCAATCTCACGGGCCAGACCGGCGATACCGAGGCAATCGGCGCGGTTCGGGGTCAGATCCACGTCGATAGAGACGTCGTTCAGATTGAGGTAGTCGCGAATATCGGTACCGATGGGGGCATCGGCCGGCAGCTCGATGATGCCGTCAGCTTCGACGTCGATACCCAGCTCACTGAAAGAACAGAGCATGCCGTGAGACGGCTGGCCACGCAGCTTGGCTTTCTTGATGGTGAAATCACCCGGCAGGGTCGCCCCTACTTTGGCCACGCACACTTTGAGGCCCTGACGGCAGTTCGGTGCGCCGCAGACGATGTCCAGCAGCTCGGCTTCGCCCACGTTGACCTTGGTCACCCGCAGTTTGTCGGCATCTGGATGCTGGGCACACTCGACCACTTCACCCACCACCACATTATTAAACTGACCAGCCACCGCTTCCACGGCGTCCACTTCCAGACCGGCCATGGTGATCTGCTCGGCCAGTGCATTGTCACTCAACTCGGTGCGGACCCACTCCATCACCCAGGATTTACTGAATTTCATGTTCTCTCGCCCTTACTTGAACTGCTTGAGGAAGCGCAGGTCGTTTTCGAAGAAGGCACGCAGGTCGTTGACCCCGTAACGCAGCATGGTCAGGCGCTCAACGCCCATGCCGAAGGCAAAGCCGGAGTATTTTTCCGGATCGATACCGACCGAACGCAGTACGTTCGGGTGCACCATGCCGCAGCCCAGCACTTCCAGCCACTTGCCGTTCTTGCCCATCACGTCTACTTCGGCACTCGGCTCGGTGAACGGGAAGTAGGAAGGACGGAAGCGGATGGTCAGATCTTCCTCGAAGTAATTGCGCAGGAAATCGTGCAGGATCCCTTTCAGCTCGGTAAAGCTGGCATGCTCGTCAACCAGCAGACCTTCAACCTGATGGAACATCGGAGTGTGGGTCATGTCATAGTCGTTACGATAGACGCGGCCCGGAGCAATGATGCGGATCGGCGGCTGTTGCTGCTGCATGGTGCGGATCTGCACGCCCGAAGTGTGGGTACGCAGCATCAGATCTGGATTGAAGTAGAAGGTATCGTGATCGGTACGCGCCGGGTGGTGAGCCGGAATATTCAGCGCATCGAAGTTGTGGAAGCCATCTTCAATCTCGGGACCACGGGCCACCTTGAAGCCCATCTCGCCAAACAGGCGCTCGATGCGCTCGATGGTGCGGGTTACCGGGTGCAGACCACCATTCTCGATGCGACGGCCCGGCAGGCTAACGTCGATGGTCTCGGCGGCCAGCTTCTGGTTCAGCACGGCGATTTCGAGGGCTTCACGACGCTCGTTCAGGGCATCCTGAACCTGCTGTTTGGCCTGGTTGATCACGGCGCCCGCGGCAGGACGCTCTTCGGCAGACAAGGCACCCAGGCCTTTCATCTGCTCAGTAAAAAAGCCCTTTTTACCCAGATATTTGACCCGGATTTCGTCGAGGGTAGCGATATCGCTCACGCCCTCAATTTCGGCCTTGGCCTGGCCGACTACTTCTTCAAGCTGTTGCATGTCTTCCTCGTCACCACTCCCGGTACAGGAGCCTTTAGGCTAAATAAGGTCAAGAGGGGAATAATACAAAAAAAGCCCCTTCGCTGGCCATAGTTAAGGTGGGCTTTTATCCCTACAAATCATTTTGTTATATCAAGCGAGTCTCAACATCGCTCCGTGCTGTTGAAATAATGATAAAAATATTTAGTTTGTTGGCATATAAGCCATTTTTAAAACGAGTCATCTTGCTCCTATCATTTTGTGTTGAGAATGTGTGTTTTGTGGAGAATACGTGGCGCATGAAAAGATGAGGCTAGCCTTGAAGCTGTTTACACAGAGCCGGCACGCTTTTCGCCATACATCAGGCAACACCTAAAAAACCGGAGTTGCATTCCGTTTTCGCGGCCGCTCATCTTGCACTCTCAGCCATCAACCGATGACTGACCTGACAAAGTACAAGGTTATGTGCTATATTTCGCCCCCTCTTTTACGCATCCCGCCCAACGCGGGCCGCTTTACCACTAGCTATGGGACCAACAACATGACCATCAACGCCATCCTGCAAGCGCGCGCGGGCGCCAAGTGTGAACTGTGCAGCGCCGAGCAGACGCTGACCGCCTTCGTGGTGCCTCACTCTCCCGCCAGTGACGATGATCATAGCGTTGCTATTTGTGACACCTGCCATGGTCAACTGGAACAACCGGATACCCTGGTGGTCAACCACTGGCATTGCCTGAGTGACAGCATGTGGAGCCAGGTGCCTGCGGTGCAGGTGATGGCATGGCGCCAACTGAAAGCACTCTCCGGCAAGGGTGAGGTGTGGGCTCAGGATCTGCTGGACATGATGTACATGGAAGACGAGGACAAGGCCTGGGCTGAAGCCGGAATGGCTAATGACGATGACGACAGCGTGCCGACCGTTGATTCCAACGGAGCCGTACTGCAAGAGGGCGACTCCGTCACCCTGATCAAGGATCTGGACGTGAAAGGCGCCGGTTTCACCGCCAAGCGCGGCACCCTGCTCAAGGGCATCCGCCTGACCAACAACCCGCTCCATATCGAAGGCAAGGTCAACGGCGTGCAGATCGTACTGGTTGCAGCCTACCTGAAAAAGGCCTAATGCCAGTCATAGTTGGTCGCCCCGGTTTGCCAAGCCCCCAAAATGAAAGTGAGTCAGGTGGAGATTGCAGCCATAGATCCGGATTTCAAGCGAGGCAACAGCCTTTATCCCTGATGGAATTCGCTGGCCAGCACCTCAATCAGTTAAACCCACTTGAAAGTGCCCTGACTCGCTCGGGTTTTGCTGTCCACGGTCTGACCTGTCTCGCGATCATGGGCAAGGAAAGCAGTTAGAACAAGGAACCCAGCTCTGCTCGAAGCGCTATAGGGGGCCTGCGAGTGGCTCATTAAGGATGACGATATGCTGTGGCGCAAAGGGAGCTACGGGGTGTGTTCACATCGTGGAGAGCTGTTTCGTCAACGCATAGTGCCATTGGTAGAGATGGCCAAACGGCTGGGGGGCGTTGTCCCCAAGAGTGGCCGATCGTCGTCGAACCTGCATCGAAAAAACGGGATTACCCCATACCCTCCAGGTTGTGTGCGTCAAGCCCCTGCCAGTGAACGGTTACGTGGCCTCGGCTTCACGCAACAGGGGTAACTTCATTCCCGTCCTTCCGGCAACACAAACTGCTCCGGCTGTTTCTCAACCTCTGCCACTTACTTCGCGAAAGTCCCCGTGACATATACAGCAGGCAGCTCAATGCAAGGATGAGGTAAACAGACACCATGTGAAAACTCAGCTAGCTCGCCGTGTATCCCCTCAGACTCTCACCCATCTTTACCATATCACGGAGATGCTGCCAGATGCCTGCCACCACTTATTGAACTGTGTATAATGGCAACAATTGATCCTATCTTCGACCGGATGTCTTAAGTGGCTGAATTAACATCAGAACAATTAAAACCCGCTTTTGCGATTGAACAGTTCCCCATGCTCAGCGAGCTTGAACCCATCCCCTTTGCGGCGCTGCAGCCCAGAGCCATTTCCGGCATCAAGCGTCTCGCCAGTTTTGATGGTGACTGTCCGGTCATGCTGCTCAACGGGTTCCCCGGCGCAGATTACGAAGGCGTTTGCCAGACGCTGATTGCCGACTCCAATGGCAAAGATGGTGACCTGTTTGATCTCTGCTATACAGAGAATCTGAACAACCCCTACAAACCTATCTGGCTGCGACTGCAACCGGGTACTGGCGTCGAGTTTTGCGAAATGGTTGGCGAGCTGCTCAAGCTGTTGAGCCACCATCTCGATGCTGAACGCATCGTGACCCGCATCATGCGCAAGCAGAACAATGATCCGAAAATCGATGATTTCCTCTCCGATCTGGCGGCTCACGTAGCATTGGGTCTGGAGTTTCAGCACCCCATTCTGATCAACCTGCTTATCCACCACGAAGCACAGGAAGCGCCGATAATTTATGGCCGGGATCTCAACTGGGATACTCTGTTTGGCTCCATCAACTACCAGACCGAGCAAGGCTCTGTCTATGCCAACCAGCACCTGTTGGAACCAGGCTTGTTGCGCGAAGCCAACGGCGGCTACCTCATTTTGCAACTGGACGAGCTGCTGGATCAGCCGCACCTCTGGTTCAAACTGAAAAATGCCATGCAAAAAGGCGAGCTGGACTGGAACGCCTATCAGGAAGGGAAAACCTTGACCCCCTTCTTCGCACCTGAGGCGACTCCGATCAAGCTCAAGCTGATCCTGGTGGGTGACAGACTCGATGTGGCAGAGTTCCAGATGCTGGATCGGGATATGTCCGAGCGTATCTTCCTGCGCGCAGACCTGGTTTCCGAGGTCAATATTGAAGAGGATCTGCAGGAATTTCTGCAGTATCTGGCCTGGGTTCGCCAGCGCTGGAACCTGCTGGACTTCACGCCAGCCGCCCTCGCCGCCCTTTGTCGTCATGCCAGCCGCCTCTGTGACCATCAGGAATGGTTGTCACTCTCCGAGGTGCAGTTGGCCGCCATCATGCGGATGGCTGACAGTCTGGCCCGGGAGCTGGAATCAGAAGTGGTGAACGACGAGCATATTCGTGGCGCGCTGGAGGAGCAGGATTACCGCCTCAACTATCTGGTTGAACAGTCTGATCAGGGCGTTATCGACGGCCAGATCCTGCTGCAAACCGATGGCGAAGAGATTGGCCAGATCAACGGCCTGTCGGTCATTCAGGTCTCTGGTCACCCCTATGACTTCGGTGAGCCGGTGCGCCTCACCGCAACCGTCCACCTTGGTGATGGCGATGTGGCTGATATCGAGCGCAAAGCGGAGCTGGCCGGTCATATACACGCCAAGGCGATGATGATTATCCATGGTTATCTCTCCAACAAATTTGGCGCAGAGAACCCCTCCCCCCTGTCGGCCAATCTGGTGTTCGAGCAGTCTTACCACGAAATCGATGGTGACAGCGCCTCCCTGACCGGCCTGTGTGCCCTGCTCTCTGCCCTCGCTCGCCAGCCTATCTATCAGCACTTCGCCGTGACCGGTGCGGTCGATCAGTTTGGCAACGTGCAGGCCGTTGGTGGCGTCAACGAGAAGATTGAAGGCTTCTTCCGGGTGTGCAAGATCCACGGTATCACCGGCAAGCAAGGGATCATTCTGCCGGGGACCAATATCCAGCAGTTGAACCTCTCTGACGAGGTGATTGCCGCGGTTGAAGCGGGCCAGTTCCACATCCACCCGGTGGATCATGTGGAAGAAGCCATCGAGTTGCTGACCGGCTGTGTCGCTGGTGAGCCTGATATGCCCGATACCCTGTTTGGCCGTATTCAGGAGCGGTTGGACGAGTTGAACGGCTCCACTGCCAAAGTCGGACTGCTGCGAGCCCTGTTGGGGCGCCTGTTTGGCCGCTGATGAAGTGATCGGAGTTGTTTAGCGAACAACTGTAAGCTAAATTGGCCCGGCTTTGACCCATTTGAAGGAAATACCGCGTGACCGTAGACAATACCACCATGGAAGCCCGCCTTTCCCTGTGCGAACAGGGCAAGAACTCTTTTACCCGTGAAGAGCTGCTGGCTTGCAGCCGTGGCGAACTGTTTGGTGAGGGTAACAGTCAGCTGCCTGCCCCCAACATGTTGATGATGGACCGCATCGTCAAGATCAATGACAACGGCGGCGAACACGGCAAGGGCGAGATCCTGGCTGAGCTCGACATTACTCCGGATCTCTGGTTCTTCGATTGCCACTTCCCGGGTGATCCTGTGATGCCTGGCTGTCTCGGTCTGGACGCCATGTGGCAGCTGGTCGGCTTCTTCCTGGGCTGGAAAGGCGGCCCCGGCAAGGGTCGTGCGCTGGGCGTGGGTGAAGTGAAGTTCACCGGCCAGATCCTGCCGACTGCCAAGAAAGTGACCTACAAGATCACCTTCAAACGCGTCATCAACCGCAAGCTGGTGATGGGAATTGCTGATGGCGTGGTCGAAGTCGACGGCCGTCCGATCTACAGCGCCACCGATCTGAAAGTGGGCCTGTTCAAAGATACCACCGCATTCTGATCTGTCTGATTAGTGGTAAAACAGCATTAACGCAAAGGGGCCACAACGGCCCCTTTCCTTTTGTAATGAGTGATGAAGTACCAACTACTTCATGAAGAGGCCTGAGCCCCGCCCTTCCATGGCGTCACGCCAACCACCAAGCCAATGCCCACGGGCATCTAGGCATTGATACGGACACGTTTCTTTCTGTTTGCCGACCACGCCAGCCTGATAACCACGAGCACGAGCTCTTTCCAGACGGTCCCGCTTCTGTCTCTTCATCATCTACGACCCTCTTCGTGGAACAAAAAAAGCGACCAATTTTGCATCGGTCACTTTCATCTTTACTCCTGCGAGCGCACCCGGTCAAACAAAAACTTTCACCCTAATCGGGCTATGTGACACAAGGCATTGAACTGGATTAAGTTTTAATTACAAGAAACTTACTCCTGATTTTTGAGCCCTTCCAGCTCTTCCCAGCGAGCAAATGCCTGCTCCAGCGCGGCTTCGGCGGCATTGAGCGCATCCAGTTTCGGCTGGGTTTGCTCGGCTGACAGGGAGAAGAACCCGGGCTGATTGATCTCGCTTTGCAGCGTATCCAGCTCGACTTCCAGCTGCTCGAGACGAGCGGGCAACCCTTCCAGTTCAAGCTGCAGCTTGTAGGAGAGCTTCTTGCTCTTCTTCGGCGCTTCGTTAGCTACTGCAACAACCGGCTCGGGTACCTTGATCGGCGCACTCTTGACCTGTTGCTGGACACTCTGCTGTTCGCGGGTCGCCATCATGTCAGCATAGCCGCCCACGTAGTCGCTGATACGGCCATCCCCTTCAAACAGCCAGCAACCGGTCACTGTGTTGTCGATGAAACGACGATCGTGACTGACCAGCAGCAGGGTGCCGGGGTAGTCAGAAAGCAGCTCTTCCAGCAGTTCCAGGGTTTCCACATCCAGATCGTTGGTCGGTTCATCGAGGATCAGCAGGTTGCTGGGCTTGAGGAACAGCTTGGCCAGCAGCAGCCGGTTCTTCTCGCCACCAGAGAGCGCCTTGACCGGGGTACGGGCCCGCTTGGGCTCGAACAGGAAGTCCTGCAGGTAACCAAGAATGTGACGGGAGCGGCCACGCACCATCACCTCCTGCTTACCCTCCCCGACGTTGTCCACCACTGTCTGCTCGGGATCGAGTTGCTCGCGGTACTGATCGAAGTAGGCTACCTCCAGATTAGTGCCCCCCTTGACGGTGCCACGGGTCGGCTCAAGCTGACCCAACAACAGTTTGATCAGGGTCGATTTGCCGCAGCCGTTGGGGCCGACCAGCGCAATCTTGTCGCCGCGCAGCACTTGCAGATCGAGCCCCTTGAACAGGGTGCGATCGCCAAAGTCCAGCCCCAGCCCTTCGGTCTCGAACACCAGCTTGCCGGAGCGATTGACCTCGTCCAGCTGCAGCTTGGCCTTGCCCTGCAGCTCGCGGCGTTGGGAGCGCTCCATCCGCATCGCCTCAAGGGCACGGACCCGGCCTTCGTTACGGGTACGGCGAGCCTTGATGCCCTGACGCACCCATACCTCTTCCTGGGCCAGCTTGCGGTCAAACTCGGCATTTTTCAGCTCTTCGACCCGCAGCCACTCCTCTTTCCCCTGCAGGTATTCGTCGTAGTTGCCCGGCCAGGAGGTGATGGCACCGCGATCGAGATCGATGATCCGGGTTGCCAGCTTGTGGATGAACTCCCGATCGTGAGAAATAAAGACGATGGCGCCGCGAAAATCCTTGAGGAAATCTTCCAGCCAGTTGATGGCCTCAATATCCAGGTGGTTGGTCGGCTCATCGAGCAGCAACAAGTCGGGATCGCAGGCCAACGCACGGGCCAGCGCCACTTTGCGCAGCCAGCCGCCAGAGAGGCTGTCGAGGGTCACGTCAGGATCCAGCCCCAGCAGGGTCAATACCTGACTGATGCGGGTCTCGAATTGCCAGCCGTTCTGATAATCGAGCTGCTCTTGCAACTCGCTCATCTTGCGAATGTTTGCGTCTGAGGGATCGTGCGCCAGCTCCATGGAGATGTGGTGATACTGCTTGAGCAGCTCACCCACGCCCGCCAGCCCTTCGGCGGCATAGTCAAACACCGTCAGCTCGCTGGAGGCCGGTGGATCCTGCTCAAGGCGGGTCACTTTCAAATCTTGTTGCAGCACCAGACGGCCGTCGTCCAGCGGCAATTCGCTGGCGATGACCTTCATCAGGGTGGACTTGCCCGCCCCGTTGCGGCCCACCAGACAGAGGCGCTCACCGCGCTCGATGGTCAGTTCGGCATTGTCGAGCAGCGGGAAATCACTGAACGACAAACAGGCGCCGTGCAAGGTTAAAAGAGCCATGTGTATTCCTTATTTCATATGAAAAAAACGGGCAGCAGACTGGGTCTGCCCCCGTTTTATCGTCAAATCACGCTCACCCCTGACGGGCGGCCCAGCCTTTTAGCTCGGCCAGTGTGAAGGGCCAGCCGAGCTCGCGGCCAGCCTCGTCACGCAGTACCGGAATACGCACCCGATAGGCGGCAAGCCACTGCTCATCATCCATGATGTCGCACTGGCGGGTGGTGGCGGCAAGGCCGGCCTCCTCCACCAGCGCCCAAGCCTGCTCACAGAGGTGGCAACCGTCGGTGTGAAACAGGGTCAGCATCACGACTCGGCCTGCTCCGGCGCATGGGTGATGATCCAGCAGTTGTGGATGTGCTGGTTGCGCTCGAAATCCTTCGGTCGCGTCTTCTGGGTGATGTTCTGGGCCTTGAGACCGATAGCCTCGAGACCGGCCAGATCCATCTTGAAGTGACGCTTGTTGTTGGAGAAGACCAGGGTGCCGTCCGCCGCCAGCAGACGCTTCAGGTGCTGCATCAGCAACAGGTGATCGCGCTGCACGTCGAAGCTCTCGTCCATCCGCTTGGAGTTGGAGAAGGTGGGCGGATCGATAAAGATAAGATCGTACTGATCATCGGCTTCAGACAGCCACTTCAGACAATCGGCCTGCACAAACTTGTGCTGACGGCCCACCAGCGAGTTGAGACGCATGTTGTCCTGTGCCCAGTTCAGGTAGGTGTGGGACATGTCGACCGTGGTGGTCTCGCTGGCACCACCCAGACCTGCGTGCACGGTGGCACTGCCGGTATAGGCAAACAGGTTCAGGAAGCGCTTGCCCTTGGCCATCTGACCCAGCATGCGGCGAGTCTGACGATGGTCGAGGAACAGGCCAGTATCCAGATAGTCGTAGAGGTTGACCCACAGCCGGGCACCGTACTCCTGCACTTCCATCCGGTGTTGCTCTTCGGAGAGCTTCTGATACTGCTGTTTGCCTTCCTGACGCTCACGCACCTTCAGGATCACCTTCTCGCCGTCCATGCCGGTCACCTTGATGGCGGCCTGAACCATGTCGAGCAGACGCTGACGGGTCTTCTGGGCGGGGATATCTTTGGGCGCGGCATACTCCTGCACCACCAGATAGTCCTGATAGCGGTCGATGGCAGCGTTGTACTCCGGCAAGTCGGCATCATAGAGGCGATAGCAGTCGATGCCCTCTTTGTTGGCCCACTTCTCGAGGGTTTTCAGATTCTTGCGCAGACGGTTGGCAAAGTCCTGCGCCACCTCTTTTTGGGAGGCCACCGAGTCGAGTGCGATCTGGTAGTTACGCAGCTGACACTCGAGGGCGCCGTTGAACAGGCGATATTGCTTGTCGGCGCGCAGGCGCAGACAGCTGAGCAGTTCGGGGGATGCGGACAGAATGGAGACTTTCCACCCCTGGAAGCTGCGACGCAGGGCATCGCCCAACGCCTGATGCACTTCCAACAGCGCCGGGAATTCGCCAAGACGCTCGCCATAAGGCGGGTTGGAGATCAGCATACCGACCTGGCGAGCCTCCCCTTCCACAGTCGGCATAGGCAGCGGGTTTTCCAGCTTGGTGACATCGGCTTGCTTGAAGGTAATCAGGTGCGCCACACCGGCCGCTTTGGCGTTGTCGCGCGCTTTGAGCAGCACTCGGCTGTCGGCATCGCAACCAAACAGTTTTACTTCACAACGCTGCATGCCGCGTTTGGCGCGCACTTGCGCTTCCATCATCAGGCTCTGCCACAGCTCGCTATCGTGCTGCAGCCAGCGATCAAAACCGAAGCGCTCGCGGCGCAGCGCTGGCGCCATGTCGGCAGCGATAAAGGCCGCTTCAATCAGCAGCGTACCGGAGCCGCACATGGGGTCCATCATCGGCTCACCAGCCCAGCCGCTACGGGCAATCATGGCGCAGGCCAGGTTTTCTTTGAGCGGAGCTTCACCGGTGCCCTGACGATAGAAACGCTGGTGCAGCGCCGGGCCCGACAAGTCCAGCGTGATATTGGCCTTGCCTTTGCCCAGGTGCGCCATGATGCGGATATCCGGCGACTTCTTGTCCACGTCAGGACGCACGTGACCACGCTTGGTGAAGCGGTCGACGATGGCATCCTTGATCTTCAGCGCGCCATATTGGGTATTGCGAATGGCAGGGTTGGTACCGGTAAAGTCCACTGCGATGGTAGAGGTACCGGAGAAGTGCTCTTCCCAGGGAATGGTGTGGGCACCCAGATAGAGATCCAGATCGTCGTTCATCTGGAATTCGGAGAGCACCAGCACGATACGGGAGGCAAAACGGCTCCATAGGCAGGCCTTGTAGCCAATCGCCAGTTCGCCTTTGAAGTGGACGCCAGCGACGGTCTCACGGACCTGCTCTGCGCCCAGGGTGGTCAGCTCGTCGGCCAACAGGTTTTCCAGCCCTTTGGGGCAGGTTGCAAAAAATTCTTTCATCACGCTCACGGGGAACCCATAAAAATAGTGCCGCATTATACCTCATCAGGCGGGCTGGAGCATGCAAAAGTCGGCGGAAACAGCAGGATGAGAACAGATTGATAGGCGGCGAAAAAGGTAAAAGACCCCATGATCACTCAATGGCGAGATCATGGGGCCAGACATCATTTAGCAAATCACGTCATGCGCGCCTTTTGTCCCTGCGGTGCACCTACTTTTGTATACGCCTGCATTACTGCAGGTGCATTTGCGGGCCACGGGGTTCACCTACACTTTCGCGCAAGATGGCTCTTCGGGACCGGGCGCCATCGTCCCCCGGCGGCGACCCATCACCACCGGACGCACCAGCAGTTGTGCCAGCAAGACACCGAGCAGAGTCAGCCCCCCCCCGATCAGGTGATAGCTGGTCAGCCGCTCGTCCAGCAGGGTGATGGCAAGACCAGCGATCATCACCGGCAGCAGGTTCATAAAGATGGCGGTACGGGTAGCACCGAGCAGTGTAATCCCCTGCATCCAGAGCCAGGGTGAGAGCGCCGAGGTGGGGATACCGGCATAGAGGATCAGCCACAGAGCTCGACTATCCGGCCACTGGCCATCAACCAGCAGAAAGAAGGGAGTCAGGATCACCACACTGCAGAGCACCTGACCGTAGAGCAGCGACCAGTTGTCGAGCCCCAGATCCCACTTCTTGAGCAGCACGCTGTAAAGGGCATAAGTGCCCGCCGAAATTAGCATATAGACAGAGCCGATATGAATACCATGGGTAAACAGTCGGGTCGGGTCTCCCTGTCCCAGCAAGATAGACAAGCCGAGGATGGAGAGCAGAGCCCCCAACACGGCGCCCCAGGTGGGCCGCTCACGCAGCAGCCAGATGCTGAACAACACGGTCAACAGCGGCGTCAGCCCCATCATCAATCCCATCTCGGTGGCCCCCAGGGTTTGCGCCGCGTAGTAACCAAAAGTCTGGTTGAGCACCATGCCCAGCAAAGCCAGCATGGCGATCTGCCAAAGGCCTGCACGCAGGCGAGCACGCGCACGCCATACCCTACGGGCCAGAAACGGGCTTAATACCAGCGCAGCCACCACCCAGCGCGACCAGGCCAAGGCCGCGGGGGACAGAACACCGACCGCCAGTTTGCTGACGATGCCATTGCCCGCCCAGATGGCAATGCAAGAGAAGGGAAATAGAAAAGCAAGAGGCATGAAACGATCCAGACCGAAGAGACAACAGCGGGCCAGTATAGGGGGCGACGGGAGATAAACAAAGGTGTGAAGCTGGCCGGGCATAGGGCGCATGCCAGCGGCCAGAAACAAATATGCCCGTAAAGTGCAGGCATATCACGTTCAGAAGCACATCACGCGGCATCCATGTGCAGTCTGGAGATCAGCTCGTTGACCTCGGTGACAGTCTGGCGGTGGGGAATATCCGCCGGATTCGGCATCATCAACAAACCGGATTGGAAATCAAACCGCCCCCGACCATGGATGTAAATCCGACCTTTAAAGAAGGTTTTGACATGCTTTGCCACCATCAGTGGCAGGTACTTCTTGAACACTCTCATCGTTTGCAACCTCTTGCAGTTGTATCCGTATGACAGCAGCTTCTGCGAATTAATTCCGTAAAATATTTATAAAAACCCGGAAAAATCGCCCACCTCTTCCCAAAAAATTCAATTTGTAACTTTTTATTAACTTTTAGCCTATTGTATGCGGCCCTTCGAGCCAGAGCAAGGCTCCTTTGCCATGGTACCACTCGATACAGGCGATGCCCGAGGTGGCGAACATGGGCGCTCCTGCGGCCGGACAGAGGCTTTGCACCAGATAACCCACCAGCGGCAGATGGCTGACCATCAGGATCTGATCATGTTGCTGCGCCAGGGTGGTGAGGTAGCTGGCCACGAAAGCGGGATCACCGTACGGGGTAATGTCGCCACTCTCTTCAACGGCTGCTGCGTCAGGTAATTCACTGCATATGGCTTGCCAGGTCTGGCGAGCCCGCAGATAGTTGCTGTGGATCACCCGATCCAGCGGGCCAATCAGCTGAGGCGCCAACCAGCGGGCCATCTGGATAGACTCTTCAATACCCTGCTCGGTCAATGGACGCTGTTCATCTGTTTTCGCATTCATGCCAGCCTGGCCATGACGCATGATATAGATCTTCATTACAACCTCGCCCAACGGGCCTGTTTTGATAGCCGGGGGATCTTACCCCGCCACGGGTGTGGAAACAATTGCGCTACCTCTCAGAAAAGGGTTTGCCTGACGGGATAGCGGGGTCGATAATCATGTTTAAATTCAAATAAATCCAACGTGAGTCACACGCCAATGAGCCCATATGCCAGTCCCAATGACCATCGGCAATACCATTTTCTGGAGCTGGCCAACCGGCTCAGGGTCTTGTTGATTTGTGATCCCGAAACCGACAAATCCGCCGCCTCGCTGGCGGTCAATACCGGCCATTTTGACGATCCTGCCGACCGGCAGGGGATGGCCCATTTTCTGGAACACATGCTTTTTCTCGGCACCGCCACTTACCCCAAGCCAGGTGAATACCAGCAATTTATGAGCCGTCATGGCGGCAGCAACAACGCCTGGACCGGCACCGAATTCACCAACTTCTTCTTCGAGATCGACAACGGCTTCTTCGAAGCAGGGCTGGATCGCTTCTCCCAGTTCTTTATCTGCCCCACCTTTGATCCCGAGTGGGTGGACAAGGAGCGCAACGCGGTCGACTCAGAGTATCGCCTCAAGCTGCAGGACGACATGCGCCGCAGCTATCAGGTGCATAAAGAGACGGTTAATCCGGCGCACCCCTTCTCAAAATTCTCGGTGGGCAACCTCGATACCCTGGCCGATCTGCCGGGACGGGATCTGCGCTCCGACCTTATCCGGTTTTACGAAAGCCACTACAGCGCGGATCGCATGGCGCTGGTGATGATCTCGCCGGAATCCATCGATACCCAGTTGCAGTGGTGCTGTCGCTACTTTGCTCCCATTTTGAATCGCAATTTGGGAACCCCGACCCTCACCATGCCGCTCTACCGGCTCGATGATCTCGGCGTGCACATCCACATCAATCCGGTCAAGGAGACCCGCAAGCTGTCGCTGAGCTTCCCCTTGCCCAACGTGGACGCGTTTTACGACAAAAAACCCCTCACCTTCCTGAGCCATCTGATTGGTTATGAGGGGGATGGCAGCCTGCTCTCCCTGCTCAAGGCGAAAGGCTGGGTCAACCAGCTCTCGGCGGGCGGTGGCATCAGTGGCGCCAACTTCAAGGATTTTGGCGTCAACTTCGGCCTGACCCCTCTGGGCCTTGAGCATGTGGACGACATCCTCGCCGCCCTGTTTGGCTATCTGAAACTGATTGGCCGCGAAGGGCTGCAGAGCTGGCGCTACGACGAAAAACGCACCGTGCTCGAATCGGCATTCCGCTTTCAGGAGCGCGGCCGCCCCCTCGATACCGTATCCGGGTTGGTGCTCAACCTCTTTAGCTACCAACCTGAGGATCTGCTCTACGGCGACTACATGATGCGCGAATATGACGAGGGGCTGATCCGCCGCTTCCTCGCCAAGCTCACCCCGCACAACCTGCGTATCACCATCACTGCGCCGGAAGTGGCGACCGATCGGCTGGCCCGCTGGTATCAGACCCCCTACAGCGTGACGACCATTACCGAGGCCGAGAAAATTCGCTGGCAGCAGAGCGAGCCGGATCCGGCGCTGGCGCTACCCAAGCCCAACCCCTTTATCAGCAGTAGGCTCGATCCGCGTACGCCCGAGCTTGCCGCCGACATGCCCGCCTGTCTTATCGATCGCCCCGGTTTTCGCCTCTGGCACCTCCATGAGCACCTGTTCAGCGTGCCCAAGGGCAATCTCTACATCTCCATCGACAGCGAACATGCGGTCAAAAATCCGCGCAATATCGCCATGGCGCGCCTTGCCGTGGAGCTGTTGGCCGACCATCTCAACGCCCTCACCTATCCGGCGGAGCTGGCGGGGCTGGGCTATCAGATCTATGCCCATCAGGGGGGCTTTACCATCAACCTGAGCGGTTTTGCCGACAAGCAGCCGCTGTTGCTCGACATGATCCTCGGCAACCGCACCCTGGGGTATCCGGATCCGGGTCGCTTCGCCGAGATCAAGGAGCAGCTCATCCGCAACTGGGACAACCAGTCCAAGGCGCGCCCCATCTCCCAGCTCTTTAACCAGCTCACCAGTTTGCTGCAACCGAACAACCCGCCGTTCGAGCAGTTGCTGCGTCACCTGCGCACCGTCGAGCTGGAGGAGATGCCCGGCTTCGTGGCCCAGCTGTTTGGCGAGGTGCATGTCGAGGCGCTGGTACACGGCGACTGGACTGCCGCCGAAGCGCTGGAGCTGGCCGCCCTGATGGAGCGCCACCTGAGCGATATCAATGGCACCAGCAGCAAGCCGAGCGGCGAGACCCGCCGCCCGCTCATCTCCATTCAGGACAGGGGCACCCTTATTCGCGAGCAGGGTTGCGATCACGAAGACTCGGCACTGCTGGTCTACTACCAGTCCCGCACTACCCGGGCGCGGGATCTCGCCTGCTTCACTCTGGCGAACCACATCATGTCCTCTACTTTCTTCCATGAGCTGCGCACCCGCCAGCAACTGGGGTATGTGGTGGGCGCTGGCAACCTGCCCCTCAATCGCCACCCGGGCCTGATCTTCTATATCCAGTCGCCGGTGGCGGGGCCGCAGATCCTGCTCGATGCGGTGGAGGAGTTTATCGATCTCTTCCCGCTCGCCATGCTCGAATTCACCGAGCAGCAGTGGCAGGAGAGCAAGGCGGGGCTGCAAGCCCAGCTGAGCGAACGGGATGCCAATCTGCGCAGTCGCGGCCAGCGGTTGTGGGTCAGCATCGGCAACAAGGATCTGGGGTTCGATCAGCGGGAACGGGTCTGCGAAGAGGTGGGCAAGTTGAGCCGCGCCGATCTGGTGCGCTTTATCACCCAGCTGCGCTCGCGCACCTCCGATCGGCTGATCCTCTGCAGCTATGGTCAGGGACACGAACATGACGAGCGGATCACCGGCCAGTTTATCGACGATCCACGGGCATTTCGGCTCAATGCCGCCACCTTCGAGGCCTGATCAGGCCTCGCACTCCCCCGTTTTTCCTGCCCACAGTAAATCGCAGACAATAAAAAGCCGACCCATCAGGGTCGGCTGGAAAAACCATAACAATTGCGACCAAAGCCGCCAAAAGTGAACATGAGCGTGAAAATCAGACACTGAGTTGCTGATCAGCAAGCGGGAAAGACCCAATACTCGCTTTGCAATGCCAACAGTGATTGAGAAACAGCCTCATAGTAGGCACTCCCCCAGACAGTCACGTTGATCTATGTCAAAGGAGGTAGCGAAGAGCGCGCAGCCCGATGATTTGTCGGCGCAGATCACCCTTTGGCCGACCGTTAGCTGCCCGTTAGCCACGGCGAACCAGCCGATACGCCACCTCATCGAAGTAGGAGAGCTGGCCCGCCAGCACCCGCGGGTGATCCACCTCGGCGGCGCGCCCCAGCACCTCGATACGAAAATCGCGCTCGAACAGGGCTCGCACCTCCATCTCACCCACCGAGAAGGGGGGCTGACTCTGCTGCTCCGGCTGATATTCAAGGGTCACCAGCAGGATCTGGCCACCGGTCTCGACCAGCGAACTGATCAGGGCCGCATACTGGCGGCGCATCGCGGTCGGCAGGGCGATCAGCGCCGCGCGGTCATAGACCAGCCGGTAACGGCGGCCCAGACTGGCGGCGGCGAAAAAATCCCCCTGAAAAATGCGCAGGCTGTCCACCTGATGGCACTGATAAGAGCCCACTCCGGTCACGGTCGCGGCGAGCTGGTTTTCACTGAAGAACTGGCTGACGGCAAGGCTCGATAACTCGAAACCGTCGACCGGATGGCCCTGCGCGCTCAGCCAGAGCATATCGCGGGACTTGCCGCACAGGGGAACCAGCACCGGCTCATCCGCTTGCTGGGCCGACCACCAGGATTGCAGCCAGTGGTTGAAGTCCGCCTGATGAAAGCCAATCCGGTTCTCTTCCCAACGCTGATGCCAAAACGCAGCTTCCATCGTTATTACCCTTCTGTACTAAAGATGCCTCAATATCACAACTTAACCGATACCGCGCAACCCTCTGCCCTCCCCTTTTTGCGCGCAGCCCCGGCGTGTAACGTGTGATTAGACGAATGCTTGAGCAGCCCCTTCCCGCCAACTTTGCGACCGTTCAGTTTAAAAATGCATATAAAAATGCCGCCCGGTTTTACAACCGGGCGGCATTAAACATTGTGAGTTAAAGGTGGAACAGCTATCAGGCCGTGGCCAGCTTGGCCTGCGCTTCACCGCGCTTGAGCATGGCGTAGGAGACACCCGTCAGCAGCGAGCCTGCCGCAATCGCCACGATATACATCATGACGTTGCTGATGGCGTGCGGGATGAACAGCACGAACAGGCCGCCGTGGGGTGCCATCAGCTCGCAGCCGAACAGCATGGAGAGCGCACCGGTCAGGGCGCCACCCACCATACAGGCCGGGATGACGCGCATCGGGTCCTTGGCGGCAAACGGAATGGCTCCCTCGGAGATGAAGCACAGACCCAGCACGAAGGAGGCTTTACCCGCTTCCTGCTCCGCCTTGATGAACTTGGTACGGGCCAGGAAGGTGGCGATCCCCATCCCCAGTGCCGGCACCATACCGGCGGCCATCACCGCAGCCATCGGGGCATAGGTTTTGGAGGCCAGCAGACCGACACCGAAGGCGTAGGCCGCCTTGTTGACCGGACCGCCCATGTCGAAGCACATCATGGCGCCGATGATGACACCCAGCAGCACGGCGTTGGCAGAGCCCATGTTGTTGAGGAACTCGGTCATGGCATTCATGATGCCAGCCACCGGGCCACCCACGACGTAGATCATCACCAGACCGGTAAAGAGGCTGGCCACCAACGGAATGATCAGGATGGGCTTGAGCGCTTCCAGGGTGGTCGGCAGACGCACCTTGTCACTCAGATACTTGGCGCTGTAACCGGCCAGGAAACCGGCCACGATGCCACCGAGGAAACCGGCGCCCAGCGAGCTGGCCAGCATACCGCCAATCATGCCGGGAGCGAGGCCCGGACGGTCAGCGATGGAGTAGGCAATGTAACCCGCCAGCACCGGGATCATCAGGGCGAAGGCGGAGCCACCACCGATCTTCATCAAGGCCGCAGCCAGAGTACCTTCCACCTTGAACGCTTCGATACCGAACACAAACGAGAGCGCGATGATAAGGCCGCCCGCAACCACCATCGGCAGCATGAAGGAGACACCAGTCAGCAAATGCTTGTAGGGGCCCGCTTTTTCCTCTTTCTTGGGCTGGCTGCCGCCACTGTGGCGATACAGTTTTGCCTCATTCCACGCCTTGTCGAGCTCGGCGCGGGTTTTCTTGAGCGCCGCGCCGGTGCTGGTGCGATAGACCTGCTTGCCATCGAAGCGGGCCATGTCCACTTCGATATCGGTGGCGAGGAACACCAGATCGGCAGATGCAATCTCCTCGGTAGTCAGGGCGTTCTGGGCACCGACCGAGCCTTGAGTCTCGACGCGGATCTGATAACCCAGCTGTTTGGCCATGGTCTCCAGCGCTTCTGCCGACATAAAGGTGTGGGCCACCCCGGTCGGGCAGGCAGTCACCGCCACGATGCGCTTGCCAACGGCGGCTGGTTTGGCGACAGCTGGTGCGGCTTGATGACGATAGACGCTGGCACCGCTGGTTGCGGCCTCCAGCAAGGCAGCCGGATCCTGCAGGGCGAGATCCATGCTGCCCTGATAGACCCGCTTGCCGTCATAGGCGGCGAGATCCACCGGGGCGCTGGCGACAACCAGCACCAGATCGGCGGCGGCAATCTGCTCCTTGTTCGGCACCTGACGGGGCTGCACGCTGGAGCCGACGTCGAGGGTGAGTTCCCAGCCAGCCAGTTTGGCCTGCTGTTCTATCCGTTTTGCAGCGAGAAAGCTGGTGGCAATGCCCGCCGGGCAAGCCGTAACCAAGATTGCTTTCATTGGGCATCTCCTGAGTTTTCCATTGAGGGGGTATTGCATTGAACCGGTGCCAGCGCATCCAGACGCTGTACGCGCACCTGTTCAAGTAAAGGGTTGAGCACACTGATATCGCTAAAGCCGACCGCCACCTGACTGACCGCCAAGGCCGAGACGGCGGTGGCCAGCCGCAAGGTCTGCTCCGGCGCCCAGCCAAGGCTGAGACCATGGGCGAGACCGGCGACCAGGGAGTCGCCAGCACCGACCGTGCTGACCACCTGCATCCGCGGCGGAATGGCTTGCCAGACGGCATCCGTGGCAAACCAGATCAGACCATCGGCGCCGTTGGAGATCACCACGTTGGGGATCCCGCTTGCCTGCAGCGCGCGAGCGCACTCGGCCTGCTCGCTCAAGGTCTTGATGGGGCGGCCAGCCCACTGGCTCAGCTCTTCCAGATTGGGTTTGACCAGGGTCGGCGCCGCCTTGATCCCTTCGCTTAAGGCCGCGCCGCTGCAATCGAAGATCACCTGCTTGCCCTTGGCCTTGAGCAGGCGGATCAGATGGGCACAGTAATCGGGGGCCACCCCTTTGGGCAGGCTGCCTGCCAGCACGAACCACTCCGCCTGCGCTGCCAGCGCGTCGATGGCATGCTCCAGCGCGCTCACTTCCCCTTGGTGGATGGTGAGCCCCGGCAGGTTGAGATCGGTGACCCGACCGGACTGCTCGGAGATCTTGACGTTGATGCGGGTACTGCCCGCCACGCGCACGAAGTGATCTGCCAGCATGCGCTCAGTAAACAGGGAGACAAAGCTCTGCTCATTGTCCGCGCCAAGCCAGCCGGTCACGCCCACCTCGCGGCCCAGATCTTTGAGCACCATGGCAACGTTGATCCCCTTGCCCGCGGCGCGCAGGTTGGCCTCGCTCACCAGATTGACCTCGCCAAGGCTCATCGCCTCGAGACGGGTGGTGAGATCAAGGGCGGGGTTGAGGGTAATGGTGACAATCTTCATCAATGCGCCCCCTCGCCCAGACCGGCAGCGATCGCCTCACCGATCCCCTTGAGAGCCGCTTGCGCATCCGCCCCTTCGGCGCGAAATGCCAGACGGTGCCCGCACTTGACGCCAAGGCCGATCACCTTCATCAGGCTCTTGGCGGAGACCGCCTCGCCGCTGCCATCCAGATTGGTAACCCGGATGTCGGATTCAAACTCTTTGGCTACCTTGACCAGCATGGCGCCCGGACGGGCATGCAGGCCGTGGGGATTGATGATGGTGAAAGTTTCACTGAGACCGCTCGCGGGCCCCGCCTGCAACATGGCAATACCATCGCTGCTCACCAGCGTGGCCAGCTGATCGGCCGCTGCCAGTTTGGCCAGATTCTCAAGTTGCGGCAGATGGCTGCTATCTGCGGCACACAGCAGCAGCAGGGCGCTGACCGGCTGTTCACCTGCGGTGAGTACGCTGCTCGGGGTGGCCAGCACCCAGCCGGTTTGGGCGGCTTGCGCACGGGCCAACCAAACGCCCTCGCCCAGATAGGCAGGTTCGCTTGCCAGCAGCGCCGTCACCATGGCGGCATCGCCCCAACCAGCAGATTTGGCACGAGCGGCCGCCCCCAGCAACAGCTGGTCGCGATCGTCGGCCGGGAAATCTGCCAAGGTCAGGTATTGCACCTCTTTCGCTGCAGTGGCACCGGTCAGGATATTGATAATGGTGTCGGCATCGCTGGCCTGTTTCAATTGCGCGGCCGCCTGCTCGTCACCCAGCACATGGGTGAGCTGGCGCAAAATGCCCAGATGCTCGTCAGACTTGGCGGCGATGCCGATGGCGACATAGGCGATCTGCCCCTCATCCCACTCGATGCCGTGGGGGAACTGGGCCACCATGACGCCGGTGTGCTTCACCAGATGGCGGGTGTCGGTGGTGCCGTGGGGAATGGCGATGCCACTGCCAAGATAGGTGGCGTGTTGCGCTTCACGGGCCAGCATCCCATCCACATAGCCCGAATCCACCAAACCGGCTTCAGTCAGTTTGCCTGCCAGCAGGGCAATGGCGTCCGACTTGGTCGCCACCGACTGTCCCAGCAAGATCTGCTCTCGTGCCAACTTCAACATAGAGACTCTCCATCAGGTTCCGGCCGAGCCGGTACATCACAATTGAACATTCTGGTAACTCGTCAGCTGACAATAGACCCGATCGTCGTTGTCTATGATCGGAATGCGATTTTCAGGCCACTGGAACTCTTCGTTGCTGACAGGCTGAATCGTTTCACTTACACTCAGACTGAATCGTTTCAGCGAATTGATCAAGTACCCACAAAGAGTGCTTTTCAATGATATGATCCCGCGCACACTTTTCGGTGCCCTCACCCGGCAGTGACCGTGGGCCTTGCAACTCAAACAGAGCCAATATGATGAAACTGGATGAAATCGCCGCCCTCGCCGGTGTCTCGCGCACCACGGCAAGCTATGTGATCAATGGCAAGGCCGACCAATACCGCATCAGCCAGGCTACCCGTGACAAGGTGATGGCAGTGGTCACCGCCCACAACTACCAACCGGACAGCCGCGCCGCCTCTTTGCGTGGCGGCCAGACCAAGACCCTCGGCTTTATCCTGCCCGACCTTGAGAACGCCAGTTACGCCAAACTGGCCAAGCGGCTGGAACAGGGGGCGCGGGCGCAAGGTTATCAGTTGCTGATCGTCTGCTCGGAAGATGATCCCGCCACCGAAAAGGAGCTGGCCCAGATGCTGGCCAGCCGCCATGTGGATGCCCTGCTGGTGGCCAGTTGCCTGCCCCCCGACGACCTCTTCTATGGCACGTTGCAGGCACAAGGCAGTCAGATCCTCGCCATCGACCGGGCCATGGCCGCCGATCAGTTCGTCACCGTCGCCAGTGAAAACGAGAAGGCGTGCTTTGATCTCACCAGCTCCCTGCTCACCCCTACCTTGCGCCATATCGCCCTGATCACCGCGCTGCCAGCACTCACGATCAGTCAGGAGCGCAAAGCCGGTTTCGAGCAGGCAGTCGCCAGCCACCGTGCGGCTCGCCACCTGTGCGAGGGGGATCACTTCTCCCGTCTTGAGGGGTATCGCCTGATCAAAGATCTGCACCAGCAGCTGGGCCAACTACCCGAAGCGCTGATCACCACCTCCTATATCCTGATGGAGGGGGTACTCGATTACTTGCTGGAGTTAGAGCTGGAACAAGAGACCGATATGAGCCAGCTCGCCATGGCCACCTTCGGAGACGATCGGCTGCTCGACTTTCTCCCCTTTGGCATCAACTCCCTCCCCCAGCAGCACGACGCACTGGCGAGCCAAGCGCTGGAGCTGGCACTCAAGGCAGTGAACGGCGAATACCAGAGCGGCCTGCACTATGTGAGCCGCACCCTTAAGCGCCGCCGTTAACCCGCTTCGCAGCAGACCCTGTTTGCCGAGAAAACAGCACGACCACAAGGCTGCCAGAATCGGGATGCTGCCCGTCCTCGGATCCTGACGGCTGCTGAATTCCCCTAAAAAAAAATCCTCACCCTAGGGTGAGGATTGCTTCACAGCATCAGCATGCAGATGGCTTATTGTGCCAGCAGATGACCTACCAGCTCATGACGCCACCCTTGCAGCAGCATCGGCTTGTCGCTGCGGGCCCGCTCTTCATCGTTCATCCGCCAGCTCCAGGTGAAGTACTGGTGAATGATCTTCTTGCTGGCAATCAGCTCGGGCGGAATATTGCTCGCCTTGGCCTTCTCTTCCACCATGGCCTTGATGCGCTTGAGCTCGGCCTTGTACTGGGGGAAGTCCACCAGCCGGCGAATGGGCTCGGGCCAGCTGTCAGGATCGCTCTGCTGGGCGCGGGCGACGATATCGAGCATCCGCTTGCCATGGATCTTGATCTCGATGGGGGCCAGCCCCAGTTCGTTGAGGTCGCGCATGGAGGTCGGACGACGCTCCGCCACCTTGAACAGGTGCAGCTCCTTGACCACGAAGTTGAGGGCCAGATCGCGGCGTACCGCCTCTTGTTGGCGCCAGGCAGCCAGCTCGCGCAGGATGGCGAGCTCACGGCGCCCCAGTTGCCAGGCGTTGACGATCTCAAGGTAAGCCTGACGGGGGTCGCTACCCTGGGTCTTGCGGGCGGAGTGGTTCTGACACTCCTGCTCGAACCAAGCAAACTTGCCGCTTTCCCGCAGTTTGGCCATCACCTTCTCGTAGAGCGGCATCAGGTAGAAGACATCCGCCGCCGCGTATTCGAGTTGACGTGGCGTAAGCGGGCGTGCCAGCCAGTCGGTGCGCGCCTGATCTTTCTCCAGCTCGACCCCGAGGAATTCGTTAACCAACGCACCAAAGCCGACCGAGACGCCGTAACCGAGAAAGGCGGTAGCCAGCTGGGTATCGTGCATCTGGTTGGGCAGGTGGCCCGCCTGATGCTGGATCAGCTCCAGATCTTCGCCAGAGGCGTGCAGGATGGCGATCTGCCCTTCCCTGCCCAGTCGCTGCCAGAGGGGGGAGAGATCCAGGGTGAGCGGATCCAGCAGCGCCAGACGCTCGCCATCATAGATCTGGAACAGGCCAAGCTGGGGATAGTAGGTGCGGGTGCGAACGAATTCAGTATCGATAGCCAGAGGAACGTCGGCCAGAGCAGCGAGATAGTGCTCCAGGTCGGCTTGCTGAGTGATAAGTTGATAGTGCATCTGTGCCTGCGCAGTTGATCAGGGCCAAAAAGAAAAAACCGTGGGCTGACCCACGGTTTTGCATAACGACGGCGCTGGTTTGCAGAGAGGTCTGCAGCCACAATCCGGTTATTGCTTGGCAATCTCCTCGTCGCGCAGTACGCGGCGCAGGATCTTGCCCACATTGGTCTTGGGAAGTTCGTCACGAAATTCTACCAGTTTCGGCACCTTATAGGCAGTCAGATGTTTGCGGCAGTGGGCAATAATCTCGTCCTCCTGCAATTTTGCATCTTTCTTGACCACAAAGATCTTCACCAGCTCGCCGGAGACCTTGTGCGGCACACCCACGGCGGCCACTTCCAGCACTTTCGGGTGCAGCGCGACCACATCTTCGATCTCGTTCGGATAGACGTTGAAACCGGAGACCAGGATCATGTCCTTCTTGCGATCGACGATCTTGAAGAAACCCTGCTCGTCGCACACGGCAATATCGCCAGTACAGAGCCAGCCATCCTGCATCACTTCGGCGGTCGCCTCGGGGCGCTGCCAGTAACCGGTCATAACCTGCGGGCCGCGTACCTGCATTTCGCCGGGGGTACCGAGGGCATGAACCACCTGACCGTTATCATCCACCAGACGGATCTCGGTGGAGCAGACCGGCAGGCCGATGGAGCCGTTGTAGTCAGTCAGATCGTAAGGGCAGACGCTCACCAGTGGCGAGCACTCGGTCAGGCCATAGCCTTCCAGCAGCGGAGTATCGGTCAGTGTCTTCCACTTCTCTGCGACCGCACGTTGCACCGCCATGCCGCCACCGATGGTCAGCTTGAGCTTGTCAAAGGCGATCCCCTGAAACTCTTCGTTGTTGACCAGCGCATTGAACAGGGTGTTGACCCCGGTAATGCAGGTGAAGGGGTACTTCTTGATCTCTTTGACAAAGCCCGGGATGTCGCGCGGGTTGCTGATCAGCAGGTTGTTGCCGCCGATACGCATAAAGAGCAGGCAATTCACGGTTAGGGCAAAGACGTGATAGAGCGGCAATGCGGTGACCACGAACTCCTTGCCGCGCTCCAGCATGGGACCGTAGACGCCGAGGCACTGCTCGACGTTGGCAATCATGTTGCGATGGGTCAGCATGGCCCCTTTGGAGAGGCCTGTGGTGCCACCGGTGTACTGCAGGAAGGCGAGATCGTCGTTGGTGATCTCCGGCTTGATGTACTGCAGAAAACGCCCTTTTGAGAGGGCCTGACGCATGGTGGTAGCGTGGGGCAGATTGTATTTCGGCACCAGCTTCTTGACGTACTTGACCACGAAGTTGACCAGGGTGCCCTTGGCCAGCCCCAGGTTATCCCCCATCCGGGTCAGGATAACGTGCTTGATCGGGGTGTCGTAGACCACTTTTTCCAGGGTATGGGCGAAGTTGGAGACGATGACGATGGCTTTGGCACCGGAGTCCTTGAGCTGATGCTCCAGCTCGCGCGGGGTATAGAGCGGGTTGACGTTGACCACTATCATGCCGGCGCGCAGGATGCCGAACACGGCGATCGGATATTGCAGCAGGTTCGGCATCATCACCGCAACCCGATCCCCTTTCTCCAGCTTCAGCTCGTTTTGCAGGTAGGCAGCAAAGGCGCGGGACTGCTCTTCCAGCCGGCGATAGGTGATGGTTTGGCCCATGTTGACGAAGGCGGGCTGATCGGCGAACTGGGTCACCGAGGATTCGAACATCTCGACCAGGGAGCTGTATTGGTCTGGATTGATCTCGGCGGGAACCCCTTCCGGATAACGTTTCAGCCAGACTTTTTCCACAAACTTCTCCTGCATAACTAGCACCTGTGCGCTCACTGTGTTGCCTCCGTCCCGGTTCACATCCATTTTAATCGGTTGTTTTAAGCTGATGCTCTAATGCCGCACATATTTACACAGCGCAACATCAATTAACAGCAAATTAACAACAGGAAAATGTGAGGGAGAAAACAAACCTGGAATTATTGAAAGCTGGCGATTCTACCGAACTTGACAAAACTTTACGATACAAACGGCCGTATCAACCGAATTTTCCATATGAAAATGGTGGTTTCCACCCAATCTGACCCGCTCGATCTGCTGGAAGGCATCCTGACGGGCCTGCCATTGGGCTTCCAGCGCGGCAAAGCCCTGCTCCCCCTGAATCAACAGCACCGGACAACGGATAGCCGCCATCAGCGCCCGAGCCTGCCCTTCGCTCATTCTCAGGGGTGAAAGATCCCGCAAGCGGGGGTCGCTGCGCCAGTGCCAGCGCCCTGCCCTCATCTCAAGCTGCCGTTCACAGATAAGATGTGCCGCCTGCGGCGTGATATCCGCTACTTTGCAACGGGCGGCTACGGCCTCATCGATGGAGGCAAAGCCGTTGGCCGTGCGTTCCCGGGTGCGACTGCGGTTTAAAATCGCTCGTCGCAGCTGGGAGGGCACCTCCTCATCGGGTTGGCTGAGCGGCCCCAGCCCCTCCAGCATGATCAACCGCTCTACCTGTTCGGGAAACACCCCGGCATAGGCCGAGGCGATCAACGCCCCGAGGGAGTGACCGAGCAGAGTGAAGCGCGACCAGCCCGCCGCCTGCACGATCTGGTAGAGATCGTCCAGCCAGTCGACAAAAACATAAGGGGTGGTTTTGTGATCGGAGTGACCGTGCCCCGGCAGATCGACACAGATGAGGTGAAAATCCCCCAGATGCGGCGCCAGCGGCAAGAAGCTGGCACTGTTGTCGAGCCAGCCATGCAAGGCGATCAACAGGGGTTTGCCCTGCTGATCATGCTCAGCGGATGGGTTCTCCAGCAGGGCTACCCGCCGCCCATCTGCCAGGGTCAGCAGCCGCTCGTGCATGGTGCTCATCATAGCGTTAATCATGGCAAGCCTTAGCGACGCAGCGGCCGTCTCGGCCAGAAGGGATCATAGAAGGGGTCGTAGAAGTAGGGGTCCATATAGCGCACCTCCACCTCCTTGACTGGCGGCCACAGCTTGCTGCCCGTCACATTGAGCACCGAGAAGCGGTACTTGTGCTCGCCAATCTGGCTATACACCGGTTGGCCTATGGTGCCAAGCACCGTCAGGCTGCGCCCCTTGGCGTAGAGGGTCGGATCGACAAAACCCTTCATGATGGCCAGAAAGCGACCCGGGCTCTGCTCGGTCTGCTCCGGCACACCGTTGGACTTGAGCGGCAGATAGACCACTTCAATAACGCTCTGATCCGCCTTGTTGTGCACCGCCGAGATAACGCCGCTCCAGCGGGCCGGTTTGCCCTCCATTCCGCCAAGGGCGGGTTGATAGGCCACCAGCTGGTTTTCTGGCTCATAGGCCAGCTCCTTGGGGACCGAGCTGCAGGCCCCGAGCAGCAGGGCCAGCGCCCCGACCACCATAGTGCGTTTCATCATGTCGCTTCTGGTCTTACGCATCATCTCACTCTCCTGTTGCCAGTGTGGCCTGTCGGGCCACCCGCTTGTGTTGCAGCTGATGAGCGGCAAGAGCGACATGAAGTCAGCGCTCCTGCCCTTATTCGCGACCCGGCAGTTTTTTCCAGGTCACCTTGTCACGCAAATAGACCGGCGTTGCCTGCTCAACCGGCACCGCCTCCCCCGCCAGCCAAGCGGCGCGGGCCAGCGGCAACATATCTTCTGCCGCCGGGAAGCGCACCTGACTCACCGCCAGCTCATCGGCCAAACCACTCAGGGTCTCGCCATAGGTTTCAAAACCGGTGCCGACGCAGGTCACCCGACCCACCAACTTGCCACGGGCTTCAACCAGCTCAGCGGGATCACTCACCACCTCGTCACCCACCAGCTGCATGCGGCCATCGAGCAGCGCATAGCGGCCGAAATAGACCTCGTTCATTCGCGCATCGATGGCGGTCAGCACCTGCTGGGCGCCATCCAGTCGATAGGCCCCTTGCGCCATGGCGGCCAGCGTCGAGATGCCAATCAGCGGGACACCCGCACCAAACGCCAGACCTTGTGCCACCCCGATACCGATCCGCACGCCGGTAAAGGAGCCCGGGCCGCGGCCGAACGCGATGGCATCGAGGTCGCTCAAACTTATCCCGGCATCCTCTAACACAGCCTGAACCATGGGCAGGATTTTTCGGGTGTGATCCCGTGGCGCCTCCTCCCAACGGGAGAACAGCTTGTCACCCACCAGCAAGGCGGCGGAGCAGGCTTCGGTGGCGGTATCTACGGCCAGGATCTTCAACTCGTTCATGCTTTCCAATCTCTATAAAATCAGTCAATTACATAACCGGCAAGCGAGATATGCTCACCCGTTGTTCAAATCTGTTAGCTGGCGGCACACTTATTCACCGCGTTCACCGCGATCGAAAAAGCTCCCCAGCGTCCCCAACTCCCGAGTGCGAGGAATGGCGGGCAGACTCTTGATAAAAGTGGCACCGTAAGGTTTGTTGACCATCCGTGGATCACAAATCACCAGCACCCCGTGATCACTGCGATCACGAATAAGCCGCCCCACCCCCTGTTTGAGGGCAATCACCGCCTTGGGCAACTGCAGCTCGGCAAAGGGATCGCCCCCCTTGAGCTTGCAATCATCCACCCGCGCCTTGAGCAGCGGATCATCGGGACTGGCAAACGGCAGTTTGTCGATGATAACACACGACAACGCCGCCCCTCGCACGTCGATCCCCTCCCAGAAGCTGCTGGTCGCCACCAGCACGGCCCGGCCATTCTCGACAAACTCCTTGAGCAACCGCTGCTTGTTGTCTTCCCCCTGCAACAAGACGGTGCGGCCAATCTCCCGGCGCAGCACTTCGGCCACCTGACGCATCACCTGATGACTGGTACAGAGGAAGAAACAGCCGCCCGGTGTCTTGTTGATGAGCGGGATCATCAGATTGGCCAGCAGCTCGCCACGACCAAAGGCGTTGGGCTCCGGCAGATAGCGGGGCACACAGAGCCGCGCCTGCTCGCCATAGTCGAACGGACTGTCGAGGATCAGCTCGGCGCTACCCGCCAGACCCAGCTCGGCCTTGAAGTGATCAAAACGCATATCCACCGTCAGAGTGGCGGAGGTGAAGACCCAAGCCACTTCCGGTCTTTGCACCTCGGCACTGAATCGCTCGGCCACCGACAGCGGCGTCAGATTGAGGGTGAAATGAAGCCGTGAGCAGTCGTACCAGTAAGAGAAACCGGTCTGGTTGACCGCCAGCACCTCGCCAAGACGGGTGCGCAGTTCACTGATGCGCTCGAAGGCGTGATCCAGCTGCTCGCCACGGCCGAGAGCGAGTTTCAGCACCTCGTAGCAGAGCCCGATGGCATCGTTGAGACGAGCCAAGGCCTGACCCCAGAGCGGCTGGCGCAGCATGTCGCGGGTATTGCCGCGACCGCCATCCACTCCGAAGGCAAGCCGCAAGTCCTGACTGGCGATAGCGAGCCGGTCCGCCGCCTTGCCAAGCTGGGCCATGTCGTGGGCCTCGGCCCGATAGGCCAGCTGGATATCCTGCGCCAGATCCTGAATGGTACGGCTACCCACCGACTTGCCGAAGTAGTTGGTGGCGATCTCCGGCAGCTGATGCGCCTCGTCAAAGACATAGACTTGCGCTTCTGGTACCAACTCACCAAATCCGGTGTCTTTCACCGCCATATCGGCGAAAAAGAGGTGATGATTGATCACCACCACCTGAGCGTCCATGGCGCGTCGACGGGCCACCACCAGATGGCAGTCGTCGTAATAGGGGCAGTCGCGACCGAGACAGTTGTCGTTGGTGCTGGTGACGTGGGCGAGGATCTCGGCGTTCTCCTGCAATCCCGGAATATCCCCCACATCGCCGTTATCGGTGGCGGTGGACCAGGATTTGACCTTCACCAGATCGTTCAGGATTTCAGGCTTTTGCAGATGGGATTCGCTCAAGAGCCGGTTCATCCGCTCGATGCAGAGATAGTTGCTGCGCCCCTTGAGCAGAGCCACTGGCGGGGTGTAGGAGAGCGCACCGGTAATGGTCGGGAGATCCCGATAGAAGAGCTGCTCCTGCAGGTTCTTGGAGCCGGTGCTGATCACCACCCGCTTGCCGGACTCCAGCGCAGGGACCAGATAGGCGTAGGTCTTGCCGGTACCGGTCCCCGCCTCCACCAGCAGACGGCCACCACTCTTGATGGCGCGCGCGACCGCTTCAGCCATCTCCAGTTGGGGAGCGCGGGCTTTGAAACCATCGATATGGCTGGCCAGAGGGCCATCTGGCTTGAACAGGGTCTGGATGGTCAAAAGGGCGTCCCGCAGCAAAAGCGGCCATTATGCCAAAAGCGTGGCAAAAGCGGGACAGATAATCTGCCTAGACGAACAGATCGATCTGATGGTCGGGATCCGGCTTGTGATCGTCCTCTTCCGCCTTCGGCTGATCACGCTTGGCGGGCGTGCTATATGCCTGCTGGCGCTGCTGGGAGTCACTGTTGTCAGTGCTGGTCTTGCGCAGCTGGTGTTTCTTGCTGATCTGGTTCACTTCCCGCTTGATCTCTTCGCTGCCGGGCGCGGCGGGCGCCCGGGGCAAAATGGGGAACAATAGGTCCTGGCTAGGCATGATGGCGACTCCTGCAAGGGGTGATTGTATAGTTATCGACCAGAAAACCGTTTTCTCAACTTTAATCGATCAAATCACAATTTCGGGTTGCATTTTCTGTCAAGGCAGGTAGTTTAAATGAGGCGTCAACTACGACATCTTATTTTGTAAAGGATTTATTACATGCAGTTCACCAACCTGAAGACTCATCACCACCATCATCATCCCGACTAGTCTTTCAGGAGGTTGACTGCTGGAAGACACTTAACTGGTGACTTCCAAAAGGACCGCAAGATTCATAAACCCTCGGAAGCACACACTTCCGAGGGTTTTTTCGTTTTTGACTAGAAGGAAATCGAGCAAATGGAAACACAACGTCTGCGTATCGCCATGCAAAAGTCCGGTCGTCTGAGCCAGGACTCCCAAGCCCTGTTCAAGAGCTGTGGCCTCAAGATCAACCTGCGCGAGCAGCGCCTTATCGCCCATGTCGAGAACATGCCCATCGATATCTTGCGGGTACGCGATGACGACATCCCGGGGTTGGTGATGGAAGGGGTGGTTGACCTTGGCATCATCGGCGAGAACGTGCTGGAAGAGGTGCAGCTTATTCGCGCCTCACAGGGCCTGCCCTTCGAGGTCAAAACCCTCAAGCAGCTGGACTTTGGCGGCTGCCGCCTCTCGCTGGCGGTGCCGGAAGATGTGACCTACACAGGGCCAGCGAGCCTTGCCGGCAAACGCATTGCCACCTCCTACCCCGGGCTGCTCAAGCGCTTCTTTGACGAAAAGGGGCTTGGCTTCAAGAGCGTGATGCTGGGCGGCTCGGTGGAAGTGGCACCGCGCGCGGGTCTCGCCGATGCCATCTGCGATCTGGTCTCCACTGGCGCGACACTGGAGGCTAACGGCCTGAAAGAAGTAGAGGTGATATACCGCTCCAAGGCAGTACTGGTGCAGGCGCCCAACCCCTTGTCCGATGCCAAGCAGAAGCTCATCGACAAATTGCTGCCCCGCATTCAGGGGATGCAGCAGGCGCGCGAGAGCAAGTACATCATGCTGCACGCCCCCAAAGACAAGCTCGATGCCATCACCGATCTGTTGCCGGGTGCCGAGCGCCCCACCATCATGCAGTTGGCCGGTGACACCAATCAGGTGGCGCTGCACGTCGTCTCCAGCGAGACCCTGTTCTGGGAGACCATGGAGCAGCTCAAGGCCCTCGGTGCCAGCTCAATTCTGGTGCTGCCCATCGAAAAAATGATGGAATAAGGAAGGGACATCATGCAGACCCTGATCTGGAAGACCCTCTCCCCCGCCCAGCAGGCCGATGTGCTGACCCGGCCCGCCCTCAATGACGAGGCCGATATTGGTGCCGTGGTGCGGGATATCATTGCAGCGGTGCGCAGCCGGGGCGATGAGGCCCTGCGCGAGCTGAGCCAGCGCTTCGAGCGCGCCCCCCGTGAACAGTTGCGCGTCAGCGAAACCGAAATTGAAGCTGCCTGCGCACGACTGGATGACGACATCAAAAACGCCATCGAGGCGGCCATCGCCAATATTCGCACCTTCCACGCCGCGCAGGTGCAGCCGGTAGTGCGTGTGGAAACCCAGCCCGGGGTGGTGTGCGAGCTGCGCACCCAGCCCATCAACCGGGTCGGTCTCTATGTGCCGGGGGGCAGCGCACCGCTCCCCTCCACCGTGATGATGCTGGCTATTCCGGCTGCTATCGCCGGTTGCCGTGAAGTGGTGCTCTGCACCCCGTCCCCCGCAAGCGACGAGATCCTGTTTGCCGCCCGCGCCTGCGGCGTCGAGAAGGTGTTCGCCATCGGCGGCGCCCAGGCCATCGCGGCCATGGCTTACGGCACCGAAAGCATTCCCAAGGTGGACAAGATCTTCGGCCCGGGCAACGCCTATGTGACCGAAGCTAAGGGGCAGGTTTCCTGCGACTGGCGCGGCGCCGCCATCGACATGCCCGCTGGCCCCTCCGAGGTGCTGGTGATTGCGGACGAGAGCGCCAACCCGGCCTTCGTGGCGGCGGATCTGCTCTCCCAGGCCGAGCATGGCCCCGACAGTCAGGTTGTGCTGGTGACCACCTCGCCACTGCTGGCCGATGCCATCGCTGGCGAAATCAAGAGCCAGCTGGCCAAGTTGAGCCGCCGCGATATCGCCGCCCAGGCGCTCGGCAGTAGTCTGGTGATCCTCTGTGACGATCTGGCCGAGGCGTGTGCCATCTCCAACGCCTACGCGCCGGAGCACCTGATCGTGCAGACCCGCGCCCCCCGTGATCTGCTGGAGAAACTCGAGAACGCCGGCTCCATCTTTCTGGGAGCATGGACACCGGAATCGGTCGGCGATTACGCCAGCGGCACCAATCACACCCTGCCCACCTATGGCTATGCCCGCACCTGCTCGAGCCTTGGCCTCGCCGATTATCAGCGCCGCTATACGGTGCAGGAGCTGAGCGAGCGTGGCATTCAGGGCCTTGGCCCCATTGTCGAGCGCATTGCTCAGGCCGAAGGGCTCGATGGCCACAAAAATGCCGTCACCCTCAGGTTGAACGCCCTGGCCGCAGCGTCCCAACAAACAGCACAGCAGAAGGATTTGTCATGAGCATTGCCAATCTGGCGCGCCGCGTGGTGCGGGCCCTCACCCCTTATCAATCCGCCCGCCGTATCGGCGGCAAGGGCCACGTCTGGCTCAACGCCAACGAGGCGCCACAGGCCTATCCCTTCACCATCGAGGGGAGCCGCCTCAACCGCTACCCCGAGTGCCAACCGGCCGAGGTGGTGCACGGCTATGCCGCCTATGCCGGGGTTAATCCGGATCAGGTGCTGGTGAGCCGTGGCGCCGACGAGGCCATCGAGCTGCTTATTCGCACCTTCTGCGAAGCGGGTGAAGATCAGATCCTCATCTGCCCGCCCACCTACGGCATGTACGCCATCAGCGCCGAGACCTGCGGCGTCGGTATCGTCGAGCAGCCGCTGACTGCCGGCCGCCAGCCCGACTGGCCCGCCATCGCGGATCGCCTCAGTGACGTGAAGCTGGTGTTTCTCTGCTCCCCCAACAACCCCACCGGGGATCTGGTGGGGCGCGACGGCCTTATCGCCCTGCTGGAAAAAGCTCGGGATCGCGCCATCGTGGTGGTGGACGAGGCCTATATCGAGTTCTGCCCCGAGGCGTCTGTGGTGGACCTGCTGGCCCGTTCCCCCAATCTGGTGGTGACCCGCACCCTCTCCAAGGCCTTTGCCCTAGCGGGGATCCGCTGCGGCTTTACGCTGGCAAACCCCGAGGTTATCGCCATGCTGGCCAAGGTGATCGCCCCCTATCCCATCCCCGAGCCCATCGCCCAGATCGCGGCGCAGGCTCTCTCCCCCATGGGACTGGAGCTGATGCGCGAGCGAGTGATAGAGCTCAACAAGCAAAAAGCCGCCTTCAAGGCCGCGCTCGGCGAACTTTCTTGCGTCAAAGGGGTGTTCGAGGACAAGGGCAACTTCGTGCTGGTGCGCTTTGTGGATGGCGCAACCGTCTTTGCTGCCATGAAGGCCGCCGGCATCATACTGCGGGATTTCTCCAGCAAGCCGGGCCTGGATAACAGCATTCGCGTCACCATCGGCTATCAGGGCGAGATGGATGCCGTGCTGGCGGTACTGCGTGATCTGCCCTCTCCCACTTTGTAAGACAAGGATGTAGCGATGAAGACCCCGTTTTTGTTTATCGACCGCGACGGCACCCTGATTGAAGAGCCGGTGACCGACAAGCAGGTGGACAGCCTCGCCAAGCTGCGCTTCGAGCCCATGGTCATTCCGGTGCTGCGCGAGTTGCAGGCTGCTGGCTACGTGCTGGTGATGGTGACCAACCAGGATGGGCTGGGCACCGCCAGCCTGCCGCTGGAGAACTTCCAGCCCCCTCACGACCTGATGATGCACCTGTTTGAATCGCAAGGGGTGAAGTGGGAACAGGTGCTGATCTGCCCGCACTTCCCCACCGACGGCTGTAGCTGCCGCAAGCCCCATCTCGGGCTGGTGAAGGAGTACCTCGCCTCCGGTCGCATCGACTTTGCCAACTCCTTCGTGATTGGCGATCGCCAGACCGATCTGCAACTTGCCGAGAACATGGGCATTGGCGGTATTCGCTACCACCCGCAGGATCACAACTGGCTCGCCATCCGTGATCAGCTACTCTCCAAGGGGCGCGTGGCCGAGGTGGAGCGCTACACCAAGGAGACCCGCATCCAGGTGGCCGTTGATTTGGATAAAAGTGGTGGCAACCAGATCGCCACCGGCATCGGCTTCTTCGATCACATGCTGGATCAGATAGCCACCCACGCGGGATTCCGCCTCAAGCTTAAAGTGAGCGGCGATCTGCATATCGACGATCACCACACGGTGGAAGATGTGGGGCTGGCGCTGGGTCAGGCGCTGCGTCAGGCCCTTGGCAACAAGCGCGGCATCGGCCGCTTCGGCTTCGTGCTGGCGATGGATGAAGTGCAGGCAGTGATCGATGCGCGCCCGCTGACCGAGCTGGAGGTGAGCACCGCGCTGGACTTGAGCGGTCGCCCCTACTTCGTATTCGACTGTCCGAGCGGCTTTGGCCGCGACAACGTGGGCGAGATGGCCACCGAGATGGTGCCCCACTTCTTCCGCTCACTCTCCGATGCCATGGCCATCACCTTGCAGATGAAGGTGGGCAGAGGCAACACCCACCATCAGGTGGAGGCGCTGTTCAAAGGCTTTGGCCGCGCCCTGCGTCAGTCCATTCGGGTGGAAGGAAGCGACCTTCCCTCCAGCAAGGGAGTGCTGTGATGGATGTGAGCAAGCAGAAGCTGGTCATTATCGATACCGCATTGATGGTGCAAATCTCGCCAATCGACATGGGTAAAACACGATGAACAAGCAAAAACTGGTCATCATCGACACCGGCTGCGCCAATCTGGCCTCGGTCAGAATGGCGTTCGAGCGCCTCGGCGTGACGCCGCTGGTCTCCAGCCAGGCGGCCGATATCGAGCAGGCCGACAAGCTGATCCTGCCCGGTGTCGGCACCGCGGTGGCCGCCATGAAAAACCTCAACGAACGGGGGCTGGTGCCCCTTATTCGCGCCGCCAAGCAGCCGCTGCTGGGCTTTTGCCTCGGCATGCAGATGCTGGCGGAGGCCTCCGAAGAGAGCATGGGCACAGAGACTTCGGCAGAGCGGCTGATCGACTGCCTTGGCATAGTGCCGGGCAAGATCCGGCTGATGGAGGTAGGCAATCTGCGCCTGCCCCATATGGGCTGGAACCAGATTGAGCACGACGAGACCCATCCTCTGCTCAAGGGGATCCCGAGCGGCAGCTACTTCTACTTCGTGCACTCCTATGCGCTGGAGGTGACAGAAGCGACGCTGGCGACCTGCGACTACGGCAAGCCTTTTACCGCGATTGTCGCCGGGGTTGCAGAGCACAGTAACTTCTTCGGCGCCCAATTCCACCCGGAGCGCTCAGGCACAGCCGGTGCCCGTTTGCTGCAAAATTTTCTGGAGCTTTGAATGATCATTCCCGCAATTGACCTTATCAACGGTCAGGTAGTTCGCCTCTATCAGGGAGACTACGAGCAGAAGACCGAATACAGCAGCAGCCCGCAGGCCCGCTTCGACGAATATGTCTCCCAGGGGGCGGTGCAGCTCCATCTGGTGGATCTGGACGGTGCCAAGGATGCCAAGGCGCGCCAGCTGCCCCTGCTGACCCAACTGCTGTCGGCCACCGAAGCGCCGGTTCAGGTCGGCGGAGGCGTGCGCACCGAACAGGATGTGGCAGATCTGCTGGCCGCCGGTGCCAGCCGGGTGGTCATTGGCTCGACCGCCGTCAAATCCCCGGATCTGGTAGCGAGCTGGATGGAGAAATATGGCCCCGAGCAGATCGTGCTGGCACTGGACGTCAATATCGATGAGCAGGGCAATCGCCATATCGCGGTGGCAGGCTGGCAGGAGAACAGCGGCGTAACCATCGAGGCGCTGATCGAGCGCTTCCTCCCCGCCGGGCTCAAGCATGTGCTCTGCACCGACATCAGCCGTGACGGCACCCTGGCTGGCACCAACGTCGAGCTCTATCGGGATCTCTGCGCCCGCTACCCGGGCGTCGCCTTTCAGGCCTCCGGCGGCATTGGCGGCATCGCGGATATCGAGGCGCTCAAGGGCTCCGGCGTCAAGGGGATCATCCTTGGCCGCGCCCTGCTGGAGGGCAAGTTCTCGGTAGGTGACGCCATCGCCTGCTGGCAAGCTCCCGCAGCCGATACCAGAGGAGGCAACTGATGCTGGCAAGACGCATTATCCCCTGCCTAGACGTGAAAGATGGTGTGGTGGTCAAAGGGGTTCAGTTTCGCAACCACGAGGTGATGGGCGGCATTGTCGAGCTGGCGCGCCGCTACGCCGAGGAAGGGGCTGACGAGCTGGTGTTCTATGACATCACCGCCTCCAGCGACGAGCGGGTGGTGGACAAGAGCTGGGTGAGCCGGGTGGCGGAGGTGATCGATATCCCCTTCTGCGTCGCCGGTGGCATCAAAAGCGTGGAGGATGCCCGCCAGATCCTCGAATTTGGCGCCGACAAGGTCTCCATCAACTCTCCGGCCCTTGCCGACCCGACTCTGATCAGCCGACTGGCCGAGCGCTTTGGCGTGCAGTGCGTGGTGGTGGGCATTGACTCCTACTTCGACGCCGACACGGGCCACTATCAGGTCAAACAGTTTACCGGTGACGAGAGTCGCACCCGCACCACCGCCTGGCACACCCTCGACTGGGTACAGGAGGTGCAAAAACGCGGCGCGGGTGAAATCGTGCTGAACGTGATGAATCAGGACGGCATGCGTCAGGGTTATGATCTCGACCAGCTCAAGCTGGTGCGCAGCGTCTGCAAGGTGCCGCTGATCGCCTCCGGCGGCGCCGGTGCCATGGCACACTTTCGCGATGCCTTTACCCTCGCCGATGTGGACGGGGCGCTGGCCGCCTCCGTATTCCACAAGGGCCTGATCCCCATTCCCGAATTGAAACGCTGGCTGAAAACCGAAGGAGTCGCCATCCGTGAATAACTTCTCAGATAACACACAAACAACCGCCAGCGCGCGCCCCCTTGCCGAGCAGCTCGACTGGGAAAAGTGTGACGGTATGATCCCCGCCATCGTTCAGCATGCCGCCAGCGGCGAGGTGCTGATGCAGGGCTTTATGACCCGCGAGGCGCTGGAAAAGACCCAGACCACCGGTCAGGTCACCTTCTTTAGCCGCAGCAAACAGCGGCTCTGGACCAAGGGTGAAAGTTCGGGCAATGTGCTCCAACTCGTGGCCATCAGCACCGACTGCGATCAGGACTCCCTGCTGATTGCCGCCAACCCCGTCGGCCCCACTTGCCACAAAGGGACAACCTCCTGTTTCCATGGTCACCCGGTGCCGCCCCTCGGTTTTCTGGCAGAGCTGGAACAGGTGTTGGCCGCCCGCAAAGGGGCCGATCCGGCCACCAGCTACACCGCCAGCCTCTACGGCAAAGGCACCAAGCGCATCGCCCAGAAGGTCGGTGAAGAGGGTGTTGAAGTGGCGCTGGCCGCCATGGCCAAGGATCGGGAGGAACTCATTAACGAATCTGCCGATCTGCTCTACCACCTCACCGTGCTGCTGCAAAACGAAGGGCTGGGATTAGAGGATGTGGTGCAGCGGCTTTATGAGCGGCATAACAAATAAATGTTCATATTGCTTAACGGGCTAGTTAGCCCGTTAAGCTCATTCAACAACATCGCCAACGCCATCCCATCTCTATATGTCGATTAGTTGACAGGTTATTTAGCGGCAGCCAAATGAAATCGACATGAAAAACACTTCATTTACGACCTGATTTTATCGCCAGGCAAGAACACTACGTCCAAAGCCATGACTTTTTTATTGACGCGGTTACAGCCGACCTTAAAGCGGGCTATGTGAGTACGAGGATTACCATTTTAGTCATGTGCCGGCGCCATCAGCTGGATACGTCCACTGGTATCATTTGGGCCAGTGCACCCCGAGCTGTTCGCCGTAACCGGTCTGACGCTGGAAACCGTCGAATCGCCCTTTGACCTTGTTCAGTTCGCCACTGCCCGCCGCCCACGCGGCATAGCGCAGCGCCTGACAATCCGCATGACCGGGTAGTGCCGCAATGGCGCCGCCCACCTGATTGGCCCCTTGCAGCACCATCTCCTTGAAGCGGGATTCGTAATCAAACATGCTGGAGAGCAATCGTCCCCAGCGCTGACGGGCAGGATCGTGACTGTTCGCGCTCTGACGCCAGCGAGGCAGCAACACGGTGGCGTTGGTCGTGACCGTCACCCGGTTGAGCTGGCAGTGCCCCGGCAACTGCTCGGTATCCAGCTGCCAGTCCACCTGATAACTCGCCTTGCCGAGCACGGGCTTGCCATTCACTTTGGGAGCACTCTGGGCTATTGCACGAGCAAGCTGATCCGGGCTGGTTACATTGACCTCATAAAAACGGACATTGATGCGGGACTCTGGCACCACTTGCGGCCGGCTCGGCTGAGCCTGACTCATCAGGGGCAACAGCAACAACCCGACCCCCACCACTCCATAAACCTTGCTGACCATGCCAGACGACCTTCCTTGATTGCACGGGCGGAGTACCAATCTTGGTGAAACCCACCGCCACACAGATGACGGGTATAGCCTATGTGTGACGACGAGTCGGCGCAATACAATGATGTGCCTAGAAATCAGAGCACGCTCACAGGTTGCGTGAGCAGAGTATGACATACGGCCAAATCTGTATGCTTAATGAGCAGAGCGACTGCCGTGCTGTCCGTCGAGGAGGTCGTTTTTCACCTTGATGTTATGACCATCTATCTGAATAAGATGATCATTTTTAATAACGGTTGGCAAAAAAGCACTGATCTACCTCCTCATTGAGCCACCGCTCGCAAAGACCCTACGTTCCCGCTTTGGCCCAGAATCGCGAGGTAGCCAACCCCGCTGGGTGAAGTGCCTTTACCTGTCTTTCAATGCTGTTCGCAGGGTTAAACGTTGATTTAGCTCACACAACATCCTGTTTTCCGTCGCCACTCTACCCCTATCGGAATAGACTCTCTCCACTTTCATCCAATCAGAAGGCAACATATGCTGGAACTCATCGTTGGCACCCTGGTCACCCTGGTGGTGGGCCGTGCCATTTTCAAAGGATACTCCGCGACCGGGGTGCTGCTGAGCGGCGGCTTGCTGCTGCTGGTCATCACCGCCATGATGGGCAAGCCGGTCCTACCGAGCAAGGTAGTCAGCACCGGTTACATCGCGACCGATATCTTCGAATACGTCCGCTTCCTGCTCAATGACCGTGGCGGTGGACTGGGGATGCTGATCATGGTGCTGTGCGGCTTCGCCGGTTACATGAGCCATATTGGCGCCAACACCATTCTGGTCAAGCTGGCCAGCAAACCACTCGGCATCATCAAGTCCCCTTATATCCTGCTGGTGGCAGCCTATCTGGTTGCCTGCGCCATGTCGCTGGCGGTGAGCTCTGCAACCGGTCTGGGTGTACTGCTGATGGCTACCCTGTTCCCGCTGATGGTCAACATGGGGATCTCCCGTGGCGCGGCTGCGGCCGTGTGCGCCTCGCCAGCCGCCATCATTCTGTCACCGACCTCCGGTGACGTGGTGATGGCCGCCCAAGCCGCCAACATGCCGCTGCTGGATTTCGCCTTCAAGCTGACTCTGCCCATCTCGCTGGTGGCGATCGCCTGCATGGCGGTGACCCACTTCTTCTGGCAGCGCTACCTTGACCAGAAGTCCGGCGAGCACAATGAGCCGGTCGCCCCGGGTGATCTGCTGACCAGCGCCCCCGCCTTCTACGCCATCCTGCCGTTCACCCCCATCATCGGGGTGCTGATATTTGACGGCAAATGGGGCCCGCAGCTCGATATCGTCACCATCATCGTGATGTGCATGGTGCTGGCCAGCCTGCTGGAACTCGTCCGTATCCGCAATGGCAAGGAGCTGCTGGACGGTCTGCAGGTCTGCTGGCGCAACATGGCTGACGCTTTCGCCGGTGTGGTCATGCTGCTGGTCGGTGCCGGTGTGTTCGCCCAGGGTCTGATGACCATCGGCTTTATCGACACCCTGCTGACCCACGCCCAGGATCTCGGCTCGGGCGGCATGATCATGATGCTGTCACTGGTGGTGATCACCACCTTGGCTGCTTTCACCACCGGCTCGGGCAATGCTCCCTTCTACGCCTTCGTGGAGCTGATCCCCAACCTGGCCAGCAGCCTTGGCATCAACCCGGCCTATCTGGTGATCCCGATGCTGCAAGCCTCCAACCTGGGTCGCACCATTTCGCCGGTCTCCGGTGTGGTGGTCGCCTGTGCGGGGATGGGCAAGCTCTCGCCGTTCGAGGTGGTCAAACGTACCTCCCTGCCAGTGGGCGTCGGCCTGCTGGTGGTGATCATCGCCACCCAGATCATGGTGCCCGCCTGATCGCTGACCAGCCCGGCACCCTGCCGGGCTGGTATCCTCCCCCCCGTTTGCAGTAGACTCGGTGCTCATTTCCCCCTAAGGAGGACCGAGATGAGTATTACGGTTCAACTTGCCCATTTCAGTGATTGCCACTCCCACTTCGATGGCGCGCCGATGAGCTTCTCCCCTGTCGGTGAAGGCCAGTGGCGCACCCAGTGCGGCGGTTATGCCCGGATCCTGACCCGACTGACCCAACTGCGCACCCGAGCCGCAGCAGCCGGTCAGCGTTTTCTGTTTCTGCACGGTGGTGACTCCTTTCAGGGCTCTCTCTATTTCAACCGCTTCAAAGGGCGCGCTAACGCCGACCTGCTCGCCATGCTGGCCCCCGATGCCATGGTGCTCGGCAACCACGAGTTCGATCTGGGCAACGGCCCGCTGGTGGAGTTCTTGCGCCAGCTCGATTTTCCGGTGCTGGCCGCCAATCTGGATAACAGCCAGGAGCCAGCCGACACAACCCTCGGGCTGTGGGATATCCCTCACCTCTACGACGCCCATCAGCCCTGGCATCGCCGGGTGATCGACGGGGTTCCCTTTGCGCTGCTCGGCATCACCCTCGCCCAGATGGCCGCCATCGCCAACCCGGATCCTCACACCCGTTTTCACGCGGTCACCGACACCCTCACCAAGGTGCTGCGGGAGATAAAGAGCGAAGGGATCCAGCATATTGTGCTGCTGAGCCACCTCGGGCTGGATCAGGACAAGCTGCTGGCCGAGCGCTTCCCCGAGCTCAGCCTCATCATCGGCGGCCACACCCACAGCCTGCTGGGGGATCTCGCGCCGCTGGGTCTGCAAAGTGAAGGGACCTATCCGCTGATGAACAACGGGGTGGCCATTCTGCACGCTGGCCACAGCGCCCTCTGCCTCGGTGTCTGCGAGCTCACCTTCGATGAGGCGGGCCGCGTCGTGCAGAGTCAGGGACAGCTGGAGTGGCTCCCCTGGCAGCCCTGGCCCTTTGCCTCCACCCCACCCGCCGGGCTCACCTTCTGCGAGCCTGATCCACAGCTTGAACAACATCTGGCCAAACGCTATCGGCCGGAGATCGAGACCATGAGCCAACGCATCGTCACCCGGCTGGTGGCGCCACTGCCCCATCAGCGGCTACCGGATGCCACCCTGCCCCACGGCAGCCACATTGCCCCGCTGGTGGCCCGCGCCATGCTGACCGCCGCCCGCGAGCAGGTGGGTGAGGTGGACTTTGCCCTGCACAACGCCGGTGGCGTGCGCTGCTCGCTGGAGCCAGGCCCCTTGAGCGAAGCGGATATTGCCGGTCGCCTGTTGCCCTTTGCCATTCCCCTCACCCTCTATCGGGTGCACGGTCACGAGCTGGCGGAAGCGCTGGAGAATGCCATCGACAACGCAACCAACAACGGCGTGCTCGGCAATGGTAATGGCAGCTTCCCCTACACCGCAGGGGTGCGATTCACCTATCAAGCCAGTCTGCCCAAGGGCCAGCGCATCACCCGACTGGAGTGGGAAGCCGCCCCCGGCCAGTGGCAAGCGGTCAATGCCGAACAGGTCTATCGCGGGGTGTCGAGCGCCTATACCGCCTCCGGCAAGGAGGGCTACACCGCACTGGCGCGCACCTTGACCCAGCACAATCAGGAGCTCGGCATCACCCTGGCCGACGCCTTTATTCGCTGGGCCCGCCATCTGCCCACACTGGCAGCGCAACCGCCCCTGCTTGAGTACATCAGTTGACACAGAGCGGGGATGGCGGTTGCCACATCCCCCCCCTGACGGCCAATATTGCCGCAGCCAGCGCCCGGTTCCCTGCAAGAACCGGGCTTTTTCGAGAATATTTGCCCCACACGGGCCCGCCCCATTGCATCGCACTCACTAGCTCGGCAAGATAGGCCCGCTTTCAAGATCAGCAGCAGGAACAGGCGACTTCATGAATCACTCCATCCGTTTCACCCCTCCTCGCGTCAACCCGGGCATCAAGCCAGCCATCGTGCTGCTGACCGCCCTGCTGGCGCTGCTCTTCTGTCTGCGCAACCCGCTCTTCCACGCCATGGCGCCGGGCTTTGATGCCTCGCTGTTCGCGGTGATGGGCAAGATGTGGAGCGAAGGGGGTGTGCTCTATCGCGACATGATCGACATCAAGGGGCCGATGATCTTCGCCCTCGATGCGCTGGGCTACGGTCTGGGGGGATTTGTCGGGATCTGGGCCCTGGAGTGGGTGCTTTGCTGGCTCGGACTGCTGGCCAGCTGGCAGGCCTTTGCCCAGCTTGGTCTCTCGTTAAAGGCGCGCCTCGGCGCCATGCTGGCGGTGCTGGCTCTCTACGGCACCCGTTACTACTACGGCAACATGACCGAGGACTGGACCTTCCACCTCGCCCTCATCGCCCAGTGGGCCTTTATCACCCTGCTGCTGGACAAGGGATTTCGCTGGTGGCCCGCACTGGTGGCGGCTCTCACCTTCGCCATCGTCGCCTGGATGCGCACCAACAACGGCGCCTTCTGGGGTGCCTGGTATCTGGTGCTGTTCTGCCACTGGTGTCTGCATGAAAAGTGGCGCGATGCCATCTTGCTGCTCATCTCCAGCCTGCTGGGGCTGGCGCTGATTGGCGGCCCGCTTTACGCCTACTTCCAGCAGCATGAACTGCTGGCGGCCTTCAAATACTACGCCTTCGACATCTTCTTCGAAGGGAGCTATGGCAACGGCTTCTCCCCCATGGTGGGCGCCGTCGGCCTGCTGCGCACCGGCCTCATCATGTTGCTGCCCGCCTTCATCATCCTGATGCTGAGCCGCCGTCAGGAGTGGTATCTGCCCGCTCTGCTGGCAACCCTGTTTGGGGTGCTGTTCACCCTGATCGCCAACTCGGTCTCCGGCCATGTGTTCGATCACTACGATGTGCTCTATCTGCAACTGGCAGTGCTGCCGCTGGCGGTATTGCTGGATCGCAGCGAACAGCAGGTAGATGCCATCGGCCTGCTCTGCATCTCGCTAGTTGTCTTGACCGCCAGCTGGCTGCTGGCCCAGCATCTCGCCTTTGGCTGGAGCACCAAGGAGTGGTCCCTCGAGCGAGTCAACGAGGTGCTCGGCACCAGTCTGCTGTGGGCGCTGCCGGTGCTGATCCTCATCCCCCTCTGGCGCGCCTGGGATGTGCGCAGTGCCACCCCCTGGCTGGCGACGCTGGCCATGCTGCTGCTGATGATCAACAACGCCTGGGAAGGGACCCTCAAGGGGCGCCCCTTCAATCCGGCGGCGCAGGTACGGGTCGATCGCATCAAGGCCGAGACAGTCCCAAGCGACAAGATCTGGGTCGATGGCATCCAGCCGCAATATTATCTCTGGACTGATCGCCAGCCGGCGTCCGCCTATCTCTTCTTTGCCAACGTCAATCCGCCCTATGATGTGCGCGAGCGAGTGCTGGCCGATATCCAGCGCCAGAACCCGAAGTTCATCATCGCCAAGCCGGATCGGGTGAGCGAGGAGCTTAAAAAACCCAGCTCCCCCTCCCATCTCGCCTTCTATCAATACCTAACCAGCCACTACGAAGAGGTAGATCCGGGTCTCTATCGCCGACGCTGATCGTCCATCGCACCCCACAGGGCGGCCATTGTTGCAATGGCCGCCCTTTTTATTGCGCCAGAACGCCTGGCAGCGGCGGTCCGCAGTAGGCAAGCCCGCCAGAGATAACTACAATGACGCTCTTTTTGATGTAACGAGTGACACCATGGCGGAACTGACCTATCTGGGTGGCTATCCCGAGCCCCTCAAAGCCCAGGTACAACAACTAATTAGCGCGGGCAAACTGGGTGATGTACTGGCCAAACGCTATCCGGAAAGCCACCCGATCCAGAGCGACAAGGCGCTGCTCGCCTACACCATGGAGCTGAAGAACCGCTATCTCAAGAGCTCGGCCCCCCTGTCAAAGGTGGTGTTCGATGGCAAGATCAACGTGATCAAGGATGCCCTCGGTCTGCACACCTACGTCAGCAGGGTGCAGGGTAACAAACTCAAGGCCAAGAACGAGATCCGCATCGCCGCCCTGTTCAAGGAGGCGCCACCCCCATTTTTGAAAATGATCGTGGTGCACGAGCTGGCCCACATCAAAGAGAAGGATCACAACAAGAGCTTCTATCAGCTCTGCCAGCACATGGAGCCCGACTATCATCAACTGGAGTTTGATCTCAGACTCTGGCTCACCTGGCGCGATATCGACAAGGCCAGCCGCTAGGCTGACAACCGTTTCAGGGAGGAAACATGTCATTTGCCGCCATCCCCTTTAGCGCCCCGCGCTTTATTGCCACTTTGGTAATGGCCAACTTGAGCCACGCTGCCCGTCCCCGCGTCACGTTACGCGTGCTGCTGGCCCTGCTACTTCTACTCGCGGGACAGAACGCCCGAGCAGATGAACGCTGGCAGAGCGACAGCTATCTGGTCGAAAGCTTTTTGGCCATCGCCATGGAGCGAGAGTATGGCGAAGTCAAGCAAACCCGTTTTGCTCGCTGGCAACAGCCGATCCGGCTGCAGCTTATCAACGAGTCGGGTGACAAGCCGCTGCAAGCTGACGTGGTGAAGATACAGGCGGCCCACTTGGCCCGCATCACCGGCCACCCTATCAGCATGGTGTCCGCAAAGCCCAACCTCACCCTAATCATGACCGATCACAGCAAGATGAAGAGCTGGGCCAACCGCACCATGGGGGGCGATCCATCGGTCAAAATGGCGCTCAAGGAGGGGCTCTGCCTTGCCAACTTCGCCACCAACCCGCAGCACGAGATCCGCCGTGCGACCATCATCATTCCGGTGGACTACAGCAGAGCCAAGGGGCGTTTTCTCGACTGCGTGGTGGAAGAGTTCAGCCAAGTGATGGGGCTACCCAACGACTCTGACAAGGTGTTTCCCTCCATCTTTAACGACCATAGCATCGACCGTTTCCTGACCGGGCTGGACTATGTGCTGCTCAAGCTGGCCTATCATCCGGCCCTCAAGGCCGGGATGAGCAGTGACGAGATCCGCGCCGCACTGCTCATTGCGCTGGCCGACCTGCGTGCCAAAGGGGAGATCCGCGAGGCCAATCGCCGGGTGCAGCAGCAGAGCCTGAAAAGCTGGGCGGGGCTGTAGCGGGCCTAACTCAATTCAGAGCCATAAAACCACCGTTCGCCACCGACCACCGACAAAAAACGCAGCCACTTGGCTGCGTTTTTTGTTGTCCGGGGATAAACGGATCAGTAGCAGGCATGCCCGTTTATCTGCCGCCCATTTATCGAACGCCCGAGTTATCCACTGACAGTGTGGGCTCAGGAGGCAACGTTCTCTTCCGGCATCCAGCTCTCGGCGTTTTCCCACACCTCCTGCACTATAGCTTCGGCCAGCTCTTTATCTTCCTTGCTGGCACGGCTGACGGTCAGGGCCATGGCACTGCCCGGCGCGACCCGCACGTGGATGTCGGGGAATTTTTCGCCAAGCTGCTTGAGCAACTCCTGACGCAGCGCCTCCATAGTCGAGGTCGGGATCTGATGTTTTCTGTCGATGATGATTTCAAGACGCATAGGAAACTTCTCCATGATTTATAACTGTATTTTTATCCAGTACCCATGAGAAGTAAAGTGCCATCTTGCTCCAATCAGAAAAGATCCAGCTGCTGGCCGCAGATCCGGTCGAACGACTCGCCGATAAAGGGCAGGATGGCATCGGCAATGGGCCGCAACTGCTTGTCGATATAGTGTTCGTAATCGATGGCGCTGCGCCGGTACTCCAGCGGTTCAGGGCCATTGAGGGTCATCAGATAGGCGATGGCGCCCCGATGCTGATAGCGCTGGGGCAGCCCGCGGCGCAGGTTCTCCTCGTCGGCCAGACGCGCCGCCCGCACATGAGGCGGCACATTCTTCTGATACTCCTCGAGTTTTTGGCGCAGCCGTTTGCGGTAGATGAGCAGATCGTCGTGACGACCGGCACGGGTCTCATCCACCATGGTGCGCACATAGCTGCTGGGATCTTCATCGTGAAACACCAGCTCATAGAGGCGGGTCTGGAATTGCTTGGCCAACATGGTCCAGTCGGTGCGCACCGATTCGAGCCCCTTGAACACCAGCTGCTCACTCCCCTCACTGGCCTTGCCAACCAGCCCCGCATAGCGCTTCTTGCTCCCCTTCTCCAACCCGCGGATGGTCGGCATCAGAAAGCGGCGATAGTGGGTCTCGTACTGGATCTCCAGATAGCTCGGCAGGTCGAATTCGCGCTTGATCAGTGCAGCCCAGTTATTGTTGATCATTTGAGCCAGTCGCAGGCCGATCTCGTCCGCCTCATCGGGGCTGGTCTCGCGCCCCAGATGGACAAAGGTGGAGTCGGTGTCACCATAGATCACCTCAAACCCCTTCGCCTCAATCCATTCGCGGGTCTGCTGCATGATGCTGTGGCCGCGCAGGGTGATGGATGAGGCAAGTCGCGGATCATAGAAGCGGCAGCCCCCCGAGCCCAGCACGCCGTAGAAGGAGTTCATGATGATCTTGATGGCCTGGGAGAGCGCCTTGTTGCTGGCCGCCTTGGCTCTGTCCCTCGCCGCCCAGAGGGTGGCGATGAGATCCGGCAAGAAGTGGCGCTCGCGGGAGAACAGGGCGCCGCGAAAGCCGGGAATCGCGTGGTCGGGATGCTGCAGCCCCTCCACCAGCCCCATGGGGTCGATGCAGAAAGTGCGGATGATGCTGGGGTAAAGGCTCTTGAAATCGAGCACCAGCACATGGCGATAGAGACCGGGTTTGGAGTCCATCACATAGCCGCCGGGACTTGCGAGCCCCCCGTCAGCCGGCAGATTGGGGGCCACATAGCCGCCGCGATGCAGCCGCGGCAGGTAGAGGTTGGTAAAGGCCGCCACCGAGCCCCCGACCCTGTCCAGCTCAAGACCGGTGAGGGAGGCGCGCTCGATGGCAAAAGGGATGAGGTGGCAATAGTCGAAGATCTCCCACACCAGCTTGCAATCTTCCAGGTTGTAGCGGGCCAGCGCCTCCTTGTCGGAGTGGAACAGCTCGGTGATCTTCTCCCCCCGATTGGCCACATCCTCGATATCCTTGCCACGACCGAGCAGTTCGCTCGCCACCGCATCCAGGCTGTAGCTGGCAAACTGCCAGGTGGCGCTTTTGAGGGTGTCGATGCCGTCGAGCACCATGCGCCCGGGGATGATGACGTTGCCAGTCTGGGGATCGTTGCGGGATGAGCGCCAGAAGCAGAGCTCGCGCCCCCGCCCCAGCCGCAGGCGCCGCTTGTTAAGCTCGGCACGGCGTAGCAGCAGGCGAAAGTCAAAATTGACCACGTTCCAGCCAATCACCAGATCGGGGTCATGCAGGCTGAACCAGCTCTCCAGCGCACTCAGCAGGGCACTCTCGTCCGCCACCCACTGGACCCGGGTGCCCCAGCTCTCTGCATCCGCTTCCGGGGATCCGATCATGATGACCCGCGCGTCCTGTTCGCTGTAAAGACCGACAGAGAAGAGGGCCCCGTCCATGGCACACTCCACGTCCAGCGATACCCAGGAGAGGGTGGGTGTCACCGCCTGCGGTGCGCAGCGCGCCTCGTTCACCTCCCAGTAGCCCTGCTTGCCCCCTTTCTTGAGTGTGCGCCCCTCGAAGCGTACGCCGGCGGTGATGAAACGCTCCATCAGATAGCGCTCCGGCAGCCGGATATCCGCCTCGAAGTGCTCCAGCCCGCGGATGAGCAGCAGCTCGATGGCACGGTGAAAGGCGCTCAGGGTGGCAAAGTAGCAGCCCACCACGGCGCGGCCATCAAAGGTGCGCATCGGCAGGCGGCGAAACCGCCCGCTCACCCCGGCCCCCTTGAACAGCTCGGCGGCTTCTTCCATATGGCTCTGTGGCAAAAAGAACACCGGCTCCTGCCCCGGCACCACCACCCGCACCGGCCCCTGGGCACTCCAGAGCCACATCACGATTTCGGTTGTGGCTGCCTGCCCGTTGCGACCGCGCACGTCCCGACCGTGGCGGGTCAGGATAAAACCGTCGAGCGGCGGGGTGGCGGGTGCGGTGGGCAGGGTTGCAGTCATGGAGCGTAAAGGGGCTGTCCGAGAATGGGACTATTGTACGTTCATACAGTGCCTGCTCGCAATCGTCACGCTGGCTGCGTAACGGGAGATCGCCCCGGTTGGAGGTCGTGCGGGATCTAGGTTGACGCTGAGTGCAGCCAAACCCAACAGAGCAGTAAGTCTCATCCGCCTGAGCCCGCCAGCAAGCGGGTCGCGGGGAATCGCAGGGCAGGATCCTGACTAAAGAGCTGGCTCAGTTGCCGGTATACCGCGGGATAGACCTGCTGCAGCCGCAGCGGATCCGTAAAGAAGCACTCGCAACTGACGGCGAAAAATTCGGCGGGATGTTCGGCGGCATAGGGATCGATTGCGGTCACCTCGTCCCGGTCGATCTGCTGGCACAGCTCATCGAAGGCGGCCTGAAAGGCCTGCTGCCACAGCTGGCTACTCATCTGCCCCGGCAACGGTGGTGCACCGTCCGCCTCACCGCCCAGCATGTCGAGCTTGTGGGCCAGCTCATGGATCACCAGATTACAGCCGTCCCAGTCGCCATCCTGCTGTAGCTCGCTCCAGGCCAGCACCAACGGCCCTTGCGGCCAGGATTCGCCGGCGTTCTCCTCTTCAATCTCGCTCACCAGCCCGAACTCATCCTGCACCTCCTGGCGCCGGGTCACGGGCTGGGGAATGATGATGATTTCGTGAAAACCGCGATACCAGTCAACGCCGAGGTGCAGAATAGGCAGCGCCGCCTGCAGCGCCAGCACCGCCTGTTGGCGGGGGCTGAGCTCGACCCCGATCAGGGTCAGGGTCTTGCGTTTGAGCAGCTGTTGCCCCAAGCCAATAAGCGTGGTCTGCTCGGTGTCGCTGAGCCCTTGCAAGATGGGCACTGCCGCCAGTGCCTGACGCCACCGCGCCAGCTCATCGTCACTCATGGACGTTTGCGGGCGACCACCCAGCCATTTGAACCATCCCAGCACGCCAACTCCTTCTTTAGATGCAAAAACCACGTCACAGCAGTTTGACGAACCGTTTCGGCCGCTCCTGATACGCCTGCGCCAGATAGAAGCGGTGGGCCAGCTCGCGCTTGAGGCTGCTGGAGAGCTCCAGCTGGGCACAACCTGCGGCCCGCGCCATCTCTTTGGCTCGCTTGAGCAAGGCCGCGCCCACTCCCGCCCCTCTTGCCCCTTCATCGACAACCAGCGCCGAGATCAAGCCCCATGCTGGTGCAACATGCAGCGGTGCCAGCCTGTGCCACACCAGTACGCCGACCACCTTGTCAGCCAGGGAGGCAAGCAGCACCGAGCTGGCGGGATCCGGCACCAACAGGCGCGCCGTCACATCACGCCCTTCGGTAGGATACCCCAATTGGGTGAACAGGTGGGCGATGGCGCTCCCGTCGTTGGCCTCAGGGGCACGGAACGTCAATATGTCAGAGGTATCTTTCATTGTTGGCCTCATGTTTGCTTTCCATTGTGTTACGCCCGTCACATTGCCCGGCGCAGATCAACAAGGAGGAACTCATCTTTACTCATAGAAAACGCTGCCTGCCATTATCTTCCCGCCCTTGTCAATTCACAAATTTGCAACAAGACGACATTTTTCGCTAGGAAGCACCGATACAACTCGATATGTTACACCCCATGCATGGCGCGCCTTTGCGCTCTGCTTAACCCCTCAACCTCGTGCTCATTTGTTAACTGGATTGTTAACAGGCTGGGCCGAAAACAGTGATAGAGAGCGAGGCCAAGATCTCGCCAAGACAGCGCCACAAACACAACAAAGGAGTTGTTGTACATGAATGAAATCGTCAATGCCATCAATGGAGTAATCTGGAGCCCTGCGCTCATCTACCTGTGTCTGGGGGTCGGTCTTTACTTCTCCCTGCGCACCCGTTTTTTGCAACTGCGTCATATCAAAGAGATGGTTCGCCTGATGTTTGATGGCAAGAGCACCGATGCCGGTGTCTCCTCCTTCCAGGCGCTGGCCATGACCCTGGCCGGTCGTGTGGGCACCGGTAACATCGCGGGTGTGGCCACCGCCATCACCTTCGGTGGCCCGGGCGCCCTGTTCTGGATGTGGATGGTGGCCTTCCTCGGTGCCAGCTCCGCCTTCGTGGAGTCCACCCTGGGTCAGGTTTACAAAGAGAAGATCAACGGTGAATACCGCGGCGGCCCGGCCTTCTACATCGAAAAAGGGCTTGGCATGAAGTGGTATGCCTGGACGTTTGCCATCGCCACCATCTTCGCCTGCGGCGTGCTGCTGCCGGGCGTGCAGGCCAACTCCATCGGCTCCAGCCTGCAGACCGCCTTTAATATCGATCCGAACGTCACCGCCGCCGGTCTGGCGCTGCTGCTCGGCTTTATCATCTTCGGCGGCGTCAAGCGTATCGCCAGCTTCGCCAGTACCGTGGTGCCCTTTATGGCGCTCGGCTACATCATCGTGGCTTGCGTCATCATCGCCCTCAACATCTCTGCCCTGCCGGGCGTGATCCTGCTGATCTGGAAGAGCGCCTTCGGTATGGATGCCGGTTTCGGTGCCATTCTGGGTCTGGCCATCATGTGGGGTGTCAAGCGCGGGGTCTACTCCAACGAAGCGGGTCAGGGTACCGGGCCGCACGCCTCTTCTGCTGCGGCAGTGAGCCACCCGGCCAAGCAGGGTCTGGTGCAGGCGTTTTCCGTCTACATTGACACCCTGTTTGTCTGCTCCGCCACCGGCTTTATGCTGCTGATCACCGGTCTCTATAACGTACAAGGGCCGGACGGCGCCGCCCTCTACACCGGTATTGCCGGCATCGCTGCGGGCCCGGGCTATGTGCAGACTGCCATGGAGAGCATGATGCCCGGCTTTGGCAGCATTTTCGTGGCTATCGCGCTGTTCTTCTTCGCGTTCACCACCATCGTTGCCTACTACTACATCGCCGAGACCAACATCGCCTACATCAACCGCAAGATAAATCGTCCCTGGCTCACTTTCTTGCTGAAGATTGCGCTGATGGCCGCCACTGTCTACGGCACCGTCAAGACGGCGGATCTGGCGTGGGGCATGGGTGATATCGGGGTCGGCCTGATGGCCTGGCTTAACATCGTCGCCATCCTGCTGCTGCAAAAGACTGCCTTCGTCTGCCTGAAGGATTACGAGGCGCAACAGGCACAAGGTATTGACCCTGTATTCCACCCGGAGAAGCTCGGCATCAAGAACGCCGATTACTGGGTGGGCAAGCGCTCCGAAGAGAATCTGGAACTGGAGAAATCCGGTCACCCGTTCGAACCGGATCAGAATCGCAAGATCTCCTGAACCAAAACGACATAAGATATCAATACAAATGGCAGCCTCGGCTGCCATTTCTTTTGCACTCTATCTGTTCGCGGTCAGAGCGGATTGCGGCGCGGCCCGAACGGCAAACGCCAGCGAAACAGGCTGTTTAGGGTGGCTCGCCACTGATTGGGACGTCCCAGGATCTGCTTTTGCAGGCGGGTCTCTTCTTTGAGCATCGCCTCGTCACTACGAGCCCAGGCCTGACTGTAGAGCTGCTTGATCCCCGCCAGCGCATCGGGCGACTTGGTGATGAGGGTGCGGGCAAACTCCCGCGCCTCCACCAGCGGATCGGCGCAGACCCGGCTTACCATCCCGAGGGATTTCGCCTCGACGGCATCCAGCTCGCGCCCGCTCATGGCCAGCTCCATGGCGGTATCCAGACCCATCAGGTTGCGCATGGTGACGCTGCCACTCATGTCGGGAATGATGCCCCACTTGATCTCCATCACCGAGAAGCGGCAATCGGGGGTGCTGAAGCGAAAATCGGCGCCGAGCGCAATCTGCAAGCCACCGCCAAAACAGACCCCTTGGGTCACCGCAATCACCGGCACCGGCAGCTGGTGCCAGCCATAGGCGACCCGCTGGGCCAGATTGGTCGCTTCGTCCGCCTCGCGCTTGAGAATATCGAGCGCCGCTACCGGCTGTCTCAGCATCGATTTAACATCCAGCCCTGCGCAGAAGGCCCGCCCCTCGCCGTGTAGGATCACCGCCCGCAGCCCCTTGTGCTGAGCGAGTTGCGTCAGCGTCTCGTCAATGGCGCTAAACATGGCGCGGTCCAGCGCATTGAGTTTATCCCCCCGCGTCAGCATCACTTCGGCAATCCCGTCGTGGATCTCGCACTTGATCCTTGGTTTTTCCATCTCCCTTGTCCTCTCCTTGATCCCTGAAACCGACTCACTGGTCATACCATTACGTTATCAGAGTGTTATCATCCGGTACAGCTGAGACTAAAGTCGGCTGGTCGCCTCCCCCTCCCTTTGTCACACTGGGAGCTGGATGAGTGCCGCAAGCCAGCAGAGGACGCTGTCATGTCAACCCTGTTCAATTTTGCCAGACCACCGTTCGACCGACTGGACGAGGAGGCGCGCGAGCGGCTCTCCCGTCACCTCTCGCTCTGCTATTTTCGGGCCGGGGATCTGCTGCTCAAGGAGGGGGACGAGCCTCCCGGCCTCTATCTCATCATCAAGGGGGCGGTGGAAGAGTCGGCCCCTCACCACCCGTTTGGTGATTACGGGGTCGATGATCTGTTCGATGTGCGCGCCCAGTTTGACGGCCGTTGCCGCCACCGCTTCACCGCGCTGGAAGACTGCCTCTGCCAGCTCATCCCTCGCCACACCTTTCTGGCGCTCTGTGAGCAGGATCCGCAGTTTGCCAGCTACTTCACAGCCAATCTGGCCGAGCGCCAGCGCCAGCAGGAGCAACGCGAACAACTGGGTCAGAAGAATCTGGCGGAATTTATCCTGACCCGCATCGAACCCGGCCATCTGCAAGCACCGCTTATCGTCGACAGCAAGCTGTCACTGCTGGCGGCGACCGAAGCCATGGTGAGCAAGGGGACCGATTGCCTGCTCTACCCGGCTCATGACGGCTCCCTCACGCTGGCAACCCGCAAGACCTTGCTCCACGCCCTGACCCTCAAGGGATTGCCGCTGACGGCCACCCTCTCGGTGCTGACCCCCACCCCCCTGATTGGTCTGCCGCTGGAGAGCTATCTGTTTGATGCCCTGTTGCTGATGACCCGCCATCGCATCAAGCGACTGGTGGTGTGGCGTGGCAACGAGGTGGCTGGCATCTTGCAACTGACTCAGGTGTTGGGGCTTTTCTCGACCCACTCCCACGTGCTGACCCTGCGCATCGCCCGCGCCGACAGCCTGCCGGCACTGGAGGCGGTGGCCCGCGAACAGCAACAATTGACCCGTTCGCTGTTTGCCCAGGGGATCCACACCGCCTTTTTGATGAAGCTGATCGCCACCATCAACGAACAGCTGATCGCCAAAGCCTTTGCGCTGGTGATCCCCCCCGAGGTGCAGGATAACGTCTGTCTGTTGATGCTGGGCTCGGAGGGGCGCGGCGAGCAGCTCCTCAAAACCGACCAGGACAACGCCCTGATCCTGCCAGAGGGGCTGGCATGGCCCACCCAAGAGGCCGATCTGGCGGCCTTCAGCAACCTGCTGGAGCGGCTCGGCTACCCGCTCTGCCCCGGGCTGGTAATGGTGAACAATCCGGCCTGGGTGAAAACGGGCAGCGAGTGGCAAAGCGCCATTGCCAGCGCCTGCACCACGGCAAAGGAGGATGAGCTGCTGTGGCTCGCCACCCTGGCCGATGCTCACCCCATAGCAGGGGACCGTCAGCTCCATCTGCCGGTTGCCAGAGCGCTGCGCGAGCAGTTGGCGGACAGGCGGGATCTGCTGGCGGAGATGGTGCGACCGGCGGTGGCCTTCCATGCCCCGCTCACCCTGTTTGGCCGGCTGGAGCAGCCACCGGAAGGGCTGGATCTGAAACGGGGCGGCCTGTTCCCGCTGGTACATGGCATCCGTATGCTGGCCCTTGAAGGGGGCATACTGGAGACCTCGACCCTGGGGCGTATCGATGCACTGGTGGCCGCCGAGCGGCTCAGTGCCGACTATGGCAGCAATCTGGCGGAGGCGTTCCGGCTCTTTATCCGGCTGAGGCTGCGCAGCCAACTCAAGGGCGGCAACAGCCGGGTGCAGACACAGGATCTCAGCCACAGCGAGCGGGATCTGCTGCGCCAGGCGCTGCATCAGGTGAAGAAATTCCAGCAGTGGCTCACCTTGCACTTTCGTCTGAGACAATAGCCATGTTGAGCCGCGCTCGACGCTACTGGTATGGCCGTGCGTTCCGAACTGGCGAGTTCGCACCGCTCTTTGCCACCCCACCGAAAGATGAACGGATCGCCCTCGATTTCGAGACCACCAGTCTTGATCCCGAGCAGGCCGAGATCGTCTCCATCGGGGCGGTGCGCATTCAGGGTAAACGGCTGCTGACTGGCGAGGCACTCGCCATCAAGGTGCAGCCACCGGCCAGCCTGACCGGCCAATCGGTGGTGATCCACGGTCTGCGCCATCAGGATCTGCAACAGGGGATGACGCTGGAGGCGGCGCTGCGCTTACTTCTGACCTTTATCGGCCCGCGTGAACTGGTGGGCTATCACATCGCCTACGACCTGCGTATTCTCAATCTCGCCTGCCAGAAATTGTGGGGATTGACCCTGCCCCAGCGAGGTATAGAGGTGAGCCAGCTCTATCACGACCACCTCTATCGCCGCTATCCCGATGCGGCCATCGACCTGCACTTGAGTGCCATCTGCAGCCATCTTGAACTGCCCCCCCTGCCCGCCCACGATGCCCTTGCCGATGCCACCACGGCCGCGCTCATCTATCTGCGCCTGACCTGCGGCTCGCCGCTGGCTTATCCCAAAGTCTAATTGCCCACAAATAACATTTAATTCACATTTTGCTTACATGAGCAGATCCCCTGCTCGTCGGGGTTACCCCATCCACCGCTGACACTCATGTCATGGAGAACTGCAATGGAACAGCAAAGCTACCTGAGGATCCAGCAAGATCCCAACTTCCAGGAGCTGGTCGCCAAGCGCCAGCGTTTTGCCTGGGCCCTCTCGGCTCTGATGCTGGGACTCTACCTGGCGTTTATTCTGCTCATCGCCTTTGCCCCCGGTTGGCTGGGCACCCCGCTCAGTGACAGCACCACCGTCACCCGTGGCATTCCGGTCGGGGTGGGACTGATCCTCTCCTCTTTCGTGCTGACCGGCATCTATGTGTTTCGGGCCAACGGCGAGTTTGACGAGCTGAATCAGAAGATCCTCAAGGGAGTACTGTCATGAGCGCAAAAAGCATCAAAGGCAAGTGGCTGCTGTTGGCCTCACTGGCCTCCTCCCCCCTGCTGGCAGCAGATGCACTGACCGGCGAGGTACAACGTCAACCCCTCAATGTGTCGGCCATCGTGATGTTTGTGGTCTTTGTGGCAGCCACCCTGTTCATCACCTACTGGGCCTCCAAGCGCAACCGCTCGGCTTCCGACTACTATGCGGCTGGTGGCCGTATCACCGGTTTCCAGAATGGTCTGGCCATCGCCGGTGACTATATGTCCGCTGCCTCCTTCCTCGGGATCTCCGCGCTGGTCTACACCTCCGGCTACGATGGCCTGATTTACTCCATCGGTTTTCTGGTGGGCTGGCCCATCATTCTGTTCCTGATCGCGGAGCGGCTGCGCAACCTCGGCAAATACACCTTCGCTGATGTCGCCTCCTATCGCCTCAAGCAGACTGAAGTGCGCACCCTCTCCGCCTGCGGTTCACTGGTGGTGGTCGCCCTCTACCTGATCGCCCAGATGGTCGGTGCCGGCAAGCTGATCGAGCTGCTGTTTGGCCTGCAATACCATGTGGCCGTGGTGCTGGTCGGTATCCTGATGGTGCTCTACGTGCTGTTTGGCGGCATGCTGGCCACCACCTGGGTGCAGATCATCAAGGCTGTGATGCTGCTCTCCGGTGCCAGTTTCATGGCCATCATGGTCATGAAATCGGTCAACTTCGATATCGGCGCCCTGTTTAGCGAAGCGGTCAAGGTGCACGAGAAAGGGATCGCCATCATGAGCCCGGGTGGTCTGGTCGCTGACCCCGTCTCCGCCATCTCGCTCGGTCTGGCATTGATGTTCGGTACCGCCGGTCTGCCCCATATCCTGATGCGTTTCTTCACCGTGAGTGACGCCAAGGAAGCGCGTAAATCTGTGTTCTACGCCACCGGCTTTATCGGTTACTTCTACATCCTCACCTTCATCATTGGCTTTGGCGCCATCCTGCTGGTCAGTACCAATCCGGCCTTCAAAGACGCCACCGGCGCCCTGCTGGGCGGCACCAACATGGCCGCTGTTCATCTGGCCAATGCGGTGGGTGGCAGCCTGTTCCTCGGCTTCATCTCTGCCGTAGCGTTTGCCACCATTCTGGCGGTCGTTGCCGGATTGACCCTGGCGGGTGCCTCTGCGGTCTCCCATGACCTCTATGCCAGCGTGCTGAAGAAGGGCAAGGCCAACGAGACCGATGAACTGCGCGTCTCCAAGATGACCACCTTGGTGCTGGGTGTGGTGGCCATTGGTCTGGGGATCCTGTTCGAGAAGCAGAACATCGCCTTCATGGTGGGTCTGGCCTTCTCCATCGCCGCCAGCTGCAACTTCCCGGTGCTGTTCCTCTCCATGTTCTGGTCACGCCTGACCACCCGTGGCGCCGTCTACGGTGGCTGGCTGGGATTGGTGAGCGCGGTGACTCTGATGATTCTGGGCCCGACCGTGTGGGTGAAAGTGCTGGGCCATGCCCAGGCTATTTTCCCCTACGAATACCCTGCCCTCTTCTCCATGGGCTTGGCCTTCGCCGGTATCTGGTTCTTCTCCATCACCGACAGCTCCCAGAACGCCGCTGACGAGCATGCCAAGTTCCTGCCGCAGTTTGTTCGCTCCCAGACCGGGCTGGGTGCCTCTGGCGCCACCTCCCACTGATGAGTCAATCATGCTACCAAGCCGGCCTCGTGCCGGCTTTTTTCATGGCTGATCCCTCAATGGCCAAATACACTGCTGACCGATCCAGATCACAGTTCTTGCTAAAATTTTTTGGGGATCTGTGCCATAATGCGCGCCATTTGACAGACCAACCGGGACACTCATCTTGTTAAGCAGCAATAACATCACCATGCAATTCGGCGCCAAGCCGCTGTTCGAGAACATCAACGTCAAGTTTGGCGGCGGCAACCGCTATGGCCTTATTGGCGCCAACGGCTGTGGCAAGTCCACCTTTATGAAGATCCTCGGCGGCGATCTTGAGCCCAGCGGCGGTAATGTGAGCCTGGACGTCAATGAGCGCATCGGTAAGCTGCGCCAGGATCAGTTCGCCTACGAAGATACCCGTGTCCTGGACGTGGTCATGATGGGTCACACCGAGCTGTGGGCGGCCATTGCCGAACGCGATGCCATCTACGCAAACCTCGAAGCGACCGATGACGACTACATGAAGGCTGCCGAGCTGGAAGGGCTGGTCGCCGAGTATGACGGCTACACCGCCGAAGCGCGTGCCGGTCAGTTGCTGCTGGGTGCCGGTATTCCTATCGAACAGCACAACGGCCCGATGAGTGAAGTGGCCCCGGGCTGGAAACTGCGGGTGCTGCTGGCACAAGCGCTGTTCTCCAACCCCGATATCCTGCTGCTGGACGAACCGACCAACAACCTGGATATCAACACCATCCGCTGGCTGGAGCAGGTGCTCAACGATCGTGAAAGCACCATGATCATCATCTCTCACGACCGTCACTTCCTGAACTCCGTCTGTACTCACATGGCGGATCTGGACTACGGCGAGCTGCGCGTCTATCCGGGCAACTATGATGACTACATGCTGGCCGCCACCCAGGCGCGCGAGCGTCTGCTGGCCGACAACGCCAAGAAGAAGGCCCAGATCGCCGATCTGCAATCCTTCGTCTCCCGTTTCAGTGCCAACGCATCCAAGTCCAGCCAGGCAACCTCCCGCCTCAAGCAGATCGACAAGATCAAGATTGAGGAAGTGAAGGTCTCCAGCCGTCAGAACCCCTTCATCCGCTTCGAGCAGGAGAAGAAGCTCTACCGCAACATCCTGGAAATCGAAGGGGTATCCAAAGGCTACGGTGAGGCGCCCCTGTTCAAGGGCCTCAACATGATGCTGGAAGTGGGCGAGAAGGTCGCCATTCTGGGTACCAACGGTATCGGTAAATCGACCCTGATCAAGACCCTGGTCGGAGAGTTGGCGCCGGATACCGGCACCATCAAGTGGTCCGAGAATGCCCAGATCGGCTACTACGCCCAGGATCACGCCGAAGACTTCAACACCGATCTCAATGTGTTTGACTGGATGGCCCAGTGGAAACAGGAGAACGAAGATGAGCAGGCGGTTCGCTCTATCCTCGGTCGTCTGCTGTTCACTCAGGACGATATCAAAAAGCCGGTCAAGGTACTCTCCGGTGGTGAGCAGGGCCGCATGCTGTTCGGCAAGCTGATGATGCAGCGCCCCAACATCCTGATCATGGATGAGCCGACCAACCACCTGGACATGGAATCTATCGAATCCTTGAACCTGGCCCTCGAGATGTACAAGGGCACCCTGATCTTCGTCTCCCACGACCGCGAATTCGTCTCCTCCCTGGCGACCCGCATCCTGGAGCTGAGCGAAGACGGTATCCGCGACTTCGGCGGTACCTACGAGGATTACCTGCGCACCCAGGGCGTGGTTTAACCGCTGCTCTGCACACGCTAGCAATGACAAACCGGCACCTATGTGCCGGTTTTTTTATATCCCGTTTTTTATGACGACGGATATGGCGTATGACCCAGGAACGGCCACAGCAAGCCACAGAGCAAAGCAGAAACAGTAAAGAGCAGAGCGCAGAGCGCAGAGCGCAGAGCGCAGAGCTTGAGTATCCCCCGCCCCCACAGATAAAAAAACGGCTCCATCAAGGAGCCGTTTTCAATGGATTGCGCAGTGCCGATTACTCGACGGTCGCTTCCACACTGGTGAAGTACTCGATCTTGGCCGCTTTGCGCAGCTCGTCGATCAGCGACTTGTAGCTCACCTGAGCTTTGCCCTGACCCAGCTGACCTTGCAGCATAGCGGCCATGCCGGATGCGGCGGCCGGGACGTTAACCTTGTCCAGTGCAACCACCACGCGGTCACCATTGGTCTCGGCAACCAGTGCCACGCTCGGCTTGCCGTCGATCGGATGGGGCAGTGTGAACGCCTGGGCAATCAGGTTCTGATCCAGTTCGCGATCGAAGCGGGCAACCCCTTTGTGGCTCTCCACTTTCAGACCGAGTGCATCCAGATCGGCAGTGATGCTCTCACCGACCTTCAGCTTGTCCAGCAGGCCCTGAGCCTTGCCACGGGCCACTTCACCGGCCTTGTCATGCTTGATGGCGGCAATCACCTGCTCTTTCACTTCAGCCAACGGCTTGACGGCCTTCGGCTGGTGACCGGTGATGTGCAGCACCAGCGCCTTGCCATCCGCCAGCTCGATCACATCGGAGTTGGTGTTGTTATCGCGCAGTTGCTCAGAAAACACCACGGAGAGCACCTTGGGATCGTTCAGCGGAGCGGGAGCGCTCGCCTGGGTGAAGTAATCGGAAGATTGTACCTTCATCCCCATGGCCTCGGCGGTCAAGTCCAGCGAGTCCGGGTTTTCGAAGCTGCTGTCAGCCATCTTCTGCTGCTCAGCGAAGAACAGCTCCTTGGCCTTGTCAGCTTGCAGACGGGTGATGGTCTCTTCCTTCACATCGGCAAACGGCTTGGTCTGGGCAGCTTCAATACCCAACAGCTTGATGATGTGGAAACCGAACGGGCTCTTCACCACAGTGGAGAGGTCGCCGGCCTTGTTCAGGGCAAACGCGGCTTTCTCGAAGGCCGGATCCATCACCCCTTTCTCGAACCAGTCGAGCTCGCCGCCTTTTTTGGCAGAGAAGGTATCGGAAGAGTCAGCCTTGGCCAGCGCAGCGAAATCATCACCCGCCTTGGCTTTGGCCAGCACGGCTTCTGCTTTCTGCTCGGCCGCTTTCTCGTCCTTGCCAAACGGGATCAGGATATGAGCCACATGACGACGCTCGGCACGCTGGAACAGATCCTGGTGCTGATCGTAGTAATCCTGGGCATCCTGCTCGGTGACCTTGATATCTTTGGCAAGGTTGGCGGCGTCCAGCAGCAGATAGTCGACCTTGACCTGCTCATCGTTCATGAAACGGGCGCCATTGGTCTTGTAGTACTGTTCCAGCTCGTTGTCGGAGACCTGAACATCATCCACATAGTTGGCGGCAGCCAGACGCACCAGACGCAGATCGCGAGTCTGGTTGTAGAGCTTGTCGAGCTGCTCCGCTTCACCCTTGAGGGCGAATTCGGTGCCCATCAGGGCGCCCATCAGCTGTTGACGCACCATGTCCTGACGCAGAGAGTCACGGAACATTTCGGGCGTCATGCCGGCACGACGAATGAGCTGCAGGTAGCGGTCATTGTTGAACTTGCCGTTCTCGGCAAACTCGGGCATGGCCACGATGGCTTGCTTGATCTGCTCGTCGCTGATGCGCAGACCCAGTTCACGGGCCTTGCTATCCAGCAACGCTTGATCGATCAGCCGATCCAGCACGCCACGGCGGAACTGTTTCATGTAATCGGGGTTCGCGGCCAGCTGGCTGAATGCCTCTCCCATCTGGGATTCCATGCGGGCCCGCTCGTTACGGTAGGCATTTTCCAGTGCGGCAGCACTGATCTCGGTGCCATTGACGGTAGCGGGGGCGGTACGGGCCGGGCCGTTCAGGTAACTACCTACACCAGCCAAGGCAAAGGAGAGGATGATCAGACCCAAAATAACCTTGGCTACCTTGCCCTGCGCCCCTTCGCGTAGTTTATCCAACATCATGTTTGTACTTATGCTCCCGAACTCGATGGGCGTAAATAATAAAAAGGCGCACCGATTGCGATGCGCCTTGGTCAATCAGTATGAGAGAAGACTCTCTAACTTGTCTGGTCTGCGACCAAGGACGGTAGCCGACGGATATCAGCGCCCGACTTAGTTAACAGCGTCTTTCAGGGCCTTACCGGCTTTGAAGGCAGGAACTTTACCAGCAGCGATTTCGATGGTCGCACCAGTCTGCGGGTTACGGCCTGAACGGGCTGCACGCTCGCGCACGGCGAAAGTACCGAAACCAACCAGAGCAACCTGGTCACCCTCTTTCAGCGCTTCACCAACAGCATCAATGAAGGCATCCAACGCACGGCCAGCGGCAGCTTTGGATATATCGGCACCGTCTGCAATCTTGTCAATCAGTTGAGATTTATTCACTCTTATATTCCCCTTTTATCGAACATCGCTGCGGCGCTGATTTCCCTGGCCACAACAAGTGGAGGTTTTATAGCAAGCCTCCTGATCAGTTGCAAGTAACAATCTGGCGCAAACCCGCGCCACACAACGCATTGCGACTCATCACGAGTACCCGAACGGTGGTCAAGGCTACTTCCGATATCGGACGCATGCAAGCCTTAACCACCCGCCGAATGCGCCAAATTTGCGGCGCATCAACATTTACACGACAGAAACGCGTTCAAACCCCTGCGGATTGTCCTGCAACGCCAATTCCAGCACCTCGTCAATCCAGCGAACCGGATAAATTTCAAGGTCTTGTTTGACGTTTGCCGGGATCTCCTCAAGGTCACGCTCGTTCTCTTTCGGAATAAGCACTCGCTTGATGCCGCCACGATGGGCTGCCAGCAACTTCTCCTTGAGACCTCCGATGGGCAGCACTTCGCCACGCAGGGTGATCTCCCCTGTCATCGCCACATCAGCGCGAACCGGATTACCGGTCAAGCTGGAGACCAGGGCGGTACACATGGCGATACCGGCGCTCGGACCATCTTTCGGGGTGGCCCCTTCCGGTACGTGCACGTGGATATCGCGCTTCTCGTAGAAGTCGGCGTTGATGCGCAGCTTCTCGGCACGGGCCCGTACGACCGTCATGGCCGCCTGGATGGACTCCTGCATCACGTCACCGAGGGAACCGGTATAAGTGAGCTTGCCTTTGCCCGGCATGTTGGTGGTCTCGATGGTGAGCAGATCGCCCCCCACTTCGGTCCACGCCAGACCACACACCTGACCCACTTGGTTCTGGTCGGTGGCCTTGCCGTAATCGAAACGCTGCACCCCGAGGAACTCCTTGAGGTTGGCCTGATTGACCTGAACATGCTTGATGTTCTTGTCCAGCAGGATGCGCTTGACTGCCTTGCGACAAATCTTGGAGATCTCGCGCTCCAGACTCCGCACCCCCGCCTCGCGGGTGTAGTAGCGGATCACCCCGACCAGGGCAGAATCTTCGATGGTGATCTCGGACTCTTTCAGGCCGTTGCGCTGGATCTGCTTGGCCACCAGATGCTGCTTGGCAATGTTGAGCTTCTCATCTTCGGTGTAACCGGAGAGACGGATCACTTCCATCCGGTCCAGCAACGGACCTGGGATGTTCATGGAGTTGGAGGTAGCCACGAACATCACGTCCGACAGGTCATAATCCACTTCCAGATAGTGATCGTTGAAGCTGTTGTTCTGTTCCGGATCCAGCACTTCCAGCAGGGCAGATGCGGGATCGCCGCGCATGTCCGAGCTCATCTTGTCGATCTCATCGAGCAGGAACAGCGGGTTCTTCACGCCGACTTTCGCCATCTTCTGGATGAGCTTGCCAGGCATGGAACCGATATAGGTCCGGCGGTGACCGCGGATCTCCGCTTCGTCACGCACGCCACCGAGGGCCATCCGCACATATTTGCGGCCGGTCGCCTTGGCGATGGATTGGCCCAACGAGGTCTTGCCCACACCGGGAGGCCCAACCAGACAGAGGATGGGGCCCTTGAGCTTGTTCACCCGCGCCTGTACCGCCAGATATTCGAGGATGCGATCCTTGACCTTCTCAAGGCCATAGTGATCGGCGTCCAGTACCTCTTGCGCCTTGCCAAGGTCTTTCTTGACCTTGGAGCGCGCCTTCCACGGCACCTGTACCATCCAGTCCACATAGCTGCGCACCACGGTGGCCTCGGCGGACATGGGCGACATCATTTTCAGCTTGGCAAGCTCGGCCTGGGCCTTTTCACGGGCATCTTCCGGCATGCCAGCCTCTTCAATCTTGCGATGGAGGGCTTCAAACTCGTCCGGGCTATCTTCCAGCTCACCCAGCTCTTTCTGGATGGCCTTCATCTGCTCGTTGAGGTAATACTCGCGCTGGCTCTTCTCCATCTGCTTCTTGACGCGAGTACGGATGCGCTTCTCAACCTGCAGCAGGTCAATCTCCGACTCCATCATCGCCATTAGAAACTCGATGCGCTCGGAGACAGAGACAATCTCCAGCACCTTCTGCTTGTCTTCCAGCTTGAGCGGCATGTGGGCCGCCATGGTATCGGCCAGACGCGCCGCATCGTCGATCGCCGAGATCGAGGTCAACACCTCGGGCGGGATCTTCTTGTTGAGCTTGATGTAGCCTTCAAACTGACCGATGGCGGAGCGCACCAGCACATCCTGGTCCTTCTCCTCAATCGCATTGGAGGCAATGTACTGCGCCTCGCCAACGAAGAAGTCCCGGTCGTCGATCATCCGCTCAAGACGGGCACGCTGACCCCCTTCCACCAGCACCTTGACGGTGCCATCGGGCAGCTTGAGCATCTGTAGAATATTGGCCACTGTCCCGACGGAGAAGATCTCCTCCACCGTCGGCTCATCGGTTGACGCATCCTTCTGGGCCACCAGCAGAACTTTCTTGTCCTGTTCCATGGCCGCTTCCAGACAGCGAATAGATTTTTCCCGCCCCACAAAGAGTGGAATGACCATGTGGGGGTAAACCACCACGTCACGAAGAGGCAGGACGGGAATCTCGATGCGTTCTGAACGCTCTAGGTTCATATATGTCCTCTCGGCTTGTTATACCGTTGGCAAAGCGCTTGGCTGAGTATATGGGGGCGCAGAGATGAGATTCAATCGCCGAAACCGTAAAAAGCATGAAAGGGGCAAAAAGCCCCTTCCATTTGATTAAAAATCAGACAGTTATTCTGATGCAGCAGCCTGGGTCTCGGGATTTTCGTAGATCATCAAGGGCGCGGAGTCCCCTTTGATCACGGTCTCGTCGATCACCACCTTGCTGACCCCTTCCAGAGAAGGCAGGTCATACATGGTATCGAGCAGCACAGCTTCCACGATGGAACGCAGACCACGAGCACCGGTTTTACGCTCCATCGCCTTGCGGGCAATGGCGTTGAGCGCATCTTCACGGAACTCGAGCTCAACCCCTTCCAGGTCGAACAACGCAGCGTACTGTTTGGTCAGCGCGTTTTTCGGCTCTTTCAGGATCTGGATAAGCGCGGATTCGTCCAGCTCGGTCAGGGTCGCGACCACCGGCAGACGGCCGATGAACTCGGGGATCAGACCATATTTGATCAGATCTTCCGGCTCTACCTTGGCGAAGGTCTCGCTCAGGGTGGCCTTGGCATCCTTGGATTTCACCTCGGCGCCAAAACCGATACCGGTTCCCTTCACGGAACGCTGCTCGATCACCTTGTCCAGACCGGCAAAGGCACCGCCACAGATGAAGAGGATCTTGGAGGTATCAACCTGCAAGAACTCCTGCTGCGGATGCTTGCGGCCACCTTGCGGCGGTACGGAAGCGATGGTCCCTTCGATCAGCTTGAGCAGTGCCTGCTGTACCCCTTCCCCGGAGACATCGCGGGTGATGGAGGGGTTGTCCGACTTGCGGGAGATCTTGTCGATCTCGTCGATGTAGACGATGCCACGCTGGGCCTTCTCTACGTCGTAGTCGCACTTTTGCAGCAGCTTCTGGATGATGTTCTCCACGTCCTCGCCCACATAACCGGCTTCGGTCAGGGTGGTCGCATCGGCCATGGTGAACGGCACATCCAGCAGACGAGCCAGGGTCTCGGCCAGCAGGGTCTTGCCGCTACCGGTCGGGCCAATTAGCAGAATGTTGGATTTGCCCAGCTCCACACCACTGTTTTCGCCGCTGTTGCGCAGACGCTTGTAGTGGTTGTAGACGGCAACGGCCAACACCTTCTTGGCGTACTCCTGCCCGATCACATAGTCATCGAGATGAGCGCGGATCTGATGAGGGGTCGGCAGCTCGTTACCATCGCGCTTGGGCGAGATCTCGCGGATCTCTTCGCGGATGATGTCGTTGCACAGCTCGACACACTCATCACATATGTAGACGGAAGGGCCAGCGATCAGCTTGCGCACTTCATGCTGGCTTTTGCCGCAAAAAGAGCAGTAGAGCAGCTTATCACCCTCACCCTTGCGTTTTTCTGTCATTCAGCAACCTCGTTTTATCAATAGAGGATGGATCGGCCTGTTGAGTTTACAACAGACCGGGACACCCTGCTCAGCTACGCTGGCTCAGGACACCGTCTACCAGACCATAGGCCACGGCCTGCTCGGCGGACATGAAGTTGTCACGATCGGTGTCACGCTCGATAGTAGCCATGTCCTGACCGGTGTGGAACGCCAGGCGCTCGTTCAGGGTATTTTTGATCTTCAGGATCTCCTGGGCGTGGATCTGGATATCAGATGCCTGACCCTGGAAGCCACCCAGCGGCTGGTGGATCATCACGCGAGCGTTCGGCAGGCAGAAACGCTTGCCCTTGGCGCCACCAGCCAGCAGGAAGGCGCCCATGGAGCAGGCTTGCCCCATGCAGACGGTACTGACATCCGGCTTGATGAACTGCATGGTGTCATAGATAGACATGCCTGCAGTCACCGAACCACCTGGCGAGTTGATGTAGATATAGATGTCCTTGTCCGGGTTCTCCGACTCGAGGAACAGCAGTTGGGCAACCACCAGATTGGCCATCTGATCTTCAACCTGACCGGTCAGGAAGATCACCCGCTCTTTCAGCAGACGGGAATAAATGTCGTAGGAACGCTCCCCTTTTGCAGTTTGCTCTACCACCATCGGGATGAGTGCATTGCGCGGGGATTCAGTTACATCGTTATAGTTTTTATACATAAGGCATTGTCCCTAAAATAAAATGGCCCGAGTGGAGATCACACGAGCCATTATACTTAACAGTCTTGACCTTAAGTCAAATGTTCTTAGGCAGCGGCGCCAGACTTGTTGATCACTTCGTCAAAGGCAACTTCTTTTTCAGTCACTTGCGCTTTGGACAGGATCAGGTCGATGGCTTGATCTTCTACTGCCAGGTTACGAACGCCGTTCAGCATCTGCTCGTTCTTCTGGTAGTACTCGATCACTTCCTTAGGATCTTCGTAGGCAGTCGCCATGGACTCGATGATGCTGGTTACGCGGGCATCGTCAGCCTTGATCTCGTTGGTACGGATCACGTCGCCCAGCAGCAGGCCTACGCGTACACGACGCTCGGCTTGAGCCTGGAACAGTTCAGCCGGCAGCTCGGGAGCGTTGCCGCCCTGGAAGCCGCCGAAACGCTGCAGAGCCTGCTGACGCAGAGCGTCGATCTCTTGAGCAACAGCTGCTTTCGGCAGATCGATTTGGTTGGCTTCAACCAGACCGTTCAGAACCTGCTCTTTCACGCTGTTTTTCAGGGCTTGAGCCAGTTCGCGCTCCATGTTCTTGCGCACTTCGGCTTTCAGCTCTTCAACAGAACCGCTTTCGATACCGAAACGCTTGACGAACTCTTCGGTCAGCTCAGGCAGGATCTGCTCTTCAACCTTGATCAGCTTGGAAGCGAACTTGGCCTCTTTGCCTTTCAGGTTTTCAGCGTGGTAGTCAGCCGGGAAGGTCACTTCGATGGTGAACTCGTCGCCCGCTTTCTTGCCCATGATGGCGTCTTCGAAGCCCGGGATCATGCGGCCAGCGCCCAGTACCAGGTTGAAGCCTTCAGCTTTGCCGCCGTCGAACTCTTCACCATCGATGGAACCAACGAAGTCCAGGGTCACACGCATGCCATTGGCAGCGGCAACATCGGCATCAGCCCAAGTAGCGTGCTGCTTGCGCAGGGTGTCGATCATGTTGGCCAGATCCTCATCCTTCACGGTCGCAACCGGCTTCTCGACCTTGATGGTCTCGAGACCTGCAACTTCGAACTCCGGGTACACTTCGAACGTGGCGGTGAATTCGAAATCCTGACCTTCCTGGATCTCTTTCGGATCCATGGTCGGGGCACCGGCCGGGCTCAGTTTGTTTTCGATGATCGCTTTGATGAAGTTGCTTTGCATCATTTCATCAGCAACGCGGGCGTGAGCCATGGCGCCGAACATCTTCTTGATGATGGCAACCGGAGCCTTGCCAGGACGGAAACCGTCGATACGACGAGTTTTGGCCAGGCCATTCAATTCTTTACGCACAGCGGCGTCTACGGTAGCGGCCGGTACAGTGATGGTAAGACGGCGTTCCAGACCCTGGGTTGTCTCTACAGAAACTTGCATTCTTCTACCTCGTTCAACTCAGCACTGTGTGCTGACCCTTATTGCCCCTGGGCAAAGCCCGGAGTCTTCCTGTTTATAAAGACAACAATATGTCTTTGTGATGAGAAAATATGACGCGGCATTATAGCGGCGCACTTTGGTCGAGTCGAGCCACACATCCCCCACATTGAGCGGCGTGCAAGCACAATTCGTGCAAAACTGCCCTTTATATGGGGAGAGAGGCACCCGACTTCAACCATCCGATGACGATAATTTTGCGTTTGCTCACCTTTTTTCATCCGAACGCCGCTTTGTTGCCCATATTTCGCCGCAAAACAGGCCACCGTTGCGGGCGGCGACTTAATTTGTCCAGCCAAATGACGATTGGGCCAATCAACCATTGCGTCCCTACCCCTCCCTCGTTATGGTGGCAACCAAATTGATGTATCTGGAGTCACTCATATGGCCTTTTTCCGCTTCTTGTTCAATCTGCTCTGGTTTGTACTGGGAGGTGTCTTTATGGGCCTGGCCTGGTGGCTAGCCGGTCTTATCTGCTTTATCTCGCTGGTCGGCATCCCCTGGGGACGAGCCTGCTTCGTGATCGGCATCTTTACTTTCTTCCCGTTTGGCAAGCAGGCGGTCAATCGCAAGACCATGACCGGTCAGAGCGATATCGGCACCGGCACTCTGGGGCTGATTGGCAACATCCTCTGGTTCGTGCTGATCGGTATCTGGCTGGCCATCGGCCACATCGCTTCCGCGCTGGCCTGCTTCGTGACCATTATCGGTATCCCGTTCGGTATCCAGCACCTCAAGCTGGCACTCATCAGCCTGGCTCCTATCGGCCAGATGATTGTGACCAACCAGGAGGCGGAATCGGGCCGCTATATCCGCTAACTGCGGGAAATGCGCAGGCAGACGCTGCCCTGCAACGAAAAAAAGGGCAGACTAGGGTCTGCCCTTTTCTATTTTCTTTCGTTGAGGCCATCATGTTACCCAGCCACTTTTTCGCCAATCTCGCCCGCATGAAACTCATCTACCGCTGGCCCCTGATGCGCAACATCCAGCCGGAAAACATCGCCGAGCACAGCCTGCAGGTGGCCATGGTGGCTCATGCCCTCGGCATCATCAAAAACCGGCTGTTTGGCGGCAGCGTGAATGCCGACCGTGCCGCCGTAATGGCGCTCTATCACGACAGCAGCGAGGTGCTGACCGGCGATCTGCCCACCCCGGTCAAATACTTCAACCCCGAAATAGCCCGCGAGTACAAGAAGATAGAGCTGGCCGCCGAGCAGCGCTTGCTCGCCATGCTGCCGCCGGAACTGGTGGAGGATTTTCGCCCGCTGCTCGACTCTCGCGTACAATCGGGCACGCAGGATGAGGAGCTGGCCAGACTGGTCAAGGATGCCGACACCCTCTGCGCCTATACCAAGTGTCTGGAGGAGATCAATGCAGGCAACCGGGAGTTTGAACCGGCTCGCAAGCGCCTCGAAGCCATGCTGGAAGCCCGGATGAGCGATGAGATGCGCTACTTTATCGACACCTTCGTGGCCAGCTTCTCGCTGCCGCTCGATGAGCTCAACGCTCACTAAGCCATGTCACTCGACCTGAAAACAGCAGGGCCCGCCGGTTTGCATCGGCGGGCCCTTCGTTCTTTATCGTTGGATCAGATGCCGCGCATCAGTGACCCAGCTCGCGGGACGGTACCAGACCGCTCGCCCGCCAGGCGGGATAGAGGGTTGCCACCAGACTCATCAGGATGGCGGCACCCGTCACGATAAGCAGATCCTGCATATGCAACTCGGTCGGCAGGAAGTCGATGAAGTAGATATCCGGATTGAGGAAGCGGTGGCCGATGAGCTTTTCAACAACGCTCAGGATCTGGGTCAGCTTGCTGGAGAGCAGCCCGCCCAGCAGGGCGCCAAGCAGGGCACCGGCTACACCGTTGACCATCCCCTGAATAACGAAGGTGAGCCGGATCTGGCCGGGGCTCGCCCCCATGGTTTTCAGGATGGCAATCTCGCTACGCTTCTCGTTCACCGCCATCACCAGGGTGGAAACGATGTTGAAACAGGCGACGGCCACCACCATCAGCATCACCACATACATGACGGTACGCACCATCTGGATGTCCTGATAGAGGTAACCCTGGCTGTTCATCCAACTGCGGATATAGACGTGATGGGGAAACTGCTGCGCGGCGGCTACCGTGATGGATTGCGCCTTGAGCACATCGCTCACCCGCAGGCTGAAGCCCTCCACATCGCTATCCATACCGGTGATCGCTTGCGCATCGGCCAGATGTACAAAGCCGAGCAGACCGTCGAGCTGACCGCCGATCTCCAGCAGCCCCACCACGGTCAGGGCTTCGCGTCGGGGATTCTTGATCCCGGCCTGATCGCCCCCTTGCGGGAGCAGCAGGGCGACCGAGTCCCCCACCTTGACGCCCAACTTGTCGGCGATGGTCTTGCCGAGGATCACCCCATGCTCGCCGGGCTGCAGCTCACGCAGGCCGCGGCCCGTCATGTATTTGCTTGCATCGGAGAGATTGGCTTCCAGCTCGGGCAGCACAGCGCGCAGTTGCACCCCCTTGAGGGCTGAGCCGTGCTCCAGCAGGCCATTGAGGCGAATGACCGGCGCGGCCGCCTCGACACCCGGCTGGGCCAGCAGGTAGTCGCGCAGACGAGGCCAGTCCGGCAGCGGCCGCTCGACGGCGTCCAACTCACCTTGCGGCACGACCGAGAGCACCCGATCTTTGAGCTCACGCTCGAAACCGTTCATGGCGGAGAGACCCAGGATCAGCGCCATCACCCCGAGGGCGATACCGATCAGGGAAGAGGCAGAGATAAAAGCGATAAACCCGTTGCGACGGCGGGAGCGGCTGTAACGCAGGCCCAGAAAAAGGGGCAGCGGTTTGAACATCAGGCAACCTCCGCCATCACGCCGCTCACCAGCGTGACCCGGCGATGGAGCTTGGCCGCCAGGCTGAGATCGTGGGTCACCACCACAAACGCAGTGCCCAGTTCACGGTTCAGTTCACACAGCAGTTCGTACACCGCGGTGGCACTGGCGTGATCCAGATTGCCGGTGGGCTCATCCGCCAGCACCAGACTCGGTTCGTTGACCAGCGCACGGGCGATGGCCACCCGCTGGCGCTCACCACCGGAGAGTTCAGACGGTCTGTGGTTTAGACGATGGGAGAGCCCTACCCGCCCCAGCATCCGGGTCGCCTTCTCGGTAGCGACCGCTACCGATTCACCGCCGATGAGCAGCGGCATAGCCGCATTTTCCAGCGCACTGAACTCGGAGAGCAGGTGGTGGAACTGATAGACAAAACCCAGCTCCTGATTGCGAAAGCGAGCCTGGGTACGGCTGTCCCAATGGTGGATATCCTCCCCCTTGAACAGCACGGCGCCGCTGGATGGATTGTCGAGGGCCCCCATCAGATGCAGCAAAGTGGTCTTGCCGGAACCCGAGCTCCCCACCACCGCCAGCATTTCACCGGGCGCGACACAGAGATCGATCCCCTTGAGCACCTGATTCTCCAGCTCACCCTCTTTATAGACATGATTGAGCGCCTGGCAGCGCAGCAGAGGTTCACGGGATACGGCTTCATTCATAACAGGGGCTCCACTTACGCCAGTGACCACAAAGGCACCAGTAACAACGCCGGTACTCGCACCGGAGGTAACAACAGAAGATGTATTATTCACGGCATTACTCATAACGCAGCGCCTCGGCCGGTTTCACCCGCGCAGCGCGGGCCGCCGGATAGAGGGTGGCACTGAAGCTCAGCAGCACGGCACCCAGCAAAATGGTGATGACCTGAGCCGGCTCGACAATCACCGGCAGGCCACTGCCGCCCGCCGCCATATAGAGGTTGAGCCCGACCGCATTGAGCAGGGGGTTGAGACCCAAGGAGAGCGCAAGGCCCGCCAGTCCGCCAAACAGGGCGCCAATCACCCCGCTGGATGCGCCGAGTACCATGAAGATTTTGACGATCCCCGATTCGCTCATGCCCATGGTGCGCAGGATGGCCACTTCGCCCTCCTTGTCCGTCACCACCATCACCAGCGCGGAGAGGATGTTGAAGGTCGCAACGGCGATGATCAGTACCAGCATCAGCCCCATCATCCGCTTCTCCATGGCGACCGCCTGGAACAGCTCGCCCCGCTCACGGCGCCAATCCTGCCACAGCAGGCCATCTGGCAGCGGCGTCTTGATCACCTCGTCGGCCGCAAACGGATCATCGAGCCAGAGGCGAATGCCACCGACGGTTTCTGGCGGCAGGCGCAGCAGCCGCTGGGCATCCCCCAGCGCGATCAGCGCAATCTGGTTATCCACATCAGCGCCGACCCCGAAGATGCCGGAGACGGTAAAGAGGCGCTGGGCCGGTACCCGGCCAAACGGGGTGAAGCGGGTCCCTTCGGTCAGGATCAGCCGAACCTGATCGCCGATGGAGACATCGAGGCGACGTGCCACCCCCTGCCCCAGCACGATGCGGTAGTGGCCGGCCTGCAGGGTATCGAGGCGTCCTCCCAGCATCTGGGAGTGCAGAATGTCATCCTTGGGCCACTGCGCAGGGTCGATCCCCTGCACGCTCACCCCGGTCAGCTGGCCGGGGCTTTGCAGCATCCCTTCACTGTCGAGCATGGGGGCCGAGGCGACCACATGGGGTAATTTGACCAAGTCCGGCAGCCCTTGCGGGTTTGCATCAATGCGGCCAGCCTGATTGGTCACCACCACATGTGGGATCACCCCGAGGATGCGCCCCTTGAGCTGTCCTTCGAAACCGTTCATCACCGAAATGACCACCATCAGGGCGGCAACCCCGATGGCGATGCCAAAGGTAGAGAACAGGGAGATAAATGAGACGAAGCGATTGCTGCGCTTCGAGCCTGCATAACGCAGGCCGATGGCCAGCGAAAGGGGCTGAAAAAGTCCGGTCTTCAAGGATATGTACGTTGCCAACAAAATAAGATACCGGATAATAAAGGGAAACCGTCCATGACAACAAGGGATAGCCTCCATGCAGGAACAGTTCTTCAGCGTCACTCATGCCACGCCGGTCAATGTAATCCCCATGCCGGCCGACTTCCACCTCCCCTCGCTGGCGGAGCTGGACGCTGAGCTGCCGGAGCCCTTTCGGATCTCCTCGGCCATTACCTCCATCGATCTGGTGACCACTCGCCTGCTGCGCAACCAGAACGAGTCGATGCACGATCTGATCGAGATCGTCAATCAGCAGTCCCGCAAGATCGACATGATCATGGGCTATGTGCTCTCCGTGCAGGACCATCCCGAGCAGCGCTTCCACACCCTGCGGTTCAGTGCCGGCCAGCTCACCTACCTGCACCCCTATCATGATCACGGCGATGCACCGCACCTGCACCAGATAGTGCGCCTCAAGATCTTCCTGCGGGAAGAGGCAGCCGCCATCTACTGCTATGGCCAGGTCAAACAGCTCGACGGCGGTGAACATGGCACCCAGGTGCTGCTCGACTATGTGCGGATCCGCGAAGATGACCGTGAACTGCTGGTACGTGCCAGCCTGCATGTACAATCCAAACAGCTCAAGCTGCGCGCCCAAGAGCGTCAGCGCTAATCACGGCGATCGTCAGCGATAGATAACGTCAACGTTAAAAGAATCGAACCATGCCAATGACACTCCCCGCCTTGCCCGCCAAAGCGGGCCAAAAGATCACGCTCGGCCAGCTGGTCGGCAGCAGCCTCTCGCTGATTGCAGCCCGTCTCACCAGTGAAGCCAAGGGACCGGTACTGCTTATCACCGCCGATACCCCGAGCGCCCTGCGCCTTGAGCAGGAGCTACACTATTTGCTGGCAAACAAGCTGCAGGCCGATCAGTCCGCGCCGGTATTGCTGTTCCCGGATTGGGAGACCCTGCCCTACGACACCTTCTCCCCTCATCAGGACATCATCTCCCAGCGGCTCGAGACCCTCTACAAGCTGCCGCAGATGAGCAAGGGGGTGTTGATCGTCCCCATCTCCACCCTGATGTTGCGCTGTGCCCCCCGGGTCTATCTCGACAAATACAGCCTGATGGTGAAGGCCGGTCAGCGCCTCAATCTGCAACAGCTGCGTGGCCGCCTGGCCGAAGCGGGTTACGTGGCGGTGGATCAGGTGTTGGAGCACGGCGAATTTGCCGCCCGCGGCTCCCTGCTCGATCTCTTCCCGATGGGCAGCAACAGCCCCTATCGCATCGACTTCTTCGATGACGAGGTGGACTCCATCCGCCCGTTCGATCCGGAGACCCAGCGCTCCAGCGAGCCGGTCAAGACGGTCAGCCTGCTGCCTGCCCGGGAGTTCCCCACCGACGAGGCGGCCATCGAGCTGTTTCGCGGCCAGTTTCGCGAGCAGTTCGAACTGTCGCGGGCCGAGGGCTCCGTCTATCAGGAGGTGAGCAAGGGGCGCTGGCCCGCTGGCATCGAATATTATCTGCCGCTCTTCTTCAACCAGACCGCCAGCCTGTTTGACTATCTGCCGGAAGAGACTCTGCTGCTCACCGTGGGGGATATCTACCCCGCCGCCCAGCGTTTCTGGAACGACATCGGCCAGCGCTATGAAGACAGACGTTGGGACAACACCCGCCCCCTGCTACCCCCGGCGCAGCTCTACCTGCCGGTGGAGCAGCTCTTTGCCGCCCTTGGCCAATATGGCGCGGTGCGGCTGCAAGAGGCCGCCACTGCGGGCGATGCCGGTCAGCACGATCTGCCCATCGAGGCGCTGCCCGACCTGCAACTCGATCACAGCAAGGAACAACCCCTGCTGGCGCTCAACCAGTTCCTGCAAGGTTTTGCCGGGCGCACCCTGTTTGCGGTGGAGTCTGAAGGGCGGCGGGAGGTGCTCGGCGATCTGCTGGCGCGTATCTCGCTGCAACCCAAGGAGTTCTCCTCCCTCGGCGCCTTTATGGCGAGCCAGGATCGTCACGGCCTGCTGGTTGCACCGCTTGAGCGTGGCTTCCTGTGGCAGGAGGCCGGTCAGGATCCATTGGCGCTGATCACCGAGACCGAACTGCTGGGCGGCAAGGTGCGCAGCAAACGGGCGCGAGAGAAGAGCAAAAACTTAAGCTCCGATGCGGTGATCAGAAACCTGGGCGAGCTGACCCAGGGTCAGCCGGTGGTCCATCTGGATCACGGGGTCGGCCGCTATCTGGGGCTCGAAACTATCGATGCCGGTGGCCTGCCCACCGAGTTTTTGACCCTCGAATATGCCGGCGGCGACAAGCTGTTTGTGCCGGTCACCAGTTTGCACCTTATCAGCCGCTACACCGGCTCTGATAACCCGCCCAGCCACAAACTCGGCGGCGAGGCTTGGAGCAAGGCGCGGCGCAAGGCGGCAGAGAAGGTGCGCGACGTGGCAGCCGAGTTGCTGGATGTCTACGCTCATCGCGCCGCTCGCGACGGTTTTGCCTTCAAGCACGACAAAGAGGCCTATCGCCAGTTTGCCGCCAGCTTCCCGTTCGAGGAGACCGACGATCAGCTCAACGCCATCAATGCGGTGCTGGGCGATATGTGTCAGGCCAAGAGCATGGACCGACTGGTGTGCGGCGACGTGGGTTTTGGCAAGACCGAAGTGGCGATGCGGGCGGCGTTTGTGGCCGTGCACGGCGGCAAGCAGGTCGCCGTGCTGGTGCCCACCACCCTGCTGGCCCAGCAGCACTACGACAACTTCCGCGATCGCTTCGCCAACTGGCCGGTGCGGGTCGAGGTACTGAGTCGCTTCCGCTCCGCCAAAGAGCAAAATGCCGTGATGAAAGAGCTGGCCGAGGGCAAGGTGGATATCATCATCGGCACCCACAAGCTGCTCGGCTCCGAACTCACCTTCAAGGACTTGGGGCTGCTCATCGTTGATGAGGAGCACAGATTCGGGGTGCGCCAGAAGGAGAAGATCAAGACACTGCGGGCCGACGTGGATATCCTCACCCTCACCGCCACCCCCATTCCGCGCACCCTCAACATGGCGATGTCCGGCATGCGGGATCTCTCCATCATCGCCACCCCACCCGCCAAGCGGCTCGCCATCAAGACCTTCGTGCGCCAGCACGAACCGGCGGTGGTGCGCGAGGCGGTGCTGCGGGAATTGAAGCGTGGTGGTCAGGTTTACTACCTGCACAACGACGTGGAGAGCATCGAGAAGTGCGCCGCCGATCTGGCTGAGCTGGTGCCGGAGGCACGCATCGGCATCGCCCATGGCCAGATGCGCGAGCGCGACCTTGAGCGGATCATGTCGGACTTCTACCACCAGCGCTTCAACCTGCTGGTCTGTACCACCATCATCGAGACCGGCATCGACGTGCCGAGCGCCAACACCATCATCATGGATCGGGCGGATCATCTCGGTCTGGCCCAGCTGCACCAGCTGCGGGGCCGGGTTGGCCGCTCCCACCATCAGGCCTACGCCTACCTGCTCACCCCCCATCCCAAGCTAATGACCAAGGATGCGGCCAAGCGGCTGGAGGCGATCGCCTCGCTCGAAGATCTCGGCGCCGGTTTTGCGCTGGCGACCCACGATCTGGAGATCCGAGGCGCAGGCGAACTGCTCGGCGACGATCAGAGCGGCCAGATCGAATCGGTCGGCTTCACCCTCTACATGGAGATGCTGGAGCAGGCGGTCGAGGCGCTGAAAAATGGCAAGGAGCCCTCGCTGGAGCAGCTGATGAGCCAGCACACCGAGGTGGAGCTGCGCCTGCCTGCGCTGCTGCCGGATGACTATATTCCGGACGTCAACATGCGCCTCTCCATGTACAAGCGGATCGCCAGCGCGGCAGACGAGCAGGAGCTTCGCGAGCTGAAAGTGGAGCTGATCGACCGCTTTGGCCTCTTGCCGGAGGCGACCAAAACCCTGCTGGAGCTGGCCGCCTTCCGCCAACGTGCCACTGCCCTTGGCATTCGCCGGGTGGAGATGAGCGAGCGTGGCGGCTATCTGGACTTCACGCAAGAGACCAAGGTCAATCCGGCCTATCTGGTCAAGCTGCTCTCCAGCCAGCCAAGGGTCTACAAGATGGACGGGCCGACCCGGCTGCGTTTCCAGGTGCCGACCCAGGATCGCGCCATGCGCCTGAAACTGGTCGATGGTTTGCTGGCAGATCTGGCCAACAATAGCCTGTGAGGCTTTGCAACGCTGGCGGCGAGCCCGACAGATAACGCCAACTAAAACGGGAGCCATATCGGCTCCCGTTTTGTTTATGTTGGCTGGTGACTAGCGTCGCCCTTCTCCCCTTGTGGGAGAAGAGCCGGGGATGAGGGGGGCAGTGAAAACCATTCCCCTCACCCTGCCCTATCCTAGGGGGGAGAGGGAATCGCGCCGGTAAATGTTGGGCTTCGCTGCGCTCAGCACCAACCTACACCTCTGACGATCAGCCCTGGTTGGCTGGATCCTCATGGGCGGAGAATTCACGCATAAAGGCCTCGGCGCGCTCCACCATCTTGGTCGAGCCAACGAAGTAAGGGGTACGCTGGTGCAGCGCGGTGGGCTGGATATCCATGATCCGGCCAAAGCCGTCGGAAGCCTTGCCACCGGCCTGCTCCACCAGAAACGCCATCGGGTTGCACTCATAGAGCAGGCGCAGCTTGCCGTTCGGCGAGTTGGTGCCGGACGGATAGATGTAGATGCCGCCCTTGAGCAGGTTGCGATGGAAATCGGAGACCAGGGAGCCGATATAACGTGAGGTGTAAGGTCTGTGGGTCGCCTCGTCACGCTCTTGGCAATATTTGAGGTACTTCTTCACCCCGTCCGGGAACTTGATGTAGTTACCCTCGTTGATGGAGTAGATCTTGCCCTCTTCCGGAATACGGATGTTCTCATGGGAGAGACAGAAGCAGCCGATGGAAGGATCGTAGGTAAAGCCATTGACGCCAAAGCCGGTGGTGTAGACCAGCATAGTCGAGGAGCCGTAGACCACATAGCCGGCGGCGACCTGACGGTTGCCCGGCTGCAGGAAGTCCTCCAGGGTGACACCGGTGCCCGGCTTGCTGACCCGGCGGTAGATGGAGAAGATGGTCCCGACGGAAACGTTGACGTCGATATTGGATGAGCCATCGAGGGGGTCGATCAATACCACGTACTTAGAGTGACGGGAGAGCTCGGAATCGAAGGAGACAAAATCCTCCTCCTCTTCGGAAGCCATGCCGCACACCTCGCCGCGCGCTTCCAGCGCCGCCTTGAAGCGTTCATTGGCGTAAACATCCAGCTTCTGCTGCACTTCGCCCTGTACGTTTTCAGCGCCCATGGAACCGATGATGTCCGCCAGTCCCGCCTTGTTGATCTCCCGGTTTACCACCTTGGCAGCAAGGCGGATCGAGCTGAGCAGCGAGGTCAGCTCGCCGGTCGCGGTTGGATAATCCGCCTGCTTTTTGACGATGAACTCACCCATGGTGATCATGTTTCGCATTTTTGTTCCTTTAGATCGCATCCGTTGGCATTGAAAACGTTTGCAGGTGTCGGCAAAAAAAATGCCGATCACCGGCGGCCTTGATTTGTAACCTAATGTAACGTCTGTTTTTTGTTTTTGCAGCGAATTAAGCGGCCTAATAAATAAGCTGTTTTGCCTGACTTTATGGTAAAAGTCGCTTTTTTAATGGTTTCATTCGATAACCTTTTGCACCTTAATTCGTGGCAATAACCTGCTGCAAGCCATGACCTGACTGGCCCTGGGCCATTTAAAATGGAGTCTGATGGGCCTGCTCATGGCACAGCCATTGTCTCTTGAGATCCGCTCGCTAATCCAGCACACTGATTTCGCTTTGGAAGCAAATAAAACTCAAGGATTATCAATGAACAAGACTCTCATTGCCGGCATGGTTGCCGGACTGTTTGCCCTTCCCGCCTGGGCTGCCCAGGTGCCTGCCGGTACCAAGCTGCTGCCGGATGCCCAACAAATCTATGTGACCAATATCGGCACCGAGCCCACCACCATCGACCCCCAGCTGGTGGAAGAGAGTGCCGGTAGCGAGATCGTCAACGATCTGTTTGAAGGGCTCTACGTACTGGATGGCAAGGGCAAGACCCAGCCCGCAGGCGCTGTCAGCTACGAGGTCGACAAGACCGGTACCGTCTACACCTTCAAGCTAAGGCCCGAGGCCAAATGGTCTAACGGTGAACCGGTCACCGCCGCCGATTATGTCTACGGCTGGCAACGGGCAGCCGATCCCAAGACCGCCTCCAACTACGCCTGGTTTATCGAATTGATGGGTATCACCAATGCCAGTGAGGTGATCCAGGGCAAGAAGAGCCCGGACGCGCTGGGAGTCAAGGCACTGGATGACCATACTCTGCAGGTCACCCTGAAAAATCCGGTCCCCTTCTTCCTGAAGATGCTGGCTCACTACACCACCTTCCCGGCCCCCAAGGCCACCATTGAAAAATTCGGTAAGGATTGGGTCAAACCGGGCAATATCGTCTCCAACGGTGCCTTTGTACTCAAGGAGTGGACCCCCAATGAGCGGCTGAGTGCCGAGCGCAATACCCACTACTGGGACAACCAGCACACCGTCCTGAATAAGGTGGTCTATCTGGAGATCGTCTCCGAAACCGCCGCCTACAACCGCTACCGCACCGGCGAGCTGCACTACACCACCTACCCGCTGGAGCAGTACAAGCACATCAAGAGCCAGAGCCCGCAAGATCTGGTCAGCGCCCCCATGCTCGCCACCTATTACTATGTGTTCAACGTGAACCGCAAACCGTTCGATGATCCGAAAGTGCGCAAGGCGCTCTCGCTGGCCCTCGACCGGGAGACCATCACCGACAAGATCCTGGGACAAGGGCAACTGCCCGCCTTCAGCCTGACCCCGCCGAGTGTCGATGGTTTTGACCTGAAAAAACCGGCCAGTCAGCAGCAGAGCAAAGAGGAGCGGATCAAGCAGGCCAAAGCGCTGTTGGCCGAAGCTGGTTATGGCCCGGACAAACCGCTCAGCGTGGATATCCTCTACAACACCAACGAGAGCCATAAAAAGATCGCGCTGGCCGTCTCCTCCATGTGGAAACATAACCTGGGGGTCAGCGCCACCCTCAACAACATGGAGTGGAAGACCATGGTCTCTACCCTCAACGAGGGGGATTTCGGGGTGAGCCGCTACTCCTGGAACGGGGACTATAACGATGCCTCCACCTTCCTCGATATCCTGACCTCCAGCAGCAGCGCCAACAGCGGCAAGTGGTTCAACAAGGAGTACGATGCCCTGCTGGCCAAGGCCCACGACTCGCAGGATGCGGCCGAACGCAATCAGCTCTACCAGCAGGCAGAAGCATTGATCGAGGCTGACGCCCCTATCGCGCCGCTCTACTTCTACGTCAAATCGCGACTGCTCAAGCCGTTCGTCAAGGGTTATCCCTATGAGAACCCGCAAGACATCGTCTATAGCCGGGACCTCTATCTGGTCGCCCCGTAACCTGTCGCACACGGCCTGAGCATAGCCAGTGTGGACCACAGCAGGCTTCCATCACACTGCGACAGACGGGGTGCTGGGCGAGGTATTGAATGAGGCTGGAACGAGTGAACTGGCGTTTGAAGGGGGGGGCCGTTGGCATCCTGTCCGATGAGATGAAAGGAGTGCTTGCCGATGTCGAGTCCAAAGAGTGTGATAGTTGGCATGATGCTCTCCTGAAGTAGAAAAGAAACAGCCCAGCAAGCGTAGCCTGCTGGGCTGTGGGTCAGGCTGACCATCACATTAAGCCGACAACCCGGTTATCGGCTTTAGCCAAAACAGCTTGCGACGGGATATCAGACCACCACGGCGGTGCCGCTGATACTGACCATCAGCATGCTGCCGTTTTGCCCCACCACCTCGTAGTCGATATCGATACCGACCACCGCATTGGCACCCAGGGCGGCGGCACGCTCTTTCAGCTCGTCGAAGGCGATCTCACGGGCACGGGCCAGCTCTTTTTCATAGGCGCCAGAGCGGCCACCGATGATGTCGCGGATCCCGGCAAAGAGATCCTTGAAAATGTTGGCGCCGAGGATGGCTTCGCCAACTACGATGCCGCGGTATTCACTAATGGTTTTGCCTTCCAGCGTGGGGGTCGTCGAGAGGATCATCTTGAACTCCTGTGAGTAGTAGAAGACCTCAGACTACCCCAACTGTCCGAAAATCCCAACCAGGTGCCTACGCGGCGCCGCCCTTGAAAATCTCGACCTCCAGATAAAAAAACACCGCGCACGGGGCGCGGTGTTTGTGTCAGAACGTCATAGCCAACACCGTTATGGATTGTAAGAGACCACCGAGCCACTGAGGCCCGTCATCTGGGAGATCCGCCCCTGCATTCCCTGCAGCTTGGCCTTGGAGACATCCGGCCCGATAAAGACCCGGTTGAGCTGGCCCTGCACCGGTGAGCGCGGCGAGGTGTGGGCAGAGTAGCCCGCCGCCCGCAGCTTGCTCACCAGCGCGTTGACGCTGTCGACATTCTTGAAGGCGCCAAGCTGAAGGATCCAGCTGCCCTGCGCTGGCGCGGCAGCGGGCGCGGGTGTGGCCGGCTGGGTCAGCTTGCTTTCAATCAGATCATCGAGGGACTTGATCTGACCCACCTGCGGTTTGACCGGCGCGGGTGCCTTGGCGACATCAACCGGTTTGGCTGGTGCGGGCTTGGGTACTGGCTTGGGCGGCTCGACCGGTTTTTTGGCTACCACTTCCGGCTTGGTTTGCGGCGCGGGCTGTGGTCTGGGTTGTGGTTTGGGTTGTGCATTCGGTTGTGAATGGACCGGTGCAGTTTGCGGTGCCGGTGCGGCAGGAGTTGTCGCCGACTGCGCCCCGTTGCCCGGACTGGCGAGGGTCATGGGATCAGCCACCTCTTCCACTTGCCACTGCTGGGCCGCAGAAGCCTGTTGCTGGCTGGCCAGATGCTCGGATGGCAAGGTGCTGGCGGCCGAGACCTGCAGCGCAGGCTTGGCAGGCTCCAGCTCGGGGCGCAGCGGGATCTTGGCAAAGGCCTCCTCCTTTTGCGCCAGCTTGTGACCATCCAGCAAGTCCGGCAGGAAAATAACAACCAGGGCCACCAGGATGACGGTGCCCACCAGACGGTTTTGAAACTTCGAAGCCAAGTTGAATCCTACCTTTACCTAACTCAGTACACGATTTGACTCCCCTGCTGCAGGCAGGGGAGCAAGGGTGCAGCCTAGGAAGCAACACCCGCCAGAATATCGGCGACAGTGTAAAACGAACCAAACACAATGACCATATCGTCCGGACTCGATGCGGCCAACGCTGCCTGATAAGCGGCGCTGACATCACCAAACGCCCTGGCTGGCCCCTTGCCCTCCCCCAGCGCCGCAGCCAGCTGCGCAGCGGTGGCGGCGCGCGGGCCGGTCAGACTGGCCAGATACCACTCGCCAATCAGGCCATCGAGTTCGGCCAGCGATCCCGCCATGTCCTTGTCTTTGAGCATGCCGACCACGGCGCGGCGCACACCTGCGCAGGGCATTGTACGCAACTGAGCTGCCAGATAGGCTGCCGAGTGGGGATTGTGGGCCACATCGACGATCACCAGCGGCACACTTTGCAGTTGCTGCATCCGGCCAGCCAGCCGGGCGTTGGCCAACCCGTCACGGATGGCAGACTCCGGCAGCGGCAAGCCGAGGGATTCCAGCGCCGCCAGCACGGTCACCGCATTCATCAGCGGCAGCGCCGGTTTGGGCAGGTCGCGCCACTGGTTGAGGCCGTGATAATCCCAACTGGTCTCGTGCTCATCGCCACGAAAATCGATACCGACCTGACGCAGCGAAGCGCCGAGGCGCGCCGCTTCGCTGGCGATAGTCGCAGGCGGGTTGGGCTCGCCGCTGATGGCGGGTTTGCTGGCGCGATAGACCCCGGCCTTCTCCACCGCTACCGCCTCGCGGGTATCCCCCAGCCAGTCGCAGTGATCGAGGGCAATGGAGGTGATCATCGCCACATCGGACTCCACCACATTGGTGGCGTCGAGCCGACCGCCCAAGCCTACTTCCAGCAGCAGCACATCCGGTGCGGCGCGGCAGAAGAGCCACAAACCGGCCAGGGTGGCGAACTCGAAGAAGGTGAGCGCTATCTCGCCGCGTGCCGCTTCCACCTCGGCAAAGGCGGCGCAGTGGTCACTGTCGGGCAGCTCTTGCCCATTGACCCGCACCCGCTCGGTAAAGCGCAGCAGATGGGGAGAGGAGTAGACGCCGACCTGGTAGCCTGCAGCCATCAGAATGCTGGCCGCCATGGCACAGCTTGAGCCCTTGCCGTTGGTGCCCGCCACCGTGATCACCTTGAACGGCAGTTGGGTAAGGCCCATACGCCGGGCAACGGCACCGACCCGATCCAGCCCCATGTCGATATTGACCGGGTGGATCTGCTCCAAATAAGAAAGCCAGTCGACCAGCGACCGGCTTTGGGATTGTTGCATGTTTGAACTCATCTTCACTCTTCGATGACGTGAGTATTCAGCATTTTGGCGAGCAGGCTGGCCAGACGGTTACGCATGTCGCGGCGATCGATGATGAGATCGATGGCACCCTTCTCCAGCAGGAACTCGGAGCGCTGGAAGCCTTCCGGCAGTTTCTCACGCACGGTCTGCTCGATAACGCGTGGGCCGGCAAAGCCGATCAGCGCCTTGGGCTCGCCCACGTTGATGTCACCTAGCATCGCCAGACTGGCGGAGACACCACCCATGGTAGGGTCGGTCAGCACGGAGATATAGGGCAGGCCCGCCTTGGTGAGTCTGTCCAGCGCCGCACTGGTCTTGGCCATCTGCATCAGGGAGAACAGCGCTTCCTGCATGCGAGCACCACCAGAGGTGGAGAAGCAGACCAGACCACGGCCTTCCTTGATGCACTCCTCGACGGCACGCACGAAGCGAGCACCGACCACGGAGGCCATGGAGCCCCCCATGAAGGAGAATTCGAACGAACAGGCGACAACCGGTACCCCTTTGAGGGTCCCTTTCATCACCACCAGCGCATCTTTCTCGGCCGTCTCTTTCTGAGCGGCGGACAAACGATCCTTGTAGCGCTTGGAATCCTTGAATTTCAGTACATCCTGCGGCTCCAGCTCGGCACCGATCTCGGTACGACCCTGCTCATCGAGGAAGCTCTCGAGACGGGCGCGGGCGCTGATGCGCATATGATGATCACACTTGGGGCACACTTCGAGGTTGCGCTCCAACTCTGCCCGGTAGAGCACCTGTTCACAAGCACTGCACTTGGTCCACACCCCTTCCGGAATGTTGTGACGACGGGGCGCAGTTATCTTGCTCTTGGGAAGAATCTTCTCAAGCCAGCTCATGGAATTCCTTAATGCTTTTGTGCCTGACAAAACGCATCGAGCCTAGATTGTTCAATGACTTACTAGCTCGATGGCAACAAATGACGGGTCATTAAACCACAATTTTTCGGGCGCAGTTACTAAAAACTGGTCGTACCCGGTGCCGAGTCCGGCAGCCACAGCGGGCCGAGCGGCAACTGCGGCAGAGCAAACTCGGCCGGGTAATCCACGTCGACCAGATAGAGGCCACCGGCCTTGGCAGTCGGCCCGGCCAGATTGCGATCCCGGGCGGCCAGTACTTCGGCAATCCACTCCACTGGCTTGAGCCCCTGCCCCACCAGCAGCAGAGAGCCGGTGATGTTGCGCACCATATGGTGCAGGAAGGCATTGGCCTTGATGTCGAGCACGATGTAGGGGCCGGAGCGGCTGACACACAGATGGGTCACATTGCGCCACGGGGTGTTGGATTGGCAGGCGACGGCACGGAAGGTGCTGAAGTCGTGCTCCCCCAGCAGGCCCTGGCCCGCTTGGTGCATCAGCTCGGCATCGATGGTCTCGTGGTAGTGGCTGACACCACTGCCGAGGATCGCCGGCCGGTAGTTGTGGTTGTAGATGACATAACGGTAGCGACGGGCGGTGGCGCTGAAGCGGGCGTGGAAGCGCTCGTCCACCTGCTTGACCCAGCGCACGGCGATATCCGGCGGCAGGTTGGAATTGAGCCCCAGGGTCCAGGCCCCTTCGGCGCGGTTCGCCTCAGTATCGAAGTGGATCACCTGGCCGGTCGCATGGACACCGGCATCGGTGCGTCCGGCACACTGGATGGAGACAGGGTGGTTGGCGATCCGGCTCAGCGCCGTCTCCAGTTCAGCCTGCACGCTGATCACTTCACGCTGACGCTGCCAGCCGAAATAACGGCTGCCGTCATATTCAATACCTAGGGCAATTCGCATGGATAAACTTGTCTTGTTGTGAAAACGCGGTGAAAGAAACGGGGCGGATTATACGCGCTCAGCCCGAAAAGTCCCACCACGCGCGCAATGGGCTCGGATAGCCAGCCTGCGCGGCCATGCTCGCACCATCGCAACTCGCCAAAAGAAGAGGGCAGCCACTGGCTGCCCCCGCTTTGTTGATCCCTTGATAGGAAAACTTAGCCCAACCGCTTGAGCAACTTCTCGGCTTCGGCGCGCTGGTGATCGCTGCCCTGCTCCGCCGCCTCTTGCAGCAGCTCGCGGGCGCTATCCTTATCGTCAATCTCGAGGTAGGCTCGGGCCAGATCCAACTTGGCCCCCACACCGCCGTCGTCAGCATCCACGTCAAACCCGGTGGATTCCGGCAGCACCTCGGGGAAGCCATCGAGCCCCACATCCAGCGAGAAGCCCTGATAAGGCTCCTGCTCAGGTGCGGTGGCATTCGCATCGGCCAGCAACTTGTCGATCTCGACATAGCCACTCTCCTGCGCTTGCTCACGGGGCTGAACGTTTGCCGGATGAGACTCCACCTCGGCGAACGCATCTTCGAATTCGGAGAGCGCCAGCTCGTTGGGATCCCACTCCAGATCCAGCTCGGCTTTCTTCGCCTTGACAGGCTCAAGACCCAACTCTGCCAGCATCGCATCAGCACTCTCATCGGCACCGTCTGCAGCACTGAGATCAATGGCATTGTCATCTTTGCCCGCAGCGGGCTCGTCGAGGGCATTGTCGAAATCGCCGAGATCGAAGCTGGCCAGATCGTCGTGAGCGGCACCCACACCGTGAATGGTGCTCAAATCGGGCTCGAGGTCGGCAGAGAGATCCGCATCCAGCTCGGCAAACAGGGCTGCCTGCAGCTCCTCTTCGCTCATGACTTCATCAGCGGCCTTGGGCTTGGGGTTGAACTCGCTGGCCAGATCCAGGGCAGGCTCGTGGGCAAGGGCAATGGGCTCATCCAGCGAGAGATCAAGATCCGGCACCAGATCCGGGTCACGACTGACTGGCTGGGCCGCCATCCGCTCAGGCTCGAAGCCTTGCAGATCCATCTCGCCACCGTCGCTGAACACCAGATCCACGTCCGGCTTGCTCGGCGCCACCGGCATAAAGCCATCGGGGGTGTTGAGATCCGGCACCGGGCGCACCGGCTCGTTGTCGGTTACATCAACGCTCAGCAGATCATCAAACTCGCTCTGTCCCTGATCCATCATCATGGCGGTGGATTCGGAGAGGCTCTTCTCCTGCTCTTCCAGCTCGCGGCGAGCACGGGCCCGGAGCCACAGGGTCACCAGCGCCAATACCAGCAGCACCGGTAGCAAGATTATCATGGCGAGGTTGAGCGGCGAGGCGAGCAGATCCATCAACCAGTTTTTTTCAGGTTCAGGCGCGGCTGCCACCGGCGGGACCGGTTGGGCTTTGAGCTCGGCAATCTCTTTTTGCAGCGCAGTCTGATCCTGCAACTGGGCCTTGAGGGTCTCCACCTCTTCGGTCAGAGATTGCAGACGCAGCTTAAGCCTATGGTTCATTTCGGTCACCTGGCCGAGCTGGGCATTGGCATCTTCAAGTGCCAGCGCCATCTCGGTGGCCGGTTTGCCCACCGGTTTATCCAGATCGGAAGGCAAAGGCACGGGAGTGGTGCCTTCTGCGGCGCTCGGCGCCGGAGCTGGCGCCACCGCCTCTTTCGGCGCAGGCTCACCCACCTTGGCCACGTCTTTGGTTTCAGCCGCCGGCTGCGGTGCCACAACAGGCGCGGCAATGGGTGCGGCTTTCGCCACTGGCAGCGGCGCAGGCGCAGCCTTCACCGGCTCGGTCTTGGCAGCCTCAACCTTCGCGGGCTTCGCGGGTTTGGCGGCAGCCGGTTTGACGGTGTGGGCCTGCTTGTCAGCCAGATATTTGGGGCTTAACCCCTTCCAGCTGGCGTTGTCGCTGCGGAACCTGGCGCGTGCCTGGGCATCGGTGATAACGCTCGCCTCGGCCACGGTCGGCAGCAGAATGCGTGACCCCACCAGAATGTGGTTGATATTGCCATCGGCAAAACTGCGGGGGTTTTTCTCGTAGATCGCCACCATGGTCTGGTAGACGCTGACCCGATTGGAGGGGCGATATTTGCTCGCCAGGCTCCAGAGGGTATCGGTCGGACGAACAGGGCCATAGCTACCGGCATTGGCCGTGACCTGACGCACCGGCTGGGCGGTTGCACGCACCGGTTGCGCCACGGGTCTGGCGACAGGTTGCGCCAACGGCTGGGAAGTGACGGCGGGAGGTGCAGGTTCGTCAGGGCCTTTTAGCTCGACAAAAAAAGGCTCCCGCACCGTGTCTTCTGCCTGGACGGTGCCCAGCAGACCCAATGCGAGTAGCGTTGCCAATGTTATGCGGGAATGTCCCATATTCGTTCCTTCGTATGACGGCCCTATCACATTGAAAAATCTGGATAGTTACCCCAAAAAGTCGGTTCAATATAAATCAGGCTCGCCTAGCAAGCCAGCAGTCCGACACATTTAGCACCCAACTTGCCCCTGAGTGTAGGAAAAAACTTAATCAGTTGATATCGCGAAAGAATCTTGAAGTGGCGGAGTGCGGCATGGGTCACACCCCCGATTTATCACAATTCGGATCACAGGCCGGATACGCAGCACTTCCTGCTGCGCATCGGTGGCATCTGACCAGCCTTACAGATAGTCGCGAACCAGCAGCTCGGCAATCTGTACACTGTTGGTTGCCGCGCCCTTACGAACGTTATCGGCCACGATCCACATATTGATACCACTCGGGTGAGAAATATCCTGGCGCACCCGACCCACCAGCACCTCATCCTTGCCGGTTGCATCGCGCACCGGGGTCGGATAGTCCCCTTCGTCATCAAACAGGGTCACGCCTGGCGCATTGCGCAACAGATCCTTGACCTGTTCGGCATCGAGCGGCTGGTGCAGTTCGACATGTACCGCCTCGGCGTGGCCGTAGAAGACCGGCACCCGTACGCAAGTCGGGTTCACGGCGATGCTGGCATCCCCCAGGATCTTCTGGGTTTCCCATACCATCTTCATCTCTTCGCGGGTGTAGCCGTTGTCAGTGAAGCTGTCGATCTGCGGGATCAGGTTAAAGGCGATCTGTTGCGGATAGAGGGTCGGTTCCACCGGACGACCGTTGAGCAGATGAGCGGTCTGCCCCGCCAGCTCGCTGACCCCCTCTTTGCCCGAGCCGGAGACGGACTGATAGGTCGCCACGTTGATGCGGGCAATACCTACCTCATCATGCAAAGGCTTCAGCGCCACCAGCATCTGGATGGTGGAGCAGTTGGGGTTGGCGATGATGTTGCGATTACGAAAATCGGCCAGCGCATCCGGGTTCACTTCCGGGATCACCAGCGGGATATCTTCGTCGTAACGGAAGCAGGAGGTGTTGTCGATGACGATGCAGCCGTGCTCGGCAGCAATCGGTGCCCACTTGGCAGAGACCTCGGCACCGGCGGAGAACAGCGCGATCTGCACCTGGCTCCAGTCAAACTCCTCCACATCGAGGATTTCGAGGTTCTTGCCGCCAAAGCGCACGGAATCACCGGCACTGCGGCTGGAAGCCAGCGGATAGAGGGTCGCTACCGGAAATTCGCGCTCTTCCAGGATCTCGATCATCGCCTGACCCACGGCGCCGCTGGCACCCAATACCGCTACGTTAAACTGCTGGCTCATTCTGTTCTCCTCTGATAATGCTGCAATGGTGCCGGGTGGCGCCATGGTCGGCAGGCTCCCGCACGGCGAGATGACGCTGCCTGATAGGGCTGAGCCGGCGCATTAGCATCTGCGCCAGCTCAGTAAAAAATGGGATAGGTGTGGCCAGTACGGCTCACCCCGTCCCGTTATCTTCCAACTCTTAGCCCCCGATTCAGGGGCGTGACAGCGCAAATCCCAACACGCCCAGCGCCTGACTGGCAAAGGCTCCCTCGATCTGCAGGGAGGATAGTTCACGGCGCTCGGGATAGTGTTTGCGCTGCTCGTCAAAGCTGCCGGGTAGGCCGAGTCGGGCCCGGAAACGGGCATCATCGCGACGCACGTCATAGACCAGATGCACCAGCTGCTTGATCAGCGCCTGATCCGGCGTGCGGCCCGGCACTACCGCCTGCACATCGGGGGCAGGCAACAGCTGACTCAAATCCTGACGAGGCTGGCGCCCCAACTGCTGACAGAGCGCCTGATAGAGCATCCAGGTGCCGCGCGCCTTCCCCTCCAGGCTGTAACCGGCGATATGGGGGGTGGCAATCTCGGTATGGGGCACCAGCGCTGCCAGTGGCTCGGGCTCGTTCTCCCATACATCCATCACCAGTCGCAATGGCTCATCGCTCAGCTGACGTGCCAGCAGGGCCCGGTTATCCCACACCTCGCCCCGTGAGGCGTTGATCAGGATCTGCCCGGCAGGACGGGCGGCAATCTGCTCGGTATCGAGCAGATGGTAGGTGGCATCCGGCCCTTCGCAGGTGATGGGCACGTGGAAGCTGACAATATCGGCGCCAAGAGCGGTCTGGTAATCAACAAAACCGCCGGCAGGATTATCCCGCGCCTTGGGCGGATCGCAGCGCAGCACCCGCATGCCGAGCGCTTCGGCCTTGCCAGCCACGCACTCACCGGTATTGCCCGCGCCAATCACCGCCAGGGACATGGACGAGAGGTCGAGTTCGTAGCGCTCCGCCAGCACCAGCAGGGCGGAGAGCACATAATCCCCCACCGAATACTTGTTGCAACCGGGGGCGCTGAAGAAGGGAATATTGCGGCTTGCCAACAGGGCCTTGTCCACATGGTCGGTGCCGATGGTGGCGGTGCCGACAAACCCGAGTTTGGGGCTGGTCGCCAGCAAATCGCCGTTGACGCGGGTGACCGAACGCACCAGCAGCACATCGGCATCCAGCAGATCGCGGGTCTGCATCTGCCGTCCGGGCAAGGCGATCACCTCGCCAAATTCGGCAAACAGCTCCACGGCATGGGGCATATTCTCATCAACGACTATCTTCATCGGACTCTCTTTGGTCACAACCGCCACGGGGGCGCCATTCTAGCGCAAAGCCGCCCGAGATTTCAGCCTGTGATGCAATCCGGCGCGAAAGGGGGCCACATTGTGCGGCGGCCACGCCATCCCGCTGTTCAAACAGGGGATGTCGCAACAAATGTGTAAGCAGAGGTAACAAAGCCCCAGTGCGCCTTTTTCTGGGCAAGACACGGTGGCACAATGCCCCTCTTTATTTGCGATCGCCTATACCCACCATGCCGCCACACGCTCCGTCGCTTTTAGCGTCAACCTCAGCCTCCTCACTCACCCGCCGTCAGGTGCTCGGGTTCACTACCCTGTTGATCCTGCCCCTGCTGTTGCTCGCCATGCTGTCCTGGCAGCCTTTTCTAACCGGCTCCCTGCAATCTGGCTGGTTATGGTGGTCATACGCCCTCACACGCATGGTCGATATCCCCGGGATCGGAGTCAGTGGCGCCCTCTTGTTGTTGCTGACTCGATACAAGCTGAAACTGGACCGGACCCCCTTTATTGCGCTGGGGTGTGCACTGGCGGTCCTGCTCGCCAGCGACTGGGTGCTAAAGAGTCTGATCAAGCACCTGACCGAGGAGCCCAGACCCTACCTTATCTGGCTGGAGAGTCAGGCGCTGATCCCGGCCATCAAGCACTTCTACGCAAGTAGCGTCGATGTGCGCAGCGAACAGGTACACGCCGCCAGCCAGCTGCTGGCCCTGCCCGAGTGGCTCGGCCACCATTGGCAAAAAGAGGTGAATTACGCCTTCCCCTCTGGCCACAGCATCGCCGCTATGAGTCTCGCCCAGTTTTTTGGCCTCATCTGGCTGGCCCGCGCCCCCACGGGCGTCTGGCTGCTGCCAGTGTGGGCCCTGGGGGTTGGCCTGTCGCGCCTGGTGATGGGGATGCACTGGCCGGTGGATGTGCTGGCCAGCGCTCTGCTTGGCACTGTCACGGCGCTGATCGCCGCCCGCTGGTGGCTGCACAGATATTGAATCCAGCGGCATATTGCCGCGGCCTCCTGCATGGGATGGGAGGACAAACCGGTGCTTTTTTGCCATAATGCCGCCTCATTTTATCCCGACCGAGATCCCATGACCGACGCAGTTCATACCCTCAAGGGCCGTTTCCGTGGTTTTTACCCCGTCGTCATCGATGTTGAAACAGCCGGGTTCAACGCCAGGACCGATGCCTTGCTCGAAATCGCGGCGTACACCCTGAAAATGGATGAGCAGGGCTGGCTCGTTCCCGATCAGGTATTCCACTTTCATGTCGAACCCTTCGAAGGGGCCAATCTGGAAAAGGCCGCGCTGGAGTTCACCGGCATCGACCCCTACAACCCGTTGCGTGGCGCAGTCTCGGAAAAAGAGGCTCTGACCGAGATCTTCAAGGGGATCCGCAAGGGGATGAAGGAGCAGGATTGCGGCCGTGCCATCATAGTGGCCCACAACGCCACCTTCGATCACGGCTTCGTGATGGCCGCCGCCGAGCGCGCCGGCCTCAAGCGCAATCCGTTCCACCCGTTTGCCACCTTCGACACCGCCGCTCTCTCAGGGCTGGCGCTGGGTCAGACCGTGCTGGCCAAAGCGTGCCAGAGCGCCCGCATCCCGTTTGACAATAAAGAGGCGCACTCGGCCCTCTATGACACCGAACGCACCACCGAGTTGTTCTGTCATATTGTCAACCGTTGGAAGAGCATGGGGGGCTGGCCGCCGGCTCATCCGGATGACGACACGCCGGAGACCCCTACCGACGACGGTCAGGAATAAACGGATGAAGGCTGCCACAGGCAGCCTTCGTTTTTTCGGGAGCATGATGAATAGCACCCACTCGCCAGAAACGGCTATCTGTAACTAGCGTGCGATGCAAGCAGACAAATAGATCACAAAACCCCATATTGATCAACATTGGGCCTCATGCTGCTGCGATATGAGGGGTTTGACAGATTTTTTTTCTCGACATTTGTCACATTTTTCGCAAACTAACTCCCTTTACATGACAGATAGCAATAACAAGCCATAAGGAAATCAAATGAATCCAGTTGTTATCGCAGTCGGGCTGATGCTGGTGCTCAGTCTGCTGCGGATCAATGTGGTGGTCTCGCTGGCGCTGGGGGCCATTGCTGGCGGCCTGGTCGGTGGACTGTCGTTGACCGATACCCTCACCACCTTCAGCGGTGGCCTGGGCGGTGGCGCCGAGATTGCCCTCTCCTACGCCATGTTGGGCGCCTTTGCGGTTGCCATCTCCCGCTCCGGGATCACCGACCTGCTGGCCCGCAAGGTGATCAGCCAGTTGGGCAAGGATGCCAGCTCGACCCGCATCATGTGGGTCAAGACCCTGCTGCTCTGTTCCGTGCTGGCCGTGGCGATTTCGTCCCAGAACCTGATCCCGGTTCATATCGCCTTTATTCCCATCCTGATCCCGCCGCTGCTGCATGTGATGGCGCAGATGCAGATCGACCGTCGTCAGGTGGCCTGTGTCATCACCTTTGGCCTGACAGCTACCTATATGGTGCTGCCGGTCGGCTTTGGCGGCATCTTCCTGAACAATATTCTGGCCAAGAACCTGATCGATAACGGCGTGCCCATCACCAGCAGCCAGATCCCGCTGGCGATGGCCATTCCAGTCGCCGGTATGGTGCTGGGCCTGCTGATCGCAGTGTTCATCAGTTATCGCAAACCGCGCCAGTACGATCTGGCCAAGATCCTGGATGCGGAGCCTGAGACCGTTGAACTCAACCTCACCCACATCTGGGTGGCCCTGCTGGCCATTGGTGTGGCGCTTGGGCTGCAACTGATGACCGACAGTATCGTGCTGGGTGCGCTGGCCGGTTTTGTCATCTTCACCTGTGGTGGCGTCATCAAGTTTCGCGAAAGCCAAGATGCCTTCACCCAGGGGGTGCGCATGATGTCGCTGATCGGCTTCATCATGATCTCCGCCGCCGGTTTTGCCGCAGTGATGAAGGCAACTCACGGTGTTGACACGCTGGTACAAGTCGTCGCCTCCGGCATCGGCCAGCACAAGGGCATTGCCGCCTTCTTGATGCTGCTGGTGGGCCTGCTCATCACCATGGGGATCGGCTCCTCCTTCTCCACCGTGCCCATCATCGCCACCATCTATGTGCCGCTCTGCCTGCAGCTCGGCTTCTCACCGACGGCGATCATCGCGCTGGTCGGTACCGCAGGCGCACTGGGGGATGCGGGTTCGCCGGCCTCTGACTCGACCCTGGGCCCTACCTCCGGCCTTAACGCCGATGGTCAGCACGACCATATCTGGGACAGCGTGGTGCCGACCTTTATTCACTACAACATCCCGCTGGTGATCTTTGGCTGGATTGCGGCCATGGTGCTCTGATAGCGCCGCGGCTCAAAAATGATGGATAACAAGAAGGCGACCTGATGGTCGCTTTCTTGTTATGGATATAGCAACAGATATAGGTACCGCTCGGCCAATCCCACCCTTTCTCTCCCTTTGGTGAGAACCAAAGTTCGAATAATGCTACTCCCCATTATTGCTTTGCCAACCACATGGGGCCAAGATGCCCGCAGTCATCCATGTTGCACATCGTTTTCGCATCGCGTTTTTCAAGGAGTCAACCATGTCTGTATCCCGTGTCGCCCTGCATCCGCAAGGTCCCACCTTCTCTCGCCTCATCATGGGTTACTGGCGCCTGATGGAGTGGCAACTCTCTCCGGCCACTCTGCTCGACCTGATGAAATATCATCTGGATCTGGGGGTCACCACCATCGATCACGCCGATATCTATGGCGGCTATCAGTGCGAAGAGGCCTTTGGCCACGCCCTGCGCCTTGAGCCTTCCCTGCGCGAGCGGATGGAGATCGTCAGCAAATGCGGTATCGCCCTCACTGCCAAGCCGGAGCATGCTCTCAACCACTACAACACCGGCAAGGACCATATCATCGCCAGCGCCGAGGCCTCGCTGCGCAAGCTCGGCACCGACCATCTGGACCTGCTGCTGATCCACCGCCCGGATCCCCTGATGAACGCAGATGAAGTGGCCGACGCCTTTATCACCCTGAAACAGGCGGGCAAGATCAAGCACGCCGGGGTATCCAACTTCACCGCCCGTCAGTTCGAGCTACTGCAATCACGCCTCCCCTTCCCGCTGGTCACCAACCAGCTGGAGATCTCGCCGCTGCATCAGGAAGGGACCCTCGATGGCACCCTGGATCAGTGCCAGCAGCTTGGCATCAAACCGATGGCCTGGTCATGCCTCGGCGGCGGCCGACTGTTCAGCGATGACGCCTATGCCCCGCTGCGTGCCGAACTGGAGCAGATCCGCCAGGAAGTGGGCGCCCAGACTATCGAGCAGGTGGTCTACGCCTGGGTGATGATGCTGCCAAGCCAGCCACTGCCATTGATTGGCTCCGGCAAGCGGGAGCGGATTGCCGCTGCAGTGGCCGCCGAATCCATCACCCTCAATCGCCAGCAGTGGTTCCGTATCCGCAAAGCGGCGCTCGGTTACGACGTCCCCTGATAACAGCACAACGTCCAGAAACAAAAACGGCATGGGGGAAACCCATGCCGTTTTTTATTGCCGAGGCACCTTAGCGGTGGCGCTGTTGCGGGCGACCACGGGGAGCATCTGTCTTCGGTTTGGCCTGGTTGACGGTGATGGTACGACCACCGACTTCAGTGCCATGCAGACCAGCGATGGCCTTTTCGGCATCACCATCGACCGGCATTTCAATAAAACCAAACCCCTTTGACTGGCCGGTATCGCGGTCGATGATGATATCAACCTTGTCGACCTGTCCAAACTGGCTGAACAGGGTTTTCAGTTCGTCGGCCGTCATCCGGTACGACAGATTACCTACGTAAATCTTCATGCCATCCACTCTCGATTCAAGGTGCCTTCTCTATGCAATTCCCGGCATAACGGTAAGGGCACAACCCCTATGCCGGACCTGCCATGGCTTCATGCCGTGGCCCTCACTACACTGTCGTCAAGTGATTGATCTCTTGGGTTAACAGTGCAGACAAGATCAATTCGAGTCACTGGCAGTATCTGAGCTTTGCCGGGAATTGTCGAGAAAATAGTCGATTCAGGCCGCTTGCAGATCTGACAACCGTTGCGCCAGCATCCGGCGACCGTGCCAGGCCCGTTTAAAGCCGAAGCGATAGACCGACGGACTCACCAGATGGAGCTCCCCCGCCTTGAGATCCAGCAAGGCCATGGCCGCCGCCAGCTCCTCTTCACTCAGTTGCAGATCAAGGCTGAAGTCGAGCCACTGGCCATCGTGACCCACTCGCCGCTCCCGCTCGAGCGCTACCAGCTGACTGCGCGGCAACGCCAGTGCCTCATCCTTGTTGCCATTGAGCAGATAGATATGCTGTTCATCCCAGCCCAGTTCCGCCAAGCGCCAGGGCTGCCAGCTGCGGGGCAGTGACACCATGATCCCGGTGATGCCACCAAACACCACGCCCACCCAGTTGAGCAGCGCCATGGCGCCCCAGCCATCCCACAAGGAGGCCGCCACCACGCCCCAACTCACCAGCAACAACATAAAAATGACGCAGCGATAGCGCACCACTGGCGGCATCAACAGCTGCACCTGCGAACCGGTCAGCAAGGATGTAATACGCATGAAAAGCTCCTGTCATCACGAAATGGCGCCATTGTGAATAGTCATCAGGATGCTGACAAGGGGGTTTTCTTTGTCATCCCCCTATAAAATCAATACCATGGCGTAAATGATCCTCAGTGGAGCCCGCTTCTTGACCAGTTCGCAACCCTGTGTGCGCTTTTGTGGCGTCGACATATTCTATGGCGACTTTCAGGCTCTTCATCATATCGATCTCACCATTGAACGGGGAGAGAAGTGGGTCATCTGTGGCCCGTCAGGCTCGGGGAAATCGACGCTGATCCGCACCATCAACGGGCTGGAGGGGATCGACGACGGCCAGCTGTTCCTGTTTGGCGAGCCGGTGACCCCCGCCTACCTGCGCCGCCTGCAAGGTCGGGTCGGCATGGTGTTTCAGCAGTTCAACCTCTTCCCACATATGACGGTGCTGGAAAACTTGATGGTGGCGCCGGTGCATACCCTGGGGTTACGGCCCCAGGAGGCCAAAGCCCGGGCGCTCGGGCTGCTCGAGCGGGTGCGGATTCAGGCGCAGGCCGACAAGTACCCCCACCAGCTCTCCGGCGGCCAGCAGCAGCGGGTCGCCATCGCCCGCTCCCTCTGCATGCAACCCGAGCTGATGCTGTTTGACGAGCCCACCTCCGCCCTCGACCCCGAGATGATCCGCGAAGTGCTCGATGTGATCCGCGAGCTGGCTGACGAGGGGATGACCCTGATCTGCGTCACCCACGAGATGGGCTTTGCCCGTCAGGTGGCGGATCGGGTGCTCTTTATGGATGAGGGGAAGATCATCGAGTCGGCCCCGCCCGCCCAGCTGTTCAACGCCCCCCGGCACCCGCGCACCCGGGCCTTCCTCGAACAGGTGCTCAGCTATCATGGCTAGGCTCAATCGCCCCCGCCTGCTTGGCTGGCTGTCAGGCACTGTGATGCTCTCTGCGCTACTGGGCTGGGCGCTCTATAGCGGCGCTCGCCAGATGGGCTATGAGTGGCAGTGGCCGCGGGTGTTGCCCTTTCTCGGCGAATGGGATGAGGGAACCTTTATGCCGGCCCCTTGCTAAACGGCCTGCTGGTCACGTTGCAGGTGGCGCTGCTCAGTCTGTTGGGCACGATGGCGGTCGGTGTGTGCGTGGTCAGCCTGCGGCTGCTCCCCTCCCGGCTCGGCCCCTGGCTCGCCATCGGCTATCTGGCGCTGGTGCGCACCACGCCCCAGCTGGTGCAGCTCTATATTCTCTATTTCTTGCTGGGCCCCATGCTGGGATTGGCCCCCCTTGCCTGCGCCGTGTTGAGCCTCTCCCTCTATCAGGGCGCCTTCACCGCCGAAGTGTTGCGTGCAGGCATCCAGGCCATTCCCAAAGGGCAGTGGGAGGCAGCCCAGTCGCTTGGCTTGTCACAGGCCATCACCCTGCGCAAGGTGATCCTGCCCCAGCTGGTGCGCATCACCTTGCCGCCGCTCACCAACGAGCTGGTCTCCCTTATCAAACATTCGGCGCTGGTGAGTGTGATCGCCATCTTCGATCTGACCAACGAAGGGCGTACTCTGGTTGCCGATACGTTTCTGACTTTTGAGGTGTGGTTTACCGTGGCCGCCCTCTATTTGCTGTTAACCCTGACGCTGTCAGCCTGTTCGCGGGCGCTGGCCCGTCACCTGAATCCGGATCAACAAGGACGCTAGCCATGAATCTGTCATTCAAGACCACCCTGTCGGGCGCTGCCCTGCTACTGACCAGCCTGCTCACTCCCGCATTGGCACAAACCGCCCCCTCCGACACCCAGGCACAGATCGAGCAAAGCGGTACCCTGAAAGTCGGCATGTCCACCTTCGCCCCTTGGGCAATGCGCGACAAGCAAGGGGCCCTGATCGGTTTCGAGATTGACGTGGCCCGTCGCCTCGCCACCGACAACGGCTGGCAGGTGGAGTTCGTCCCCACCGCCTGGGATGGCATCATCCCCTCCCTACTGGCGAAAAAGTATGACGTCATCATCGGCGGCCTCACCATCACCCCCGAGCGGGAGAAGAGCGTGCGCTTCACCCAGGCCTACTCCCATTCGGGGGTGCAGTTGGCCGCCTCCAGCACTATGGCCAAAGAGAAGAAAACCGTGGCGGACTTCAACCAGCGCGGGGTGATCTTGGCGGTACGCCGTGGCGCCTCGCCGGTACAGGTCGCCAAAGCGCACTTCCCCAAGGCCACCCTGCGCCAGTTTGATGACGAGTCACAGGTATTTCAGGAGGTGCTGAACGGCCGCGCCCACGGCGCCCTCTCCTCCTCACCGAAACCCGAACAAGAAGCGCTGCGCCACCCGGATGCTCTCTTTATGCCGTTTGCCAAACCGCTGGCAGAGGGGAGTGAAGGGTTTGCCCTGCGCAAGGGGGATGATGCCCTGGCTGAACAATTCAACGAGTGGATCGCCGCCCGTCAGGCCGATGGCTGGCTCAAGGCGCGCCATGACTACTGGTTCAAGTCGCTGGCGTGGGAAGCGCAGGTCGCCAATCCCTGATGTTGATTGCTCTAAACGACATCATCCGGCGCATCGTCCGGAAGCCATTTTGGCGCATTAACTGGCTGGATGGGGCGATCGCCCTGAGCCTGCTGCTGGCTGGCCTCTGGCTGGCTAGCCGCTTGCACATCGGGGTGGCCTATCAATGGCGCTGGCATGAGGCCTTCGATCTGCTGTTCACCCCCGGCCCTCACGGCGAGTTGCCCTACTTTTTCAGCGGCCTGCTCACCACCTTGCGCATCGCCCTGCTCGGCATGGTGCTGGCGCTACTGCTCGGCACTGCTTTGGGGGTAGCCGCCTTCAGCCGCCGCCCCTGGCTGGTGATGCCCGCGACCCTGTTTATCCAGCTGATCCGCAATCTGCCGCCGCTGGTCTTTATCTTCATCTTCTACTTTTTTATCGCCAACCAGCTGCTGCCTGCGAGCGGCCTCTCCCGCTGGCTCGGCACTGTATCACTCTCCCCATGGCAAGAGGCGCTGTTTGGCCCACCAGCCCGCTGGGAAAACCTCATTTCGGGCACCCTCTGCGTGGGCATGATCAGCGCCGCCTTCGTCGCCGAGATCATCCGCGCCGGGCTGGCCGCCATCCCCCGTGGCCAGTGGGAGGCGGCGCAGAGTCTCGGGCTCTCTCCCTGGGTGCGGCTGCGCCAGGTGATCCTGCCGCAGGCCATGCTGCTGATGATCCCCCCCCTCACCGGCCAGCTCATCGCACTGGTGAAGGATACCGCTATCGTTTCGCTTATCTCGGTACAGGAACTCACCTTCGTCGGTACCGAGATGGCCAACTCCAGCGGGCTGGTCTACGAGATCTGGCTGCTGGTGGCCGCAGCCTATTTATTTATATGTTTGAGTCTGTTCGTACTGCTGAGCCGACTCGAAGCAAGACAAGGAGCACGCGCATGCTGACGTCCCTGTTGCTGGCGACCGTATTGCAAGCGGAAGCCATCGGCGGTTATGCCGCCGGTTGCCTGAAAAACGGCATATCCCTGCCCCTAGAGGGGCCGGGTTATCAGGTGATCCGCACCAAGCGGCTGCGCTACTACGGCCACCCCGACCTTATCCACTACCTGCAGGCGCTGGCCAACCAGACCCGCATGGCCGGGCTGCCGGATCTCTATATCGCCGATCTGGCGATGGCCCGCGGCGGCCCCTTTACCTTCGGTCATCGCAGCCACCAGACTGGCCTTGATGCCGATATCTGGTTCCGCATGGCCAACCGTCCCATCAGTAAGTGGGAGCAGGATGCCCCCAAGGAGTGGGCGCTGATCGACGAACCCAGCTACAAAATGTTGCCGGGGCGCTTTGGCACCCAGCAGCTCACTCTGCTGCGGCTGGCGGCCAGCAAACCCGAGGTGGCCCGCATCTTTGTCAATCCGGTGATCAAATCCGCGGTCTGTCAGCAGGCTGGTAATGAGCCCTGGGTCGCCAAGCTGCGCCCCTGGGTGGGCCACTTCAGCCACTTCCATGTGCGGCTGCGCTGCCCGATCGGCAGCCCAGATTGCGAGCCCCAGGCCCCCATTCCGCCCGGCAACGGCTGCGGGGAAGAGCTGGCCTCCTGGCTCAAGGACAAGCCCCAACTGCCCACAGTCTCCGGCATCAACAAACGACCCGAGTTACCTGCGCGTTGTGGCAACTGACCGCAAGCTGGTATGGTAATGCACTATATCAATGGCGCACTATCGCTCGACATTTCAATGGAGAACAACAAGATGGCCACATCACTCTGGCGCAAAACCACGCAGAGCCTGTTGACCCTAGCCCTGCTGCTCGGCCTGACCGGCTGCGGTATGAACAATATTCCGACCCTGGATGAGCAGGTCAAGGCGAGCTGGGGACAGGTTGAAAACCAGTATCAGCGCCGCGCTGATCTCATTCCCAATCTGGTGGCGACCGTCAAGGGCTACGCCAGCCATGAGCAGGAGACCCTCAAAGCGGTCACCGATGCCCGCGCCCGGGTCGGCAGCGTGCAGGTGAGCGATCCTGCCCAGCTCAAGGAGTTTGAAGCAGCGCAGAACCAGCTCTCCAGCGCCCTCTCCCGCCTGATGGTAGTAGTAGAACGCTACCCCGAGCTTAAAGCGGATCAGCAGTTCCTTGCCCTGCAGGCCCAGCTGGAAGGAACCGAGAACCGCATCTCGGTGGCCCGTCGCGACTATATCGAGGCGGTGCGCCAGTTCAATACCGAGATCCGCACCTTCCCCGGCGTTATCTGGTCCAAATTGCTCTACTCGGATCTGGAAGCCAAACCCAGTTTCAGTGCCAAACCCGGTGCCGATGAGGCGCCCAAGGTCAGCTTCCAATGAAGATGATGCTGCGTGCACTGCTCCCTTTTCTGCTGATCTGGACGGCGGCGCTGCAGGCCGCGCCGAACTTTCCGACCTTGAGTGGACGGGTGGTGGACGAGGCGGCGCTGATGTCCCGCACACAGGCCCATCAGCTGACCCAGCAGTTGGCCGCCTTTGAACAGCGCAGTGGTATCCAGCTGGTGGTGGTCTCTGTCGACAGCCTCGATGGGGAGACCATCGAGGAGTACGGCTACCAGCTTGGTCGCCACTGGGGGATCGGTCAGAAAGGCAAGAACAACGGAGTGCTGTTGCTGATCGCCCAGGATGAGCGCAAGGTGCGGATCGAAGTGGGGTACGGGCTGGAAGGCGCCCTGCCCGACGCCATCGCCGCCAACATCATCTATGGTCGCATCCTGCCCGCCTTCAAGCACGGCGATATGGTAGCCGGGATCATGGCGGGCAGCCAGAGCATCATGAAGGCACTCGCCGGGGAATATCAGCCGGTCGAGCAGCCCAAGAGTGACAGCGGTGGCGACCTCTGGCTGTTTATTCTGGTGGTGATTGTGATGATCGTGCTCCACAACCTTCGCAGGTCGCGAGGCGGTAGGCCGGGAGGGCGCAGTCGGGCGGCCTACATGGCCGGTGGATTTAATGCTGGCTCCTTCGGTGGTCGCTCTGACGGCGGATTCAGCGGTGGCGGCGGCAGTTTTGGCGGGGGCGGAGCCTCCGGTGGCTGGTAACAGGAGTAAAGAGACAAATCATGATTTCTAAACAGTTCTTCCACACGCTTCAGGCCAAGGTGCGCGAAGCGGAGCTAGAGACTGATGCTGAACTGGTCACCGTGCTGGCACCGGCCAGCGATGGCTATCGCTACATCCCCACTCTCTGGGCGGCACTACTGGCCATGCTCACCCCGCTGCTGGTGTTCCAGCTCGGCTTCTGGCTCGGCTGGTACGAGATCCTGCTGGTGCAGTGGTCGGTCTGGCTGCTGCTGAGCCTGCTGTTCCACTGGACCCCCATCAAGATGCGGCTGATCCCGAAGAAGGTGCGCCAGCATCGGGCGGCCCTGATGGCCCGTTTGCAATTTGTCGAGCAGGGGCTGCACCGCACCCGCGACCGGCTCGGAGTGCTGATCTTCGTCTCCGCCGCCGAGCACTATGTGGAGATCCTGGTGGATGATGGCATCGCCCAGCATATCGACAATGGCCAGTGGCAGGAGATCATCGACGACTTCGTGGCGCGAGTGCACAACAAGGAGATCGAACAGGGTTTTCTGGAGTGCGTAGCACGCGTCAGCGCGATTCTGACCGACGCCTTCCCGGCCACCCGGGATCAAAACGAGCTACCGGACAGTCTGATCATCCTCGACAAGCCCTGATCCGGTTTACAAAACCAGCATTCTGCGCAAGGGTTAGGCATTCGGAAAAGATTATGAAAAATAAGGGGAAAAGAGATTGACCCACACAGCCCTTTCCCCTAAATTACGCCCCGTTCCAGCGCCGTGAACACCGTGTTGGCTGAACACGTTAAACCACAGACCAAAATTTGGTGAGGTGTCCGAGTGGCTGAAGGAGCACGCCTGGAAAGTGTGTATACGGCAACGTATCGAGGGTTCGAATCCCTCCCTCACCGCCAAATGATAAGCTCAAGCAATTGAATTGCTTGGGCTTTTTCTTTATGTGCGATTTTCGATATGCTATCTAATATGCCATCTGATGTTGGCTGGTACGGGACTATTTCGTACCCCCGTTGGGCGATCTTTCCATGTTCTAACATCACACAGAACGGACGATTTCGCCTGACGGCTAATCGACCCTACGATTGCACGGCAAGGCTGTGCCTGCTTGCCACAGGCACGGAGTCTGGCTGAACGCCCTGATACCACCGGCAAAGGGGGGCATGGCCGCCCCTATCGGCCCAAGAAGGGTTCCCAGTCCTTGAACACCGGCTGCAACCCCACCTGCCGCACGGCGGCGGCCACTTCGCCCACCGGGCGGTCGTCGTGGATGGCGAACTGCTCCAGCTCCTCTTTATCCCCTTCGGCATAGCCCCCCGGCTGGGTGCGCGACTCGGCCGACATCTGGGTGATGCCGAGGCGCACCGCGCCGTTGCGAAAGGTGGCGGACTCGCGGGTGGAGAGGGACAAGTCCAGGGTCGGCGAGAAGAGGCGCCAGGCGCAGATCAGCTGGGCCAGCTGGCGATCCGACATCACCACTGCAGGTTCAAGTCCGCCGGTGCAGGGGCGCAGGCGCGGGAAGGAGAGCGAGTAGCGGCTCTGCCAGTGGTGACGCTCAAGCCAGCTCAGATGCTCGGCGACAAAGTAGCTGTCTGCGCGCCAGTCCGAGGAGAGACCGATCAGCGCCCCCAAGCCGATTTTGTCGATACCGGCGCGGCCCAGCCGATCCGGCGTGGCAAGGCGCCATGCGATGTCCCGCTTGTTGCCGCGCAGGTGGTGGCGGGCGTAGGTGGGGGCGTGGTAGGTCTCCTGATAGACCATGACGGCGTCGAGGCCGAGGCTCTTCAGCTCGGCATATTCAGCCTGCGAGAGGGGCTGCACCTCCATCCCCACCGTGCTGAAGTGGCGGCGGATGATGGGCATCACCTCGCGAAAATAGGCGAGCCCCACCTTGTGCTCGTGCTCGCCGGTCACCAGCAGCACGCTGTCAAAACCGCGCGCCTTGATGGCCAGACACTCGCGTTCAATCTCTTCTGTATTCAAGGTCTTGCGCTTAAGGCGGTTGCTCATGGAGAAGCCGCAGTAGGTGCAGTCGTTGGCGCACAGGTTCGACAGATAGAGCGGCACATAGAAGCCGATGGTGTTGCCAAAGCGCTGGCGGGTCAGCCGCTCGGCCTCGGCCGCCATCTGTGGCAGATACGCTTCGGCGGCAGGGGAGATCAGCGCCATAAAATCGCTCAGGGTGCGGCGGGGTGAACCCAGCGCCCGTTCGACATCGGCGGCCGTCTTGGCACGGATCTGCATGCCGATATCGTCCCAATCAAGCTCCTGCCAGCGGTCGATAAAGAAAGACTCCTTAGCCCTCACCCCCAACTCCTCTCCCTTATTTTGTGAAGAGCCGAGAGGGGGGCTATCACTCAGGCGCACTTGGGGTTGTGCAAAAGGCTCGAAGTCACTCATCGCACCAGCATCATGACTCATAACGCCCCCAGAAAATCGGTGAGCGGGCTGGAGGCCTGGGCCTGCAGGGCACGGGCGCCGAGGCCCGCCTCATAGGCGCTGCGCCCGGCGCTGCAGGCCAGCGCAAAGGCGCGACCCATGGCGATCGGGTCGCCGCTCACCGCGATGGCGGTGTTGACCAGCACGGCATCGGCACCCAGCTCAAAGGCGGCAGCGGCGTGGCTCGGCGCACCGATCCCCGCATCCACCACCACAGGCACATTGGCCTGCTCGACGATGATGGCGAGAAACTCCCGGGTCACCAGCCCCTGATTGGAGCCGATGGGGGCGCCAAGCGGCATCACGGCAGCGCAGCCCACCTCTTCCAGCCGTTTGCAAAGCACGGGGTCGGCGCCGCAGTAGGGCAGTACCACAAAGCCCTCTTTCACCAGCTGCTCGGCGGCTTTCAGCGTCTCGATGGGATCGGGCAGCAGATAGCGCGGGTCGGGGTGGATCTCCAGCTTGAGCCAGTTCGTCCCCAGCGCCTCGCGGGCGAGGTGGGCGGCAAACACCGCCTCGGCGGCGGTCTTGGCACCGGAGGTGTTGGGCAGCAGCCTGACCCCGAGTTGCAGCAAGGGGCTCAGGATATCGTCGTGGGCCTTGCCCGGTTCGAGCCGCTTGATGGCCATGGTGACGAGCTGAGAGCCGCTCGCCTCGATGGCGGCGGCCATCAGTTCCGGGCGGGCAAACTTGCCGGTGCCGGTAAAGAGGCGCGATGAGAAGGTGTGATCGGCAATCTTGAGCATGTCAGTCTCCCGCCACTGCGATAAGAAGAGATGAGGTTCCGCCACAAGGCAGAACGCTCGAAGATCGGACTGTGAGCATCATGGGTCAGCCTCCCGCAATGGCAGTAAAGAGGTGAAGTTCGTCCCCGTCATTGAGACGGGTCTCGGCCCAGCAGCCACGGGGCAACACGGCACCGTTAAGGGCCACCGCTACGCCCTGTGGATTAACGTCTTGCGCCGCCAGCAGGTCGGCCACGCTCTGCTCCGTCGCCAGCGGCTGGGCTTTATCGTTGAGTCGAATGGTCAAGGTCATGGGGTGATCTCCTTATCGTGTGTCGGGCATCGGCGCTGTCCGCAAACCGGGCAATCGGGATCCGGGGCCAGAGTGAGGGTCTGCCACTGATGGGCCAGCGCATCGAAGCGGCGCAATGTGCCAGCGACCGGGCTCGGCATCCCGAGCAGCAGTTTCAATGCCTCCAGCGCCTGCAAAGAGCCCATCACCCCGACCAGCGGGCCGGTGACGCCGCTGGTCTCGCAGCTCTCCTTGATCTTGGTATACAGCGGATAGAGGCAGGCGTAGCAGGCGTGATCGCTGCTGGTACGCGCCATCAACTGCCCCTGCCAACCCACTGCGGCGGCGGAGATCCAGGGCTTGCCCTGCTCCACGCAGGCGGCGTTGATGGCCTGGCGGGTGGCGAGGTTGTCGCAGCAGTCGATCACCAGATCTACCTCGGCCACAAACTCCGGCAGGCTGGCGGCATCGAGTCGCTGGTTGATGGCGATCAGCTCCACCAGCGGGTTGTGGGCAACCAAGCGCTCGCGGGCCAGCTCCGCCTTGGAGTGGTTGACTGCCTCGGAGTCGAACAGGATCTGGCGCGGCAAGTTGCTGGAATCGACCGTATCGCCATCGGCCAGCCACAAGGTTCCCACCCCGGCCCCGGCCAGATAGAGGGCGAGCGGCGAGCCGAGCCCGCCCAAGCCCACGATCAACACGGATTTATCCTTGAGCCGTGCCTGACCGGCCTCACCCACTTCCGCCAGCATCAGCTGGCGGCCGTATCTCAGATACTCTTGGTCACTAAGAGACGCACCATCAGAGCGCATGTTCAGCCTCCCGTATAACGGTGGCAGAGCGTGGCTCATCCCCTGCCCCCACGGCCGCGAGCAGCCGCTCGGTGGCCCCCTGCCAGTCGTCGCTGGCGGTAATGGCCGAGACCAGCGCAATGCTGCCCACCCCGCTCGCCTTGACCGCCGCCACCCGCTCCTCGCTGATGCCGCCGATGGCCACAGTGGGCCACTCCGCCATCAAGGCGCGGTAGCGATGCAGCCGCACCAGCCCCTGCGGGCGCGAAGGCATCGCCTTGGTATTGGTCGGGAAGATATGGCCCAGCGCGATATAGGAGGGGGCCAGCTCGCGCGCCCGCATCAGCTCGAAGTAGCCATGGGTGGAGATGCCAAGGCGCAGTCCGGCCGCCTGAATGGCGGCGAGATCGGCGGTCTCCATATCCTCCTGCCCCAGATGCACGCCCCAGGCGCCCGCCTCGATGGCCTGCTGCCAGTAGTCGTTGATAAAGAGCCGTGCCCCATGGCGGCGACCGAGCTCTACCGCATCGCGAATGGCCGGTGCCACCTGAGCGGCGGGCAGATTCTTGATCCGCAACTGAATGGTCTTGACCCCCTGCCCCAGCAGGCGGCGCAGCCACTTGACCGAATCGACCACCGGATAGAGGCCGAGGTTGTGTTCGGTCGGTGCAAAGGGGCCATCCGGCAGGCGGGTGCTGCTTGTCTCATAAAGTCCGAAGCGGCGATCGAGCATTGAGCCCGCCAAGACGGCGCGGGGGAAGTGGGCAAGATTGTTCGGCCAGCCAAGATGGGCGATGGGGCCAGGGCCTGCGCCCACTCCTTGCGCCGCCGCCAAGCCCTGTTGCAGGTAGGCACGCGCCAGGGTGATGGCGTCATCCACCGGATAATCCTGCGCCACCACGGCGGCGATGGCGCTGGCGTAGCAGCAACCGGTGCCGTGGCCATGGCGGGTGTCGAGGCGCGGCGCCGCCAACCAGAATTCGCGGGTCTCATCCTGGTAGTAGTCCAGACACAGCTCCCCGCTCCACGCAAGATGGCCGCCCTTGACCAGCACGGCGCGGGCGCCGAGTTCGCGCAGCCGCGCGGCACCCGCCCGCAACAGCCCGGGGCTGGTCGTCGGGATGCCAGTCAGGGCTTCCAGTTCGGGGCCGTTGGGGGTGATGAGCGACAGACGTGGCAACAGCTGTTCGCGCACCGCTTCCAGCATATTGGGCTCCGCCATCGGGGTGCCGGTGCTGGCGATGGCCACCGGGTCGTAGACCACGAAGGGGGTCTCGATGGCCGCCAGTCGGCGGGTCAGCACCTCGACGTGAAGCCGGGTCGGCAGCAGGCCGATCTTGATGGCGGCGGGCGGCAGATCGACGCCAAGGGCGTCGATCTGGGCGGTGAAGGTCTGCATCAGCACGGGATCGACCATCTTCACCGCCACCGAGTTCTGGGCCGTGATGGCAGAGATGACGGAGCAGCCGTGCACGCCAAGGTCGTGCAATGTGTGCAAGTCGGCCTGAATGCCGGCGCCACCGCCGGAGTCGGAACCGGCGATGGTCCAGACAACTGGGCGGGAGTCCGTCACAGGCAGCAGATCGGCGGGGCTGACAGCCCCGCTTGCGCTGCTCACGCCTCCTCCCCTGCGGCCTGTTTCAGCACCGCCGCCTGATGGTAGATCTCGCCACCGGTCTCCTTGAAGGTCTCTGCCATGCGGGCCATGCCGCTCTCCACCTCGGCCACTACCTGCTCCTGCTGGCCATCCATGCCGACCAGCTTGATCTCCACCGCTTCAAGCTTGGCGGCATTCAGTTCAGCGGTGTAGGCGCGCACATCCTGAGTGATCTTCATGGAGCAGAACTTGGGGCCGCACATGGAGCAGAAGTGGGCCACCTTGCCGGACTCCTGCGGCAGGGTCTCGTCGTGGTAGGCGCGGGCTGTGTCGGGGTCGAGCGCAAGATTGAACTGATCCTCCCAGCGGAACTCGAAACGCGCCTTGGACATGGCGTTATCGCGGATCTGAGCCCCCGGGTGGCCCTTGGCAAGGTCAGCAGCGTGGGCGGCGATCTTGTAGGTAATCAGCCCCTGTTTCACATCCCCCTTGTTGGGCAGCCCCAGATGCTCCTTGGGAGTGACGTAGCAGAGCATGGCGCAGCCGTACCAGCCGATGAGCGCGGCACCGATGCCGGAGGTGAAGTGATCGTAACCCGGTGCAATGTCGGTGGTGAGCGGGCCCAGCGTATAGAACGGCGCCTCGTAGCAGTGCTCCAGCTGCTCGGTCATGTTGCGCTCGATCATGTGCATCGGCACGTGACCCGGCCCCTCGATCATCACCTGCACGTCGTACTCCCAGGCAATTTTGGTCAGCTCGCCAAGAGTGCGCAGCTCGGCGAACTGGGCCTCGTCATTGGCGTCATAGACGGAACCCGGACGCAGACCGTCGCCCAGCGACAGGGCCACGTCATAGGCGGCGCAGATCTCGCAGATTTCGCGAAAGTGCTGGTAAAGGAAGTTCTCCTTGTGGTGGGACAGGCACCACTTGGCCATGATGCTGCCGCCGCGCGAAACGATGCCGGTGAGGCGCTTGGCGGTCATCGGCACGAAACGCAGCAAGACGCCGGCGTGGATGGTGAAGTAGTCCACCCCCTGCTCGGCCTGCTCCAGCAGGGTGTCGCGGAACAGCTCCCAGGTGAGCTCTTCGGCGATGCCGTTGGTCTTCTCCAGCGCCTGATAGATGGGCACGGTACCGATGGGCACCGGGCTGTTGCGCAGGATCCACTCGCGGGTCTCGTGGATGTAGCGGCCGGTGGAGAGATCCATCACTGTGTCGGCGCCCCAGCGGGTCGACCAGACCAGCTTCTCCACCTCCTCTTCGATGCTGGAGGTGACCGCCGAGTTGCCGATGTTGGCGTTGATCTTCACCAGGAAATTGCGGCCGATGATCATCGGCTCCGCTTCCGGGTGGTTGATGTTGCTGGGGATAATGGCGCGACCGGCGGCCACCTCATCGCGCACAAATTCGGGGGTGATGTTCTGGGGCAAACGGGCACCAAAATCGCGGCCCGGATGCTGGGTGCGCAACAGTTCAGAGCGCACCCGCTCGCGCCCCATGTTCTCGCGAATGGCGATAAATTCCATCTCGGGGGTGACGATGCCGGCGCGGGCGTAGTGGAGCTGGGTGACCCGGCGGCCCGGCTTGGCGCGGCGCGGCTTATGTTGCAAAGAGTTCAGGTGATCGAAGCGCAGGTGATCCAGCCCCTCGTCCGCCAGACGCTCCTGAGTGAAGGTGGAGCTGAGCCCCAGCAGTTCGTCGGTATCATCGCGCTCCAGCACCCAGTTCTCCCGCAGGCGCGGCAGGCCACGGCGCACGTCGATGGCGACCCCCTCCTCCCCGTAACGGCCAGAAGTGTCGTAGACCGGGATCGGTTCGTTGGGTTCAAACTTGGGATCGTCTTTGGTGCCGCCGACGAAGGTGTCGGCCAGCTGGATCTCCCGCAGCGGGACACGGATATCGGCGCGGGAGCCTTCGATAAAGATGCGGCGGGAGTTGGGGTGAGCCATCCCCTTGAGGCTGTCGATAAAGGCCTGAGCGCTGGAGCGCTGCTCGCGGCGGCTGGATTTGGTGGTATCAGATACAGAAGTAGACATAGCAAAACTCACATTAACTGGTTGAAGTTATGGGTATTTGCTTGTCTGGAGTTCGAGGAGAAGATGAACTTGCGGCGGGGTGTTTATCTCGGGAGGGAGTGCGCGCGGGATGGATCTCCGCGCTGCTGTTCTGCCGCTTCCCGCTCTCTGCACGCGGTGGGCAAGGCGCCCCACGTGCTGGACAACCGGACGGGACAGACTCCCTCCTGTGCGCCCTGACCCATCAAGGGTGATCCCTTCGATGAGCGGAAGAGGCTTGTTCCTCCTCCGGCGCGGTAACCCGCAAGTTACCCTTGTTCCCTTCGCAGGTTTTAACCTGATCAGGTTCCACGGATCCCGAATTAACGGTCTCAGCTTCGCGTCGTTCAACGGTCAGCACTCCGACAAGATGCGCCAGTATATACGGCCTGTTTATTTACTCAACTGTGAATTTTTCACTACAATGAGGACGATTCATTAACACAGGGATGGTGTTCACCTTCGTCTGTTTCGGCCTATGTGGTGGAACAATCAGGTCTCTGAGTGAAAATGCCTCCGGCACCAACCACACTCGTCTCCCGCTGCCTAAGTCATTACATGACCGTGGCTTGCCCTTCGCTATCCGTACTTCCCTTTGCACCAAAAATCGTCAGCTCGCCGTAAACCGAAACTTGGCTGTGGCAGCTCGAACTCGCGCACTTACGCTCTTATCGCGGCGCCACCCTGCCGATGCTGCGCCTCGCAGTTTTGAGCGAGTGCGCTGTTATTGGCTCAACGGGACCAACTGTGTGTCAGCTTGTGCAGCAAACAATCCCAGAAAGGCAAAAAACTGATAATACCGGACTGGTGGGTACCGCTCTTGTGCCTGTACGCGGGGGGGAAATTGAGCGTGTCAGCTTGCCCAGGAGATGATGTGATCAATCCACTCACCCGCCTGATCCTCGTGAATGACCTTGCCACGCACGGATTGACCCGCCTGATGCATAGCTGAACGGCTGCCGGTCAACAGCGGATGCCATTCCGGTAGCGTGTCACCCTCAGCCAGCAGGCGATAAGCGCAGGTAGAGGGGAGCCAGTCATATTCGGCGATTTTATCATGGGTGATCTGCAGACAATCAGGCTCTTTTTTGAAGCGATTGGCATAGTCAGCGCATTGACAAGTCTTGGTGTTGAGCAGATTGCAGGCGACATTGGTGAACACCAGCTCCTCGGTGTCCTCGTCGATCAGCTTGTTGAGGCAGCATTTGCCACAACCATCGCAGAGGGATTCCCATTCGGACTCAGTCATCTGCTGCAGACTCTTGGTCTGCCAAAAGGGGGCTTGCATCATACCGCTCTCTTAATACACCTGATAAAACGCGTGGTTATACCTATTGTTATCTTGAATTTCAAGGTTGGTATATTCACCGCGTTCTTTGGCCATGAAAAACAAACATAAAAAAACCGGCGCCTTAGCGCCGGTTTTTGCTCACTGCAGCTCTTGCTTATCAATCAGCGATTACAGAGAAGCAGTGAAAGTACGGGTGATGACGTCTTGCTGTTGCTCTTTGGTCAAAGAGTTGAAGCGAACGGCATAACCGGATACGCGGATGGTCAACTGCGGATATTTTTCCGGGTTTTCCATGGCGTCCAGCAGCATTTCACGGTTCATCACGTTGACGTTCAGATGCTGACCGCCTTCCAGGTTGGTTTCATGGTGGAAGTAACCATCCATCAGACCAGCCAGGTTGGCTTTCTGGGCTTCCATATCTTTACCCAGCGCGTTCGGCACGATGGAGAAGGTATAGGAGATACCATCTTTGGCGTAAGCGAACGGCAGCTTGGCAACGGAAGTCAGGGAAGCAACGGCACCCTTCTGGTCACGACCGTGCATCGGGTTGGCACCCGGGCCGAACGGTGCACCTGAACGGCGACCATCCGGGGTGTTACCGGTCTTCTTACCATATACCACGTTAGAAGTGATGGTCAGTACAGACTGGGTAGCCACAGCGCCACGGTAGGTGTTCAGCTTCTGAATTTTCTTCATGAAGCGCTCAACCAGGTCACAGGCGATGTCATCGACGCGAGCGTCGTTGTTACCGAACTGCGGGTATTCACCGTCGATTTCGAAGTCGATGGCAACGCCATCTTCGTCACGAATCGGCTTGACCTTGGCGTACTTGATAGCAGACAGAGAGTCAGCAGCAACGGACAGACCCGCGATACCACACGCCATGGTGCGATATACGTCACGGTCGTGCAGCGCCATCAGAGAGGCTTCGTAGCTGTACTTATCGTGCATGTAGTGGATGATGTTCAGCGCAGCAACGTATTGCTTGGCCAGCCAGTCCATGAAGTGGTCCAGACGATCCATCACGTCGTTGTACTCGAGATACTCGGACTTGACCATTTCAGTTTTAGGACCGATCTGGATCTTGAGCTTCTCGTCCATACCGCCGTTGATTGCATACAGCATGGTCTTGGCCAGGTTGGCACGCGCACCGAAGAACTGCATCTGCTTACCAACGATCATCGGGGACACACAGCAAGCGATGGCATAGTCATCGTTGTTGAAATCCGGACGCATCAGATCGTCGTTCTCGTACTGAACAGAAGAGGTCTCGATGGATACCTTGGCACAGTACTTCTTGAAACCGACCGGCAGCTTCTCGGACCACAGGATGGTCAGGTTCGGCTCAGGGGACGGGCCCATGGTGTACAGAGTGTTCAGCATACGGAAGCTGTTCTTGGTGACCAGGGTACGGCCATCAACGCCCATACCAGCCAGGGTCTCGGTCGCCCACATCGGGTCGCCGGAGAACAGTGAATCGTATTCCGGGGTACGCAGGAAGCGAACCATACGCAGCTTCATGACCATGTGGTCCATCAGCTCCTGGGCTTCTTGCTCGGTGATCAGGCCTTTCTTCAGGTCACGCTCGATGTACACGTCCAGGAAGCTGGAGGTACGACCGAAGGACATGGCGGCACCGTTCTGGGACTTGACTGCCGCCAGGTAGGCGAAGTAGGTCCACTGTACGGCTTCTTTGGCGTTCTTGGCCGGTACGGAGATATCGCAACCGTACTTGGCAGCCATCACCTTCATCTGTGCCAGGGCACGGTGCTGCTCGGAGATCTCTTCGCGCAGACGGATGGTGGCTTCCAGGTTGACACCGTTTTCCAGGTCAGCTTGCAGGGACTTGAACTGGGCCAGTTTGTCGGCCATCAGGAAGTCGATACCGTACAGAGCAACGCGGCGGTAGTCACCGATGATACGACCACGGCCGTAGGCATCCGGCAGACCGGTGATAACACCGGACTTACGGCAGTTCAGGATGTCTTTGGTGTAAACGTCAAACACGCCCTGGTTGTGAGTCTTGCGGTACTCGGTGAAGATCTTCTCGACCATCGGGTCCAGTTGACGACCGTACACTTCGCAAGAAGTTTTAACCATCTTGATACCGCCGTTGGCGATGATGGCGCGCTTCAGCGGCTTGTCGGTCTGCAGACCAACGATCTGCTCCAGGCTCTGATCGATATAGCCGGCATCGTGAGCGGTAATGGTGGAGGGCAGGTCAGTATCAAAATCGACCGGCGCGTGGGTGCGGTTCTCGATCTTGATCCCTTCCATGACCTTGTCCCACAGCTTGGTGGTTGCTTCGGTCGCGCCAACCAGGAAAGACTCGTCACCTTCATACGGGGTGTAGTTCTTCTGGATGAAGTCACGGGTGTTGACAGAGGTCTGCCATTCACCGGCCGCAAAGCCTTCCCATGCTTTTTGGAACTGTTCGTTAAGTTCTGCCATTTTTCATTACCTCACACGGTATTGATGTAGTATCTCGCAATCATCCTTAATGATGACGACGGAAGATAAACCAGTAAGTCAGACCAACCATCACGCCACCACCGATGATATTGCCGATGGTAACAGGGATGAGGTTGTGTAGGACGAAGTTGGATACGGTCAGGTCAGCAAAGGTTGCCGGATCCTGGCCGATGGCCTGCCAAAATTCCGGACTAGCCACGCTATGGATAGCGATACCAACCGGAATCATAAACATGTTTGCGATGCTGTGCTCGAAACCGGAGGCCACGAACATGGCAACCGGCAGCAGCATGACCATCACCTTGTCGGTCGCAGTGCGGGCGCCGAACGCCATCCACACGGCGAGACACACCATCAGGTTACAGAGGATACCCAGTGCCACCGCTTCGAAGAAGGTGTGGTGAATTTTGTGTTGGGCCACTTTCAGGGCGTTCAGACCCCACTGGCCATCTGCCGCGGTATATTCCGCCGACATGATGATAAGGCCAACCATCAGCAGACCACCGATCAGATTACCGAAGTAGACCAGCCCCCAGTTCTTGAGCAGCTGAGCCCAGCTGATGCGATTGGCAGCCTTGGCCACCAGTGTCAGGGTGGTGGAGGTGAACAGCTCGGCACCGAGCAGCACACACAGGATTAGGCCCAGAGAGAAGCAGAGACCGCCAACGAGTTTGGCCATGCCCCAGGACATGGAGCTGGAACCGGTCGTGACTGTGATGTAGAAGATAAACGCGATGGCGATAAAAGCGCCTGCGGTGATGGCCAGTGGAATGACCTTGTATGCCGGCTTGGTCGCCTTGGCATAGGTGATGTCTTCAGCCAGTGCAGCGATGGCTTCGGGCTTGAGACAATCGAATGGGGATTCAGCTTTCAATTATTTTCTACCTGAATGTTTGCCTGTTGAAATCATAACAAAGGCCCAAATGGCCAAAATTGACATTGATCAAGTTTATCAGACAGCGAATGTAATTTTACTACAAATATTTTAGTGCAATGGCTACGCCACTTTACACCAGGTTTCAGCTGAAACAGAAAAGCCGTGTTTTTAATTAAATGATTTTAAAGAATTTATTAGCATGCATGTAAAATTAGCATTGGCAAGATATCTTTGCAGTTCGGTTGCACATCCCCTGCCCTGTCATCAACCCCATTAGGGGTATTTTTTGTTTTTTATTTCATCATTGAATAACAAACCCGTGCCTTACTGCACAATAAACAGAAGGGGCCACACGGCCCCTTCCCCAACAGCAACGATCACGCCCAGTGATGGGCTCGCTTGGCTTTTTGCAACTTCTCATAGGCCGCCAGCAGCTTCTGGTGCAGCGGGAACTGGGAGAGCGACAAGTTGGCCGCTTCCAGCCCGTGGAAGCGTGCTTCGCCACTGGCGTTGGCCCATGCCTGTGCCAGCGTCTCTTCGCCATACATGCGGGTGAAGACGGCGCGATACTGCTCCGGATCCCGCTCCTCGTCCAGGAACAGCTCGATGCAGGCGCGCAAGGCACGGTAGTAGTTGGCGCGATCGACCGAGAACACCGACTGGTTGAACTCCATGGTCCAGTCGATGAGATCCATGGCCGTCTCCAGCTCACCGGCGGCCAGCGCCAGCATGGCTTTGAGCTCGCCCACGCGCAGGGTGTGCAACGCGGTGCCCTTGGCGGCAGCGATACCCAGCAGCTCGCGGACACGGGTGCGCTCGTCGTGCCCCTCTTCATCCAGTTGATCAAACAATGCCATGTACTGCTCGGCATCCCACTCCAGTGATGGCAGCGCCAGGATCACTTCGCGCAGATTGGCGCCCATGTTGTTGTTGGCCAGCAGCAGATCTTCGGCCGGATAGATGTCGGACATGCCCGGCACCAGAATACGGCAGGCGTAGACACCCAGATGCTCGTAGTCGGCGATATAGACCGGCTGCTCCAGCTCATGGAAGATGCCGATCAGGTGATCGAACTCCTCCTGCGAGGTGCCACGGAAGTCCCAGTCGGCAAACTCGAAGTCCGCATCCTGCTTGAACAGATCCCAGCTGATAAGGCCCGAGGAGTCGATGAAGTGGGTCTCGAGGTTGTGGTGATCCGCCACCTGCTCGTTATCGAATGACGGCGGCACGAATACGTCGAGATCCTTGAGACCACGGCCCTGCAGCAGCTCGGTGACGGTACGCTCGAAGGCCACTTCGAAGCGCGGGTGGGCGCCGAAGGAGGCAAAGCAGGTGCCGTTGCTCGGGTTGAGCAGCACCACACAGATGACCGGATAACGGCCACCCAGGGAGGCATCGAAGCTGTAAATGGGGAAGCCTTCCGCTTCGAGGGCGGCGATGGAGGCAGCAATTCCCGGATAACGGGCAATGACCTCGTCCGGGATCAACGGCAGGCTGATGGCCTCGGCAATGATCTTGTTCTTCACGTGGCGCTCGAACACCTCGGAGAGCGCCTGGGTGCGCGCTTCGGTCTTGGTGTTGCCGGCGCTCATGCCGTTGGAGACATAGAGGTTGCCGATGATGTTCATCGGGATGTAGACGGTCTGGTGATCGGACTGGCGCTCGAACGGCAGGGCGACGATACCGCGCTCTTCGTTGTTTGACTGCAGATCCACCAGCATGTCGGCGGTCACTTCACCGTCCGGGTTGTAGAACTTGCGGGTGAAGCTGTCGAGCAGACCGGCCGGGAACTGGTCACCCTCGATGGGGAACCACTTCTCGTTCGGGTAGTGAACGAAATCGCCGTTGGCGACCTGCTCGCCCAGATAGAAGTCGGCGAAGAAGTAGTTGGTGGAGAGACGCTCGAAATATTCGCCGAGGGCGGAGGCGAGTGCCGCCTTCTTGCTGGCACCCTTGCCGTTGGTGAAGCAGAGGGCGCACTCCTTGTCCCGAATATGCACCGACCAGACGTTCGGCACGGGGTTGAGCCAGGAGGCCTCTTCGATATCAAACCCTAAGGCTTGCAGCTTGGTCTGGAAGCGTTCGATGGAGTCTTCCAGCGCCGCGTCCTTGCCGGGAATAAAAGTGTGGTCAGTCATCACGATATCCTGATTTTTATTGGCTCATGTTCGGCCGCAGATAATAGCAGGGGTCGGCGGCTTTGGCAGGACAAAAATCAGCAAACAGGGATGAGTCGCACGGTGAGAAACCGGCTTGTCCCCTCTCCCCCGCCACAAACAGTGCGGGCCCGGGGGATTGCCCGGGCCCGCTTGGTACGCGAAGCGATCAACCTCAGAGCTGCTTGCCCTGGCTGGCGATCACCTGGCTGTACCAGTGGAAACTCGCTTTCTTGATCCGGCGAAGTGACCCCCCCTGCTCGTCACGCTCCACATAGACGAAGCCGTAGCGCTTCTGGTAACCGTTGAGCCAGCTCAGGATGTCGGTGAACGACCAGGCACAGTAGCCGAGCAGTTCCACCCCGTCCTGCATCGCCTCCTGGCACGCCTTGACGTGGCTGCGCAGGTAATCGATGCGGTACTCATCGTTCACCTTGTCGCCCGCCTCCAGCTTGTCGAACTCGCCAAGGCCGTTCTCGGTGATCATCAGCGGCAGACCGTAGCGGGAAGAGAGGCGACGCAACGCGATGCGCATCCCGGTCGGATCGATGGCCCAGTCCCAGTTGCTGGTCTCAAGGTGCGGATTAGCCGCCGTCTTGTAGAGGCCAGGAATGCCGCTGGACGGCGTGGTGCCCTTCTTGCCGGTAGTGTTGATCCGCTGCAGGGTCTGACCGCCCAAGGGGTTATCTGTGTAGGTCAGGGTGTAGTAGTAGTTGACGCCGATGTAGTCGGGCGTCCCCTCGCGCAGCAACTCCATATCGCCCGGCAGGATCTGCGGCGCCTCATCGTTTTCTCGCAAGTAAGCGAGCGCCGCCTGCGGATAACGGCCAAAGCAGTAGGCATCCAGCCACCAGAGGTTGTTGAACTCCTCGGCATTCTCGTAGGCCAGCATATCTTTCGGGTCGCACGACGCCGGATAGGCAGGGGAGTAGGCAAAGCTCGGGCCAATCAAGCCATTCGGCACATGCTGGCGAAACGCCTTGATAGCACGGGCATTGGCCAGAAACGCGATATGGTTGGCGGCAAAGAAGCGCTTACGATCCTGCACGGCCGGCGGATGGGTGCCGAGCTGATAGGCATTGGTCAGGTTGTAATTCTGCTCGTTGAGAGAGACCCAGTACTTCACCTTGCCGGCAAAGCGCTGATAGAGGGTCACGCAGTAGCGCTCGAAATCCTCGATAATGCGTCGGTCTTCCCAGCCGCCGTACTCATCCTGCAGCGCCTGCGGCAGATCCCAGTGGTAAAGGGTCAGCACTGGCTCGATCTGGTGGGCCAAGAGGGTGTCGATCAGCTTCTCGTAGAAGGCCACTCCCGCCTCGTTCACCTCCCCCCGACCGGTGGGGTAGATGCGCGGCCAGCTCACCGAGAAACGATAGGCCTTGAGCCCCATCTCGGCCATCAGCGCCACGTCCTCCTCCATGCGGTGGTAGTGATCCACCGCCACATCGCCGTTGCTCCCCTCAAAGGTCTTGCCCGGCAGCTTGGTGAAGAGATCCCACACCGAGGGCCCCTTGCCATCGGCATTCCAGCCCCCCTCCACCTGATAGGCGGCGGAGGCGGCGCCCCACAGAAAATCGCTCGGGAAGTCGTTGAACTTGTGGTGATGCATCTGGTGTTGCTCCTTCTGCGCTGATGGTGTCAGCCATCTCTGATAACTAGGCGCCCCCTGTCGGGGCACCCGAAATGAATTGGCATCAGCATCCATCACTTCTAAAATTCCGTCCAATGACAAATATGACCACTCAACATTCCCAAGCGGAATGAAAGGAGCCCTGATGGAGCTACGGGATCTGAAAGCCTTCGTCACACTGGGGGAGGTACTGCACTTCGGCCAGGCGGCGGTGCGCCAGCATGTTACCCAGTCGGCCCTGAGCAAACAGATCAGGCGGCTGGAGGAGGAGCTGGGCGGCGAACTGTTCGAGCGCAACGCCAGCAGCACTCGCCTCACCGGACTGGGCAGGGCGCTGTATGAGGATGCCCGCGCTGTGGTCATCCAGAGCGAGCAGCTGTCGCGCACCGCCCGCGACGTGCTGGCGGGCAATGTCGGCACCCTGCGCATCGGCTTTGGCGTGGCCACCAAGATCCTAGTGCCCGCCGCCATCGCCCGCTTTCGCGCCGAGCGGCCGCAGGTCACCATAGAGCTCAACGATCTCTCCACTCACCACCAATTGCTGGCGCTCAGTGAAGGCAAGCTGGATCTCGGCTTTTGCCGCCTGCCCGCCCCCAAGGGGTGGCACGCCCTGCCGGTGGTCGAGGCCCACTTCGTCGCAGTGCTGCCCGCCAGCTACCGCGGTGTGAGGGAGTTGGCGGATCTGGTGGACAAGCCGCTGGCGATCCTGCGTCGGGACAAGGCACCGTCGTTTTACGATCACCTGATGAACTATCTGGCCCAGAGCGGGCTGCGTTTTCGAGATATCCAGTACGTCAACGACTTCGCCGCCGGTGTTGCCACCGCGGCGGCAGAGATCGCCTGGACCCTGGTCCCCTCCTCCACCACCATAGAGCACCCGGATGTACTCACCCTCCCCCTGAGAGATGGGGAAGCCTGCTGGACCATTGGCCTTATACGTCCGCCCCACAGCAAGGGGCCCTTGATCGATGCCTTCTGGACAACCATCGCCGATATGACGCCAAGATAGACACGCCGTTGGCAAACAGCAGATGGCGGCAACGCATCAACGATAGCGTTCGACGATACGCGCCAACTCGCCGCTTTGCCGCAGCTGTTGCAGAGCACGGTTGAACTCGGCGATCCGGGTATTGAAGCGGGAGTGTTTGCCAATGCAGAGATTGAACGGAGTAGAGGCAAGCAGCAGCGGCACCTCGACCACCAACCCAGAGAGACCCAGCTGGTTGAGTTTGAAGCGTGCCACCAGTGGATCAGTCACCATGAGATCGCCCCGACCCGCCGCCAACATTTTAAAGACGTTATCGACATTGATGGTCTGATGAACGGTGAAACTCGCCAGGTTCTCCTTGCCCCAGCCGTTACCGAAATAGTCGAGAAAGGTAAGCGATTTGAAGTCGCTCAAGCGGCTGGCACACTGAAATTCCGCCATTCGGGGATGGGCTCGCTGGGTAAAAGGGGATGGGCTCGCTGGGTAAAAATGGTTAGCACAGTGGTAGTGACCGGCTCTTCCACAATCAGGGTATAGCTGCGCCGCTCCCGGGTGGCGATAGTCACGAAGCCATCGGTCTGCGCCATCCGCACCAGTTTTTGCGCCCGTTGCCACGGATAACCTTCATGGCGCACCCGCAGCCCCATCTGCGCCGCCACCCGATCCATCACGTCGATCATCAGCCCGCGCATCTTGCCCTGTTCGTCACGCCACGAATATGGAGCAACGTCGTCAAAGTAGACCAGCTTCAACCTCGGCCGCTGACGCCGCCCATGCACTCTGCCACATCAGCAATCCCCACAGGATTGCGCTCCCCGGACTGACTCTCATGGCCGCGACTCCATCCACTTCTGCCAACTCTGAGCCTAGTGCAAAGCGGGCTGCGGCAAGGTTAAGGATCCAGTAGATAAAGTGGCCAACGAACGAGAGAGGGGAAGCAGTGGCTTCCCCTCTCTCGTTCGTTTGTCAGCACGCCACCTTATCAGTGGCGGTCACGGCTTGCCGGTTACGCCAGCTCGGCCCGCAGTGCCTTGGTGGCATCGACCATCACCTTAAGGGCGGCTTCCGTCTCTTGCCAGCCGCGGGTCTTGAGGCCGCAATCCGGGTTGACCCACAGCCGCTCGGCCGGGATCTGTTTGGCCGCCTTGCGCAGCAACCCCTCAATCCAGCTCTGGCTCGGCACGTTCGGCGAGTGGATGTCGTAGACGCCCGGGCCGATCTCGTTGGGGTAGTTGAAGCGCTCGAACGCTTCGAGCAACTGCATCTGGCTGCGGCTGGTCTCGATGGTGATCACGTCCGCGTCCAGCGCCGCCACCGCCTCGATGATGAGGTTGAAGTCGCTGTAACACATGTGGGTGTGGATCTGGGTGCTGTCCACCACCGGGCTTGCGCTCAGGCGGAAGGCGCGCACCGCCCAGTCGAGATAGGCCTGATGATCCTGCTTGCGCAGCGGCAAGCCTTCGCGGATCGCCGGTTCGTCGATCTGGATGATCTTGATGCCCGCAGCTTCCAAGTCAGCCACCTCGTCGCGAATGGCCAGCCCGATTTGCAGGGCGGACTGCTCGCGGCTCACATCTTCGCGAGGGAAGGACCAGCAGAGGATGGTCACAGGGCCCGTCAGCATCCCCTTGACCGGCTTGTCGGTCAGGCTCTGGGCAAACTTTGTCCACGCCAGGGTCATGGGGGTCGGGCGGTCGATATCGCGGGTGATCACCGGCGGCTTGACGCAGCGGGAACCATAGCTCTGCACCCAGCCGAAGCGGGTGATGGCAAAGCCATCCAGCAGCTCACCGAAATACTCCACCATGTCGTTGCGCTCGGCCTCACCATGTACCAGCACGTCCAGCCCGATGGCCTCCTGACGCGCGATGGCATCGCGGATCTCTGCCTGAATGCCCGCCTCATAGGCACTGTCATCGATACGGCCGGCGCGCCAATCCTGCCGCAATACCCGGATCTGCGAGGTCTGCGGGAAGGAGCCGATGGTGGTGGTGGGCAGCAGTGGCAACTTGAGATCCGAGCGCTGCAGCTCGGCCCTGACCGGATAGGGGCTGTGGCGATCAAAATCGCTGTTGGTGAGGCTGGCGAGCCGTGACTGCACCGCTTTTTTGTGCACCCGGCTGTCGGACTCCCGATCGACGATGGGCTGGCTGTAGGCGGTGATCTTGTCGAGCTCGCCCCCATCCAGATAGTCTCTGAGCAGTCCCAACTCGAAGCATTTTTGCAGGGCGAAAGCGAACCAGCTGCGGGTCTGGGGATCCAGCTCCAATTCGAGGGTCAAATCCACCGGGCTGTGCAGCAATGAGCAGGATGAGGCCACCCAGAGCCGCTCGCCGAGTTTGGCTTTCAGTGCCTTCAGAGTCGGCGCCAGCTTGGCCAGATTGGCACGCCAGACGTTGCGGCCGTTGATCACCCCGGCGGAGATGACCCACTGGGCGGGCAGATGCGGCACCAGGGTCTCCAGCTGCTCGGGGGCGGCCACCAGATCCAGATGCAGGCCATCTACCTTGAGGCTGGTGATGATGTCGCGCTGATGGGCCACCGAGCCGAAATAGGTGGTGAGCAGCAGCTTGCAGGGGCCCGCGAGGCGCTCGTACGCGTTGAGGTAGGCCAGCCGCCACTCGTCCGGCAAGTCCAGCGTCAGCGCCGGTTCGTCGATCTGTACCCACTCCACCCCTTGGGCAGCCAACTTGGCCAGGATCTCCTGATAGACGATCAGCAGGCGATCGAGCAGTTCAAGGCGGGAGAAGCCGCTCTCTTTCTCCTTGCCAAGCCACAGATAAGAGACCGGCCCCAGCAACACCGCCTTGACCGGCAGCCCCAGCGCCTTGGCCTCTTCCACCTCGTCAAACAGCTGGCTCCAGCCCAGCTTGAAGCGCTGGTCACGGCTAAATTCCGGCACCAGATAGTGGTAGTTGGTGTTGAACCATTTGGTCATCTCGGCAGCGGCGGCAGATGGGCCGGTCGGCGCACGACCACGGGCCACCCGGAACAGGGTGTCGAGATCGGTCTCGCCATGACGGTGACGGGCAGGCACTGCATCCACCAGCAGGCTGGTACCGAGCACCTGATCGTACCAGGCAAAGTCGCCCACCGGCAGCAGATTGACCCCGGCGGCGTGTTGGGCCTGCCAGTGGCGCTCACGCAGCGTCTTGCCCACGGCAACGAGTTCGGCCTGAGTGGTCTCGCCACGCCAGTAGGATTCGAGGGCAAATTTCAGCTCGCGCTTGGCGCCGATACGGGGAAAGCCCAGGGTGTGTGCGCATGTCATAGGTTCATGTCCTTATGCTCATTCATCTGATGGGAAACTGGATGATTTAGCCGTCCAGATGTTTACACATCCAAAATGACAAGATAAGGTGACACTGGCTATTGAATCCTCTTCAAGTGGCTCTCAAATAATCCTCAACTGACCGCCAATCAGGTTCACCGCGAGGATACAGAGGCCGATTTTTACAGGTGAAAGAGGTGCCGGAGTCAAGAAGCGCAGCAGGGTAACCGCCGGCCGCAACCTCAGCGCCATACCCAATCTCACAAGGAGCCATCTTATGGCAGTGCCAAGCAATGCAGGGATAGAGATCAAACACTTGAAAACATTGACCGCGCTGGCCGAGCAGGGCTCGCTGGCCGGTGCGGCGCTGACCCTCAACCTCACCCAGTCCGCCCTCTCCCACCAGCTCAAAGAGCTGGAGACCCGCCTCAATCTGGAGCTCTACCTGCGCAAAAGCCGCCCGCTGGTGCTGACCGCGGCGGGCAGCCAGCTGCTCGCCCTCGCCCGTCAGGTACTGCCTGCCCTGGCCCAGACCGAGAAGCAGTTGCAAGCCCTGCAGAGCGGCGATGCGGGCAGGCTGCATCTGGCGCTCGATTGCCACAGCTGCATCCAATGGCTACTGCCGCTGTTGCCCGATTTTCGCCGCCAGTGGCCGGGGGTGGATCTGGAGGTGGAGTCGGTGCCGGGATTTGATGCCATCAGTGCCCTGCTCAGCGGACAGCTCGACTTGCTGCTCACCTCGGACGTGCAGGCGCGCGGCGATCTCCACTTCGAGCCGCTGTTCGCCTTCGAGCTGGTGCTGGTGATGGCGCCGGATCACCCCCTCTGTGGCCAGCAGACCATCAAGCCTGAGGATCTGCGCCCCGAGGTGCTGCTGGTCTACCCGGTGGAGCGCAGCCGTATGGATATCTTCAGCCGCTTCCTGCAACCGGCCGACATCGAGCCCGCCCGCTGCAAGCCGGTGGACAACACCTCCGTGATGCTGCAGATGGCCGCCGCTGGCCTTGGCGTCGCCGCCCTGCCGCGCTGGGCCTGCGAGGAGTTTGTCAGACAGGGGATGCTCTGCGCCCGTCCTCTCGGCAGCGGTATCCGTCGCCATATGTACGGCGCGGTGCGGGCCGCCGATCGGGATCAAGCCTGCCTGCAGAGCCTGTTCGAGCGCATTCGCGACAAGATGGCATGAGGGCCATTCAAGCGGCCCCGAAATGGGAACGCAGCGCCTCCACCACCCGTCGCACCTTCTCCGGGATCTCCCGCTGCGGCGTGATGGCGTGGATCTCCATCGGCGCCCCCTGAAAACCGGGCAGCAGTTCGAGCAGACGCCCCTGCGCCAGATCCTCGCCAATTTCTCCCTCCGGTTGCAGCGAGATCCCCTGCCCCGCCAGCGCAAACTGGCGCAGGGGCAACACGTTATTGCAGAGCACCTTGGCCTTGAACCTCACTCTATGCTCGCCCCCCTTCTCGTCAAGCAGCAGCAAACCGTTGCCCAGCATCTCGCCGCAGAGCCAGTCGTGGGTGGCCAGATCAGCGGGCATGCGCGGCGTCCCCTTGCGCGCCAGATAGGCGGGAGCGGCGCAGAGCAGCATCCGGGTCTGGCCCAGTTTGCGGGCCACTAGGGTCGAATCGGGCAAGGTGCCGACCCGCAATGCCACGTCGATCCGCTCGGCAATCAGATCCCGTTTCTCGTCGTCGGCGATGATCTGGATGGTGAGGCCGGGGTGGGCCTGCAACAGCGGCGAGAGAGCCAGTGCTAGCGGCTGACCCGCCATCCCCACCGGGGCAGTGATCCGCACTTCACCTAGCAGGGCGTCGCGCACCTCGGAGAGGCGCAGCTCGGTCTCGCTCAGGGTCTGCTGCAACGCCCGGCACCCTTGCCACACCACCTCCCCCGCTTCGGTCAGACTGAGACGACGGGTGGAGCGATGGAGCAGGGGCAGCCCGAGCAGGCTCTCCAGCTGGCTGATATGCTGACTGACGGCAGAGGGGGTCATGCCAAGGAATTTGGCCGCCCCTGTCATGCTGCCCGCCTCCACCACGGCGGCGAAGATGGCGTAACGTCTGAGCTGTTCCATTATTAAATCCAGCTTATAAGTGAATGCATTTTTGAGGTGATTATTAAATCATAAATGGCGGCGTAGGATAGCCCCATTCCAACAGTGAAGGAGAGTTCCCCATGAAGATTGCCCTGATCGGTGCCAGCGGTTTTGTCGGTTCAGCCATCCTGAACGAGGCCGTCAGCCGCGGCCATCACGTCACCGCCATCGTCCGCGATGTCAGCAAGGTGGCCACCCATCCACAGGTCACCGCCGTGGCGGTGGATGCCCAGAACCCTGCAGCGCTGGCCGAGGTGCTCAAGGGGCACGATCGGGTGATCAGCGCCTACAACCCGGGCTGGACCGCACCGGATATCTACGACCAGTACCTCAAGGGCGCCAACGCGATTGTCGCAGCAGCCAAAGCGGCCAACAGCTGGTTGCTGGTAGTAGGTGGCGCCGGCAGTCTGGAGGTCGCTCCCGGCGTGCAACTGGTGGATACCCCGGAATTCCCGACCGAATGGCAACAGGGGGCACTGGCGGCCCGTGACGGTCTCACCGCCCTGCGCCGTGAAACCGCCCTCGACTGGCGCTTTGTCTCTCCCCCGGTGTTCCTCGAACCGGGCGAGAAGCGCGGCGGCTATCGACTGGGTGGCGATCAGGTGCTGTTCAGTGGCGAACAACCTGCCGGGATCACGGTTGGCGATCTGGCCGATGGCGTGCTGAACGAGGTGGAAAAACCGGCTCACCTGCGCCAGCGCTTTACCCTGGGTTACTGATAGCCAACAGGCGGTTAAGGCCAGACATGCGCGATCACTCGCCTGTGCTTCCGGTCAGGTGAACACCCGCTCAAACAGAAGGGAGGCATCCGCCTCCCTTCTGCTTTGGGCATTTTTGCCGCTGGCAGCTTGCCTCTGGCTACCCCTCCATCTTTCATCATTTCCCCTTGAGCCCTCAATCATTGTGCAAAAACTCGTCCTCCAGTTAGGTTCCGAATTACATTTCGAATTTTGTATATAACTAAGAATAATTTGTTGCTTCCGCCTTATAACACCGAACAGTAGCATCCCCTTCATTCCAGATGGCGCCACACCGCAAGCGCATACCGCCATGCTGTCGCGCCATCCCGTTTGCCGCTCATCAGGCCTGCCCGCTCCAGAGGCAGCAGAAGAGATGGCGCCAGAGATAACGAACGAGTGAGGAGGTGCACATGGAACATTCACCACTGCCGATCATCGATCTGGCTGCCCTCAACGGGGCGCCCGAGGTGCGTCGCCCTATGCTGGCCAAGCTGGCAGCGGCCGCCCGCGACGTCGGCTTTTTCTATCTGGTCGGCCACGGCTTGAGCAAGCTTGAGATGCAAGAGACTCTGGCGCTGACAGAGCGCTTCTTTGCCCTGCCGGAGCAGGAGAAGCTGGCGGTGCACACTCCGGGCTTGAGGTCGAGACGGCCGACGGCTGGATCTCGGCACCGCCCCTGCCGGGAGCGCTGGTGGTCAATATCGGCGAGCTGTTGGAGCTCGCCTCCAACGGCTATCTCAAGGCGACCCTGCATCGGGTGGTGAGCCCGCCGCCCGGCGTCTCACGCCTCTCCTGCGCCTTCTTTATGGCGGCGCGGCTCGATGCCACCGTGCCGCTGCTTACTCTCCCCCGAGCTGGCAGCACAGGCGCAAGGGCCCGAGAGTGACCCAACCAACCCGCTCTTCTATCAGGTAGGGGAGAACGTGCTCAAGGGGCGGCTGCGCTCCCACCCGGATGTGGCGGCCCGTCACTATGGGCCGGTGGAACACGCTCGCCTCCCACGCACAGAGAGCAAAGCGGTACCGGCCTAAGCAGCGCAAAGATCCGCAGGCGGGTATATGCATAAGCCACAAGCCGCATGCACATACCCGCGCTGACAAAAACAACAAGCAACAAGCAACAAGCAACGAACTACAAAACACAACCAGTCATGGCCAGAGCCTGGCCATCACGGAGCAACACGATGAAATTCAAGACCATGAGCGTACACAGCGGCCAGCGGATCGACCCACAGACCGGTGCCCTCACCACCCCGCTCTACCAGAGCAGCACCTTCAGCTACTTCAACGCCCAGGCGGGCAAGGAGCGCTTTGCAGGTCAAGCCCCCGGCTTTATCTACAGTCGCTTTGGCAACCCCACCACCGCCGAGCTGGAGCAGAAGCTGGCAGCCCTCGAAGGTGCAGATGAGGCGCTGGTGGTGGCGAGCGGCATGGCGGCAGTGAGCGCCATCATGTATGCGCTGGCCGACAGCGGCGATGAAGTGGCCTATATCGGCCCGCTCTACGGCGGCACCGATGCCTTCCTCAAGCAAACCTTCAGCCGCGCCGGTATCAAGGTCACCGCCTACGAGAGTGACCGGGATCTGCTGGCCAACATCCGCCCCGCCACCAAGTTGGTACTGTTTGAAACCCTGACCAACCCCACCCTCAAGGTGGTGGATCCGCGACTGGTGGTGGAAGCGGCCCGCAAGGTGGGCGCCATCACAGTGTGTGACAACACCTTCCTCACCCCCTACCTGCTGCGCCCGCTGGAGCTCGGGGTCGATGTGGTGATGCACAGCGGCACCAAATATCTGGGCGGCCACGGCGACATCATCGCCGGGGTGGTGGCAGGCTCCCACGCCCTGATGAAGTCGATCCGCACCGTGGCCCTCAAGCATATCGGCTCTCCCATCGGCCCGCAGGAGGCCTACCTGCTGCAGCGCGGGGTCAAAACCCTGCCCCTGCGGATGGATGCCCACCTGCACAATGCGCAGAAAGTGGCCGAGTTTCTGGCCGCCCACCCGGCGGTGAAGAAGGTGATCTACCCGGGCCTTGCCAACCATCCGGGTCACGATGCTCTCGGCGCCTTCGCCAGCGGCTTTGGCGGCATGGTGAGCATTGAACTTGAAGGAGGGTTTGCACGCTGCGCCACCCTGCTCGACAACCTGCAACTGTTCGTGCAGGCGGTGAGTCTGGGGGATCTCGAGAGTCTGGCCTGCCATCCGGCCAGTACCACTCACGCCGCCATGGACGAGGCAAGCCGCCTCGCCGCCGGGGTCAATGACGACCTGATCCGCTTCAGCATCGGGGTGGAAGATGCCGACGATCTGATTGCCGATCTGGCAGCCGCGCTGGCGCAGATCTAACCGGGGGCTCGTTTCTCACGTGCCCGCTCAACAGCTGTGAGTGAATAACCCCCAAACACAACAACGGCCCATCAAGGGCCGTTGTTGTTTGTCGCGCTGTGGAAAATGCGGGAGTTACTCCTCCCACACCACCACTTGGGATGAGGGCCAGCGATCCCCGACATGGGCATACTTTTGCTCCAGCAGGTGACGCTTGATCTTCATGGTGGGGGTCAGCACGCCGTTTTCGATATTCCAGGGGGTCTTCACCACCAGAATACCGCGAATTTTGGCATGGGACTCCAGCTGATCGTTGACCCGCACCCGCGCCGCTTCCAGTCTGGCGTTGACCTCCTCCCGATTGCCCTTCATGGCGCTCTCGGCCAGCTGTACCAGCGCAATGGGCTGGGGCATGCCGTAACCAATTACGCAAAGCTGTTCGATGATGGGTTCCTGCCCCAGTAGCCCCTCAATAGGCACCGGCGCCACATACTTGCCCTTGGCGGTCTTGAACACATCCTTCATCCGGCCGGTGATGGTGAGGTAACCCTCCCGGTCCAGCTTGCCCATGTCGCCGGTGTGCAACCACCCCTCGGCATCGATGGCCTCGGCGCTGTGCTCGGGATCCTTGTAGTAACCCAGCATCATCCCTTCGCAGCGGCAGAGGATCTCCCCCTCGTCGGAGATCTTGATGGTCACCCCGATCCCCGCCTTGCCGACGGTGCCAATCTTGTCGGCGCGGAACGGGTAGTTGATGGTGGAGTAGGCGTGGTTCTCGGTCATGCCCCAAGCTTCGGTTACCTTGAGGCCGATGCTCAGATACCACTCAAGCAGCGCAGGGGAGACAGGCGCGGAGCCGCAGCCAAGTACCCGGGCCTGATCCAGCCCCAGCCCCTTTTGCAACTTGCGTTTGATAAGGCCGGAGATAAGCGGGATCTTGAGCAGCAACTCCAGTTTCTTCTGGGGCAGCTTCTCGTGGATCTTGATGCGGAACATGGCCCACAGCCGCGGCACCGAGATAAAGACGGTGGGACGGCAGCGTTTGACGTCCTCGATAAAGGTGTCGAGGGATTCGGGGAACGCGATAGTAGCGCCACCATAGAGACTGCCGCCGTAGATGTAGACCCGCTCGGTAATATGGGCCAGCGGCAGATAGGAGAAGCCCCGATCAGCCTGGCTCAAGCCCACCGTCTCCACCAGCTTCTCGCACGACCAGGCGTAACGCTCGACGCTCAGCATGGCCCCTTTCGGCTTACCGGTACTGCCGGAGGTGTAGACCAGACTCAACAGGGAGTCAGGCGCCTGCACCGGGCTGTCAGGGATCGGCTCGTGCGCTTCCAGCAGGTCGTCCCACTGGTAGCTGGCCGGCATGGTGTCATAGGGGAAGGCAATGCGCAGTAGATCGGCGGGCACGCCAGCTTCCTGACTCTTCCAGTCATCCAGCTTGCCAACGAAGATCGCCTTGACCTCGCTGTGGCGCAGCACATATTCGATGGTGTCGACGTTGGCAGTCGGATAGATGGGCACGCTCACAAACTGCCCCATCTGCATCGCCAGATCGGCTATAAACCACTGGGCGCAGTTCTTGGAGAGCAGTGCCACCTTGTCACCCGCCACCAGCCCGAGGTGACGCAAGGCCGTCACCATCCGCCGCGCTTCATCGGCTACTTCACCCCAGGTAAAGTCGACATATTCACGGTTGATGGTTTGACGCAGGTAGGTTCGATCAGGACACTGCCGCTCCCAGTGATAGAGCATCTCGAGCGGCAGTTTATTGGCAATGCGTGAGGAGGAGGCCATAGTTTAATCCCTGAAACAAAAGGCGAAACTTATTATTAACCTTTCACTAACTTCAGGGAAGAATAAACTCAAACTTCAGTTTGAATTGTGTATCCGATCAAGCTTCTGCGTCTTGCTGCAAACGAATCCACATCGCCTGCACCAGTTTCTCATCCTCTTCGGAGAGCTCACCTTGCAAAATCGCCTCGTTGAGGCTGCGCAACACATAGCTCTTGACGTCCCGCACCAGGGTCTTGCCTTCCAGCTCGGCCCGGGCAACGGCTAATGAGATATGACCTCGCAGGTAACCCCCCGCAAACAGCTCATCATCGGTCGCGGTGGCAACCATGCTGTCGATCAGTCCCAACAACTTGTGCTCAAAATCGTGAATCGTCATGTAACGCAGCCTCATTTGCGGCAAAAAATTCGGGGGTATGGAAGATTGCAGCGCTCTGGCGACAGGCCAGCAGCGTCCTTGGCGTCCTATTCCGGGTTGGCCACCGGGTAGATGACCTGATCCTTGTATCCCGTGGTTATTCGCAGATAACCACGCAACGCCCGGTTTAATTGCGGATCATCGGTGTCCACCAAAAGCGGCCTGCCCGCGAGCGCGGCCAGCTTGGCTTTGGTTGCCAGCACCTGGATATGCTCCAGCCCGACACTCCGAATTACCTCGGGACTCAATTGCTGATTTCCGCGCCCGAACAGATGTCCCTGTCCGCCTATCAGGGTCATGATCAGTCGGCAGCGACGGCCGCGGATCCGGGTCAGGATCTCGGCGGCGCTGAGATCCTGCCCGATAAGTCGGCCATTTTCCACCAGATCCACACCGAGCAAGGTATTTTCCAGACCCAGCTCTGCCATGCAGGCCGCCACTGTGCTGCCGGAGCCCATCAGATAGAGAGTATCTGGCTCCATCTGCTCCACCACATCGGCGGCGAGATCGGCCAGCACCAACTCTTCGGACTCCTTGCCCCCCTGTTTGACCGCCTGCACATAACGCAGATCGCCGGGCACCTTCAACTGGCCGTAGTGGCGGGCCCGCACCTTGCCCGCCCGGAACGCCTCCTCGTCGATGTCGCGTACTTCTGCGTCGATCAGGCTGAGCAGTTCACCGGCGATCATCCGCGCCACCACCCGCCCGCTGGCGGCGGGGGTCACTCCGTAGACGCCGGAGTGGATCTTGCACCCCGCCGGAATGCCGAGCACATGGCAGGACTCCCCCACCGCGGCACAGATATCGCGCGCCGTGCCATCGCCACCGGCAAACAGCAGCAGATCAACCCCGGCTTCGCGCATCAGCTCGGCGGCGTGGCGGGTATCATCGGCCGAGGTACTCTCCCCGGCCGGTTGATAGATAACGCGACAGGGCAGTCCCAGAGATCGGGCCACCGTCTCCCCCATCTCTCCCGCCACCGTCAGCAGCTCGAACGGTGCCGTCAACTCGCACAGTGGCAACAAGGCTTGCCGCGCTCGCTCCTGCGCCTTGGGCTCAGCACCACGGGCCAGCGCCTCGGCCACCACACCGTCACTGCCCTTGAGCCCCACAGCGCCGCCAATCCCGGCGACCGGATTGATGATGAACCCTAATCGAAACATGCCTGCCTCCCTTGCGATGGCCACCATTTTTATCTTTTCCCCCCTCTGGGACAAGCAGTAGCGCCCCTGCTAGAATGCGCTGCTTCAATTTTTAAACCAATTTTCAACAAAGGTTCAATCATGCTGGAATGGGTCCTTGATCCCTCTGCCTGGGTCGCCCTCGCCACCCTTACCCTGCTCGAGATCGTGCTGGGTATCGACAACATCATCTTTATCTCTATCCTGGTCGGTCGCCTGCCGGAGGCGCAGCGTCAGAAAGCGCGCATTCTGGGTCTGGGGCTCGCCATGGGGACCCGGATCCTGCTGCTGCTCTCGCTGGCCTGGGTGATGCGCCTCACCGATCCGCTCTTCACCGTGCTGGGTGAAGCCATCTCCGGCCGCGACCTGATCCTGCTGCTGGGGGGCCTGTTCCTGATCGGCAAGAGTGCCCACGAGATCCACGTCACCCTGGAAGGCGCGGCCGAGCCGGAGAGCGTCAGCAAAGCGGCCTCTGGCTTTATCAGCACCCTGATCCAGATCGCCATTCTGGACATCGTGTTCAGCCTCGACTCGGTGATCACCGCGGTCGGCATGGCCGATCACGTGCCGGTGATGGTGCTGGCCATCATGATCGCCGTCTTCATCATGATGTTCGCCGCCAAATCCATCGGTGATTTCGTCGATGCCCACCCCACCATCAAGATGCTGGCCCTCTCCTTCCTCACGCTGGTGGGTTTTGCCCTGATGGCCGAGGGGATGGATCTGCACATTCCGAAGGGTTACATCTACTTCGCCATGGCCTTCTCGCTAACGGTGGAGATGATCAACATCCGCCTGCGCAGCCATCACGACAATAACGGGCAGAATAGCGCACAGTAATCCTGCACCACATGCCCCGCGACCCCAGCTGTCGTGAGCAAAAAGAGCGCCTGATGGCGCTCTTTCTATGGATGACGAAACGATGAGACGGGTTATTGAGCGCTGATGACGATGGCGACCCGGCGGTTGGCGGCCCGACCCTCTCTGGTCTTGTTATCCGCCAGCGGCATGGTCTCGCCACGGCCATGGATCTCCAGATTGGCTGGCTTCATACCGACCGAGACCAGCACATCGGCCACCGACCGGGCCCGCGTCAGGGAGAGCTGCTGGTTGTAGCTACTCTCGCCGGTATTGTCGGAGTGACCATCCACCCGCGCCTTGTCCAGCCCTACGCCCAGCAGAGTCTTGCCCAGCTTTTCAACGGATTGGCGAGTCTGGGGATTGAGCGCCCCCACATTGTTAGCAAACAGCACCCGGTTGGCCAAATCCAGCGTCCACCCCTCATCGGTCAGATAAAAGCCCTGCTCCTTGAGCATGGCGATCTGCTCCGGGGTCAATCCCTTGGGCGCGCTCTGGCAACCAGCCAGCAGCGATAACATCAACCCCAGCAGGGTCACGTTCAACAGGTGGGCGATCTTCATGGTTTACTCCTGGTATATGTTGTTATTCTTGCCAGTTATGCGATGGTTTGCTGTCCACTGCGGCGCGCCCGTTTCGCCAGATACATGGCTGCATCGGCCTTAGCACACAGCACGCTGGCACTCATGCCAGCCTGATAGACAGCAAAGCCGATACTCACCCCGGCCACCAGCTGATGACCATCACGCAGCGCCACCGGTTCACTCATCGCCTGCTGGATGCGGCCAATCACCTCTTCCACCTCATGCTGCCGCTGGAGCTGGCCAACCAGTACCGCAAACTCGTCACCACCGAGGCGAAAAACCAGATCGTCCGGGCGCAGTTGATGTTGCATCCGTCTTGAGAGCGCGATCAGCACATCGTCACCGGCGTTGTGCCCCAGGGTGTCATTAATCTGTTTGAAACGATCGCAGTCGAGATAAAGCAGCGCAAACCCCTCTTGCCCGCCGAGGGAGATGGCCTGCGCGAGCCGTGCTTCAAACAGGGCGCGATTGGGCAGCCCGGTGAGGGCATCGTGGGTCGCCTGATGGAGCAGGCTGGCATTTTCGCGGGCCTGCTGGGCCTGCCAGGCCTGTAGCTCATCCAGCAGCGAGTTGAAGTCATCTCCCAGCTCGTTGAGTTCGAGGATATCGGCCGGGGGCGCCCGCATCCCCAGGGTACGTTGACAGCGTACCGAATGGGCGACCAGTGCCAACTTGCGCAGCGGCGACGTAATGGAGACCTGCATCCGATCAGCCACATAGAGTGCCACCAGGGCACTCACTACCAGACAGACCACCATCACCAGCAGCGCCGAGAGCAAAAACAGCAACAGGTATTCGCCGTGGCCACGCAGCACAATGGTGGCGATCTGCTCGCCCCCCCGCAGCATGGGGAGCTTGAGGGGCCCCGGCATCAGCAGTTGGGCCAGATAGTCCTCCAGCGTCACCAGCGGGTTGCTTCTGGGGTGCACCCAGTTGGCGAGTGACTCTCCATTGGTCAGCACGATTCTGGCTTCGGCCACCTCTTCATGGGCGACAATTCCGCCGAGCGCCTCGTTCGCCGCCTCCTCATCGTGGAACACCACCGCCGCCTCGGCGCTGTAGCTGATGGCGCGTGCCACCAGCTCCAGATTGTGGTCAGCGTAAAAACGCACCACCAGCAGGGCAACCAGGGTAAAAAAGAGTCCCGCCACGCTGACGGCTGTGATGGCGGCCACCAGATGGGTTCGCCCCAGACTCTGACGCAGGGTCAGACGGCGGGCAGCCGCACTCACCTGTCGTCTCATGGCGTCCCCTTATCGGCATGGGCCAGCTTGAGCACGGCGGGATGCACCCGCACGCCGCTCAGGGCCAAGGCATCGAGGTTCACGTTAAAACGCACCCGCACGCTCTGCGGTGAGGTCTGCAGACAGAACACCGAGCTGGTGGAGCAGTCGTGGTTGTATTCGCTGATGCTGAGCACCGGGTGGCCCTGCAGGCGGGCAAACAGCGCAATCCGGGTCGGCTCGTCGAGTACGCCCAGATAGAGTACATCGCAGTGATCGCTGATAGCCGGGTCACTCGCCTCGTAACGATTAACCTGAACGGTGCGGCCATTGGCCTGACGATCGATGGTAAAGAGAGCGCCGGCATATTCGGTCGGTGCCGCCACGCACATACGCAGCACCCTAGGCTCGGTGGGCCAGCGGGTGTAGCTCATGATATCGAGCACCAGCTCCCTGACGGCCATCGCCCGGCTCTCCACGGCCGTTTCTGCCAGCGCGCGGGGCAACGGCAGGCCAAACACTAACAACAAGAGCGCCAGACGAGCAGTGAAACGGGGGGAAACGAGTAATAGCATGAAGCGGAATTGGCCACCTTGACAACACCGCAGCAGTGGGACTGCGGTTCGAAAACATGAACGCGGATAGTAAGCTGGTTGATGCGGCGCTGACAACGCGCCACCTCTCTCATGGCCAGGCGCCAGGTAAAGAAAACTGAGCGCCCGTCTGGTCACAGACTCTGTGGTGGCAGGCATCAAGGCGGCGCTCACTTCTTGCTGATGCCGTATTCCCGCAGCTTGTTGGCGATGGCGGTGTGCGACACCCCCAACCGTTTAGCCAGCTGGCGCGTCGACGGGAAGGTGGGATAGAGCCGGGCCAGCAGTTGGCTTTCAAAGCGCTTCACCGCATCGTCCAGATCCCCTTCGAACCACTCGTCGATCAGCGGCGCGGTATCGGCCGCCACCGGCAGGTCGATCTGCTCGGGCCCCAGTTCATCCCCTTCCAGCAGGGTCATGGCGCGGTAGAGACAGTTGCGCAGCTGACGCACGTTGCCCGGCCAGCGGTAGGCGGTCAGGTAGTCGGCCATGTTGCGGGTAAAGCGCGGACGGGGTCGCTGCAACTCGCTGGCAAAGCGAGAGACAAACTGCTGGGCCAGCACCATGATGTCCGCTTTGCGCTCGCGCAGGGGGGGCAGCGCCAGACTGAGCACGTTGAGGCGGTAGTAGAGATCCTCGCGGAAGGTTCCTTCGTGCACCAGATCCAGCAACTGCTTCTGGGTGGTGCAGATGAAACGCACGTTGACCTTCACCTCCTGCTCGTCACCGACCCGGCGGAACACCCCATCCTGCAACACCCGCAAAAACTTGGTCTGCAGATGGGGAGACATGTCGCCAATCTCGTCCAGCATCAGGGTGCCGCCGCTCGCCAGCTCCAGCACGCCGCGCTTGCCCTCGGTGTTGTTGCCAAAGGCGCCGGGGGCATAACCAAACAGCTCGCTCTCGGCCACGTTATCTGGCATGGCAGCGCAGTTGAGGGCCATAAAGGGGTGGCTGGAGCGCAGGCTGGCACCGTGACAGGCGCGGGCCAGCAGCTCCTTGCCGGTACCGGTCTCACCGACGATCAGCAGCGGCGCGTCCTGCATCGCCAGTTTACGCGCTTGCGACAGCACCTCTTTCATCTTGGGACTCTCGGCCTGCAGATGCTCGAAGCCCCCCACTTCCACCGCATGAAGCGCGCTGAAGTGCAGGCCGACCCGACGGGCAGATTTGAGCACCACCACGGCCCCGGCCAGCGCCTGCTTGCCACGGGCTTCCGCCACGAACAGCGGCATCAGGTCAGCGAGATACTCTTCGCCATTGAAACTGAGCTTGCAGGTCTGCGGCTTGATCTCGCTCGCCTCCAGCCAGCGAGTGAAGGAGAAGCCCTTGACCAGCGAACCGAGCGCCACGCCGCGCACCTCCTCCACCGGCAAGCCGAGTGTGGTGAGGGCCGACTGGTTGGCCTGGGTCACCTTGCCCTTGCTGTCGAGAGAGAAAACCAGATCCGGCAGCGCCTTGAGCAGCGCCTCGATCTCGTGATGCTCCCGCTCGGAAGGCATGTAGGGGATGGTCTTGACGTCGTAGACGCCGGGAATGCGGCGGATCTCCGGCATCAAATGCTGAAAATCACTGAACTCCAGCTCGGGAAAGTTGAGATAGATGATGCCTGAGGTATCGATTTCGATGCCGCGCAGATCGATATTGTGCTCCACCAGGCGGTCGAGCAGTTCCCGGGTCAGGCCCAGGCGGTCTTCACAGCTGACTTCAAGACGCATTCGGGACACACTTCCTAGCTAACTCTATGAATGAGCGGATAATACAGTCTCGATCCCCCCAGTGCGAGCGCCAGCCCATAAAAATGCGGGCCCGCCCCGCTTTCGCAGGCAGGCCCGGGTCAACCGATGACGCTGGTGTGGGGTGCGATTACCGGAGCAACTGATCGGTGCGCGCCGCCATAATGAAGTCGTTGCGGTGTAATCCGCCGATCTTGTGGGTCCACCAGCTGACAGTTACCTTACCCCACTCGGTCAGGATGGCGGGATGATGGAACTCCGCTTCCGCCAGCTCTCCCAGGCGGTTGGTAAAGGCCAGCGCCTCCTTGAAATTGCGAAACGTAAATTCCCGCCGCAGTTGCAGCGCCCCCTCCTCCACCAGCGGCTGCCAGTCGGGAATAAGCTGCATCAGCTCGCGCAGCTCCTCATCGCTTACCTTGGGGGCATCGGCGCGGCACGCTTCACACTGCTGGCTGGCCAGTTCGGACATGGGTGACTCCTGCTTGAATTAATGAAAAATTAATGAAAATGAAATAGGGTTGTTTGCTTTTGGTCAGCTCGCCTGCTTGCCGGCGGCGACCTCAAAGCGCGGCGGATAGAGGCCAAGACGACTGGCCTCGGCCAGAGCAGCCATGATCTCCTCCCCGGTCAGCTGGTAGAGATGATCGAGACTCGGCAGCACAAAATAGGTGGGCTGCATGATGTCGATGCGATACGGGGTGCGCAGCACGGTCAACAGATCGAAAGGTTGCAACAGCGGCTTGCCACAGAGGGCATAGGCGGTCTCGCCGATAGAGGAGAGAATGCCGCCGCCGTAGATACGCAGCCCGTCCGGCGTCGCCAACAGACCAAACTCCACGGTGAACCAGTAGAGCCGCGCCAGAAAGACCCGCTGCTCCTTGCTCGCCTGCTGCCCCAACTGGCCGTAGAGGTGGGTAAAGTGAGCAAAGGCCGGATTGGTCAGCATGGCGCAGTGGCCGAAGATCTCGTGAAAGATATCGGGCTCTTGCAGGTAGTCGAGTTCCTCCCGGCGCCGGATAAAGGTCGCTACCGGAAACTGGCGGTTGGCCAGCAGGGCGAAGAAGCGATCGAACGAGATAAGTGCAGGTACTGCCGCCACCGACCAGCCGGTCGCAGGCTGCAAGACAGCGTTGATCTCGGCCAGCTGGGGGACGCGATCACGGGGCAGCGCCAGCCTGTCGAGACCGGCCAGATACTCGTCACACCCCTTGCCATCGAGAGCGGCGAACTGGCGTTCGATCAGGATCTGCCAGGTGCCGTGCTCTTCGTTGCTGTAGTGGATCACCCCGTCAGCATCCGGCTGGTGGGCGGTGTAGAAGGTTGCCATAGCGGTTCCATCCTCTGGCGCCACATCAGGCGCATTGCTGTTTCATCACGGCTTCACTGTAACGAAATGGCAACAAAAAAAGCAGCCGACCCATGAGTCGGCTGCCTGAAACAGTTGTAAATAAATTGTGACAACCCGCTAACCAATCCCCACTACAGCTTGACCATGATATGGCGCGGCACCGTGTAATCCTCCAACGCATAGAGGGAGAGATCCTTGCCGTAACCCGACATCTTCATGCCACCGTGGGGCATCTCGGAGGTGAGCATGAAGTGGGTGTTGATCCAGGTGCAGCCATATTGCAGGTGGCTGGCCACCTTGCTGGCGAGGCTCAAATCCTTGGTCCAGACCGACGAGGCAAGACCATAGTCCGAGTCATTGGCCCACTGCACCACCTGCTCGGCGTCGCTGAAACGGGTCACCGACACCACGGGACCGAACACCTCGCGCCGCACGATCTCATCCTCCTGACGGGCTCCGACAATCAGGGTCGGCTCGAAGAAGAAGCCGTTGCCGGGGCGGATCTTGCCCCCCGCAGTCACCTCCACATGACCGCTGCTCTGGGCCCGCTCGACAAAGCTGGCGACCCGGTTGCGCTGTCTGTCCGAGATAAGCGGCCCCATCTCGACCCCCTCCTCGTACTGGCTGCCCACCTTGATGGAGGCCACCGCATCGGTCATGGCGGCGACGAACTTGTCGTAGATCTTGCCCTGGGCATAGATACGGCAGGCGGCGGTGCAATCCTGGCCGGCGTTGTAAAAACCGAAGGTACGAATGCCCGCCACCACTGCCTCCAGATCCGCATCGTCGAAGATGATCACCGGCGCCTTGCCCCCCAGCTCAAGGTGGGTGCGCTTCATGGTACGGGCGGCGCTCTGCAGGATCTTCTGGCCGGTGGCGATATCGCCGGTGAGCGACACCATCCGCACCAACGGGTGCTCCACCAGCGGCGCCCCCACACTCTCGCCTCGCCCGCAGATGACGTTGATGACGCCGCGCGGGAAGATCTCGCTGGCCAGTTCGGCAAGACGCAAAGCGGTGAGCGGAGTCTGTTCGGAGGGTTTGAGCACCACCGTATTGCCCGCCGCCAGCACCGGCGCTATCTTCCAGGCCGCCATCATCAGCGGGTAGTTCCAGGGGGCGATGCTGCCCACTACCCCGATGGGATCGCGGCGGATCATGCTGGTATGCCCCTCGATGTACTCCCCCGCCAGCGGCCCTTGCAGGCAGCGGGCTGCCCCGGCAAAGAAGCGGAAGCAGTCCACCACTGCGGGCAACTCGTCGTTGAGTACCGCCAGATAGGGTTTGCCGCAGTTGAGGGATTCGAGCGCCGCAAACTCCTCGGCGTGGCGCTCGATGAGATCCGCCAGACGCAACAGTAGATTGCTGCGCTGGGCCGGGGTGGTGCGGCTCCACTGGGCGAAGGCGCGCTGGGCACCGTTCACCGCACGGTTCACCTGTTCGAACGAGGCTTCGGGCACAGCGGCGATCTGCTCGCCGTTGGCCGGGTTGAGAATGGGTTCGGCCTGCCCCTCACCGGTCACAAACTGGCCATCAATCAAGAGTTGGGTAGAGAGTTTCATGGTTGCATCCTTGCGCACGCGTTGAGTCATCATTTGCCACTGCCAGCGACATCGTGGGTGTCGCGAGTAAGGTAGTAGGCAAGCAAAATGGGGATAGTGGTGAAGGCCACTATGATGAGGGCCACCACGTTGGTGACCGGCCTGTCTCGGGGACGGATCAGCTCCTGATACATCCAGATGGGCAGCGTGGTCTGCTGGCCCGCCGTGAAGGTGGTGACGATCACTTCGTCAAAACTCAGGGCAAAGGCCAGCATGCCCCCCGCCAGCAGCGCCGTGGCCAGATTGGGCAGGATCACGTAGCGCAGGGTCTGGAAGCCATCGGCACCGAGATCCATCGACGCCTCGATGAGGCTCTGGTTGGTGCGGCGAAAACGGGCCAGCGCATTGTTGTAGACCACCACCACACAGAAGGTGGCGTGGCCGATAACGATGGTCCAGAAGCTGAACGGGATCTCCATCAAGCCGTAGGCCGAGCGCAGCGCGATACCGGTGACGATACCGGGCAGCGCGATGGGCAGCACCAACAAGAGCGACACCACCTCCTGACCGAAGAAACGGCTGCGGGCAATGGCCCCTGCCGCCAAGGTGCCGAGGATCATGGCCGCCAGCGTCGCCAGCCCCGCTACCTCCAGCGACAACTGGATGGCACGCCACACATCGGGGCGATTGAGGGTCACCTCGAACCACTTGAGGGTGAGTCCGGGGGGCGGAAACTGGTAACTCTTGCTCTCGCTGGTGAAGGCGTAGAGGAAGATAAACAGAATGGGAAAGTGCAGGAACAAGAGTCCGCCGATGGCGGCGTACTTGAGCAGGCCCGAAGGGCGCTCTCCCTGACTGATCACTGAGCTAGCTGACATGACGACCTCCTTGCTGCCGGTTCAAAGCGATAGGGTCAAAGCGCATCAAAAGCCCCCTGCCCTTTGACGGTCGTCGAGGGGATAGCCATGATCAGGCAGGGCACCCGAGGAGACATATGGATGAGTGCAATATGGGCATCAAAGCGCATCAAAGGCTCCTAACCGTTTCGCAATCGCCAGATAGATGGCGATGATAAGGATCGGCACCAGCGAGAAGGCGGCGGCGAAGGGCAGATTGCCCGCCGTTCCCTGCTGCATGTAGACCACCTGACCGATATACATGGTCGAGTTGCCGATGATGCCGGGGATGATGTAATCACCTAGGGTCAGCGAGAAGGTGAAAATGGATCCCGCCACCACACCGGGCAACGCCAGCGGCAGGATCAGGTTGCGAAAGGTCTGGGCGGGGGTCGCCCCCAGATCGCTGCTCGCCTCCAGCAAGGAGCGCGGAATACGCTCCACCGCCGCCTGAATGGGCAGGATCATGAAGGGCAGCCAGACATAGACGAACACGATAAAGGTGCCGAGCCGCGAGAAGGAGAGCGACGGGCCACCGATGACCGGCAGCGAGAGGATGGCATCGAGCAGCCACTCCAGCCCCATGCTGTCGGCCAGCCAGCTCACCACCCCCTCCTTGGCCAAAATCAGCTTCCAGGCATAGACCCGCACCAGATAGCTGGACCAGAGCGGCAGCATGATCCCCACATAGAACAGCGCCCGGGTCTTGCCACTGGTGTAGCGCGCCATGTAGTAGGCAACGGGAAAACCGAGCAGGGCGCAGGCCAGGGTCACCAGCAGCGACATGCCGACGGTGCGGCCGATCACATCCAGATTCTCCGGCCGCAGCAGGGCAACGAAATTTTGTAGCCCCAGCTCGTGGCGCACCTGACCGCTGAACTCGTCCAGCCCGAACAGGGAGTTGGAGAGCAGCATCAGCAAGGAGCCGACATAGATGATGCCGAGCCACAGCAGCGGCGGCCCCAACAGGATCGCCAGCAACAGGCCGGGTCGGCCATAGAGCAGGGTCGAGAGGCGCCGCAGCGGCCTGAAACGGGCAGGTTCGGGCTGATGGTTCATGGCAAGACTCGCACTGTGAGGGGCACTCATGGCTGCGCCCCATGATGGGCGGCGGCCAAACGATGTATCGCCTGCTCCGGCCAGCTGAGGCTGACCTGGGTACCACGGCTCAGGCGGGCCTGACCCTCATTGGGGTGGTTGACGATGATCTCGAGCTGCTCCCCGAGATCAACCCGATAACGGACAAAGGGACCCAGATACTCCACCTCGCGGATCTCCCCCGACCAGCCCGGGGTTCCCGCCTCACTGAGCCGGATCCGCTCCGGGCGCACCATCATCTGGCTGCCGTCGCCGCACAGCCGTCTTGCCTGATCCCCTTCGAACAGATTGACAGTGCCGACGAAGCGGGCCACAAACGGCGTCGCCGGGGCATCGTAGATGGTATCGGGGGCGGCGATCTGCTCGATCTTGCCCTGACTGAAGATGCAGATCCGGTCGCTCATGGAGAGCGCCTCCTGCTGATCGTGAGTAACGAAGATAAAGGTGATGCCCAGCTGACGTTGCAGCGCCTTGAGCTCAAGCTGCATCTGCTCGCGCAACTTGAGATCGAGGGCCCCCAGCGGCTCATCCAGCAGCAGGATGCGCGGCTGGTTGATGAGGGCCCGGGCGATGGCGATGCGCTGGCGCTGACCACCGGAGAGCTGGCTTGGGCGGCGCTTGCCGACCCCGGGCAGTCGCACCAGCTCCAGCATCTCGTCCACCTTGCGGTAACGCTGTGCCTTGGCGACGCCCTTGAGCATCAGGCCATAGCCGATGTTGTCGCGCACATCCATGTTGGGAAACAGGGCATAGTCCTGAAACACGGTGTTGAGGTTGCGATCATAGGGCGGCACGGTGGAGCAGGGTTCGCCAAACAGGCGGATCTCGCCTTCGCTCGGATACTCGAAGCCCGCGATCATCCGCAGGCAAGTGGTCTTGCCGGAACCGCTCGGCCCCAGCAGGGTAAAGAACTCCCCGGAGGGGATCTGGAAAGAGATGTCATCGACCGCCTTCACCTCGCCATAGTGGCGGCTGACCCGGTCAAATTGTACGGCGTTCATGGGGCGTCCTTGTCTGTACTGGGATGGGCCGGACTCCTGTCCGGCCCGCCAGATGTGGTCTTCGTAGCCTTAGCGGCCGCCCAGAATGGCGATATAGTCGGAGACCCAGCGGTAATAGGGCACACAGGTTCCCTGGCTCTTGCACTGGGAGACCGGAGTGCGCCAGAAGCGAACCCGATCGAAGTTGTCGATACCGTTAGTTTTGCACCCGGTCGGGCCCAGCAGGGCATTGCCCTCACAGGCGGCAGGCACCACAGGCACCGAGCCAAACCAGGCGGCGAGATCCCCCTGCAACTTGTTGTTCAGGGAGTGCTCCAGCCACTTGTAAGCACAGGTGAGGTTCTTGGCATCGCTATGCACCATGCTGGTATCGGCCCAACCGGTGACGCCCTCCTTGGGCACAGTGGTGGCGATGGGCTGCTTGTCGGCAATCAGGGTATTGGCCTGGAACGGCCAGGAGCCGGAGGCTACCACCCCTTCATTCTTGAAGTCATCGATTTGAACGAAGGCATCATGCCAGTAGCGTCCCACCAGCTGGCGCTGCTTGCGCAGCAGATCGAGGGAGGCCTTGTACTGATCCTCGTTCAGCTCGTAAGGATCCTTGATACCAAGGGCGGGCTGATGGGTCATCAGATAGAGAGCCGCGTCTGCAATATGGATCGGGCCGTCAAAGGCCTGTACCCGCCCCTTGTTGGACTTGCCATCCGCCAGGGTCTGCTCCTCGAACACCACGTTCCAGGAGTCCGGCGCCTTGGGGAACACCTTGGTGTTGTACATCAGGATATTGCCGCCCCACTGGTAGGGCACGCCGTAGTGTTTGCCGTCCACCGTGTGCCAGGGAGCATTTTGCAGCCGGGGATCAATCTTGCTGTAACTAGGAATGAGCGCCAGATTGAGCGCCTGCACCTTGCCACCGGCAATCAGACGCAGACTGGCATCGCCGGAGGCGGTTACCAGATCGAAGCCCCCCTCGTTCATCAGCGCCACCATCTCGTCCGAGGTGGCCGCCGTCTTGACGCTCACCTTGCAGCCGGTCTCTTTCTCGAAGCCGGTCACCCAGTCGTAGTTCTTGTCGGTCTCGCCACGTTCGACGTAGCCAGCCCAGGCCACGATATTGAGCTGGCCTTCACCCTTGCCGAGCTCGGTCGGGGCAGCCTGGGTCTGGCCTGCCAGCAGCGCCGGGACAAGAGCCAGCATCAGAGGGGTCAATTTCATCATGCACTCCTTGCATTGTGTTGACTTGCATCAGGTGAGGGAACGCCGCCAAGGGCGTTAACATCCTGTTAACCAGCAATGAGCTTAGGGGAGTGGCAATACGATGAATATTTCAATTTTTGGTGGCTTAGGTATCAGCTAAATCGATATCGAGTGCAGATGAATCTTAATTCTAGTGGCAACCCCGCAAGAGATGGCTAACGAGGGAGCGTCTGACGGGTCCGCAACCGACTCTGATCCCGCGCGATATCGATAAATTCCCGCGCCGTCCAATCCAGCCGTGAACCACGGCGCCACACCAGCCCGATATCGATGGCGGGAATGGGCTCCTTGATGGTGCGCGCCTCGACCCGCTCCTGCTCCAGCGACCAGGGGCGATAGGCAAAATCGGGCAACAGAGCAACCCCGAGCTGGCTGGCGACCAGGCTGCGCACTGCTTCCACCGAGGCGGTACGCAACACGATGCGCGGCGCGATGCCGTAGCGGCGCAGGCCGCCACCGATGATCTGATCGAGCTGATCGGCGGTCAGCGAGATCATCGGCTCCTCCCCCAGCGCCGTCAGGGAGAGGGTCGACTCGGCGCAGAGCGGGTGGTTGGCGGCCAGCCAGAGCCGCAGCGGCGAGCGGGTCAGCAACTCGGTATCAAATGCCTCTTGCCGGATGGTGCGGTTGGTCATCAGGATCCCCACATCCACCTCGCCGTTGACTATCTGGTGCTCAAGGAAGGGCTGTTCATCCTCCTTCACCTCGATCTGTACCGCCGGAAAGGCGCGGCGAAAGCGGCCAAGCGCCTCTGAGAGGTAGTAACCCGCCACCAATGTGGTCACACCGATGGTGAGCCGCCCCTGATCCTGCTGGGCCACCGCTTTGAGGGAGTGGCTCGCCTCGGTCATGGCGCCGAGAATGCGCCGGGCGTGGAGCAAAAACTGGTGCCCCTGAGTGGTGAGGGTGACGCCGCGCGGATTGCGCTCAAACAGCGGGGCGCCCAGCTCGGTCTCCAGCTCGCGAATGGCGCTGGTGACCGCCGACTGGGAGATATGCAGCTCGGCGGCGGCGCGACTCACTGAAAAGCTGTCGGCCACAGCGACAAAATAACGGATCTGGCGGAAGGTAAAGTTCATCGGGCATCCTTGCCGATTAGTACGATTGGTGTGATTGATACGATTGACTGCCAGCTTAACCGTAAACGGGCGCCTGGCCAAAGGACGCTTTATATGCCAAGTCAATGATCTGCCAATTAAAACCATGCCCCTGCGGCTTGGCAAACACGACAGGGGCATGGGTCATCGCAGCAAGGTGTCGCCAGTGGCGCTCAGGATTTGTTGAGATACCCCGCCAGCTGGCCGATCAGCCGCTTGCGCAGCTCGCCGAGTTTCGGCTTTTCGTCCGCACACCAGGGCAGCGGGCGGCACGCCTCTATGGTGCGCAGGCCAAGGCGAGCGGTGAGCAGCCCGGCTCCCACCCCCTGTGCGGCGCGGGCAGAGAGCTTGGCGGCAAACTCGGCACCCAGCAGATCCATCCCCACCTCGGTCACCAGCTCGGTGGCGCCGGCGTAGAGCATGTTGCGAAACACCTGACGGATGAGACTAATGCGGCTCCAGTAGCCGAGCTCGATGGCGTAGACATCGGCGATATCCTCGATCATCCGCAGGTTGCGCCACAACATCAGCATCATGTCGACAGTGGCGAGCGGGCTCAGGGCCACCAGCACCGCGGCCTCCCCCGACCATTTGGCCACCCGCGCCTGCGCCAGCTTGTCGCGCTCGCCGAGTACCAGCTGACTGTAGAGGGTCAGCACCTCCCGATCGCTGTGGCTCTCGTCGAGCTGGGCCAGCCAGGTTTGATACCCCTCGCGCCCCTTGTCGCCACTTTTGGCTGCCAACCCTTCGCAAAAGGCCTGCCCTTGGCCGACTCCCTGATGGGCCAGCAGATCCTCGGCCCGCGAGCGCACATCCTGACGCCGCTTGAGGGTGCGCAGCCGCAGCCACTCGCGCCCCACCACGCTGGCAGTCCCCGCCGCCACCAGCGCCGAGGCCGCCAGCCAGGCGCTGCCCCAGAGCGGGGTGGTGAGAAATTGCTCGTAAAGGAAGGCGCCATATTGGCCCAACGAGAGCAGACCGACTGCCCCCAGCCCCCAAGCCAGCAGCCGATGGCGGCGGCGCGGTTTGATGACGAGGGCACTCTCCACCTCGGTGAACTCGTCCAGCTCGTCGAGGCGCTCGAAACTCGCCTCCTCCAGCCGCTGGGCCGGCGCAGGCGGGCGTTCGTCACTGGCCACCGTCAAGGTCGGCTCCAGCAGAACCTTGCCCTGCAGCGGCGGCCGCTCTTTTATCTGATCGTTCATCGCCTTGTTCTCCTGAAAACAGTTTCCTGTGTGCGGCCTTCGGCTCAGGAGCCAAGGCCGCACACCGTTATTCGAGGTGATCCCCGAGCAGAAACTCCAGCGCCGCATCGAGCCGGATATGGGGCAACGCCTGATGGGCGCTCATGGGCATGGGGCGAAACGCCTGAAAATCAAAGCCCTGACTGTTCCACCACTGCGCAGGCGGAATATGGGGCGGCACCTCCCCCGGGAACAGCAGCAGCGATTCACCGCTCAGGCTGGTACCACGGATGGCGGGGAACTCGCGGCCATTGGCCACCCCCTTGCCCACCTCAGTCGCCTTGATGGCGGCGAGCGCCAGACACTCGGTGGTGATCCCCTCAAAACGGGCCTGACCACGGCCGCTGCGCACCAGATGCTGAAGCAGTGAGACCATGGGCCCATGCTGTTCGGGGGTGACGTGATCAGCCTTGCTCGCCACAAACAGCAACTTGTCGATACGGGGCGAGAAGAGCCGCCGCCACCAGTTGCTCTTGCCGTAGGCAAAGCTCTCCATGATGCGGGCGATGGCCTGCTGCATGTCGCCAAAGCTGGCCGCCCCGGCGTTGAGAGGCTGAAGGCAGTCCACCAGCACGATCTGGCGATCAAAGCCGGCAAAGTGTTGCTCATAAAAGCCCTGCACCAGATGCTGCTTGTACTGCTCGAAGCGCTGCCTGAGGGTGGCGTAGAGGGTACCATCGGCAGGCTCACAGGCGGGCATCTCCCACACCCAGGGGACAAATTGCAGCATGGGGGCACCGGCATACTCTCCCGGCAAGACGAAGCGGCCGGGCTGGATCAGGTGCAATCCCAGCTCTTGTTTGCAGGCGTGCAGATAGGTGGTGTAGCGCTCGGCAAGTTCAGCCACCGGCCGTTCTTCGAAGCGCTGATCGGCCTGCCACCCGGGTGTCAGCCAGCTGGCGGCGAGTGCTTGCAACTCGGGGCGACGCAGTTGCTCGCGCACCTGTTCACTCCACTGCTCGTAGCTCATCTCAAGGAGCGGCAAGTCGAGCAGCCACTCCCCGGGATAGTCCACCAGATCCACGTAGAGGGTGGAGATCTCCCCCAGATGCTTGCGCAGGGGGTGACGGGTGCGATAGCGAATTTCGAGACGCACCTCGGCCACGCCGCGGGTGGGCTCGGGCCAGGCCGGTGGATCGCCAAACAGAGAGTCGAGGCCACGCTCGTAGGCAAAGGTGGGAATGTGGGCATTGAGCTGCGGCACCCGGCGGGCACCGAGGATGCGCCCCTGACGCAGGGCATCCCACAACGGCAAACGGCCGTCGATGGCCGCATGTTCCAGCTGGTTGACCAGCGCGGTGATAAAGGCGGTTTTGCCGCTGCGAGAGAGGCCGGTCACCGCCAGCCGGATATGGCGATCCCGCACCCGGTTCACCACGTCGTTCGCCTTGTGTTGCAGGCGAGTCAACTTCTGTTCCAGTTTATTGAGTATCAAGGCTTGACCCGTTCTCCCTTGGTAGTTGCATCTGGCGTGATCGGCCGTGCGAGAGGTCGACCGGTTATCCACATCTGGATAGTTGGTGTCGATGGTGGCGCATCACAAAAGGTTCCACCATCGACATTGAGTGCTTCGGCAGGAACTACAGCTTGCGAAATTCCCGCTGCAGGGTGAACTCCCTGGAGGTCACCAGCTTCTCGATGCGCTGAACTCTGGGCTCCAGCGCGTCAAGTTCCTGCGCGATACGGCCCAGCGCCTGATGAGGGGTGACACCTGCCTGCCAGCTGCGTGCCTTCATCCGCACCTCGGCAAAGTCGGCATCCTCTTGTGAATAGAGGGTGACCGGCTTTTTATCGAGCAAGAACCAGGCGGCGATATAGGCGGTGAAGGTGATGAAACCGGCGAAGATGAGACCACTGATGGCCAGCAGCCGCACGATCCAGGTCTCCACCCCGAAGTACTCTGCCAAACCGGCACAGATCCCGGCTATCTTGCCGCGCTGGGGATCGCGATAGAGGTTACGACCTTCACGACTGACGTTGCTCATACCTTGTTCCTCCAACCGGGTACTTCCGCATCCAGAATCGACTCCAGCGCCCCTACTCGCTCCTGCATCTTCTCGGCACGACCGAGTAGCCCTTGCAGCTGTTCCCGCTCGCTATCGGCAAGACCGGCGCCGATGCGCCCCTTGGCACGATAGTGCAGCACCAGCCAAATGGGAGCCACCACCACCATGAAGACCACCATGGGAACCATCAATACGCCCAGCAGATCTTCCATCTGTTACTCTCCCTGTTTGCCTTCGCTTTTGCTGTCGCCCTGGCCCAGCTTCTGGCGCATCGCTTCCAGCTCGCGGCTTATCTGATCGTCTACTTCCAGCTCGGCAAACTGCTGCGCCAGCGCCTTGTCAGACTGACCCAGATCGGCGCGCGCTTCCATTTCATCGATGCGGCGCTCGATGCGCTCGAACTTGCTCACCACCGCCTGGCTCTCGCCACGGGCTACCTGGCTCTGCACGTTGAGACGGCTGCTGGCCGCTTCGGTGCGAATGGCCATCGCCTTTTGACGGGCGCGGGCATCTTCCAGCTTGGCTTCGAGCTGGCGGATCTCTTCACCCAGCTTCTCGATGCCGCTGTCGACCGCCTGCTGCTCGCGGTAGAGGGTCTCTGACAACTCGGTCTGCTTCTTCTTCTCGATCAGGGCAGCGCGGGCCAGATCTTCACGCCCCTTGGTCAGGGCCAGCTCGGCCTTGCCTTGCCACTCATCGACCCGCTCCTGATGACGGGCCACCTGACGGCCAATCTCTTTCTGGCTGGCGAGGAAGCGGGCCAGATTGGAGCGCTCCTTGACCAGCTCGTCTTCCATCTCCTGGATGATCAGGCGCACCATCTTCTGGGGATCTTCTGCCTTGTCGAGCAGGGCCGTCAGGTTGGAATTGATGATGTCGGCCAGACGGGAAAAAATACTCATGATTGCACTCCTGTTATTGGCATGGCGTTGTTTCTCCATTGACAATGGCAACTTGTGTGCCAATCTGGAACAAAATTTAACTTGTTGATTTATATGGGGCGGAATGGCCGAATTACAAGATGCCTCGCGCAAGTGATGATTAAAATCACCAACATTTGGTAAGATTGACCAGCTTTTACAACTGACAGGGATCACTATGACCACGGCCACGGAAAGCCTGCTGGGGGAATCCAACGCATTTCTCGAGATCATTGAGCAGGCCTCACGGCTCGCCCCGCTGCGCAAACCCGTGCTGATCATCGGTGAGCGGGGGACGGGCAAGGAGCTGATCGCCCACCGCCTACATTATCTCTCGGCGCGCTGGGATCAAAGCTTTGTCACCATCAACTGCGCCACCCTGAGCGAGAGCCTGCTGGAGACCGAGCTTTTCGGTCACGAAGCGGGATCGTTTACCGGCGCGGCCAAGCGCCACCAAGGCCGCTTCGAGCGGGCCGATGGCGGCACCTTGTTCCTTGACGAGCTGGCCACCACCAGCGCCCGGGTGCAGGAGAAGTTGCTGCGGGTCATCGAGTATGGCGAGTTCGAGCGGGTGGGCGGGGCCAAGCCCCTCAAGGTGGATGTGCGGCTGGTCTGCGCCACCAACGAAGATCTACCGGCACTAGCCGACAAGGGGCAGTTTCGCCACGATCTGCTCGACCGGCTCGCGTTTGATGTGATCACCCTCCCCCCCTTGCGGGAGCGGCGGGAAGATATCCTGATGCTGGCGGAGCACTTCGCCCACAGCATGACCCGGGAGCTGGGTTATCCGCTGTTTGCCGGTTTCTCGCGCAAGGCAACCCAGCTGCTGCTGGATTACCACTGGCCGGGCAACGTGCGGGAGCTGAAGAACGTGGTAGAGCGCAGCATCTATCGTCAGGGCAATCCCCAACTGCCGCTCTCGACCCTGGTGCTCAACCCGTTTGATTCCCCCTGGCGACCACAGGTCACGCAACCTGCGCAAGAGGCCCGAGGCGAGGTACAATCTGCATCCCCCCTCATCCTGCCGCTCGATCTCAAGCAGGCGGTGGCGGAATACGAGATTAATTTACTCAAGCAGGCGATGCTGCAATCCCAGTATAATCAGCGCAAAGCCGCTCAACTGCTGGCCTTAAGCTATCACCAGTTCCGAGGCATGCTACGCAAATATCAGCTGCAAGATGGCGATAACGATGCAGAACAAGAGTAAAGGAGAGCGGTTGATGCCGACGTCAGCAACACACCAGCCTTCGCGCTGGCACATTTGTATCAAAACGTGCGTACAAACACCCTATAAGAACATGGTTCAACAATGAGAATGCTCACACCCTTGCTGCTGGGTCTGCTGGTGCTGGTCACCGGCTGTCAGAAGCAACCCGAGGCCTCCAAAACCGGACTCATCTATTGTGCTGAGGGCTCCCCCCTCTCCTTCAATCCCCATGTTTCCAACTCAGGGGTGACGCTGGATGCCAGTGCCCGTCCGCTCTACGACCGCCTGCTGGAGGTGAACCCCAACACCCTGGCGCTGGAGCCGTCGCTCGCCACCCACTGGCAGATCAGCGAAGATGGCCTCACCTATACCCTGACCCTGCGCAAGGGGGTAACGTTTCACCATACCCCCTGGTTCAAGCCCACCCGCACCTTCAATGCCGATGACGTGGTCTTCACCTATGCCCGCCAGCTGGACGAGCAGCACCCCTATCACAATGTCTCCGGCGGCGATTACCCCTACTTCTACAGCCTGGGGCAAGACCTGCTGATCAAGCAGGTGAGCAAGAAGGGGCCGCAGACGGTGGTGTTCGAGCTGAACCAACCGAACGCCTCCTTCCTCGCCACCCTGGCCAGCGACTATGCGGTGATCCTCTCCGCCGAATACGCCGAACAGATGTTGCAGGCGGGCACGCCGGCCCTGCTGGATAGCCGTCCCATCGGCACCGGCCCGTTCAGCTTCAAGGAGTATCGCCACAACGAGTTCATCCGCTATCTGCGCCACCGCGGCTACTGGGGCGGCGATGCCAAGATTGAACAGCTGGTCTACGACATCACCCCCAAATCGTCCAAGCGGCTGGCCAAGCTGCTGACCGGCGAGTGCGACGTGATGAGCACCCCTTCCGCCAGCCAGCTCTCGGTGATCAAGCAAAATCCGGCGCTGAGCCTCTCGGTCCAGTCGGGGATGAACGTCGCCTTTTTGGCCCTCAATACCCGCAAGCCACCGTTCAACAACGTCAAAGTGCGTCAGGCCATTGCCAGCGCCATCAATATCGACAACCTGTTGCAGGCGGTCTATTTCGATACCGGTCTGCCCGCCAACAGCTTGCTGCCCCCCCTCTCTTGGGGGTACAACCCCAGCCTGCCCGAGCGCAAACCCGACCTGAAACGGGCGCGCCAGCTGCTCAAGGAGGCGGGACTGGAAAAAGGATTCGAGATGCAGGTGCTGGTACAACCGGACGCCCGCCCCTACAACCCGGATGCGGTCAAGACCGCCCAGCTGATCCGCAGTGATCTGGCCAAGGTCGGGATCAAGCTCAAGATCGTGCAACGGGAGTGGCCGGTGATCGAAGGTCGCCTCACCAAGGGGCAGTACGACAGCCTGCTCTCCGGCTGGATTGCCGACAACGCCGACCCGGACAACTTCTTCCGCCAGCTGCTGAGCTGCGCAGCAGTGGAGCGGGGCAACAACTACAGCCGCTGGTGTAGCCCGGCCTTCGATCAGCTGCTGGATGATGCGGTCACCACGCCCCAGCTCTCGTTCCGGCTGCGCAACTACTACTATGCCCAGACGCTGCTCAACGAACAGCTGCCGCTGATCCCGCTGGCACACGCCTTGCGTACCCAGGTCAGCCGCAGTGACATCGAGGGGCTGGCATTGATGCCCTTTGGCGGCACCTCCTTCAACCAGGCTCACAGGGAGTAAGCATGCTTTTATACACCTTGCGCCGCATCAACCTGCTGCTCATCACCCTGCTGGCGCTGACCTTTGTCGCCTATCTGCTGGAGTATCGGCTGAGCGGCCATCAGATCAGCTTCTGGAGCGGCTATCCCGATTTCCTGCGCCGCATTTTCGCAGGCGATCTGGGGCTCTCCAGCGTCTCCGGGCTGCCGGTACTGGACGAGATCCGCCACTATTTCCCGGCGACGCTGATCCTCTGTCTGGCGGCGTTTGCCATCTCGCTGCTGGTGGGCATTCCCCTCGGCACCCTGGCGGCGCTGTCACAGGGCAAGACACTGGATCTCTCCATCATGACCGCCGGTCTTATCGGCTATGCGGTGCCGGTATTCTGGCTGGCGCTGCTGGTGGTGATGCTCTTTTCGCTGGACCTTGGCTGGTTGCCGGCATCGGGTCAGATCAGCCTGCTCTACGACGTGCCGCCCATCACGGGTATCGCGGTGATCGATGTGCTGCTCAGCAACGAGCCCTGGCGGCAAGCGGCGCTGCACGATGCCCTGCGCCACCTGATCCTTCCGTCACTGGTGCTGGCGGTGGTGCCCACCACCGAGGTGATCCGCCATGTGCGCAGCTCCCTCATCGACGTGATGAAGCAGAACTACATCAAGGCGGCGGCGAGCCGGGGACTTTCCAAGGCGCAGATCGTCTGGCGCCATGGCCTGAAGAACGCTCTGCCGCCGGTACTGCCGCTGCTGGGTCTGCAACTGGGCAGCGTGCTCACCTCCGCCATGATCACCGAGGTGGTGTTCGAGTGGCACGGGATCGGCCGCTGGCTCATCAGCAGCATCGCCCTGCAGGATTACGCCGCCATTCGCGGCGCGACCCTGGTGGTGGCCAGTTTCGTGATCCTGACCAGCGTCAGCACCGAGTTGCTGACCACCCTTATCTATCCGGCACGGCGCAAAGAGTTGTATGCCAAACAAGATTGAACGCGCTCATGGCGTGACCAGGAGCCAGGTATCCTATGCAAGATAAATCGAACATCTATCCCGAGCTCAAGATCCTCTCGCCCCTTGAGCAGACGTGGGCCTCCTACAGCCGCAATCCGCTGGCGATGGCGGGGCTCTGGTGCTTTTTGCTGTTGCTGCTCATCACCCTGGTGGGGCCGCTGGTCGTCCCCTACGGCATCGATGAACAGCATGCCGACAAGCTGCTGCTGGCCCCCTCCTGGGCGGCGACCGGCAACATTGACTACTTCCTCGGCACCGACGATCTGGGGCGCGACATGCTCTCCCGGCTGGTGGTGGGGGCGCGGCTTACCTTCGGTTATGCGCTGGTGGTGGTGGTGATCGCCATGGTGGTGGGCTCCGCCATCGGTATCCTTGGCGGCATGAGCAAGGGGATCAAGTCGAGCGTGCTGCACCACCTGCTCGATACCCTGCTCTCCATCCCCTCCCTGCTGATGGCCATCATCATGGTCGCCATCATGGGGCCGGGTTTTGGCAATACCCTGATTGCCATTACGCTCGCCTTGATCCCGCCCTTTATCCGAGCCACCTACAACGCAGTTCATGCCGAGATGCAGAAGGAGTACATCACTGCCAGCCGCCTCGATGGTTCGCCCCCCTTCAGGATCATGCGTCTGGCTATTTTGCCCAACATCGTCGAAACCCTGGTGGCCCAGACCACCCGCACCTTGTCGGCGGCCATTCTCGATATCTCGGCGGTCGGTTTTCTTGGCCTCGGCGCCCAGTCCCCCCAACCGGAGTGGGGCACCATGCTGGCCGATTCGAGCGACCTTATCTATCTCGCCCCCTGGACCGTCACCCTGCCCGGCATCGCCATTCTGTTCAGCGTGCTGGTGACCAATTTAGTTGGAGAAGGCATTCGTGAAGCACTCAAAGAGGGGAATGACTGATGCCGCTGCTCGACATACGCAATCTCACCATCGAGATCGACACCCCGCAAGGCAAGGTCAAGGCGGTGGACAAGGTGAGCCTGACCCTGACCGAAGGGGAGATCCGCGGTCTGGTAGGTGAATCCGGCTCAGGTAAGAGTCTGGTGGCCAAGGTGATCGTCGGCATCGAGAAAGACAACTGGACGGTCCGTGCCGACCGGATGCGCTTCAACGACATGGATCTGCTGACCATGGCCCCCAAGGAGCGCCGTCGCATCATGGGCCGCGAGATCGCCATGATCTTCCAAGACCCCATCAGCTGTCTCGACCCCTCCGAGGAGATCGGCACCCAGCTGGAGGAGGCGATCCCGACCGATTCGTTCGAGGGGCAATTCTGGCAGCGCTTCCAGTGGCGCAAGAAAAAAGCCATCGCCCTGCTGCACCGGGTCGGGGTCAAGGATCACCGCAAGGTGATGCGCGCCTATCCCCACGAGCTGTCGGATGGCATGTGCCAGAAGGTGATGATCGCCATGGCCATTGCCAACCAGCCGCGCCTGCTGGTGGCCGATGAGCCCACCAGCGCCATGGAGTCCACCACCCACTCCCAGATCCTGCGGCTGCTGGACAAGATGAACAAGCTGGGCAACACCACCATCCTGCTCATCAGTAACGACATCGCCGCTATCGCCAACCTGACCGACACCATCAACGTGATGTATTGCGGCCAGATGGTGGAAGTGGGCACCCGGGAGCAGATCCTCGAGACGCCGCACCACCCCTATACCGATGCGCTACTCAAATCGATCCCTGACTTTGACAAGCTGGTGCGCCACAAGTCGCGGCTTGAAACCCTGCCCGGCGTCATCCCGCCGCTGCAGCACCTGCCCATCGGCTGCCGTCTGGGGCCACGCTGTCCCTACGCCCAGAAGCAGTGCGTGCAGACCCCGCTGATGAACAAGCTCAAGGGCCATCAGTTCAGCTGTCACTTCCCGCTGAACATGGAGGTGCCGAAAAAATGATGACCGTTAATGCCCTCATGAAGGAGCCCCGCTTGTGATCGAGCCATCCCTGTTGCAGGTCAGAGGCCTGTGCAAGACCTATCAAAACCGCACCGGTCTGTTCCGTCGTCAGGCGGTGGAGGCGATCAAGCCCCTTTCGTTCGATCTCGACGTGGGTCAAACCCTCGCCATTGTCGGCGAAGCGGGCTCCGGCAAGAGTACCCTCGCCCGCATCCTGGCCGGGATGATCGAGCCTACCAGCGGCGACATCGCCATCGACGGCCAGCTGATGGTGCACGGCGATTATCAGACCCGCTGCAAATTGCTGCGGATGATCTTTCAGGATCCCAACACCTCGCTCAATCGCAAGATCCGTGTCGGCCAGATCCTGGAGACCCCGCTGCGCCTCAACACCGAGATGACCGAGGAGGAGCGCCACGAGCAGGTGGTGCAGACCCTGCGCATGGTGGGAATGCTGCCGGATCATGCCCTGTTCTACCCGCAGATGCTCTCCTCCGGTCAGCAACAGCGGGTAGCGCTGGCGCGGGCACTGATCCTCAACCCCAAGATCGTGGTGGCCGATGAGGCGCTCTCCACCCTGGATATCTCGGTGCGCTCCCAGATCATCAACCTGCTGCTGGAGATGCAAGAGACCATGGGACTGAGCTATGTGCTGGTGGCCAACGATCTGGGTATCGTCAGCCATATCAGTGACGAGGTACTGGTGATGCATGAAGGTCGGGTGGTGGAGCGCGGCAAGACCCTCAAGGTGTTCGCCGATCCCCAACACGATGTGACCCGGCGTCTCATCCAGAACTACAACAACGAATACCGCAGATAGAGGGCGTTGGCCGCCCCCCTTGCCGAGGTTCCTCGCCGCTCTCACGCGGCGGGATCAAAAAAGCCCACCGCATGCAGTGGGCTTTTTGTTATCAGCGTCGCCGCTTAGGCTTGCAGCAACAGACGGTTGATGCGGGAGACAAAGCTCGCCGGATCATTCAGCCCGCCCTGTTCGGCCAACTGGGCCTGTTCGTGCAGCAGAGTGACCCACTCGCCGAACAGCGCTTCATCTTCGATGGTGTCGAGTTTCTTCACCAGCGCGTGGTCGGGGTTGAGCTCCAGAATGTACTTCTGCTCCGGTACCGGCTGGCCGGCGGCGCGCATCAGCTTGATCATCTGGGTGCTCATGCCGTGGGCATCGGTGACGATGCAGGAGGGGGAGTCGGTCAGACGGTGGGTGACGCGCACCTCTTTTACCGCCTCGCCGAGGCTCTGCTTCACTCGCTCAACCAGACCAGCATTGGCCTTCTCGGCCTCTTCTTGCGCCTGTTTGGAGGCATCGTCTTCCAGCTCGCCAAGATCCAGCTCGCCACGGGTGACGGAAACCAACTGCTTGCCGTCGAACTCGGTCAAGTGGCTCATCAGCCACTCGTCCACGCGCTCCCACATCAGCAGCACTTCGACACCCTTCTTGCGGAAGATCTCGAGGTGCGGGCTGTTCTTGGCGGCAGCGTAGGAGTCAGCAGTGATGTAGTAGATCTTCTGCTGGCCTTCCTTCATGCGGCCAACATAATCCTCGAGAGAGACGGTCTGGGCTTCGCCCTCGCCAGCGGTGCTGGCAAAGCGCAGCAGCTTGGCGATCTCTTCGCGGTTGGAGTAATCCTCGGCCGGGCCCTCTTTGAGCACGTTACCGAACTCACTCCAGAACTTGGCGTACTTCTCGGCATCGTCTTTCGCCAGCTTGGAGAGCATGGTCAGCACGCGCTTGGAGCAAGCCTTGCGCAGGGAAGCTGTCACCTTGTTGTCTTGCAGAATTTCACGGCTGACGTTGAGCGGCAGATCGTTGGAGTCCAGCACCCCTTTGACGAAGCGCAGGTAGGTCGGCATAAACTGCTCTGCGTCATCCATGATGAAGACGCGCTGCACGTAGAGCTTCAGACCGTGCTTCTGCTCGCGGTTGTAGAGGTCGAACGGTGCGCGGGCCGGTACGTAGAGCAGGCTGGTGTACTCCTGCGCCCCTTCCACCCGGTTGTGACCCCAGAGCAGCGGATCTTCAAAGTCATGAGCGACGTGCTTGTAGAACTCCTGATACTCTTCGTCCTTGATATCTTTCGGGTTGCGGGTCCACAGTGCGGTCGCACGGTTGACCTGCTCCCACTCACCGGGCGTGCCAACGATGGTTTCGCCGTCTTCTTCGCGATCCGGGGTGCCCTCTTTGAACATCTCGACCGGCACGCTGATGTGATCGGAATATTTGCTCACCACGGAGCGCAGACGCCAGTCGTCGAGGAACTCCTCTTCTTCGGCACGCAGGTGCAGGATCACATCGGTCCCGCGACCTTCTTTGGTCACGTCAGCGACGGTGAAGGAGCCTTCCCCTTCCGATTCCCACTGCACGCCTTGGCCCGGCTCGGTACCCGCAGCGCGGGAGACCACGGTCACCTTGTCGGCAACGATAAAGGCGGAGTAGAAACCGACCCCGAACTGACCGATCAGCTGGGAGTCGCGGCCCTGATCGCCGGAGAGGTTCTTGAAAAATTCGGCGGTGCCGGACTTGGCGATGGTACCCAGGTGCTCGATCACCTGATCCCGGGTCATACCGATCCCGTTATCGGAGATGGTCAGGGTACGCTTCTCTTTGTCCACCACCAGACGCACACGCAACTGGCCGTCGTTTTCGAACAAAGAGGCATCGGAAAGCGCCTTGAAGCGCAGCTTGTCCGCCGCATCGGAGGCGTTGGAGATCAGCTCGCGCAGGAATACTTCTTTGTTGGAGTAGAGGCTGTGAGCCATCAGGCTCAGCAGTTGTTTGACTTCAGTCTGAAAGCCGTGGGTTTCGGCATGAACACTTTGGGTCATGGACCAATCCTCAGAAACATCGGGTTGAACATATGCCCAACCTAGATGGGGACGGCCAATCAAATATCAAGGGGCGAGTGTGCAATCCTGCTCACTCGCCCCTTTAAATCCGCTCAAGCGGCTATTTATTGCCCAGCTCGCCCCCTGTTTATGCGGGGTAGCAGGCAGGCTCGCCTTGCTATTTCAAGCGTTGGCGCCCCATCAGGGAGTGGGAGAGCGTGGTGCCATCCACCAGCTCCAGCTCCCCCCCCACCGGCACCCCGTGAGCGATGCGGCTCACCTCCACCCCGGCATGACGGGCCATGTCGGCGATATACCAAGCGGTGGCATCCCCTTCGATGGTGGGATTGGTGGCGAGGATCAGCTCGCTGATGTGCTCATCCTTCAACCGGCGCTCGAGAATATCGAGCCCCAGCTCCTCCGGGCCGATGCCATCCAGCGGCGACAGATGGCCCATCAGCACAAAGTAGCGACCGGAGAACTGGCCGGTCTGCTCGATGGCCGCCACATCCGCCGGACTCTCCACCACGCAGAGCAGACCGTTCTCTTCCCGCTTGGGATTGGCACAGATATCGCAGCGATCGTTCTCGGTAAAGGTGCGGCAGTGGCTGCAGTGGCCAATCTCGGTCAGGGCGCGAGAGAGCAGCTGGGCCAACCGCAAACCGCCGCTGCGCTCACGCTCGAGCAGGGTAAAGGCCATCCGCTGGGCAGACTTGGGCCCCACCCCCGGCAATACCTGCAGGGCTTTCATCATCTCATCGAGCAGGGGACTGAACTTCATAACACTCCTTACACGGGCCAGCCCCTCGCCACCACCAGGGCCACGACGGGTCAGCAAAACAGGATAACGCATTGGCGCAGGACTATACCCGAGCCCGCCGCCCATCGCCATCGGCTTACCCACAGCGCCCGCAAAACGCGGATAGCAACTCAGTGCGAACTGAGCGTTTTTTTTCGCTCCGTACAGCCCGAACAGATCGAAGATGGCATCACCAATGAAGTGGAGATGAAGTGGTCCGTGGTGGTGTTTCTCGCCTTCTCGCTGGCCGCGCTCATCTATGCGGTGACCGAGCGGAAGGCAGAGCATAAATAGTCGAGCTTGATCACTGTGCTTGTTCAGCCTTGATTCACCAGCAATACAATTGATAACACTTTTCATTACTCTTACTGCGTTATAAACTTGCTCCCCCCGGGCTGCCCCGCCCGGGTGCTGGAGCCTTTATGACAAGCCTTTCTCTCTCACCCCGACAATTCTGGCAGTGGCTGGCCTACCACCATCAGGCCGCCGAGGGCACCCTCTATCTGATGTTCTTCTCCGGTCTGCTGCTGTGGGAGCCGCTGACCCCGCTCTGGTCGCTGGCACGCTGGAATCTGTTTTTCCATGTGATGCTCTCGCTCACCCTGTTCCCGCTGCTGTTTGGCGCCTTCTGGCTCTCCCATCGCAGCTTGTTGAACCGCAGCAGCAAACCCTTTTTGCGCACCACAGGGCGGATTATCGAAGCCCTGCTGCTGGTCTGTCTGGCCAGCGGCCTGCTGCTGGTGCTGCACGGCACTCCGGGCGATGCCATGGGCAACCTCGCCAGCTGGGCCCACTTGCTGAGCGCACTGCTGCTCACTCCTTTGGTACTGCGCCACGCCTGGCGCTGGACCATCTTGAAATGGCGATCCTGATCCCATGTTGAAGTCATCGTTCTCTGCATGTTTGTCACCCCTGCTGGCCCTCGTCCTGCTGCTGGCCAGCCCCTTCGCGTTTGCCCAGCAGATGGGCGCCGGGATGCTTGCCTATGAGGAGGGAAGCGCCCCGCGCCTCGTCACCGCCAACCTGAGCGCAGGTTCCGTCACCCTGCTTGAGCGCGATAGCGGCAAGCGCCTAAAAGAGGTGCAGCTGGGGGGCGATCTGCGCCAGCTGGCCCGCGCCGATGACGGCACCCTGCTGGTCACCGACTACAGCGGTGATCGCCTGTTGCTGCTGGATGATGATCTCGATCTGGAAAAGACGATTCCCACCGGCCATAGACCCTACGGGGTCATCTTCGATGCCAAGCGGCAGTGGTTCTGGGTCACGCTGTTCGAATCAGCTCGCCTGCAGGCCTACGACACCGCCGGCAACCTCCAGCTGGATGCAGAAACCGCCGAGACTCCGCGCGGGCTGGCCCTGACCAACAACGATCGCCTGCTGCTCACCCACGCCATGACAGGCCAGCTCGCCATCTATGATCTCGCCAAGCTTGAGAAGGGCGCCAAAGGCGCGACCCTGCCCAAACCCAGCCTCATCACCCTGGCCGAGACCCACAGCGACACGCCGAGCGACTCCCAGGGCTTGCCGCGCCTGCTCGACGACATCGCCCTCTCTCCCGATGGCAGCGAGGCCTGGCTGCCCCATGTGCTGTGGAGTTTCAGCCACCCCTTCCAGTTTCAGAGCACCGTCTTTCCAGCGGTCTCCATCATCGCTCTGGATGAGGAGAAAGAGCGGGTTGATGAAAGAAAGCAGCTCTTTTTGCAGATCAACCTGCCAAACGTCGGCAACCGCAGCCAGATTGTCTCCAACCCGTTCGCAGCGCGCTTTGCCGCCGACGGCAAGCGGGTCTATCTGACCCTGGCGGGCTCGGAAGATCTGCTGGTGTTTGATCTCTCTCGCAGCGGCAAGTCCAACAACAACCGCCACCGCCGCAAGAAGTTTCAGGGGGGTGCCAAGGCGACCCAGCTCTTGCGTCACCTGCCGGGCCAGAATCCGCGGGATCTGCTGATCGACGGTGACCATATTCTGGTGCACAACGCCATGGGGCAGGATCTCACCCGCCTCAATAGCGGCGGCAGCGGCCCGTTTGCCCGAGTCACCGTCGATGTGCCCCACTTCGCCAAGCTGGTAGAGACGGATCCGCGCCCCGAGCCGCTTCAGCGCGGCGAGCGGCTGTTCCATCTTGGTAACACGCTTGGCAACAACGGCGCAAACTCACGCTTCCCCATGGCGGGAGACAACTGGATGAGCTGCAACTCCTGCCATCTGGATGGGTTCAACTTCACCAACCGCTATCTGATGGCAGCCCATCGCCAGAAGAGCGGCGACAACGCCATCAACGGCCACGCCAACCTCACCAACATGGTGGCGGGGGATTTTGTCGGCGAATACCTGCGCATGACCCAGCAGACCCAGGGCGGCATGGGCCACGACACCCGCGATGGAGCCGAGGCAGTTGACCCCGCGAGGCCCCAACCGGAAGTGAAAGCGATGATGGAGGAGTTACACGCCTTCGTCACCGCCGATGGCAACCTCCCCTATCTCGCCAACTGGCTGCGACTCGATGCCCCGCGCCCTGACCTTGACAATCAGCCCGCCAAGGCGCCGACCACTCACCCGAAAGAGTGGCTCAACTCTGCCTCCTGCCAGAACTGCCACAGCCAAGCGTTCAAAGATTGGAGCGAGAGCAACCACCGGCTGATGGGCAACTCCCACCCCTACTACAAGGTGGTGCAGGCGCTGGCCCGCGAAACCGAAGGGGAGGCGTTTGGCCAGTGGTGTCAGGGCTGCCATATGCCCCAGCAGGTGATGACAGGCCAGCTGGATCTGCCCAAGGGCTCCCATATGTTCGAGCAGGGTGGCGCCTCGCTGATCGCGGCACACCAGAAAGGCGAGCCAGTGGTGGAAGAAGGGACCGGCTGCGTGCTCTGCCATCGCATCACCAAGGTAGAAGATGCGGGCGGCAACAGCGCCGTTACCGTGAATTTGAAAGACCGCGAGAGCTATGTGTTCGAGGATGCCCCGGGCGGCAGCCTCCAGCACTGGCTGGCCGAGCGGCAGATCAACGCCCGTCCGGCGGCCCACAAAGCCTCCTATCAGAAGGATTTCTACCGCGATGCGGCCCTGTGCAAATCGTGCCACAACGAGTTTGCCCCGGGCACAGGCGCCAATATCGTCAACACCTGGGACGAGTGGGAAAAATCCAGCTTCGCCAAGGCCGAGGATCCTGCCAAACGGCGCACCTGCATCGACTGCCATATGAACCCGGAGCCGGGCAATGGCGGCGCGCCGGTGGCGGGCCAGTCCACCGAAAACGGCACCATGAAGGCGCGGCTCTATCGCCACAACTTCACCGGCGCCCAACACCAGCTGGTGGGGCTGCGCAATCCCGACCTTGAACAGGAGAGTCTGGCGCTGCTGCGCTCCAGCGCTACCCTCTCGGCCCGTATCGAACAGGCTGCCGATAGCCAGCAGTTGGTAGTGCGGGTCGCCAATACCGGCGCAGGCCATGCCCTGCCCACCGGGGTCGCCGATTTCCGTGAACTCTGGCTGGAGCTGACCGTCACAGATGCAACCGGCAAGGTTGTGCTTGCCAGCGGCCAGCCGGTGGATGGCGCAGTCCCTGAAGAGGCGCGGCTGTTTCGCAAAGTATTCGGCGATGCCGAGGGCAAGCCGGTGGGGCTCAAGTTCTGGCGTTACGCCAAGCTCTTGGAAGATACCCGCATTCCGGCCGATGGCTGGCGCGATGAAGCCTGGCCGCTACCCGCAGATGCCCAAGGGCCCTTCAAGGCCGATATCAAACTCAATTTCCGCACCTACCCCAAGTGGGTCAATGATGCGGTGCGCGCCGCCGAGCCGAGCTTGCCGGAGCCACCCATAGTGCTGCTCGCTCGTCTTCAACTCAACCGGCTGCAACTTACCTTGCAGCCTCTCCCCATCACGCCCGCTACGGAGCCTCAATCCTGATGTTTGCAAGCTTTCTGATTACCCTGCGCGAGGGGCTGGAAGCCTTCCTGCTGGTCGGCATCTGCCTCTCCTACCTCGCCAAGCTGGGGGCTAGCCGCTACAACAAGTTCATCTATCTGGGGGTGGGGCTTGGCCTTGTCGCCTCCCTTGTCGTCGCCTTCCTGTTCCAGGTGGTAGTGAGCCAGTTCGAGAGCGAGCGCTATAACCACCTCTTGATGGCGGGGATCCTGATCTTCGCCACTCTGGTGCTCACCTATATGGCGATCTGGATGCAAAAGCAGGCCAAATCCCAAGTAGGGGCCATGACGGCGCGCATCGATGCCGCCATCGATGGCGGCAACCTGTTTGGTCTGGTGCTGCTCGCCTTCCTAGCTGTGATGCGCGAAGGGTTTGAAACAGTGCTCTTCTTCTCAGCCCTGCTCTACTCGGGGCAAGGGGTGGATCTGCAATCCGGCCTGATGGGCGCGCTGGCGGGGCTGCTGGTCTCCATCGCGCTGGTGTGGGGGCTGCTGCGCTCAACCCGCAAGGTGGCGCTGGCGCCTTTCTTCCGCTGGACCGGCCTGCTTATCATCATCATCGCCGCAGGCTTGCTCTCGTCTGCCGTCAACATGTTGCAAGCGGCAGAGATCATCACCTTCTGGACCACGCCGGTGTTCGACATCAGCCACATTCTCGACGATCAGGGGGTATTTGGTACCTTCCTGCGCGCCCTGTTTGGCTACAATGCCTCACCCGCTGGCTTGCAGCTGCTGACCTGGGCCGTTTATCTGGCGATCTTCGTTACCCTCTGGCAACGCAGCTATCGCCCGCAGGTAAGCGCCGAGTCCAGCAAGGGCTGAGTCCTCACCCCAAGCGGTAACAACACTATTCGGGGCCGCGCCTTGGCGCGGTTCCCTTATCTATCAAGCAGTTTCGGAATAGGTCATGAGCGATAACAACAAGAAAAGTATTGCGGTACTGGGTGCTGGCCCCGCCGGTTTGATGGCCGCCTGGCGCCTGCGCCGCGCCGGTTTTGCAGTCACCCTGTTCGAGCAGGAGCCGGTGGTCGGCGGCATGTGCGCTACCCAGACCTTCAAGGGGCGCGATGGGGAGTATCGCTTCGACTACGGCGGCCACCGCTTTATCACCAAAAACCCCGATCTGCTCGCCTTTATCGACGAACTGATGGGGGATGACCTGCTCCACGCCGAGCGCAAGAGCGTCATCCGTTTCGGCGGGCGCACCTATGACTACCCCCTGAACCTGCCCAACCTGCTGAGGACTGCGCCGCTGGCCCTGATGGCCGGTGCGGTAAAAGACTTGCTGCTGTTGCCATTTAGCAAGAAACCGGATGATTTCGCCAAGGCGAGCTTTGCCGAGTGGATCCAGAGCCACTTCGGCCGCACCCTCTATCGCCAGTTTTTCGAGGGCTACACCGGCAAGCTGTGGGGCATCAACCCGGACCAGCTCTCCGCCGACTGGGCCGGCCAGCGCATCAGCCTGATCGATTTGAAAGACGTAGCGCGCCGCCTGCTGCCAAGACGCAACGGCAGCATTTCGGTGCGCACCTATGCCCGCAAATACCGCTACCCCAAATATGGCTTCGGCCAGATCTTCACCACCCTGGGGGAGCGGCTGGTGGCCGAGGGTGTCGAACTCAAAACCGGCGCTACCATCACCTGCCTTGAGCAAGCCGATGGCCGCATCGAACGGGTTTATTGGAAACAAGATGACGTTGAACAGAGCGAACGCTTTGATCAGGTGATCTCCACCCTGCCGCTGCCGCTCACCTGCCAGCATCTTGGCTTGCCGTGCGATCTCCACTACCGGTCGCTTCGCTTCGTCAATATGCCGCTTAAAACAGAGAACCTGTCGGACAACACCTGGCAGTACCTCTCCGACCCCCATATTCTGGCGACCCGTCTGCAGGAGCCGCGCCGCCGCAGCCCCTTTATGGCGCCCCAGGGTCAGACCTCGGTGATGCTGGAGATCCCCTGCAATCCGGGGGATGCTACCTGGCAGGCACCGCTCGCTGATCTGCGCGGCCGGGTCACCGCCGATCTCGCCAGCCTCGGCGTCGACACCCAGAAACTTGGCGATGAGACTTTTGAAGCACGTAGCGAATACGCCTATCCGCTGATGGATCTGGGCTATCAGACCCGCCGCAACGACGCCATCAAGGCGCTGATGCCCATCACCAACCTCATCATGACCGGCCGTCAGGGGACATTCCGCTATATCTTCACCGACACTGCCATGGAGATGGGCATGATGGCTGCCGACATGGTGATCGACGGGGTGGACAGACGTCATGCCATCTTTAACCATCGCAACGAAAATACCGTGATTGAAACCCAGAGTGTGGCATGAGAAGCATTGTCGGTGTCCAACAGGTAGACAGACGCCGCAACACCTTCAACCAGCGCAACGAAAATACCGTGATTGAAACCCAGAGCGTGGCCTGAGTGCCGCGCCATTGGCATAAGTAAGGAGAACAGGATGACCATCCGCCCGGGTTTACTCGCCCTCACCCTGCTGCTGACCCTGAGCGGTCAGGCGCAGGCTTACTCCTACGCCGCCGCCGGCAAGGAGCCGCTGATCGACGCCCGCGAAGCGCTGCTGGGCGCCGCCACTGACGGCAAGGATGCCAGCGCCACCTTGAGCGAGATTGCCGACGAGCTGACCTATCTGGAACAGCACCACAAGGTGGAGTTGCAAGGGCCGCTGGCTGCAGCCATCAAGGGCCAAGATGCCTCCGCCACCGCAGCCCTGCTCAACCGCGCCTACAAGGCGGAGATAGAGCGCCGCCTCGAAGGGGCCAGCCAGAATCTTGGCGACTACCAGACCGCCAAGGTGCTGGTGGTCAAGAGCAAGCGCTTCCTCGACTTGATCCTCCCCTCCCTCAGCGAAGGGGATCGCAAGGCGGCCGAACAGGCGCTGGCCAAGGTGCTGGATGCCATCGGCAACCCGGGGGTATTCGGGGTGGGCGCCAAGCCCGCCGATGCCACCGCCTTTAGCGATGCAGAAAAAACGCTGATGGCCGTACTGGCGCCGCTTTGATGGCCTCTCATTGATGCCGATGGCCCCCCTCATCCCCGGCCCTTCTCCCGCAAGGGGAGAAGGGGGGCTTCACCACGGCCGATTACGCTTCGCTAATCGACCCTACTTGCTTGCCCTGCTGCAACTGGCCTGGCTTGGCTGGCTGCAGGCCTTCCCGGTGGCGCTCGATTCCGACGATGCCCTCAATTTCGCCCACGGGGTGACGCGCTTTAGCGTACTGGAGTTCTCCCCCCACTTTCCGGGATATCCCGCCTTTATCTGGCTGGCGCGGCTGATCAACCTGCTGGTGGACGACCCGGCCCGCGCGGTGCAGTGGGCAAGTCTGCTCGGCAGCAGTTTGCTGGCGCCGCTCGCCGCCTTGCTGGCGGTAAAACTGTGGCAACGGCCAAGCCTGCTGGCGCCGGTTTGGCTGCTGGTATTGGCACTGCCGCTCACCCCAACGCTCGCCCTCTCCGGCCTTTCGGATGGGCCGGCGCTCGCCGCCTGGCTCGGAACGCTGCTGGCCTTGCAGCAGCGCAGAATTGCACTGGCGGGTCTGCTGCTGGGCCTTATGCTGGCGCTGCGCCCCTCCTATTTTGTGCTGGCGCTGCTGCCCCTGTGGCTCGGGCTGGCGCAGAAGGAAACGCGCATCAGGTTTGTGCTCCCCATCGTGCTGGTGGGGCTAGCATGCCTGCTGTTTGTCTGGCAAGCCGATGGCTGGGCCTATTTCAGCGAGGGGCGGCGCTTTACCGACGGCCACTTTACCCTGTGGGGCAACACCGCAGCGGCCCACGGCGATCGACTGCTCAGCTGGGCGAACACCTTCAACGATCAGCTCACTCCGCTTTGGCCCTTGGCTGTCGGAGCCTTGCTGATGCTGCCACTTTGGCAACGGTCAAAAGACCACCCTGCCGCCCTATCCCCGCTTTGGACGCTCTACTGGCTTGCCCTGCTGCTCTGGACCCTGTTTGGCCAGAATCCCGACAATCCCCGCCATCTGGCCCCCGTCACCCTGCTCGGTATCGTGCTGCTGGCAGGCTGGCTGCCGCGCCGTGGCGAGTGGCCGGTCGCGGTGGCCGGATTGCTGCTGCTCGGCACGACCTTCACCCTGCCCGGTCCGCCCGCCATGGTGCAGGCGGCAAAACTGGCAGAAAAAACTTGCCCGACGCTGGTGACCCAGTGGGGAGTGCGGCTGCTGCGGGAGACTACGGCCTTGGCCGTCACCGATGGCTGGTACAAGGGGGATGCTGCGCTGGCGCTCTCTCAGGGAGCCTGCCGTCTCAGTCGCAGCCCCATCGCCGCGAACGAAATGCCCACTGCGGTGCGCCAACACTGGTTTGCCCCACGCTTTGCCGCCGAGCCCGGACTCTGGCTCGCCATCCCCTCACGGCAGACTGCTCAAAACACCCGTGGCAGCCCGGAGAAAAAGTGCACAAATTTCATCCGGCGGACGCCAAAGTAAGGGAATAACTCGATTACACTCACTGCGCATCCATAACAGATGAGTCTCCTTATGCGTGTAACCAGAGAGTGGCTGTGGGTTTTGTCGGTGCTGACCGGGGCCTGCGCCTTCCTGTTGCTGCCATTCTGGCTGCGCGGCGGCAGTCAGGGCCATGATCTGTTTCACCACCTGCTCTCCGGTCACTTCTTTGCCGTGCAACTGTGGCAAGGTGAGCTCTATCCGCGCTGGTTGATGGAGATGAACGGCGCCTTCGGCAGCCCGGTCTTTTTCTTCTATCCCCCCTTGCCCTACTATGTGAGCGCCCTGTTCGCCGGCCCTACCCCACTGGCCCACGAGGCGATGACACCGCTGCTATGGAGCAGCAGCGTGGCACTCTGGCTCTCCGGCCTGTTTGCCTATCTCTGGTTGCGCCCCTTTGCCGGCCACGGACGGGCGCTGGCGGCCAGTCTGCTCTATATGGCGCTGCCCTATCATCTGGCTATCGATATCTACGCCCGTTTTGCCCTGGCAGAGAGCTGGGCCTTCGTCTGGGCGCCGCTGGCACTGCTGGCGCAGGATCGCCTCTGCCGCCGCGCCCCCTTTGCCCTACTGCTGCTCGCACTGGCCGTCTCCATGCTGGTGCTTTCCCATCTACCAAGCACCCTGCTCATTCTGGGCTTGCTCACCCTGCGCAGCCTGCTGCTGATCTGGCGCTACAAGGGGAGCACAGCGCTTGTCAGTGTCCCTGTCACCACCTCCCCGCTCATCGGCACCCTGCTGGGCCAGCTCTGGGGGTTGGCGATGGCCAGCCTGTTGCTGCTGCCCGCGCTGCTGGATCAGGGGGGGATCTCCATGGAGCAGATGCGTACCGGCATGTTCGAGTTTCAGCGCAACTTTCTCGACCGCTTGCCCCAGAGCCGGGATGACTGGCGCTTTCGCGGTCATCTCGCCTGGCTGACTCTGCTCACCCTGGCCCTGCTGCTGGTGGGCTGGGCGGCCGCTCGCGAGCCACACCATCCCGAACTGCTGATCTGGGGTGCCATTGGCACCCTGAGCTTTCTGATGATGCTGCCGCCAAGCGAGCCCCTGTGGCGGCAGCTCACCCCGTTGCAACTGGTGCAATTTCCCTGGCGCCTCAATCTGCTGCTGGTCATCGCTACCGTCGCCGTGGTGGCACTGGGTACCCCCACCTATCGCCCGTGGCAGTGGGTCTGGTGGCTGCTGCTTACCGTCACCCTGCTCTCGCAGGGGCTCTATGTACGCGAGGCGCCACTCACCCAAGCCCCCGTCAAGAGTCAGCTTGATGGGGAGTTTGACAGCAAGCGCAGCGCCCGCGAATACCGACCAAAGCAGGTGCCGCGCGGCATGTTTGCCCCCACCCTGCTGGCCTGGAAAGATGAGTTTCAACCCGCTATCACCAGCGACCACCCGGGGGTGGACTGGCAGATCCTGCGCTGGCAGCCGCGCCATATCGAATTGACCTTGGATACCCCGGCGCCCGCCAAGCTGGTCCTGCACCAGTTTGACTACCCGGGCTGGCAGGCAAGGCTCGACCAGCATCTGCCCCTTAGCGTCAGCAGCACCCGCAACGGGCTGGTGCAGGTCTGGGTGCCCGCCGGACAACATAGTCTCACCTTTACCCTCACCGCCCGCTGGCCGGAGCGACTCGGTTATGCCGCCTCGTTGCTGGCCTGGCTACTCTGGCTGGGGGGCGTGATCCGTGCAGTACGCCAATACGAGCGCAAGCGTGATCCCCAAGGTGCCTGAGCGGCCGGGCACCTCCCCCTTTTGAGAGGGCAGGAACGTCATGCCGAGCGGGGGCAAACCTGATAGACTCGCCCTTCTCCCTTTTTCAGCCAAGGTTTACCAGCGGATACCCTATGCCCCAAGCACAGCCCCCCAGGCCACCATGCTCTCCCCCGTGTTCTCTTTATCCTGCTCGGTGCCCTGGCGGGCCTGACCCCGCTGGCGGTGGATATGTATCTGCCCGCCATTCCGGCCATCGCCCGGGATCTGGCCACCAGCATCGACGGCGCCCAGCTCACCATCAGCGCCTTTTTGGGTGGTTTTGCCATCGGCCAGCTGTTCTATGGCCCGCTCGCCGACAGCTACGGCCGCAAGCCGGTGATCCTGGCGGGGCTGACCATGTTTGCCATCGCCTCGGTCGGTTGCGCCATGGCAGACTCCCTGCCCGAATTGCTGGCCTATCGTATGTTGCAAGCAGCAGGCGGCGCGGCGGGGTCGGTAGTGGTCAATGCGCTGCTGCGCGACCTGTTTGAAAAGGATGCGTTTTCTCGCGCCATGTCGTTCGTCATTCTGGTGATGACGCTCGCCCCTCTTGTCGCGCCGGTAGTGGGTGGCTATATCAGCGCCCACGCCAGCTGGCGGGTGATCTTCTGGCTGCTGGTGGGGATCAGCTTGCTGGTCTGTCTGGTGATGCAGTGGAAAATTCAGGAGACCCTGAAGCCCGAGCACCGCCAACCCCTCAATCTGGGCCAGATCCTCAAGAACTACTGGGGCGTACTCTCCCATCGCGGCGCCATGGGCTATGTGCTGTGCGGCGCCCTCTCCAGCTCTGGCATGTTCGCCTTCTTAAGTGGCTCCCCGTACGTCTATATCGAGTACTTCAAGGTACCGACCGAGCACTACGGCTGGCTGTTTGGCCTCAATGTCCTGCTGATGATGGTGGTCACCTTCGTCAATAGCCGACTGGTGAAAGGGGTGGGCTCCGAGCGGATGCTGCAATACGGCCTGCTGGTGCTGCCCTGTGCGGGCGCCCTGCTGATCTACAACGCCTGGAGCCAGACTGGCGGCCTGTGGGGCATCGTCATTCCGGTGGTGCTCTTTATCGGCCATATCAGTCTGGTGGGCGCCAACGCCATGACCGGTCTGATGGGCCACTTCCCGCAATCTGCGGGCACTGCCTCGGCACTGGCGGGCACCCTGCGTTTTGGCATCGGCGCCGTGGTGGGCATTCTGGTCAACCTCAATCCGCCCCAATCGCCGCTGCCCATGGCCATCGCCATCGCCTGCTGCGGCGTGGGTTCTACCCTGAGTTACTGGCTGCTAGCGGGCAAACGCAGCGCCGCCTGACACCCTGTTGCGATGCTCGTCAACGCAGATAATAAAGTCGCGGTAGGCATGGCGGTCCCAGCCATGCCTACCTCTCCCATATTTCACTGAGGGCTCGCTGCGCTACCGCTGTCCATATCGGCAGCCACCACGTCATCCCACTCTTCGCGGCTTTCAGCCGTGTATCGACTGCGTCGGTTAGTGATCTATGCAGCAAAAGAGATGGGGATCCTTGCTGGATCATGGTTGCCCGAGGTGGTTAGAATAGAGCCTTCTATGGGGCACAGGATGAGCAAGGATGTTACACAAGCAAGTCAGTTTTATCATCGATAACAAGGGCAACAAGCAGGCTGCCGTTGTCCCCATCGAGATCTACAACGAGCTGATGACCCTGCAAAAGGCACTTTCCGACAACCGGCCGGGAGAACGCGAGCTCTACCACTTCAACGGCAAGGGCGCTGAGGCTCACGGTTATCCGGTGGGCAAGCGGCAAAATCCAGGCTTTATGGTGCTGGCGGGTTCCACCGCCAATGGTGAGGATGCCGCCTCCCTGCGTGAAGCGGTGATCGAATTACGTCTGGAGTTACTGAACAAGGGGATCCTGGTGGCCCGCAGTCAGGGCGGCTTTGTCTTTACCGCCGATCAGTTGTTCAACAGCCCGAGCCTGGCCGCCAGTCTGGTGGCAGGCAATAACCGCAGCGGCCTGGATGCCTGGCAAAACAGCGCCGGCTATACCCTCAAGCAGTCGGGTTTCGGCAAGAAATAACCCGCTCTGTTGCAACCATCGTGTGATCACGGATTGACTTGGATGAGATCTCATTTCATCCAGGTCGTTGTATCCGCCAGATGGCAGCCAAAAGATGCCACTCCTCTGTGGCACTCTCACCTTGCAAAAACCTGCTGGAAACATCAGGGATTTTTTCCTTTCTGTTCTCACACTCGCGCCCCCTACATATCTTGATCCGCTGAACGAGCAGTCCTGCAAAATGCCTCCCAGCCACCACTCTACAGGGTGATTACCGGGTGATCCAATGAGGGGGATCCCCCTCCCCTTGCATCCGTTACAGAGCGCCCATTAATTGCTCATAGATTGGATATCATTTTGAAAAACTGATACTTAAATGGTTACACTAGCCATTAACAACATGCAGGGACGTGTAAAAAATGAGCTTAATTGGCTTGCTACTGGCGTTGATCGCCATCCTTGGCGGCAACATGATCGAGGGGGGGCACCCCAGTGCACTGCTCGATCTGCCCGCATTCCTCATCGTGATCGGCGGCACCATAGGTGCTGCGCTGACCCAGTTCCCCTTCTCCGTCGTCGGCAGCACCATGAAGCGTTTCAAATGGCTGCTATCTCCCCTCAAACTCGACATGCTGGAACAAGCCCAGTTGCTGGAAACCCTGGCAGGCAACGCCCGCCGCAGCGGTATGCTGGCGCTGGAAGGGATGATCGAGGAGATTAAGGATCCCTTCCTGAAGAAAGGGGTGCAGATGATGGTCGATGGTTACGAGAAGGCCAAAATCCACGAGGTGCTGGAGAATGAGATCGAATTTGAACAGGAAGATCTCGAACAGACGGTCAAATTCTATGAAGCCATGGGCGGCTACTGCCCGACCATGGGGATCGTCGGCGCGGTATTTGGCCTGATCCACGCCATGGGTCTGCTGGATGCCCCGGACAAGCTGGGTGGCGCCATCGCGGTGGCCTTTATCGCCACCATCTACGGGGTATCCGCCGCCAACCTGATCTTCTTGCCGTTCGGCAACCGCTACAAGGGGTTTGCCCACCAGATCCGCCACTACAAGGAGATGACCCTGACCGGCATTCTCTGCATCGTGGATGGTGAGTCGCAGGCGCGCCTGCAAGTTACCCTCGAACCTTATCTGGGAGGTCACGGTGGCCAAAAAGAAAAAGGCTGAAGCACCGGAGAACCACGAACGCTGGCTAGTCTCCTATGCCGACTTCATGACCCTGCTGTTCGCCCTGTTTGTGGTGCTCTACTCCTTTGCCATGGCAAAGCAGTCCGAAACCCGGGTGCTTATCCAGGGCTTTATCGAGTCGCTGGGTAAAATCGGCCTCATCTCCCCGCCTGCCGGCTCACCCTTGATGCAGGGGGGCACAGGGATTCTTGAACCGGAATCGAAAACTACGCCGAGCAGCCCGAAAGAAGAGACGGTGCTGGAGAAAGATGCCCCCTTGGCGGCATCGGACCCCTTCAACGAGACCATAGGTGCCTCGGAAAAACCGAGCGCCACCGAATCCTGGCCCCACAAGACAAAGGAGCAGGAGTGGGTACAGGTGACCAAGCAGCAACTGGAACAGCAGCTCAAGGCCCAGATCGAATCCAAGGATCTGGAGGTCGAGCAGCTTGGCAGTCAGTTGGTGATCCGCATCGGCGAGAAGGCGCTATTTCCCGCTGACTCGGCATTCTTGCAACCCCAGTTCATCCCGCTGGTCAACAAGATTTCCGGCATTCTGGCCAACATTCCGGGGCAGGTGGTGGTCACCGGCCATACCGATGATTCCCAGGCGCCGGTGGAGCTCTATCGCAACAACTGGGAGCTCTCTGTACTGCGGGCTTCTTCCATCGTGCAGACCATGCTGACCAACCCCCATCTGGATGCCAGACGGGTCATCGCTCAGGGGGTTGCCGATACCCAACCCCGCTTTGCCAATGACACGGCTGAACATCGCCAGGCGAACCGCCGGGTCGATATCACCCTCTCTCAAGGCAAGGCAGCAGAAGAGTCGCTGCAACTGCTCAAACCCTGACCACTCATTCCTATAACCGGATCGTCACGACAGGAGAGGCTTGCGAGCCTCTCTTTTTATCACCCTTGTCATAGCCCCTATCTCACCCGCCATCACACTCTTCGCCCACCCAGGCTCCCGGTCCGCGATGCCGACAAGACCCGGCTTCACACGCGATATTTACCCCTTTCAGGTGAGGGCGCGAAGCAGCTTGCTGCACTTTCCAACTCTTTCCCGCCCGCCATAACCAACAAAAAAGTGCGCTTCTTAACAAAATTTAATTACCAGTTAACCGATTAATAATTAACCCGTAAAAATGACATGTAAATCAGTACGAAAGTGTCATAATGCGTAACATTATTGTTAAGTCACTTGATTAATTTGGTTAGGAAAAACCTCTATGTTTGCTGATATTTCTGCTCAACATTGGGCTTTTGCCATTTATGTCATCGGTGCCATCACCATCTGTCTGGTGATGATAGGTTTGGCCGCCCTGTTGGGAGGTCGTGCCTACGGCCGCACCAAGAACAAGCCATTTGAATCTGGTGTCGACTCGGTCGGCAGTGCCCGCCTGCGTTTTTCCGCCAAGTTCTATCTGGTCGCTATGTTCTTCGTCATCTTCGACGTCGAGGCCCTTTACCTGTTCGCCTGGTCTGTCTCCGTGCGGGAGAGCGGCTGGGTCGGCTTTATTGAAGCCACCATTTTCATCGGACTGCTGCTTATCGGCCTGATCTACCTCTGGCGCATCGGCGCACTGGACTGGTCACCGCGCAAACCGCAGCTGAACAACAAAAACAGTGATTGAACCACAGACCCTTTCCTTGAGGTTGCACCATGAAGTACACCCTGACCCGGATTGACCCGGATGCACCCGTTGAGCGCTACCCCCAGGAGCAGCGCCAGACCGTCGATGACCCACTGGCGCAAGAAGCGACGCGCGGCATCATGATGGGCCGTCTCGAGGAGGTGCTGCAAGACACAGTCAACTGGGGCCGCAAAAACTCCCTCTGGCCTTACAACTTCGGCATCTCCTGCTGCTACGTGGAGATGTGTACCGCCTTCACCTCCCCCCACGATGTGGCCCGCTTCGGCGCCGAAGTTATCCGCGCTTCGCCCCGTCAGGCCGACTTCATGGTGATTGCAGGGACCCCCTTCATCAAGATGGCGCCAGTCATCCAGCGCCTGTATGAACAGCTGCTCGAACCCAAGTGGGTGATCTCCATGGGGGCCTGTGCCAACTCCGGCGGCATGTATGACATCTATTCAGTGGTGCAGGGGGTAGACAAGTTCCTGCCGGTCGACGTCTACATTCCGGGTTGCCCGCCCCGTCCCGAAGCCTTTTTGCAAGCCCTGATGCTGCTGCAGGACTCCATCGGCAAAGAGCGCCGCCCCCTCTCCTGGGTAGTGGGCGATCAGGGGATCTACCGTCCCCAGATGCAGGCCGAAAAAGAGCGCAAGCGCGGCGAACGGATCAATGTGACCAACCTGCGCACGCCGGATGAGATCTGACCATGAAACTGACTCGTGATTTTCCCAGCAATTACGCCATGGCCCAGTGGCAGCCCAGCGACCACAAGGATGCCAAAGTCATTGGCGAACTGTTTTCTCACTTCGGGGCCGAGCACTTCACCGTGCAGACCACGCGCACCGGCGTGCCGGTAGTCTGGCTTCCCCGCGAACTGCTGCAGGATGTGATGGGCTTCTTGCGCAAGGTGCCCTCCCCGTTTGTGATGCTGTTTGATCTCAGCGCCACCGACGAGCGGCTGCGCAGCCATCGCGACGGTCTGCCCCAGAGCGATTTCACCGTCTTCTATCACCTCATCTCCATCGACCGTAACGCCGATGTGATGTTGAAAGTGGCGCTGGCCGAGAGTGACCTGCATCTGCCCACCATCACCAACCACTTCCCCAATGCCAACTGGTACGAGCGGGAAGTGTGGGATCTGCTGGGCATCACCTTCGATGGCCACCCTCACCTGACTCGCATCATGATGCCCAAGAGTTGGCAGGGTCACCCGCTGCGCAAGGATTACCCGGCGCGGGCCACCGAATTCGATCCCTTCATGCTCGATGCCGCCAAACAGGACATGGAGCAGGAGAACCTGCTGTTCAAACCGGAAGAGTGGGGCCTGGCCCGCGGCAACGAGAATGAGGACTACATGTTCTTGAACCTCGGCCCCAACCACCCCTCTGCCCACGGCGCCTTCCGCTTGGTGTTGCAGCTCGATGGCGAGGAGATCCGCAACTGCGTGCCCGACATCGGCTATCACCATCGCGGTGCCGAGAAGATGGGCGAGCGCCAGTCCTGGCACAGCTACATCCCCTATACCGACCGGGTCGAGTATCTGGGCGGGGTGATGAACAACCTCCCCTATGTGCTGGCGGTCGAGAAGCTGGCCGGCATCAAGGTGCCGCAGCGGGTCGACATGATCCGGGTGATGATGGCGGAGCTGTTCCGCATCCAGAGCCACCTCTTGTTCCTCGGGACCTATATCCAGGACGTGGGGGCCATGACCCCGGTCTTCTTCACCTTCACCGACCGGCAGAAGATATACACCATCATCGAAGCGATCACCGGTGCCCGCATGCACCCGGCCTGGTTCCGTATCGGCGGTGTCGCCCACGACTTGCCGAAGGGATGGCAACGACTGGTGCAGGACAACCTGCTGAGCTGGCTGCCCAAACGGCTGATGGATTACGAAAAAGCGGCGATGCGCAACAGCATACTGCGCGGTCGCACCATAGGCGTCTCTGCCTACACCACCGAGCAGGCGTTGTCCTGGGGTACCACGGGGGCCGGATTGCGCGCCACCGGCCTCAACTTCGACGTGCGCAAGTGGCGCCCCTATTCCGGCTATGACCAGTTCGACTTTGAGGTGCCGGTCGGCAGCAATGGCGATGCCTACGACAGAGCCACCGTGCGGATCGAGGAGATCCGCCAGAGCATGTCGATCATCGAGCAGTGCATGAAGAACATGCCGGAGGGGCCGTTCAAGGCGGATCACCCCCTCACCACGCCGCCGCCCAAAGAGCGCACCCTGCAGCACATCGAGACCCTGATCAACCACTTCCTGCAAGTGTCGTGGGGCCCGGTGATGCCCGCAGCCGAGTCGTTCCAGATGATTGAGGCGACCAAGGGGATCAACAGTTACTACCTGACCAGTGACGGCTCCACCATGAGCTACCGGACCCGGATCCGCACCCCGAGCTTTGCTCACCTGCAGCAGATCCCCTCGGTGATCAAGGGCAGCATGGTGTCGGATCTCATCGTCTATCTGGGCAGTATCGATTTCGTTATGTCGGATGTGGACCGTTAAGTGATCCCGCCTCCCGGCCATGGCCGGGAATTCGGATCACCGGACGAGCAGTAAAAGGACAAGCCACCAAAGGTCAAGTCATGAGCCAGCAATGTCAGTGTCACAATAATCAGACCCCACAGGGGCAAGGGGCATGCAGCAGCAAACAGGGCGACTTCGCTCTGAGCCAGGCTGAACGCGATGCCATCGAACACGAGAAACACCACTACGAAGATCCCCGCGCCGCCAGCATCGAAGCGCTCAAGATCGTGCAGCAGGCCAGAGGCTGGGTCCCCGACGGCGCCATTCACGCCATCGCGGCCGAGCTCGGCATTCCCGCCAGCGATGTGGAGGGGGTCGCCACCTTCTATAGCCAGATCTTCCGCCAGCCGGTCGGGCGCCACATCATCCGCGTCTGCGACAGCATGGTCTGCTACATCAATGGTCATGAAGATCTGATGGCCGGTCTCAAGGAGGTGATGAACCTCGGCCCCGGTCAAACCACCCCGGATGGCCGCTTCACCCTGCTGCCGGTCTGCTGCCTTGGCAACTGCGACAAGGGGCCTGCCATCATGATCGATGACGACACCTATGGCGGCCTCGATCCGGTGACCTTGCTGAAAACTCTGGAGGCTTACCCATGAGCCTGCCGCAGAACAAGATCCTCGCCTCTCTTGGCACCGCCAATCGCACCCCGCGTACGGCCGAGACCCACCCGCTCACCTGGCGGCTGCGTGATGACGGCCAGCCGGTGTGGCTGGAGGAGTATCAGGCCAAGCAGGGCTATGAAGCAGCCCGCAAGGCGCTCGGCCAGATGAGCCCGGACGAGATTGTCAGCACCGTCAAGGATGCCGGTCTCAAGGGGCGCGGCGGCGCGGGCTTCCCCACTGGCGTGAAGTGGGGGCTGATGCCCAAAGACGAGAGCATGAACATCCGTTACCTGCTCTGCAACGCCGACGAGATGGAGCCCAACACCTGGAAAGATCGCCTGCTGATGGAGCAACTGCCCCACCTGCTGATCGAGGGGATGATCATCAGTGCCCGGGCGCTCAAGGCCTATCGCGGCTACATCTTCCTGCGCGGCGAGTATGTGGATGCTGCCATCCACCTGCGCCGGGCGGTGGAAGAGGCCAAGGCCGCCGGTCTACTGGGCAAGAACATTCTGGGCTCGGGCTTTGACTTCGAGCTGTTCGTCCACACCGGCGCCGGTCGCTACATCTGTGGCGAAGAGACGGCCCTTATCAACTCGCTGGAAGGGCGCCGCGCCAACCCGCGTGCCAAACCCCCCTTCCCCGCCGTCTCCGGCGTCTGGGGCAAACCCACCTGCGTCAACAACGTCGAGACCCTCTGCAACGTCCCCGCCATCATCGGCAACGGGGTCGCCTGGTATCACGGGCTGGCGCTGCCGGGCTCGGAAGATCACGGCACCAAGCTGATGGGCTTCTCCGGCAAGGTGAACAACCCGGGCGTCTGGGAGCTGCCGTTTGGCATCACCGCCCGCGAGCTGTTTGAAAACTACGCTGGTGGGATGAAGAGCGGCTATCGCCTGAAAGCCTGGCAACCGGGCGGCGCAGGCACCGGCTTCCTGCTGCCGGAGCACCTCGATGCCCAGATGTATACCGCCGGTATCGGCAAGGTCGGCACCCGGATGGGGACCGGCCTCGCCATGGCGGTGGATGACTCCATCAGCATGGTGAGTCTGCTGCGCAACATGGAGGAGTTCTTCGCACGCGAGTCGTGTGGCTGGTGCACGCCCTGTCGCGATGGCCTGCCCTGGAGCGTCAAGCTGCTGCGGGCACTGGAGCGTGGCGAAGGGCAATCCGGCGATCTGGCGACTCTGGAACAACTCTGCGGTTTTCTTGGCCCGGGCAAGACCTTCTGCGCCCACGCACCGGGCGCCGTCGAGCCGCTGGCCAGCGCCATCAAATATTTCCGCTCCGAATTCGAGGCCGGGATCAAAGGCAGCGGTGATAACCGCAAGCCGGTCAAAGGGATCCAGCCCAATCTGCTGGGCGAGCGCTGGTAACGACACCACAGATTTCACAAAACAGGTTTCAGGGAAGTTGTATGGCAACCATTTATGTAGACGGCAAAGAGTACGAGGTAGACGGAGCAGATAACCTGCTGCAAGCCTGTCTGTCGCTGGGTCTGGACGTCCCCTATTTCTGCTGGCATCCGGCGCTGGGTAGCGTTGGCGCCTGCCGCCAGTGTGCGGTCAAACAGTATCAGAATGCCGATGACAAGCGCGGCCGTCTGGTCATGTCCTGCATGACCCCGGCCACCGATGGCAGCTACATCGCCATCGAGGATGAAGAGGCTAAAGAATTTCGCAAGAGCGTGGTGGAGTGGCTGATGACCAACCACCCCCACGACTGCCCGGTGTGCGAAGAGGGCGGCGCCTGCCACCTGCAGGACATGACGGTGATGACCGGCCACAACAGCCGTCGCTACCGTTTCACCAAACGCACCCACCAGAATCAGGAGCTGGGCCCCTTCATCAGTCACGAGATGAACCGCTGCATCGCCTGCTACCGCTGCGTCCGTTACTACAAGGATTATGCCGGTGGCGAGGATCTCGGGGTCTATGGTGCCCACGACAACGTGTATTTCGGGCGGGTCGAGGATGGCACCCTGGAGAGTGAATTTTCCGGCAACCTGGTGGAGGTCTGCCCCACCGGCGTCTTCACCGACAAGACCCACTCCGAACGTTACAACCGCAAGTGGGACATGCAGTTTGCCCCCAGCATCTGCCAGCAATGCTCCGTGGGCTGCAACATCAGTCCGGGCGAGCGTTATGGCGAGCTGCGCCGCATCGAAAACCGCTTCCACGGCAGCCTCAACCACTACTTCCTCTGTGACCGTGGCCGCTTTGGCTATGGCTACGTCAATCTGGCCGACCGTCCGCGCCAACCGCTGCTCAAAGATGGCAACGACCAGCTGACCATCACGGTCGATGGCGCCCTCAACCGAGCCGCCGATGCCCTGCGCACCGCCAGCGACCTCATCGGCATCGGATCGCCCCGCGCCTCGCTGGAGAGCAACTTTGCCCTGCGCGAGCTGGTGGGTGAAGCCAACTTCTACGCAGGCGTCGAGCAGGCCGAGTGGGCCTGTCAGCTGAAGATGCTGCAGATCCTGCAACAGGGCGGCGTGCCAACCCCGAGCCTGCGGGACATGGAGGAGGCCGACGCCATTCTGCTGCTCGGCGAGGATGTCACCATGAGCGCAGCCCGTATCGCGTTGGCGCTGCGCCAAGCCGTTAAGGGCAAGGCCCGCGAGCTGGCCCGCAAGATGAAGGTGGATCTGTGGCAAGTCGCCGCCGTTCAGACTCTGGGTCAGAACGAGCGCTACCCGCTGCTCATCACCAGCCTCGACACCACCCGTCTGGACGATGTGGCGGCCGACAAGCTGCACGCCCCCTATGCCGATCAGGCGCGCATTGGCTTTGCCATCGCCAACCTGCTCGACCCGAGTGCACCAGCCGTGACCGACCTCTGCCCCGAGCAGCAGGCACAAGCGACTCGCTGGGCCGAGCTGCTCGGCAACGCCAAGAAGCCGCTCATCATTGCAGGCTCCAGTGCCCGCGATGTGGCGCTGCTTGAGGCGGCCAGCAACATTGCCCGCGCCCTGAAAGGCCGAGGACTGGAAGCCAGCATCGCGCTGGTTGGCCAGGAGGCCAACTCGCTCGGCCTGGCCATGCTGGGCGCTCAAACCTTGTCAGACAAGCCGCTTGAAGCCGCCCTTGCGCGTATCGAGGCCGAAGAGGGGTTGGCGCTGGTCACCCTGGAGAACGATCTCTACCGCCGCGCGCCGCGCAACCGGGTGGATGCTGCGCTGGCACGGCTGCAGCACCTGCTGGTCATCGACCATCAGGCGACCCCGACCGCCAACAGGGCTGACTTGGTGCTGCCAGCGGCCAGTTTTGCCGAGGCCGATGGCACGCTGGTGAACATGGAAGGGCGCGCCCAGCGCTTCTTCCAGGTCTATGCGCCCGCCTTCTACAACGCCGATATTCAGGTGCGTGAAGGGTGGCGCTGGCTGGCAGCGCTGCAAGGGGCGCTCGAACGCAAGCCGCTGCGCTGGCAGAACTTCGATCAGATCAGCCACGCTTGCGCCAGCAGCCAGCCGCTGCTGGCCACCATGCTGGAAGCAGCGCCCAACGCAGGCTTGCGGATCCGTGGCATGCGGCTGGCCCGTGAGCCGCACCGCTACAGCGGCCGCACCTCCATGCTGGCGGATCAGAACGTCAGCGAGCCACGGGTGGCGCAGGATCCCGACTCCCCCTTCAACTTCTCCATGGAAGGGTATGCCGGTGCCCGCCAGAACATGCCGCAAGTACCGTTCGCCTGGGCGCCGGGCTGGAACTCTCCCTCCGCCTGGAACAAGTTCCAGGATGAAGTCGGTGGTCATCTGCGTGCAGGCGAGCCGGGTCGCCGTCTGCTGGAAGTTGCAGAGGATACCCTTGGCTGGTTCGCCACCATCCCCGCCCCCTTCAAGGCAGAGGATGCGCTGCAAGTGGTCAATTATGCCCAGCTGTTTGGCGGCGAGGAGCTGTCTGCTCGTAGCCCGGTCATTCAGGCCCGAATGAACGAACCCGAGCTGGTGCTCAATCCCCTTGATGCGCAGCGTCTGGCCCTGCATGCCGGTAATCAGGTCTCCTTCTCCTGGGGCGGTAGCCACTGGCAGTTGCGTCTGCGTCTTAGTGCACAGCTGAGCGCCGGTCTGGTGGGGCTCCCCCTTGGGGTGAACGGCCTGCCGACTGCGCTGCAACAAGCCTCAATCACTAACCTGCAGGAGGTGATCGCATGAGCGAGTCGCTGATCGATCTGTTGCTGGAGGTGGGCAAGGCACTGATCGTGCTGGTGGGGATCGTGGGGGCTGGTGCCTTCATGAGCTTCATCGAGCGCCGCCTGCTGGCCCTGTGGCAGGATCGCTATGGCCCCAACCGGGTGGGGCCGTTTGGTCTGCTCCAGCTGGCCGCCGACATGATCAAGATGTTCTTCAAGGAGGACTGGATCCCGCCGTTCGCCGATCGCCGGATCTTTATCCTGGCCCCCATCATCGCCTTCACCGCCTTTATTCTGGCCTTTGCGGTGGTGCCCATCACCCCCACCTGGGGCGTGGCGGATCTCAACGTGGGGCTGCTCTACATCCTGGCCATCGCGGGGCTGGCGGTCTATGCGGTGCTGTTCGCCGGCTGGTCGAGCAACAACAAATACTCATTGCTCGGCAGCTTGCGCGCTTCGGCCCAGACCCTCTCCTACGAGGTATTCCTGGGCTTGTCGCTGATGGGCATCGTCATCCAGACCGGCAGCTTCAACCTGCGGGATATCGTCGAGGCACAGGCAGATTTATGGAACGTGGTGCCCCAGATCCTGGGCTTTGTCACCTTCCTGTTTGCCGGTGTCGCCGTCACTCACCGTCACCCGTTCGATCAGCCAGAAGCCGAGCAGGAGCTCGCCGACGGCTATCACATCGAGTATGCGGGGATGAAGTGGGGTCTCTTCTTCGTGGGCGAATATATCGGCATCGTGCTGATCTCCTCGCTCATCGTGACCCTCTTCTTCGGTGGCTGGCACGGCCCCTGGCTGCCCCCCTTCATCTGGTTTGCCCTGAAGACCGCCTGTTTCATGGTGTTCTTCATCCTGCTGCGGGCCTCCCTGCCTCGCCCGCGCTTTGACCAGGTGATGTCGTTTGGCTGGAAAGTCTGCTTGCCGCTGACCCTGATCAATATGCTGGTCACCGCGGCAGTTGTACTGATAAGTACGCAGTGAGGCACTCAATATGAAAATTGTTAGCATCATTCAGGGTGTCGGCACCCAGTTACGCAGTCTGGCCATGGTCTTCTCCCATGCCTGGCGGCCCCGTGAAACCCTCAACTATCCGGAGCAGGCAGTCTACGCGGCCCCCCGCTACCGCGGTCGCATCGTGCTGACCCGCGACCCCGACGGGGACGAGCGCTGCGTGGCCTGCAACCTCTGCGCGGTCGCCTGCCCGGTCGGCTGCATCTCGCTGCAAAAATCCGAGCGGGAAGATGGCCGCTGGTATCCGGAGTTCTTTCGCATCAACTTCTCTCGCTGCATCTTCTGCGGCCTGTGTGAAGAGGCTTGCCCCACTACCGCCATCCAGCTGACACCGGATTTCGAGATGGGTGAGTATCGCCGCCAGGATCTGGTGTACGAGAAGGAGGATCTGCTGATCAGCGGGCCCGGCAAATACCCGGACTACAACTTCTATCGCATGAGCGGGATGGCCATCGACGGCAAGCCGAAAGGGGACGCCGAAAACGAAGCCAAACCCATCGATGTCAAGAGCCTGCTGCCCTGAGGAGTCAATCATGGAACTGGCATTTTATGCCTCGGCCCTGGTGGCCATTTACAGCACGCTGCGGGTGATCAGCACCAGCAATCCCATGCATGCGCTGCTCAATCTCATCATCTCCCTCATCGCCGTGGCCATGATCTTCTTCTGCCTGGGTGCCGCCTTTGCGGGCGCCCTGCAGGTGATCGTCTACGCCGGCGCCATCATGGTGCTGTTCGTGTTCGTGGTGATGATGCTGAACCTGGGGAGTGCCCAGGCGCAAGAGAAAAAGTGGCTCACCCCCATGACCTGGGGGGGGCCTGCCCTGCTCTCGCTGATCCTGCTGGGCTTTTTGGCCCACGGCATTCTCGGGGTGACCGGGGGCCTGATCGGAGTGACCGAGGTGACCGCCAAGCAGGTGGGTGTCGAGCTCTTTGGCCCCTATGTGCTGGCGGTAGAGCTCGCCTCCATCCTGCTGCTGGCGGGTCTGGTGACCGCCTATCACCTGGGTCGGGAAGAGAAGAGCGGTGAAGTGCTCTCGGTACCCCGCACCGCATCCCACTCTGCACAAGAAGGAGGTCAGCAATGAATGGAATCCCCATGGAGCACGGCCTCCTGCTGGCCGCAGTGCTCTTCTGTATCGGCTTGTGCGGTCTGCTGATCCGCCGCAACCTGCTCTACATCCTGATGAGTATCGAGATCATGATGAATGCCTCGGCATTGGCGTTTGTGGTGGCGGGTAGCCGCTGGGCCCAGGCCGATGGCCAGATCATGTATATCCTGGTGATTTCTCTGGCGGCAGCAGAGGCCAGTATCGGCCTCGCCCTGTTACTGCTGCTCTATCGTCGTTACCACACCCTGAACGTGGACACTTTGAGCGAGATGCGCGGATGAGCCTCTTATATCTGACTTTTCTATTTCCGCTGCTGGGATGGCTGGTGCTGGCCTTCTCCCTCGGCCGGTTTGGCGAGCGTACCTCGGCGCTGATCGGGGTAGGCTCCATTGGCCTGTCGGCCCTCACCACCCTGTGGGTCGGCATCGACTTTCTGGGCAACCCGCCCGAGGGGGGCGTCTATATCCAGCGCCTGTGGCAATGGATCGCGGTGGGCAACTTTACCCCGAGCTTCTCGCTGGCACTGGATGGCCTGTCGCTGACCATGCTGGGGGTGGTGACCGGGGTGGGTTTCTTTATCCACCTGTTCGCCTCCTGGTATATGCGTGGGGAAGAGGGCTACTCCCGCTTCTTTACCTACACCAACCTCTTTATCGCCAGCATGCTGTTTCTGGTGCTGGCCGATGACCTGCTGTTTGTCTACCTCGGCTGGGAAGGGGTAGGACTGTGCAGCTATCTGCTGATCGGCTTCTACTACAAGGATCGCAACAACGGAGCGGCGGCCCTCAAGGCATTTGTCGTGACCCGGGTGGGTGATGTCTTCCTCGCCATCGGCCTGTTTATCCTCTATCGGGAACTGGGCACCCTCAATATTCACGAGCTGCTGGTGCGTGCCCCGACCCTGTTTGCCGAGGGCTCCCCTGCCCTGTCGCTGGCCTGCCTGATGCTCTTGGGCGGCGCGGTCGGCAAATCGGCACAGCTGCCGCTGCAAACCTGGCTGGCGGATGCGATGGCAGGCCCGACCCCGGTCTCAGCGCTGATCCACGCCGCCACCATGGTGACCGCCGGTGTCTACCTGATTGCCCGTACCCACGGCCTGTTCCTGCTCGCGCCAGAGATCCTCCATCTGGTCGGGCTGGTTGGCGCCATCACCCTGGTGCTGGCAGGTTTTGCCGCGCTGGTTCAGACCGATATCAAGCGGATCCTCGCCTACTCCACCATGAGCCAGATTGGCTACATGTTCCTGGCTCTCGGTGTCGGCGCATGGGAAGGGGCCATCTTCCACCTGATGACCCACGCCTTCTTCAAGGCGCTGCTGTTCCTCTCCGCCGGTGCCGTTATCGTCGCGACCCACCACGAGCAGAACATCTTCAAAATGGGGGGCCTGCGCAAGAGCCTGCCGCTGGTCTATGCCTGCTTCCTGGTGGGGGGCTCGGCCCTGGCCGCACTGCCGCTGGTGACCGCCGGTTTCTACAGTAAAGACGCCATCCTGTGGCAAGTAGCAGCCTCGGGCCAAAGCGCCCTGCTGTGGGCCGGTCTGGTAGGGGCATTCCTCACCTCGCTCTATACCTTCCGGCTGATCTTTATCGCCTTCCATGGCAAAGAGCAGACCAAAGCCCATGCGGGCCACGGTCTGGCTCACCACCTGCCGCTGCTGGTGCTGCTGGTGCTTTCTACCGGCATCGGCGCGCTGATCACCCCGCCACTGGCTGGGGTACTGCCCGCAGGCCCGGGTGATCATGTCGAAGAGGGTCGTCATGCGCTGGAAATCACCTCCGGCCTCATCGCCATTGCTGGCATCGCGCTGGCCGCATTTCTGTTCCTTGGTGAGCGCCGTCTGGCCACCTCCATTGCCAACAGCGCGCCGGGCCGTCTGCTCAGCACCCTCTGGTTCAACGCCTGGGGCTTTGACTGGCTGTATGACCAGCTGTGGGTCAAACCCTATCTGCTGGCCACCCGGCTGCTGGCCCGCGACCCGCTGGACTGGATGATGGGCCTGCCCGCCTGGCTTGCCCTGCGTGGCAACCAGCTGCTGGCCTGGACCGTGACCGGCAAGTTGCGCTGGTATGCCGCCTCCATGGGGATCGGCGCCGTGCTGGTGCTGGCGCTGTTGCTGCTGGGGTAACGCGATGAACAACCGGACAATCATACAGCCAGGCTGTTTGTTCTCCCTGATGGAACAGGGAGCGCAATCTCATATGAACTTGAACGAGAGCTGATACCGTGACCTTACTCTGGATCTTGCTAATTCCTTTTATCGGCGGCTTGCTCTGCTGGCAGATGGAGCGTCTAGGCGGGCAGTTTGTCCGCTGGGTTGCCCTGCTCTCCATGAGCGCCAGCCTGCTGCTCTCCTGTGCCATCTGGCTAAGTGGTGATTTCTCGCTTGCCACTATGGGTCTCGACAATACGGGCCTCGACAGCGCGGGCGTCTCTGGTGCTGCCTCCGCCTGGGCCGCCGAGTGGCGCCTGCCGTGGATCCCCCGCTTCGGCATCTCTTTGCATCTGGCGGTGGATGGCCTGTCGCTCTTGATGGTGATCCTCACCTGCTTTATCGGGGTGCTGGCCATCCTCTGTTCGTGGAAAGAGATCGTGCAACGCATCGGCTTCTTCCACCTCAACCTGCTCTGGATCCTGGGCGGCGTGCTCGGTGTCTTCATGGCGCTGGACCTGTTCCTCTTCTTCTTCTTCTGGGAGATGATGCTGGTTCCCATGTACTTCCTGATTGCGCTCTGGGGCCACTCGGTCACTGACGGCAAATCACGGATCAACGCCGCAACCAAGTTCTTCATCTACACCCAGGTGAGTGGCCTTATCATGCTGGTGGCCATCATCGGGCTGGTACTGACCCACCAGCATGCTACCGGAGTCTTCACCTTCAACTATCTGGAGCTGCTCAATACCCCGATGAGCAAGGGCGTTCAGTGGCTGCTGATGCTGGGCTTCTTTATCGCCTTTGCGGTCAAGATGCCGCTGGTGCCGCTGCACGGCTGGCTGCCGGATGCCCACAGTCAGGCGCCGACCGCAGGCTCGGTGGATTTGGCAGGTATTTTGCTCAAAACCGCCGCCTACGGTCTGCTGCGCTTCGCCCTGCCGCTCTTCCCCGAAGCGTCCGCCGAGTTTGCCCCCTACGCCATGGTGCTGGGTCTCATCGGCATCGTCTATGGCGCCATCGTGGCCTTTGCTCAGACCGACATCAAGCGGCTGGTGGCCTACACCAGCATCTCCCACATGGGCTTTGTGATGATCGCCATCTACTCCGGCAGCGAGCTGGCGCTGCAGGGCGCCGTGGTGCAAATGATCGCCCACGGCCTCTCCGCCGCCGGCCTCTTCATCCTCTGCGGTCAGCTCTACGAGCGTCTGCACACCCGGGACCTGCGCCTGATGGGCGGGCTGTGGGGTCGTCTGCGCTACCTGCCCGGTGTGATGCTGTTCTTCTCGGTGGCGTCACTCGGCATGCCGGGCACCGGCAACTTCGTCGGCGAGTTCCTGATCCTCATCGGCAGCTTCCAGGTTGCCCCTGTCATCACGGTAGTCGCCACCTTCGGTCTGGTGCTGGCCTCGGTCTACTCCCTCATCATGTTGCAGCGCGCCTGCTTTGGCCCCGCCAAGGATGAGAGCGTGCTCAAGGGGCTGGATCGCCGCGAGCTGACCATGATGATGGTGATCGCGGGCCTGCTGGTTCTGCTTGGCCTCTATCCCCAACCCGTGATTGATACCGCCAGCAGCAGCCTCATCAACGTGCTGCACTGGTATCTGCTGCCGACTGCTGGAGCCCTGCAATGACTTTCTCCGCTTCCCAACTGCTGGCACTGCTTCCCCTGCTGTTGACCACCGGGGCCATGGCGGCCCTGATGCTGGCCATCGCCTGGCGCCGCTGTGTCACCACCGCCTTTACCGTGACCATTGTTGGCCTCAACCTGGCGCTGTTCTCGCTGCCCATCGTGATGGCGCAGGGGGATCAGGGGGTCACCCCGCTGCTGCAAGTCGACAGTTACGCCGTCTTCTATATGGGACTGGTACTGATCGGCGCGCTGGCCACCTGCACCTTTGGCCAGTCGTGGCTGAAAGCCTATCCGGATAACCGGGAGGAGTTCTTCCTGCTGCTGCTGATCGCCACTGCCGGTGGTCTGGTGCTGGCCTGCTCCCGTCACCTCGCCTCTCTCTTTATCGGGATCGAGATGCTGACCCTGCCGATGTTTGGTCTGGTGGGTTACGCCTACCGCGAGCGCCACTCGCTGGAAGCAGCGGTGAAATACATGGTGCTCTCTGCCGCCGCCACCGCCTTCCTGCTGTTTGGCATGGCGCTGCTCTATGCGCAGGCAGGCAGCCTGAGCTTTGCCGCCCTGGGGCAGACCCTGGCCCAGAGCCCGGCTCACCATCCGCTGCTGATGGGCGGTTTGGGACTAATGCTGGTCGGCTTTGCCTTTAAATTGTCGCTCGCCCCCTTCCACCTCTGGACCCCGGATGTCTACGAAGGAGCCCCGGCCCCGGTCGCCACCTTCCTCGCCACCGTGAGCAAGGTGGCGGTCTTTGCCGTGCTGCTGCGCTTCTATCTGGCGGTACCGGCGGCGAGCGATCCCATGATCCACTGGCTGCTGGCCGCCATGGCGGTCATCTCCATCCTGGTCGGCAACCTGCTGGCGCTGGTGCAGACCAACGTCAAACGGATGCTGGGTTACTCCTCCATCTCCCACTTCGGTTACCTGCTGGCGGTGATCGTGGCGAGCCGATTCGGCCAGATGCCGGTGGAAGCAGCCGGGGTCTACCTGCTGATGTATCTCTTCACCAGCCTGGGTGCCTTTGGGGTGGTGAGCATGATGTCGAGCCCCTATCGCGGCAAGGATGCAGACTCCCTGCACAGCTATCGCGGCCTGTTCTGGAAGCGCCCCTATCTGACTGCCGTACTGACGGTGATGATGTTGTCTCTCGCGGGCATCCCGATGACCCTCGGCTTTATCGGCAAGTTCTACCTCATCGGCGTCACTGTCGAGGCCCAGCTCTGGTGGCTCTCCGGCGCCATCGTGCTCGGCAGCGCACTGGGTCTCTACTACTACCTCAAGGTGATGGTGACCCTCTATCTGCGCGAACCGGGTATGCAGCAGCGGGATGCCAGCGCCGACTGGGCGCTCTCCTCCGGTGGTGTGGTGGTACTGCTCTCTGCAGCGCTGGTGGTGTTGCTGGGGCTCTATCCCCAGCCGGTCATCAGCCTGGTACAAGGATTCCAGCACGTGGTATTGCAGTAACTTTTACCGTCGTTACCCATCATTACCCACAAAACCGGCAGCCTTGGCTGCCGGTTTTCCATTTACTTCACCATGGCTCCACCACACCGCCTCAATTTTAGCGGCGGGACACGCCGTTTTAGTCTGTGGAGGAGCGGTGCAATCAGGCCGCCCGATGAAGCAGGAATCCGGTACTGCGCGAGCAGTCACCACCCAGTAATGGGAATCCCCCTCCTGAAACGCGAAGCGCGAAGGTGGGGGAGGATGTCAAGTCCTCGGATCGCCCCTATCGCGCCGCCCTCGGCATTGCGCAGGCCCGGGAGCAGATAATCCAAATGCGGGGCTCCAAGCTGGATGAAGCAGTGGTGGACGCCTGGCTGCACATTCTCGATCGCGGTGACTTCCCCCCCCATGAGCTGGGCCACGACCAAACCTGAGCTCGTACCTTGTATTGAGTAAGAGGCGGGATCACTCCCGCCATCCTCTCACACCACCGCTGGTGAGGTTCTTAAACACAAAAATACGCCGGTTTTCAGACTGCCGCTACGCCCTGCAACAGGGCCAGCACCGAGAAAAGTCCGAGGGCGAGCCAGAACATCAAGGTTCCCAGAAAACGGGGCACATTGGGGGCTTTCGGGATCTGGATGCCGATGGCATGGAGGATACGGCCGACCAGCAGCATGGCACCACCGGCATGCAGCCAGAGCGCACCGACACCGGATAGCTCGCACAGCGCCATCAGCAACAGGGTCAGCGGCACATACTCGGCGAAGTTGCCGTGAGCCCGAATGGCCGCCAACATCTGCGGTGCTTCTCCCTGCCCTATCATCACCTTGAACTGGATCCGATGCCTCACCACCCAGTAAGAGAGCCCAAGAAACAGCAGTCCCAGCAGGCCTGCGTAAATCAACGTGATATGTACCATGACACAACTCCTTGTTGTCTGAAAACCTGCGGCCCGCTCACGCCAGTTCGCGGCAAATGAGCGAGACCATCATCCTGATGTGGGCCTGATCGCTGTTGAGGGCCGGAATATATTCAAAGCGCTCACCACCGGCCTCCATGAAGATCTCCCGGTTCTGCACCTGGATCTCCTCGAGGGTTTCGAGGCAGTCGGCGGCAAAGGCGGGGCAAATCACATCGAGCCGCTTGATGCCCGCTGCCGGCAGTCCAGCAATGGTCACGTCGGTGTAGGGCTTGAGCCACTCCTCCTTGCCAAAGCGGGACTGGAAGCTGGCCGTCCACTGCCCGGCCTCCAGCCCGAGCGCTTCGACCAGCAAGCTGGCGGTATGGCGACACTGGTGACCATAGGGATCCCCTTCATTCTCATAGCGCTCGGGAATACCGTGAAACGACATCAGCAGGTGATCACCCTGGCCGTGCTGCTCCCAGTGACGGCGCACGCTCATGGCCAGCGCCTGAATGTATTCGGGATGGGCGTGATAGTCACGAATGAGCCTTACCACCGGCAGATTGCGTTCTCTCTTCATCGCCTTGCCCCAGGCATCGAAGACCGAGGCGGTGGTACTGACCGAATATTGCGGATAGAGCGGCAACAGGATCACCCGGTTGACCCCTTTGGCCTTGAGCGCCTGCCAGCCATCATTCACTGACGGGGAACCATAGGTCATCGCCAGCTCCACCGGCACCTCGACCCCCTCCCGCTTGAGCTCCTGCTCCAGCGCGGCGCGCTGCTGTTGGCTTATCACCATCAGCGGCGAGCCCTGCTCGGTCCACACCTGCTGATAGAGCTTGGCCACTTTGGGCGAGCGCGTCGGCAAGATGATGAAGTGGAGCAGCGGGCACCAGAGGTAACGGGGCAGGTCCACCACACGGGGATCGTGCAGGAACTGGCTGAGGAACGCTTTGACGGCAGCGGTGGTCGGTGCGGCTGGGGTACCCAGATTGACCAGCAATATTCCGGTTTTCGTGGTCACGTTGGCTTCCTGTCTCTCTGTCATTATGCAAAAAGGGCCCCGCAGGGCCCTTCTCTTTATTTATCTGATGGCACGGGAAACTGTGCCGGCAGCAAAGATCAGCCCAGAATGGTGGCAAGCTGCTTGCTAACCTGATCAACCGGCTGGGTGCCGTCGATCTTGACGTAACGGGTGTGGCCCGCTTCCGCCTCTTTGCCGTAGAAACCGATCAGCGGCGCGGTCTGCTGATGATATACATCCAGACGCTTGCGTACTGTGGTCTCTTCGTCGTCGGCGCGGATCACCAGATCTTCACCGGTCACGTCATCCTTGCCTTCCACTTTCGGCGGGTTGAACACCACGTGGTAGGTACGACCGGAGCCGGAGTGAACGCGACGGCCGCTCATGCGCTTGACGATCTCTTCGTCCGGCACAGCAAACTCCAGCACGAAATCAACCACAACACCGGCGTCCTTCATGGCTTGCGCCTGGGGAATGGTGCGCGGGAAACCGTCCAACAGGAAGCCTTTGGCGCAATCCGGCTGAGCGATGCGCTCTTTCACCAGACCGATGATGATGTCGTCAGAGACCAGCTGACCTGCGTCCATCACAGCTTTGGCTTTCAGACCGAGCTCGGTGCCCGCTTTGATCGCCGCACGCAGCATGTCGCCGGTGGAGATCTGGGGAATACCGTGTTTTTCCATGATGAACTGAGCCTGGGTACCCTTGCCGGCGCCCGGAGCCCCCAACAGAACAATGCGCATACACGCTCCTATTGATTGGTTATTCAAATCTTGCGAAGGCAAAAAAGTACACGGTTTCGCCCGTTTCTACAAGGGTGGGCCAGCTGAATGAGCACTTTATCGCCACAATAACCGGCTGATCGAACAGGATTTCATCGCAAGGGACAGACGCAAAAATAGCCAGGGATTCAGCATAGAGCGCCAAATACAGGAAGGACGTAGGGCAGAAAAAAAGATCCCGGCTCGGGGCCGGGAATTGCGCTCAAAAGTAACTACTTGTCGCTCGTAGTAGGAACAGGGCAATAGTAGTTTGCCCCCCGTGCGTCAACAACTGTCAGATGTGACAGGCAGGCCGCTATGGAACCGGAACTGCGGATCAGACGAGCAGATTAGCTCGGCTTCCAGCTTGCCAAAGAAGGCCACCCGCTCGCTGATATCCTCCCCTGCGTACTGCTCGGCCAGGCTCAGGTAATCCTGATAGTGGCGCGCCTCGGAGCGCAGCAAAGAGACATAGAAGCGGCTCAGCTCTTCATCCAGATGGGGCGCCAGCTTGGCAAAGCGCTCGCAAGAGCGGGCCTCGATGTAGGCGCCGATGATCATCTTGTCGACTATGGTGGCCGGTTCATGGGTGCGCACATGCTGCATCAATTGCCGGGCATAGCGGGAGGCCGTCACCGGCCCGTACTCGATGCCGCGGGCCTGCATGATCTCCAGCACCTGCTCGAAGTGATGCAGCTCCTCCTGAATGAGTCGCACCATGGGAAACAGCAGCGGATTGCGCTCCAGCTCGGCAAAGACAGTGCGATCAGACTCCCCCATGCTGCGTTTGCCCAGGATCTCGGCCTTCTCCGGAATGGCATCCAGCTCGCGATAGAACTCCAGCTTGGGCAGCAGATGGCGCTTGCCCTTGGGCAGGCAGTAGCGGCGCACCAGGCTGTGGGCGGTGAGTGCGGCCTTGGTCTCACAGTTGGCATGATCGATGAGCAGGGTCGGTAAACGGGCCGGATCCCGCGCCATCTCTACCCACTCATCCGGGGTCTCGCACTGCAAAAACTGGCGCACTGGGGCTAGCAGATCATCCATCTAAACTCTCGTTTGTTAAACACGCCGATTAAAAGCGTATCGGTCATATATGTTGCCGCCTATGCTAGCGGATCCCGCTGGCCATGCCCATATCCGGCAAGATAAACGGATGTTTTTCAAACAGATATCCCCTCCCCCTTCTACCCGTACGGGGTAGAAACGACAATGGGGGCCACTGGCCCCCATCTCGCTATCCCATCCAGCAAAACCGCAAACGTTTAACTGCCTTCGTTAAAAATTTCCAGATTGCTGGTGCCTTCCTGCCATTCACGCACCGCTTTGGTGTCATCGTTGCGCAGGGCGTTGAGGTGATCCAGATAGGACTGGTCCACATCGGAGGTGACGTAGTGGCCATTGAAGACCGAGGTCTCGAAGTGACGCAGATCCGGGTTGATCTCCCGCACTGCCGCTTCCAGATCTTCCAGATCCTGGAAAATCAGGCCATCAGCACCAATCAGCTTGCACACCTCTTCCACTTCGCGACCGTGGGCAATCAGCTCGTTGGCGGTGGGCATGTCGATGCCATAGACGTTGGGGAAGCGAATTTCTGGCGCTGCCGAAGCGAAGTAGACCTTGGCTGCCCCCGCTTCACGGGCCATCTGGATGATCTGCTCGGACGTGGTACCGCGCACTATGCTGTCATCCACCAGCAACACCTTCTTGCCCTTGAACTCGGAGCCGATGGCGTTGAGCTTGCGGCGCACCGACTTCTTGCGCTGGGTCTGGCCCGGCATGATGAAGGTACGACCGATGTAGCGGTTCTTCACGAAACCCTGACGGTATGGCAGGTCGAGGGTGTGAGCGATCTCCAGCGCCACGTCACAGGAGGTCTCGGGGATGGGGATAACCACATCGACGTCGAGATCTTCCCACTCGCGAGCAATCTTCTGACCCAGCTTGCGACCCATGTTGAGACGGGCAGCGTAGACCGAGACCTTGTCGATGCACGAATCGGGACGGGCGAAGTAGACATATTCGAAGATACAGGAGCTCATCTGCGGGTTCTGTGCACACTGCTCGGAGAAGAGCTGGCCCTGCTCGGTGATGTAGATGGCTTCACCCGGCGCAATATCCCGCACCGTCTCGAACCCGATGGCGTCGAGCGCCACGCTCTCGGAGGCGAGCATGTACTCCACCTGGCCCTGCTCGTCCTGACGACGACCGAGGATCAGCGGGCGAATGCCGTTGGGATCACGAAAGCCGATGAGGCCATGACCAATCACCAGCGAGACCACCGCATAAGCGCCGCGGATCTGCTGATGGGTTCTGCGCACCGCGGCGAAGATATCTTCGGGGCGCAGGGCCATCTTGTCACAGCGGTCCAGCTCATGGGCCAGCACGTTCAGCAACACTTCCGAGTCGGAGGTGGTGTTGATGTGGCGGCGGGCGACCTTGAACTGCTGCTCCTTGAGCTCCTTGGCGTTGGTGAGGTTGCCGTTATGGGCCAACACCATGCCGTAGGGAGAGTTCACATAAAAAGGTTGGGCTTCAGCGGCACTTGAGCTGCCTGCGGTGGGATATCTGACATGACCTATGCCGATGTTCCCTTGCAGACGCTGCATGTGGCGCACTTCAAACACGTCCTTCACCAGGCCATTGGCCTTGCGTTGCCGGAAGTTTCCACTATCAATGGTCACGATCCCGGCGGCATCCTGTCCCCTGTGCTGCAACACCGTCAAGGCGTCGTAGAGGGCCTGATTGACGGGGGTGGTGCCAACTATACCGACAATACCACACATGTCTTTGCTACCTCGAAGTCACTATACCTGTTTAAGAAAACTGGATGAGTTCAACATGAACCCGAAAAACCACTGGATCACCGGCTTGAACTCCGGCACCAGCTTGGACGCCACCCACCAGTCGCTCTGGGAGAGGCTGGTGAAGGTATCCATGAAAAAAAGCAGGGCACTGACGATCAGCACCCCGCGAATTGCACCGAAGCAGACCCCCAGCACCCGATCGGTACCGGAGAGACCCGTCTTGTCCACCAACAGGCCCACTACATAGTTGACCACGCTGCCGAGGATCAGGGTCGCCACAAACAGCGCGGCGATGGCCAGACCGTTGCGCACCAGCGCATCGGAGAACGAGGTGAAATAGACGGCGAGATCGGGATAAAAATGGCTGGCAATAAAGAAGGCGATAAACCAGGTGACAAGAGACATGGCCTCCTTGACGAAGCCGCGCACCAGGCTGATGAGAGCAGAAAAACCGACGATGCCAATGATGGCGTAATCAATCCAGACCATAGAAAAAGATGTCCTGCGAAATTGCGGCGCAGTCTAACAAAAACGATTGCGCATTGCTTGATAAAAATGTGTTAACTGTTCAACGCGGCGCCGAAAAGCCGAATTTTTTCAGTACTAACACGGTTGACCGGCGCCAGAATGCACAACGCCATGGCAATGCCATGGCGTTGTCGTCTGCAACGACCGCTTACCCTATGTGGGTCAGGCCACCCATGTAGGATTGCAGCGCAGCCGGGATGGCGATGCGGCCATCTTCCTGCTGGTAGTTCTCAATCACGGCAACCAGGGTACGACCCACCGCCAGACCTGAACCGTTCAGGGTGTGCAGTAGCTGCGGCTTGCCGTCGATGCGCACGCGAGCCTGCATGCGGCGCGCCTGGAAGTCGGTACAGTTGGAGACAGAGGAGATCTCGCGGTAGGTGTTCTGGGCCGGCAGCCACACTTCCAGATCGTAGGTCTTGGCGGCGCAGAAGCCCATATCACCGGTAGAGAGCGCCATCACGCGATACGGCAGCTCCAGCAGTTGCAGCACCTTCTCGGCGTGACCCACCATCTCTTCCAGCGCTTCCCAGGATTGCTCCGGGTGAACCAGCTGAACCATTTCAACCTTGTCGAACTGGTGCATACGGATGAGACCACGGGTATCACGACCGTAGGAACCGGCTTCAGAGCGGAAGCAGGGGCTGTGAGCGGTCATCTTGATCGGCAGCTCTTGCGCGTCAAAGATCTCGTCACGGGCCATGTTGGTGAGCGGCACTTCAGAGGTCGGGATCAGGGAGAACTTGCGCATCTTGCCTTCATCTTCCCCTTCGCCCTCAATCCCGGTATTAAACAGATCCTGAGAGAACTTGGGCAACTGGCCGGTGCCGTAGAGGCTATCCGGGTTGACGAGATAGGGCACGTAGCACTCGGTGTAACCGTGCTGCAGGGTGTGCAGATCCAGCATGAACTGGGCCAGCGCGCGGTGCAGGCGGGCAATCTGCCCCTTCATCACCACGAAACGGGCACCGGAAAGCTTGACGCCATTCTTGAAGTCAACGCCCTTGGCCGCTTCACCCAGATCGATGTGATCACGCACAGGGAAGCTGAACTGACGCGGGGTACCCCAGCGGCGCACTTCCACGTTGTCGTTCTCGTCACGACCCACCGGAGTAGTCTCGCTCGGCAGGTTGGGGATGGCGTCGGCAATGGCTTTCAGCTGGGCCAGCAGGGCATCCAGCTCGACCTTGCTGGTTTCCAGCTCGTCGTTGATCTTGGAAACGATGGCCTTGAGCGGGGCAACATCTTCACCACGACGGGCAGCTTCACCGATGGATTTGGAGCGGGCGTTGCGCTCGGCCTGCAGCTCCTGGGTACGGGACTGCAGATCCTTGCGTTTCTCTTCCAGAGCGTTGACAGCCGCTACGTCCAGAACGTAGCCACGTGTCGCCAGACGAGCGGCAGCATCGATGATATCGCTGCGCAGATATTTGGGATCCAGCATGGTTTACCTACTATTTTAAAATGGGATCTGGGCCTGAGTCATCATGACGGGCTGGAAAACAGATCCGGAAGTTAACATCGGTTGGCGCACCCCAATCGTCTTCAGAATCGGGCCTTAACAATCAGGCCTTCGAGATCAAGAAGATGGCGCAAGGCCAAGACAAGCGGGGTCAGACGGGCAGTGTAGCAGACCGCCCCCCCGCCCGAACAGGGACTATTTGTGTCGTTTTGACCGACTTTGGCACGCAAACCGTCCTGCATATTCAAACGCCTGACCAATTTTCAGCCATGCGGGGTAACCAAGGATCTATTTACCCCGTTGCTGCGGACTCTGCCGGTCCAGCTCATGGAGATAATCGAGCTTCTGGCCGATCTGCTTTTCAAGGCCGCGATCGGTGGGTTGGTAGTACTGCTTGCCGGCAAGCTCGGGCGGGAAATACTGCTCGCCTGCGGCATAGGCGCCCGGCTCGTCATGGGCATAGCGATACTCTGCGCCATAGCCCAGATCGCTCATCAGTTTGGTCGGTGCATTGCGCAGGTGCACCGGCACCTCGAAGTCAGGGAGGTGTTTGGCATCATGGAGCGCTGCCTTCCAGGCGGTATAGACTGCATTGCTTTTCGGGGCGCAGGCGAGATAGACGATCGCCTGCGCGATGGCCCGCTCCCCTTCCGCCGGGCCGATCCGATGGAAGCAATCCCAGGCCGACAGGGCGACCTGCATGGCGCGAGGATCGGCATTGCCCACATCTTCCGAGGCAATCGCCAACAGGCGACGGGCAATATAGAGCGGATCGCAACCGGCGCTCACCATGCGGGCATACCAGTAGAGCGCTGCATCCGGCGCCGAACCGCGAATGGATTTGTGCACCGCCGAGATGAGGTCATAGAAGTGATCGCCCCCCTTGTCGAAGCGGGCCACATGCTCTCCCACCACGGCGGCGAGCAGGGCACTGTCGATCACCCGCGCCCCTGCACTGTCGGTTTCGGCCATGTCGGCCAACAGCTCCAGATAGTTGAGGGATTTGCGCCCGTCCCCATCCACCGCCTTGGCCAGCGCCTCTTTGATGCCGGGGGCGAAGGTGAGCGCCGGATCATTGAGACCACGGGGATCGGTCATCGCCTGATCGATCATGGCGAGGATGTCGCTCTCTTCCAGCCGCTTGAGCAGATAGACCCTGGCTCGGGAGAGCAGTGCGTTGTTGAGTTCGAACGAGGGGTTTTCAGTGGTGGCACCGATAAAGGTGATGGTGCCATCTTCGATGTGAGGGAGGAACACATCCTGCTGGCTCTTGTTGAAGCGGTGCACCTCATCCACAAACAGGATGGTACGCACCCCGCGCCAGCTGTTCTCCTTCGCCTTGTCGATGGCGGCGCGGATCTCCTTGATGCCGGAGGTGACCGCAGAGAGCCGCTCCACCTCCGCCTGGCAATAATGCGCCATCAGCTCCGCCAGCGTAGTCTTGCCAGTACCGGGTGGCCCCCACAGGATCATCGAGTGACAGTGCCCCGCCAGAATGGCTTTACGCAAGGGCTTGTCAGCCGCCAGGATATGTTGCTGACCGATATACTGATCGAGGTTTTGCGGCCGCATCCGGGCCGCCAGCGGACGAAAGTCCGATGAGAAATCCAGCGACAAGTTACTCATCTGTATTGACCGTTCAGTATCACGGATACCGCCATGGAAAAACGGTCCGATGAGAAATCCAACAAGAGATTGCTCATCTGTATTGACCACCCAGCGTCACGCCACTCGCCTTTGACTGGCGCAGTGACGAGCAATCCAACGACAGCCAGCTCATTAGCGCTGGTCGTCCAGCTCAACCCCCTTGGGGATCTTGAAAACAAATTCGTTGCCCTCGAGCACCGGCTTGCGGTTAAAGCTGCTCAGGGTGAATTCACTCCACTGCCCTTGTGTCTCTTTCACATCGAAGCGGCTGATGTTGTTCTGCCTGTCGAAGGTGATGCGGAAGGAGGCGATCAACTCATCCTGATTACGGCTGGTCACGGTGTAAACATCTCCCTGCTGGGTCACGTCATAGTTCTTCCAGAGGCTGTTGTCGTTGCCGGCGATCAGCACGAAGGGGGTGTTGAGCACCGCATCCTTCATCTTGAGGGCGGTCACCTGCTCGACGAAGGGATCATAGACCCAGACATCCTTGCCATCGGCCACGATCAGGCTCTCGTCCGGCGAGGTGGTGTGCCAGTTGAAACGGTTTGGCCGCTGCACCAGCAGGGAGCCGCTGGCCTTTTGCAGCTCCTTGCCCTTGCTGTCATAGACGGTCTGGGCAAACTTGGCGGAGAAGAGGCTCACCCCCGCCAGCTTCTGTTTGAGATCGTTGGCCGCATCAGCCCACACCTGGCTGCTGGCCATCAGCAGCACGGTACCCATCAACAGTTGTTTTTTCATCACGCTTTTCATAAAGACGCTCTCGATAAAAGGCCATGCCCGCAAAGGGCATGGCCAGGGATTGTATGATGCGGTGAGGCTTAGTCCCGCACTGGCGGCGGCGCCAGCACGTCGCGCTGACCATTGCCACCCGGTGAGCTGACGATGCCCTGATCCTCCATCTGCTCGATGAGACGGGCTGCCCGGTTGTAACCAATCTTGAACTTGCGCTGAACGCTGGAGGTCGAGCCACGACGGGACTCCACCACAAAGGCGACCGCTTCGTCGAACAGGGGATCGAGCTCTTCATCGCCACCGCCGCCATATTCGCCGCTGCCGCCCTCGCTGCCGGATTCACCGGAGAGGATCTCCTCGATGTAGTTCGGCTCGCCACGCAGTTTCCAGTCCGCCACCACCTTGTGCACTTCGTGGTCATCGACGAACGCGCCGTGCACCCGAGTCGGGTTGGAGGTACCGGCCGGCATGTAGAGCATGTCACCCATGCCGAGCAGGGATTCGGCACCGCCCTGATCGATGATGGTACGGGAATCGATCTTGCTCGATACCTGGAACGAGATCCGGGTCGGGATGTTGGCCTTGATAAGGCCGGTAATCACATCCACCGACGGACGCTGGGTCGCGAGGATCAAGTGAATACCGGCCGCCCGCGCCTTCTGGGCGATACGGGCAATCAGCTCCTCCACCTTCTTGCCGACGATCATCATCATGTCGGCAAATTCGTCCACCACCACCACGATATGGGGCAGTTTCTCCAGCTCCGGCGGCATCTGATCCATGGAGTCACCAGGACGCCACAGCGGATCGCGCAGCGGCTCACCAGCCTCGATGGCGGCCAGCACCTTGTCGTTGTAACCCTTGAGGTTGCGCACCCCGACCGCCGACATCAGTTTGTAACGACGCTCCATCTCGCCCACGCACCAGCGCAGGGCGTTGGCGGCGTCCTTCATGTCGGTCACCACCTCGGTCAGGAGGTGCGGGATCCCTTCGTAGACCGACAGCTCCAGCATCTTGGGGTCGATCATGATGAAGCGCAGGTCATCGGGGGACGACTTGTAGAGCATCGAGATGATCATGGTGTTCACCCCCACCGACTTACCGGAACCTGTGGTACCGGCCACCAGCAGGTGCGGCATCTTGGCCAGGTTCACCACCACGGGCTCCCCGGCGATATCCTGACCCAGCCCCATGGTGAGCGGGTTGCGGCTATCGCGGAAGGCATCGCAGTCGAGGGTCTCGCGCAAATACACGGTCTGGCGCACCCGGTTGGGCAGCTCAATCCCGACGAAGGTCTTGCCAGGGATCACCTCGACCACCCGCACGCTGCTGGCAGAGAGGGAACGGGCCAGATCGCGAGAGAGGTTGGTGATCTTGCTCGCCTTCATACCCGGCGCCAGATCCAGCTCGAAACGGGTAATGACCGGGCCCGGATAGACGCCGACCACCTTGGCCTGCACGTTGTAGTCGGCCAGTTTCGCTTCCACCAGCCGGCCCATGCGATCCAGCTCATCTTTGCTCATCATCTGGGTCTTGGCAGGCGGCCTGTCCAGCAGCTCGATGCTCGGCAACGGCGGCAGCGTAGATAGCGGACGACGCTTGGGCTTGGTCGGTGCAACGGCAACCGGCGCGGCGACCTCATCGTCACCCTCGGCCCAGGGCAGATCCAGATCGTCCTCATCATCGTCATCGGCCACAGCCAACACCGGCTGACGGCGACCATTGGCAGCCGCCACCGCACGTTTGGGCTTGGCAGCCGGAGCCGGCTCGTCATCTTCATCATCAAACTTGGGATCAAATTCGAAGGTATCGTCGTCGAGTTCCGGCAGCCACTCTTCGGCGGCGGCCTGCTGATTCTTGGCCTTGGGTCGGCGAGTCCAGCTGGTGTGAGCCTCATCTTCCTCGTCATCAAACGCGATGGCCCCTACCCCGCCTTCCAGCAAGGGATCCGGCCCCTCGTTGCGGGGTTGACGCCAGCCACCGGTCAGCCAGCGGCCGAGGGTGGTCGGGAAGTGGTAAACAGCGCTGACCGAACCGGTACAGGCCGCGCCGATCTGCTCGACGATGGTCAGCCAGGACCAGCCGGTAAACAGGGTGATGCCGGTTGCCACGAAGCAGAGCAGCATCAGGTTGGCCCCAACGCCGCCAAACAGTGGTACTACGGCTGAGGCTATTACATCCCCCACCAGGCCACCGGCGGAGAAGTTCTGCATGTCGTTGAAGTTCATGCTGGCAATGGCCGACATGCCGAGCACGGTCAGGATAAAGCCGATGATCCGCACCCCCAGGGTAAGGTAATCCACATCGAGCAGACGGCTCGGGCGCCAGAACAGACTCCAGCCCAGCAGTACCGTCAGCGGCGGCACCAGATAGGAGAAAGCACCAAAGGTAAACATGGTGATATCGGCGAGCCAGGCGCCGGCACTACCGGCGAGGTTATTCACCTCCCCTTGCCAGGAGGTCTGGGACCAGCCGGGATCAGCGGGATGATAGGACAACAGGGCAAGCAGAAGATAAGCCGCCATCAGAGTGATGGCGACCAAGACGGCTTCGAAGATCCGTTGTGTACCTGATAAAGGAGTAAACAGCTTTTTATCGGCCAAACTCCGGCTCCTTTCTGAAAACATGTAATGCAGGGAAAATAAGGGGGCCTAGTATCCCCGAAAAGCCCATCGATTGTCAGCCAGAGCCTGATGGGACGGGGCCATATTTGCAATTATCTTTACAAGAAGAAACGAGCGGACCAGCCGCTCGTTTCTGACTGTCATGGTGTCCCATATGAAAAAAGATACCACGGCATAACCTGCGTTATCGGGTGCTGATCACCAGACGACTACTCTGCTTGACCTCTTCCATCACCACGTAAGTGCGGGTGTCGTTGACACCGGGCAGACGCAGCAGGGTTTCCCCCAACAGACGGCGGTAAGCCGACATGTCGCTGACTCGGGTCTTGAGCAGATAGTCGAAGTCACCGGAGACCAGATGACACTCCTGGATCTCTTCGAGCACCTGGACAGCCTTGTTGAACTGTTCAAACACATCAGGCGCCCCGCGATTGAGGGTTATCTCTACAAACACCAACAGAGATGCGTCCAGATAATGAGGGTTTAGAATAGCGGCATATCCTTCGATATAACCTTGTCGCTCGAGGCGACGGACCCGTTCCAGACACGGTGTAGGACTCAGGCCAACCCGTTTGGACAACTCAACATTCGAAATCCTGCCATCCTTTTGCAGTTCATTGAGAATGTTGCGGTCAATCCTGTCCAAATCCTTTAGCCGACTCTTAGCTTCCATCATTTTATTCCATCCTTTGGCTATTTTTTGGTAAGAATCACCAGTCGTTTTATAATTATGGTCACAAATCCTGTCAATACCTGAATATACTAGGCGCAAATGTTGATCAACATTTTGGCAACATGAAACACCAATCTATAGACGAGGGATAGCATGATTATCGGTGTACCTAAAGAGATAAAAAACCATGAATACCGCGTAGGCATGGTTCCGGCCAGTGTACGTGAACTGACAGCACGAAACCATACTGTTTTCGTCCAAAGCGGTGCCGGAAACGGCATTGGCTTCAGCGATGCAGATTATATCGCTGTTGGCGCCGAAATTTTGGCCTCTGCCGCAGAGGTTTTCGCCAAAGCCGAGATGATCGTCAAGGTCAAGGAACCTCAGCCTGTCGAATGTGCCATGCTGCGTCCGGGTCAAACCCTGTTCACCTATCTGCATCTGGCGCCAGACTTGCCCCAGACCGAAGCCCTGCTGCAAAGCGGCGCCATCTGCATCGCCTATGAAACCGTCACCGACGGTCGTGGCGGCCTGCCGCTGCTGGCCCCCATGTCGGAAGTGGCCGGACGCATGTCTATTCAGGCGGGTGCCCAGGCGCTGGAGAAATCACGCGGCGGGAGTGGGGTGCTGCTCGGTGGCGTACCCGGTGTCGAGCCAGCCAAGGTGGTGATCATCGGTGGCGGTGTGGTTGGCTCCAATGCGGCCCGCATGGCCATTGGCCTGCGTGCGGATGTCACCATCCTCGACAACAACGTCGATACCCTGCGCCGTCTCGATAACGAGTTCCATGGAGCAGCCAAGGTGGTCTACTCCAACAGCGAGACGCTGGAGCGCCATCTGCTGGCGGCCGATCTGGTCATCGGCGGCGTGCTGGTACCGGGTGCCACTGCGCCAAAACTTGTCAGCCGTGCCCATATTGCGCGCATGAAGCCGGGCTCTGCCATCGTCGATGTGGCGATCGATCAGGGCGGTTGTGTGGAAACCTCCCACGCCACCACCCATGAAGATCCTACTTTTATCGTCGATGAAGTAGTGCACTACTGTGTCGCCAATATGCCGGGGGCGGTGGCCCGCACCTCGACCGTAGCGCTCAACAATGCCACCCTCCCCTTTATCATCAAGCTGGCTCAACAAGGGTATCGTCAGGCACTGCTGAGCGATCCCAACCTGCTGCACGGGCTCAATGTAATGGAGGGCAAGCTCACCTGCCAGGAAGTCGCCGTGGCACACGGCCTTGCCTACACGGATCCCCTGGCCCTGCTGAACTGATCTGCGCTGACCTTCTGGCCTTCGCCAGCTCGGTATGAGTGAAAATCCGCCCGCGATGGGCGGTTTTTTATCCCTTTATTTTGCACGTCACCCCTTGCGCACACGATTAATGCAATCGACTCACCAGCCTTTGACCCCGGATCACGAATTACCTACAATCGCGCAAACTCATCACTTCCCGGAACTGACAACATGAGCCAAGTCATTCACAGCAAACTGCTGATCTTAGGGTCAGGCCCGGCCGGTTACACCGCAGCCGTCTACGCCGCCCGCGCCAACCTCAATCCCCTGCTCATCACCGGCATGCAACAAGGTGGTCAGCTGACCACCACCACCGAGGTGGAGAACTGGCCCGGCGATCCGGAAGGTCTGACCGGCCCGGCCCTGATGGAACGCATGAAAGAGCATGCAGAGAAGTTCGATACCCGCATCCTGTTTGATCACATCAACAGTGTCGAATTGAATCAGCGCCCGCTGCGCCTCAAAGGAGACAACGGCGAGTACACCTGCGATGCCCTGATCATCGCGACCGGCGCCTCCGCCAAGTATCTGGGCCTACCCTCCGAAGAGGCCTTCAAGGGCCGAGGCGTCTCTGCCTGTGCAACCTGTGACGGTTTCTTCTACCGCAATCAGGAAGTGGCGGTGATCGGCGGCGGCAACACCGCCGTGGAAGAGGCCTTGTATCTGGCCAACATCGCCAAGAAGGTGCACCTGATCCACCGTCGCGACGAGTTCCGTGCCGAGAAGATCCTGATCAAGCGTCTGCACGACAAGGTCGCAAGCGGCAACATCGTGCTGCACACCCACCAGACCCTGGATGAAGTGCTGGGCGATCAGATGGGCGTCACAGGTGTGCGCCTGCGCAACACCCAGGACAACAGCACCAGCGAGCTGCCACTGATGGGCGTCTTCATCGCCATCGGCCACCAGCCTAATACCCAGATCTTCGATGGCCAGCTGGAGATGCAAAACGGCTATCTGAAAGTACGTGGTGGCCTCGATGGTTTTGCCACCCAGACCAGCATTGAAGGTGTCTTCGCTGCCGGCGATGTGGCTGACCACAACTACCGTCAAGCCATCACCTCGGCCGGTACCGGCTGCATGGCAGCCCTCGATGCCGAGCGTTATCTCGACGCACAATAAACGCGCGCAAGATGTGATATAAGGCATACCAGTCGGTATGCCTTTTCTCATTTAAGGAGTCTAATGAAACAGAAGATATTGATTGTCGAAGATAGCCTGACTATTCGCCGTATGTTGACTCAGGCCATAGCCCAGCAGACTGGCCTCGAGATTGACGCCTTCGATACCCTCGAAGGCGCCCGTCACTGCCGGGGCGAGGCGTATGTGGTCGCGCTGGTGGACTTGACCTTGCCGGATGCCCCCCGTGGCGAAGCGGTCAACGAGCTGCTGGAGCGAGGCTTGCCGGTAGTGATCCTCACCGCCGACATCAACGAGGATAAACGTGCCGCCTGGCTGGAGACCGGCGTGCTGGACTATGTGATGAAGGATTCGCGCCACTCGCTGCAATATGCCGTCAGTCTGGTGCACCGCCTCTATCTCAACCAGTCCATCGAAGTGCTGGTAGTCGATGACTCACGCACCTCCCGTCACCGCACCATGGCTCAGTTGCGCAAACAGCTGTTGCAGGTGCACGAGGCCAGTCATGCCCGTGAAGCGATGGCGATGCTGGAACAACACCCGGACATTCGGTTGGTACTGGTCGACTACTACATGCCGGATATCGATGGCATCAGTCTGGTGCGAATGCTGAGAGAGCGTTACAGCAAGCAGCAGCTGGCGATTATCGGGATCTCGGTCTCGGACAAGCGCGGTCTCTCTGCTCGCTACCTCAAGCAGGGCGCCAACGACTTTCTCAACCAGCCGTTCGAGCCGGAAGAGCTGCAGTGCCGGGTTAGCCACAATCTGGAGGCGCTCGAGCAGTTCAACCGCATTCAGGAGTCAGCCAATCGTGACTACCTGACCGGTCTCTACAACCGGCGCTACTGGTTCAACGAAGGGCAAAAATGGTTTGAAGAACATCAGCGCCAGCAGACGCCTCTCGCACTCTGTGTGCTCGATGTGGATCACTTCAAGCAGGTCAACGATCACTGGGGTCATGCCATCGGCGATCAACTGCTCTGCCATCTGACCCGGCTACTGACCCAGTTCTTCCCCGATGCCATGATCGCCCGCTTTGGCGGAGAAGAATTTGCCATGATGGTGCCCCACTGTACGGTTCCCGTGTTGATCAAGCGTCTTGAAGGGCTGCGTCAGCAGCTGCGCCAGCAACCCCTGTCATCGGAGATCCCGCTCTTTGTTCGCGCCAGTTACGGCGTGATCAGTGTCGGGCGGGTATCCATGGACGAGGCGCTGAGCGAAGCGGATCGGCTACTTTATCAGGCAAAGAACACCGGTCGCGACAAGATAGTCTCTCAAGAGACGGCTATCTGAATCCTCAGGGCATCAGTCCCGTGTATTACCGCCCGACAGACTTTCCAGCAGGAGAGTCTGCGGGTTCCTTTCCTGCCACAGTCTCCCAATCAGCAATATCTGTCGCAACTCAGTAAGTCTTGTCGACCCGCACCCCATCATCGAAATAGAGAATGCGCACCTTGTCCCCATTGGCAAAGACCATGGCGGGATCATAATCCTGGATCACGTTGATAAGGTCATTTTGCTCGTTGCGGATCAGCAGCTCCACCAGCTTGTTTTCCACCACGGTTCCCCCGGACTGGTATTGCTGGGCAGCCGCAGCCCCTGCGAGCGCCCCCACGGCGGTGGCGATTTCACGACCATGACCGCCGCCAAACTGGTTGCCAAGCAGGCCGCCCAGCACGGCTCCGCCCAGCGTCTTCCAGCCAGAGTGCTCGGACTCCAGGATCTGGCGCTGGGTTATATTGCGCACCGTTTCGACCTGGCCAAACACCACCTGATTGACCGCCCGCGCGGTATTGCGCTGGTAAACTTCCGCCCCGGCGGGCGCCGTGACAAAGCAGAGCAAGCTGGATACTATCAGGATAATGGCCTTCATCTATGAACCTCGTTGCCTTATGTCTCGCTATCTTACCCAACTGGATGATGAGCTTTGCTGGTTTCCCGACCCCAGTCATGCGCTGGAAGAGCCCAACGGCTTGCTGGCGATCGGCGGTGATCTCTCCCCTGCCAGATTGTTGGCAGCTTACCACAAGGGGATCTTCCCGTGGAATGAACCCCACCGGCCGACCCTGTGGTGGTCACCAGATCCCCGCGGAGTGATCCGCCCAGACCAACTCCATGTGGGGCGGACATTGCAGAAGATTATCCGCCGTACCCCATTCGATATTTCCGTCAATCGCGCCTTTAATGAAGTCATCGCCGCCTGCGCCGCCCCTCGTCGTACCGCTGATGGCACCTGGATCAGCCAACCCATGATCGAGGCCTACCAGCAGTTGCACCGGCTGGGTCATGCCCACTCTATCGAGATCTGGCAGGAGGGAGAGCTGCAAGCGGGACTGTATGGCCTCTCTATCGGCCGACTGTTTTGCGGTGAATCCATGTTCAGCCGGATTGATAACGGCGCTAAGCTGGCCATGGTGGCACTCTGTCGCCACTTCGCCCGCCATCGCGGTGCCCTCATCGATTGCCAGATGCAGAACCCATTTCTGGCGACCCTGGGTATCGAGGAGTGGCCAAGGGCCCGTTTTCTAGCAGAACTGGCGCGCCTTGCCAATCAACCACTGTTGGCTTCCTGCTGGCAAGAGGGGGAGATCAGCCTATGACTGAAGAAGTGATCCTCAAAGTAGGGCTGACTCCCAAGCATCCCTGCAGTTATCTGGACCATGAACAGGAGCAGTTACTGGTACTGATGGATCACAATCTGCTCAACGCCAACGGCTACGAGCGATTGTTGACTGCAGGTTTTCGCCGCAGTGGCAACGACATCTATCGCCCCCACTGTCCGGCGTGCCATGCTTGCCAGTCCCTTCGTATTCACAGCGAGCGCTTTCGCCCCAGCCGTGGCCAGAAGCGGATCCGCCAACTCAACAAAGATATCGAGATCGTCCTGAGCTACGATGACAAACCCGAGTATTACCTGCTCTACGAACGTTATATCCGCGAACGCCATCACGATGGCAGCATGTATCCCCCCAACCGCAGCCAGTATCGCGGGTTTCTCCATTGTGACTGGATGCCACCACTCTACCTGGAGATGCGCAAAGAGGGCCGCCTGATCGGTGTCGCCACCACAGACCTGCTGCCCCACTCCTTGAGTGCCATGTACACCTTCTTCGATCCGGATTATGCCGATCGCTCCCTGGGCACTTTTGCCATCCTCTGCCAGCTCGATCTGGCCAGGCGTACCGGACGGAGCTGGCTCTATCTTGGCTATCTGGTGGAGGCGTGCCGCAAGATGAATTACAAGCGCAATTACCTCCCGCACGAACAGCTCATTCAGGGGGAATGGAAAAATATCGACACCAAGCCCGAGTAAACTTTACACATAGCCTTAAATCCGGCATGATCCAGCGGTTTTTTGTTGTGGCTTATCAAGAGGATTCAATGGCTAAAGAAGACAGTATTGAGATGCAGGGCACTATTCTCGAAACCCTGCCCAATACCATGTTCCGTGTGGAACTGGAGAATGGTCACGTGGTTATCGCTCATATTTCAGGCAAGATGCGCAAAAACTACATTCGTATCCTGACTGGAGACAAAGTAACGGTAGCACTGACTCCCTACGATCTCTCCAAGGGACGTATTGTTTTCCGCTCTCGCTAAGCCAGGAATTCAGCAAAAAACCCCAACCTGTCGGTTGGGGTTTTTTGTCGTTTTCTGATCACTGACGCTTAGTGGGAAACAGCTTCAACATTGACCTGAAAATCAAAGCTGAGGCTGTCATTTACCAACTCAACCTTCACTATCCCCCCGTCAACCAGTGAACCGAACAGGATCTCGTTGGCCAGGGGTTTCTTGAGGTGCTCCTGGATTACCCGACCCATCGGTCTGGCACCCATGGCTCTGTCATATCCCTTCTCTGCCAACCAGTGGCGGGCACGCTCAGACACCTCGAGAGAGACTCCCTTCGCATCCAGTTGAACCTGCAACTCGACAATGAACTTGTCGACTACCTGATGGATCACCGTCATATCGAGATGGTTGAACCAGATGGTGTGATCAAGCCGGTTACGAAACTCCGGACTGAAGGTCTTGTTGATCACCGCCATGGCATCGTGGCTCAAATCCTGTTGCTGGAAGCCGATGGACTTGCGCTGGGTCTCCTGCACACCGGCGTTGGTGGTCATCACCAGAATCACATTACGGAAATCCGCCTTGCGCCCGTTGTTATCTGTCAGGGTACCGTTGTCCATCACCTGCAACAGCAGGTTGAACACATCCGGGTGCGCTTTCTCAATCTCATCGAGCAACACGACCGAGTGAGGATGCTTGATCACCGCATCGGTCAGCAAACCACCCTGTTCAAAACCGACATAACCGGGAGGCGCGCCAATCAGACGGGATACGGTATGGCGTTCCATGTACTCGGACATATCAAAGCGCAGCATCTCCACACCCAATGCTTTGCCCAACTGTTGGGTCACCTCCGTTTTACCGACACCGGTGGGGCCAGCAAACAGGAAGCAGCCAACCGGGCGACGCTCGTTGCCGAGCCCTGAACGTGACAGGCGGATCGCATCAGCCAGCACTTCAATCGCCTTATCCTGACCAAAGACCACCATCTTGAGATTGCGCTCCAGATGCTTCAGCACCTCTTTATCAGAGGAGGAGACTGATTTCTCCGGAATGCGGGCAATCTTGGCCACAATGGACTCAATTTCCTGCACATTGATCACTTTCTTGCGCTTGCTCGCCGGCAGCAACCGTTGACCGGCACCCGCCTCGTCGATCACGTCGATCGCCTTGTCGGGCAAGTGACGATCATTGATGTACTTGGCTGAGAGTTCGGCAGCCGCACGGATCGCCTTGGCGGTGTAGCGCACGCCGTGGTGGGCCTCATATCGGCTCTTGAGCCCCATCAGAATACGAGTGGTGTCATCGATAGTCGGCTCGACGATATCAATCTTCTGGAAGCGACGCGCCAGCGCACGGTCTTTCTCGAAGATCTGAGCGTACTCCTGATAAGTGGTGGATCCCACACAGCGGAGCAAACCATTGGAGAGCAGCGGCTTGATCAGGTTGGCCGCATCCAGCTGACCACCGGATGCCGCACCGGCACCAATGATGGTATGGATCTCGTCGATAAAGAGGATGGCCCCTTCCTGACGCTCAATCTGCTTGAGCAGTACCTTGAGGCGCTTCTCGAAATCACCGCGGTATTTGGTTCCTGCCAACAGAGAGCCCATATCGAGCGAATAGATGGTGCTGCCCGCAATCACCTCGGGCACATCCCCCTTGACGATGCGATAGGCCAGCCCTTCGGCAATGGCGGTTTTGCCCACGCCAGCTTCACCCACCAGCAGCGGGTTGTTCTTGCGGCGGCGGCAGAGCACCTGAATGGTACGGTTGAGCTCCTGATCACGGCCAATCAGCGGATCGATGCGCCCTTCCAGCACCAGCTGGTTCAGGTTGGTGGCAAAGCTCTCGATCTGGGCGGCCGAGACATCATCATCAGACTCGGGATTGTTATTGCTGCCAAGATCAGGCTTGCTGTCCTTGCGCACCCCGTGGGAGAGGAAATTGACGACGTCGAGACGGCTGATCTCGGCTTTTTTCAGGAAATAGGCAGCTTGTGACTCCTGCTCACTGAAGATAGCGACCAGCACGTTGGCGCCGCTGACTTCGGTATTGCCGGAAGATTGCACATGAAAGACGGCGCGCTGCAACACGCGCTGGAAGCCCAATGTCGGCTGGGTTTCACGATCTTCATCCTCGCGCGGAATGAGCGGAGTAGTCTGGGTGATGAATGCGCGGATCTCCTTGCGCATCAGCTCGACATCGGCACCACAGGAGCTCAGCGCCTCATGGGCTGAACTGTTATCCAGAAGGGCTAACAACAGGTGCTCGACAGTCATGAATTCGTGGCGCTCGTCACGGGCCAGTTTGAACGCCTCGTTCAGCGTCTTTTCTAGATCTTTATTCAACATAGGCACCTCCCCTAGTACAGCTACAATGTGGTGTCACACTTGCCATCAAGTCATCAGATTCAAGCCTTTTCCATAGTACAGAGCAGTGGATGTTCATTGTTACGTGCATAGGTGTTGACCTGGACAACCTTGGTTTCGGCGATCTCTGCGGTAAACATGCCACAGACCCCCTTACCACTATAATGCACACTCAGCATGACCTGAGTCGCCTTGTCCAAATCCATACCAAAGAACTTTTGCAGCACCTCCACCACAAACTCCATTGGAGTGTAGTCATCGTTGTTCAACACAACCTTATACATGGGTGGCGGCTGCAGCTTTGTTTTCTCTGCTTCTGCAATCTCTTCATTAGCAAAGAGTTCTTTCTGCTTGCTCATAATCGCGCTTTGGTACCTCTAGATTACTACCGTCTAACACAAGCTTGTCAATAGACTTGTTAACCAGATCACATCAATTGTTAACAACTTCTTGACTCGTTCAAAAGTTGGACTAGATTGGTTACTTGCTAATCTGTACCCGTCTGCTATGGGCTTATGTCCCTAGTTATAAAGGGCTGGCGCAGGTTACTCAACGACTTCTGGGTAATCAATAAAAGGATGTAGAAGTATGGCAACCGGCACAGTTAAGTGGTTTAACAACGCAAAAGGATTTGGGTTTATCTGTCCGGAAGGGGGCGGTGAGGATATCTTCGCTCACTACTCCACGATTCAAATGGAAGGCTACAAGACCCTGAAAGCGGGTCAGGCCGTCAATTTTGAACTGCAACAGGGGCCGAAAGGAAATCACGCTTCTGTGATTGTGCCAAACGAAGCACAAAATATGTAAATAACACCCGTTGGATAAATAAAAAACCGGTTTCTCGTTGAGCAACCGGTTTTTTATTGTCAGGTTTTTGGCGCATCCTGCTCCTCACGGGATCACAGGGTTATCGCCAACCATGATCAGTCGTGATATTCACTGCAAGCGATCAGGGTATTTTCCATCAGACTGGCCACCGTCATCGGGCCCACGCCACCGGGTACTGGGGTAATGAAGGAGGCATGGCTGCGCGCCGTCTCAAACTCCACATCCCCGACCAGCGAGCCATCTGCCAAACGGTTGATGCCCACATCGATGACCAGTGCCCCCGGCTTAATCCACTCGCCTGGAATGAAGTTAGGCTTACCGACCGCGACAACCAGCAGATCGGCACGGCGTACCTGATCTTCCAGATCCCGGGTAAAGCGGTGGCAGGTCGTGGTCGTGCAGCCCGCCAGCAGCAATTCGAGGGTCATGGGACGCCCCACTATGTTGGACGCCCCCACCACGACAGCATGCAGACCATGCGTCTTGACGCCAGTGGCCTCAATCAACGTCATGATCCCTTTCGGGGTGCAGGGGCGCAGCGCCGGAATACGCTGGGCCAGACGGCCTACGTTATAGGGGTGGAAACCATCAACATCCTTGTCAGGCTGGATCCGCTCCAGCACCTGAGTGGTATCGAAGTGATCCGGTAACGGCAACTGAACCAGAATGCCATCTACGTGGCTATCTGCATTCAACTGGTCGATCAGCGCCAGCAGATCTTCCTGACTGGCGGTTGCACTCAGGTCATAGGAGCGGGAGATAAATCCCACCTCCTCACACGCCCGGCGTTTGCTGCCGACATAGACCTGAGAAGCGGGATCTGCCCCCACCAGAATGACTGCCAGCCCTGGAGCCCGTTTCCCTGCCGCCAACCGCTGTTGGACTTGCGCCGCGACCTGGCTGCGAATCGTTTGCGCAACCTGTTTTCCATCTATGATTTTGGCAGACATCGTTCTCCACTCACCATGTGTTCAACTGCCGCGCATTGTCGCATTTTTTTAGCCGGGATGTTAGCAGCAGACGCACGCCAGACCTGTAGCGGGCAATAAGTAGGCACTTGAATTTACTGGGGGAAAAAGTCGTTGACGCTGGCCCGTACGCTTGGCTATGATGCCCGCCCGTTGCTCAGCACGCCGCTTGTCGATATGCTGATCGAGGATTTTCGGTGATTAGCGCAGTCCGGTAGCGCATCTGGTTTGGGACCAGAGGGTCAAAGGTTCGAATCCTTTATCACCGACCATGTTCATCGACAGGTCGTCAAGACCTGTTGATACAGAGCGCCCTTAGCTCAGTTGGATAGAGCAACGGCCTTCTAAGCCGTGGGTCACAGGTTCGAATCCTGTAGGGCGTGCCATTTAATATGTGTCTCAAATCAAGTGGTTATGAGTGTTGAGTGGCGATTACGCCCGGTTCGATACGCTAACCCTTGCTAGCCTTGGCAAGCACTTGGCAGACACAGATGGCAATAGTTTTTGTGGTGGCTGTAGCTCAGTTGGTAGAGTCCCGGATTGTGATTCCGGTTGTCGTGGGTTCGAGCCCCATCAGCCACCCCACTCTTTCATGTTCACTGGTTGTTGCGCCGCGTTGCCCACCACCCAGTCCTGTCAGTCAACTCTGACACTGTGCTCACTCGCACAACCCCAACCGGCCTTGTGCCGGTTTTTTGTTATCTGGCAATCTGGTTCGTGTCATAAGGAGGCGACCGCTATGCCCTTGAGTAAAACCCGCAGCAAACCATCAGCACGTAAGACCCCTGCTCGTCCGCACCAAAGCGGTAACCCCGCCCTCGACCTGTTTCATCGCCAATGGCAAGCCATCGAGAAGCAACAAGCCAAGCTAGACAAGTTTGCCCGCGATGGCCGCGCGCTCTACGACCGTTTTACCCAGGAGATCGACCCCCTCGAGCGCCAGCAATGTGCCCTCATCTATCAATTCTGCCAGCGCCTCACCGCCTTCTCCGCCCGCAAGAGCTTCACCGAGTGGCAACGCGAAGTGTTGCATGACTGGATCCACGAGTTATTTAACTATCTTGAGTCCAATCCTTTTCGCGGTGATCTCGACCTCAGCGTCATCGCCATCGCTCTGCAGACCAATACCGCCCGCCACATGGACCCAGAGACGCTCGATGAGCAGTGTGATTTCATCCGCACCATGCTGATGGAACTCTGTGGCCACGCGCCTGACGACCATGAGACCTTATTGGCCTTCGTGCAGGATCCGGTCAAGCTGCGCGACTATGTCGAACAGGCCCATGCGCGGATGGCTGAGGATGGGCAACACGGATCCATTGATGACGAAACTTTCGATGACGACCGCTTTGCTGACGGCCACGCCACCGATGAGGACGATCCGTTCGGGCAGGTACCATGGGACGACCACGATGCGGCAGACGACGCCCGCATTGAAGCATTGTTTAACAAATCCAGCTTAAAGCAGCTCTATCGCAAACTGGCGATGGCGCTCCATCCCGATCGCGAGCCCGATCCGGCCCAGCGCGAGCTGAAAAATCAGCTGATGGGACAGCTGAGCCACGCCTGGGAACATAAAGAGATGTTCACTCTGCTACAGCTGGCTCACACCCACCTGCCTGGATCAGAGAGCCTGCTCAGTGCCGATAATCTGGCCTATATCAACCCGCTGCTCACACGCCGGTTACGCGAGCTCGAACGCCAGTACTATCTCGATTCCCAAGAGGGGGTGATGGCCATGGTGTTGCGACGCTTCAAACAGGGATCCAAACAAAAAACCGAAGCGGCCTTTGCTGACCATCGTGACTATCTGGCGCAAGACATTACCGACCTAAATCAGATGTTGGCCGAGATCACCTCCCTCAAAAACCTTAAGCCCTACCTGGCGGCACGCTTTGCCCAAGCTCAAGAGGCGATCTGGGAAGATGACCCCGATTTCGACAGGCTGTTTCGGTAAGCCCCCTCCTGCACCACCGCGCTAGCTGTGGGATGAAAATAAAATGTCATCCTATAGATAGGAAAATGCCGCCATAATAGGCGGCATTTGGTTCCCTTCGCGGGGTAAAGTATCATCCTTGTATCTGTGCGGGGGGGGGCTATCGACACCAGCTAGGTGAAAATAAAGTTTCATCCTACTGGCTACGTCCCCTTTTTCCTCGATCAGTTTGACTGAATGGCCGACAACCTTTCTTGCGCCTCAGCAACAAGCGCTGCGGCAATTGCCTCGGCCATAGGGTCATCGTCCACATGAGACATGTCACTTGCTACGATGGACTGTAGTTCTTCCTGTGACGCGCCATTCAGGCGCTCATTGACGTAATCCGTAATATTCAAGGTCGTTTTTCCTCTGACTGGTTATCTTGCCTGACAACGAGTGTCGGTAAACACAATGCCTTGAGGGCTGTTGAAATGAGTGATCTTGCCGTACTTATCGCCAAGGCTCATCCCCAGATTCATTGCCTCAGACAAGTTCTTGACGGGCACCATTACGCAGTACACAGACTCATGGAAGCAGCCAAGCGCAGGCATATTCAGCTCATTGAGGTGGGCCAGCAGAGCGGCGGTGTTTTCGTTCGTGGCTGTGACTTTGATATTGACGTTCATCACGATTTTCCTCGAAAAATGGGCCCGGACTCCCGGCCTGCATGGTTCAACCGATAAAGATGTACTTGAGCGCAGCGATCACCACGGCCAAGCCAACCGCAAACATGAATTTCTTGATCCAGTCCAAATCCGTCTTAATGCCAGCCAGATCGGTCTTGAGGTCTTCATGCAGCATTTTCAAATCTGTTTTGGTCGCGGTTTCGTTGCCATATACCTCACCGAACAGATTCACCATTGCTTCCGCCTGCTTCGGATCAATACCTGCCTCTTGCAGGCCCTTGATGGCCTTATGAGTATCAAAGGGGATTGCTGTCATTTGTTGCTCCAAGTTGCTGTGTGCATAGGTTTATAGTGCGCCATATTGGCACACCATACAAGCATTATGAGCCGATATTGCTCATATTTTTACTTTCCAATTCTGTATTCACACCGGACACGATGAGCTCTACCGTGCGGCGTCTGGTTTGCCACCAGTTGTACAGTGTTCGGCGAGACACAAGCGCTATGTCAGCAACGGCCTTGGCATCCAGGCCGCAATGAGCCTTGCAGTAAGCCGACAGATCATCAACGGAATGGGTAGTCATAACAGCCTCAATATGTGCTAATTTTGCTCACTATCTGAAATAGTGTGCATTATCAGCTCACATCGTGCAATCACAGCGCAACATCCGGCAAGCATCTAGGCATGGCCATGGCCACACATGATCAGCCTCGGCATGACTGGCGGTTGGTTTGGGGTGGTAGTACATAGCGGCTATCTCTGTTTATGGCCGAAATCAGGCAGAGTACCGAGAGAGTGAAGGGCGAGCCTCCTGGTGATCATGCCAGCAAGGCAGGCCAGCTTTGGTGTTCACGGAAAGTTAGGGTGAGACTTTATTTTCAAGGATGAAACTCTATTTTCAGGGATGACACTTTATTTTCATCCCACACTAGCCCGCTGGATCAGCCACGTTTCTCATCACCTTCACCCAACCGGCCCTGTGCCGGTTGTTTGTTTTGGGCGTGCTGCCCGTGCAGCGATGTGATCACCGCCACATTTTGCTGCTTTATTCACCCCCCTCAACCGCAATATCGCTGGCCAATCAGATGGCTATGTCCCAATTACGTGTTGCATGGGGTGCCCCAGCGCCTCATGCAAACACGCTTTGATATTCACCCCTTCCCGTAACGCTCCAGCATCCTGCGCCAACCCAGATAATTCCTCAGGTAGTGAGTCGCCACGCCATGAAAGCGCACCATCCACTCTTTCAACCGGTGGTGGTATCCGTTTACATGTTGAATGTGATACGCCCCACCACCCGTTCACCTTGACGAATTGCGTAGGCGATATCCTTTCTGCAGCCAAGCCTGCAACATGGCGTTGCGACCGGTGGAGCCATACCAAAAATTTCCATCATTCCCCTGTTTTTGATAGGGTAATTTCACTTTTTCAGCCTGATGCAGCCACCATGTCCCTTGATTACTACAACCAGCATGCCAACGCCTTCGCGGAAAGTACCCTAGGTGTCGATATGCAGCCTCTTTATCGCCATTTTCTGCCCTTGATCCCACCTGGTGGCCATATTGTTGATGCAGGCTGTGGGAGCGGTCGCGACAGCCACTATTTTAAGGCCGCCGGTTTTGCGGTCAGCGCGTTCGATGGCAGCGACCAACTGGCAGCGTTGGCCAGCGACTATATTGGCCAGCCGGTCACGGTGTGCCGTTTCGAGCAGTTTCAGGCAGACCAGCCGGTGGATGGGATCTGGGCCTGCGCCAGCCTGCTCCATGTGCCCGCCGCTGACTTGCAGGCGGTGATGGCGCATCTTGCCCGCCAGCTGAAAACGGGTGGCCATTTTTACTGCTCATTCAAATACGGCTGTGGCGAACAGGTGCGTGATGGACGGGTCTTCACCCAACTTGATGAAACTGCGCTGGACGCGCTACTGCATACATTGCCGCTAGTCACCGTAGAGGTGTGGCAGACCGCCGATCTGCGTCCGGGCCGCGCCGATGAACGCTGGCTCAATGCCGTGCTGCGGGCCCAACACGCTTGAGCCCTCTGCGACTGGTAGGGGGTGGCCACCCCGATGATCCCCATTTTACCGATCCCCTGCTTCCTCATCTGCTGAAGGCGCTAGCACAGTGTCGCGAAGGATCACAAATCGAGTTGTGTGTGTCGTTTATCCGGCAAAGCGGGTTGCGGCTGCTGCGCGATGGGCTGCAACAAGCCTTGGCCCGTGGTGCCACCTTGCGGGTGATCACCTCGGACTATCTGGAGGTCACCGAGCCGGTGGCGCTGCGCGAGTTGCTCAAACTCGATCAGACCCACACCAGCGCACACATTTATCAGAGTCGAGGCAATCGCGGTTTTCACCTTAAATCCTATCTGTTTGTGCGCCCAGCCCCCGCTGAAAAAGGCCACCGGCAGCTTTGTGGACAGGCCTTTGTCGGCTCAAGCAATATTTCAGCGGCTGCGCTCAATGATTCGCTGGAGTGGAACTGGTCGCTCACTGTAGATAAACAGACCTGCGATGAGGCTAAAGCCAGTCTGCAGCAGCTGGTAGCACAGGTCGAGCAGCTGGCGCGGGACCCTCGCATAGTGCCGTTGACCCACGCCTGGATCGATGAATACCTGACCCGCTACCAGCAAAGTGACCTCAACGGGTTACGGCTGCTCACCGGTGACCAGCAGCACGATACCGAGGCATTGCGTGAAGCACCCATGCCCAATCAGGTGCAGCAGGAGGCGCTGGCGGCACTGCATGCCAGCCGCCATGCAGGTTACAAAAGAGGCTTGGTGGTGATGGCGACCGGCCTTGGCAAAACCTGGCTGGCAGCCTTTGATGTGCGCCAGATGCAGGCGGCCCGTTTGCTGTTTGTGGCCCACCGCGAAGAGATCCTGAATCAGGCCAGGGCCACTTTCCTGCATATGTGCCCCACAGCCCAAACCGGTATTTATCAGGGTCAGCAGCACGATGAGGCTGACTGGTTGTTTGCCTCGATCCAGACGCTGGGCAAGCGCCATCATTTGCGCCGTTTTGCTCCGGATCATTTCGATTACATCGTGGTCGATGAGTTTCATCATGCGGCATCGGACTCCTACCGGCGGCTGCTGGATCACTTCCAGCCCCGCTTTTTGCTGGGCTTGACGGCGACACCGGAGCGCACCGATCAGGCCGATATTCTCTCCCTGTGCGATAACAATCAGGTCTTTGAATGCCACCTGGCCGACGCCATCGCCCAGCATTTCTTAGTCCCGCTGACCTATCACGGCATCCATGATGACACCATCGACTATGCCGCATTGCCGTGGCGCAACGGCCAGTTTGATCCCGTCGCACTGGATCATGCGTTTGCCAGTCAGCGGCGAGCGCGACATGCCTTGCGGCATTGGCAAGCCCTGAGACAACAACGTACGCTGGCTTTTTGCATCTCGGTGCGTCACGCCGAGTTTATGGCCGATTATTTCACCCAAGCCGGGATCCGGGCGGTTGCCATCCATGCCCGCTCATCCTTGGATCGCCACACGGTATTGCAACAGTTGGCCGCCGGCACTATCGACATCATTTTTTCGGTCGATCTGTTTAATGAAGGCACTGACCTGCCCGCCATCGACACCGTGCTGATGCTGCGCCCGACCGAATCTAAAATTGTCTTCTTGCAGCAACTGGGGCGCGGGCTGCGTCTGCATTCAGGTAAAGCGCGGTTGCAGGTGATCGATCTGGTCGGTAACCACAAAGCCTGTCTTGGCAAACCCTTGCTACTACAACAGCAGTTGACTACCCGCCGTGGTGAGGGAGGCGTTCCTACCCTGGTCGATGGCTGCTTTATCAATCTGGATCCCGCCCTGCTACCGATGATGGCGCGGCTAAAAGCCATCAGCAAACCGCCCCTGCCCGAGATGTATCGTGACCTTAAGGAAACGCTGGGTTATCGGCCAACCGCCCATCAGGTGTGGTCTGCCATGCAGCAACAACACCTTGAATTCAGCACCCAATCCATCGGCGGCTGGTTCCAGCTGGTAGCGCAAGAAGAGGATCTCGATGAGGCCAGCCATGGGGTATGGCAAACACACCGGGCGTTTCTCCACCAGGCGCTTGAAACCACCCCACTGACCAAATGCTTCAAGATTATCTTGCTGCAAGCCTTACTGGAGCTGGATGGCTTACGCCAGCCACCAACCCTGGCTGCACTGGCACGCCATTCCCGTTATTTGCTGGAGCGTCATCCCGCACTGTTGGCGCGGGATCTGCCTGCCGCACAACAACAGCTGGCCGCTGACAGCACCGGCTGGCTGCGCTACTGGCGTGCCAACCCCATCAAACACACGACCGGTCAAAATGACCGCGAGCAGCGTCGCTACTGGTTTGTCGTTAAAGATGATCGCTTTATTGCCGATTTTGCCCTCACCGACGACGAGATCGACCTGCTGCAACCCATGATGCAAGAGCTGCTCGACCTGCGCATGGCTCAGTATCTGGCACGCAAGCCATCGCATACGACTACGACGACAGCGGACAATGCGATGGCGACGCTTGCCGTGATGGCACCGATGGCCGAGCCCGCAGGCGAGATCATTGATTTGACCGCACACACTTCCCGAGCGCCCACCGCCATCCCTGCCAATGCGCCAGAGCCGCAGACGGATTGCGTACAACTGCCCTATTTCCCCAATCTTAAAATTGCCTGCGGCCACTTCAAACAGGGGGACGACAGCGACAGGGAACTGATGATGATCGACCCTGTCTGGGGCCCGCTTGATCCCGCCCGCTACTTTCTGGCCCGCGCCAGCGGTAACTCGATGAACGGAGGCAAACAGCCGATTGTGGATGGGGACCTGCTGTTACTGGAGTGGATCAACCCCGAGCGCGCGGGGGCGATCACCGGCAATATCATGGCGATTGAACAAGAAGACGAGAGTGGCGTTAACCGGTATCTGCTGCGGGTAGTGACCAAAAACAGCACTGGCGAATATCGGCTCAAGGCTCATAACCGTGACTATCCAGAACTGCCCACCAGTGACAGCATGCGCACCTTTGCGCGGTTAAAAGGGGTCGTTGCCACTACAAACCATTAATCCTGCCACCCTGTGCGCAACCGTGACGGGGTGGAACGGGACTGGCTTGTTCAAGCCAGCCCCGAAGGCAGACCAGGCACCCGTGTTATTTACCTTGCAACAGCCCCGGCGGTGTGCGCTCGCCGCTACAGCGCAGCTGGCCCAATGCATCGGTTCGGCACACGGTGCCATCCGAGGCGCGCAGATTGCCCAAGCTATCCTTCCGCCACGTCACCCGCTCGCCGGTTTTGTCATTGTTGCCACGAAGATTACCCAGTGCATCTTGCCGATAGGTGGTGCCATCGCTGCCCTTGAGGTTGCCCAACGCATCTTTGCGCCAGCGGGTGCCGGTGCCGGAGTCTCTGATATGCCCCAGCGCATCCTCACGCAGGGTGCCACGCTTGCCGTTATCACACTGATAGCGAGTCTGGCCCAGGGCATCTTCGCGATAGGTGCAGTTGGCCGCTTGCGCGGTATGGACAAACAACCCGCCCCCCAACACGCCGAACAGGGCAAACCCACGCCACCATGCTCGCGGTGACAGTCGGCCAAGGTGAACGTGATATCGATGCGGTTGTCTGCGGTCCATCGCCAGTTTCCTCTGATGTGTACCCGGTTGAGGATACCTTGTTCGCCGCCCGGCTCCGATACTGAGGTTTTGCACATGTACCATTTTCAGGCAGATGTTCGCGGCTCTGCTGCGAGCATGTTGCAGCCAATTGCAGCAATACCGGTTGCAGGCGCTAGCCACCCACTCCCCTCCCCGCTAACGGTGGATTACTCCGTTTGCGCAGCCGGCTTTCTGCGTTTAATGCGCCACTCATGCTGACAGAGGGTGCAACACCGCTCCATCGAGTAGCCGTTCTCAATGCAGCAGCCCCCCAATACAACCTCATGGCGATCGCTCATCGCGATCAATTCCCCAGACGGCATGCCGTAGACGATATCAACACCGCTCTTTTGCCCGCAGGCCGGGCAGATATATTTCTTGGGATCCGTCATCGTCCATTGACCATTTCGTTACCGATTGAGGCCATGCTACGCAATCCTGGCCAACCCAAACTTGCGTTGATGCAAACATTGGCCGTTATAATGACTGTATCAATATGGTGACGAAGTTGTTCCTGGGCGCACCGCGCCAGGCTTGGATTATCTTGGGGTTCAGGCTTTGCGTTCCTCGCATCAGATAAAAGCCGCCGGCGTCGTTCACCTGCTCAAACCAAGCCCTGTCAATGTAACCTGCGTCAGCCAGCAGCAGGCAGTTGGTCAGCGTGTGGGCTTCAGGCAGAAATTGCCGCTCCCCTGCGGTATCGGCAGACACACTCATGCACAACGGGCTCTGCTCCGACAGCGACATGGTCATATGGCACTCGATAGCTGCCGGACTGATGGTCTTGAACCGGCCGGGAAAATCAGCAGCAAGGCGCCGATGCACCGCAAAGGAGGTGCCATCGTGCAGTAACACCTGCTTGAACGCGCCGAGGGAAGCCGCTTTGAGTTGATGGTCGATACGCAAGGCGATGGCCCGCTCGACCAGGGCTTTCATAAACAGGGGAAAGCTCTCTTTGCGCAGCTGATTGTGAAACGGTTTGTAGGAAACCTGATGCGCGTCCAGCCTGATCCGCGTAACCATCGCCCCAGCCCTCTGGTCGATCAATGCGATTCTGCCGATTCGTCACGATTTATACCTCCCCATCGATACGCACTGCCACACTCCCCCGCACATCGTGCCCGGTTCTTTTTCTGTATTTCCCAAGCGCCGTTGATATGCTGAACGCTCTTCTTCCCTCCTGCTTCCCGTTGGAGCTTTTCTATGCAACGCATTCTTTTTGTCGAAGATGATCCCGAGATTGGTCAGCTCATCAGCAGTTGGCTTGGTCGCCACGATATGGAAGTGATCCTCGAGCCCCGAGGGGACAGGGCGCTAGCCCGGGTCGAGGCCGAACAACCCGATCTGGTGCTGCTCGATATCATGTTGCCGGGACAAGATGGCATGTCCCTCTGTCGGGATCTGCGCCCGCACTTCGACGGCCCGATCGTGATGCTCACCTCGCTGGACAGCGACATGAACCAGATCCTGAGTCTGGAGCTGGGTGCCAACGATTACATCCTCAAAACGACGCCGCCGCCGGTGCTGCTTGCCCGCCTGCGGGTTCAGTTTCGCCAGCACCAGCAGAGTGCCGGACAACCGGTCGTCACCACTAATGCCCCCCAGCAGTTGCAATTTGGTCGGCTGCGGGTAAATGGCCCGGGACGAGATGTGCGGCTCGATGGTGAGAGCATTGCCCTCTCGACCGCCGACTTTGATCTGTTGTGGGAACTCGCCTGCCACGCGGGCCAAATCTTGAGTCGGGAAGTCCTCTTTCGCAACCTGCGCGGCCGGGAGTATGACGGTCAGGACCGCAGCATGGATGTGGCCATCTCCCGCCTGCGCCGAAAATTGGGGGATAACCCTGACAACCCGACCCGGATCAAGACGGTGCGCCAGAAAGGCTACCTCTTCGTCCCCCACGCCTGGGAATAATCCTCTTTTGGGAGCACCGCCATGCGCCGTCTCTTTATCCAGTTCTATCTGTTGCTGATCGGCTGCTTCATCCTTGCCATTCTGCTGGTTGGTATGGTCTATCAGGTGACCGCCGAGCGGGCGGGTGACCGCTATCTCGAGCGAATGATGCAGGGCTCTCTTGGCCTGTTGACCGGCGAATTGGCAAGAACCCCGCCACAGCACTGGCCCGATCGATTGGCCGAGCAGAGCAGCCAGTTTACCCTCCCCCTCAAGATCGGCGAGCTGGCGCGCCAGCCCCTGGCCAGCGAGGATCAGGCATTTCTGGCCGATGGCAACATTGTCATCGTCGAGGAGGATGACACCTTCCTGCAGCGCATCCCAGATACAGACCGGGTGCTCATTGTCGGCCCCGTCCCCTATCTCTCTTACCTGCATGAACTGCACTGGGTCGATGTGGGACTGCTGTTGCTGATTGGCCTCTCCCTCGGCCTGCCTATCCTGCTCTGGCTGCGGCCCCACTGGCGCGGTCTGCAGCAGTTGGAACAGACCGCTCGTCGCGTGGGAGACGGGGATCTCTCCTGCCGAACCAATCTGCCACCGGGCAGCAGTCTGGCCCAGGTGGGGCGCACCTTCGATCAGATGGCGACCCAATTGCAGGCCATGATCGCCAGCCGCAAGCAGCTGACCGATGCCATCGCCCACGAGTTGCGTACCCCGCTGGTCCGGTTGCGCTATCGACTCGCCATGCTGGAGCCTGCCCCTGCCGAGCAGGAACAGCAGGCGCTGGAGCGGGATCTGGGAGCGCTGGACGCCCTGATCGAAGAGATGCTCACCTACGCCAAGCTGGACAGGCCGGAGCTGCCGTTGCAGCGGGACGCGCTGGAGCTCAGCCACTGGGCACAAGCGCATCTCGGCGACTGGCAGGCGCTGGCCCCCGAGAAGAGGCTCTCCCTCGATCTGCCGCCACGCCACATGCCCTGGTGCGGCGATCAGCGTCTGCTGACGCGCGCGGTGGAGAACCTGATCGGCAATGCCCTGCGTTATGCCGAAAACCGGGTCACCCTCTCGCTTTCGCGCTTGCAGGATAACTATCTGCTGGAGGTGAGCGACGATGGGCCGGGGATCGATCCGGCGCTGGCGCCCCAGATCTTCGAACCGTTCGTGCGCCTTGATCAGAGCCGGGATCGTCGCACCGGCGGCACCGGACTGGGACTGGCCATCGTGCGCAGCATTGCCCGTCATCACGGGGGGGATGTGGCGCTGCTGGCCAGTGACCACGGCGCCAGCTTCTGCCTCACCCTGCCGGTACATTTGGATACAAACCGTCACCAACCGCTCACTGAAGGGCCGCCGCAACCGTCATAGGATGACTGTCATGGAGAGTGCTCCATAACATCAACCCGAATAAGGAAATTGAACATGAAAAAAATCATTCCCCTGACCCTGGCTGCCGTCTTCGCGCTCACCTCTGGTTTCACCATGGCGGCCACCCCGACCAAGACCGCTGCACCGAAGGCGACCCAGACCAAGGTGGTGAAAAAACACCATAAGACCACCCACGCCAAGACCCCGGCCGTCAAAGTCGCACCGAAAACCAAGTGAGCCAACCGGTCACTGGATAGCAATGAGGGAGGCAAATGCCTCCCTCTCAATTTCTGCCGAATTTTTCCTGACGCCCCTCCCCGTCCAAACCGGCTCCGGCGGCGCTCGACAAGGGATGGATCACCCAGTTTCAGCTGTACGACATGCCGGTAGTGGGCGGGATCACCCCCACCGATTACCGGAAGAACTCCCCGTCATTGCGCACCTCATTTCCGGTTTTTCTCAGCTTGACGGCGATCGGCGGTTCTGATCTATTACACCATTTTGCAGGTAGCGCATCATTGCCATAATAAATATTCCCCCAGTATTAATCATGGCCGGTCTTTAATAGAGCATAAAGCGTAATATCATTGGCCAGCCCTGATTGCTGCAGGCCTTGTGTCAAAACGGTCAAGAATTTAGGATTGTGTTGGCGGAGTGTATGGTAGCTATAAAACAAATCTGTAACATTGTTTTCGGTAAGCAGTTCTTCATCCATCGCGATCAAGGATAAATAGCTGCGCAGCAAGAAATAGTCCGCAATGAGAACCTGATAGGCTACTTGTGGGGAGTCATACCCCGCTGGGAACTGGTTGTGGTAGACATGATAAAGCAGATAGTTCTGTTGAATATGGGGACGCTCCATCAAAAATGGCACGACCTTTTGGTGCCAGCTTTGGTGTATCAGCAGTAACTTATCCTCATAAAATTCACCTTCTAATACCTGATTGATTTTATTCAAACAACGGAGCATCACAGCCCTGCCACGACGCTGCTGGTTTTGTATTAACAGATGCGTCAGGGTACGCAAGGCCCACCACTGCACTTTACCAATGAACGGAATTTGAGAGAAGGCGGCACTCAACTGGCCATCATTGATCATGGGAATTAATTGTTCGATAAATGCCTGGTTTGAGCCCTTGCTTTCATCCCTGTGCACCAACATACCGATCAGCCATAGTTTATCTTCTATCGTCATACCATCGGTAAGCAACACATCGATACTCAATGAATGCAGGGTATCAATGGTGCTGGGTACAGTAGAAGCCTTGGCCTGCCCCTTGAATGGGGTGACATCAACCACCATGGCATCTGGATTCAATAGTACCTGTCTGCTCACTTCCGGGCAGGAGAGCATCAGGCTTCGCCTGTGCTGGACACCAAATTGCTGCAGTTGCCTAGGGTAGGTCTTACAGGTGTGGCTCAGCGCCTCGGCACCCATCTTTTTGTGCACATTGCATAGTCCGACCTCATCCAGAAAGGGGCAGACGCCAGACTCATCCATACGGATAGTCCCCCAGTGAGCGTCTGAATTTTTCACTTTCTCAATATGCTGCTTGGCCGTGCTTTGAATCAGCGGATCCGGATGACTGACATAGTTACGATAAGTCTTCTTGTCTATCGAAATCGTCCATCCATGGCAGCAATTATCCTCACACTTATCGCCAATACATTGAAAATCTTGGTAGTACCTGGGGGTTACCAGGGTATGAGCCATGACGGTGTCCTCAAGAAAATAATTCGGATACACCTACCTCTTTCAAGAACGTAGGTTTCATTAAAATGCAAAGTGGATGCCTACATAGCAGGCCATCATCACCTAACGGGTATTAGGACAGCGCTAAATCCTTATTAATCCCAGCCTTAATTACTGGCTATCGTTGGAACTGTCTATTTGTTTCATCTCTACGAGATCACGAGTCTTCGGTGCAGGTATCAAGCTAATAAATCTGGCCAGACTTAGCAGTGTCATGAACAGGCCGACTGTCGCGTGAAAAAGCAGCACAGAGGCAGCCATAGTGCTTTTTGGCAATAAATCGAAATCACCAAATGAGGTCATTGTGATAAAACTGCTATAAATACCACCAAAGACAGTACCTGTGCCTGGTAGCCATTTATGTTCGAAGTCAGCGGCCATGACCGTATATGTGCACGCCAACCAAAGTATGATTTCGAAATAATTATGCAGTAACAGCAAGACGATACGACGGTAACCCTCCAGTCGGTATTCACCACCCGCTTTTACTACCCGATACTCATCAAACAGCAGGACATTCGTCTGGTATACGACGATTTCAAAGGTTCGAAGAAATCCATACCCCATGAAAAGATATCCAAGAACAGGATAGGGTGAGTAGACGGCGACCACTACCGCCACCATGGACAGGACGAGGTGACTCAACACCCAAACATCGACAAATCGAGCGGTGATTGCTGAGGGGAACACTTTCCTTACCAGAGTGAATACCGACACTTTCGCCAGTATGCCGAAGATGCTCGACCAAAACTCAACAATAAATGAGGGCATATTAAACCTAAGTGCTTGCGTACAATTCATGTTCACTTCATATAAGAAAAATCAGATGAACACTCGACAATCTAAACAGTACGAATGATTGATCACTCAGCCGTGACGTTTATCAAACAATGCAACACGCTGCCTCGGCGGGCTAGAGCTTACCTATTTCCACGATAAGTAGACTTTGCCTTGTTGGCCCTGCCAAGGGTCACTAGCTGCATCGCAATCTCATTCTTAAACGTCTCAGCCAGACTTCTCAGCCTCTCTTCTTGTGCTAGTTGGTCTCTGACCAAGGTAGCCATTGCCGTTGACGCCAGCTTCTGCTGCCGAGAAAGCTCCGTCAGTACCGTGATGATTGCCAGACGCTCATCCATACAAGCCAAAGCCTCTTCATATTGATGGCTCGTCAACAATCGCTGCAAGGTCGCGATATTATCGGTCAACGCATCACCATAATCGTTCAGCGCCTTCACTACACACTCCCTGACGCTTGTTTTAGCTGAAATCCCTGCTGCTTATCCGCGTCGGTGATTTGATCCCAAGCCGACTTGATCGTCAACATCAGTGTCATGACCTCATCGAGGGGCTGAACGTCACGCCGCACGCTGGCGTCCCAGATACGCTCATCCATATAGGCATAGAGCGCAAACAGATCCTCCGCGATCTGCCCTTGTGTCATATCCAGCGCATCCTGAAGACCATGCACCAGTCCCTGAGCCTTGGCGATGGTTCTGGCCTTTGCCTCCATATCTTTCCGCTCTATGGCTCCTTTCGCCTGTGCAAGGCACTCCAACAGTCCTTGCATCATTAGCTGAATGACCCGATGGGGATCTGCCACCGCCAATTCCGCTTCAATACTGGTTGTCTTATACGCTTTCAGATTCCGGTGGTACATATCATCAATCCCCGTACAACATCAGTCTCAGTTATTGTTTATTTGCAATGCTGACAGTGCTGCCGCTGAGTTATTCATTTTCACGAGCAGGGCATCCAGGCTGCCGTATTGGGCGCGCAAGGCGGCTTCATATTTCACCAGCTGTTCATTGGTGGTGGCCTGCTTCTGACTCAGGCTGCGCAGATCTGAATTAAGGGTATCGGTCCGTTGCGCCAGCATGCCACCGGTCTTGGTATATTCCTTCAAACCATTCGTCAACTTGGCCGCCAGACCACCCTCACCGCCGAACAGCCCTGCCACCTGATCGAAGTTCTTGTCGACCACCTCACCAAATTTCTCTTTATCGAGGGAGAGCTTGCCCTTGTTATCCATCTTGATGCCCATCTCGAAGATGGTGGAATAGGTGGTGCTGGTATCGGAGGGAGTGGTAATTAAATTGGACATGAAGTTGCTGATGGCCCGGGTAACGGAATCCCCCGCCAAGGCCCCGCCATCATCCTGGCTGACGCCACCAACGATGCTGTTGCGCTTGCCCAAGCCGCTCAGTTTCTCCTGCAGCGCATTGTAGCCATCGATAAACTTCTGCACTGTCTCCTGAACAGAGGTCTTGTCGGTGGTGATATCCACCTTGTTGGACTTGAGGTCGCCATTGCTGTCGGCATCGGAGACCCGCAGCACGGTCAGCTTCAGGTCCTGAATGACGTCATCGAAGACATTGGTATCGCTCTTGAGCACATTGCCATCGACCAGGATCTCGGCGCTGGACGCCTGTTGCGTCTCTGCCATTTTGCCCGTGAACTTATCTTGCAGTTCGGTCGTGCTACCCGTGATGACCAGATCCTTGCCATCTCCCGACACGCCCGAGTCGATGACAAGCTTGGCCTTGCCATCGGCGGTATTGACGATGTTGGCACTGAGCCCGAAGTTATCGCCATCATTGTTGATACGCTTACGAATGTTTTGCAGGGTATCCCCCGCCTTGACGTCGACCGTGAACTCCTTGTCACCCGCCTTGAAAGTCAGCTGGCCATCCTGGGTGACCAGCGGCGTGGTCGAGCTGTCAAAGATCCCTTCCTGGCGGCTGGTGGTTGCCAATTTGTTGACGGTGATATTGTACTGGCCGTTCGAGGTGCCGCTCTTGCTCTCCACGGTCAGCACAGGATCATCTTTATTCTGGGTGATATTGATGGCCCGCTTATTGAAGGCACCGGGCTTGCTCAAGGTATCCAAAATATCGGTGAAGGCGGTGAGGGAGGACTTGAGCTGGCCGATGCCAGACAAGGTGATATTGGTGCTGTTCTGCTTGGTGGTAATGGGTTGCTGTAGCTGCGCCTTTCTGGCGGCCACGCTCGCCGTGATCACGCTCTCGAGATCGATGCCCGACCCCGCTCCGGCGGAGGTAATCGCCATAACATGCTCCTCTTATTATTTCGTTAAAAACCTATACCTGACCGTCGAACAGCAGCCCGGAGAGGCTAACCCCCTCACCATTGTCCTGCGCCATCGCCTTTAACCGCTTGTTCATCTGGAGGATCTCCTCGCTCGGGATCTGGCGGATCACCTGCTTGGTCTCGGCATCGATCACCTTGATTACCGGTCGATCAAACTCGGGCACTAGGCTGAAATGGATAGCCCACCCCTTCAGTTGCCCCAAGCGGCTCAATCTTTCTTGCAATTCTTGGGCCTGTTTTTCGGTTTCATCATTATTTTTGGTTGATGACGCTGTGGCCTTCGAAGGCTCCTCTTTCAGCGTCTTGGCTGCCGGGTCGACGCTTCCCTGCTCGACGGCTTGCTCCTCGCCGGATGTTGGCGGCACAGAAACAGGCATGGCGGCCCGAGGGCCGCCATGGGAAGTGAGCGTCAAGGTAGAAGCCATGACAATGGGTTCATTGGCCATCTGTCGCTCCTTATTATGAGGTTAATCCGGACCGTCTTAGCGACCCAGCAGCGACAGAGCCGACTGCGGACGCTGGTTGGCCTGGGCCAGGATGCTGGAGGCCGCCTGCTGCAGGATATTCTGCTTGGTCATATTGGCGGTTTCGGTGGCAAAGTCCGCATCGCGGATACGGGAGCGAGCGGCGCTGACGTTTTCCGAGATATTGGCCTGGTTGCGGATGGTGGAGTCCAGCCGGTTTTGCACCGCACCCAGATCGGCACGATAGCCATCTACAGTTTTAATCACGGCATCGACGGCGCCCAGCGCAGTTTGAGCACCAGCCTCAGTTGATATGTCGAATGCGTCAACCGCCAAGCTGGTAGCATCCATTTTTTTGAGGTCTACGCTGATAACTTGGTTAGTATCCGCTCCAACTTGGAACTTGTATGTTTTATCCGCAGTAAAGAGCTTCGTGCCTGCAAAGGTGGTATCACTACCGATCCGAGTAATTTCCTTCTGCAGTGCAACTACCTCTTTCTGCAAAGCGGCACGATCGTCAGTACTATTCGTATCATTGGCAGATTGTTGAGCCAGGGTGCGCATGCGTTGCAGCATGGAGGTCACCTCGTCCATGGCCCCTTCTGCAGTCTGAGCCAGGGAGATCCCGTCATTGGCGTTGCGGTTGCCTTGGTCCAGGCCATTGATCTGGGAGGTCATCCGGCTGGAGATCTGCAGGCCGGCCGCATCGTCCTTGGCACTGTTGATACGCATCCCTGAAGCGAGGCGGGTATAGGAGGTATCCAGCGACTTACCGGAATTCATCAGGTTGCGCTGGGCATTGAGGGACGAGACGTTGGTGCTGATGTACATGGACATAATGAATTCTCCTGATAAGTCTAAAACTGCGGATCCCAGGGCGCACGGCGATTGAGATCCTTCGTCAGTCCGCAGGGCCAATCCGCTGCCGGTGACTGAGGCAGATCTGATTCAACGTGGTGATGACCAGATCCGCAGCACTGCAAAAAGTTGGATTTCCTGACACCCTTCCATTTGCTTCCCCTTTAGTAACGGCACCACAGTCCGATGCTTTAGAAGATTTTTCGCCTCCAGGAGGATAAATCTGTCCTGCATCCCACCATGGCCGTATTGCCGCCTGAGACTGCCCAATCGGCCATCCCGGCACCGCATCCAGAAACCCGCGCTGGCTCCCACTTTTGCATACCGGCATTGCTCATACGCCCCCCTTGCCTCTAGAATCGCGGCCCCATCAACAATTTGGCGTGAGTTGTTCTCCATGCAGACACTGGTTGAGCAGATTGTTTACATCAGCGACATGTTTGGTACTGCGGTATTCGCGTTTTCAGGGGTATTGGTGGCGGGCAGGCTCAGAATGGACGGGTTTGGCGTCATGGTGTTGGCGGCAGTCACCGCCATCGGCGGCGGCACCATCCGTGACATGATCCTGGGGGCCACCCCGGTATTCTGGGTGCGCGATCCGCTCTATATCTGGGTCATCATCGCGACGGCGCTGATCGGTATGTGGATGGTCAAACTGCCTCGCAGGATGCCCTGGTATGTGCTGCCAGTAGCCGATGCCTTCGGGTTGGCGCTCTTTACCGTGATCGGGGCGCAAAAAGCCCTCAACTTTGGTACATCAGGGCTGATCGCCGTATTGATGGGCACCATGACCGGCGTAGCCGGTGGCATGATCCGGGATGTATTGGCGCGAGAAGTGCCCATGGTCTTGCAAAAAGAGATCTATGCTACCGCCTGCATTCTGGGGGGCATCCTCTATACCCTGGCGTTAGAAATTGACATGGACCGGGTGACCGCCATGCTCATCTGCATGACGGCAGTGTTCAGTTTGCGGGTGGCGGCCATTTACTGGCATTTGTCACTGCCCACCTTCTCGCTGCAGCGCAATTGAGTTCAGGCCCACCGCGCCATTATGTCGCGGTGGGCCTTGCGTTGAACCAAACAGGCTTTTCTGTTGTCATAAGGTCCAGTGTTGTAAGCCGGAATCCCTCATGCAAAAACTTGGACTCATCACATCACTGCTATTGATAAATGTAGCAACGGTGCACGCCGAAGCGCAGGTACTCTTTGGACGGCTCGCTTCCACCCCGGTGCAGCAGTTCAACCAGCAGATCCGCCAGGCAAGCACTGCCCAGCAGAGCTGGGTCAATGACTACCGTGAAGTCGCCCTGCGATTCGTCGGCCATGGCGACATCCCCAGTCGTATCCATGCCCAGCAGTTGGACAATGATCTGGTGCTCTCGGTCGCCCTCGATGGTAGCAAGAGCGACATGATCTATATCCTGACTCTGTTTCGCAGCAACAACCTGTGGCAGATGCGGGAGGCTGAAATGGGCTGGCGTTGCCAGGGGCAAGACTCCTTCACCCCGGTCCCCTGCCCCTGATGGTCATCACTGACTCCGTGAAATAAAAAATCCGGCACATTGGCCGGATTTTTATGGGCGCTAAAAGCCCGCTTACGGGCGGTACACCTTGACGTTGGCAAAGCCCTTCTCTTTCAGATAGAGCGCCTGCAGCTTGCTCATCACGCCGCGATCGCAGTAGAGCAGGTAGGTCTTCTCCTTGGGCAGATCGCCAAATGCGGTGGCCAGCTTGAAGAAAGGGATATGCATGACCTCGCGTCCTTCCACCACCAGCGGCTTTTCATCGTGCTCATCGACAGAGCGGATATCGAGGATCACCTCGTTGTCACCGGTCTCGGCGGTGGTCTCCACTTCCTGAACCTCGGCCGCCGTCTCTTCACCGATACGACGAATGTCGAGGTAACGGGCCTCGGCCACGACCTTGTCCAGAATGGCGAAGTCGAAGTTGCCCTCTTCCTCTTCAATGCGCGTCAGATCGGCCTTCACGGTCGGCTTCTTGGAGATGACGCCACAGTACTCCGGCATGGTTTCGGCGAATTCCAGGGTGCCGATGCGGCGGGCTTCACTGATGATGTCCGGCTTGTCCCAAGTGATGAGCGGACGCAGGATCACCTTGCCAGTTACCCGGTCGATGACGTTCAGGTTGGTCAGGGTCTGGCTGGAGACCTGGCCCACACACTCGCCGGTCACCAGCGCCGGGATCTGGAACTCGTCAGCCACTTTGGCGGCAGCGCGCATCATCATGCGCTTGAGCACCACGCCCATCTGGCCGTTATCGATCTTCTCAAGGATTTCAGCCACCACCGGCTCGAAGTCCACCGCGGTGAAACGCACCCGGTGAGAAGAGCCGAAACGGCTCCACAGGTGGTAAGCCACCTGCTTGACACCGATCTCGTGAGCGGCGCCGCCCAGATTGAAGAAACAGTAGTGCACCCGGCAGCCACGCTTGATGAACTGGAACGACGCCACACCGGAGTCAAAGCCACCGGAGATAAGGCTCAGCACATCCTCCTGGGTGGCGATAGGCATACCATTCAGGCCTTGATGAATAGCGCTGACGATGAAGAGCTCTTCGCCATCGATCTCGAGGTTGATCTTCACATCCGGGTTCTTGAGGCGCACGCCGTTGCTCGCGCAGTGCTGGTTTAGGCCACCGCCCACGTAGCGCTCCACTTCGAGTGAGGAGAACTCGTGTTTGCCGTGGCGCTTGGCCCTCACGCAGAAGGTTTTCCCCTCGAGTTGATCACCCCACACCGCTTTCACCTGCTCGAAGATGTCGTGCAGGTCGGTAAATTTGCTGGCCTGCACCTCGAGGAACGCCTGAATGCCGGGAATGCAGGCCAGGGCTTCGATGGCCTGCTCGCGGAACTGGTCATTGCGCGAGCTCACGATCAGCTTGTCCCAATCCATCCGCACCCGGGCATCGTCGTCGAAGCGGCGCAGGACGTTACGGATATTGCCCTGCAGGATCTTGATAAAGCGCTGGCGAACCGACTTGCTCTTGATGGTGATTTCCGGGAACAGCTTGATAATGAACTTCATGGTAATGACTCGGGTGACCTTGATTTAAGGGCGCGGATTATACCAGAACTTTATGGTCATCGCCTACTGGATGAGCGTTTGCACACATTCCCCCACGCAATGTTTGCCGCACCAAGGCAATCTTGCGTATATTCCCGACTCTGCGCCTCGCCAGATTTTTGACAACAGACTGATCCGATGAAGACCTATATCTATTATCCCGGCATGGAGGTACGCGACGAGCTCTGGCTCAAGTTCGCTCTGCTCTATCTGGAGCGGCTCGCCTTCGTCTTCACCGTCAGTGAGAAGAGCGGCCTCACCGCCCTGCTGCACACCCTCGAGCAGGAGACCGATCTCTTGACCGAGCGGCCCGATGCCACCTTCTTTTCTGCCATCACACCCCAACTGGAGAGCCAGATCAGCGGCCTCATTGCCCCCGACTTTGTCCGCCACAAGGTGTTTGGCAACAAGGAGCTGATCACGCGCTGGCGCCAACGCACCAACCACGACTGCTTCTGCCCGACCCAGGCGGGGCTGGAACAGTTGCACAGCTTTTGTCTGACCCACGGCTTTGCCAGCCGGGACGAGGGAGGGATCAGGATGGCACGGCGCTTTGCCAATCTGCTCTCCATGCGTCTCGCCCGCGAGTGGGCGCTCGCCAATGAGGGGGCCCTCATCACCGATCACGACTATCTGGACCGGCTGCTCCATCTGCTCGAATCCCGCTACCACAACCGGGGCGGCCAGGATTGTTTCCACCTCGAGATCCCGTTGCAAGTGCCCAATCACTTGGCCGATATTCCGTTTGCAGAGCTGATCGCCCTGCGAGCCCGCAGCGGCTTTCGCCAGCAACTGGCCGAGTTTCATCAAGCCCTCGATGAGCTGCTCGCCATGTTGGGCAGCGGCTACGCCGAGCCCGCCGCACTGACCCGCTTCGAGCAGGCCCAGCAGGGGCTCAATCAACTGCTGGGGCCGCAGACCCAGAGCCTGCCGCTCACCACGCTCGTCAGTACTGGCTTACCGGCCATGGCAATGATCCACCGCCTCAAGGCAAGCCATCCGGAGAGCGACCTCATCTTTCATCCCATCAAGAAGAGCCACTTCCACCAGCGCAAGAGTCAGCACTTCTTCACCCGGCTGGGTCAGGTCAAGCCCTGAGTCCGCAACGCCCTGCTAGGGAATCGACAATCAGCTGACGGCATCGAAGCCATCCCCCGATGTCGTCAATATTATTCTGAATTCTGACCCCCCAAAGATAGTGCAGCTCTCAGGAGGGATTCTCCAAATGAAACTCGATACGATCGCTGTTGCCCGCCTCGTCCACCACCACCAGCTGATAGCGCCCCGCCTCGCTCAATACCTGATCCCCGTCCCAGCGTAGTCGCTGGCCGTTGAGAAACCAGGCCGACTTGCCGACACCGCCAAGCACCTTGGGCTGCAACCGATAGCGCTGGCTGCGGATAAGGTTGCCCTCCCCCAGCGCCACAATGCGAATAGGGGCCTGCAGCTCGGCACTCTGCCCTTCCCCAGCACAACCACTTGCAAGCAGCGCCTGTCGTCGCTCGCCGGGCGTTCGCCACGGCTCCAGTGACAATGGCCAGAGCGCCCGAAAACCGGATTGCGCCGCATCTTGGCAGCGTGCCAGGGTCGGCTTGCCCTCGGCGGTCAGCGCCACTTGGCGCAGCGGCGAGGGCCAGTCCATGGGATCCGGCAAGGTGGGAGGATCGCGCCCTTCCAGCAACCAGGCACTCTGGCGCTGCAAACAGGCTTCAGGCAGGGTCGCGCTCGCCTTGCGCCCCAGCGGCCAGCAGACCTCAGCCTCGCTCACCGTATTGGGCTGTGCCGGCAGAGGGCTGTTGTCCGAGAGCCGCGAGTAGACCGAGAGCAGCAGCGGCACCGCTGCGCTCTGGGCGTAAAAACCGGGCATGGGGGTACCGTCGGGGCGCCCCAGCCAGACGCCGATGGTCCAGCGACCGGAGACCCCCATCGCCCAGCTGTCGCGATAGCCATAGCTGGTACCAGTCTTCCAGGCCAGCCGGTTGACCCGGCCGGTCGCCTCACTGGCAAAAGGCTGATCAGCCCGTCCCTGCGCGCTCAGGATCTGCCAGATGATCCAGGCCGCGCCCGGGCTCAGCAAGGGGCGTGACACCGCCTGCTGCCCCGCCAGCCAGACCGGCATCGCCACCTGCCCCTGCCGGGTCAGCGCGCTGTAGAGCGCCACCAACTGCTCGAGCCGAATGCCCGCCGCCCCCAGCGCAATGGCCGGATTGGGTTTGTCGGAGAGCGCCAGCCGCACCCCAGCGTTGTCGAGGCGGCTGACCAGCTTGTCGGGCCCGAGCGCCTCCAGCACCTGCACCGCCGGCACGTTGAGGGATTGCTGCAGTGCCTGAGCGAGCGTCACCGGCCCCTGAAAGGCGCCGGAAAAGTTGGCGGGTCTGTAATCCGAGCCCAGCCTCGGCGCATCGGAAAGCAGGGAGGCCGAGTGCACCAACCCTTCATCCATGGCCAGACCGTAGATAAAGGGCTTGAGGGTGGAGCCGGGAGAGCGGATTGCCTGCACCATGTCGAGATAACCGTGGCGGCGCAAATTGCCATACTCGGCGCTACCCACATAGGCGCGCACCGCCATGGTTTTGTTGTCCACCAGCAGCAGCGCAGCAGAGGTCTGCTCGGGGAAGCGGCGGATATAACTCGCCACCCGCGTCTCCAGCCAGCGCTGCAGATCGCCGTCTATGGTGGTGTGCACCAGGGCGCCCGGATGGCTGTCGGCGGCCAGACGAGCAAACAGCGGCGCCTCCATCGGGGTGAAATGGCCGCGAACCAGCACCGGCTCGATGCGTCCCTCCAACCACACCGGCTCGGGCCAGACCCCTTGCGCCACCAGTCGCTGCATCACCTTGTCGCGGGCGGCGCGGGCCCGCTCGGGATGCCGGTCCGGCCGGTTGCGGCTGGGAGCCTGCGGCAGCACCGCCAACAGCGCCGCCTCGGCATAGGTCAGCTTGGCGGCGCTCTTGCCGAGATAGGCAAAACTTGCCGCCTGCACCCCCTCCAGGTTGCCGCCAAACGGCGCCCGGTTGAGGTAGACGGTGAGCAAGGTGCGCTTGTCGTAGTGCCACTCCAGTTGCAGCGCACGGGCCATCTGACGCAGCTTGCCGGGCACGCTCCTGTGGTAGGGCTCGATGAGGCGGGCCACCTGCATGGTAAGAGTCGAGCCGCCCGACACGGCGCGCCCGTAACGCAGCCACTGCCAGACCCCGCGCACCATGGCCACCGGATTGACCCCGGGATGACGCCAGAAGTAGCGATCCTCGTAGCCCAGTAGCGCCTCGATATAGCGGGGGGAGACCTGCTCCAGGGTCACGGGGTAGCGCCACACGCCGCTGGTATCGGCAAAGGCGCGCAGCGGCCGCCCTTTCATGTCGAGCACCACCCGTGCGTAGGCAGGGTCGAGCGGTGGCGGTGGGAAAATACGATCCAGCGCCAGCAATGACAGCAGCAGTGCGACAACTCCCAGCACCGAGACACGCAGCCAGCGTGGCAAACGACCAAGCCAGCGCCAGCCAGCGCGGCCAGTGCGACCCAATTTCAGCCAGCCACGCTGCCAGAAAGTGAGCGGGCGAACCCGCTCAAGGGAGGGAATGTTACTCAGAGATGATCACCTCATGGATATCCTCACCCACGGCACGCAGCTCGGGGCGGTACATATCCTCCACCTGGGTCGGCGGCACCTGATAGCGACCCGGCGTCACCGCCCGCATCAGGTAGACCAGCTGCTGGTTGCTCCCCTCGCTCAGATCCAGCGCCGCCGTATAGCGATCGTCGCGAAACTCCTGATGCTTGAGATAGTCGTTCCACTCGCTCTGCCACGCCGGTTTCCCCTCGATGGAGAGCTCTTCGAGCTTGATGCTGCGGCCAAGGGCTGGGTTCTCCAGCTCGAAGCCAGCGGGCACCATCTCCACCAGCAGGGCATCGGGCACCGCCGATTCACTGCTGACATTGAGCCGCACCACCACCAGATCCCCCACCTTCACCTTGGCGGGATCAAAACGCTGACCGTCGCTATTGAACCAACTGCGGGTCACGCTTATCCCCTGACTCAACCGGGCAGGAGCCTGTTTGGGGTAGCCGATCAGAGTGCGCTGCACATAGAGGGAGCCCTTGCCCTCGTTGGTGACGGTACTCGCGGCCAGTGCCTCGGGGGCGCTCTGCTGCAAGGCGGCCGAACCGCTCAAGGCTTCAATGCCAGAGGATGAGGCGACCCTGGCCTGCCAGTCGACGGCCGGGTCGAAGCGGGCGAGTCGCAGCAGGGCGAGCCGCTCCTGAGTGCTGAGCCACTGACGGTGAGCCAGGGTATCGGCCACCTTGGCGCTGAGATCAGGCCAGCGCTCCGCAGCCAGCTTGTGCTGGCGCAGCAAGGAGAGTTCAAGGGCCTGATCACGCAGCGGCGAGCCGTAATCCCCGAGATAGTCGTCCCCGCGCTCGGTCGCCAATGCACGGCTGAGGGCCTTGGCGGCGTTCTGCTCATCCCCCATGGCCGAGAGCGCCAGCGAGAGGTACAAGAGCGGCAAACCGGAGCGAGCGTGATCAGCCTGCTGCTCCCATATGAGGCGCAGGGTAGCGAGCGGCGCCTTGCCCACCCGGGCCAGTACATAGGCGCTGTAGGCCTGATAGGCCAACCGGCTGTGCTCGGGGGCACTGCTCCAGCGCTCGCCGTACTGGCTGTCGGTGAGATAGCTCTGCAGCCGGTTTAGCGCCTGATTGAGCATCGCCTCCGGCACCGTATCGCCCACCTCCTTGCGGGCCAGCAGGTAGTCGGCGGCATAGGCGGTGAGCCACGGCTCCTCGTCAGAGCGACCATCCCAAAGGCCAAAGCCGCCGCTTGGCAGTTGCAACCGCTGCAGCCGTTGCAGCAGGGCGCGCTGCACGTCCGCCTCACTCATCGCTTTCTTGCCCTCTGCGGGTTTGCGCCAGGCGGTGCGCTCATCGGCCGTGGTCAGCAAGTAAGGCCAGGCGCGAGAGATGGTTTGCTCCAGACAGGCGTAGGGGTAGTCGGCCAGCGCCTGCCACTGGGCTGCCGGATCCCAGGGCGGAGTGCCGGAGAGGCTGAGCAGCCGCTGCAGGTTGGCGCGATCCAGCCCGGCCAGCTCCGTTGGTGCAAAGCTCATCTGCTGGCCGGGGGCCAGCATCTGGTAGCGTTGGCGAGTCTCGGCCGGCCAGGGGGAGCGCAGCGGCAAAGTCCAGTCGCGGCTGATGGCAAAATCCTTGCCGCTGGCCGCCAACTGCAGGCTTGCCACACCGCTCGCCCCGATCACGGTGAGCGGCAGGGTCAACCACTGCTCCTCGCCATTTTTAAGGGACAGGGTGCCGGGCAACTCGCCATTTGCTTTCAGCCCGCCGCTGAGGGTCCAGGCAAGGGAGAGGCTCTGATCCTCGCCGCTCATGTTGCGCAGCTGCACCAGCGCCCGGGTCTCATCCCCTCTGGCGCCAAAGCGTGGCCAGCCGATCTCGGCCACCAAGGGCGCCACCACCTTGACGGCGCGCTCGGCCTCACCGACTTGCTGTTCGTTCCAGGCCAGTGCCATCAGCGCCAGCTCGCCGTTGAAGTTGGGCAGATCGAGCGGGATCACCGCCTTGCCGCTCTCATCAAAACTCACCTCGCCGCTCCAGAGTGCGGCGATCTCGACCCGGCTCTCCAGCGCGCCACCCTTTTTCAGCGGCGCCCTATCGCCCCCGTAGTTGAGGCGGGCCAGCTTGCCATCTTGCGGCGGGATCACCTGGCCGTAGTTGTCGAACAAATCTTGGGAGAAGCGCTTGCGGCCAAAGAAGATCTCGAACGGGTCGAGGGGCTGGTAGTCACTGATGTTGAGCACGCCCCGATCCACCGCCGCCAGCACCACCCGCCCCTGACTGTTGGGGGTGGAGGTGGCGGTCACTTCCAGCCGGGTGAGCGGCACCGCTTTATCAGGTGCGCTCAGGGTAAGCGGCAGACGGCGCGCTTCCCGATCCAGGGTGAGCGGCACCAAGCCGACCGAGCGCAAGCTCTGTCCCTGCTGGCTGCTGACCGGTTTGGAGGCGCTGTCTGGCGCGGCGATCTGAGCCGAGATATGCAGATCGTGGCGCTGCCACTCGGGACTGACCGGGATCTCGAACTCGCCGCGGGCATCCTTGGCATCGCCACCGGCCCCCTTGAGCGCGATACGCTGCCACCAGCGCAGGCCGTCGCCATCTTCCACCAGCAGCAAGCCCTTACCGGGGCGCGGGGCTACCAGAGTCACTTTGGCCTTGTCGCCCGCCTGATAGGCGCGTTTGTCGAGAGTGATGGCAATCTTGTCAGGCCGTGCCTGCTCGCCACCACCGCCCCAGGCGTAACTGCCGATCTCCACCCGCAGGCTCGATTGATGGCCCTGACTGTTCTCCACCTCCAACCGATACCAGCCCGCCGCCAGTTGCAGCATGAGCGGGGCCGGCCCCTTGCCGTCCAGCTGCAGGGTCTGCTCCTGCTCCAGATAGGGCTGGCTATTGAACTCGTACTTCCACCCCTCGCCATCGGCGTAGTGCCAGTAGTAGTCGCGGTACTCGTTGATAAGGCGCACCTTCACCGCCCCCGCCACCGGCTGGCCCTTGTCATCGAGGTTGAGGATCTGGAAGGGGAGCGGCTTGCCCCCTTCCACACGATCGGCCACGAAGTCGGCCTTGAGCGCCGGCCACTGGCTGCCTGCAGGCCAGCCATACTGGGTGCGACTGCGATTGACGGCGCGGCCACCGGGCTCTGAGAGCGACACCCGATAGGCCACCTCCAGCGGCCCGAGGCCGCGCACCCCGTCGAGCTCATCTTGCAGTGAAAAAGTCCCCCGCCCCTGCGCATCGAGGGTAAGACTGCGCGCCTCGAGATCCTTGGCCTGCTCGGCGAGCAGCACGTCACCCAGGGTGAACTCCTGCCATTGGGTAAAGGGCATGGTGGCGCGGCTTAACTTCACCTCCGCCTTCGCCTTGGTGGCACTCGCTGGCGCACCATAGAGATAGTCCCCTTGCAGCGGCAGGGTGAGGGCGGCGTCCAGACTCGTCACATCCCCATCCGGCCCCTTGCCAAGTTGCAGTTTCAATCGCTCCGGCAAGAACTCCTCCACCAGGAAAGGCCACTCGAAGCGGCTGCCGGCAGCGGTCTTGAGGTTGATGGTCCAACGCCCGAGCGGCGCATCATCCGGTAGACGCAGGCCGTAGTGGGCGGCGCCAAGGCTATCCGGCAGCAGCCGTTTCTGTTCGAGCAGCTGGCCGTCCGGCTGCTTCACCTCCAGCTCCACCGCCATCCCCGGCAGCAGCTGGCCATCCTGCCCCTTGAGCAGGATCTCGCTGTCGAGTCGCTCGCCGGGACGATAGAGGTCGCGCCCGCTGAACAGATAGAGCTGCTGGGCCTGCCAGGGCTGGGTGCCGAGATCGAAGGTGGAGAGATCGAGCGCCGCGCCATCGAGGCGCAGCACCGCCAGATGGTTGCCCTGCTCGGCCAGCAGCAGGCGAGCACCCTGCACCTGATCGAAACGGCGATGACCCTGCAGATCCGTGGTTTGCACCTGCAGCCGGTTGCCCTTCTCGTCGAGCAGGGAGAGTTGCACATCCTTGAGCGGATCAGCCGTAGCCAGCGAGCTGACGAACACCTCCAGCTGATCGCGGTAACGGCGGGCACTGAGCCCCATGTCGCTCACCGCGAAATAGGTGGTCTCCTTGCGCCAGTCGTAGTTGCCAAGGGGGGACATCACCGCAAAGTAGACACCGGCCTCGGCCAGCTGCGGCTCCTTCACATTGATAAGGCGGGTCTCACGCCGGTTGGCATCGAGCTCCAATGCGTAGCGGCCGCTGAATACCCGCTTGGCCCGCTGGGTGATCTGTTCAAGCTCCCAGTTGCCCATGCCGGCACCGGGGCGGTATTCCGCAAGAAAGCGGGGCAGATATTCGGCCTCGACCCGGAAGAAGTCGATATTGACCTCGTCCACGTTGACCGCGCTGATGGGCAGGCGCAGCTCGTCGCGCAGCGGCAATACCATGCCGCTGGCGGTAAACGAAGCCCCCGCCTCCAGCGGCCGGGTCTTGAGAGTCCAGCTCTGGGGGGATGGGCCCAGCCCTGTCTTGAGACTCACCTCATAGCTTTTATCGGGCTGGACGTTCGGGAAATAGAGGGTGCGGCCATCGTCGGCGAGGATCCACTCCCCCTGCAGCTGCTTGCCCCCCTCGCTCACCGCTAGCCAGCTCTGCCAGTTTGCCTTGGGCGCCAATGGGCCGGAGAAGACCAGCGCCAGTGCCGGGGCATCGCGATATTGACGGGCATTGGCCTGCACCACAGTAGCTGGCGCTCCGGCCTCCTGCCGGGCTGCGGAATCTGTGGTCGGCCCATTGACGACAGGCTTGTTGGGGCCGCAACCGGCCAGCAGCAAACCGGCCAACCCGGACAGCAGCAGGGCCGGCCAGCGGTGGTGTAGGGCGCAGGTTCCAGCAGTAGAGCGGTGAGAGGGAGAGTCGAAGAGGCGCATAGGTTCCATCCCGAGTTGGAGCGCTGCAAACGCAGCGTGGCAGGAAACAGGATAAGGCATCCTGCTCACCCGACACAAAGCGCATTACCCGAATGGGCACAATTCCGCGTCCCTGCTGCACGAGACCCCCCTTGCCCACTGATTCAGTGCGGCAAGGGTTGTCATCTAGTCGTGGCTGGTCTCGTTTTTTGCTCCGCCTTTGAACCAGCGAAACAGGATGGCCATGACGGCCGCCAGAAACAGCACCAGCGAAGTAATAATCAGCGCCCGGGTCAACAGCTCGCTGTGGTGGAGGAAGAAGGGGGTATTCATCGCCAGCTTGCCCACCAAACTGAGACAAAGCGCCCACATAAAGGCACTGGCAAAGCTGGCCATGCACATGCGCAGCACGCTCAGGCGGCCAATCCCCATCAGCATGGGGGTCAAGACCCGCACGAACGGGATAAAGCGGGAGGAGAACATCGCCAGAAAACCGTACTTTTTCAGCAGCCGGGTCGCCTTGGGCAGACTGTCGGGCGGCAACATCCGCTCGATATGCTCCATAAAGCGGGTGCGCTGCAGAGCCCGCCCCTGCCAGTACGCCAGCACGGATCCCAGCCCCGCCGCCAGCGGTAGAAAACAGAGGGTCACTTCGGGGCCAAATACCCCCATGCCCACCAACCCACCGGCCAGCAGTACCAGGCTGTCCCCCGGCAGGGGCAGGAAGACGAATGCGGACTCCAGCAGCAGTACCAGCATCAGGCAACTGATCAGCAGGGGCACCGCCTGCATCTGAACCAGGGCGTCAAAATCCTGATGCCAAATGGCCATCAGCATATCCAGCATGTCACTCTCCCTACTACACGGTTCATCATGAACGAGGCAGGGGTTATAGCACCGATCCCCTGAACAAAACGTTAATTTTGTCCGGCACCGAAAAAAAAGTGTGTCGAAATATTGCTACAGCAGGGAGATGCAAAGAGGGCGATCGGCGCAGAGAAAAAGCCCCTCAGCTTGCACGCACAAGGGAGAGGGGCAAACAGGCACAGAAATAAAACGGTTACTCGGCGGTGGCCATCTGCCAGGTTTTGAAGCCGCCGGAGAGATTTTTCACTTTAAAGCCGTGCTGGCTCAGCAGGCGGCAAGCGACATGGCCGCGCAGCCCGACCTGACAGCTGATAAGCAGCTCTTTGTCCTTGGGCAGCTCATGCAGGCGACCACGCAATTCGTCGAGGGGGATATGCAGCGCCCCCGGAATGCGGCCCAGCTTGTCGAGCTCGGGGCCATTGCGCACATCCACCACCAGCTGGTGCGGGTGGCGAGCCTGCACCTCGGCCACGTGGCAGAGCAAGGTATCCCCCTTCAAGTGGTTGCTGGCCACAAAGCCCGCCATGTTGATCACATCCTTGGCCGAGCCGAACGGCGGCGCATAGGTGAGCTCCAGATCCTGCAGGTCAAACACGGTCAGACCGGCGCGCTGGGCCACCGCCAGCACATCGATGCGCTTGTCGATACCATCCTTGCCGATGGCCTGAGCGCCATAAATCTTGCCATCCGGGGCAAACAGCAGCTTGAGGCTGACCGGATGGGCGCCCGGGTAGTAACCGGCATGGCTGCCCGGGTGGACATAGACCTTCTCGAACGGCAATCCCAGCTGCACCAGTCGCTTCTCGTTGAGGCCGGTGCTGGCCACCGCCAGATCGAACAGCTTGCAGATGGCAGTGCCCTGGGTCTTCTTGTAGGTTTCGCTTCGGCCCAGCATGTTGTCGGCGGCGATGCGCCCCTGCCGGTTGGCGGGGCCCGCCAGCGGGATCAGCACAGATTCGCCGGTGACGAAGTCAATCTCTTCCACCGCATCCCCCACCGCAAAGATAAAGGGATCCGAGGTACGCATGCCGGCATCCACCTTGATGCCGCCGCGTGGGCCCAGTTCCAGCCCCGCCTTGGCGGCGAGCAGGGTTTCAGGTTTGACGCCGATGGCGAGGATCAGCAGGCCGGTGTCGAGATGTGAACCATCATTGAGGGTCAGGCGCAGGCCACCGCTGTTGGCGGTCGGCACGGCAGAGGTCTTCTCGGCAGGCAGATCCAGACTCTCGATGGCGGTGAGGCCGGTGCGCAGGCGCAGATCGATCCCCTCTTCCCGGATGCGGGCATGGAGCATGTTGGCCATCTCCTTGTCCACCGGCGCCATCACCTGATCGGCCAGCTCCAGCAGGGTGACATCCAGCTTGCGCTGGTGCAGCGCCTCCATCATCTCCAGCCCGATAAAACCACCGCCCACCACGGTAACATGGCGCGGCTGATCGTGGTGCAGGGCCGCCAGAATGCGATCCATGTCCGGGATGTTGCGCAAGGTATAGACATGGGGGCTGTCGATACCGGGGAAAGGAGGACGGATCGGCGCCGCCCCCGGGCTCAGCAGCAGCACATCGTAATGCTCGCGCTGCTCTTCACCGGTTTGCAGGTTGCGCACCAGCAAGGTCTTGCCCGCCTTGTCGATCTCGATCACATCGTGGAAGACCCGCACATCGACGTTGAAACGGCGCTTGAAACTCTGGGGAGTCTGCAGCAGCAAGGCATCCCGGTCGGGGATATCGCCCCCGATGTGGTAGGGCAGACCGCAGTTGGCAAAGCTGACAAATTCGCCCCGCTCAAACATCACGATCTCTGCCTCTTCACTCAAACGACGAGCGCGAGCCGCCGCCGATGCGCCCCCCGCGACACCACCGATAATCAGGATCCGTTTCATCTGCAAGACTCCTCATTCATGATAATGGGCAATAAATTAGACTTTTCTAATTTAGAATTCAATGAAATTTTGTTTCACACCATTTTGCAGTATTCTTGCAACCCCGACGGTTGCTTAACAGGATGTTGTTTGTTCATGTCGTCTACCGCTCTCAGTCATCTTCCTCCTGCTCTCCAGACGCCGCTCTTTTTCCGTCTGGATCTGCGCAGTCAACGGCTGGTCGCCCTGACCGACGTGATGCAAACCCCGCTCTACTGGCTCGACGAGCCGCACGCCCCCTGGCCTGCCCAGCTGCCCGATGCCCTGCGTCTGCCCATCGAACAACTGCTGGCCAACGGTCATGGCGGCAAGATCACCGTGCGCTTTGCCAGCCAGCTGTGGCACATCGCCCTCGCCCACGAGCAGGATGGCTTCTGGCTCATCTGTCTGCAGAACCTTCGCCAAGAGCCCATCGCCGATCTGGCATTGCAGTTGCCGCGCCTCAGCCAGATGGCGAGCCAGCAGCAGTATGCGCCCCTGCTCGAGGCCCTGAAAGAGAGTTTGGGGGCCGATCGGCTCATCCTCTGGCACTATCAGGCCAACGGCGAGCTGGGCTGCGAGCAGCTCACCCCGGTGTTCACCTTGGGGGTCGAGGCGCTCTACCCCATTCGCGGCGACAGCCGCTATATCCGCGCCCTGCGTACCCGCAAATCGTTGAGCTTCTCGGAAGCGGCCCACCAGCCAATGCTGAGCAATCACCTCTATCTGACCAGTGCTGGTGTGCGCTCACGTCTGGATGGCGCCCTGCTGGAGCAGGACAAGCTATTCGGGGTGCTGAGTCTCGAGTATCTCGACCCCACCCCGCTCAGCGAGGAGATGCTGCAACTGGTGCGCAGCAGCGCCCAGCTGCTCGGTCACTGGCAGCCACAACCGGAAGAGCGCCGCGCCGAACTGGCCCTCCCGCCCGAGCTGCACCAGCAGACCGGCATCGACTACTGCAAGACCTTAGTAAGTTGGGCCATGAACGCCAGCGGCGCCCGAGTGGGCTGGATCGGCGAATTCCAGCCCCGTGGTCAGGAGCTCTGGATCATTCCCCGCTGTGTGTTTAACGGGGAGCACTTCTCCACCCTCAAGCCCATCCAGCTCGACCCCGGCCCCGCTCAGGAGTTACTCCAGCATGGTCAGGCCATCTATGTGGAAGATCTGCCCGCGCGTTATCCCAAGGCAACCCGGCTGTTGGCCCTCAATGCCAGCGCTTACATCGGCATTCCGCTCCATGGTCAAAGCGGTGCCCCCATTGGCCAGATCACCCTGCTGCTCGATACCCCCCTTGAGGAGCCCGAACAGCTGCTGGATCTGTTGAGCAATCAGCACGAGCGGGCCGCCATCGAGCTCAAACGCCTCGCCGCCGACGACGCCCTGCGGCTGGCTGAAGTGGCCTTCAATACCCACGATGGGCTGATCGTGATGGATCACAACGGCATCATCCTCAAGGTCAACCACTCCTTCAGCCGGATCACCGGATTTGGCGAGGTAGAGGTGATCGGTCACTCCATTCGCAAGCTGCGCCCCACCTACTACGGGGATCATCTCAAGGAGGATGTTAACCGCACCGTCAACGAGCAGGAGTTCTGGCTCGGGGAAGAGCGCTGCCTGCACAAGGATGGTCACCTCTTTCCGGTACGCTTGATGGTGAACGGGGTCAAGGATGCGCAGGGGGAGCTCAGCCACTTCATCTGCAGCTTCTACAACATCACCCAGGAAAAAGAGGCCGCCAGACACATCGAACAGCTCGCCTACTACGACGATCTCTGCGGCCTGCACAACCGGCGCAGCCTCAACCATATTTTGCAGCAGACCCTGAGCGCTCCCAACGGCCAGTGGGGTGCCCTGCTGCTGCTGGATCTCGATAACTTCAAGTCGATTAACGACTCCCTCGGTCACGCCTGCGGCGATCAGCTGCTGCAGGCCGTGGTGCTACGTTTCAAGGAGCTGCCCCAGGACAATCTGGTGCAGGCGCGCATCTCGGGGGATGAGTTTGCCCTGCTCTTTACCCAGCTGGGACAAGGGGAAGTCACCGCCAAAATTCTGGCGGAGCACTTCGCCCGCGAACTGATGGGGCTATTTCGGACCCCGTTCGACATCGGTGATCACAAACTGCACTGCAGCGCCTCGGTGGGGATCAGCCTCTTCTCCGGTAACGAGACGGACCATCTGGTCCTGATGCAACAGGCCGACACCGCGACCCACATGGCCAAGCGGGTGGGTCAGGGCCACTACGTCTTCTTCACCGAGGCGATGGCCCGGCACGAGAAGAACCGGCTGACCCTCACCAACCAGTTGCGCGATGCCCTGCGCCATCACGAGCTGCAACTGCACTATCAGCCGCAATACCGGGTCGACAATGGCTCGCTGTCGGGCATCGAGGCGCTGCTGCGCTGGCAGCGCAGCGACGGCACCATGGTGCCACCCGGAGAGTTCATCCCCATCGCCGAAGAAACCAGCCTCATTCTGGAAATTGGCTACTGGGTGATGAAGACCGCCTGTGCCCAATACAGTTTCTGGCTCAACCGTGGCCTGCAGATCCCCCATCTGTCGGTCAACGTCAGTGCCCGCCAGTTCCACACCCAGGGCTTCGTGCAACAGGTAGAATACATCTTGCGCGACACCGGCGTGCCCCCCTCCCGCCTGCTGCTGGAGGTGACCGAATCGGTGGTACTGGAGAATCGGCGCGAGAGCATCGCCAGAATGCGCCAGCTCAAGGAGCTCGGCATCCTCCTCTCCATCGACGACTTCGGTACCGGCTACTCGTCGCTGGCCTATCTGCGGGATCTGCCCGCCGATGAGGTGAAGCTTGACAGAAGCTTCATTCAGACCCTGGTGCACAGCGAACAGGACAGAGCTATCGTCAAGGCGATACTCGATCTGGCCCAGGTCTTCCGTTTTACCGTCACCGCCGAAGGGGTGGAAGAGGAGGCGCAGCTGGCTATCCTCAAAACGTTGGGATGCCAGCATTATCAAGGGTTTCTCACCAGTCGGCCGCTCACCGTCAAGGCGCTGGAGCAGCTGCTTGGCAGCCGGGCACCGGACTAAAGGTGTAGGATCAATAGGGGTTTATGTCATAAAATAACGGCCTGCTCGAATCGTTGGAGTTGTTTATGTCTGTCATTAATCGGATCCCTGTCGTTGAAATCAGCCAGCCAGCAGGATCTCACGGCACCATTGGCCGGATCCATTCCGTCGAAACCTGCGGCACTGTCGATGGTCCGGGGATACGCTTTATCGTATTCATGCAAGGCTGCCTGATGCGCTGCAAGTACTGTCACAACCGCGATACCTGGGATACCGAGGGTGGCCGTGAAGTGACCGTACCGGAGTTGATGAGTGACATCACCAGCTATCGCCACTTCATGAATGCCTCCGGCGGTGGCGTGACAGCGTCCGGCGGTGAAGCCATGCTGCAACCGGCTTTCATTACCGAACTGTTTACCGCCTGCAAAGAGAAAGGGATCCACACCTGTCTCGATACCAACGGCTTCGTCCGTCATCTAGACGAACAGGTGGACAAGCTGCTCGACCAGACCGATCTGGTGCTGCTCGACATCAAGCAGATCAATGACGAAAAACACATTCCGCTGACCCACGTCAGCAACAGGTACACCCTGGAGTTTGCCCGCTATCTGGCGGCCAAAGGCAAGACCATGTGGATCCGCTACGTGGTGGTGCCGACCTGGAGCGACGACGATGAGAGCGCCGAAGGGCTGGGTCAGTTTATCGCCGCGCTGGGCGAGAGCGTGGAGAAGGTGGAACTGCTCCCCTACCACGAACTTGGCAAACACAAGTGGGACGTGCTGGGCGACCCGTACGAGCTGAGCGGGATCAAGCCCCCCAGCAAGGAGACCATGGAACGGGTCAAGGGCATCCTCGGCAAGTACCACAACAACGTCAAATATTGATGGTATAAAAGCAGGCTGATTCGTCAGCCTGCTCTGCTATGGGGCGGTCGGGACTCACCGCTACTGCATGAATGGACGACAAGATGAGTGAAGGACAACTCGCCGCCCTCCTGATCTGGCTGATACTGCTGGCCTTTAGCCTGCGCAGCTCCCTGTGGCAAACCCTCCATGACAACCCCCTCTATCAGCACCTGCTGCTGGGCAGTGCCATCGCACTGGTGCCGATCTGGACGTTGCGGGCCGGTCTGCATGAGGGGCTGGAGGTCCATTTTCTCGGGCTCACCTCCCTCACCCTGCTGCTGGGCTGGCGGCTGGCGCTGCTCGCCCCCTGTCTGACCCTGCTGGTGCTCGGTTACTTCGGCGTCACCAATCTGGCCGATTTTGGCTGGCAGGCGCTGATTGGCATCGCCCTGCCGGTGGCCACCAGCTGGCTGCTGTTTCTGGCTAGCTGGGCCTGGCTGCCGCGCCACCTCTTTGTCTATATCTTCGTTGCAGCCTTTCTCGGTGGCGCCCTCGCCATCTCGGTCAAGGTGGTGGCCAGCGCATTGCTGATGGGGCTGAGCGACAGCTACCCCTGGCACACCATCACGGCGGATTACCTCTCCATCTGGCCACTGCTGCTCTTTCCCGAAGCCCTGCTCAACGGCATGGCGATGACGGTGCTGGCCATCTACCGCCCCCACTGGGTCAATACCTTCTTCGACCGCACCTATCTGGGCCAGTAACTCTCTCTTCCCTGATTTTCGCCCATAAAAAAGGAGAGGCCATCGCCTCTCCTTTTGATCTTCCGAATTGTGCCAGTTACTGGCTTAGTGCAGCTTCAGGGTCGGGCGCAGTACCCGGTTGATGCGGCCCACCAGCATGATGAGGCCGGTCTTGATATAGCCGTGCAATGCAATCTGGTGCATCCGGTAGAGCGAGATATAGACCAGACGGGCGATGTAGCCTTCAACCATCATGGAGCCGCGCATCAGGTTGCCCATCAGGCTGCCCACGGTGGAGAAGCGGCTGAGCGACACCAGCGAACCGTGGTCGTGGTAGAGGTAGGGCTTCATCTCGCCACCGTTCATCTTGGCCAGAATGTTCTTGAACGCCTGGCTGGCCATCTGGTGGGCAGATTGGGCGCGCGGCGGCACAAACTTGCCATCCGGCTGCGGGCAGGCGGCGCAGTCACCGATAACGAAAATGTTCTCGTCACGGGTGGTCTGCAGTGTCTCTTTCACCACCAGCTGGTTGATGCGGTTGGTCTCAAGACCGGCGATATCCTTCATGAAGTCCGGCGCCTTGATACCGGCCGCCCACACCATGAGGTCCGCTTCAATCAGCTCGCCATCCTTGGTGTGCAGACCATCGCTGGTCGCTTCGGTGATCATGGTGGCGGTACGCACATCCACACCCAGCTTGACCAGCTCCTGATGGGCGGCACCGCTGATGCGCTCCGGCAGGGCCGGCAGGATGCGCGGGCCCGCTTCCACCAGGGTCACCTTCAGGCTGTCGGTGGTGAGGTTCTTGAAACCGTAGGCGTAGAGCTGCTCGACCGCGTTGTAGAGCTCGGCAGAGAGCTCTACACCGGTGGCGCCGCCGCCAACGATGGCAATCTTCACCTTGTCGCCCGGCTTATATTCGGTGGCGAACTGCAGGAAGCGGTTCATCATGCTGTTGTGGAAGCGGTGCGCCTGGGAGGGGCTATCGAGGAAAATGCAGTGATCCTTGATCCCCTTGGTGTTGAAGTCGTTGGAGACAGAACCGATGGCCATCACTAGGATGTCGTAAGGCACGGCGCGCTCGTTGACCACGATGTCGCCATTGTCGTCGTGGATCGGGGCCAGCACGATGCGCTTCTCATCGCGCTGGATGTCGGTCAGGGTGCCGAGCTGGAAGTCGAAACCGTGGTTCTTGGCATGGGACTGGTAGCTCAGGGCATCGATGCCCGCATCCATGGAGCCGGTGGCCACTTCGTGCAGCAGGGGTTTCCACAGGTGGGTGCGGTTACGGTCAACCAGGGTGATCTTGGCCTTGTTCTTTTTGCCAAGCTTGCGACCCAGACTGGTGGCCAGCTCCAGGCCACCGGCGCCGCCGCCTACAACGACAATATTCATCATGATGATTTTCCTTGGTTCCTCAAAACGAAAGGGAGCCATTGGCTCCCTAAAACGAAATCGGTCGACGTGATGGATCAGGCTTCTTTAAAGGCCTTCATCCGCTGCAGATGGTGCGAGATATTTTTGAATTTATGGGTCTCGCGCTCATCCCACACGATGTCGTAATAGTTCTTCAATTCACGTTCAGTGTCGCGATTATCGCGCACTTCATCCTGAACGGAAAGGATGCACAGGCAGTTTCCTGAGTTTTTATTACGAAATTCAGTTACACACTTGGTACCGATATCGTCATACTCCTCCGGCCGGTCGATCTTGCCCTGCATGTTCTCTTCTGGATGGAGGTTGGGGTTGAAGATCACCTGGCGAATGCCGCACAGAAAGCCGATCCGCTCGCTCCAGTAACCACCTAGCCCCACGCCGCAGATCAGCGGTTTGGGATCGGTGCTCATGTCGAGCTGCTTCTTCACTTCCTTGAGCAGGTGGCTCATATCATGACGGGGGTGAACCGTGCTGTAGTGCACGAAACGCACATCATCATCAATAAATTGCAACTGCAGCACTTTCTCGTGATTGCCCGGGCTGGTGGCATCGAAGCCATGCAGATAGATGATCATGGATAAGACCTCAGGATCTGTGTCGATTTTATCGAAACTACCCCAGCGGCGGCCCCGCGCGCCACCAAAACATCCAACTTTCTTGCTTTGGATCACGCCCCACCCCTGATTGCCCCCTCTGGCCCGCTCCCGCCAGCACATGCAGGCAGGAGCCTAGCCAACATCAGACAGGTAACTGCTCGAAGCGTTCAACCGCCTGCGCCACCTGTGCCAGACTCTCCTGCCAGAAGGCGGCCTCACGGATATCTTGCCCCAGATGTTTGGCCACCAGGTCTTCGGCGCTCATCCGGCCGGTATCGCGCAGCAAGGCACGATATGCCTCGGCCACTCCCGCTTCCCCCGCCGCCTTGCGGCCCATCAACTGCTGATAGACCCCGAGGCTGAACAGATAACCGAACAGATAGGGGTAGTTGTAAAAGCCCAGCCCCGCGATGGAGAAGTGCGCCTTGGCCGCCCAGAACATGGGGTGGTAGCGGGTCAGGCTCCCCTCATACCAGCGTCCCCACGCCTCGTTGGTCAACGCCTTGAGTCGCTCTGCGGGTACATACCCCTGCGCCCGCTCGGCCACCAGCGCCTGTTCGAAATCGAAGCGGGCCGGGATATTGACCAGGAAGGTGGCAGCGCCGTCGGCCTCTGCCCAGGCGATGGCCAGCTGATCTTCCGGGCTTTGCGCCTGTTCAAACAGGGCGCTGCGCACCAGGGTTTCGGCGAAGATGGAGGCGGTCTCCGCCAACGTCATGGGGTAGCTGCGCTGACTCATCGGCAGATCGCGGATCACCCAGTTGTGCCAGGCGTGACCCAGCTCATGGGCCAGGGTGATGACGTTATCCATTGTGCCGGCATAGGTGACAAAGACCCGCGGCTCGACCGGCGCGGCAAACTTGGTGCAGTAGGCACCGGTGCGGCGATTTGGCGTGGGCGCCGCATCAATCCACCCCTTCTCGGCCATCATACGGACAAACGCCCCCATCTCGGTATCGAAACGGCTAAAGGCATCGGCAATCAACTCGATCGCCTCGGCAAAAGGAATATCGCGGCTGCTGGAGGCTGGCGGCGGCGCAAAGAGATCCTCCGGCCCCAGCTCGCCTAGTCCGAGCCGCGCAGCCATCAGCCCCAAGGCCCGCTGGCCCAGCCCACGGGCCCGCCAGGTTTCGCTCATCAGGGCATCGAGGGTGGCACGCTCGATGTGGCTCTGGTGACAGGAGAGATCCAGCGCATCGAGCACACGGGTTTTACCGCGCTGGCGGGCCAGCTCCAGCCGCCAGCCGTTGAGGGCGTTGAGGATGGCGGCAACCGTCTCCTGCTCCCCTTGCCAACCGGCGCTGATGGCATCAAACGCCTCAAGGCGCAATGCCCGCACCGGGCTGGAGAGCAGATTGCTCGCCTCGGCCAACCCCATCTCGCGGCCATCAATGGTCAAGCGGATCTTGCCCACCAGATCGTTGTAGAGGTTGCCCCAGGCGTGCAGGCCATCGGTGCCCAGACCGATCACCAGTTGCTCCGCCTCCACCGGCAGGCGCTGATCCTGCAAGCGACGCTCATGGCGCAGGCGGTATGCCTCCTCACCGAGCAGCGGATCCGCCATCAGCGCGGCGAACTTCTCTTCCGGCAACGCCAGCATCAGATCGTCCACCGGCGCCAGGGTCTTGAACAGATCGGCGTTGAGGGCACGGGCACGGGACGCCAGCTGTTTGGCCTGCGGATCCCGCGCATCCTGGCTGCCGCGACACGCCGCCAGAATGGCGACGTTCCAGCCGATATGGCGAATATCTCGGGCGCGCAGCCGCACCTCCCGCAAAAAATCCTGCAACGCGGCGTCATCACCGCGCACCCCGTCCAGACCTGCCATATAGCTGGCCAGCTCTTCCAGCGCGTGGCGGGCGGCGCGCATGTCCGCTTCCAGCTCGGGGCTGTCGAGGCCCGGGTAGATATGGTCGTTATTCCACTGTTGTTGATACATAGCTTCTCGCAAAGTCCTTCACCGGGAGGAGCAACAGGCCTGCGGGCAGCAAGCCCGAAGCTCGGTCTCCCTCAGGCAAAAAAAGCCCGAAGGCAGAAAAATGAAAAGAGGAAAAAAGAGAGAGCATGGCCCGCGAGCTCACTTATCCTTTGGCCGGGGCAAGGCGATTCACCTGCGTCATCACCGCAACCAGCAGCAGACCCGCCACCACCCCGACCACGGCGTTAAGCAGGGTCGGTGTCACCACCGCAAGGGCTGCACCGACCGCAGGCAGGGTGGCGACAACTGCGGCTGCGCCTTCAATCAGGTGATGGGCAAAAGGCCAGCCGTGCACCAAAATGCCACCGCCCACCATAAACATGGCGATGGTGCCGACCAGTGCCAGCAGGTGCATAAGACGGGGCGCCGTCACCAGCAGCCCCTGCCCTACTGCGCGGCGCAGGGCGCTGCCATCGGGCTTTTGCAGCAGGTGCAGACCGATGTCATCAAGCTTGACGATCAGCCCCACCAGCCCGTATACCCCGATGGTCATCAGCACGGCGATGCCCGCCACCACCGAGAGCTGCAGGGCGATGCTCGCCCCCTGTACCGTGCCAAGGGCGATGACGATGATCTCGGTGGAGAGAATGAAGTCAGTGCGGATCGCCCCTTTCACCTTCTGCTGCTCAAACGCGACCAAATCCTCGGGAATGGGGGCGGCCTGTACCTCCCCCTCGCTCGCCCCATGGGGCAGGAACTTGTGCACCAGCTTCTCGGCCCCCTCAAAGCAAAGGTAGGCGCCACCCAACATCAAGAGCGGGGTGATAAGCCAGGGCACCAGCGCACTGATTGCGATGGCGGCAGGCACCAGAATAAGCTTGTTGCGAAATGAGCCCTTGGCCACCGCCCACACCACCGGCAGCTCCCGCTCGGCGCGCACCCCGGAGACCTGCTCCGCGTTGAGGGCGAGATCGTCCCCCAGCACCCCGGTGGTCTTCTTCGCCGCCATCTTGGTCATCAGCGCCACGTCATCGAGCACGCTGGCGATATCATCGAGCAGGGCCAACAAACTGGTTCCGGCCATATCAGAGATTCCTTATATCAGTGAGAAACGTCTTCCCGAAAATGTCTCGCGCTTGTCCACCACGACCTTGGTCATCAGCGCCACGTCATCGAGCACGCTGGCGATATCATCGAGCAGGGCCAACAAACTGGTTCCGGCCATATTAGAGATTCCTTATATCAGTGAGAACAACCCCGGGAGAGAGGTGTGCGGTCTGATAACCACCAAGGTCAGCAGGGCCACCTCATGGCGATCGCAGGCCATCATCGGCCGAGCCAGGCAACAGTCGCTCGCCATCTGGGGTGACTTCTTTCGGGCAAAAGATGGCACAGTGTAACGAGAAGCTACCGTTTCGGCAGCACCCCGGAGCCATTTGTTATTGGCCCTCCTCAACACACCAGCAAGGAGTCCCCATGCAACCCAGGCAGCCTCTGCTCGATTTCTGGTTTGGCGACCCGGCCGACGACGCCCTGCGTGCCACACGGCAAGCCCCCCTCTGGTCTGTCTCTTATACACAAATCCCCAAGCATCGCTTGGGGATTTTTTTGAACCTTTTCCCTTCTCCGTGATCTGACTCTTTTGCCATCCCTTATCACGGCTCTAATATGCATCTCACCCAACTCGAACAATGGGCATTCGACCAGTTTGGCCATGCCAATCTCAAGGACCCCAGACGCACTGAACGTCTCGTCAAACTCGCCACCGCCCTTGCTCAACAACCCGGAGATTGCGTGTCACAACTTCCCCTCTCACCCGCCGACATGGAAGGCTCATATCGCTTTATTCGCAACCACCATGTCAATGCCGATGCCATTGCTGATGCAGGCTTTGCCACCACCGCAGCCCTAGCCAGGGACTACGACCTGTTGCTGGCACTGGAAGATACCACGGCCCTGACCTTCAACCATGCCAGCGTCCATGATGAGCTGGGGCACACCAATCAAGGCAGTAGTCGCGCTCTGCTGGCTCACTCCGTCTTGTTGTTTGCTCCGCATAAATCGCAGGTGGTCGGCATGATTGCACAGCGTATCTGGACCCGTGATGTCAGCAAGCGGGGAGAGAGCCACCGGCATGCCACCCGGCCTTACAAGGAGAAAGAGAGTCGCAAGTGGGAGGAGGCATCCGTGGCCTTTGCCGCCCGTCTCGGCACTCAGATGGCCAACGTTATCTCGGTCTGTGACCGGGAAGCGGATATCTACGAATATCTGCATTACAAGCAGAGCAACCAACAACGCTTTGTGGTGCGCTCGATGCAAAGTCGCTGTATCGAAGAGCATGACCACAAGCTCTACGACTATGCCCGGCAGTGCCACTCTGCCGGCACCAAGGTCGTCAAAATACCGCAGCGGGGCGGCAGAAAAGCCAGAGAGGCCGTGCTCGACATCAAGTTTACCAAAGTCACCCTAAAGGCTCCGGCCAACAAGCGTAACGAGCCGGATATCCCGCTCTACTACGTGGGATGCATTGAGCAGGGCGATGCCTCTGACCGGCTGGAGTGGCACCTGCTGACTAGTGAAGCCGTGACCGACGATGCACAGGCCCGCAAGGTTATCGGCTATTACGAGCGGCGCTGGCTTATCGAGGATTATCACAAGGTCTGGAAGAGTGCCGGCACTCGGGTAGAAACCTTAAGGATGCAGAGCATGGATAACCTGAAGCGGATGTGCGTCATCTTGTCGTTTATCGCGGTGCGTCTGTTGCAATTGAGGTTTATCAACGAGGAGTCATCGGCACAGAATCAAAGCTGCGAAACGGTGATAGGCCCGACGGGGTGGAAGCTGCTTTGGCGAAAGGTAGAGAAAACGCCGTTGCCAACCAAGGTGCCGGATATGAGATGGGCGTACCGGAGCCTGGCCAAGCTGGGGGGCTGGAAGGACACTAAACGAACGGGGCGGGCTTCAATAGCGGCATTATGGGAGGGCTGATTTCGACTCCAGACCCTCCTGGAAGGCTACGAACTGGCGCAGTCTCTTGAGCACCAATAGTTGTGATCAAGAGACAGCCTCTGGTGGGGAAAAAGCAGCGAAACGGATGCCCTGCTCGCCCGGCGCTTTGGCGCACAGGCAGAGTCGGCCGCCAACGGGGAGCTGGCCGACTGGGCCGATCTGCCTCATGGCAGGCTGGCGCTGATCCTGCTGCTTGACCAGCTGCCCCGCAATATCCATCGCGGCACACCCACCGCCTTTGCCCGGGATCCGCTTGCCCGCGAGCAGTGCCTCAAGGGGCTATCCCTTGGCATGGATCGGCATCTCTCACCGCTGGAGCGGGTTTTCTTCTATCTGCCGCTGGAACACGCGGAGTCCCGCGAGCAGCAAACCAGAAGCGTGGCCCTGTTCGAGGAGCTTGCCGCCGAGCAGGCACATTCTCATGCAAACGAGACCTTCGCGGGCTTTGCCGACTTTGCCCGTCGTCATCAGGTGATCATCGAGCAATTTGGCCGCTTCCCACATCGCAACGACCTACTGGGTCGCACCTGCACGCTGGAAGAGACGGATTTTTTGCAACAACCGGGCACCGGCTTCTGAGACTCGCCATATAAAAATCCCCGTCATAGTCATGACGGGGATTTTTCGTTCAACCTGCCAACCCTGCGGTCAGCCTAAACCTTTGTTACGCCTTGGCGGGTTCACTCTCACCCAGCGCGACGGTTTCGCCCAGGCTGTCTTCGGTCTTGGCAACCACGCTGGCGGCGATGGCGTTGCCCAGCACGTTGGTGGCAGAACGGCCCATATCGAGGAAGTGGTCGATCCCCAGCAACAGCAGGATGCCCGCTTCCGGAATATGGAACTGGTTCAGGGTGGCGGCAATCACCACCAGAGAGGCACGCGGCACCCCGGCCATCCCCTTGGAGGTGACCATCAGCAACAGCAGCATGGTGATCTGCTGGGCCATGGAGAGCTCGATGCCATAAGCCTGGGCGATGAACATCACCGCGAAGGTGCAGTACATCATGGAGCCGTCGAGGTTGAAGGAGTAACCCATCGGCAGCACGAAGCTGGCGATGCGCTTGTCACACCCGAATTTCTCCAGACGATCCAGGGTCTTGGGATAGGCGGCTTCAGAGCTGGCGGTAGAGAAGGCCAGCAGGATGGGTTCGCGGATAAGCGCCAGCAGTTTGATGACGCGACCACGCAGGAAGACGCTCCCCATGGCGATCAGCAGCAGCCAGAGGCAGGCCAGCGCGATGTAGAACTGGGCCATAAAGCTGCCGTAGGTAACCAGAATACCCAGCCCCTCTTTGGCGACCATGGCGGCGATGGCACCAAACACCGCGAATGGCGCAAAGTTCATCACGTAACCGGTCACTTTCAGCATGATCTCGGCAGCGCTGGCCATCAACACCACCACCGGCTTGGCCAGATCGCCGAGCGCAGCGGCAGCCAAACCGAAGAAGAGGGAGAACACCACGATCTGCAGGATCTCGTTGGTGGCCATCGCCTCGACCACGCTTTTGGGGATGGCGTGAGTCACGAAATCTTTCAGGGTAATGGCGCCGGCAGCAATGCCCGAGCTGGCTGTGTCATTGGGCAGCGAGAGCGAGAGCCCCATGCCGGGCTGCATCAGGTGGACCATCACCAGACCCAGGGTCAGTGACAGCAGGGAGGCCAGCATGAACCAGCCGAGGGTTTTGGCGCCGATGCGACCCACGGTACGGGTGTCGCCCATTTTGGCAATACCGACCACCAGGGTGGTAAAGACCAATGGCGCGATGATCATCTTGATCAGTCGCAGGAAGATATCGGTCAGGATCGTGATGTTGTTGGCAAAGTCCGCAGCCTGATCGGCGGCAAACAGCCGATAGGCCTGGCCGGTGAGGATGCCAAACAACATCGCTATGAGGATGGCGACCGTCAGTTTATTCATTTTCATGGGGGAGTCCCGGTTTTGATTGGTGCAAGCCGTAAACGGTGGCATGGGAGCCACTACAGTCCGTTTTTGTGATCCGAGCCGTTGATTCCTGGCAGCTGGTATGCTGGGAGAATGCCTAAAAGCAGGGGGTAAATCCAGAGGCTTTATCCAGAATTTTATCCTGCCATTAGGTGTATGAGATATGAATCTTGCAAAACGCCGATATTAATCACTGTTTATTTAATTTCGGCGAGATATTTAGCATCCAGCGTTCGCTCATCCATTGCCCGTGGCAACAGGCGAAAAGTGAGCAGCGCCGAGATGCGGTGCTGCACCTGCATCTGGGCCATAAAGAGATCCGGCTCATCCTCGTCAAACCCGAAGATCGGCCGTGATGGGGTCACCCTGACGGCATCGCGGGTAATGGTCAGCTCATCGACCTTGAGCCAAGAGTAACCCTCTGCCAGCGCCAACTCCCCTGCCCGCTTGAGCACATATTTGCGGGCGGTCTCCCTGTCCACCAGATCGTTGCCGACAAACTCCAGCTGCCACGTGTCCGGGCCAAGCCGGGTCTGGGAGAAACCGGTCTGGCCGTTCCAGAATGACTTTTCACTTTCATAAGGAGTGGCGCAACCCACCAGCAGCAGGGTGAGCATCAGCAGACAACAGGGTTTAGATACGGATGCAGACACGAGGGGCCTCGACAGGCAAATAGGCAACAGCGTTGTTACTACAGCACAAACCCCGGTGACTGCACAATCACAGTGGCCATCTCCGCTCTCCGTTTCTTCTCGCCGTCTCTGTTCGCTGCTGCCTCTGCCCGCCCTTCCGGCCTGATCTGCCTGTCCGGGTCACACACCGGCGCCGAATTGCGCGCAAAAGAAAAGGCCTTGTCGTTTGACAAGGCCTTTCCCGGGGAATTTGGTCGGTGTGAGAGGATTCGAACCTCCGACCCTCTACACCCCATGCAGATGCGCTACCTGGCTGCGCTACACACCGACGGAGTCAGCTCGGCTGACGGGGGCAGAGTTTATGGAGATGACCCTGCCCTGTCAACAGGGAAACGCCGCCAATTTCCCGGTCACGGTGCGTTCGCCTGCTTTGCGAACAATCAGCGGTTAAAGGTCAGCCGCTTGCCCAGGATCTGGTCAGTCACCTGCCCGTTTTGCCAGGCAATCTGGCCGTTCACCAGCGTCATCTCCACCGTGCTGTGGAAACGGTAACCGTTGAAAGGCGACCAGCCACAGTGGTAGAGGATGTTGTCATCGTTGACCACATAGGGCTTGCCCAGATCCAGCAGCACCAGATCGGCGAAATACCCCTCGCGGATGTAACCGCGATCCTCCACCTGAAAACGCTCGGCCACCGCGTGGGAGGTCTTCTTGACAATGGTCTCCAGAGTGAACACGCCGTTGTGGTAGAGCTCCAGCAGCGCCTGCAGGGAGTGCTGCACCAGCGGCACGCCGGACGGCGCCTTGAAGTAGCTATTCTGCTTCTCCTCCCAGGTGTGGGGGGCGTGGTCGGTGGCGATGATGTCGAGCACATCGTTGCGCACCGCATCGAGCAGGGCGTGCTGGTCAGCCGCGCTCTTCACCGCCGGGTTGCACTTGATCTGGCTGCCCAGCGTGTCGTAATCGGCTTCGTTGAAAAACAAGTGGTGCACGCACACCTCAGCGGTGATGTTCTTGTCCTTCAGCTCGCTCAGGTCATGGCTGGCGGTAAAGAGCGACAGCTCCTTGGCCGAGGTCAGATGCAGCACGTGCAGCTTGGCGCCGTATTTTTCCGCCAGCGCCACCGCCATGCTGGAGGATTTGTAGCACGCCTCGTCACTGCGGATACGGCCGTGCTCGCCCATCGGCACATTCTCGCCCCACTTGGCCCGCGCCGCCTCTTCCGCCTTGGCGATGGTCGGGGTGTCTTCGCAGTGGGTCACGATCATCACCGGACTCTCGCGGAAGATGGCCGCCAGGGTCTCCTGATTGTCCACCAGCATGTTGCCGGTCGAAGAGCCCATAAACACCTTGACCCCGCAGGACTGCTTGGGATCGAGACGTTTGATCTCTTCCAGGTTGTCGTTGGTGGCGCCGAGATAGAAGCTGTAGTTGGCGACGGAGGAGTTGGCGGCGATCTGGTATTTGGCTTCGAGGGCTTCGAGGGTGGTGGTCTGGGGATTGACGTTGGGCATTTCCATGAAACTGGTGGTGCCACCGGCGACGGCGGCGCGGGATTCGCTGGCGATGGTTCCCTTGTGGGTCAATCCCGGCTCCCGGAAGTGGACCTGATCATCGATCATTCCGGGGATCAGGTGACGACCTGCAGCATCTAACACCTGCGCATCGGGCGCCTCGATATCCGGGGCGATGCGGGTAATCCGTTCCCCCTCGATCAACACGTCGGAGGCATAGATGCGGCCTTCGTTGACCAGGGTGGCATTTTTGATAAGCAGTTTGTTCATGGGGGTTCCAGTTCCTTTGCCGATAATCGCGGGTCATAATAGCGCAAAACTGCCCTTTCTCTGTAGCAAGGCCTGACTGATGAAGCTATTTGTAAGAGATTTGACCGTGATCGACTCCAGCTACCTGTGCGAACGCCGCGGCATGGTCGGCGAGAGCTGGCTGGTAGATATCGAAATGAGCGGTGAGCTCAACGAAATGAGCATGCTGCTGGACTTTGGCCGGGTAAAGAAGCTGATCAAGTCGATCATCGATGAAGAGGTGGACCACAAGCTGCTGGTGCCGACCGAGTGCCCGCTGATCCACGTCGAGACACTGGACGGTGGCGAGAGCACGGTGGATCTGCTGCGCCCGGGGCGCTCCATCCACCTGCGCTGCCCGACCCAGGGTTTTGCCTTTATCCCTGCCCCGCAAGTCGATAAAGAGTCGGTGACTCGCTACCTGCTGGCGGTGCTGGCCAAACGGCTGCCGGGCAATATCAAGGATCTCTCCCTGACCCTGCGCCAGGAGGCGATCACCGGTGCCTTCTACCACTACAGCCACGGCCTGAAAAAGCACGATGGCAACTGCCAGCGCATCGCCCACGGCCACCGCTCTCCCATCGAGATCCACGTCGATGGGATGCGCGACCAGGAGCTTGAGCTCAACTGGGCCGAGCGCTGGGGCGATATCTACCTCGGCACCGAGGAGGACAAGGTGGCGCTGACCGAGCTCGCCTTGAGCCCCCGCGCCAATGCCCAGCTTGGCGAGCAGCACAGCGGCTTCAAATATGTGGCGCCGCAAGGGCTGTTCCAGTTGGCCATCCCCACCGCCGAGGTGGAGATGATCGACACCGACACCACGGTCGAGCTGCTGGCCTGCTATATCGCCCGAGAAGTGAAGAAGATGGTGGGCGACAAGTTCGTCAAGATTGTCGCCTATGAAGGGGTCGGCAAGGGCGCGATTGCCTACGCCTGATCCCCTTGTCACGGCCGCAATAAAGAGAAGGCCCCGCAGCTGCGGGGCCTTGTTGTTTCAACTCTCGACCATCAGGCGCTGAGGCGGAAGCGCTTGACCAGGCTCTCCTGCTGCTCGGCAAGGGAGTCCAGCTGCTGGCTGGTCTCGGCTACCCGCTCAATCCCCTGATAGTTGAGATCCGAGATATCGGAGATGCGGTTGAGGTTGGTGGCGATATCGGCGCTGGTGGCCTGCTGCTGCTCGGCGGCAGAGGCGATCTGGCTCGACATGTCGCTGATCAGCACCACAATCCCCTGCACTTCCTCCATGGCGTTGTTGGCGTGAGAGCTCTGATCCACGCAACTGTCCATCTCGCGAGAGCACTCCTGCATCACGATCACTGCCTTGGCAACCCCCTGCTGCAGGTTTTCGATCATGGTCTGGATCTCGCTGGTGGACTGGGCGGTACGACCCGCCAGACTGCGCACCTCGTCCGCCACCACCGCAAAGCCGCGCCCCTGCTCGCCGGCCCGCGCCGCTTCGATGGCGGCGTTGAGGGCCAGCAAGTTGGTCTGCTCGGCGATACCGCGAATGACGTCGAGGATGTTGCCGATCTGGCTGCTCATGGCGCTCACATCGCCAATCACCTTGCCGGTCTGCTGCAGCTTGCCCGCCAGCTGATGAGTGGTGGTGATATTGCCTGCCATCACCTTGCGCCCCATCTCGGAGGCCTTCTCCACATCCTGCACCCGCTCCAGGGTCTGGTTCGCAGCCTGCGCCACCTCCCGCACCGAGGCCTCCATCTGGGTCATGGCGGCGGCGACCGAGGCGGTCTCCTGCCGCTGTTTCTCCAGATCCGCCCGCACCGATTCGGTGGTGTGGCGGTTGCCGTGAGCGGCATTGTTAAGCTGGGCCGACGCGTGTGAAAGCTGTGCCAGCACCTCCCCCATCTGGGCGATCAGCAGGTTGATCTGGCTGCCCAGCTGACCGAATTCGTTCTTGCTGCGAAAACCGATGCGCTGGGTCATATCGCCCTGGGTCACTTCGGTCAGCACCCGCAGCAGCTCCTTGAGGGGACGGCGAATAGCTTTGCCGAGGGTGTAGGCCACCAGCATGGCAATCAGGATGGCGACCCCTATGCTGGCTCCCTGAGTCAGGGTGCTCTGGCTCTGTGCGGCTTTGGCATGCTGAATGCTCTGGTTCATCAGTTGCTGGCTCTGAGCGGTGATCCGCTCAAGCCGATCCTGAATTGCCACAATAAGCGCGCTCGCCTGCTTGCTCTGCTCCCGCATCTGTTCCTGCTGCTTCATCAGCGCCAGATACTGGGAGAGCACCCCTTCGCTCGCGGTGGTGTCACGCACGAAGCCGTGAACATAGTGGCCCATGTCGTTTTCGAAGTTCTTGAGCTCCCCTTGCAGATCCTTGATGGTGCTGTTGAACCCCTCAATCTGCATCTTGTTGCGCTTGAGTGCCCCTTCGATGGGGGCCGGAATGGTCTGGTTGAGGGCGTCCATGGTAGAGAGTTCGATGGCGGAGAGCTTGGTGGTGAGGGTCTCGGAGAGCATCTTGATGAAGCTGTCGTCGATGGTGAGCATCATGTCCCCCAGACTCTTCTTGAACTGGGGCAGGCTGACCTGAAACTGCCCCTTGGCCAGATTGACCTTGTGCAGCCGGGTGAGCAGCGCCTCGTGTTCGCCGGGCAGGGTGTCGGTCAGTTGCAGATAGCTGTCAACCTGTTGGCTAAGGCTGCTCATCTCCCCTTGCAGTTCGGGGTGGTGGGCGACCTGCTGGCGCAAGGCGTCAAGGCTCTTGCCCACCGCGGCTTTGGCCTGTTTCAGTTCGGCCACTTCGGCCGGCAGCAGTTTGGGATCCTGCTCGGTGAGCACATCCCCCAGCCACTTGTTGGCGCTGAGCAGGGTGATCTGGGTCTGGCTGCTGGCAATCACCAGCGGCATGGACTGCTGGGTAACCTGCTCCAGCGCATTCCCCAGGGTCTCCTGACTACGAAATGTGAGCAGTGAACTGGCCACCATCACGGCCACCAGGATCGCGAAGCCAAGGTAGACTCGCTGCAAGATGGAGAGATCCGACATTGTTTGTTTCATTATTGTCCCGCTGTATATGCAAAAGTCCCTTGCCTGAGTACCCCGTCCTTTTGATACCCTGCAGACCACCCTGAACAGGCGCTGCAGATGACGTCCCTCTGGCTATCGGTATTTTTAACAATTACTGAAGGGAATGGGACATCAGCTGTGTCAAATGTCGGCTTGTGTCACACTTGGCGTGCTGCTCGCCCCCCTTTCGGGAGCCGCTTGGGGTTCTAGTTCAATTTTCTGTTTCATATAAGGGAGTTAGCCATGGCGCAAGAAACCATTTTCAGCAAAATCATCCGTAAAGAGATCCCCGCCGACATCCTTTATCAAGACGATCTGGTCACCGCATTCCGGGATATCCAGCCCAAGGCCAAGACCCATATTCTGATCATCCCCAATGTGCTGATCCCCACCGTCAATGACGTGGAAGCCGAACATGAACTGGCCCTTGGCCGGATGTTCACCGTGGCCCGCAAGCTGGCCAGCGATGCGGGCATTGCCGAAGATGGCTACCGCCTCATCATGAACTGCAACCGCCATGGCGGGCAGGAGGTCTACCACATCCACATGCATCTGGTCGGTGGCCAGCCGCTGGGGCCGCTGCTCAGCCTGTAATGAATCGCCACACCGCAACCTGCCGCCGCGCCCTGTTGCTCTGCGGCGCCCTGCTGTTGCTGGGGGGCTGCGCCTCCCGCTGGCAGGATATGTTCGTCTCCTACTCCGATCAGATGGTGCCGCTGCGCAACCAACTGCTGCTGGGCCATGCCGCCGAGGCGCTGCCCGAGGTGCGTGACTCGACCCTTGGGGATGACACCTTTGTCCTCGATCGCCTTGAAGAGGGGCGCATCGCCTGGCTCGCCGGTCAGGATGCCGGCAGCAAACAGGCGTTCACCGCCGCCGACAGCCGCCTTCAGTGGGAAGACAATCAGGCCGAATACCGGCTGAGCCACGGGCTCGATCAGGTGGGTAGCCTGCTCACCAACGATCAGTCGATGGCCTATCGTACTCCCGATTACGAACGCACCATGCTGCACCACTATCTGGCCCTCAACTACCTGCAACGGGGGGATGCCGATGGCGCCCTGGTGGAGGTACGCCGGGCCAATCAGGTGCAGGAGCAGGCGCTGAAACGGCGTGCCGACGAGGTGAACAAGGCGAAGGATGAGAGCGAAGAGGCCGAGGCAGAAGGCGAGATGCGCCAGCTGATGTCGCGCGGCGCACCGGATCTCGATCGGTTGATCGGCCGGGTCAAAAACGGTTTTCAGAACGCCTACACCTTCTATTTTTCCGCCGTGCTCTATGAGGCGGCCGGGGATCTCAACGATGCCTGGGTCGACTATCAGCGCGGCTACCAGATAGCGCCGGACAACCGCAGCCTGCAAGATGCCTTGCTGCGTCTGGCGCGGCTGCGTGGCGCACCGGACGAGATCCGCGAGACCGAGAAAAAGGTAGGCCGCAAAGCGCCGCAGCTTGCAAAAGATCAAGGCCAACTGGTGGTGCTGTTTGAAGATGGTTTGATCCCGGCACGACGCGAACTGTTTCTGCCGCTGCCCATCTCCACCTCCCGCGGCGATTTTCGCACCTTTACCGTTGCTATCCCCTATTACGATAATCGGGCCAGCGATACCGGCCCGCTGACGGTAGAGGTCGGCAAACGGGTCGAACAGACCAGCGAGCTGGTGCGACTGGAAGCACTGGCCGCCAAAGATCTGCAAGAGCGGCTGCCCGGCATGCTAACCCGTCAGGTGTTGCGACTGATGGCCAAGGAGCAACTGCGCCACACCGCCGCTAAAGAGGGGGGTGATGTGGGCAATATTGTGGTGGGGCTCTTCAATACTCTCTCCGAGCGGGCCGATACCCGCAGCTGGCTGACGCTGCCGGCGCAGGCATCGAGTTGGCAGGGGATGTTGCCTGCGGGCGACGTAAACCTCACCCTGGGCGCGGGTGCTGCCCAGCGTCAGTTGCCACTGACCATTCACAGCGGCCGTACCACCCTGGTCTGGGTTCAGCGCCTCGGCGCCGGTCTGACCACCCGGGTGATGCCGCTCTGAGCACGCCGCGAATACAGATAAAAGAGACGATGAATGGGTAGGCTCACTCGCTGCCCCACTCACCTCATTAAGGAGAGCAAGATGAAAGCATACGGGTTGGCCCTCGGGCTCGCAGTACTGCTCAGCGGCTGCGCCACCAATACCTCCGGCATTGCGCTCTATGGGGCACCGGGCGCCGCAGCGGTGGCAGAGCAGCATCAAAACGTCAACGTCACCCTGACCGAGCTGAGCCGCCGTGAACAAAATGGCCTGCTGCAGGTCAATGTGGCCGCCGCCAGCACCCAGCGCGGCGATAACAAGCTGCAATATATGTTCTATTGGTATGATGAGGCCGGTCAGGAGGTCGCCAGCGATGGCCGCGGCTGGACACCGCTCAAGCTGCATGGCTATCAGACCCGCACCCTCTCGGCCCTGGCGCCCAGCCCGGCGGCACAGGGTTACCGGATTTACGTACGCGAAGTGATTGAGGAATCCAACTGATGAAAATGAATCATGCCCTGCTGATATTGACCGGCGCCTTGCTGCTGGGCGGTTGCTCCAGCACTACCGTCAGCTATGGCGATCCCACTGAAACCGAAACCGTCACCGTCGATTACGGCTCAAGCGATCTGCAGGCCATCGCCGACAAGATGGCGGACTCCATGCTCGCCTCCCCCGCCACCAGCGAGATCACCGCTGGCGGTCGTCCGGTGATGTTTATGGACTCCATCCGCAACAAGACCTCTGAGCACATCGATACTGAAGCGATCACCGACACCATCCGCACCAAGCTGCTGCGGGCCGGCAAGTTCCGCTTCGTTGACATGAGCAAGGTGGCCGCCGTCAAGCAGCAGCTCGAATACCAGCAGAGCAGCGGCATGGTAGACCCGGCCTCCATGGTGCGTCTGGGCAAACAGACCGGTGCCCGCTACATGGTCTATGGCAACCTCGCCAGCATCGTCAAGGACAATGGCAAGGTGAAGGATGTCTACTACCAGATGACCATGAACCTGATGGATCTGCAAAACGGCGAACTGCTGTGGGCCGATCAGAAAGAGATCCGCAAACAGGCGAAGAAATCCACCTTTGGCTGGTAACAGGCTCCCGGTAACGAGCAACGGTGATCCGCTACTGGCCAGCCTGCCCGCCCCCTGGCGGGAGGGGCAGCTGGAACCACTCGGGCTTGGTCTGACCAACTGCAACTATCGACTGCGCCTCCCCTCGGGGCGCAGTTACTTTTTGCGGCAGGGCCATCCCGATCCGCTGCGCCTTGGCATCGACCGTTCCACCGAGTGGCAGCTTTATCAGGGGGCGATGGCCGAAGGGTGGGCGTTGCCCTGCCACTATGGTGATCCTGCCAGCGGCCTGATGCTACTCGAATGGTGTGATGAGCCCAACTGGACGCACGCGGCGCCACCGGCAGCCGATCAGCCCCGTCTGCTGGCAGAGGTGCTGCGCAAGCTCCATCGCCTGCCGCTGCCCGCGGTGGTGATGGCGGTGCGGGCTCACGCCGCAGGCTATCGCGCCCGACTGGCCCACATTCCCTCCTGGCTGCCCGCACTGGAGCGGGGCTTGCTCGCCAATCGTGAGCCAAATGATTGCTGGCGCCCTTGCCACCATGATCTCAATCCGGCTAACTTGTTGGGAAGCAAACCCTGGGTCATCGACTGGGAGTATGGCGCGGCAGGTCACCCCGGCTTTGAGCTCGCCAGCATCCAGCGTACCCATGAGTGGTCCGCCGAGCGGCGCGACGCGCTGGAAGCGCACTATCTGCAGGCCCTGCCGCGCCACCAGTGGCCCGATTTTCAGAGCGAGGCATTTTTACCCTGGGTCGACTATATCGGCCTGCTCTGGGCCCTGCTGATGGCAGAGCAACAGGCCTCACCCGACGATTCACCCGACTACGACACCCTGATCGCCATCAACCGGCAACGACTGGAGTAACAGATGATAAACAAGGTGCGCTGGCACAAGCCGAAAACCTGGGGTCTGCTGCTGATCGGCCTGCTGCTGACCGGCTGCTCGACCCGGGTGATCTACTACTGGCTCGATACCGCCATCATCTGGCAGCTGGATGACTATTTCGCCCTCTCCTATTCGCAGAAGGATCTGCTCAGCCGCGAAGTGAAGGGGCTGATGGCCTGGCACCGCCAGCATGAGCTGCCGCGCTACGCCAACGATCTCGACGCACTGGCCAAGGCGGTGGCCAGCCCCATGACCCCGGCGCAGATCTCGACCAATCTCGATGCGGTGCAGCAGAGCCTGACCCGCACGCTGGAAAACGCCATTCCCCGCACGGTCAGGCTGGCGCGCACCCTGAGCGACGAGCAGGTGACCCGCTTTATGGCCGATCGGCTCAAGCGCCAGCAGGAGCGGCAACACGACTTTGCCACCCAGCCCAAAGAGCAGATGCTGGCGGAGTTTCGCGACAAGATGAACCAGCGCCTCGAATACTGGATTGGCGAGGTGAAACCGGCGCAGGCGCCGCTGGTCGCCCAGTGGGCCGAGTGGCAATACGAGCTGATGCCCCCCTGGCTCGAGTTCCAGACCTCCTGGACCAAAGAGCTGGACAGGCTGATGAGGCAACGCCAGAGCCCCGATTTCACCCGCGAGCTGACCGAACTGCTGGCACAAGGGGACGGTATGATGGATGGCCGTTTTACCGGCTATACCGAGCAATCGCGCCAGCGCACCGTCAACTGGCTGAGCGCCATGAGCCAGTCGCTGGATATCTCCCAGCGGGCCCATCTCTACTCCCTGCTCAAGGGCTACGCCCGCGACTTCGAGCAGATGACCGGAGGCTGACAAGGCGACCTTCAGTCGCACCATAATCACCTTGGGTACCACCCTGTTTACCGTGGGCGCTCTGCTGCTATTTGGTGGTGACGCCCTCTACGACGTCCTCTTCACTCTATTTGCCGGGATCCTGGTGGGCACAGTCCCCTCCATCACCGTCGCCTCGACCGTGCAGGAGCTGCTGAACCTCACCCCGCTGGCCTACCAGCAGAAGAGTGACCTGAGCCTTGTTAATCAGGCCCGGCTCACCGGGTCTCAACGAACCGGGCCCCAGCAACCATTGGCAGGGGCTTTTTCCATCCCTCTCCCCAATCTCTCACCACCCTTTTGTCGCCCACTCACCTCAAGTTGACAACTGACCATATTAAAAGCAATGACGGATCAACCCGTCATTTTTAATAACAAAAAGGTCATTTTACTACATGAAAACCCTAAAATGTGACTGAAAGCACTTTCTTGGATCCCCAACGGAGGCAGCATTGTAGTAATTTATCTACAAAGGGATATGAGATGTTGTTACAACCTGCCAATACAGCAAAATCCAGACAGTTGCTGAACGAGACCATGGCTTTGGTACTCGCAGGAGGGCGGGGGAGTCGCCTCAAACAGTTAACCGATAACCGTGCAAAACCTGCCGTCCATTTCGGCGGCAAATTCCGTATCATCGATTTCGTGCTCTCCAACTGCATCAACTCCGGCATTCGTCGGGTCGGTGTCGTGACCCAGTACAAATCCCACAGCCTGTTGCGCCATCTCCAATCGGGCTGGTCTTTCCTGCGCTACCAGATGAACGAGTTTATCGATCTGCTCCCTGCCCAGCAGCGGGTGGATGAGGTGAACTGGTATCGCGGTACCGCCGATGCGGTTTACCAGAATCTGGATATCATCCGCGATCATGCCCCCAAATATGTGGTGGTGCTGGCTGGCGATCACATCTACAAGATGGATTACGCCGCCATGCTGCTCGACCACGTCAATATGGGTGCCAAGGTGACCGTGGCCTGCATCGAGGTGCCACGCAGTGAAGCAAGCGCCTTCGGGGTGATGGCGGTGGATGATGATCGCAAGATCAACGCCTTCGTCGAAAAGCCCGCCAACCCGCCCGCCATGCCGGGCAAGGCCGACACCGCGCTGGCCTCCATGGGGGTCTATATCTTCGATGCAGAGTATCTCTATCAGCTGCTGGAAGAGGACATTGCCAACGAGCAGTCCCACCACGATTTCGGCATGGACGTGATCCCCCGCGTGGTGAAAGAGGGCTCCGCATTCGCGCACCCGTTTGGCATGTCCTGTGTCGGCTGCTGTCCGGATCGTCGCCCTTACTGGCGCGATGTGGGCACCGTGGACTCCTTCTGGGAAGCCAACATGGATCTCGCCTCAGTCACGCCGGAGCTCGATATCTACGATCAGGACTGGCCCATCTGGACCAGCCAGAACATGACTCCCCCTGCCAAGTTCGTGCAGGACAGAAACGGCCAGCACGGCATGACCATCAACTCCATGTTTGCCGGGGGCACCATCGTCAGTGGCTCCTTCATCCTGAGTTCGGTGCTCTTTACCAATGTGCGGGTCGACTCCTTCTGCACCCTGGATCAGGCCGTGATCTTCCCGGGTGTGGAGATCGGTGCCGGTTGCCGACTGCGCCGGGTGGTGATCGATAAGGGCTGCAAACTGCCGGAAGGCACGGTGATTGGTGAAAACGCCGATGAAGATGCGCGCCGCTTCCACCGCTCCGAGCAGGGCATAGTGCTGGTCACTCAGGAGATGCTCACTCGCCTGAACAAAGAACTAAAGACGCAACAAAAGCGCTGATCCGCAGCCAGACGGGGATACCCCTTCCAATAACAGAGGGAGCCAGATTGGCTCCCTCTTTCTATAGCTTGTATGGCTTGGCTAGGTACCTCACACTAGCAACGCTATCGGGCGCACTCTCGCAGAGATAACATTCACTGTGGGCGAAAGCCTGGGCAACACAACGCTACCTTCCCCCACACTATTAATGTGTAAATATTTAATTACACAAAAACCATAACACCTCCGCTAAATCATCCAAATTATTCCTGTCAGTGCTATATAAAGGCTCCTTTATCTGAATTCAAAGCGATAGATTCGCTAGTTTCACTTGATTGTTTATTTTTACTTGGTAAGGTGAGGGCGGTTGCGTAACAAAGCAGGTACCATCGTAAACATTTCGGTACAATCGCTTTTAGCTTAATACAGTAGAGAGAATGAGAAAATGCAAAGAGACCCCCTGAACAACATCCATATCCAGTCCGAACAAGTGATGATCACACCTGCCCAGCTCAAGGAGAAACTGCCTATCTCCGATCGCGCGCTGGCATTCGTGCAAGGGGCCCGCACTACCATCGCCGACATCATCCACCGCCGCGATCACCGCTTGCTGGTGATCTGTGGTCCCTGCTCCATCCACGACATGGACGCCGCCAAAGAGTACGCAACCAGACTCAAAGCGCTGCATGACGCCTATCAGGACTCTCTCTACATTGTCATGCGGGTCTACTTTGAGAAGCCGCGCACCACGGTCGGCTGGAAGGGCTTTATCAACGACCCCAATCTGGATGGCACCTTCGATGTGGAGCTGGGGCTGCACCGCGCCCGTGAGCTGCTCTGCTGGCTGGCCGAGCTGGAATTGCCGCTGGCCACCGAGGCGCTCGATCCCATCAGCCCGCAATACCTGGCGGAGCTCTTCTCCTGGTCGGCCATCGGCGCCCGTACCACCGAATCCCAGACCCACAGGGAGATGGCGTCCGGCCTCTCCATGCCGGTCGGCTTCAAGAACGGCACCGACGGCAACCTGGGCACCGCCATCAATGCGCTGCAGGCGGCCTCCTCCCCTCATGCCTTCATGGGGATCAACCAGCAGGGCCAGGTTGCCTTGCTGCAGACCCAGGGCAACCCGGATGGTCACGTGATCCTGCGCGGCGGCAAGCACCCGAACTACGATTCGGTCAACGTATCGCTGGCGGAAGAGGCACTGGAAAAGGCGGGCCTGCTGCCCGGTCTGGTGGTGGATTGCAGTCACGGCAACTCCAGCAAGGATCACCGCTTGCAGCCCAAGGTGGCCGACAACGTCATCCACCAGATCCAGGAGGGCAACCGCTCCATCATAGGGGTGATGCTCGAATCCAACCTGTTCGAGGGCAACCAGTCCAGCGAGCAGCCCAAGGAGCAGATGCGTTACGGGGTCTCCATCACCGATGCCTGTATCGACTGGGATAGCACAGCCGCTCTGCTGGCCCGCTGCCACCACCAGCTGGCTGACCCTCTTAAGGGCAGAACTGCACGGTAAGCCGTGTTATCTTGTCGTAACCTATTGAACAGTCGGGGTATCACCGCATGAGGCAGCAAGCCTTTCATGCCGTGATACCTTGTTGCATTTTGAATTTCAGGGCGCCGCCAGCGGTGCTAGCAGGGGCTGGATATGGCTGAAGAGTTGAATGTACTCAGGGACAAAATAGATGCGGTGGACAAGCAGCTGATCGATCTGCTGGCCGCTCGTCTGGCCCTGGTGGGCGAAGTGGGTGAGGTAAAGAGCCGCCACGGCCTGCCTATCTATGCGCCGGATCGGGAGGCGAGCATGCTGGCCCGCCGTCGCGCCGAGGCCGAACTGCTGGGCGTGCCCGGCGATCTCATCGAGGATGTGCTGCGCCGGGTGATGCGCGAATCTTATGCCAGCGAGAAAGACACTGGCTTCAAATGCATAAAGCCGGATCTTGGCAAGGTGGTCATCATCGGCGGTCAGGGCCAGCTGGGTCGGTTGTTTGGCCATATGTTCAGCCTCTCCGGCTATCGGGTCGAGACGCTGGAGCAAGCCGACTGGCCGCGCGCAGACGAGATCCTCGCCGGTGCCGGTCTGGTGATGGTGGCAGTGCCCATCGACATCACCTGCCAGATCATCGACCGGCTCGGCAACCTGCCAGCAGATTGCCTGCTGGTGGATGTCACCAGCGTCAAATCAGCGCCGCTCGAGCACATGCTGGCGGTACATCAGGGGCCGGTACTGGGGCTGCACCCCATGTTCGGGCCAGATGTGGCGAGCCTTGCCAAGCAGGTGATCGTCTGCTGTCAGGGTCGTGATCCCGCCGCCAGCCAGTGGCTGCTGGATCAGATGACCATCTGGGGCGCCCGCTTGCAACAGGTGGAAGCCAAGGCCCACGATGAGGCGATGACCCTCATTCAGGCGCTGCGTCACTTCGCCACCTTTGCCTATGGCTGGCACCTCTCCCGGGAGCAGGCCAATCTGGATCGCTTGCTGAGTTTGAGCTCCCCCATCTACCGGCTGGAGCTCGCCATGGTCGGACGACTGTTTGCCCAGGATCCCCACCTCTATGCCGACATCATTTTGTCGTCACCGCAGAATCTGGCGATGATCCGCCGCTACTATCAAAACTTCGGCGACGCGCTGGCGCTGCTGGAGCAGGGTGACCGAGCCGGATTTATCGACGCCTTCTCGCAGGTCTCCGATTTCTTCGGTGAGCACGCCGACCAGTTCCTGCGGGAAAGCCGCATGCTGCTGGCCCAGGCCAACGACCGCCGGCAGAGTTAAGATGAAATAGCGCTTGCACCTGCGCAGATATGCAAAGAGGGAAGATGTTCAGCATCTTCCCTCTTTTACTTTGTACTTGGTGAATCACGAGCTATCTACCAAAAAACATCCAATAAAAAACGGGCGGTCAGTGTGAACTCTGACCGCCCATTTCACGCTGATGGAAGGCAACCTTGTGGTTGCATCATCTGCGCATTAATTAGAATGCGTACAGCAGGCCTGCATACACTACGTCATCACTGTTAACTGTGGCGTTGTCGAACTTATATTCGCCGTAAGCCAGGAAGTTACTAGTGAAGTTGTAGGTTACGCCCAAGGTGGTGAAGATAGAACGTGCATTGGTCTCTTTAGTTTCTGCATTGTTGTAGACCACATACGGAGTCCATGCATCAACATTGTAAGAAGCTGCCAATTCGTAGCCACGAGTCTTCTCTTCAGTACCAGCAAAGTCTTTAACTTTCGAGTCGCTATAAGAGGCACCCAGATAGAGGCCACTCAAAGTGTAGGAAGCACCCAGACCCCAATCCTTCTTGCTATCAGTGCTAGAGGCTGAAGTTTCGTTAAACTCTTTCTGCTCAAGGCCCGCAGCTACTGACAGACCGAACGGCGCATCATAAGCCAGCTTGGCAGCATAACCACGATCCAAGTCACCTTTAACACTCACGATACCGTTATTGCTGCCAGCGTCATAACCACTGTTTGCAGTGATATAGCTCGCACCGAAAGAGACGCCATTCCACTGACCGTCGTAACGAACCTGACCTTCCTGACGACCATCGTAAACGCTGGCTCCGCCAGAGTTTTCATTGGCGATATCGGCCTTGCCGATGACATCGTTGAAGACTGTGTCCAGCTGACCGAAACGGATCATGCCATACTGGGAGCCATCCAGGCCGACATACACCTCACGGGAAGTGATGTCGTCAGCAGCTGTATTTTCACCAGACTTATTGGCAGTTAACTGCCACTCGCCCTTGGCCAGACCAGACCAAGTATCGTTCAAGGCGACTTTAGCACCCAGACCAACACGAGCACGACCAGCCAGATCTTCACTTTTCTGGTCATGGTCGCTCACAAACTGAGTGCGCAGGTTGCCGGTAACACTTACTTGAGTACCGTCTTTGTCATAGATCACTGCGGCGTTAGCAGCGGAAGCAAACAGAGCCGGGATAGCAATAGCCAGAATTGTCTTTTTCATAGTTTCCAATGCCTACTGTAATTAAACACTAAGTTGTTGTTATTCCCTGTGTTAGCGATGTTCTTTGCATCACTATGCCGCCGAGACTAGCACCGGATTTTTTGAACCGCAATGAAAAAACTTGGAACTTTTTACGGAAACCATAGTCATGGAGGCAAAAATGTGAGCAAGCTCTCACCCTGCGGCGAGATGATGGGAAAACGTTTACAATCGAACCTGCTGATTATTTGGACTCAAATAGTTTGTTTTTTATGCAAACCAGGCTAACCCCCTGATAAACCACCAATGTGGTCTGATCAGCGTAAAACGGCCGTGATAATGGCCGTTGCCTCGACCTCACCAAGGGGTTGCGGGTATCCTTATCCCTCGACTCACTCCCAATTTGGTCTGCTCTTCATGCTCTCTACTCGCCTCAAAGCCACCATTCGTCACACCTATCGCCAGATTGCCGATGGGTTACCCGGTTTTGTGCCGCGCAAAGAGCAGAACTTTCTGGTGGCCGAGATCGCCAAAACCCTGACCGGTGAGTACGACAAACAGCGTCGGATCCTGGTGGCCGAAGCCGGAACCGGTATCGGCAAATCCCTCTCCTATGCGCAGGGCGCTATCCCGGTCGCGCGGCTCACCCAGAAGAAGCTGGTGATCTCCACCGCCACCGTGGCGCTGCAAGAGCAGTTGATCCACAAAGACCTCCCCTTTTACCACCGCCACAGTGAGCTGCCGTTTCGCTTTATGCTGGTCAAGGGGCGAGCGCGCTACTGCTGCGAACACCTGCTGGAGCAGGCGGCCAGCGGCGCCGAGATGGCCAACTTCGAGCTCGACTTTTTGCTGCAAAATACGGGCTCCCTGAGCAAGCACAAACCATCGGAGAGCGACAAGGATCGTTACCAGGCGCTGTGGCAGGCCTACACCAATGGCAAGTGGGACGGGGATCGGGACAACTGGCCAGAGCCCATTCCCGACACTTGCTGGGATCGCATCGCCGCCGACCGCCACACCTGCAACAAGGCGCTGAGCCATCATCAGCACTGCCCCTTTCATCGCGCCCGCAACGATATGGACAGTGCCGATGTGCTGGTGGTGAACCATGCGCTGCTGCTCTCCGATCTCACCATGGGCGGTGGCATCATTCTGCCGCCCCCTGATGAGTGCATCTATGTGCTGGATGAGGCCCATCACCTGCCCACCATCGCCCGGGATCACGGCGCGGCATCGGCCAGCGTCAAAGGCTCACGCCGCTGGCTGGAGAAGCTGGTACAAAGTGCAGGCAAGCTGGCGCGAACGCTTAATAAGGAAAGCCTGCTCGACCCCCAACTCAAACTGCAGGATGCGCTGGCCTCTATTCAGCCTGATCTCAAGGCCATAGAGCAGTGGCTCGGCGCCAACGATAGGCTGTTTGGTAGTGAACCCCACTACCGCTTCGCCGAAGGGGTGTTGCCAGACCCCCTGCCGATGCTGGCGGAAAACCTCAAGGAGTCGAGCAAGAAGGCACTGCGGGCACTGGACCGGATGCAGGGGGCCATCGGAGAAGCGTTGAAAGATGGCGAGATCCGTCGCAAGGAGGCCGAACCCCTGCTGGCCGAGAGCGGTTTTCATCTGCAGCGGCTGGAGAGTTTCTGCGCCCTGTGGGAGATGCTGGGGCGCCATGTTCCGACCGGCAAGACCCCGCTCGCCCGCTGGATGGCCAAGAGCGACGATGGCGATATCTGGCTGCATGCCTCACCGATAGAAGTGGGCTATCTGCTGGAAGAGTGGCTCTGGTCGAAATGTCTGGGGGCCGTGCTGGTCTCGGCGACCCTCACCGCCCTCTCCTCCTTTAGCTATTTTCGCCATCAGGTGGGGCTCAAAGAGCACGATGGCACTCGCTATCTGCGTCTGCGCTCCCCCTTTGACTATCAGAAAGCCGAGCTCTATCTGCCCAAAATGGCGCACGAACCCAACTCGCCTGCTTTTACCAGCGAGCTTGTCAGCGTGCTGCCGCGCATTCTGGCTGGCAAGGAAGCGAGTCTGGTGCTCTTCTCCTCCTACCGGCAGATGAATGAAGTGGTGGCAGGCCTGCGTGCCAAGGGGCTGTCACTGCTGGTGCAGGGGGAAGCGTCCCGCAATGCCCTGCTCACCCTGCACAAGCAAAAATGCGATGGCGGTCAGCCCAGTATTCTATGTGGTACCGGCAGCTTCTCGGAGGGGTTGGATCTGCCGGGTCACTACCTCACCAATCTGGTGATCACCAAGCTCCCCTTCGCGGTGCCCAATTCGCCGGTCGAGGAGGCCACCGCCGAATGGGTGGAGCAGCGAGGGGGCAATCCGTTCCTGCAACTGACGGTGCCGGAGGCATCGCGCAAACTGATCCAGGCCTGTGGACGTCTCATACGCAAAGAGGCCGATCGGGGACGGGTCACCATTCTTGACCGGCGTCTGTTGACCAAACGTTATGGCAAGGGGTTGCTCGATGCCCTCCCGCCGTTTACACGGCGGATCGAGTAAATAAGCCTGCCTTTATTGATAAACCAAGTGGCAACGGCACGAACTTTCGCCCCCAGAAAGAGCCATTGCCGCAGTAGGCCAAACCTGTAAAAATGAGCCCCTGTTTTCAGTGGGCAATCGCCTGACTGTTCAAGGAGATGAAATGAAACTGACTGTTCTGGTACCGGCGCTGGCTGGTCTGTTGTGGGCCGGTAGCGCCCTGGCTAATGCCCAATTGGAAGTGTCCAATCCTTATGTCGTCCAGCTGATCGATGGTCAGTCCATCAACCCCAAGCTGCTCGACAAAACCAGCACCTTCCCCCTCTCTGCCGGCAAGCACCAGTTGGTCGTCGCCTTTGAAGGCAACTACTCCAGCCGTAACGAAATCAAACTGGTGACCGCCGAGCCGCTGGTGCTGAACTTCACCGCCGCCGACAATCAGCAACTGGTGCTGGATTACAAGAAGCCACGCAACGAAACCGAAGCCAAACAGTTCCTGAAAGATCAGAAAGTGGCGCTGAAAGACAAGGTCAGTGGTCAACAAGTGAGTAGCGAACAGTTCGTGATGCCAAAAGTTGAGGGCTTCCAGCTGACCCGTGACTATCAGCAAGAGCTGATCAACATGGGCAAAGCCTTCAACCAGCCCAAAACCGTTGCCGTCTCTTCTGCTGCGGTGATGGCTGCCGCCAGCGCGCCGGTTCAGGTTGCCCCCAGCAAGGCGCAGAGCAATCCGGAAGCCCTGACCCAGCTGCAAAACTGGTACAACAAGGCGGACGCGGAGACCCGCAAAGCGTTCCAGATCTGGGTTATCCAGCAGCAGTAATCTGATACGTGCATTCTGATCCGTCAGGAATGACAAGGGGAGCCAAGCTCCCCTTTTCTATATCCTGCCGTTTCATCACCCCTCGTCTTGATTTGCGCACTTGTCTTTTCCCTCTTATGTAGGGCATGCATGTGCTGATTTCATAGACAGAAAGCGCCGCCTTGCCAGGCAAACTCGGTATGACTGAGGATAACTATTTCTGACGCTTGCGGGCGTACTTGCGACGGGCGCGGGCCTGACGCTCCTCTTCCCGCTCGGCCTTCTCTTTGGCTTTTTGCTCGGCTTCTTCTGCGGCGTCGACAATCTCGACGCTCACCATCTCCGGCGTCTCCAGCGAGATGCGCCCCAGCAGGCCGGAGCGGAACTCGTTGATCAGGATCTCGGACGCCTTGTGCAGGTCAGCCAGACCCCCTTTACGCACGAAGGCGCGTTGGCGGGCAATCATCTCCAGCAGTTCGATCTCGGTCTCGGGCAGTTCAGCTATCTGGTAGCGCGCCTTGATCCGCTCCGGATAGGCCTTGATGAAGTAATCGGCGGCGAACATGGCAATATCGGCATAGTCGAACACCGTATCCTTGATGGCCGCGGTGATGGCCAGACGATAACCGCAGGAGGGCGGGTTGAGCTTGGGCCAGAGAAAACCCGGGGTATCGGTCAGGATGACGTTGTTCTCCAGCTTGATCCGCTGCTGGGACTTGGTCACCCCCGCCTCGTTGCCGGTGCGGGCTATGATGCGCCCCGCCAGGGTATTGATCAGGGTGGATTTACCCACGTTGGGGATCCCCATGATCATCGCCCGTACCCCACGCAGGTCGAAATTACGCTCCGGCAACATCTCGTGGCAGAGGGTCAGCAGTTGCTTGATCTTCTCCGGCTCCTGTTGCGTCAGCGGCAGCGCCTTGATCCCCTTCTCTTTTTCCATGTGCGCCACCCACAGGTCGGTGATCGCCGGATCGGCGAGGTCCGCCTTGTTCAGCACCTTGATCACCGGGGTATCACCACGCAGCTCGGGCACCAGCGGATTTTCGCTGGAGAAGGGGATGCGGGCATCGAGCATCTCGATGATCACATCGACCTGGGGCATGACCTCGGCAATCTCTTTGCGGGCCTTGTGCATGTGACCGGGGAACCAGTTGATGGACATATCCGTTACTCTCTGTGGGGGCTGCGGGCGGGCGCATGGAACAACAGGCGCTCTGCCGCGGGCATCGAACGAAGGGGGCGCATTTTAACTGCTGCGGGCCTATTTTGACAGGTCATTCTAGCCATCACCTCATCAAATCAGCAAACCGTTGAAGCGGAGCAACCTTGCCGGAAGCGACCAGACCAGTCAGAACAATTGACAGATAACACATTGATATAAAGTAACATTTTTATCCTCTTTTCACACAACCGTCACCGATAGTCAGTAAAAGTGTCATCTGCCCCCTCTAGGCTGCGCTCAGGTTTTACAAGGAGCGAACCCCAATGAGAAAAATGGCAGGACTTGCAGTGATGATCGGCGCCGCCCTGGCTGCCGGCTGCAAATCAGACAATGACACGGTGGCGACCAAGCCCGCAGCCCAACCCACCAACGTCATCTTCTTCCTCGGTGACGGCATGGGCCTCAACACCCTGACGGCGGCCCGCATCTACGGTGTCGGCGAAGAGGGTGATCTCACCATCGATACCCTGCCAGAGACGGCCTTTATCAAGACCTTCTCCCACGATGCCCAGGTCACTGACTCGGCCCCCTCCATGGCGGCCTACATGACCGGGGTCAAGAGCAACAACGGCGTCATCAGCATGGACGGCGACGCTACCTATGAAAGCGACTGCAGCAAGAGCGCCGGCAAGCCGGTGACCACCCTGCTGGAGCTGGCCAAAGCCGATGGCCGCGGTACCGGCGTGGTGACCAGCACCCGGGTGACCCACGCCACCCCGGCAGCAACCTATGCCCATATCTGCAACCGGGATCTGGAGGCAGATATCGCCGCCCAGCTGGTACCGGGCGGCAAAGGCTACAACAGCGCCCTCAAGGAGGGGCTGGATGTGGTGCTCGGTGGCGGCAGCAGTTTCTTCCTGCCCAAAGCTGACAAAGGCAAGCGGGAGGATGGCCGCAACCTCATCAGCGAAATGCAGGCCAAGGGCTACCAGTTTGCCAGCAATCTGGACGAGCTGAACAAGGCCGATGCGGGCAAGCCGCTGCTGGGGCTGTTTGGTGCAAGCCACATGAAATATGACCTTGACCGCCCCGCCAACGAGCCGTCACTGGCCCAGATGACCCTGGCCGCCATCAAGCAGCTCAAGGGTAAGGAGAAAGGTTACTTCCTGATGGTGGAAGGGGGCCGTATCGACCACGCCCTGCACGACACCAACGCCAAGCGGGCGCTGCAGGACACCCTCGCCTTCGACAACGCCATCAAGGCCGCCATCGACGAGGTGAAAAAGAGCGACCCCGAGCTGAAAAACACCCTGATCGTGGTCACCGCCGATCACGACCACACGCTAGTGCTCAACGGCTATGCCAAGCGCACCGGCAAGACCACCGCCGACAACCCCGGCGTACTCGGGCTGGTGAAGAACTACGAGACGGGCGAATCGAGCAAGGATAGCGAGGGCATGCCCTACACCATCATAGGTTTTGGCAACGGCTACAACCGGGTGGATGGCCCGCGCAGCAGCGTCGCCCCGCTCGATGATGCCACCGTCTCCGCCAATGACTACCACCAGGAAGTGGTGGTCAAGGTGGGCGAGATCGGCAACGAGACCCACGGCGGCACAGATGTCTTCCTCGGCACCATCGGCAAGGGGGCTGACAGCTTCCATGGCTCACTCGATAACACCGCCGTGTTCGGCAAGATCAAGGCTGCGGCCAAGCTGTAAGGAGCACTTTCATGAGCAAACAGATGAACACATCCATCAAGCACACGCTGGTCTGCGCCGCCCTGTTCAGTGCGCTGGGCGCAACCTCCCAGGCACAGGCCGGTGATGCCAAAAACGTCATTCTCTTTATCGGTGATGGCATGGGCCCCACCGTGCTCACCGCCACCCGCCTGTTCAAGGTGGGGGAAGAGGGCAATCTGGAGATGATGAAACTGCCGCACAGTGCCCGCATCAAGACCTTCTCCAACGATGCCCAGACCACCGACTCGGCCCCCTCCATGGCGGCCTACACCACCGGGGTCAAGATGAACAACGAGGTGATCGCCATGAGCAGCGACACCAAAGCCGTCGCCCCCGGCAAAGACGTCAATGGCAACAAAACCGTCAACAATTGCAGCAGCGATAACGGCAAGCCGGTGCCCACCATCCTGGAGCTGGCCAAGGCGGCAGGCAAATCGGTCGGAGCCGTCACCACCACCGAGCTGACCCACGCGACCCCGGCGGCTACCTACGCCCACATCTGCCATCGGGATGCAGCTTATGATATCGCCGTACAGGCCGTTCCGGGGGGCGCTGGCTATAACAGTGCCCTCAAGGATGGGGTCGATGTGCTGATGGGCGGTGGTGCCAACCACTGGACCCCCTACAGCGCCAGCAACAAGGGCGGTCGCAACGACAACCGCGACCTGACCGCCGAGATGACCGCGCAGGGATACAGCTATGTCACCACCCAAAGCGATCTGGCCAAGGTCACCAGCGGCAAGCTGCTCGGTCTGTTTAGCAGCAAATCCCATCTCGACTACGAGCTGGATCGGGTCGCCAAGGGGGCGGCCAATACCCAGCCGTCGCTCTCCGAGATGACCGCCAAGGCGATCGATCTCTTGAGCCAGAACAGTCAGGGTTACTTCCTGATGGTAGAGGGTGGCCGGATCGATCACGCCCTGCATGGCACCAATGCCAAGCGCTCGCTCACCGACGCGGTGGCACTGGACGAGGCGGTCAAGACGGCGCGGGGTAAAGTGGATCTCAACAACACCCTGATCGTGGTCACTGCCGACCATGACCACACCATGACCATCAACGGCTACGCCGCCAAGGGCAATCCGGTGCTGGATCTGGTGAAAAATGGCGACGGCTCGACCCAGAACGACGTGGATGGCAAGCCCTTCACCACCCTGGTGTTCGGTAACGGCCCCAACCGTGCGGACGTGCGCCCCGTCCTCACCAGCGATCAGGTGATGGCCAATGACTACCTGCAGGAGACCGGCGTCAAACTGACATCGGAAACCCACGGCGGCGGCGATGTGATGCTGTTTGCCGATGGCGCCGGCAGCAACCGCTTCAAGGGCACGCTGGATAACACCAAGGTGTTTGGCAAACTGCGGGAGGCGCTCGGCCTGTAAGCAGCGGGGGCCCGGGTGCAGCTGAGCAATTGACTCAGCACCCCGGGCCCCGGCTCTTTCGAGCGACGATACATGATGCGATCATCTCTATTTATATGGTTACTTTGCTCCCTGACTTCCCTCCCCCTTTATGCCGATGACACGCCCCCGGATCTCGCCGCCCGGATCAGCTATCACGACCGGAACACCGGCAGCGATGGCATCGCCAGAGAGAGTATCTGGCAAGAGAAGTGGCTGCGCGTGGGCAATCAGGTGTGGAGCCAGCGGCTCATTCCCCTGCCCCTTGCCCGTGCCTATCACGCCACTCACGACGCCACGCCCGGCCACAAGCACTTTACCCACCAGATGGCGGCCCGCTGGGTCAGTCGCAGTGATGAGGGTGAGCTGCAACTGCGTTATGCCGATAGCTGGCACAACCAGCTGGTAGAGGTGCCGATGGAAGAGTATGGCCAGGTGGACTTCAAGCCCGACTGGCGGCGGATCCGCCATCTCATCAACCCGGCGCTGATCGAGGGGATGACCCCGCTGGATGAGGCCGCCCCCGAACAAGCCCGCTGGTATCAAAAACGCGAAGGGCGGCAACGAACCCGCATTCTCTGGTCGCATCAGTGGCAGATCCCGCTGGTGGTGGAGTCGGCCAGTCTCGACGGCTATCGCAGCTACCGGATGGAGGTCACCCTGCGCAAACTGCCCGCTCGGCTCCCCTGGCTGCAACTAGCCGATTACGAAGTACGCGATCTGCGGGATTTCTTCGACTGAGATCCCAACCCCTGAGCGGGTAGAGAGACAACGCAGGCAGGAATGTTACACTCTGACTATTCGACTCTGGCTCACGACCTTGATGCGCGCTCTCTGCCTGCCTTTTTTTGCCCTGCTGCTATTACTGGTGAACACCGGTGCCCAGGCTATTGTGCTGGTGGCGGCCGAGTTGCCTCCTTACGTCATCCAGTCCGCCCATGGTAAGCCAACCGGTGTGGGCATCGAGATCATGGAAGAAGCGGCTCGCCGTCTAGGCGAGCCGCTCACCATCGAGCTGATGCCCTTCCCACGCGCACTGACCCAGGCAATTCACCGCCGGGATGTATTGATGATCCCCCCCGTACGCAGCAGCCAGCGAGAGCACCTCTATCAGTGGGTAACACCCATCCTCGATGAGCAGTTTTTGATCGTCAGTGATCGCCGTTTTCACCCAAAAGCACTGCAAAGCAGCGATTTGAAAACCCTTGATGTAGGCGTGCTGCGCTACTCATTTAGTCAACACCTGCTCAAACAACGCATCGGGATCCAGGGCGAGACAGTGGCAGATGAGCAACTGAACGCTCATAAACTCCATCGCGGTCGCATTGATGCCTGGGTCGCCGCATGGAATGTCATCCTTTATGCCCAACAACAGGACAAGCGATCGTCACAACAACTGGTTCGCGGGGAAGTACTGATGAACACCCAACTGTTCCTGGCCGCTCACAAGGATTTCCCCGTCAAAGAGGCGCAGCGCTGGCAAGCCGTGATCGACGAGATGCGCCGTGATGGCTCGCTCACGCGGATCATCCGTAAGTATCACTATCAGTTTCCTGAGTAGTCACTCAATCTCGGTTGCCAAGGCTGACCAGAATAGTTATGGCAGCCCGATGAAAATACTCGCTATTTCCTCGCATTTGCTCACCCCCTGCCAAGCCCCCGCTGGTAGCCAGCTTCATCTCTACCGCCGGCTGGTTTTGCCTCTGGAACATCAGGCAGCCTGACAGACCCGGTTCTTCCCTTCTCGCTTGGCCCGATAGAGGGCGTCATCCGCGTGGCTGAACAGGTGGTCGAAATGCCACTCTCCCTGCCAGTGGGCGACCCCCATGCTGACGGTAATATGGATCCCCTCCACCTCGCTGGCCGCGAACTGAGCCCGCAGTGACTGGCATCGGGCAATCGCCTCGTCTGCGGTGGCATGACGAAACAGCAGCACAAACTCCTCGCCCCCAAAGCGGCTGGCCAATACGCCCTCCAGCTCGCGCAGTGCCAATCCGACCCACGCCAGCACCCGATCGCCCACCTCATGACCATGCCTATCGTTGATCTGCTTGAAGTCATCCAGATCGAGCACCACCAGCGCCCCCTGTTGTGCAGGGCGTCCCCGGGCCAGACGCTCCATAAAACCACGGCGATTGAACAACCCGGTCAGCAAGTCATGACTGGCCTGATAGCGCAGCTCTAGCGCCCGGTGCTGGTTGCAGAGCAACAGCACCCCGAAGGTGAGCATGGAGCTGCCCACCAGCATGGAGACATAGGGCAACACATTGAACAGCTGACGCTGGAACGGGCTTTCGATCACCTCGCCCCACACGGCAAACATCCGCATCAATGTCATGGCGATCAGCACCAGATTGAGGCCAATCAGCACCCAGACCGCCACCTGATAATCGGGTCGGCCGTGACGCCAGAGCTGCCAGATGATCAGCGTACTGAGCACCAGGAAGGTAGAACTGCTGATCATCACCCGCACCGCAATCCGGCCATCGATGGCGACCGACCAGGTCATGATGATGGCAAACAGCAGGATGAATCCCCAACAGGTGCGCCAGCCGGGCGATTGCCGAAAGAAACAGCGCTGGGCGACCAGCAGCAACAACACATGAAAAATCAGGAAGACATTGCCAACCCAGGAACCATAGGGGGTGGGGGTCAGCAGCAAACTGGCAAAACCCGCCTGACCCAGCATGGCAAACAGGCTGGACCACCACCAGACCCCGACACCGGGAATATCATGGTGGGTAATACGAATGATGGTAAGCGTGAGAAAACCGAGACAATAGCCACACAAGGCCATGATCATCAAGGTAAAAATATCCAGCTTGAGCAGTAGTGAGGCGTCCATACCAAAGCCATGTAGAGAGGGTAACTGAGTATATGAGAAGCCTTTGCCAAGACCCAGAGGACTCTGACTATTTTCACAATAAAAACATCCTGTTCACCCAGTTTTCGCGCTGCCATATCACTCGCGCCATTTCGTCACCAAAGGCTCGAATCATCTCCGCGGATGAGCCCCATCAGATAAAGTCACATTCGAGGCCCTCACTGTGTAACAAAATGTCTTGAGCACAATTTGGGCTTGAACCCACCCCATTAGATAGATATGTTGTTTTCGTGTGATTTCATGAATGAAGCCATGAGCAATAAATGTCTCTAACCTGTTGAGTCTTCTGACACAACCTGTTTTTGGTACATTTTTCACTCAACCACTATTCATAGCATCTCATATGGGGCTTTTGTCCCGTTCAAGACATTCATCCTGTCTTGCCTGTTGCCGGATGCAGCAGTCTCTTGTGCCACGGAGTCGCACGGGATCAGGTTCAAGGCTGAACACACCACCGACAGAGACGTCACTTATGATCAAAAAACTGATTCTTTCTACCCTGCTGTTTTGCGGGATCGCCACGGCGGCCCCGACCCCAGCCCCTACCTCCACCCTGGATGCCGTGCTCGAACGTGGCGTGCTGCGGGTCGGCTTCGATGCGGGCTACCAACCCTTCGAGATGACCAACAAGCAGGGCCAATACATCGGCTTTGACGTGGATCTGGCCAAGATGGTCGCCAAAGAGATGGGCGTGAAGGTCGAGTTCGTCAACACCGCCTGGGATGGCATCATTCCGGCGCTCTTGACCAACAAGTTCGACGTCATCATGGGCGGCATGACCGTCACTCCCCAGCGCAACCTGCGGGTCAACTTCGCCGATCCTTACATCGTGGTCGGCCAGACCATCGTCCTGCGCAAAGAGAAGGCGGGCGAAATCAAATCCTTCACCGACCTCAACGATCCCAAGTACAAGATCGCGGTCAAGCTCGGCACCACCGGCGAGCAGGCGGTCAAGCGCCTGATCCCCAAAGCAACCCTGCTGCAGTTTGAAACCCAGGATGACGCCAAGCTGGAAGTGATCAACGGCAAGGTTGATGCCTTCGTCTATGACCTGCCCTACAACGCTATTTTTGCCTCCCAGAATCAGGGGGCCGTGGTGCACCTCGACAAGCCGTTCACCTTCGAGCCGCTGGCCTGGGCCATCCGCAAAGGGGATCAGGACACCCTCAACTGGTTCAACAACTACCTGCGCCAGATCAAGGGCGATGGCAGCTACGACCGTCTTTACAAGAAGTGGTTCGAATCCAATACCTGGCTGAACCAACTCAAATAGCCTCTGGGGGCGGCGCATGCCGCCCCTGCACCACGCAGCTCCCCACCCAATAACGAGAAGAGGTTGTGACTGTGCACACACCCAAACCGACAAGACAGATGGAAAAACAGCCCAATCAGCTACTCTGGCATGGGGTTTTCCTGCTGATGCTGCTGGTTGCCGTATTCGGCATCTATAAGGCTGTCCAGTCAGTGGATTACACCTGGCGCTGGGAACGCATTCCCCAATACATCGCCTATCAGGCAGAGCAGAAGAATCTGGCCGAATTTGACGGCACCGTGATTGCAGGTACCAGCGAAGCCGAGAAGGGCAAGCTGTTCCTGCAAGACGATCTCGACCCCAATGTGCGGCAAGCCATTGCCAGCACCGGCGTACAAGTCGCCGAAGGGGATACCATTTTTCGTGGTGATACCCTCGACACCCAGTTGAGCTGGACCGCTGGCCCCATCGCCTGGGGCGTCTGGGTCACCGTCAAGCTCTCGCTGGTGGCCGGTATCTTCGCCATCCTGCTTGGCACCCTCGCCGGGCTGGCGCGTCTCTCCCCCAATCCCGCCCTGCGCAATCTGGCGGTCACCTACGTGGAGCTCATCCGCGGCACGCCGCTGCTGGTGCAGATCTTTATCGTCTACTTCTTTATCGGCACCGTGCTGAACCTCGACCGCTTCACCGCCGGGGTCGCCGCACTGGCGGTCTTTACCGGCGCCTATGTGGCGGAGATCGTCCGCGCCGGTATCAGCTCCATCCACAAGGGGCAGATGGAGGCGGGTCGCAGTCTGGGCATGACCTCGGCCCAGACCATGCGCTACGTCATTCTGCCGCAGGCGTTCAAGCGGGTGCTGCCGCCGCTGGCGGGCCAGTTCATCAACCTGATCAAGGACTCCTCGCTGGTCTCGGTCATTTCCATCACCGATCTGACCAAGGCGGGGCGCGAGGTGGTCAGCTCCACCTTCAGCCCGTTCGAGGTGTGGTTTACCGTGGCCCTGCTCTATCTGGTGCTCACCGGCACCCTCTCTTTCCTGGTACGGCGTCTGGAGGTGAAATATGCGCGCAGCAACTGATCCCATTATCAAAGCGACCGGCGTAGAGAAGTTCTACGGCACCGAGGTGCATGCCCTGAAAAACGTCAGCACCCAGGTGGCCGAAGGGGAAGTGGTGGTGATCGTCGGCCCCAGCGGTTCCGGCAAATCGACCTTCCTGCGCACCCTCAACCAGCTGGAGACCATCAACGATGGTAACATAGTGGTCGATGGCATCAGCCTGACCGAGCCGGGCGATGTCAACAAGTTGCGGGAAGAGGTAGGCATGGTGTTCCAGTCCTTCAACCTCTTCCCCCACCTGACGGTGCTGGACAACATCACCCTCGCCCCGCAGAAAGTGCGCGGCCTGTCGCGCCGTGAGGCCGAAGACAGAGCCAAGGCGCTGCTGCTGAAAGTGGGCCTGTCGGTGAAAGCGGCCAGCTACCCGTCCCAGCTCTCCGGCGGTCAGCAACAGCGGGTGGCCATCGCCCGAGCGCTCGCCATGCAGCCGCGCATCATGCTGTTTGATGAGCCGACCAGTGCGCTCGACCCCGAAATGGTGGGGGAAGTGCTGGATGTCATGAAGGGCCTCGCCCGCGAGGGGATGACCATGGTGGTAGTGACTCACGAGATGGGCTTTGCCCGCGAGGTGGCAGATCGGGTGCTCTTTATGGAGAGTGGCGAACTGCTGGTGGATGAAAAACCGGCCGACTTCTTCGACAATCCCCCCTCCCCGCGTCTGCGCCAGTTCCTAAGCCAGGTGCTGTAAGTACGACCGAGGGAGCCCAGGGCTCCCTCTTTCATCCCCACCTTGCCCATGATCCCCCCTGACGCATCCCCTGTGGCAGCCTCTCGCCATCTGGTTGTCCGCCCCACGAATGGAGGAAGTATGTTAATGAAATTATAAATTCATTCGGTATGCTGTAATCCAACTGGTCCAACCGGATGGCTCACATGGATGTGCAACTACTTCTGCTCTACCTCTCCCCGGTTTTTCTGGCCTTTATCGGCTGGGAGATGCTCTACCTGCGCAAACATGGCGCCGCCTTTCCCACTGCCACCTACCAGTGGCGGGATCTGTTCGCCAACGCCGCGCTGGCCCTGATGCATCAGGGGGGCGATGCGCTGGCGGCCATCGCCATCGTTTATCTGTATGACACCCTCTGGGGCTGGCGGCTGTTCGATATCGAGCTCACCTTCTGGAGCGTGCTGCTGCTGTTCCTGTTGCAGGATCTCTGCTACTGGCTGTTCCACTTCACCAGCCACCATGTGCGCTGGCTATGGGCCTCCCATGTAGTGCACCACAGCTCGGAGCGGCTCAACCTCTCCACCGCCTTTCGCCAGAGCCTGATGTATCCCATCTCCGGCATGTGGCTATTCTGGATCCCGATGATTGTCATCGGCTTCCCACCCGAGGCAGTGGTCGCCACCGTGCTGCTGAGCCTGGGCTTTCAGTTCTTCGTCCACACCCAGGTGGTGGGCAAACTCGGCCGGCTTGAGTGGATCTTCAACACCCCCTCCCACCACAGGGTGCACCACGCCAGCAACGCCAAATACATAGACCGCAACTTTGCCGGCGTGCTGATTATCTGGGATCGGCTGTTTGGCACCTTTGTCGAGGAAGATCCGGCCGAACCGTGTCGCTTTGGCATCACCAAGCCGATCCACAGCTTCAACCCCCTCACTCTCACCTTCCACGAGTGGCGCGACATGCTGCGCGACGCCCGTGACCAGCCCTGGCGACAAAAACTCGCCGTGCTGTTTGGCAAACCGGCCGGGCCAACGAGCCGTTGAGCCCTCGCCTCGAATAGCAACTCCCTGAAAACAAGAGAGCGCCACGGTGGCGCTCTCTTTGATGGTCAGTCACATCTTCGATATCAGAGATGGGCGAACGACCAGACGGCGGGGATCAGACTCAGCAAGGTGACGGCGGCCAACAGTCGCTCGCGACCGCTCAGGCAAAGATCTGTGCCCAGCTGACGGCGGCTGTAGAGAAACAGCAGCAGACCCGGCCCGTAGAGCAACAGCGACAGCAACAGATACTCTACCCCGGCAGCATAAAGCAGCCAGAAGCCGTAACCGCTCGACACCAGCGCCACCGCCCGCATCAAGCCCCGACCCTGCCCGCCCTCACCCTTCCTGCTGAACGAGAGCTTGAGCAGAAACAGACCGATCAGCAGGTAGGGCACCAGGATCATCGAGGTCGAGATAAGCAGCAGGCTGGTATAGCCCTTGCCGAGCAACCACACCAGCAGCAAGCATGTTTGTACCGTCAGGCTGGTGAGCCAGAGCGAGGCGATAGGCGTCCCGTTGCGGTTCTGGCGCCGGAAGATGGCAGGAAACGCGCCATGTCTGGCCGCGCTAAACGGCACCTCGGCCGAGAACAGCGTCCAGCTAACATACGAGGCGAGCACAGAGACGATAAGGCCGACGCTGATCAGCAGCTTGCCCCAGGATCCGGTCATCTGGGCCATCAGCCCCGCCATAGAGGGATTGGGCAGTGCCGCCAGTTCGGGGCGACTCAAGATCCCCAGCGCCAGCACCGAGATAAGCACATAGAGCAGCAGTGCCAACACGACCCCAAGCACGGTGGCCGTACCCACATCCCGCCGGTTTCTGGCGCGAGCCGAGAGCACCGCTGCCCCCTCGATGCCGGTAAAGACCCAGAGGGTGATCAACATGGTGTTGCGCACCTGCTCGGAGACCGGCACCGCCAACGTGCTGCCCTGCTGATCCGCCGCGAAGGTGACCGGGTCGAACCAGTAACAGGCAAACAGGATAAACAGCAGCAGTGGCAGGCTCTTGGCCAGGGTGGCCACCAGATTGAACAGCGCCGCCTGCTGCACGCCACGGGCTACCAGCAGATGCACCGCCCAAAGGATGCAGGACTCGCCGACAAAAGCCGCCAACGTATTGCCGTCACCAAACCAGATCTGCTCGGGGGTATCGACAAAGCTGCCCAGCGCCGCAAACGCGATCACCAGATAACCTACCACACCGATGGTGGCGCAGAGCCAATAGCCCCAGGCGGAGAAGAAGCCCACCAGATCGCCAAAACCGGCGCGGGCATAGCTATAGATACCGCCGTCAAGATCCGGCCTGAGCCGCGACAGATAGAGAAAACTCATGGCGAGCGCCAGGATGCCCACCCCGGTTACGCCCCAGCCGATCAGCACGGCGCGCGCTCCCGCCACCTCGGCCATGTTCTGGGGCAGGCTGAAAATTCCCGCCCCCACCATGGAGCTGAACACCAGCGCGGTGAGGGACAAGAGCCCAATCTTGCTCTCTTTCATGGGTGCTCCTTAGCGCAACCGGCTGCTCAGCGCCTGAATATGCTCGGGACCGATGCCGCAGCAACCGCCGATCAGATCCGCGCCGGCTACGCGCCAACGCTCTGCCCAGCCAAGGTAATCCAGCGGCCCCAGATCGCCGCGGATCTCGTCCAGCCCGTCATTGGCGGTCGCCTCTTTCGGTTGCGGCGGGAAGGCGTTGGCATAGGCACCGAGGCGTATGTCAGCGCGACCCAGCGCTTGCAATCTGGCGCGAGCAACCTCGAGGGCTCCCTCAATCACCTCGGGCTGACAGCAGTTGAACAGGATGGCATCGACCCCGGCCGCCACCAGCGCGGTCACCGCATCGGCCACCCGCTCGCCGGAACGCAGCGTGGGCTCGTTGCCCGGCGCCTCATCTTCCAGCGTGAAAGAGACCCAGAACGGCTTGCCATCGTCAGGCAGCAGCGCTTTCAGGGCCAGTGGCTCGGCAATCAGGCTCATGGTCTCGGCCAGCCAGATATCCACACAAGGGGATAGCGCCCGGATAAGCGGCGTAGCCAGCTCGCTCACCCTGTCCGCCTTGAACAGATCGGCACGGTAAGAGCCAAACAGCGGCGGCAGCGAACCCGCCACCTGCACGGCGCCCTTCTGCTCGTCAGCCACCTCGCGGGCCAGTTGGCCAGCCAGCGCCGCCAGCCCCTCCCCTTCGGCAAAGAAACGTTCATCGCCGATATGAAAAGGCACCAGCGCATAGCTGTTGGTGGTGATGACCCGGGCTCCGCTCGCCACATAGGCCTGATGCACCTCACGCACCGTCTCAGGCGCCTCAATCAAGGCCAGCGCCGACCATTCGGGCTGACGAAACGGTGCCCCCCGCCGTGCCAGCTCGCGCCCCATGCCCCCATCCAGCACCCACAATTCCCTGGTTTCCATCTGTCGTGTCTCTTTGTTATGTGCGTTGTTTATTTGCGTATTTATCTGTTTGTCTTGTTGATCTGCGGTTTTGCGTCGAATCGCTGCTGATCGTCCGGCTTCATCCCGGTGAAGTCCTGTTATTATTCAGCCATAAAAACATATGGATGTTTAGATGGCTAAAACAGAATAAAACAAAGCGCCACGGGCGGCAATCAGTATCAGCAGAAATCAGCGTGCAAACGGCGAGGCAAACGCAGAAATGCAAGAGGCCACCCGAAGGTGGCCTCATCACAATCTTGATCCGCTGGCGACTTAACGCCCGGCCAGCACTCGCTTGATCTGTTTGACCCAGTCGGAAACCCGCCCCTGCTGCGGCAAGCCACGCCAGATCTGCTCCCACTGGGCAGGGCTGAGCGGACGACCGAGGCGACGTTGCACCCCCGCATAGAGGTAGTCATGGGCCGTGGTGGCCGCATGGCTGGAGGTGAGGAATTTGGAGACCGGATCGGTCAACCGCACATCCCGCATGCCGAGCAGCGGATAGTCGTTGTGCACCGCCGCCAGCATGGTCTCGCGCATGGCGGACTCGATGTAGCCACGGGCAAACAGGGCAGTCACCGACTCCAGCGACCCCTGATCCGGGCCGTGGTACTGCTCGTCAAAGACCGGGCTTGGCTCTGCCATGCCGCTTTGCACCACCGCATCGGGATCCGGCTGCGGCACGACCACGGCAGGCTTGGGGGCAACCGGCTTGGCTGCCACTGTGGCTTTGCGCGGCGCACTCTGACTACAGGCACCCAGTGCCAGGGCGAGCGCGACACTGGCCAACGCACGGGAATGAGACTGCATCTTCATGATTGCTAATGAGCTCCTTTTACGATTCTAGAGCGGGTTTTTCGGCCGGCGTGGGCTCTACCCGGGTAACCAGCAGTTGGTCAATCTTGTAGCTGTCGATGTCCACCACTTCGAATTTGTAACCGGCGTATTTGACTGAATCAGTGCGCTTGGGGATCTTGCGCAGCATATACATGATAAAGCCGGCGATGGTCTCGTAGTTCTGGTTTTCCGGGAACTCTTCGATATCGAAGGCGCGCATCACGTCAGAGATGGGGGTCACCCCGTCCACCAACCAGGAGTTCTCGTCGCGCTGGACGATCTGCTCTTCCACCACGTGGGTCGCCCACTCGCCCATCACGGTACTCATCAGGTCGTTCATGGTGACAATACCCACCACCAGCGCGTACTCGTTCATCACCACGGCAAAGTCGCCACGATGATTCTTGAAGTACTCCATCGCCTCATAGAGGTTGAGGGTGTCGGGGATGATGATGACGTTCTGCACCAGATTGCCGCCGATAAGGTCGATGCTCTGGCCGCCGATAACGCGGATCAACAGCTCTTTGGCATCGACAAAGCCCTTGATGCTGTCGAGGTTGTGGTCACAGACCAGAAACTTGTTGTGGGGATGCTCGGCGATCTTGGCTTTGATGCTCTCTTCACTCTCTTGCAGGGTGAAGTAGATGAGGCTCTCGCGGGCCGTCATGGCGGAGGTGACGCCAAGGGACTGCAGCTCGAACACGTTCTCGATGAGTTGGTGCTCCTCACGCTGGATAACCCCCGCCTCGGCGCCGGCATCCATCACCGCATAGATGTCGTCGGAGGTGATCTCGTCGTTACGCACCGTGGAGATGCGCATCAGGCGGAACAGGGAGTTGGCCAACCCGTTGAAGACCCACACCAGCGGCATCAACACGGTGACGAAGAAGAGCATGGGGCGCACCACCACCACGGCAATCTGCTCGGGCATGGTCATGGCCAGACGCTTGGGCATCAGATCGGCGATCAGGATAAACATACCGGTGACAAACACGAAGGAGCCACCGGAGCTGATCTCGCCAAGCCAGGGGCCCTGGTAGAACTGGGAGACAATCCCCTTGATGGCGGGGTTAAGCGCTGACTCGCCCAAAATACCACCCAAAATGGCGACGGTGTTGAGGCCAATCTGCACCACGGTGAAGAAGTTGCCCGGCTGGGCCTGCAGGGCCAGCACCTTTTCGGCCTGGCGATTACCTTCATCCGCCATCACCTGCAATTTGATTTTGCGAGATGCGGCGAGAGAGATCTCGGAGAGGGAGAAAAACACACTGCCGCCAACCAGCAGCATTAAAAAGAACAAACTATCGGCAAAACTCATGATTAACCTATTGCTACACCCGTCTTAGCACAAGACGGCAAACTGGGCCCGGGAGACCGGACCGTGAGTCCATCCGGGACTCACACAGGGGGCATATTCTAGCAGAAAAGCGCCGATCGGGTGGCGATATCTTGCACTGACCGAAAAGGCAACAAAAAAGGCGCTCAAAGCGCCTTTTTATTCATCTCAGACTCACCCTTTACCGAGCAAGGTGCCCAGATCATCCGCCTTGGTATGGCGCACATCCTTGCCTTTCACGTAGTAGACGATGTACTCGCAGATATGCTGGCAGCGATCGCCGACCCGCTCGATGGCCCGCGCCGCCCACAGCACGTTGAGCACCTGGGGGATGGTGCGCGGATCTTCCATCATGTAGGTCATCAGCTCGCGGATGATCGACTCGTACTCCCGGTCTACCTTGTCATCTTCCTTGTAGACCGCCAGCGCCGCATCCAGATCCATACGGGCGAAGGCATCGAGCACATCGTGCAGCATCTTGATGGTGCGACGGCCCATGTTCTCCAGCGACACCAGCGGCGGCTGCGGCTTGTTGGCGTTGTCGGTCAGCATGCGGGCGATCTTGTCCGCCACGTCGCCAATGCGCTCCAGATCGGTGATGGTCTTGATAATGGCCATTACCAGTCGCAGGTCGGAGGCTGTCGGCTGACGCTTGGCGATGATGCGAGTGCACTCCTCGTCGATCGCCACTTCCATGGCGTTGACCTTGTGGTCGTTGGCCACGATCTTGCGCGCTGCATCGAGATCCTGATCGTGGATCGCCGCGATGGCGTCGGTGAGCTGCTGCTCCACCAGACCGCCCATCACCAGTACCTGGTTGCGCACGCTCTCTAGCTCGGCATTGAACTGACCGGAGATGTGTTTATTGAGGTTCATATTGTCCATACAAATAATCCTTGATGCTCCGAGTATGCCCTAGTCGTGGAACCGACTGCCAATCTGTTTGCTGAGGTTCATCCTCTTCTCTCCTTAGCCGTAACGACCGGTGATGTAGTCTTCGGTCTTCTTCTTGGCCGGGGTGGTGAAGATGGTGTTGGTATCCGAGTACTCGATAAGCTCGCCCATATACATGAAGGCGGTCTGATCCGACACCCGTGCCGCCTGCTGCATGTTGTGGGTCACGATCACCACGGTGAACTGGCTCTTGAGCTCGTTGATCAGCTCCTCGATGGTGAGGGTGGAGATGGGGTCGAGCGCCGAGGTCGGTTCATCGAGCAGCAACACTTCCGGCTCGATGGCGATGGCACGGGCAATCACCAGACGTTGCTGCTGACCACCGGAGAGACCGAAGGCGTTGTCGTGCAGACGATCCTTCACCTCGTCCCACAGGGCCGCACCGCGCAGGGAGCGCTCGGCGGCTTCATCCAGCGTGCGACGATCGTTGATCCCCTGCAGCCGCAGACCATAGACCACGTTCTCGTAGATGGACTTGGGGAACGGGTTCGGGCGCTGGAACACCATGCCCACCTGACGGCGCAGGGCGGAAACATCGACGCTCTTGTCATAGATGTTGTGGCCGTGCAGCTGGATCTCCCCCTCGATGCGGCAGATCTCCACCAGATCGTTCATCCGGTTGATGCAGCGCAGCAGGGTCGATTTACCGCAACCGGACGGGCCGATAAAGGCGGTCACCTGCCCTTTGGGGATCTTCATGTTGACGTTGAACAGCGCCTGCTTGCTGCCGTAGTACAGGTTGAGATCCTTCACCTCCAGCGCGGTCTGCTCCGGGGTCAGGTTGAGCAGGTCCAGCGCGGTGTGCTGGGTAGACGTGGTCGTTACGTTGATCATCTGTTACCTCAAAATCTATCTGGAGTGGCCGGACAGCTGCCGGCGCCCCTCACGTATTGGTGCAGAGAGATGGCGGCTCGCGCTCGGCCGCCCCTCTGTTATCTCACTCTTGTATCACTCATGCGGCGCCGGATTAATGCTCCAGCGACCGGAATTTCTCGCGCAAGTGGTTACGAATACCGATAGCGGTCAGGTTCAGGCCCACGATCACCGTCACCAGCAGGAAGGAGGTGGCGTAGACCAGCGGGCGGGCCGCCTCGACGTTGGGGCTCTGGAAGCCGACGTCATAGATGTGGAAGCCCAGGTGCATGAACTTGCGCTCCACATGCAGATACGGGAAGTTGCCATCCATCGGCAGGGTCGGTGCCAGTTTTACCACCCCCACCAGCATCAGCGGCGCCACTTCACCGGCTGCACGGGCAATTGCCAGAATAAGGCCGGTCATGATGGCCGGGCTCGCCATCGGCAGCACGATGCGCCACAGGGTCTCGGCCTGGGTGGCACCCAGTGCCAGCGAGCCCTGACGGATGGTGCTCGGGATCCGAGCCAGCCCCTCTTCGGTGGAGACAATCACCACCGGCAGGGTCAGGATGGCCAGCGTCAGCGCCGACCAGATCACGCCAGGTGAGCCAAAGGTCGGACTCGGCAGCGCTTCCGGGTAGAACAGCTGATCCAGCGAACCACCGAGTGTGTAGACGAAGAAGCCCAGACCAAACACGCCGTAGACGATGGAAGGCACGCCCGCCAGGTTGATCACCGCGATGCGGATGATCTTGGTCAGGCTGTTCTTGCCCGCATACTCGTGCAGGTAGACTGCCGCCACCACCCCCAGCGGGGTCACGATGATCGCCATCAGGAACACCATGAACACGGTGCCGAAGATGGCCGGGAACACCCCGCCCTCGGTGTTGGCTTCACGGGGATCGTCAGAGACGAACTTGCCGATCTGGTGGAACCAGTGACCCACCTTGGCCAGCAGACTCATGTCGTTGGGCCATACCACATCCAGTACCTTGGACATCGGCATGGTCACCAGCTCGCCACGCATATCCCGGACTGTGATGGCGTCGCGATCGGCCTGACTGCGCAGGGAGAACAGCTCTTTTTCCAGCACCTGATAACGATCGTTGAGGGCCTGACGCTCGCTGGCCAGTTCGGCTTTGAGCTGCTCGGTCAGCTTGTCATCCAGCTCGGCCTTGCGCTCTTTCAGGCGCAGCCGCTCCAGTTGATAGTTGATGCTGCCGATGTCCCCTTTTTGCAGATCGTTGGCCTGTTCGGAGAGGGCATTGGCTCGCGCCAGCACCCGCTGCAGGGCAGGATGCAGATCAGAGGTGAGCTCGCGGCCATCCTCTTTCACCCCGACGATATAGCCATAGAAGTTGCCGTTGGTGGCACGCTCAACCATGGCCAGCTCGGCTGGCTGGCTCTGGGACTTGATGTCGGTCTCCAGCACCCAGCGAAAATCGAGGTCAACGAACTCACGGTTGCCGGTCTTGACCAGATAGCGGGTCAGCAGCTCGCGCTCTTCCCCTTCCAGCGGCAGACCTGCGGCGCGCAGTCGCTCCACCGGTACCTGCTCGCGATCGTTGATCTCGCCGATCAGTACGCTCTTGTTGCCGCTGGCATCTTCCAGCTGCCACTCATAGATGGGGTGCGGCCAGAAGTAGACCAGACCACGCCAGCCGATCAGCAGCAGCAGACCCAGTACCGCCACCAGACTCAGGCTGACGGCACCGCCGGTCATCCAGATCCAGGGGGCCCCTGATTTAAACCACTTACCCATTGTCGATTCCTTGTCCATTACAGAGTCGCCCCTTACATCGAGCTGTATTTTTCACGCAACCGCTGACGGACAAACTCGGCCAGGGTGTTGAACAAAAAGGTGAACACAAACAGGACGAAGGCCGCGAGGAACAGTACCCGATAGTGGGAGCTGCCCACTTCCGATTCCGGCATCTCCACCGCGATGTTGGCGGCGAGGGTGCGCAGCCCCTGGAACATGGAGAAGTCCATGATGGGGGTGTTGCCGGTAGCCATCAGCACGATCATGGTCTCGCCCACGGCGCGGCCAAGGCCCATCATCACCGCAGAGAAGATGCCCGGGCTGGCAGTGAGGATTACCACCCGGCTCAGGGTCTGCCACGGGGTGGCCCCCAGCGCCAGCGAGCCCTGGGTCAGGTGCTTGGGCACCGAGAAGACCGCATCTTCAGCGATGGAGAAGATGGTGGGGATGACCGCAAAGCCCATGGCGATACCGACCACCAGCGAGTTGCGCTGGTCAAACTTGATGCCCATTTCGTGGGTCAGCCAGATGCGCGAATCACCGTGCATAAAGGCATTCTCGATGAGCGGGCTCAGGGCGAAGGCCCCCCAGCCAATCAGCAGCAGCACCGGGATCAGCAGGATGGCGTGCCACCCCTCCGGCAGCCAGGACTTGCCCCGCTCCGGCAGATAGTTCCAGAGCAGCGCAGTCAGTAGCATCCCCATCGGCAGCAGCACCAGCAGCAGGATCACCCCTGGCAGCGCCCCCTCGATGATGGGCGCCAGCCACAGACCCGCCAGGAAGCCCAGGATAACGGTCGGCAGCGCCGCCATGATCTCGACCGTCGGCTTGACGTATTTGCGCAGCCCCGCCGACATGAAGTAGGCGGTATAGATGGCACCGGCCACGCCGAGCGGCACAGCAAACACCATGGCGTAAAAAGAGGCTTTCAGCGTACCGAATACCAGCGGCACCAAACTCAGCTTGGCTTCAAAGTCGTTGCTGGCGGAGGTGGATTGCCACACATACTGGGGCTCCGGATACCCTTCGTACCACACCTGTTGCCAGAGGGCAGACCAGGTCACTTCGGGGTGTTCGTTCTCTACCGAGAAGAGCTTGAAGGTATTCCCTTGCTGCATCAGCAACAGGTTGTGACGGGGGGAGATGGCCAGGGCAGAGAGTTCGCCCCCTTCTACCGTCTCGGTCAGCAGCTTGGTCTCGCCGGTGGCGTGGAAGAAGCTGATGATGCCGTCCTTGTCGGCACTGATGAAGCCTTTGCGAAAGTGCTCGGGAGTCAGCAGATCTACCGCGCCATCGCCCTTGAAGTTACGAATTTGGGTGAACTGGCGTTTGCCATCCTTCGCCACTTCGAACCACTGGGAAATCACGCCGTTGTCATTACCCACCAGCAGCGAAGAGGCGCCGGAGAGCAGCTGAACACGGGTCACGTTGGCGTTGGAGGCATTGATCTCCAGCACGTTGCGCAGGGAGATGTCGCTCAGGTTATGAATGTCATAGACGGAGAGGCGATTGCCCTCGCGCACGAACAGGATCCGCAGATTGGGGGTCAGCAGCATCTGATCCACATGGCGCGGCAGGGAGGGAATCGTGTAGTTTTCACTGCTCCACTCAATCTCCCCGGAGATGAAGTTCTCCTCGCCGCTCATCACCGTCATCACGCCACGACCATCTTCGGTCACGGCGGCGGTCGCCATCTTGTCCTTGGTGGCTTCGAACACCATCAGCTGCAGCGCCTTCCCTTGCGGGTCGATCACCACCGGCTCTTCGCCGAAGGGATATTGCAGGCTGGGTTCAATCACCCGCACATCGTTGGGATAGGAGACCTTGAACGCTGGCTGGACGACCTGCGCTTTGCCATCGGCAAAGCCGTAGGCGATCAGCCGCTGGCCCGGTGCCGGGGTCGCCACCGTGGTGATGTCACCAGCAACCTGGGCCTGACCCAGTGACTGGCCAACCTTGATCTTGTCATCTCCCTGCACCGCAAAGAAGTTGACCTGCCCTTTATCGCTGAAGCGATAGCCGATCTCGTTCTGCTCTTCCACGCCGAGCCAGGCGGTCTTCCCTGCGGCGGGCAGGGTAAACGAGGCGGTCGGCTCCATGGAGGCGCCATTGAAGATGGGTTTCACCACATAGAGCAGATAAAAGAAGATAAGCAGCAGCGCCACCAGTACCAGGGCTCCGCCTGTGGTGACGCCATATTTGGCCAATTTATCCTTGATCCGGCGTTTTCTACTGCCCGCCATGACTAGGTTTAACGATTCCGATGACATGCAAGACCTCAATGTAAGCTAGGCTTGGCGGCATTATATGGCGGTTGCATGACAGTTTTGTTACATCGAGAACGCTTTAACCGAGGTTGTTAGCGGAAAAATGAGCGGGGGATATTTTGAAGGAATGTAATCGCAACACATTGTTTATAAAAAGATATTTATGAGGATAATCAACAAGGGCAGCCTGCGCTGCCCCCGATTGATTCAGGAAAGGGTATCGTTTGATTGTTGCAGCGCCAGTTTGGCTGCCTTTTTCTCGGCACGGCGGCGCTTGAAGAAGGCTGACAACTGGGCCGAGCAGGCATCGGCCAGCACGCCGCCGGTCAGCTCGACTCTGTGGTTGTGGCGCGGGTCCTGCAAGATCTCGAACACCGACCCCGCGGCACCGGTCTTGAGATCCCGGGCACCATAAACCACTCGCTTGATCCGGCTATGGATCAGCGCACCGGCACACATACAGCAGGGCTCCAGCGTCACATACAGGGTGGTGCCCGGCAGCCGGTAGTTCGCCAGCTGCTTGCCCGCAGCCCGGATCGCCATCACCTCGGCATGGGCACAGGCATCGTGTTCGCTGATGGAGCGGTTCCACCCCTCGCCCACCACCTGACCATCCAGCACCAGCACGGCACCGACCGGGATCTCGCCAATCCCTTCGGCCCGGGCGGCCAGTGCCATGGCATGGCGCATCCACTGTTCGTCCTGCTCGGTTTGACTCTGTGCCAGACTCGGTATTTCTGGGACCTCTGATGGTTTCACGCCCATCCCCTCTTTATATTGTTCAATTATGCTGTTTGCATTCCCGCTATCCATACCTGTCAAATGAATCCATAGATAGCAGGCATGATAGCTCGCGGTGACAGGGCGGCGATTATGCCAAATCTGCGCGTCAGACCCAAGCCGCATCCCGAGTGAGCAATAAAGAAGCAATCGGCATCTCTATGATAAAAAAGGAGTTGCACCCGTTTGGCCATACTATTAGACTTCCTCCCCGTCAGCCGAGTCTGACTCCGTCGGTGTGTAGCGCAGCCAGGTAGCGCATCTGCATGGGGTGTAGAGGGTCGGAGGTTCGAATCCTCTCACACCGACCATTTTCCCCGAGAATAGCCCAGTCAAACGACTGGGCTATTTTTTTGCCTCCGATTTATCCTCCTGACGCGGCCTGCCCATCAAGAACAAAAAACACTCAGAACCACTTGAATCTTTTTGCCGAACTCTTTAAGATGCGCACCTTTCCGCCGGTAGACGAAACAGGGAGGTGGAAACACCAGTGAAGGGATCACTGTCCGGCTTGCGTTCAACACAGGACCAGGCATGCACCAGACCACCGATGTCACACCCGCCAATGCGCTTTATTCCGTTCCTCACGACACCCCTTGCCATACCGAAAACGAAGATGAACAGGTCGTCCAGCTCGATGTGATCGATCTTGCCGAACCGGATGATGACTATTGAGCCCGGCCAGATGGCCGCTCAATCCCCGGCGCATCGCCTGTTCAACGCCCTTCGTTTCCCGCCCTTGGCGAGAAATCAGCAAAAAACGACAAACTGCTAATTCCATCGAGGATGGCAGTATTATTGACTGAAGCTTCTCCCCCTCCCTCCTCGGCATTCCCCCCGACAACTGATACAAACCTACGTTATTGCGCTTCACTTTCCATCGCTGCAGCCGCTGGTACCAACAGAGATCACATCACCACCCCAAGTTTAAAACGCACGTTCACCAACCAGGTCTAGCGATAGCAAAACCTTCATTGCCATATTCAAACGCACTTTATACAGCTGTTTTGGTAAAGCCTGGAGTTAGGTCGGGATTTGTTTTTGCATTTGTAATTTTATTACGTAATAAGTTACGAAACGAGGTGCGAGGTAACGGCCCAAATTAGCCGTTGTCCGATGGGAAAAAGCAGGAGCATAACCATCTGCATAGAGCTTTTATACCAATCCAATAAAACAATAAAAAACATAAACTTAGCCATAGCGAGAAAACAGGTGTTTAAAAAAAACTGTTGACGTAATCAACAATATTTCGCACCTTATCAATCGTGTTGCCCCGTTGTTGCGGGAACGTTTCAGGAACAGGGATTCGACTTTAGTCGTAGTTAGTAAGTTCAAAATGTAATTCTCAAAGGAGTGAACCTTATGTCGGCACCGGCTCAGACCCATTGCAGCGCCCGCCTTCGCATCCAGGGCGAGATGCTGCCCGAATACGCGCAAATTCTGACGCCGGACGCGGTGGCTCTGGTCTCCGAACTGGTGGAACGTTTTGCTCCCCAAAGAGGGGAATTGCTGAAACAACGTGTGGCACGTCAAGCCCGTATCGATGGTGGCGAGCTGCCGGACTTCCTGCCGGAAACCGCGCACATCCGTGAAGGTGACTGGACCATTCGCGGCATTCCCGCCGACCTGCAAGACCGCCGTGTGGAGATCACCGGCCCGGTCGAGCGCAAGATGGTGATCAACGCCCTCAACGCCAACGTTAAAGTATTCATGGCGGACTTTGAGGACTCACTGGCCCCCGCCTGGAATAAAGTGATCGAGGGTCAAATCAACCTGCGCGATGCGGTCAATGGCACCGTCTCCTACACCAGTCCGGAAGGAAAGGCCTATACCCTGAACCCCGACCCGGCCGTCCTCATCTGCCGGGTGCGCGGTCTGCACCTGCCGGAAAAACATGTCACCTTCGATGGCGAGCCCATCCCAGGCGGTCTGTTCGATTTTGCTCTCTACTTCCTTCACAACTATCGGGCGCTGCTGGCCAAAGGCTCGGGCCCCTACTTCTACGTACCCAAGTTGCAGAGCCATCTGGAAGGGCGCTGGTGGAGCGAAGTATTCGCCTGGACCGAGGACAAGTTCGGTCTGCCCCGCGGCACCATCAAGGCCACCGTGCTGATTGAAACCCTGCCCGCAGTGTTCGAGATGGATGAGCTTCTCTATCAGATGAAGGATCACATAGTGGCGCTGAACTGCGGCCGCTGGGACTACATCTTCAGCTACATCAAGACCTTGAAGAACCATCCGGATCGGGTACTACCTGATCGTCAGGTGGTGACCATGGACAAACCATTCCTCTCCGCCTACTCGCGGCTGCTGATCAAGACCTGTCACAAGCGCGGCGCGCTGGCGATGGGGGGCATGGCCGCCTTTATTCCGGCCAAGGATGCCGCCATCAACGAACAGGTGTTTGCCAAGGTCAAAGCCGATAAAGAGCGCGAAGCCAACAACGGCCACGATGGTACCTGGGTCGCCCACCCTGGCCTTGCCGACACCGCCATGGCGGTGTTCAACGCCACCATTGCGGCTGGCGCCAAGAACCAGATCGGCGTACTGCGCGAGCAGGATGCCCCCATCACTGCCGCCGACCTGCTGGCCCCCTGTGAGGGCGAGCGGACCGAAGCAGGCATGCGTACAAATATCCGGGTCGCCCTGCAATATCTGGAAGCCTGGATCAACGGCAACGGCTGCGTGCCCATCTACGGTCTGATGGAAGATGCCGCCACCGCCGAGATCTCCCGCACCTCCATCTGGCAGTGGATCCGCCACGGCAAGAGCCTGTCTAATGGCAAGGTAGTGACCAAAGAGCTGTTCCGCCAGATGCTGGCCGAGGAGCTGGAGGTGGTCAAAGCCGAGGTGGGCGCCGCACGCTGGCAGGCAGGACGCTTTGCCGAGGCAAGCGAGCTGATGGAAGAGATCACCTGCGCCGATACCCTGATCGATTTTCTGACGCTGCCCGGTTACGAGCGGCTCTGAATCACGAGCCCCCAGCGGGGCTCGCCAATAACAAGTCAATGGAAACGTGAAATCAATGAAAGAGGGAACTGATATGGCACTGACCCGTGAGCAACAGATCCAGGCTATCGAGAAAGACTGGGCGGAAAATCCCCGCTGGAAAGGGATCAAGCGCGGCTACAGCGCCGAAGATGTGGTGAACCTGCGCGGCAGCTTGCAGCCGGTGCACACCCTGGCCCAGCGTGGAGCCGACAAGCTGTGGGGCCTGATCCACGGCGACGCCAAGAAAGGCTATGTCAACTGCCTCGGCGCCCTGACCGGTGGTCAGGCAGTGCAGCAGGCCAAGGCGGGGATCGAGGCGATCTACCTCTCCGGCTGGCAGGTGGCGGCGGACAACAACTTGTCCTCCACCATGTATCCGGATCAGTCCCTCTACCCGGCCAACTCCGTACCGTCCGTGGTGGAGCGCATCAACAACTCCTTCGCTCGTGCCGACCAGATCCAGTGGGCCAACAAGGTCGGGCCGCAGGATGAGGGCTTTATCGACTACTTCCTGCCGATCGTGGCCGATGCGGAAGCCGGTTTCGGCGGTGTGCTTAACGCCTTCGAACTGATGAAGGGGATGATTGAAGCGGGCGCCGCCGGCGTGCACTTCGAAGATCAGCTCGCTTCCGTCAAGAAGTGCGGCCATATGGGTGGCAAGGTGCTGGTACCGACTCAGGAAGCGGTGCAAAAGCTGGTTGCCGCCCGTCTGGCAGCCGATGTGTGCGGCACCACCACGCTGGTGATCGCCCGTACCGACGCCAACGCCGCTGACCTGTTGACGACCGACGCCGACCCGTACGATGCAGACTTCCTGACGGGCGAGCGCACAGCCGAAGGGTTCTACAAGGTACGTGCCGGTATCGATCAGGCCATCGCTCGCGGTCTGGCTTACGCCCCCTACGCCGACATGGTGTGGTGTGAAACCGCCAAGCCGGATCTGGACGAAGCGCGTAAATTTGCCGAAGCGATCAAGGCCAAGTTCCCGGATCGCATCCTGGCCTACAACTGCTCTCCGAGCTTCAACTGGAAGAAGAATCTGGACGATGCCACCATCGCCCGCTTCCAGCAGGCGCTCTCCGACATGGGCTACAAGTACCAGTTCATCACCCTCGCGGGTATCCACAACATGTGGTTCCACATGTACGAACTGGCCTACCAGTACGCCCGTGGCGAAGGGATGAAGCACTACGTCGAGATGGTGCAGGAGCCGGAATTTGCCGCCGCCAGCCGTGGCTACACCTTCGTGGCACACCAGCAGGAGGTCGGTACCGGTTACTTTGACAAGGTGACCACCGTCATCCAGGGTGGCCAATCCTCGGTCACCGCGCTGACCGGATCCACCGAAGAAGATCAGTTCCACTGATAGGCAGAGCCCCCTTGAGATAGCAAAACCCCGGCCTGAAGCCGGGGTTTCTTTTTATCTGCTTATCTGCAATTCAAACGTCGGTCAGGCGCATCACCACACCCCATCGACAGGATCAGAGCTCGAGGATCTCTTTGACAAAGGGGATGGTCAGTTTGCGCTTGGCGCGAAAAGAGGCGTTGTCGAGCTGATTGAGGGTGGTGAGCAGGGTGCGCATATCGCGGGAGAGTCGGTTGAGCAGGAAGCGGCCCACATCGATGGGCAGTTTGAAGCCCCGCAGCTCGGCGCGCAACTGCAGGGCACTGAGCTTGCCTTCATCATCCAGCTCGTCGAGATGGAAACTCACCCCCCAATCGAGGCGCGAAGCGAGATCCGGCAGTTGCAGCCCCAGTTTGCGCGGTGCGCTGCAGCCGGTGACCACCAGCGTCCCCTCGCCCTTCTCCTGCCAGCGATTGTAAAAGTCAAACAGCGCACGCTCCCACACGTTATTTCCGGCGATAGCCTCGAGACTGTCGAGACAAACCAGCGGAAGGCTTTCGAGGGCATCGAGCATGCTGGGATCGAGCTGTTCAAACTGATCGAGGGAGAGATAGGCCGCCGCCGCATCGCGGGCGTTGACCTCGGCACAGGTGGCGTGCAGCAGATGAGAGCGTCCGGATCCCTTGGCACCCCAGAAATAGAGGAAAGGCGATCCCTGACCGATGGCCGCATTCTTGAGGGCGGTGATCAGATGAGCATTGGTACCGGGATAAAAACTGACGAAGGTTTCATCATCCGGTAGTTGTACGGCTAAAGACAGTTGGGCCGGTTGCTTCACTCGTTGGGCTTTGACTGTGACATTTGTGGTTAAGTGTATCATCGCAATGGCAGATAGAGAACCGCCCGGACAAGCCGGGCGGTCTACAAAAACCTTATAAAATCAGGGCTGCGACCATTGGTAACGCAAACCGCTGCCATTATCGTCAACCTTGTGCAAACGACTCTCGAGCCGCAGCGCCCGCACCAGCTCGGCCAGCTCCCCTTGCAGGGTGAAGTTGAAGGTGACCTGCTCCCCCTCCAGCTTGCCGATGGCCACCTTGCTGACGTTGGCCATCCCCTGCAGCATCTTCTGCACGGCGATCATGCTGTCCACTTCAGAGAGGCCATCCACCACCAGGGTCTGGCTGGTTGCCGGGCCCGAGATGCGGGCACCGTAGTTTTTCACCAGCCAGGCCGCCAAGGTATCGGCAAATCCTTGCGCCACTTCAGCCTGAGTGCCCGTGCTGTTGCCACGAGTCAGTTCGGTCACTTCTCCAGCCGCTTTGGGGCCATAGAGTCCCCAGTCGATGCTCCACTTGTCACCTTCCGGTGTCAGCTTGCCCAACACCACCATCTCGGCGCCATAGCGCTGGCTCGCCTGCAAAATCGGATCGGCAAACCGTCCCCAGACGTCGGTGGCACTGACCGCCATGTTGTCATCGAGATCCATCAACGGAATACTGATCGGCAGCCCCAGCGTCTGGGCCTGATCGCGCAAAGCGTACGCCCAGCCATCGCTGGATTGATCCGCCAGCAGGTGACGATCACCCTGATCCACCACCAGCCAGACGGCCATCTGGGGACGCGCCGGGCCAAGCAGGGCAAACTGGCTCTCGGAGACCAGGTGGTTGACCTTGTCACTCTTGAACTCGGCTTTCAGATACTTGACCGAGTCCTGATCCTGATAGCCATAGCTTTTGACATAGTCGCCCGGTGCCGCCAGCGCCTTGACCACCACCGGCTGGGTGAGGATGTCGCGCTTGCCGGTCACCTTGATCAGCACCTGACCCAGCGCCATCCCTTGAGCGGCCACCATGTCACCATTGGTCGGAGCCTTGCCCTGATAAAGGTCGGTCACCTGAGCGGCCGAGGCCATGAATGACAAACCGCAGCAGAGGGCCGTCATAACACGTTTGAACATGAATAGAGTCTCGAAATGGGAGAGTGTGCTTATGGTAGCGGCAAGGCGCGCCCTACGGCAAGGCTGGCACAAGCGGCCACAAACAGCAGAGCCGGCGATGCGCCGGCTCCGATCCCCCTTCCACATGGGAAGCAGGTCAAGGCATCAACTTATTACTTGGTACCGAAGATCTTGTCGCCCGCATCGCCCAGACCCGGCACGATGTAGCCCTTCTCGTTCAGGCCTTGGTCGATGGAGGCGCAGTAGAGCTCTACATCAGGGTGAGCGGCTTCCAGCGCCTTGAGCCCTTCCGGCGCGGCAACCAGTACCAGCACCTTGATGGATTGGCAGCCTTTCTTCTTCAGCAGATCGATGGTGGCAATCATGGAGCCACCGGTGGCCAGCATAGGATCGATGACCAGCGCCAGACGCTCTTCGATGTTGCTGACGATCTTCTCGAAATAGGGAACCGGTTGCAGGGTCTCTTCGTCACGGTAGATACCGACCACGCTGACGCGGGCGCTCGGCATGTGCTCCAGCACGCCATCCATCATGCCAAGGCCGGCACGCAGGATAGGTACGACGGTGACCTTCTTGCCCTTGATCTGGTCAACTTCTACTGGCCCATTCCAGCCATCGATGGTAACCTTCTCGGTTTCGAAGTCAGAGGTCGCTTCATAGGTCAACAAACTGCCCACTTCTTTGGCCAGTTCACGGAAACGCTTGGTGCTGATATCGCCTTCACGCATCAGACCGATCTTGTGTTTGACCAGGGGGTGTTTGACTTCAACGACTTTCATTATTATCTCCTCTAACCTGCCGCAAAAAAAATCGCGGAATCATACAACAAAAGCCACCGCTTGTAGAGCATTTCCGCGCAAAAACGCGCAAACGATTTCCTTTCTGGTTTTTCACCGCCACTGTTAGAATACGCCCCGAATTTTACCCTCCACTTCTTTATATGACGGGGAATACTCGTGACTGACAAAACCTCACTGAGCTACAAGGATGCTGGCGTAGATATCGATGCCGGCAATGCACTGGTTGAACGTATCAAGGGCGTGTCAAAGCGCACTCGTCGTCCTGAAGTCCTTGGTGGTCTTGGCGGCTTTGGGGCCTTGTGTCAAATCCCTGCGGGCTACAAGGAGCCGGTACTGGTCTCCGGTACCGATGGTGTGGGCACCAAGCTGCGGCTGGCCATCGACCTGAAGAAGCACGACACCGTGGGCATCGATCTGGTGGCCATGTGCGTCAATGACCTGATCGTACAGGGCGCCGAACCGCTGTTCTTCCTCGACTACTATGCGACCGGCAAGCTGGACGTGGACACCGCGGCCGCGGTGGTCACCGGGATCGGTGCCGGTTGCGAGCAGTCAGGCTGTGCCCTGGTGGGCGGCGAGACCGCCGAGATGCCGGGTATGTATGAAGGGGAAGACTACGACATCGCCGGTTTCTGCGTCGGTGTGGTGGAGAAGAGCGACATCATCGACGGCAGCAAGGTCGGTGAAGGGGATGCCCTGATCGCCTTGGCCGCCAGCGGCCCTCACTCCAACGGCTTCTCCCTGATCCGTAAAATTCTGGAAGTCTCCAAAGCCGACGTGCATCAGCCGCTGGGTGACACCACCCTGGCCAACGCTCTGCTGGAGCCGACCCGCATCTATGTGAAACCTGTGCTCAAACTCATCAAGGAGTGCGAGATCCACGCCCTCTCCCACATCACCGGCGGCGGCTTCTGGGAGAACATCCCGCGCGTACTGCCTGCCAACACTCAAGCGGTGATCGATGAGCAGAGCTGGCAGTGGCCGGCAGTGTTCAGCTGGCTGCAGCAGGCTGGCAACGTCACCCGTCACGAGATGTATCGCACCTTCAACTGCGGTGTCGGCATGATCATCGCCCTGCCCGCCAACCAGCTGGAGAAGGCGCTGACCCTGCTCAAGGCACAAGGCGAGAACGCATGGCACATCGGTCATATCGCCAAGGCCGCCGATGGTGAGGAGCAGGTCGTCATTAAATGACCTCCTCTATGAAACGCATCCTGGTGCTCATCTCCGGCAGCGGCAGCAATCTGCAGGCGATCCTCGACCACTGCACCAGCGGCAAGATTGCAGGGGAAGTGGTCGGTGTCATCAGCAACAAGGCCGATGCCTATGGTCTGGTTCGTGCCAAAGAGGCGGGTGTGGCGACCTCCATTCTGGCCCAGCAGCAGTTTGCCAGCCGGGAGGAGTATGACGCTGCCCTGCTGGCGCTGATGGCAGACTATCAGCCGGATCTGGTGGTGCTGGCCGGGTTTATGCGGATATTGAGCGGCGATCTGGTGCGCCATTTCGCCGGCAGAATGATCAATATCCACCCCTCCCTGCTGCCCAAGTATCAGGGCTTGCACACCCACCAGCGCGCTATCGACGATGGGGAGCGCGAGCACGGTGCGAGCGTCCACTTCGTCACCGAAGAGCTGGACGGTGGGCCGGTGATCCTGCAGGCCCGCGTGCCCATCTTTGAAGGGGATACGGCGGATGAGGTAGCGGCACGGGTACAGGCGCAGGAGCACAGCATCTACCCGTTGGTGGTGCGCTGGTTCTGCGAAGGCAGGCTGCAGATGGTGGATAGCGCCGTGCAACTGGATGGCGCCCTGCTGGGCCCCGCGGGTTATGCCAGCGAGTAACCGCTAACAACTGCATGTCAGATACAACAAGGGAGGCTTAGGCCTCCCTTGTCATTTCTACCTATCCGCACGATGGCAGCACTCAGATCCGATTACGCAGCTAAGCGACCCTCATATACAGGATCTTTAGCGGCAACCAATTGAAATAGATATAAAAAAGGCTTCGTTTGTGATCTGATTTTATCGCCAAACAAAATCAACACGCGCGAAGCCTATGACCATTATCAATGCTAATCACTATCTGGAGCAACTCCTCGCTCCCGCCGTACTCGAGCGCATTGCTCGGCTATGCAAGTTTTGCCTGCGCCAGCGCGCTATTACACCCGCCACGCTCGTCCCTGCACTGCTGCGGGCCATGGGCGGCGATCAGGTCAATGACATTGCCGGTTTACACCGCCATTTCAATGCCTTGCAACTGGTGAACACCCATCAGGTTTCCTACAAACCGTTTCACAATCAGCTGCGCAAAGAGAGCTTTCCCCTGTTTATGAAAGCTCTGGTCGAACGGGCGATCGCCTTGCGTATCGACCATCAACTCAAAGCGGCTTCCCTCGGCGCGTTCAAACAGGTGTTACTGCACGATGGCACCTCCTTTGCGGTGCATCGGCGCCTTGCTGCTGATTTTCCCGGCCGGTTCAGGACCATCAGTCCGGCAGCTATCGAGTGCCATATGACCATGTCGCTGTCGGAGCAGAGCCCGTTGTGCATGAGTGTGTCTGCCGATACCGCAGGGGAACGGCAATTTCTGCCTGAAGCCCACACGCTGACCAACTGCCTGCTGCTGGCTGACGCAGGTTACATTGATAGGGCTTGGTTTGAGCAGGTGAACGACGCTGGCGGATTTTATCTGGTGCGCGGCACGAAAAGCCTGAACCCCAAGATAATCCAAGCCTGGCGCGGTGATGGACGGGAAGTACCCAAGCTGGCGGGACTGTCTCTGAAAGAGGCCGGACGGCGACGCTGTCGGGCCGAGGTACTGGATATGGTGGTGAAGTCCGGCTAGGTCGAGTACCGGTTGATCCGGCGCTGGTTTGCCGAGGAAAAACGGTTCTGTCTGTGGATGACGAACCTACCGCGAGCCACATGGTCAGCAGAGCAGGTGATGAGCCTGTATCGCTGCCGTTGGCAGGTGGAGTTGTTATTTAAAGAGTGGAAATCGCACAACCGGCTCAAGGGGTTTGTGACGGGCGAGAAAGCGATTGCGGAGGGGTTGGTGTGGACGAGCCTGCTGTCGCTGGTGATGAAGAGACGGGTCGCGCAGAGTGTGATGAGTGGGGCGATATCGATGCTGAAAGCGACGAAGAACAGTGCGACGTGGTGGCTACCGCTATTGGAAGCAGTGGCCCATAGGGCGCTGACAGAAATAAGGGAAAGACTGGAATGGGCGGCCGATTATTTGTCCAAGAATGCTTGCCGAACCAAGCAGAGAAAGTCGATAAAAAACAGGACCTTGGAAGGCGTTTTAAATGGACTCGCCGCTTAAGGTCCTGTACATGAAGCGACCCTACACCGGATTGTCGATATCGATAAAGGTGACATCCAGCCCGTGCACGGTCGCCAGCCACTCCCCCAGCGCCTTGACGCCGTAACGCTCGGTGGCGTGATGGCCCGCGGCGTAGAAGTGCATCCCCATCTCGCGGGCGGTGTGAATGGTCTGCTCGGAGGCTTCACCGGAGATAAAGGCATCGATGCCCTGCTCCGCCGCCAGATTGATGTAGCTCTGGCCGCCGCCGGTGCACCAGGCCACGGAGCGGATAAGCTCGGGGCCGGTATCGCCGCAGTGCAGCGGCTCACGACCGAGACGCTCGGCAATCAGCTTGGCAAAATCGCGGCCGCTCATCGGCTCTTCCAGCTTGCCCACCATGGCAACGCTCTTGCTGTTCCATGGCTCCAGACCACGGCGTACCTTGATATCCAGCAGCTTGGCAAGCTGGGCGTTGTTGCCCACCTCGGGATGGACGTCGAGCGGCAAGTGGTAGGCAAACAGGTTGATATCGTGGGTCAGCAGGGTCTTGAGCCGACGCTGCTTCATACCGGTGATCTGGGCTGGTTCACCGCTCCAGAAGTAGCCGTGATGGACCAGAATGGCATCAGCCTCGGCAGCCACCGCCGCGTCGATCAGCGCCTGACTGGCGGTGACACCGGTCACCACCTTGCGAATACGCTCGCGCCCCTCCACTTGCAGGCCGTTGGGGCAGTAATCCTTGATGGCGTGCGGTTCGAGCAGATGATTCAGTACGGTTTCGAGTTTTCGATGAGAGATCATAGGGGTCCCTTATTAAGGCTCGGTCCCCTGCTTTACCAATAAAAACAGGGCCCAGGCTCAAAGCGCCAAGGGCCCCATGATAATCGAGCCGGGCCGTCAAGACCATGACAGCCCCCACACAGTGCGGTTTCCCTCCCGGCCTCAGGCGGGCAGGTCGATCCCCGCCTCCCGCATCTGGGCCAGCTTGTAGCGCAGGGTGCGCGGGCTGATGCCGAGCCGGTCGGCCACCGCTTTGCGGCTGCCGTTACAATCTTGCAGGGTATCGAGAATGATCTGGTGCTCCTGCTGCTTGAGCTCGCTGCCGAGGCGATCGCCGCCATAGCTGCGATCCACGCTGACAAACTCCATCTCCTGCTCGTCCAGCTCCTCCAGAATGAGGTGATCACAGTCAATGACCCCGTCGGGGCTGAGGATCAGGGCACGCTGTACCACGTTGTCCAGCTCACGTACGTTGCCGGGCCAGGGATGAGCCAGCAGCCGCTCCCGCGAGGCATCCGTCAACTGTGGTGTTGGCAACCCCTGCTGGCTGGCATGGAGGGCCAGCAGATGTTCCGCCAGCGGCAGAATGTCGCCGGGCCGCTCGCAAAGGGCTGACCAGCGCAGCGGGAAGACATTGAGGCGATAGTAGAGATCTTCGCGAAACAGGCCATCCTGCACCGCTTTTTTCAAATCCCGGTTGCTGGTGGCGATGACCCGCACATCCAGCGGGATCATCTTGCGACTGCCAAGCCGCTCCACCTCTTTCTCCTGCAACACCCGCAGCAATTTGGCTTGCAGCCCCTGATCCATCTCGGTGATCTCGTCAAGCAGCAGGGTGCCCCCCTGCGCCTGCTCGAACTTGCCCGGGCACCCCTGCACCGCACCGGTGAAGGCTCCCTTCTCGTAGCCAAACAGGGTCGCCTCCAGCATGTTTTCCGGAATGGCGGCGCAGTTGATGGCGACGAAAGGCTGCTCGGCGCGGTTGGAGTTGTCATGAATGTAACGGGCCAACACCTCTTTACCCGTCCCGCTCGGGCCGGTCACCATCACGGTCGCTTCGCTTCTGGCCACCCGGGTCGCCAGCTGGAACAGCTCGGCAGTTTTGGGATCCCCGTAGACCACGGCGCGCTTCTCCACCTTCTGGGCGGGCACATAGCGGCTGACCTGATTGAGCAGCACCTCCGGCGAAAACGGCTTGGCCAGATAGTCGATGGCCCCTTCACGCATGGCGCGCACCGCGCCGTCGATATTGGCGTAGGCGGTCATCAGCAGTACAGGTATCTGCGGATATTGCTGGCGGATGGTGCCCAGCAGGGTGAGACCATCCATCCCCCCCATCTGGATATCGGAGATCACCATGTCAAACGGCTGACGGGAGAGCGCCAGCAGAGCCCGCTCGCCGCTGTCCGCTTCACGGCACTCATAACCGCCGAGCAAAAGGGTATCCACCAGCGCTTCGCGCAGGCCATTGTCATCTTCAACTACCAGGATCCTGGCCTGTGTCATGCTACACCTCCAAGCTGCACCGGTTGCTGATGCAGGGGGAACGACAGAGTAAAGCAGGTGCCTTCACCGGGAACCGAGGCCACACCGACCTCCCCCTGATGGGCACGCACTACAGATTGCACCACCGCCAGCCCGAGACCAGTGCCCTGGGAGCGAGTGGTAAAGAAGGGTTCGAATACCTGACCGAGCTGATGGGAAGGGATCCCCTTGCCATTATCGATGACCCGCATCTCCACCCGGGCGCCACTGCGCACCGCGCTGACCAAGAGTGACGTGGCCCCTGCCTGCTGGGCATTGGCAATCAGGTTGTTGATGGCCCCCGCCAGCGCACTGCTGTTGGCCAGCAGGCAGAGATCGGGCTCCGGCGCCTCCATGTGCAGCTCGCAGCCCTGCTGCTGGCAGAAGGCCTCGGCTCCGGCCTGCACTTCGGCCAGCAGCCCTTGTACCGAGATGGGTGTGACCACCTGATTGTCGCCATTGCGGGCAAACAGCAAGATGTCGTTGATCTGCTTCTCCAGATCCTGCAAACGGGCCATCAGCTTTTGCTGAAACTGAGTGCGGGATTCCGGTTTGAGGGTGCGGTTGGCCAGGTTTGCGGCATAAAGCATGGCAGCGGAGAGCGGCGTGCGGATCTGGTGGGCGAGCGAGGCCGCCATATTGCCGAGCGCCGACAGCCGCTTCATATGGTTGATGCGGTCTTGCAGCTTGCGGGTTTCGGTCAGGTCGTTGATAAAGACCAGCTGGCCGGGCTGATCCGGCAGCGGTTGGGTCGAGAGCTGCACCCGGCGCCCGTCGCGCAGGGAGATCTCGTGACCATCATCCTCGCGTGGCTCAAAGCAGCGGGCAATGATGTGACGCCAGAGCTCCCCTTCCAGCGGGTCCCCCAGCAGGGAGATGGCCGCCGGATTCGCGCGGGTGACCACCCCTGCCCCGTCAAGCAGCAACACTCCGGTGGGGAGCGCCTTGAAGATGGCATAGAGCTGGCTCACTTCGTGGGACTGGAGTGGCATGTCCTGCTGCTGGATTGTCATAAACCTGACCTCAAACTGGCTATTGGGTCAGGTTATTCAATTTCCATGCCACTAAATTATGTGAATTAAAACAATGAATTGCGTATTGGCGTCAAGGCTTTGACCCTTAGACGTCCTTGCTCATCCCGTACTTTTTCATCTTCTCCACCAGGGTGGTACGGCGCATGCCGAGCAGATCGGCGGCGCGGGCTACCACCCCGTCCTGAGACTCCAGCGCCTGACGGATCAGTTCCACTTCGAGGTCGGCCAGCATCTCTTTGAGGTTGACCCCCTCTTCCGGCAACTGCATGGTACGGGCCGAGGCGAGGGCGTGATCCAGCTCGGGCGGCTCCTGGAATACCGCCGCCAGCGCATCGCGCTCATCCATCTCGGTCAGCCGCTCATCCCGTGGCTCGCTCGGCAGCAGGCGATAACGGCTCGGCAGATCCGCCACATCGACGATCTGATGCGGGTAGAGGATCAGCAGCCGCTCCAGCAGGTTGGAGAGCTCACGCACGTTGCCGGGCCAGGGGTACTGCATCAGCGACTCCAGCGCCCGCTGGGTCAGCCGGATAAAGCCGTGGTGCTGCTCGGCATGGCGGTTGAGCAGCTCCTGCAGCAGCAGCGGGATGTCATCGATGCGATCCCGCAGGGGCGGCGTCTCAATCGGGAAGACATTGAGGCGGTAGTAGAGATCTTCACGGAAACCCTGAGTGCGGATCATCGCCTCCAGATCCCGGTGGGTCGCCGCAATGATGCGCACATCGGCCTGAATGGGCTTGCCGCCACCGACCCGGTCGAACAGCCGCTCCTGCAATACCCGCAGCAATTTGACCTGCATCGGCATTGGCATATCGCCGATCTCGTCGAGGAACAGAGTGCCCCCCTGCGCCAGCTCGAAGCGACCACGACGGGCCGCGATGGCGCCGGTAAAGGCCCCCTTCTCGTGGCCAAACAGTTCGCTCTCCAGCAGCTCGGCCGGAATGGCGCCGCAGTTGATGGGCACAAAGGGGCCTTGACTTCGGGAAGAGAGTTCGTGGATGGCGCGAGCCACCACCTCTTTACCGGTACCCGACTCCCCGAGGATCAGCACATTGGCATCGGTCTCGGCTACCTGACCAATAAGGCGGCGTACCTCCTGGATCCCCTTCCCTTTGCCCACCAGCAAGCGCAGCAGCGCCTGACCCTTGTCATGGGTCTGCTGACGGGGATGCAAGGAGACAAAGGCCTGACAGAAGTGCAGGTGGCGGGTGAGGGATTCATAGGTAAAGGGCGAGAGCGCCACCCCGATAAAGTTGCTGTTGGGCAGCTCGGCCTCAACCAGCGAGAGGAATGGCATGCGAGGGAAGGCAGCCAGCAGCTCTGACAAGGGACGGTCGGTCAGCTCACCCACCAGCACCCCTTGCAGCGGGCCTGAGGATTCGATGGCCACATCCAGATCGCTTTGTGCCACCTCCTGCCACGGGATCCCCATAAACGAGAGCACTGTTCCCAACTGTTGGCGCCGCTGCGCATCGGCATCAACAATCAACACGCCCATCTCCACCATATCCATTCCTCGCGATATCCTGATCTAACTTATTGTTTTATTGGGTCATAAAACGCTGTTGGGCGATGTCATGACCGGCAGACAAAGTGCCAAAATTCCGACACATTGTCAAAAATTGTCGTATTCAGGCTAAGTGAATCGACTGAAACAGAGATTCATGCACAGGATTTTATTTAGCGTCAACCATTTGAAATAACTATGAAAAATGCTTCATTCACGAGCCAACTCTATCGTCAAACAAGACCGCCACGCCCGAAACCATGACGACTATCCACGCCTGCCACGCTCTCAAACAACTGAAATGGTTTTCGATTGGGCTACGTCCGTAACCCGGCGATCCCTTGGTTGAGTTCGTTCACCGACCTCGAATGGCCCAAGTATCAAGTGCTCGCCGAGCTGGCCCGTAAGCGGGTGTCGGTGCTGGCCCACGTCAAGGAGCAGGTGGCGAAGAACCACGCCTGCATCGGCGGGTGACACAAGGTTGAATTATCAGGGTCGGCAACAACGGCGTTGAATTTGCCAGCCATGCGGATCTGATGATCGCCCCCGCCTCCACCATGAAGGTGCTCACCGCACTGGCAGCACATCTTGAACTGGGTGCCGACATCCGTTTTGCCACCGACATTCAGGCCCAACCCGTCGCCAAACAAGCTAATGAGTAAAACCAGCGAAAGTTGATCTTCTCGAGAAATTAAAAAAAGGGAGCCATAGACTGTCTCTTGATCACAACTATTGGTGCTCAAGAGACTGCGCCAGTTCGTAGCCTTCCAGGAGGGTCTGGAGTCGAAACCAGCCCTCCCATAATGCCGCTATTGAAGCCCGCCCCGTTCGTTTAGTGTCCTTCCAGCCCCCCAGCTTGGCCAGGCTCCGGTACGCCCATCTCATATCCGGCACCTTGGTTGGCAACGGCGTTTTCTCTACCTTTCGCCAAAGCAGCTTCCACCCCGTCGGGCCTATCACCGTTTCGCAGCTTTGATTCTGTGCCGATGACTCCTCGTTGATAAACCTCAATTGCAACAGACGCACCGCGATAAACGACAAGATGACGCACATCCGCTTCAGGTTATCCATGCTCTGCATCCTTAAGGTTTCTACCCGAGTGCCGGCACTCTTCCAGACCTTGTGATAATCCTCGATAAGCCAGCGCCGCTCGTAATAGCCGATAACCTTGCGGGCCTGTGCATCGTCGGTCACGGCTTCACTAGTCAGCAGGTGCCACTCCAGCCGGTCAGAGGCATCGCCCTGCTCAATGCATCCCACGTAGTAGAGCGGGATATCCGGCTCGTTACGCTTGTTGGCCGGAGCCTTTAGGGTGACTTTGGTAAACTTGATGTCGAGCACGGCCTCTCTGGCTTTTCTGCCGCCCCGCTGCGGTATTTTGACGACCTTGGTGCCGGCAGAGTGGCACTGCCGGGCATAGTCGTAGAGCTTGTGGTCATGCTCTTCGATACAGCGACTTTGCATCGAGCGCACCACAAAGCGTTGTTGGTTGCTCTGCTTGTAATGCAGATATTCGTAGATATCCGCTTCCCGGTCACAGACCGAGATAACGTTGGCCATCTGAGTGCCGAGACGGGCGGCAAAGGCCACGGATGCCTCCTCCCACTTGCGACTCTCTTTCTCCTTGTAAGGCCGGGTGGCATGCCGGTGGCTCTCTCCCCGCTTGCTGACATCACGGGTCCAGATACGCTGTGCAATCATGCCGACCACCTGCGATTTATGCGGAGCAAACAACAAGACGGAGTGAGCCAGCAGAGCGCGACTACTGCCTTGATTGGTGTGCCCCAGCTCATCATGGACGCTGGCATGGTTGAAGGTCAGGGCCGTGGTATCTTCCAGTGCCAGCAACAGGTCGTAGTCCCTGGCTAGGGCTGCGGTGGTGGCAAAGCCTGCATCAGCAATGGCATCGGCATTGACATGGTGGTTGCGAATAAAACGATATGAGCCTTCCATGTCGGCGGGTGAGAGGGGAAGTTGTGACACGCAATCTCCGGGTTGTTGAGCAAGGGCGGTGGCGAGTTTGACGAGACGTTCAGTGCGTCTGGGGTCCTTGAGATTGGCATGGCCAAACTGGTCGAATGCCCATTGTTCGAGTTGGGTGAGATGCATATTAGAGCCGTGATAAGGGATGGCAAAAGAGTCAGATCACGGAGAAGGGAAAAGGTTCAAAAAAATCCCCAAGCGATGCTTGGGGATTTGTGTATAAGAGACAGGCCATAGAGGCTCCTTTTTCATGATCATTTCATCTCACTAATGCCATACTAATACCGTAAGTCCTTGTCATCGATAGGACTTTACGGACTTACCCCAATAACATCGGCACTCATGTTGACAACATAGAACCCCCTTAAGCTTCACGACAACAAAATTGCTTAAGATTTGGTGCCCAGAAAGGATGCTCATCCGGTTGCTGATTGCTTATTGAAGAATGGAATCCAATGACAAGGCGGTACGTCACAAGCCAATGGAGGCGTAAATGGCACTCGATTATTTTGCTCTTGGTCTGCTCATTTTTGTGGGTTTGGTTATTTTTTAGGTTCATCGCGTCTTTCCGGGGAAGGCGGCCTTGATTTTCAGGAAAAAGTATTCTGAGTCCCGAAATCCATAAGCCATGCGTTTGATCACTTTGATCCGATTATTCACGCCCTCCAGCAGGCTGGTGTGCATGGGAAAGATTGCGCTGGCCAAAATCCCCCGGGTGTAACGGCGAAGGTTTTTGGCAAAACGCTCTAAGGGCTCCAGGCCACTTTCCTTCGCTTGCCGCATCCAGGCCTTCCATCGTCGCCAACCTTCCCTGACGCTCGGGGCGTACCAGATTTCCTTCAGGGCCTCCTTGAGAACATATGCTGTCGCCAAGGGCTTATTGGCTTCCAATAGCTCTTGTAATTTCACCGCCTGGTCTTCCTTGAGATTTTCTCGATTGCGCAGGAGTAGCCAACGCGCCAGCTTGACGACCTTGCGAGCCGGCTTGTCATGCTTTAATGCATTGGCTTGATCCACCCGAATTCGGTCGAGCACTTTGCGGCCATAACCGGCCACCACATGGAACAAGTCATACACCACCTCGGCCTGTGGACAGTGCTGTTTCACTTCCAGATCGAAGGCGGAGTTCATGTCCATGGCCACCGCTTCAATCTGTTGGCATCGTTCGCCCATCAGCTCGAAAAAGGGGCGAATAGCCTCTCGGCTGTTGCCATGCCCCACCCACAAAACGCGAGTCCGTTCAGCATCCATGATCACTGTGGCATAGCGGTGGCCTTTATGCAGGGCGAATTCATCCATCACCAGCCGCCGCACCGAGCCGGGCTCAAAGGTGCCAACACTGGCCTGTAGCCGACGCTTGTCGATGGCCTTGATGGTATGCCAGTGCAGTCCGGTGAGCTGGCTGATATGACTGATAGGCATCAGCTCAAGCAAGGCCTCTACCCAGCGCAGCAATCGCTGTGTCAGCCGGGAGCTGGGGGTAACCAATCGATATGCTCAGAAACCCGACCACAACGCAGGCAGTCAACCCGACGGACGGGGACTTGCAGATGTACGCGAAGTTCAAGGAGGTCACGGTCACGAACTGTGCGCATTCGGCGGTCATGGATGAGTGGACAGGGTTGATGGCACTGACCACAGAGCGGTAGATGATTGGCGAGAGGCTCAAGAGCCAATGTGATTTGTGTGGCAGAGCGGCGATGGACAGAAACGTCGTAACCTGGCCAGAACGAGGCAAAATCAATATGATGCATAGCGACAGCAGGGTAAGGGAGTCCGGTTGTTTGGCGACTACCAGTTTACCCGAACCCTGTCTGTCAACTTACTCTTCCCCACGCTTCCGCGAAGAACCATTTTTTACGGGGTTATCGTTATTCACGACATCCCGTATGAAATAGCCAAGCATCGTCAACATCCCCATCAGGATGCCATTCACGTGGCAGGTTGGGTCAGCCTGTTTACCCTGCATGTGCTGTGGCCCTTCCTCTGGATCTGGGCCACCCTCTATCGCCCCGATCGCGGCTGGGGCTTTAGTCAGCGGCTGCAAAAAGATGAAGACGATCTGGCTGCCCTCAAGCAGGAGTTGGCGGATCTGAAGAGCCGTATCAGCACTATCGAACAGACTGAGCAACAGGGATAAACCATGGACCTGCTACTGATCCTGACCTACACGGCCATCTGCGTGGCCATCTTCAAAATCTTTCGTATCCCGCTCAACAAGTGGACGGTTCCCACCGCAGCACTCGGTGGCGTGGTACTCATCGGCACCCTGATCATGCTGATGAACTACAACCACCCCTACTCCGAGATGGCACGCAACTACTACGTCTCCACCCCCATCGTGCCACTGGTCAAGGGCCGGGTGGTTGAGGTCCCGGTGCAGGCCAACCAGCCGGTGAAAAAAGGAGATGTGCTGTTTCGCATCGATGACGAGCCGTTCCGCCTGAAAGTGGAGAGCCTCAGCGCGCGGGTCGAATCCAACCGCGAGCACCTCAAGTCCATCGATGCGCGACTGCGCTCCGCCAGGCTGGATCGGGATCGCGCCAGCGACCTGATGCGCCGTGGCGTGGGCAAGCAGCGCGACCTCGACGTCACCCAAGCCAACGTGGACGATATCGTGGCCCAGATTGACCAGCAGAAAGCCACCCTGAACGATCTGCAGGCCCAACTGCTGGAAGCCAAATACCAGCAGTCCCAAACCGTGGTTTATGCCCCGAGCGATGGCCATGTAGTGCAGTTGGCCCTGCGCCCAGGCATGATCGCCACCCCCTTTATGTATCGTCCGGTTATGACCTTCATCCACAAGGATGACACCGCCTACGTCGGCTGGTTCTGGCAGAACAGCATGCAGCGTCTGGCGGTGGGCGACGAGGCGGAAGTGGTGATCGATGGCGTGCCCGGCAAAATTTTCAAAGGCAAGGTGACGGCTGTGATTCCGGCTATTCCCGCCGGTAACGTGCAGGCCAACGCCGGTCTGCTGGATCAGACCACCGCAGTGCGCCCGGGTCGTCTGCCGGTGGTGATCTCCATCACCGACCCCGAGTGGGCCAAGTATCAGGTGATTGCCGGTGCCAGCGGGCAGGCCGCTGTCTACACCCACTACTTCCACCATGTCTCGGTGATGCGCAAAGTGCTGCTGCGCATGGCAAGCTGGATGAACTACATCTTCCCGTTCCATTAATCAGCACCCAAGCTCCCAGCGGGCCGGCATCATGCCGGCCCGCTGTTTTTGTGGCAGCAAGCACCTTATAATGGCGCCATCCTGCGCCGCACCATGCCCAAACGTCACACCCTCATGTTCGTTCTCAGACCCTATCAAACCGACGCCGTCAACGCCGTGATCAGCCACTTTCGCCAGCACCCGGATCCCGCCGTGGTGGTGCTGCCCACCGGTGCCGGCAAGAGTCTGGTGATCGCCGAGCTGGCCCGTAAGGCACGCGGTCGGGTACTGGTGCTGGCCCACGTCAAGGAGCTGGTGGAGCAGAACCACGGCAAGTACGAGGCGTGGGGGCTCAAGGCCGACATCTTCGCCGCCGGGCTGGATCGCAAGGAGGCGAGCGCCCAGGTGGTGTTTGGCTCGGTGCAGTCGGTCGCCCGCAATCTGGCGGCCTTCGACGGGGCGTTTTCGCTGCTCATCATCGACGAGTGTCACCGGGTCTCGCTGGATGACGACAGCCAGTACCATCAGGTGATCGACCACCTCAAGGCCGCCAATCCGGCGCTCAAGATCCTCGGCCTCACCGCCACCCCCTATCGGCTCGGGCTGGGCTGGATCTACCGGCGCCACTACCACGGCATGGTCAAGAGTCACGGCGAGCGGTTGTTCGGCGACTGCGTGTTCGAACTTCCTCTGCGTTTCATGGTGAAAAACGGCTACCTGACGCCACCACGCATGGTCGATGCCCCCATAGTCCACTACGACTTCAGCAAGCTGGTGCCACGGGAGAATGGCCTCTTCAGCGAGGCGGATCTCAACGGCGAGCTCAAGCGCCAGCAGCGGGTCACCCCCCATATCCTGAGCCAGGTGCTGGAGTATGCTGCCGACCGGCAAGGGGTGATGATCTTCGCCGCCACCGTCGAACACGCCCGCGAAATTCACGGACTGCTTGGCGCCAGAGGCCAGCAGGCGGCCCTTATCACCGGTGAGACGCCGGGGCCGGAGCGCGATGCCCTCATCAACGCCTTCAAGGCGCGCGAGCTCAAGTTTCTGGTCAACGTGGCGGTGCTCACCACCGGCTTCGATGCCCCCCATGTCGATCTTATCGTGATGCTCAGGCCCACCGAGTCGGTCTCCCTCTATCAGCAGATCGTCGGGCGGGGCCTGCGCCTCTCGCCGGGCAAGAGCGATTGTCTGGTGCTCGACTATGCAGGCAACAACTTCAACCTGTTCGCCCCCGAAGTGGGGAAGCCTCGCCCCCACGCCGGCACCGAACCGGTGCAAGTGCCCTGTCCCGCCTGCGGCTTTGCCAACACCTTCTGGGGCAAGACCGACGAGGATGGCAAGGTGATCGAGCACTACGGCCGCCGCTGTCAGGGGCGGCTTGAAGATGACGAGGGCAACCGCGAGGAGTGCGACTACCGCTTTCGCGCCAAGATCTGCCCCGGCTGCGGCGCGGAGAACGACATCGCCGCCCGCCGCTGCCAGAGCTGCGATCAGCTGCTGGTGGACCCTGACGACAAACTCAAAGAGGCGCTCAATCTCAAGGATTGCATGGTCATTCGCTGCGCAGGGCTAACCCTCACCGCAGGGCGCGGCAAACAGGGGGAGCGGCTGGAGGTGACCTACCACGATGAGGATGGTCTGACCCTCAGCGAATACTTCGGTTTTCACTCACCGGGCGCACAACGCTTGTTTCAACAGCGCTTTGTGCGTCATCATTGGCCCGCCCCGGGGCTGGAGCCCGCATTTGCCACCCTGGCGAGCGTGCTGGCCGCACAAAGCCAGTTCCGTCATCCGGATTTTGTCATCGCCCGCAAATCGGGCCGTTTTTGGCAGATAAAAGAGAAGATTTTTGATTATGAGGGTCGCTACCGCACCGCCAACTCGATGGCGTGATGGTGGCCGGCATAAATTGCGTTACCCCCGTCGATCCCGCATCGGCAGGTTGAATTATCAGGGCCGGCACCACTGCCGAGCCCTTCGTCACGTTAGAGGATGCTATGCAGCGGCTGTTGATTGGTTTTTGTGCTCTCTTTTCTCTGGCGGCTCAGGCCGCTCCGCTGACGCCCCCTCAGGGTGGCCAGTTCGCCATCATAGTGCAGGGTAATAACGGCGTTGAGTTCGCCCGCCACGCCGATCAGATGATCGCCCCCGCCTCCACCATGAAGGTGCTCACCGCACTGGCAGCCCGCCTCGAGCTGGGTGCCGACTTCCGCTTTGCCACCGACATTCAGGCCCAACCCGGTGCCAAACAGGGTGACACCATCAACGGCGATATCTGGATCAACTTCGTCGGCGACCCCACCCTCTCCCGCATGGACCTGCTGGCCCTGTTCAAACAGCTCGGCGTCAGCAGCATCAAGGGCAATGTCTACGTCAACACCGGCGCCTACAACGGCTATGAGCGCGGCAACGGCTGGTCATGGGGGGATCAAACCCTCTGCTTCTCCGCACCGGTCTCCTCGGTCATCATCGACAAGAACTGCGCCTACGGCACCATCACTGCCACCCAGATTGGCAAACCGGCCACCGGCAACGTGGCCACCGGCGTGCCCATCGGCATCGGTGCCGACAACGTGGAGGTGATGAGCTACGCCGACATGGCTCGCCAGTTCTGCGCACTGGAAGTAGACATGGCCAAGGGCAACTTCTACGAGCTCAAGGGCTGCATCACCCCGAACAAGGATCCGCAGGGGCTGCGCTTTGCCATCCACGACGTGGAGGCCTGGGGCTGGGACAACATCCGCTGGGCGATGGACAGAGCGGGTATCAAGCATGACGGCCTGCTGCGGGTCACCCACAAGTCCCCGGACAATGCCGAGACGCTGGGCACCCACTACTCGGTCTCCCTGCCGGTGATGCTCGCCAAGATGCTGAAGAAATCGGACAACCTCTACGCCGATACCTTCCTCAAAACCGTGGGCCGTCACTACTACAACAAGCCGGGCAGCTATCGCAGCGGCACCATGGCGGTGCGCGCCATCCTGACCAAGAACGGTATCGATCTGGGCAATGCGACCCTGGCCGACGGCTCCGGCCTCTCTGCTCACAATCTCATCAGCGCCCGTCAGATGCTGTCGGTGCTCAACTTTATCCAGAAAAACGATGCCGAGCTTGGCCTGATCAAGCTGCTGCCAAGCTCCCAGGTGGATGGCACCCTGGCGTGGCGGCGCAGCGTCACCGCCCCCATGATGAAGAACAAGGTCCACGCCAAGACGGGGACCATCACCGGCACCTCCAATCTGGTGGGCTTTATCGACACAGCGGGCGGCCAGCGCAAGGCATTCGTGATGTTCCAGCGCGGCCTGTCGCAAGACCCGGCCACCCATGAGCGCTACCGTGCCAGCAAGGCCCCCTGGCCCTGGACCGTATTTGAGAAAGGCGTGCTGGAGAGCATCTATCAGCAGCAGCCGATCCAGATCGCCGAGCCGCAATAAGCGGCTAGATATCGGGAGCCTGCCATCGCCACATCGCCGATGAGAGCTGACCAATTGACCCACTCGAATCAGGGTATCGATAATTTCGGCTTCAAGTCACCACGAGGCAGGGCTATGCTGTTGCCTGCCTCATATCAACGGCCATACCAAAACGGCTTAAAAAACGGAGAGAAAAGATGTTTGCAGTGATTTTTGGTCGCCCGGGTTGCCCCTACTGTGTCCGTGCCGTACAGATCGCCGAGCAGTTGACCGAACAGCGCGATGACTTCCAATTCCGCTACGTGGATATCCATGCCGAAGGCATCACCAAAGAAGATCTGGCCAAGAGCGCCGGCAAGCCGGTCAATACCGTGCCGCAGATCTTCCTGGACGAGCAGCACATCGGTGGCTGCACCGATTTCGAAGCCTACGCCAAAGCGAATCTGGGCCTCTAGCAGTAATGCCTGCGGCTCACCCCGTGCGGGTTTACCGCCAGAGTGTATAAAAATCCGGCGCCATCAGGCGCCGGATTTTTATGAGCGACACGCGCACCTCATCCCCACTCAGGGGGTCACTGACTGGGCGGCAAAGCGCGCAATGATGGGGTTATGATCGGAGGAATCGGTCACCGGTGAGCTCACCTCGACCAAGTCCAGATTGCGGTAGTAGAGGTGATCCAGCGGGCGACCGAAGGCAGTACGACGCAGATCAGGCACCGGCAGCGCCTCCTGCAGGCCCAGCTCGTCGACCAGTTTGTTCAGCCAGAACTGGCGCTTGTCACTCCAGGTATTGAAATCACCGGCCAGAATAACCGGCCCCTGATGGCGGCGCACCAGCGCGGTCAGCTCATTGAGCTGTTCGCGGAAGGTGGCCATCCCCAGTTCGAAGTTGACCGCATGGAGATTGATCACCAACACGCCGTCAGGGTCACCCTGCAGAGGATAGAGGCTCACCAGTCCGGATTTGGGGATGCGCAGCAAGGGCTCGGGGGAGCGCACGCCACAGACGAACGCCTGCGGGGTCTTGGCCACCGTCATAACCCCGAACGAGACGCCGCCCTGGGTAAAAGCTTGCAGCTGTTGCCACTGGAAATCACCGGCGCGTAGCCAGTCAAGCATCTCGGGACGGGTGGCCGACTCTTGCAACAGCACCAGATCCTGCCCCTTGGCATAACTGTCCATCCCTTCACGCCAGTTCTTGCGCTGACCCTTGTAGAGATTCCACACCGTCACCCCGAATTCACGGGGCAGCGCCGTGGTCGCCAGCGCCACCAGCGGCGGGCGCTGGCAATCGAGTCCCGGCACAATCCCTTGAGCAGTGACCAGATGATTCTGATCCGGCACCTCAAAACAGCCTACCAACCCCAGGGTCAGCAGGGAGGAGCCAAGAATGCGATAACTATTTTTCATTGGCTAACAACCGCCCACCTTTGCGTTGTGTTCATTGTGTTGCATTGTGTTGCGTTGTGACCATCACAAACGTCAGCCGCGCCGACTAAGCTGATAGTCCCTGTTCCACTCAACCAGAAGGACACTGTCTTATGGCGAAAGAACTTCGGTACAACGTGACGTTTTATGATCAACAAGGAAATTGTCATCAAGTGGAGCTGGCCACCATCTACCACATCAGACGGGACCCGCAGTGCGATCTCTGCCTGTTTGACACCCTGCAATATGTGGGGTCGGAAGAGATGCTGGAACGCATGATACGGCAAAAAACCGGGCTTGAGCAGGAAATATCCATCATCAATGCCCGGCTGATTTGATCAGACGCTAACCGGAACCGGGCGGGATTTGCCGCTGTCGTCGATGGCGACATAGGTAAAGACCCCCTCGGTCACGCAGTAACGCTGGGCATCGTTCTCCCGCAATACCGGCTTGACCCACACCTCCAGCTTGAGCTGCATGGAGCTGCGGCCAATCTTGATGCAGCGGCCGTAGCAGCAGACCACATCACCCACCTTGACCGGACTGTGAAACGTCATGCCTTCAACGGATACGGTACAAATACGTCCTTTTGCCAGCTCCTTGGCCATGATGCCCCCACCTATATCCATCTGGGACATGATCCAGCCACCAAAGATGTCGCCATTGGGGTTGGTATCGGCTGGCATTGCCAGGGTTCTCAGCAACAACTCCCCATCGGGGTGACGTTTTGTATCTACCATCATTACCGCCTCTCTCTCATGGATGGCGGCATGATAGGGGGCGATCACCCCCTTGGCAAACCTCAATTGCCCGAGGCGGCGAGCTCGGCAAACCAGTGGGCCGGATCGGGCCAGCGATAGTTGAATCCCATCTGCTGGCAAATCAGCTGACCGTCGATGGGCTGAAATTCCCCGGCAGGCTCGATAAAGACCGGAACAGGCAGCCCCTGCTGGCGCGCCGCAAAGGGGTAGAACTGCTCGCGGCGCGGATGCACTGGCGCGCTCAGGTTGAAAACGTCCCCGTCCTTGCCCCGCGCCAGCAGCAAGATGCAAGCCGCCACCACATCGTCCAGATGAACCAGATTGACCGATTGGGCGCCGCCATCCAGTGTCTTGCCCGCCAGGAAACGGCCGGGATGGCGATCCGGGCCATAAAGGCCGGAGGGGCGGACTATCATCACCGCCTCGAAACCGGCGGCCAGCACCGCCTGCTCCGCCGCCAGCATCCGCTCGCCACGGGCATGGCCCGGTTTGGGCTGGTCCCCCTCCTGCTGCCCCGCGCCCCATACCGAGGTGGCGCTGACAAACAGCACCCGCCGGGTGCCGCTCGCTTTGGCAAGCTGACAGGCCTTTGCCACCGCCTGCGGATAGTCATCGGTCTTGCTGGGCGGTACGCAGATAACCAGCGATTCGCAGGGGATGGGCCACGGCTCTTTTTTATCAGCGACGGGCATATCGGCAGAAATCGTCAGCGGATAGGCATTGACTCCCTCCCCCTGCAGACGGGCCGCCTTCTCGGCGCTACTGACCGTCACCGCCACCCGCTTGCCTGCCGCCAACAAAGCCCGCGCCAGCGGCAGTCCGAGCCACCCCGCCCCCAGAATACCGATCGTCCCGGCTATATGTTGCTCTGTCATCATCCCATCTCCTGCTTGACACGATTTGCCCCGCAGCTTACCTGCCTTGGAAGGAAAAGAAAGCCTGCACCAACACCTCTACTTCCTACAGATAGACAAATGCCGCCAAGATAGCGGCATTTGTCTACCCTTCTGAAATCATAATTTTCTTACATCTATTTCTCTTCGCTCAACTCGCAAGCCCGTGGTCAATGTTCAGCGCCAGTGGGTGCGCCTCGCCATCCCGTCCCGGGGTGGCCTGCTCTCGTTTAGGGACCAGGGTAAGGTATCGCCAACCCCTCATAAGCACGGCCTGTCGGGCACGATGTAAAGAGCCGCTGCGGCCTTGGTTTTTAGGCGGCGGTGCCGGCCACCACCTGACTCAGCTCGCGGGAGAGGTGCTCCAGCCCGGCGGTGAGCTGGGCCAGCTCGGCCTCGCGCTGACGCATCTGCCCCGAGGTGGAGGCGGTCTCGCGGGCCACATCGGCCACCTGGACCCCGGCGGCCGCCACCTGGGCCAGACTCGCATCCTGACTCGCCATCAGGAATTCGAGTCGTCCCACGTCCTGAGCCACCACCCCAATCCGCTCCAGGATTTGCCCAATCAGGGCTCCCGACTCGCCTATGATGGCCTGCCCCTCGCTCACCGCCTGATGGCTGCGCACGAGCAGGGCCCGGATCTCATTGGCCGCCAACTGACTGCGGGCCGAGAGCTCGCGCACCTCCTGGGCCACCACCGCAAAGCCGCGTCCGTGATCCCCGGCCCGGGCCGCCTCGATGGCGGCGTTGAGGGCCAGCAGATTGGTCTGATCGGCGATCCCCGTGATGATGCCGGTCATGGCGGCAATCTCGTCGTGACTCGCCAGGATACGGTTCATGGCCCGCTCGCTGCGACCGAGGGCATCGGCCCCCTGCTCGGCCAGGATACTCGCCTGGCGAGTGCGTACGGCCACCTCACCCACGAAGCGATTGGCCGCACCGAGATCCGCCCCCATGCGCTCTAGCTGATTCTGGATCTGATCGCTCGCATCCACCTGCTGGGAGGCCCCCCGATGCAGGCAGGTGACCGAATCGGCCAGGGCCCGTGAGGTGTGGCCGAGGGCCGCCGCCGAGCTCACCAGCCGCCCGGCCCCCTCTTCGGCGCGGCTCACCACGGCCCCCAGCTGCTCACGGCCATGAGTGGCGAGTTGAGCGGCCCGGTCGCTCTCGCCCAGGGCCAGACTCGCCTCGGCCAGGGCCCGGTCGCGCTGGCGCACCGTGAAGTATTGGGCACAGGCACCGAGCAGCAGGGGCAATAGGGCGCCGGACCAGGTCTCGACCGCCATGGCCCGCTCGGGCAACACGAGCCGGGGCACCGGATAACCGCTGCGGTTGAGGGCCACCATCAGGGCGGCGCAGCCCACCAGCAGAAGGCACCATCCCAAGGCACCGAGGCGCCCCTGCAGCAGAAAGCTCACCTGGATGAGCAGCGGGATCCAGTAGAGCTGGGAAGAGTGCGGCACGCCCCCCGACTGCCAGATGATGTTGAGGGCGTGCAGAGACATGGCGCCCATAGCCAGCGCGCCGGCCAACAGTTCCCCGAGCCCGAGCCGGCCACACAGGCCCGAGGCCAGGGCGCCTCCCATCAACAGCAGGGAGGTGAAGGCCAGTTCGTCGTGGCCGTGGTGGCTCCACTTGATGAGGCTGTAGAGGCCGACCAGAAAGGCGATAAAACCGAAAAAAAGGCGTGTCTCCTGTTGGCGCTGGGCGGCCCTGTCCAACCGGGCCGACGTTGCAAACAGGCGCAGCCATCCCGTCCATGGGTTAAGCATGACTCTCTCCTGAGTGTGGGTGGGGCACTGCCGCCGGGTGGCGACAAGTGATATGACCAGTTGATGTTACATAAAAGTTATGCAAAGAAAAAGGGTGCCTTGCGGCGCCCACTCCCTAAACCGTGTCCCGATACCAACGCCAGTGCTGCTCCCCCCACCTCGGCAAAGAAGCAGCGATAGGAGTTGGCGGGCGGGCAGAAGAAGAGCTGCGACTTAGTCAGAGGCTTGAGCAGGGCCAGCTCGCGCCCCCGTAGACCTGGGGCTCACGCTAGCGACACCCACCTCCGAGGCTGCCGGGTGAGGGCGTGACGGGGATCGGCTAGCGCCGCCGACAGCCCAGCCACCGGATCCAGGCTGATCTGCACAGCCCCGGTGGGTACCCGCCGCTACGGCAGCAGGGTGAGCGACCCCGCCAGTTCCGAGTGATGGGGGAAGAACATGGGAAGATTGTCCAACGGGGTACGAGATAGTCCCGTACCAGCCAGCATCAGATGGCATAGCAAAAATTGCACATAAAGAAAAAGCCCAAGCAATTCAATTGCTTGGGCTTATAATTTGGCGGTGAGGGAGGGATTCGAACCCTCGATACGTTGCCGTATACACACTTTCCAGGCGTGCTCCTTCAGCCACTCGGACACCTCACCAAATTTTTTACTTCTTTTAAGTGGCTTTCGGAGCACGCTACGCGTGCTTTCTGCCGACTTCGTCGGTGGGCAGCCACTCGGGCACCTCACCAAATTTTGGTCTGTGGTTTAACGTGTTCAGCCGACACGGAGTTCGCGGCGCTGCTGCGCTGGAACGGGGCGTAATTTAGGGGAAAGCCCCGCCCGCGTCAACGGCTATTTTTCACCAGACGAACCGTTCGAACACTTAATGCACAGATTCCGGTGCAACATGGATTTCCGGCAGGTTGAGGAAGCCGGAACGTTCGCATTCAGCAACCAGTTCATGGGTGGCAGCGATGGTGCTTTGCACGAACAGCAGGAACTGCTCGACGCTGAGTCCGGCCTTGGTAAAGACAGTGTGGCCGACCACCAGCCGCGGCAGGTTGTCATCGATGATATCGAGGAACACCTTGAGGGAGGGGTACTGCATATTGAGTCGGCCCAGTTCGGCGACCAGCGGCAGCATGGCGGAGGGGCGCACTTCCAGCTCGGAGGAGAACAGCAAGCCTTCCTCTTCCACGAAGATCCGGCTCTCCTGAATACCATCGACCGACTGCAAAGAGACAATGTGGATACCGTGACACTGGTCGCAGACATAGTGCTCGATACGAGCCTGTTGCAACCAACGCATGATCATTTCGGAGCTGGGGATATTCATCATTTCCACGACAAGATTGGGATCAAGGGGCGCAGTCTAAACCAATTTGCTATCAACAAAAAGCACGCCAACCCGATAACCCTGCGGCTCGCTTCTTTTTGGCAAGCGCTATGCATATACTCAGCCAAATCCACGATGACGCTTGCCCCACAGGGGGCCCCATGACCATCCAAGAAAAGTATCGCCTTCATCTGAAATCACTCTCGGATGAGTTGCTAGCCCTGCAAAAACCCATCCGTATTCTGGATGCCATCAAGTGGCCACGCCATCTGCAAGAGCGCTTTCTGGCAAGCGGTGGCAGAGAGCTGCCCGCTATCGACAGGCACTTCTATGATGCCCTCCCCCTTGGCTTCGATCCGCGCAACAAGTATCTGGAGCTCAAGGAGCTGCGGGACAGGATCCGCAGAAAGCTGGGACCGCAGGACGATCTTGGCCGGATCCTGCAAGAGACCGTCGATCAGTACATGGTGGTGATCGAAATGCTGCGCCAGCGCGGCCAACCCGATTTTCAGCGTTACAGCCAGCTGCTCTATGGCTCTGCCAGCGATCACCTGCGCGGGGATCGCAAGACTCTCAAGGAGCTGGGCGCCCGCCTGTGCGATATCTTCTCCCTGCCCGGCGCCCGCCATCTGGTGCGCCCCTACCCCAAGGAGTTCGAAGGAGAGGCCGCGGTCGCCAAACTGCAGGGCAAGCTGTCGAGCTACTTCAGTGACGGCACTGTGCAGGTGAAGCTGAGCGATGGCATCGTCTCCGATGCCGCTGCCGGTGGCGACTACATCAAGCTCAACTCCCACGCCCGTTTCTCCGAGCTGGACTTGCAGGTGCTGGAGGTACACGAGGGGTGGGTCCATGTCGGCACCACCCTCAACGGTCGCCAGCAGCCTTATGCCACCTGGCTGAGCGCCGGTTCACCGCGGATCACCGCCTGTCAGGAGGGGCTGGCCGTTCTGATAGAGACCCTCACCTTCAGCTCCTTTCCGGATCGGGCCAAGCGTATCTCCGATCGGGTGATGGCCATCGACATGGCCGAGCGCGGCGCCGATTTTATCGAGGTGTTTCAGCACTTCGTGCGGCAGGGCACCAGCGAGCACGACGCCTACAAGATCACCCAGCGGGTCTTTCGTGGCGGCATGGTGGGCGGCGGCGCCTGCTTTACCAAGGATCTCTCCTACGTGCGTGGCTATGTGGAGACGGTCAACTTTATCCGCAGTGCCGTGCTGGAAGGGGTGCCCGAGATCCTGCCGATGCTGTTTGTCGGCAAGGTGACACTGGATGACATTCCAGTGCTCTATCAGCACTATCTGGAGGGGCTGATCGCCGCTCCCCGCTATTTGCCGCCGATGTTTCGCGATCTCACTGGCCTCTATGTCTGGTTCGGTTTTGCCTCCGGCATGTCACTGGTCGATATCGGCCGGGTACAGCACCATTTCCGCCAGCTATTTCAACGCCTGCCGGTGGCCGACCCCATCATTGCGCCGGTGGATATCGAGATCGACTGAACCTCAGAGAACCAAGCGGGAGAAACAAGCAGGAAAAGAAAAAGGGCACCAGATTGGCTAATGACGATCAGTTAAAGATCCATTGACCGCCTATCCTGATGTCTAAAAATCCGAAACCTGTTGCTGGGTTTCGGATTTTTTAGGTGTATAGAACAGGCTTTCGACTTCCTTCACGCCAGCAATGCCGCCCAGTTCGAATCACTCGTCGGCCTCATTCCCTGAGCTCATTATTACCATCCTCCACAAAGAGGGCGTTGCTGCCCTGCGCCGCAAGAAGGCGGCGGGGGATACGGCAAGCGCGGTGGGACGTGCTGCTGGGGGACAACCGGCTGCGCAGCCAGATGGTAAAGATGACCGCGAGTCTGAAGGGGGACACAGCGAGTCAGCTGAGTTTTCACATGGCATCGGCGTACCTCATCCATGAACTGAGCTGCATGCCGTATATGTCGCCGGGGGACTATCCCGAAGCGGGTGGGAGAACTGGAGCAACAGGCGGGACAGTTTGTCTTACCGGAACGAGGGGCGCGATGTTACCCCCACTGCATTAAGCCGAGGCCACAGAAATACAGTGTACAAAAAAGCCAATAAAAACAATGCCAGTCAGGTTTAACTGACTGGCATTACCCTCACCTAACCCTGTTTAAGGGGCCGGATAGACGTAAGGAGCTTGCAACCCGAGCGGGAAACCAAGCGACCAGTAAAGCAGCAGGAAGATGGTCCAGCTCACCAGGAAGGCCAGCGAGTATGGCAGCATCATGGAGACCAAGGTGCCAATACCGGTGCTCTTCACATAGCGCTGGCAATAGACCACTACCAGCGGGAAGAAGACCATCAGCGGAGTTATGATGTTGGAGGCGGAGTCCCCTACCCGGTAAGCGGCCTGAGTCAGCTCGGGAGAGATCCCCACAGCCATCAGCATGGGCACTAGAATGGGGCTGATCAGCGCCCACTTGGCCGAGGCTGAGCCAACCACCAGATTGACTGTAGCAGTGAGCATGATCATCCCGACGATGGTCACCTCACCGGGCAGCGCCATGGCATGGAGCACTTCTGCACCAGAGAGCGCGAGCAGGGTCCCCAGATTGGAGTCACCAAACGCCTTGATAAAGAGTGCACAGAAGAAGGCCATGACCATGTAGGAGCCCATCTTGTTCATGGTGGCCGACATGGCGTCGATCACATCCTTGCCGCTCTTGAAGCTGCCTGCGACAAAGCCGTAGACAATCCCCGGCAGGATAAAGAGCAAGAAGATCAGCGGTACGATGGACTTCATCACCGGGGCGGCAAACGTGGTCAGAGAACCATCCGCTGCACGCAGCGGCGAATCGGTCGGTGACAGGGCCAGCGCCAGCAGCACGATGGCCGCCAGCATGGCAAAGCCCGCCCAGTTGAATGCCCGGCTCTCTTTTGCACTGTAGCGCCCCATCTCTTCGGCGCTCTCCAGATCGTCATTGAGGGCAACGTGCTTGAGACGTGGCTCGACCACCTTCTCGGTGACAAACCAGCCGACACAGATGATCAGCAGCGAAGAGGCGCCGGTAAAGATGATGTTGCACAGGGTGTTGACCATGTATTCAGGGTCGAGGATCTGGGCGGCTGACTGGGTAAAGCCCTGCAGCAGCGCATCCCCGCCGGAGGGCAAAAAGTTAGCAGCGAAACCACCGGAAACACCGGCAAATGCCGCAGCAATACCGGCCAACGGATGGCGCCCTGCCGCGTGGAAAATGATGCCACCGATGGGGATCACCAGTACATAGCCCGCATCTGCGGCGGTATGACTGACGATGGCCACCAGGATCAGCATGGGGGTCAGAAAACGAGCGGGTGTCACTTTGAGCAGCTTTTTCAAGCCGGTGTTGATAAAACCGGACTGCTCGGCTACCCCGACCCCCAACATAGCCACCAGCACGATACCCAGCGGAGCAAAGCCGGTGAAGGTGGTTACCATGGTGGAGAGAAACTCGGCCAGACCGGCGCCGGTCAGCAGATTGTTGACCACCACAGCCTCCCCGGTGCGGGGATTGACCAGATCAAACTGGAATTGTGACAACACCCAAGAACCAACCCAGACGATCAGCAAGGCGTAGAGGAACAGCATGGCGGGGTCGGGTAATTTGTTCCCGGCTTTCTCGACGCCATTGAGGAAACGGTTCAGCCAGCCCTTGGGAGGGCTGACCGGACTGTTCGTGACAGCAGAATGACTCATTATTGCGATACTCCTTTCCCTAGAAATGAGGCCGCATACTAGCAATCACTCCCCACTCATCCTATGACTAGACGCAAAGGATGATTAAATTAGATTAAATTTGGCAAGATAAAATGCCAAATTGTGGCATAGCGCACACTCTTTACACTTAATTTTATGCACTAACCAGTGGATAACACCCAACCAGCGACTCCACCACAAACCCGCTCGCCTCGACTTGCGCCACCGTCAGCGGCTTGCTGAACAGATATCCCTGAAACACATGGCACCCTTGGTTCTGCAGTGCAGCCAGCTCGTGAGGCTCCTCCACCCCTTCCGCCATGATCCCCAACCCCAGGTTGGTAGCCATAGCCGCGGTTGCCCGGATCACCGGCAAGTTGAGGCCGACCACGAAGGAGCGATCCAGCTTGATGGTGTTGATCGGCAAGCGGTTGAGATAGGCCAGCGAAGAGTAGCCGGTACCGAAATCGTCGATGGCAATCTTGATCCCCTGCTCGCTCAAATCGTCGAGAATGCCGAGGCACCCCTTCATATCAAGCATCAGTACGGTTTCGGTCAGCTCCAGCGTTAACAGGGAGGCATCCACTCCGTGCAGCTCCAACTGCTGGCGTACTTGCCCGGGCAGCGCCGACGAGAGCTGAAAACCGGAGAGATTGACGGAGACCGGCACTCGCTGCTGGAAGTGCTTCTGCCAGCTGGCCATCTGGGCCAGCGCGGTGGAGAGCACCCAGCTGCCGATCTCGCGGATCAGCCCCATCTCTTCGGCCAGCGGAATAAACTCCACCGGCGACACATGGCCGAGCACCGGACTGTACCAGCGCAGCAACGCCTCGTAACCGATCAGACGCTGTTTGGCGGCATCGACCTGCGGCTGATAACAGAGGCTCAACTCCTGACGGCCGATGGCTTTGGCCAAAAACTGTTTGAGATTGAGTTTGCGCTGCAGGGTCTGTTGCATGCTGAGGGTGAAACGCTGCCAGCGCAACCGCCCCATCTGCTTGGCCTGATACATGGCCATGTCGGCACGAGTGATGAGGTTATCCCCGTCATCCGCATCATCGGGATAGATGGCGATACCAATACTGCCGCCGATGGTCACCTCCGGCAGCCCGCTCAGTTGCAGCGGTTTGGTCATCTGGGAGAGCATCTGATCGGCCACCTCTTGTGCCCGTTCCCCCTGATTGCCCAGTGGCACCAGCGCGGTAAATTCATCGCCACCGAGGCGAGCCAGCTCCACATCTCGCGGACAAATCTGTCTGAGGCGACCGGCGACCCGCTCCAGCAGGCGATCTCCCGCCTTGTGGCCGTAGTTGTCGTTGACCAGCTTGAAGTTGTCCAAATCCATGAACACCAGCGCGAAACGTTCACCCAGACCGCAATAGGCTTCGAGGGATTTCATCAGACCATAGCGGTTGAGTAACCCTGTCAGGGAGTCGTGCCAGGCGAGGTGGCGATGCTCCAGCTCCTCGAGTTTGCGATCGGTAATGTCCCGCATGGTGAGCAGGATCCGTGCCCCCTGCTGGATATAGCGGAACTGGTACTGAAACCAGCGCATCCCCTTGAGGGTTCGGCACTCCCCCTCAGTCACCACTTCATCGAGACGGGAGAGCTTCTGGTAAAAACTCTCGTCATTACCGGAGAACACTTGCGAGAGCTTGGCGACCTGGTGACCGAAACACATCTCGAAGTGATAGTTGCCACTCTCGAACACACCCCGGCTATCGAACAGGCAGGCAAGGGTGTCGCCGGTTGCCAGCGAGGACTCCTGATAGAGGGTATCGGAGTCGAGGACCGCCTCGGTCATCATCATCAGGCGTCCAGCCAGCTGGATGCCGGAGAGCCGCAGATAGATCTGTTTCTTTACCCCCTTCGGGGAGAGCGTCCACCACTCGTTGTAACTGCGCCCCTGCTGAAAATCACCTAGATAGCGCTGCAACAGCAGATCGATAGCGGTCGCCATATCGGCGGAGAAGTCGCGGGAGCAGAGCTCGTCAAGAGAGGTCGCCTCCCACACGGAGAGCGCGGCGCTGTTTGCCCAGAAAATATGGTGATGCTCGATGTCATAAACCCAGATCGGGGTATGCAGAACATCCATCGTCTTCAGAGACCGTTCGTCAAGCGTATTCATCTGGTCAAGGTTATTCATGCTGGATGGTCACTGGTTAACCGGAAAACAGATCTGGCAAACCGCTAGCCGCAGAATGCAAGGTGCAAAACCTCTCAGCCATTATCCCTTTTCACATGGCCAAGAGCAGATAAAACTATTTCAGATATCAACAACAGAGCAGCCGATCCAGCGATACAAAAACGGACTCAGCCAAGAACTATGTTAATCCAAGCATATCATACTTCCGATTTTTAACTTTTTTCCCCTGCAAAAACAAGCACTAAGAGTTATCCACTCGAGGCTTTGAAACACTCATTGCGTATTTGCTACGACAAACTTGTTATTAGCATTCAAATTAATGGCAAAAAAATCATCACTCTCCGTCACAACGCTTTCATTAATTAAACAAGTTGATGGATAAACAGCCAAAAAAATGCCAAAACGGACAAAAATAGCTCATTAAGAAGGAACTGATATACCTAAATTCATTTTTCAACAGACAATCAGCAAAAACATAATACGTGATATTCCTCACATTACATATGGATAACAAGCCGCTCCTGCTGAGTGCGCCGGACAACGCCCCCCCTTCATCACGTTGCAATATCGGTCTGTGGCAAAACGAAACCGGGAAGATGGCTAAAATCACTGCCGCAGCACCACTTGCATCGTGCCGGGATAACCCTGTTCACAGCAAAACGGAGATGACTGGCGGATGTAAAATTAGTATCAGAAGAAATCGAACCCAGATCAATTAAATGCTGAATTACACTTGCCAACCCGGAACGCTCTTTTTATGGTTGCCCTCTTGTTACACCCAGAACAGCGTTTATGAAGCACATTGAAGAGTTCTACCTGTTCGTCAAGGTGGTGCAAGAGGGAGGATTCTCCCACGCTGCAGCCGCACTGGGCATGCCAACAGGCACCATCAGTCGACGCATTTCCCAGTTGGAAGAGCAACTGGGTTGCTCCCTGCTACACCGCTCTACCCGCAAACTCCGTCTTACCGATGAGGGGCTTAGATACTACGAGCGCCTCTGCACACCGCTCGCGCAAATCGAACAGGCCACCAGCGAGATCCGGGGCAAAGAAGCCGACATCACCGGACTTATCCGGATAGCCGCACCGATCGCGCTCTCCAACACCATCCTCATCGATATGCTGGTCGAATTCGGGCTCCATTATCCCGAAGTACAGTTCGAGATCATCCAGACCAATGATCACCAGCATTTGTTTGACAATGATCGGGATCTGGTCTTCTTTAACGGCGAACTGCCCCAATCGCTACCCAATGCGATCTGTCTGGGCCATATCGAGTACGGCCTGTTTGCCTCGCCACTTTATCTGACCAAGAAGGGCACCCCCTCCCATCCCAACCAGCTGGAAGAGCACGATCTCATCTACTGCTGGCCACACCAGCACTGGCAGCTGACCGACAAGGATGGCCAGAGTGTCTGCATCAAACGTCCTGCCAAGTTGACTGTCAACCAGACCCAGGCCGCGGTGCGGGCAGCCAGACGCCATCTGGGGATCGTCAATGCCCCGCTGCACTATCTGAACCGCTTCCTGCGCGATGAACAGTTGGTCCCGGTCCTGACTGACTGGCAAACCGGCAATCGGCCCTTCTACATGTTGTGCTGCCAGCACCAGTTCGCTCCGTTGCGTGTTAAGATGTTCTCGGAATTTGCTGAAACATATGCAGCGCGCTATCGCAATCGGCAATGGGATAACCAATTTTCACCAGGTGACAGCCTCACCCATTGCATCTGAATATTAGGGCCACACTTATAGCCGTTCTTGCCAACAGAGCCTGCCGAACGCCATGAATGTATTGATATGTGATGACTCCGGGTTCGCCCGCAAACAGCTGGCACGGGCGTTCCCGCCCGACTGGAAAGTAGATGTGCACTACGCAGCCAACGGTCTTGAAGGGATCGAACAGGTGCTGATGGGTCATGGCGATCTCATCTTCCTCGATCTGACCATGCCGGAAATGGACGGTTACGGCGTGCTGGAGACCCTGCAACGGGAAGGACTGCGTAACAAGGTGATCGTGGTCTCCGGCGATATCCAGCCAGAGGCCTATCAGCGGGTCATGGGGCTGGGGGCGCTCGATTTCATCAAGAAACCCGCCGACCCCGATACCCTGCTCGCCCTGCTCAAAAAGCACGGCTTCTGGAGTGCCACCCCGAGCGGTCAGCCAAGCGCCACCGAGCCGTTGCCCAGAGGCGTGATAGCCGATGCGGGCGTCAAGATCACCCCCGAAATTCGCGATGTCTATCAGGAGCTGGCCAACGTCTCCATGGGTCAGGCTGCCGACTTGCTGGCCCGTCTGCTCAACGCCTTCGTGGTGCTGCCTATCCCCAACGTCAACGTGCTGGAGGTCTCCGAGCTGCACATGGCCCTCTCGGCGGCTGCGGATTCAGATACCCTCTCCGCTGTCTGTCAGGGGTTTATCGGGGCAGGGATCGCTGGCGAAGCGCTGATCCTGTTCCATGACTCCAGCTTCAAAGATTTGGCCAAGCTGATGAGCCATCAGGGGACGCTGGATCGCTCCGCCGAACTGGAGCTGTTGATGGATACCGCCAACGTGCTGATCGGCGCCTTCCTGCGCGGCTACGCCAACCAGCTCGATACCCCCTTCAGTCAGGGCCATCCGGTGGTGCTCGGCCAGCACAGACCCATCAACGAGCTGATCAACACCAACAAGAGTCGCTGGCGCCGCACGCTCGCCATCGAGATCAACTACCGGATCCAGGATTACGCGGTGCAGTGTGATCTGCTGCTGCTGTTTACCGAAGATTCCATCACCACCATGAACAACAAAATCATGCACATGCTCTAGGAGTGACTATGGAAATCCGCGAATTTCATTGGCTGATGAACATAGTCCAGAATCTGGACGTTGGCTTGGTAGTGCTCGACAAGGAGTACAAGGTACAGGTGTGGAACGGCTTTATGGAGAGCCACAGCGGCCGACTGGCCGGTGAGGTGCGCGACGGCGTGCTGTTCGAGCTGTTCCCCGATGTGGACAGAGCCTGGTTCGAGCGCAAGGCCAACATGGTCTTCAAGCTCAACAACCGCGCCTTCAGCACCTGGGAGCAGAAGCCCTACCTGCTGCGTTTCTCCAACTACCGCCCCATTACCGGCTCAGCCCCCCACATGTTCCAGAACCTGACGCTGGTACCACTGGCCGATTTCGGTGGTCAGGTAACCCACATCGCGGTGATGATCTACGATGCCACCGATGAGGCCATGCTGATGAGCGGCCAGCGGCAGGCTTGAGCTTGCAGCAAATAACAGAGGGCGCCGCGACGCCCTCTGTTATTTCGGTATAAACAGGTCTCGGTATAACGGCTACCTCACCAAGCCGTCTCAACGCGCCCCGAGATACTCGGTGAAGGCGTCGATCACCTCTTCAATATCGTCATCGTTGATCTGCAGATGAGTCACCAGGCGCAGCTCGCCATAACCGGAGAAGAGAATGCCCCGCTCCTTCATAAAAGCGAGCAGCTGTGTCGGCTCCCCTTTGGCAAGGCGCAGAAATACCATGTTGCTCTGTACCAGCGAGAGATCCAGCTCGATGCCCGGCAGCGCAGCCAACCCTTCGGCCAACCGTTTGGCACGGCGATGATCATCGGCCAGACGGGTCACATGCTGCTCGAGAGCAAACAGACCGGCTTGCGCCAGACTGCCCGCCTGACGCATGCCGCCCCCCAGCATCTTGCGCAAACGGCGCGCCCGGGCGATGAAGTCGTGACTGCCCACCAGCAGCGAACCCACCGGTGCGCCCAGCCCTTTGGAGAGGCAGATCGAGATACTGTCAAACGGCGCGGCGATCACCTCGACCGGGGTCTCGCTGGCCACGGCAGCGTTAAAGAGCCGGGCACCATCGAGATGAAGCTTCAAGCCGCGTTCGGCAACGAATGCCCCCATCTCCTGCAGATAGGAGAGCGGCAGCACCTTGCCATTGTGGGTGTTCTCGAGGCAGATCAGGCGAGTCTGAACGAAGTGGGCATCATCAGGGGCCAGCGCGGCCTTGATATCATCGAAGGCCAGCGTGCCGTCACGCTGCATCGGCAAGGGTTGCAGGGCCACAGAGCCCAGCACGGCACTCCCCTGCGCTTCATAGCGATAGATGTGAGCGGCGTTGCCGAGGATGGCCCCCTCCCCACGCTGACAGTGGCTCATCACCGCCAGCAGGTTGGACATGGTGCCCGATGGCACAAACAGCGCCGCCTGTTTACCCAGCAATCTGGCCCCATGGGCCTCCAGCGCGTTGACGCCCGGATCTTCACCATAGACATCGTCACCGACTTCGGCGTGGAGCATGGCCTGACGCATGGCATCAGTAGGCTGGGTGACGGTGTCACTTCGTAAATCGATATAGCGCATGAGATCCCTCCTGAAACAGGAGAGTGACGTTAGCCATGCGTCCCTCGCTTGGCAAGGGGCGCATGAGCAGAATGTGAAGCGAATGGGCGTCTGGCTAAGCCGTTGGCGAGATTTACCAGGGCAGCGGCTGACCGTGGAGATCCAGTAGCTGGCCCGATTGGGTCAACGATAACCCAGCAATGAGATTGAGCAATTTCACCGCCACCTCGGCAGGATCCTGCAATTGTTCCACAGGCAACTCGCTCAGAAAGGGAGCGTTCATCGGGGAGTCCATCAAGCCGGGCGCCACTGCCACCACCCCCGCTTGCGGGAAACGTTGCACCCACTCAAGAGCCAGGGTTTTCACCCCCATGTCGAGGGCCGTCTTGCTCATCCGGTAGCTGTAACGCCCCCCTTCCTGATTGGCGGCAATGGAACCCGCCAGATCGGAGATGGCGCAGAGCCACAACGGATGGTCATTGCCCATCAACCGGCTGAAACGGGCAGCCAGCGCCAGCGTTGGCCAGGCATTAGCCAGCAGGCTGTCGCACAGCCATTTGGGGTGCACCTCTTCGACCCGACGCTCCGGCATAAAACTGACATCGTGCAACAAGCCGATGGTGTTGATGACCACGGTAGGGAGCGGATCGGTATCGTAGAGGGTAAACAGGGCATCGAACGAGATCGCATCGACCTCTGGCAACGGGAAGAAGGCCCCCATCTCGATCCCTTTTGGATAGGTACGCCCAGCCAGCAGGAAGGACTCCCCCCTTGCCATCAGCTCTCTTGCCAGCGCCGAGCCCAGCGCACCACTACCGAGGATCAAGTAGCTCATCGCCCATTCCATGGAGAGTTATCTTGCTTAGAGCGTATCAGAATAATCAACCGGCGGTGACTTGACCAAACGGTAATACGCCCCTCATCACGTTTCCCCCAGATGGCGGCCAAATTCACTATGCCACCACAAGGAGCGGATGGCGAATTTGCCCAAGTAAAACAAGGACTCCTGGTAGTTGCACAACCTCTTCGCTGGATGCGGGATAGGACGTAATCAGGAAGGAAATAGCCAAAAAAAGAACCCACTCTTTAAAAAGAGTGGGTTCTTTGCAAATCAGAGGCCACTCCATGAGCGGCCTACTTCATCATGGCGTCAGCAATCAGCTTTCGCGACGCTTGCCACCGAATTTGCGATCTTTGTTGAAGCCACCTTCACGGCGCTCACCGTTCTTGTTGAACGGACGGTCACCCTGGGGACGGCGATCCTTGTTGAAAGGACGGTCACCACGGAACGGACGATCACCGCGGGGCGGACGGCTGGCAGTGTTGCTGCCGGCTGGCACTTCGGTATAGCGGGTGATTTGCAGCGGACGCTGGCAAACACGGGCTTTCTTGATCACTTCCAATACATCGGCAGTCATGCCTTTCGGCAGATCGACAGTGGAGAAGTCATCAGCGATGTCGATGTTGCCGATGAAACGACTCTCGATATTCGCTTCGTTGGCGATGGCGCCCACGATCTGGCCCGGCTTGACGCCGTGATGAGCACCCACATCTACGCGGTAGCGCTCCATCTCCACATCCGGGTTGTCTTTAAGCGGACGCGGCTCCAGGGACGGCATGCGTCGGGCAGGACGATCACCACGGTCGGCAAAGTCACGACCACCACGGTCGTTGAAGTCACGACGCTCGAAACCACCACGATCGTTGCTGGCATTCAGCAGCGGATCCGGAATGGAGTCATCCAGCAGTAACGGTTGGTCGCCCTGTACCAGCTTGGCCAGTGCGGCAGCCAGCTCCAGCGGGTCGGCAGAATCTTCTTCGATCAGCTCGTTAACCAGGTTCACGTAGATCTCGAGCTCTTCACCCATCATGGTTTCGCGGATGCGCTCTTTGAACTTGGCCAGACGATGCTGGTTGATGTCATCGGTGCTCGGCATCTTCATCGGCTCGATAGCCTGACGAGTTGCATGCTCGATGGCGCGCAGCATGCGACGCTCGCGGGGAGCGACGAACAGGATGGCCTCACCTTTACGACCAGCACGACCGGTACGACCGATACGGTGAACGTAGGATTCGGTGTCATACGGAATGTCGTAGTTCACTACGTGAGTGATGCGCTCAACGTCCAGACCACGAGCGACGACGTCGGTGGCGATCAGGATGTCCAGCTGGCCTTGACGCAGCTTGTCGACGGTACGCTCACGCAGTTTCTGCGGGATGTCGCCGTGCAGTGCTTCACAGGCGTGGCCACGAGCGGCCAGTTTGCCAGCCAGCTCTTCGGCAGCATTCTTGGTGCGCACGAAGACCAGTACGGCTTCGTACGGTTCGACTTCCAGCAGACGGGTCATGGCGTCCAGCTTGTGCAGACCAGTTACCTGCCAGTAACGCTGGCGGATGGTCGGTGCAGTGGACGTCTTGGTGATGATCTTGATCTCTTTGGGCTGCTTCAGGTGCTTCTGGGCAACGCGACGGATCTGGTCCGGCATGGTGGCGGAGAACAGGGCAACCTGACGCGTGCTCGGGCACTGCTCCATGATCCAGTCCACGTCGTCGATGAAGCCCATACGCAGCATTTCATCGGCTTCGTCCAGTACCAGCGCTTTCAGGCCGGAGAGGTCCAGGTTCTTGCGACGGATCAGGTCCATCACACGACCCGGGGTACCGACAACCACCTGGGCACCACGACGCAGCGCGCGGGTCTGGGTTTCGTAAGAGGAGCCACCGTAGATCGGCAGTACGTGGAAGTCCGGCATGTGGTGGGCGTAGCGTTGGCACGCTTCGGCAACCTGCAGCGCCAGTTCACGGGTCGGTGCCAGCACCAAAACCTGGGTATTGCGGTTACCAGCTTCCAGACGAGACAACAGAGGCAAGGCAAAAGCAGCGGTCTTCCCTGTACCGGTTTGCGCCTGCCCCAGCAGATCGTGTCCCGCCATCAGGTGGGGAATTGCTGCGGCCTGGATCGGTGACGGGCGCTCATAGCCCACGTCTTGCAGCGCTTTCAATACAGGCGCGGCCAGTCCAAGCTCACTAAAAAGGGGCAGTTGTTCGGTATCAGACATAGATTCTTCCAGATTAAGGCAGGCGGCTAACACCGCGGAATAGCAAAAAGGCGGCGATTATAGCGCCACTTTGTTCTGCTGTCTTGAAAAATGTGATAAGCCTCTCAAGACCTTGGCAATTATAGAGGGATCTTGCGACTATGGCTTGCTTATTTTTCAGCCATAGTGCGTGATTGCAGATCACGCTTCGCCAGAGTCCTTGTCCCGCTTGTGTTTGAGCACCGCCATGGTCAATCGGCTGGTACACAATAAACGTTCCCGCTCGTCCCGAATTTCAATCTGCCACACCTGAGTCGTCGCCCCCAGATGCAGCGGCGCGCAACGACCGGTCACCACCCCTTCCCGCTTGGCCCGCAGATGGTTGGCATTCACCTCCAGTCCCACGCAGTAGCTATCTGGTCCTACCGCCATATTGGCCGCCAAGGAACCCAGCGTCTCCGCCAGCACCACGGATGCGCCGCCATGCAGCATGCCCAGGGGCTGGTGAGTGCGGTGATCCACCGGCATGGTCGCTTCCAGCCAATCGGAGCCAAAAGCCGTGTAGACGATATCAAGATGGGCCATCAGGGTGTTGCGAGAGGTGGCGTTGAGCCCCTCCAGACTCATGGGTTTACGCCAGATGGGCGCAATATCGTGACTCATTGCGAGCAGACTCCTTATGTAAGCGATGAATGCGTACCGATATGAGTGAAACGCCCTCCATCGGCAAAATGGTTCGGTTATATGAGTTGTTGGTTACCAGGTGACGTGGTAACAACGCAGCCCCCACCCGGAGCTGCGTGTTACACAATCATGCCCTTAAGCTGGATGTCACCAGGGGTAGGTAACGCCGGGCCACTCAGCCCAGGGCACATCTCGCCCCGGCAGGCGGGGTTCTGGCCACTGCCACACCTTGGCGAGCCAGTAGCGCAGCTGAATCTCCAGCTCCTCATCCGTGATGGGCGCCTCGGCCACCTTCCAGAAGAAGAGCTCCACCTCTACCTCCGGCAACACCGAGGGGTAGAGATAAACCCCGCCCCAAAATTGCGGCTCCCGATCCGGGCTCCAGAGGCCATAGGCAAACGAGCGCTTGGCCAGAAACTCCGACTGCTGCCACTCCAGATCCCCTTCGTGCTGACTCAGGCTGAAGTGGGCGGAGGGCCAGATATCGTTCGGGCGAAACAGCTGATGGAGCTGCTCGCACTCGCGCAACATGGCGACAAATTCCACCACCGCCTGAGCGGGAGTGGCGGGCAACAACAAGAAGCGCGGGTGCCGATAGGCCTTCGGCACCCGAAACCGCTTGGGAAACGTCAGCATCAGAGCAGCTCCAGCAGGGCCTGCAATGGATGTTTAAGCTTCTCCCCCTCCATCCGCTTGACCTGACTGCGGCACGAATAGCCGGTCGCCAGGCAGCGCGCTTTGGGCAAACGAGCAAGGGGGTCAGCCCAGCTCAACCCATAAATTCCCTTGGAATTCTCCACCTGTTTGACGTCGTGACCATAGGTGCCCGCCATGCCGCAACAACCCACAGAGACTGGCTGCAAGCTGGCCCCGAAGCGGCTAAACAGGGTGCTCCAGTCACCGTGGGTCGAGGGCTTGGCGGTCTTCTCGGTACAGTGGGCAAAGAGATACCAAGGCTCGGGATCGCGCTCCTCCTCGTGCTTTGCCTTATCGGCGCTGACGGGCAGCTGATCTGCCGGCAATGACAGCAGCCACTCCTGTGGCAGCAACACCTGAAAATCACCGCGGGCCGACCCCAGCGCCTTGGCATACTCGTCGCGATAGCAGAGCACCATGGCCGGATCCACCCCCACCATGGGGATGCCGAGCGCCGCCACCTTGTTGAGGAACTGGGCACTGTTGGCAGCGGTGCGGGCAAAGGCGCGCAGGAACCCCTTGATATGCTGGGGTTTGCCGTTGGGTTTAAAGGGCAGCAAATAGGGCTGGAAGCCGAGCTTGCTGGCGAGTTTCACCAGGTCGCGCACCACGGGGGCGTCGTAATAGCTGGTGAAGGGATCCTGCACGATGAGCACAACCTGCTTGCGCTGCTCGACACTCATCCGCTCCAGTCCCGGCAGATCAAAATAGCGGGCGCGGTTGTCGTGCAGGCTCTCGGCCAGGGTCGGCACCGAGAGCAGCGGCACATCCACCATGCCGATACTCTTCTCGGTCGCCTTCTGGGCCCACTCTTTTTCGAGGAAGAAGTTGACCAGCTTAGGCGCCTTGGCGAGCAGCGGCGTATAGCTCTCCACCGTGCCGACGAAGTAATCCTTGGGCGCGCGCAGGTAGCGGCTGTGGTAAAGCTGCATAAAGCGGGCGCGAAAATCGGGCACATCCACCTTGATCGGGCACTGGCTGGTGCACGCCTTGCAGGCCAGACAGCCGGCCATCGCCTCCATCACCTCATGGGAAAAATCATATTCGCCGCGCTGTTTGGCCCAGCTGTTGCGCACCTTGTCCACCAGCTGCTTGAAGCGCACACCACCGGATTGCAGCGCCACCTCTTCCGCCAGCGGATCGAAGCCCTGCTCCGCCAGCTGACGCAACCATTCACGCATCAGGCCCGCCCGCCCCTTGGGGGAGTGGCGGCGATCACGGCTGATCTTGACCGAGGGGCACATGGGGGAGTCGGTCTCGAAGGTGAAGCAGAGGCCGTTGCCGTTGCAATCCATGGCGCGGGTGTAGCTGGTGCGCACGGCGAGCGGGATCTGGCGGTCATACTTGCCGCGCTTGGGGCCATCCACCGACACCAGCTCGGCGCCGCTACCGTAGGGGATACAGATCTTGCCCGGGTTGATGCGGTTGGCCGGGTCGAATGCCCCCTTGACCCGCTGCAGCTCTTCCCACAACTCGCCAAAGAAGGCGGGACTGTATTCGGAGCGAAAGCCCTTGCCGTGCTCGCCCCACATCAGGCCGCCATATTTGGCGGTGAGCGCCACCACCTGATCGGAGATGCGCCGCAGCAGCACCTCCTGCTCGGGATCGCACAAATCCAGCGCCGGGCGCACGTGCAGCACACCGGCATCGACGTGGCCGAACATGCCGTAGTCGAGGCCGTGGGCATCCAGCAGGGCGCGAAACTCCATGATGAAATCGGCCAGCGACTCTGGCGGCACGGCGGTATCTTCGGTGAAGGCCACCGGCTTCTTGCGCCCTTCGGCGTTGCCCAGCAGCCCCACCGACTTCTTGCGCATGGTGTAGATGGTCTCGATGCTCGGCAGGTGGTCACATACCTGATAGCCGATAATCCCGGCTTCACTCTTGGCCAGCAGGTCGTCGATACGGCGGCAGAGCTCTGCCACCTTGGCCTTGTGTTCTGCTTCATCGGTATCGGCAAACTCGACGATATTGAGCCCCTGCAGATCCTTGCCGGGCACATCCTGAATAAGTTCTTTCACCGAATGCCAGATAATGTCGGCGCGGGCCAGCCCCAGCACCCGGGAGTCCACCGTCTCCACCGAGAGAGCTTGCGCCTGCACCATAAAGGGGGCGTTGCGCAGGGCGGAGGGGAAGCTGTCGTACTTGACGTTGACCAGGGTGCGGTAGCGCGGAATGGGGGTGATGTTGAGTCTGGCTTCGGTGATAAAGCCGAGAGACCCTTCAGATCCGCACAGCACCCGGCTCACATCCAGCGTGTCGGTATCGGGTTGATAGAGGTGCTTGAGATCGTAACCGGTCAGAAAGCGGTTGAGCTTGGGGAAGGTCGCCTCGATGTCGGCGCGGCGCTCCTTGCCGATGCGATAGAGGGTGCGATAGATCTCCCCTTCCCGACTCTCCAGCGCCAGCTTGTCGGCCAGTCGCTCACCGGTCAGCGGCTCGGTGGCCATGATGTCGCCATTCTCCAGCACGGCTTTGAGCCCCAGCACATGATCCGAGGTTTTGCCGTAAACCAGTGACCCCTGCCCCGAGGCGTCGGTGTTGATCATGCCCCCTAAGGTGGCGCGGTTGGAGGTGGAGAGATCCGGCGAGAAGAAGTAGCCATGGGGCTTGAGATAGGCGTTGAGCTGGTCTTTCACCACCCCGGCCTGGGCACGCACCCACCCCTCCTCTAGATTAATTTCCATGATCTGGTTCATATAACGGGAGAGATCGACGATAATGCCGCCGCCCAATGACTGACCATTGGTGCCGGTACCGCCACCGCGAGGGAAAAAACTCAAGGAGGCGAACGCCGGCTCTGCGGCCAGCTTGAGCATTGCTGCTATGTCGTCCGCACTGCGCGGATAGAGAACCGCCTGAGGTACTACCTGATAGACGCTGTTATCCGTCGCCATCGCCAACCGGCTTGCATAAGACTTTTCGATATCACCACGAAATGCGCTGCGCTCTAGCAACTCAAGAAACTGCAGGGTTGTGGGTGACAAACTGTCCTGGTAATCGAGTCTCGGGATCATGAATCCTTGTTCCCATCCTTTGCTTGATGCCGGCACGCCGGCGACAACGACTGGCCAGCCGCCTGTCAATGGCAATCAGGCCAGTCCGCTCACATGTGAGCGGGCAGTATATCAGCTAGAAAACCGCTTGCGCTTGGCAATATTCACCATTTGAAAGGAGGACTTTTATGGCTCACCACAGCCATGTTATCAGTACGCTGGTCACCACCGAAAAACAGGCGCTTACCCTGTCGCTGTTCGGTTGTATCACCTTTGCCATCTTCGGCATCGGCTACGGCCTCTTCGTCGGTTCCAACGCCATCATGCTCGATGGTATCTTCACCCTGTTCAGCATGGGCATGACAGGCCTCGGTCTTGTTACCGCCTATCTCGTTACCCGCCCTTCCGATGCGCGCTTCCAGTATGGCTACGCCCACTTCGAGCCCATCACCAACGTCATCAATGGCACCATTATTCTGCTGCTCTGCCTTGGCGCTCTCTATAGCGGCATCACCACCCTGCTAGATGGCGGACGAGAGATCGATCTCGGCCACGCTCTCATCTATGCCGCCGTCTCCACCTTCTTCTGCGCCATCATCTATCGTATCGAAGCCCAGGTCGCCGAGCAGGTAGACTCCGAGCTGGTGCGGGTCGACTCCAAGGAGTGGCTGGTGGATACCCTGCTCAGCGCCACCCTGCTTATCGGTTTCGTAGTCGCCATTGGCCTTGATGCCATCGGCTACGGCCAATACAACCGCTACATAGATCCGGTGCTGGTCTCGCTGCTGGCCCTCTGCGCCACTCTCATTCCCATCAAGGTGCTCGGTCGCAACCTGCGGGAAGTGTTGAAGATCGCCCCCAAGGGAGATGTGCCACGGCAAGTAGAACAGGAGATCGAGGCGCTGCGCCAGCGCCACGGCATCGAGTGCTACAGCCATCTGGCCAAAAGCGGTCGCCGCTTCGATCTGGAATTGAACATTCTGGTAGCGCCGGGTCAGGAGTGGCCCGTCGAACGTCAGGATGCCCTGCGTCAGGAGCTCTGGTCTCGCCTCGGCGACACCCTGGGGGATGCCTGGCTCTCGGTCTGTTTCACCCGCGAAAAGCGCTGGTTGTAACGACTGCACGGGGGAGCGTGGCACGACCGCCTCCCCCTGTCGCATCACAACCCCATCACGCCCCGCTGACACTGCTCTTGCCAAATTGGCGCCAGCCGCTATCATCAGGGCTCATTTTTCACCCGAGGTTTTATTGCCCATCATGGACAATCCCCGAAGTTGCCCTTCGTCTCTCTCTGTCAAAGCCTATCTTTTTCTGCTTAATCAGCGCCTCTGAATAACACCTTTGCCTTGCTGTTACTGCGGCCATCTTGCGCCGTGATCACTCTCTGCTCTGTCTGTTTTTATTGAGGTCGTCACAATGGAATTGCTGCTGGATCCCCATATCTGGATCGGTCTGTTTACCCTGATCATTCTGGAAATCGTGCTGGGGATCGACAACCTGGTCTTTATCGCCATTCTGGTGAAAAAACTGCCCCCCGCCCAACGGGACAAGGCGCGCATCATCGGCCTGTCGCTGGCCCTGCTGATGCGACTTGGGCTTCTGAGCGTCATGTCATGGCTGGTCACCCTGACCACCCCGATTTTGCACCTGTGGGATCATCCCTTCTCCGGTCGGGACCTGATCCTGATGGGGGGCGGCCTGTTCCTGCTGTTCAAGGCCACCTCCGAGCTGCATGAGCGGCTGGAAGCCAAACCCCAGGATGATGGCCCGGTCGGCGCCTACGCCAGCTTCGGCGTGGTGATCGCCCAAATTCTGGTGCTCGATGCGGTCTTCTCGCTCGACTCCATCATCACCGCCGTCGGCATGGTGGAACACCTGGGCGTGATGATGGCCGCCGTGACCATCGCCATGGTGGTGATGGTGCTCGCCTCCAAGCCGCTGACCCGCTTCGTCAACGCCCACCCCACAGTGGTGGTGCTCTGCCTGAGCTTCCTGCTGATGATCGGTTTTAGCCTGGTGGCGGAGGGCTTCGGTTTCCACATTCCGAAAGGCTACCTCTATGCGGCCATCGGCTTCTCGGTGCTGATCGAGTTTTTCAACCAGCTGGCCCAGCGCAGCGCCGAGCGCCACGAATCCAAACAGCCGCTGCGCGAGCGCACTACAGCCGCCATCTTCAAATTGATGGGCAGCAAGGCCTATCAGGATCAGCCGGACGACGATCTGGACGCCCCAGCCGCCGAACCGGTGAGCTTTGGCGAGGAGGAGCGTTATATGGTGACCGGCGTACTGTCGCTGGCCGAGCGATCCATTCGCACCATCATGACCCCGCGCTCGGAGATGGCCTGGATCGATATCAACGACTCCAGCGACGAGATCCGCACCCTGCTGCAGCGCGAGCCCCACAGTCTGTTCCCCATCTGTGACGGGGATCTGGACGAGGTGATCGGGGTGGTCAAGGCGCGGGATCTGTTGTTTGCCCTCAACGAAGGGCAATCTTTGAGCGAACTGGCCAAGCAGAACGATCCCATTATCGTGCCGCAGACCATCAACGTGATCCGCCTGCTGGCAGAGCTGCGCAAAGCCAAGGGAAGCCTTATTCTGGTCTCAGACGAGTTTGGCGTCATTCAGGGGCTGGTCACCACCCACGATCTGCTGGAGGCCATCGTCGGCGAGCTGCCGGACGAGGACGAAACCCCGGATATTGTGCGCGATGGCGAAGGGTGGCTGATCAACGGCAGCACCAACATCCACCATGTAGAGCAGGTGTTGGAGCACGAAGGGCTGGTGAGCGAGAGCGACGAATACGTGACCCTGGCGGGCATGCTGCTCTCCCACTTCGGCACCCTGCCCACCCCGGGCCAGCAGTTGCAACTGCAGCAGCTCAACTTCGAGGTGATCGAGGTAAGCGAGCGGCGCATCGAACGGGTGAGAGTGATGCCGGGCGCGGCTTGAGCCTGCCACCAGCAGAAAACAGAAGAGGGCCATACGGCCCTCTTTTCTATGCTTCAACTTTATGCCTCAGCGCCTTCTTTCCCGGCGGTTTGCACTGATTGCTGCATCAAGCACAATTCTCTTGTGCAATTACCCCTCTTTTTCACAACAAGATACCGGCATAAAGTAGCCTCACTTCCACCATGAGGAACTCAAGATGAGCCACGATCACCTGTTCTGCCCGCTGCGCCTCGGCCAGCTGCACCTTGCCAACCGCATCGTCATGCCCCCCATGACCCGCTCCCGTGCCAGTCAGCCCGGTGACGTAGCCAACGCCATGATGGCGAGCTACTACGCCCAGCGCGCCGAGGCGGGGCTGATCATCAGCGAAGGCACCCAAATCGACCCCATGGGCAAAGGCTATGCCTGGACGCCGGGCATCTACAGCGCCGAGCAGATCGCTGGCTGGAAGCTGGTGACCGATGCCGTGCACGCCAAGGGGGGCACCATCTTCGCCCAGCTCTGGCACGTGGGCCGGGTCACCCATCCGGACAACATCGGCGGCGCCCAGCCCATCTCCGCTTCAGCCCTGCCAGCAGTGGGCGTCAAGGTGTTCGTCGATAACGGCAGCGATGCGCCGGGCTTTGTCGAGACCGTCACCCCGCGCGCCATGACTCAAGCCGATATTGATGCGGTGGTGGGCCAGTTCCGCCAAGCGGCCCGCAACGCCATCAGCGCCGGTTTTGACGGCATCGAGCTGCACGCCGCCAACGGTTATCTGATCAACCAGTTCCTCGACTCCGAGTCCAACGCCCGCACCGACAGTTACGGCGGCTCGCTGGAGAACCGGCTGCGCTTCCTCAAGGAGGTGACCGAGGCGGTCAACAGTGAAATCGGCGCCGATCGGGTTGGGGTGCGTCTTGCGCCACTCACCACCCTCAACGGCACCGTGGATGCCAACCCGCAGGAGACCTATCTGGCGGCCGCCCGTCTGCTGGGCCAGCTCAATGTCACCTATCTGCACATTGCCGAAGCGGACTGGGACGATGCGCCCCTGATGCCGGAGAACTTCAAGCAGGGTCTGCGGGATGCCTTCCCCAACACCCTGATCTATGCCGGTAAATATGATGGTGATCGTGCACGCGCCGCCCTCGACGCGGGCTGGGCCGACATGATTGGCTTTGGCCGCCCGTTCGTCGCCAACCCGGATCTGCCGAACCGGCTGCGCCACGGCTATCCGCTGGCCCCCCACGATCCGGCCACCCTGTTTGGCGGCGGCGAGAAAGGGCTGACCGACTACCCCGTCTATCAGGCAGATGACGCAACCACCAGCAGCTGATTTCCGATAGCCAATCGGTAACTTGAAGCAGGCCCCACAGGTTGGGGCCTGCTGCATTGTTGCCCATTCGCAACAGTGATAGTTATGGTTATCTTACTGTTGCCTGATCTCGTTCAGCTCTCCCCCACTCTTTCGCAAGGAGTCCCCATGAATCACACCCAGGCCTGGTGCTGGCATGCCCCGGGCGAGCCAGAGCAGCTCACCCTGACCGAACTTTCTTTATCGCCTCTCGCCCCTGACGAGGTGCTGGTGGCCAACCGGGTCATCGCCTTCAATCCGGTGGACTGGAAGCTGATCGAATATGGCCACTCCAACTGGCAGGATGGTCAGGTGCCCGGCGTTGATGGCATGGGCACTATCGTGGCGCTCGGCGCCAACGTCAGCCATCTGCGTCTCGGCGCCCGGGTCGCCTACCACACCGATCTGCGCCACCACGGCAGCTTTGCCCGCCACACCCGGGTACCAGCCCGCGCCCTGCTGCCGGTGCCCGATGCCCTGAGTGACGAGGCGGCGGCCGCCCTGCCCTGTCCCGGCCTCACCGCCTGGCAGGCGCTGGCCAAGCTGCCACGCCTGCACGGCGAAGCGCTGCTCATCACAGGTGCCGGCAGCAGTGTCGGCCGCTTTGCGGTGCAGCTCGCCCTCCAGCAGGGGGCGCGGGTCTTTGCCAGCGCCAGCCCACGCCACCATCAATGGCTCAAGCAGATCGGCGTGCAGGGCGTAGCCGATTATCGGGACTCCGACTGGCTGGCCACCTTGCAGACCGCCAACGGCAATGAGCCGTTCGAGGGGATCATCGATCTGGTCTCCAGCCTGCAGGCAGAGAGCCTGCTGCCCACCCTGGGTTACTACGGTCACATGGTGACGGTGCTCGGGCGCATCCCGCACAATCCGCTGCCCGCGTTTGCCCACTGCCACTCCTTGCACGAGATTGCGCTGGGTGCCCAGCACGCCTTTGGCACCGACAAGCAGTGGAGCCGACTGGTGGCCGCCGGTGTCGCCATGATGGCACAGATGGCGAGCGGCGAGCTGACCCTGCCGCCGCTGGTAGTAGGCAATTTCGAGGCGCTGCCCACTCTGCTCGAGCGCTTCAAGCGCGAAGGACAGGGCGAGAAGTTTCTGGTGCGGGTGGCGTAATGCTGCCGTCCTCCAGCAACCACACCAGCCTTTGAAATGAGAGAGGCCCGCCAGTGATGGCGGGCCTCTCTTTCTTCATCCGGGATTAACTGGCTCCTGACTCAGTGCAGTTGCACCCCGTGGCGGGCGGCATGAGTGCGAATATCACGGGTCAGCCGCGCCTTGTCGGCCAGACTCAGCCAGCTCGCCTCCACCGCATTGAGCGAGAGGCGGCAGAGCTGATCCGGGGTGGCGCCGAGATCATCCGACAGCGCCGCAAAGTTGGCCCCCATGTAGCCACCAAAGTAGGCGGGATCGTCGGAGTTGATGGTGACGCACAGCCCCTGCTCCAGCAGCCGCAACACATTGTGCAGGGCCATATTGCCGAACACCTTGAGCCGGGTGTTGGAGAGGGGGCAGACGGTGAGCGGCAGCCGGGTATCGGCCAGATAGCGCAGCAGCTCGGGATCGTCGGCCGAGCGCACCCCGTGATCGATGCGGCATACCTGCAGCTCGTTGATCGCCTGCCAGATGTAGTCGGCGGGCCCCTCTTCACCCGCGTGAGCCACCACCGGCAACCCCAGCTCGCGGCAGCGGGCAAAAACCCGGGCAAACTTGCTGGGCGGATTGCCCTTCTCCCCCGAGTCGAGGCCGATGCCGTGAATGCGCGACAGGAAGGGCATAGCCTCTGCCAACGTTGCAAAGGCCTCCTCCTCGCTCAGGTGGCGCAAAAAGCTCATGATAAGGCGCCAGCTGATGCCAAACTCCTTCTCCCCGCTCTGCAACGCCCGCTCGATGCCGCCGAGCACAGTAGCAAAAGGGACGCCGCGGGCGGTGTGGGTCTGCGGGTCGAAGAAGATCTCCACATGCACCACCTTGTCGGCGGCGCAATGCTCAAGATAGGCCCAGGTGAGGTCGAAAAAGTCCTGCTCGGTAATGAGCACGCTGGCGCCGCGATAGTAGAGGTCGAGAAAGGATTGCAGGCAGTCAAAATCATAGGCGGCTCGCACGCTGGCCACGTCGGGCCAGGGCAGGGCCACCCCGTTACGTTTGGCCAGGGCAAACATCAGCTCAGGCTCGAGCGTTCCTTCGATATGCAGGTGCAACTCCAGCTTGGGCAAACCGGCAATAAAGTTATCCATGATGACGGCTCCATCAACATACAGACCGCGGGATCTGCCACTCGCAGAGCGGATCCCTCCCCTCTTCTGCTCATTGTGCACCTATCTCTGATTGTGGGGGAGACTTGTCATCAAACAGACTTATAATGGCGTCACAAAAACAACATAACTGATTGAAGATATTAAGAGTTGGCGCTACTTTCCGCCGCCTCTTGCGCCTACACAAGGAGTCCCCATGAAGAAAAGTGTCATCTGTGACATCGACGGCGTCATACTGCACAACAACGATCTGGTGCCCGGCGCCGACCACTTCGTTCATCGCCTGCTGGAACAGGGTAGCAAGCTGCTGTTTCTGACCAACTACCCGGCCCAGACCCAGAAAGATCTGCAAAACCGCTTCAGCTCCGCCGGGATCGAAGTGCCGGAGGAGTGCTTCTACACCTCCGCCATGGGTACCGCCGACTTCCTCAAGCGTCAGGATGGCAAGAAGGCCTATGTGATCGGTGAAGGGGCGCTGACCCACGAGCTCTACAAGGCCGGTTTCACCATCACCGACATCGACCCCGACTTCGTGGTGGTGGGCGAGACCCGCAACTACAACTGGACCATGATGCAGCAGGGGGCCAAGTTCGTCGATCAGGGGGCCCGCTTTATCGCCACCAACCCCGATACCCACGGCCCCATGATGCACCCGGCCTGCGGCGCCCTGTGCGCCCCCATCGAGCGGATGACCGGCAAGAAGCCGTTCTATGTCGGCAAGCCGAGCGCCTGGATCATCCGTGCGGCGCTCAACCGGATGGAGGCCCACTCCGACGACACCATCATCATTGGCGACAACCTGCGCACCGACATTCTGGCGGGCTTTCAGGCCGGTCTCGAGACGGTGCTGGTGCTCTCCGGGGTGAGCAAGGTGGCGGATATCGACCGCATGCCGTTTCGCCCGAACCATATTTTCGACTCCGTGGTCGACATCGATATCGTCTAATCAACACCCAAGCGTTAAACAGGGCAGGTCTCAACTGCCCTTGCAGGATCTGTTATGGAACCCATTCTGATCGCCGTGGCCTTTGGCTGCGGCATGGTAGTCAATCTGATTGGCCTGCCCCCCCTGCTCGGCTTTCTGGCCGCCGGTTTTATCCTCAACGGCATGGGATATGAAAATAGCCCGGCCCTGAGCACAGTGGCCGATCTCGGCGTCACCCTGCTGCTGTTCACCATCGGCCTCAAGCTCAATATCAAGACCCTGATGCGGCGCGATGTGTGGGGCACCACCAGCCTGCACCTGCTGCTCTCCACCCTGCTCTTTACCGTGGTACTGCTGGTCTGCAAGGGACTGGGGCTCCACCTCGCCCTGTCACTGGACTGGAAACTGGCGCTGCTGCTGGGCTTTGCCCTCTCCTTCTCCAGCACCGTCTTCGCGGTCAAGGTATTGGAAGACCGCAGCGACATGAACGCCCTCTACGCCCGCATCGCCATCGGGGTACTGGTGATGCAGGATGTGTTCGCGGTGGCGTTTCTGGCGTTTTCCAGCGGCAAGTTGCCGAGTATCTGGGCGCTCTGGGTGCTGGGGCTGCCACTGCTGCGTCCGCTGCTGTTCAAGTTGCTGGAGCGGGCCGGTCACGGCGAGTTGCAGGTGCTGTTCGGGGTGTTTCTGGCGCTGGTGGTGGGGGCCGCCGGCTTTGAAGTGGTCGGCCTCAAGCCGGATCTCGGGGCGCTGATCATCGGCATGTTGCTCGCCTCCCATCCGGCGGCAGCGGGGCTGGCCAAGGCGCTCTTTAACCTCAAAGACCTCTTTCTGGTCTGCTTCTTTCTCACCATCGGCCTCAACGGGCTGCCGACCCAAGAGACCATGCTGCTGGCACTGGCGCTGGTGCTGGCCCTGCCGCTGAAAAGCGCCCTCTACTATCTGGTCTACAGCGGCGCCCACCTGCGGGTACGTACCGCCCTACTCTCTACCCTGGCGCTCACCAACTTCTCGGAGTTTGGCCTCATTGTCGCCGCCATCGCCGCCAAGGCAGGCTGGCTATCCCACGAGTGGCTGGTAGCGGTCTCGCTGGCACTGGCGGCGAGCTTTATGATCTCCGCCCCGCTCAATGCCCAGAGCGAGCGCATTTACCACCGCATCGGCCACTGGCTGCGGGGATTGCAGGCGAGCAACCTCCATCCGGAAGACAGGCCCATTGAGCTTGGCGATGCGGAGGTGATCATCCTCGGTATGGGGCGGATCGGTCAGGGGGCCTACTTCGAGCTGGAGAACAAATACGGCAACGTCATCCTCGGGGTGGAGAACGATAGCGAGAAGCTGCCCACCCTGCGCGCCCAGGGAATGAACGTCATCGAGGGCGACGCCACCGATACCGACTTCTGGGACAAGGTGCTGCTCTCCAATCAGGTCAATCTGGTACTGCTGGCGATGCCCCACCACTCGGGGAATCTCTACGCCATTGAGAAGCTGCGCAGCCACGGCTTCAACGGCAAGATCGCCGCCATCGTCCGCTTCGAGGATGATATCGCCTCCCTGCAGGAACAGGGGGTGGATGCGGTGTTCAACGTCTATAACGAAGCGGGCAGCGGCTTCGCCCGTCATGTGATCCGCCGCTTGCAGCCGCTCTGACCATTAGGATTACGGCACTTGGCAAGGGGATACGTATCGTTTAAGTTATGTTCAACTTCGTTTAATAAAACAAACGCGGGGCCGGGATGGCCCCGCTTTTATATCCCCATTGCCAGGAGGCACCATGAAGACCCTTAACGACTGGATCCTGCTCGGTCACCACGAGGCAACCCCCACCCCGCTGATGCCAGCCCCCGAGCGCATTAAAGCAGGCAGCCCGGCGCAAACGGTGTGGAATCACTACTCCGACCCCAGCCAGCAGTTTCACGTGGGCTTTTGGGCTTGCGAGCCGGGCCGCTGGGCTATCCACTACACCGAGCACGAGTATTGCCAACTGCTGGAGGGTGAGGCGGTGATCCACGACGGTGAAGGGGGGCGTCTGACCCTCAAGCCCGGGGATCAATTTGTCATTCCCGCCGGTTTTGTTGGGGAGTGGGAGACCCTCACCCCCTGCCGCAAGCTCTATGTGATCTTCGAGCCCGCTGCAACCTGACGTTTGCGTTAACCTGAGCCGCCGTGGCTGCCCTTTTTTCAGGCCGACCGGGTTGACGTGTACGGCATGATTTTCTGCGGTTTTCCCGCTTGCAAAAGGTTTTTCCGCTAGGCATTGTGTCTGACGAGGAATGTAAATGAAGTTTCGAGCCCAAACGTGGGGGGCTCTATAAAAATCAATGAGGATTACCGCCAATGTGTTCTATTTTCGGCATTCTGGACATCAAGTCCGATGCGGCTGCCCTACGCAAATCGGCGCTGGAGATGTCCAAGCGACTCCGTCACCGCGGGCCTGACTGGTCCGGCGTCTACAGCTCTGACAAAGCCATTCTGGTGCATGAGCGCCTGGCCATCGTCGATCCGGGCAATGGCGCCCAGCCGCTCTACAACCCCGAGCGTACTCACGTATTGGCCGTCAACGGCGAGATCTACAACCACAAGGAATTGGAGAAGAGCCTCAAGGTCGACTTCCAGTTCCAGACCAAGTCCGACTGTGAGGTGCTGCTGGCCCTCTACAAGGAGAAGGGCCCGGCGTTTCTCGACGATCTCAACGGCATCTTCGCCTTTATCCTCTATGACGCCGAGCAGGATGCCTACCTGATCGGTCGCGATCACATGGGGATCATCCCCCTCTATACCGGTCGCGATGAGCACGGCAACTTCTATGTCGCCTCCGAGATGAAGGCGCTGGTACCGGTCTGCAAGAGCGTCGAAACCTTCCCGCCGGGACACTACCTGTGGAGCAAGGATGGCGAACTCAAACAGTGGTACAAACGCGACTGGATGGAATATCAAGCGGTCGAGCACAACGTCAGCGACAAGGCCGAGCTGAAAGCGGCGCTGGAAGCGGCGGTCAAGCGCCAACTGATGTGTGACGTCCCCTACGGCGTGCTGCTCTCCGGCGGGCTGGATTCGTCCGTGATCTCCGCCATCACCAAGATCTACGCCGCCCGTCGGGTGGAAGACGATGGCAAGAGCGAAGCCTGGTGGCCGCAACTGCACTCCTTCGCCGTCGGCCTGGAAGGGTCGCCTGATCTCGCTGCTGCCCGCAAGGTGGCCGACCATCTGGGCACCATCCACCACCAGATCCACTTCACCGTGCAAGAGGGTCTGGATGCGCTGCGCGATGTCATCTATCACCTCGAGACCTATGACGTCACCACCATCCGCGCCTCCACGCCCATGTATCTGATGGCCCGTTATATCAAGGCGATGGGGATCAAGATGGTGCTCTCGGGCGAAGGCTCCGACGAGCTGTTCGGTGGCTACCTCTATTTCCACAAAGCGCCCAACGCAAAAGAGTTCCACGAAGAGAACGTGCGCAAGCTCGCCTCTTTGCACCTCTATGACTGCTTGCGCGCCAACAAGTCGATGGCAGCCTGGGGGGTGGAGGGTCGCGTGCCCTTCCTCGACAAGGAGTTCATGGATGTGGCGATGCGCCTGCAGCCCGCCGACAAGATGTGCGGCAACGGCAAGATCGAGAAACACATCCTGCGCGAAGCGTTCGAGGAGCTGCTGCCCCACGAAGTGGCATGGCGCCAGAAAGAGCAGTTCTCCGATGGCGTGGGTTATTCATGGATCGACAGCCTGAAAGCCATGGTAGAACAAGAGGTGACGGATCAGATGTTCGAGGCGGCTGCATTCCGCTTCCCCATCAACACCCCGCTCACCAAGGAAGCCTATTTCTACCGCGCCATCTTCGACGAGCACTTCCCGCTGGAAGCCGCCGCCCGCACCGTGCCATACGGCAAGTCAGTCGCCTGCTCCACCCCCACTGCGCTGGAATGGGATGCCAAGTTCAAAGAGATGGCCGACCCGTCCGGCCGCGCCGTGATGGACGTTCACCAGCAAGGCTACTAAGCCCGAATAGGTCGACCCGGGCGGATACGTCAGATAGCAAAAAGCCCTTCACCATGGTGAAGGGCTTTTTATTTACTGATTACCCTCAGCCAGTATCACGAACCGATATGGCCTCGCAGGCGTTGCAACAACCGTGCGCCCCATTCAACCTGCCTACCCTCTAGGCAGGGTCGCCGTGAAGGGGGCAACCCAGACGAAACAGCGAGCAGAGCGGGGGGATCCCCCAAACAAGCGACCTCCTGTCGCCCTGCTCTACTGTAGCGAGCTTCTCGCTGGCGATCTCGACCTGACCATTGGTCTAGATGATGGATAGCGGCAGCTTGGCTGCCCGCAAAAAAAGGTTGATACAGCTCATGGTTCTGGCCAATGGCTGATGTCGCAAGCGGCATAAGCGAACAGGCTGGATATCATAAACACCTTGATTGAAATGACCGGTGTGCGGGAAGAACAGACCCGGATTGGCAGGCAAGATGTTGCTGGCAATTTGCCTGCCGTTATTGGCGCTACTGTTTTTTTCGCCGGTCAATATGGGTATGACCGCTATCGAGTGTCACAGGAGATGGTGCATGCCCGGCCTATGGAGCCCCCGCTTCCCACTAATCATTAATACCTAAAGCTTGGCCTGCCCTTGCCGATACCTGAACAGAGATCGTGTGGAGGACAGGCAATTGAACGCTTGGGTGTTGGGGTTGGTCAGCATATCCGTGAGTATGCAGTTACAGGCTGGGGTGACCGAATTTGGTGCCGGTCTGGATCAATCCGTCTGGCGTTTGACCTCCGATACCCAGATTGAGTGTCGCCTCGAACACCCGATCCCGAACTGGGGAACGGGGGCTTTTGTCAGTCGTGCCGGTCGCAAGATCAACCTCGACTTCGAGCTCAAGGGCAAGCGGCCGCAGGCCCAGACCCAGACGGTGAGCCTTGGCATCATGCCGCCGGTATGGCGCCCGGGGATAGTCGGGCGAGAAGTGAGCCAGCTGCGCTTCTATCAGCAGTTCGATGGGCTGGTGGAGGGGCAAACCGCCTGGACCATGCTCGACGAACTGGAGGGGGGACGAATGCCGACCTTCCAGTATCGGGACTGGTATCGCCAGAACCGCGCGGTGCGGGTGTCGCTTTCGTCTGTCAACTTTCGGGTGAAATATCAGGCCTTTATCGACTGTCTGAGCGGGCTTTTGCCCTACAGCTTCAACGATATTGCCTTTAGCGTGCTCACCTATGACAAGAATAGCGATCAGCTCTCCATCCCCTCCAAACGGCGACTGGCGATGATCAACGAGTTTATCAAGGCGGACAAGAGCATCGATGTGGTGGTGATCGACGCCTACAGCGACAGTTATGGTGGCCGCTGGTCGAACCAGAAACTCTCAGAGCAGCGGGCCGATGCCATCAAGAAGGTGTTTGTCGATCTGGGGCTGGAGCCCGGCAAGATCTCGGTAGAGGGGCATGGCGAGAAGCAGCATGTCGCTTCCAACGAAACCGAACAGGGCCGTGCCAAGAACCGGCGGGTGGTGATCAGCATGGGGCGCAACGGCGAGATCTAGCACCTCAACGACAGCCGAGCATAAAAAAGAGCGCATGTGCGCTCTTTTTTGATCCTGCCATTTGGCAGCGGGAGTCGAGCAGCTTAGACGCTGTCACCCAGGCCAGTACCGGCATCTTTCTTGGCGATCAGTTCAATCTTGTAACCGTCCGGATCTTCAACGAAGGCGATGACGGTGGTGCCACCCTTGACCGGGCCCGGCTCGCGGGTGATCTTGGCGCCGGCGGCACGCAGGGCATCGCAGGTCGCATAGATGTCGTCCGCTTCCAGCGCGATATGGCCGTAGGCAGAGCCCAGTTCGTACTCGCTCACCCCCCAGTTGTAGGTCAGCTCGATCACCGCTTCATCCTTCTCGTCACCGTAGCCGACGAAGGCCAGAGTGTACTTGTACTCGCTGTTCTCGCTCTTGCGCAGCAGCTTCATGCCGAGCACGCGGGTGTAGAAGTCGATGGAGCGTTGCAGATCGCCGACACGCAGCATGGTATGCAGAATTCTCATTGCTCAGTTCTCCGGGTTGGTGATTCGTATGCCGTGAGGCTAAAAGTAGAGCGGTCAGTTTTCCGGATAGACCTTCTCTTTGTATTCGCACAAGTCCTCGATGATACAGGAACCACAACGGGGCTTGCGAGCGAGACAGGTGTAACGCCCATGCAGGATGAGCCAGTGGTGGACATCCAGCTTGAACTCGGCGGGTACCACTTTGAGCAGCTTCTCCTCCACCTGATCCACATTCTTGCCCACCGCAAAGCCGGTGCGGTTGGAGACCCGGAAGATATGGGTATCGACGGCGATGGTGGGCCAGCCAAAGGCGGTGTTGAGCACCACGTTGGCGGTCTTGCGGCCGACGCCCGGCAGGGCTTCCAGCGCTTCGCGGTTCTCCGGCACCTCGCCGCCGTGGCGCTCCAGCAAGATGGCGCAGGTCTTGATGACGTTCTCGGCCTTGGTGTTGAAGAGGCCAATGGTCTTGATGTACTCCTTGAGCCCGTCCACCCCGAGCTCCAGCATCGCCTGCGGGGTGTTGGCCACCGGATAGAGCTTGTCGGTCGCCTTGTTGACGCTGACATCGGTTGCCTGCGCCGAGAGCAGCACGGCGATCAAGAGTTCAAACGGCGAGTTGAAGTTGAGCTCTGTGGTGGGTTGGGGGTTGTTTTCCCGCAGTCGCTCCAGGATCTCTCTGCGTTTCTGGTTGTTCATGCCTTGCGTCCGATCATAGTTCGGTCGCCCGGACGCGAGCCGGGGCAACGTTGCAGTGGGCCACAGTGGTCGCCTGTTTGCGATCCCGCCAGTCGTTGATGGCGTTCTTGCCGGCGATCAGCAGCCCCAACCCGATAAAGCCGCCCGGCGGCAAAATCGCCAGCAGCAGGCTGGCATCGGCGTGGAACAGCTCGATGCGCAGGGATTTGGCCCACTCGCCCAGCAGCAGCTCGGCGCCATCAAACAGGGTGCCCATGCCGATGATCTCGCGCATGCCGCCCAGTACCAGCAGCACCAGAGTAAAGCCAAGGCCCATCATCAGGCCGTCGAGGGCCGCCAGCAGCGGCGGGTTCTTGGAGGCATAGGCCTCGGCGCGGCCGATGATGACGCAGTTGGTGACGATGAGGGCGATAAAGATGCCGAGCGCCTGATAGAGGCCATAGGTGTAGGCGTTCATCAGCAGCTGCACGCTGGTCACCAGCGAGGCGATGATCATCACATAGACCGGGATGCGAATATCCTTCGGCACCCAGTTGCGCACCAGCGAGACGGCGAGGTTGGAGCAGACCAGCACCGCCATGGTGGCAAGGCCCAGCCCCAGCGCATTGGTAAAGGTGGAGGAGACGGCCAGCGTCGGGCAAAGCCCCAGCACCTGCACCAGCGAGGGGTTGTTCTTCCACAGCCCCTGACTCATCAGCTCCTTGAGCTCGCCCTTGCGGCTTGCCAGCTCGGCAATCGGGGCGGCGCCCGTTTCAATCTGTTCCATCTGGTTCATGATGGCTCGCCTCCGTTAGTTAGCCGCCGGACAAGCCGGGGCGTTGCTGAGCAGTTCGGGTTGCTCCTGCTGCAGTTTCAGCAGGTTCTTCACCGCCTTGACCACGGCACGGGGGGTGATGGTGGCGCCGGTAAAGGCATCGAATTCGCCGCCATCCTTCTTCACCGCCCACTGGGGCTCGTTGTCATGGGTCAGGAATTTTCCTGCAAAGCGGTTGATCCAGTCTGATTTCTTCAGCTCGATCTTGTCACCCAGGCCCGGGGTCTCGTTGTGAGCGAGCACGCGCACGGCGGTGATGGTGCCCTTGGCATCAAAGCCTGCCACGATGCGGATCGCCCCGCTGTAGCCATCCGGCGCGATCGCCTCCAGCGCATAGCCGGTCACCACGCCATTCTTGCTGGCGGTATAGAGGGCCTGCGGCTGATCGCTGCCCAGATACTTCCTGCTGGTCACCTGCTTGCAACTGGCCACCAGATCGTTGTCATAGCTCCCCTGTGGCAGTAATACCGAGAGGGTCTGCTGCTTCTCCAGCTGTTGCTGCTGGGCGATTTTATCCTTGGTCAGCTCGTTGGTCAGTACCACCAGCGCGGTACAGCCCAGCGCGAACATCGCCAGAATAAGGCCGTTCTTGCGCATGCTCTTTAACATGTCCGGGCTCCGTCTGCTGTGATGGGGAAAAATGGCAGAAACATCATTGGCGACGGGCTCCGTATACCTTCGGGCGAGTCGTGCTATCGATAAAGGGTACGCAAAGGTTGGCCAGCAGCACGGCGAAGGCGAACGCATCCGGATAGCCGCCAAAGCGGCGGATGATGTAGACCAGCACCCCGATCAGCACGCCGTAGACCAGTCGGCCGCGCGGCGTGGTGCTGGCACTGACCGGATCGGTGGCGATAAAGAAGGCCCCCAGCATAGTAGCGCCGCTAAAGAGATGGAGCATGGGGGTGGCAGTCGCATCCGGGCTCACCAGATAGCCGAGGGTCGCCGCCGCCAGCAGGGAGCCCAGAATGGCGGTGGGAATGCGCCAGTTGATCACCTTCTGCTGCAACAGGAACAGGCCGCCCAGCAGGTAGCCGAGGTTGACCCAGCTCCAGCCGATGCCGCCCCACCCCTCAAACAGCGGGCCGCTCAGGATCTCGCCGGTAGTGAGCCCCTGAGTCAGGCCGGTTTTCAGGGTATCGAGTGGAGTCGCCATGGTAAGACCATCCACCCCCTGCTTGAGCTGGGCCATGCTGTAGCCATCGAGGCTAAAGCCGGTGAAGATGACCGACGCCGCATCGCCAAAACCGAGGCTGTAGGCGCGCACGCTCTCTGGTGGCAGCCAGCTGGTCATCTGCACCGGGAAGGAGACCAGCAGCAGCACATAGGCGACCATGGCCGGGTTGAACAGGTTCTGGCCCAGCCCGCCGTAAAGGTGCTTGGCGACAATGATGGCAAAGGCCGTGCCCACCACCAGCATCCACCACGGCAGCAGCGGCGGCAGGGAGAGACCAATCAGCACGGCGGTGAGCGCCGCACTGCCATCCATCAGGGCAGGCTTGATGGCGCGGCCACGGAGCTTGAGCACCAGCGCCTCGCACAGCAGCGCAGTGACCAGCGCCAGCAGGATCTGGATAAAGGAGCCCCAGCCGAAGAACCAGGTCTGGGCCAGCAAGCCCGGCACGCAGGCCAGGATCACCAGCAGCATCAGGGTTCGGGTCTGTTTGCGGTTATGGGCAAACGGCGCAGTCGCAATATTGAACATGAGTCTGTCGATTACCTTGTGGTTGTTCGGTCGGCTGACGGGGCATCTTCAGCGGCGGTCCCGGCGGCTCTGGCCGCCTCGGCCGCCAGCTTCTTCGCCTTGGCGCGGGCCACGGCGGCTGCAATGGCCGCTTTTTTCGGATCAACCGGGGCATCAGCCGCAGGGGCGCTCGCTTCAGGCGCGGCAGTGACGGCAAGTGGTTGCTCACTGCTGGCTGCATCGCTTTGCATCTGCTCAGCCGGTGCGCGCTCACCCTCAGTTTCGGCTCTATCTACCTGAGTACCGGCACTCTCTACCTCTGCACTGGTACTTGCTACCTCAGCACTGGTACTTGCGCCCTGCTGGGCCAGTTTTTTGGCCTTGGCACGGGCGATGGCTGCGGCGATAGCGGCTTTCTTGGGATCGACCGCTTCACTTGCAGCAGTTGCCGTATCGCTCTGGCTGATGGTTGCTTCGCTCTTGGCTAGCGTCATGTCGCGGGTCTCCGCGTTTGCCGCTGACTCACTCCCCGCACTCTCAGCACCGGCACTTTCCCCCTGCTGCGCCAGCTTTTTGGCCTTGGCACGGGCGATGGCTGCGGCAATAGCCGCTTTCTTGGGATCGACCGCTTCACTTCCAACAACAGCAGTATCGCTCTGGCTGATGGTTGCTTCGCTCTTGGCTAGCGCCACGTCGCGGGTCTCCGCGCTGGCTGCTGGCTTACTCTCAGCACTTTCGGCACCGGCACTTTCCCCCTGCTGCGCCAGCTTTTTGGCCTTGGCGCGGGCGATGGCGGCAGCGATTGCCGCCTTCTTGGGATCGGCGAGCGCATCGCTTTGCGTGTCGGCGTCGGTTGCCGCGCTGTTATCTGCGCTGACCGGCTCGCCACTGGCTTCGGCCTTTTTGGCCTTGGCACGGGCAATGGCGGCGGCAATCGCTGCTTTTTTCGGGTCTGCGTCTGCAACAGGCGCCGCAATGACTTCGGCAGTCACAGATTCGGCGCTCTCGCCAGCCTGAGCCGCCTTCTTGGCCTTGGCGCGGGCCAGTGCGGCGGCGATGGCCGCTTTCTTGGGATCGCTGGCGGGGTCAACCGCCTCGGCGGATTGCGGCGCAGCAGCTGTTTCGCTGTTTGCGCTCTCCGCCAGCTTGGCGGCGCGGCGCGCTTCCGCTTCCCGTTTGCGGGCTTCGCGGGCGGCGATCATCGCGCTGTTGTCGGGCATGCCCTGCGCCGTGGCGACAATGGCGGTGATGGGGGCATCCTGCTTGGCCTTGATACGAGCCAGCGCCGCGGCCACCGGATCTTCCCCGCCTGCGGTCGTCATGGTCTGACGGCGCTGGGCGGCAGCTTCGGCATGGCGCGCTTCGCGGGCCGCTTTCTCCCGCTCGAAGCGGGCCTGCTTGGCCTCGAAACGCTGCTTGGCGCGCTCGGCTTTTTCGGCCTCGGCACGGGCTTCGCGAATGTCATCCTTGGCGATCTTGTAGTACTGCACCAGCGGGATCTCGCTCGGGCAGACCCAGGCGCAGGCGCCGCACTCGATGCAGTCCATCAGGTTGAGCTTCTCGGCCTTGTCATACTCCTTGGCCCGGCTGTACCAGTAGAGCTCTTGCGGCAGCAGGCTGGCCGGGCAGGCATCGGCGCAGGCGCTGCAACGGATGCAGGCCTGCTCCGGGCCGGGGGCAGGCAGTTCGGCTTGCGTCGGCGCCAGCAGGCAGTTGGTGGCCTTGACCACAGGCACCATGGCGTGGGGCAGGGTAAAGCCCATCATGGGGCCACCCATGATCACCCGCTGCTCCGCTTCCGGTTGCAGCTCGAAACGCTGCAGCAGCCAGCGTACCGGCGTACCGAGGCGCACCCAGGCGTTGCCGGGTTTCTTGAAGCTGTCGCCGGTGAGGGTGACGATCCGCTCGATCAGCGGTTCGCCGTCGATAATGGCGCGCTTGATGGCAAACACGGTGGCGACGTTGAGCACCATGATGCCGATATCGACCGCGCGGCCCCCCTTGGGCACCTGACGGCCGGTGAGCAGCTCGATGGTCTGCTTGGCGCCGCCCGAGGGGTACTTGGTCGGCACCGTCTTGACCAGCACGTCCGGGTCTGTGGCGTGGCGGGTCAGCTGCTCGATCGCCTCGGGCTTGTTGTCTTCCACCCCGATCAGGGTGAGTTTCGGTTTGAGCAGGTGCTTGAGCACCCGGATGCCATCCATGATCTCGCCTGAGTACTGCTGCATCAGCCGATCGTCGGTGGTGATATAGGGTTCGCACTCCAGTCCGTTAACGATCAGGATCTCGGTGAGCTGGCCGCGGCCGTCGAGCTTGCTGTGGGTCGGGAACACGGCGCCGCCAAGGCCCGCCACTCCCGCCTGCTGAATGCGCTCGAGCAGCTCGCCCCGCTCCAGATTCCAGTAATCGGCTTTGCCATTGCGCTCGCCCCACTCATCCTCGCCATCGGGAGTGAGGATGACACAGAGATCGCCGAGTCCGGAGGGGTGGGCAACCGTGTGGTTGCCAATCTCGGTGATGGTGCCCGAGGTGGAGGCATGCACCGGCACCGTGCGCCCCTTGGCGTAACGGGTCAGCGGTTGCCCTTTTTTGACCTTGTCGCCCACCTGCACCAGCAGATCGCCGGCGGGGCCAGCGTGCTGGCGCAGCGGAATAATAAGTTGCGGCGGGAGACCGGCGTCCACCACCGGGCTCTGGCTCGATTGCAGCTTGTTGTCGGCGGGGTGAATGCCACCGTGAAAGTCCCAGAGCGTGCCGGCTTTGATACGTTCGAGTAAGGAATGCATGGTTGCTCCGCTGTTTATTCCACTATCTTGACCGGAATCTTGCCCGGAACATGCACGTTATTGAGATCCCACTTCCAGTTATCGACCGTGGTAGGCACCGGGATCATCTCGATGCAGTCGGTCGGGCAGGGATCGACACAGAGATCGCAACCGGTGCACTCGTTGGCAATCACGGTATGCATCGCCTTGGTGGCGCCGACGATGGCATCCACCGGGCAGGCCTGAATGCACTTGGTACAGCCGATGCACTGATCTTCGTGGATAAAGGCGACCTTTTTGACTGGCACTGCGGCCTCGTCACTGCCCCCCAGCGGCTGGGGCTCGACCCCCATCAGCTCGGCAATCTTGCGCATGGTGGCCTCGCCACCGGGTACGCACTTGTTGATCTGATCGCCGTTGGCGAGCGCCTCGGCGTAGGGTTTGCAGCCGGGATAGCCGCACTGGCCACACTGTGTCTGGGGCAGCAGGGCATCGAGCTGATCGACGATGGGGTCTGCTTCCACATGAAACTTGACGGCGGCAAAGCCCAGGATAATCCCGAACGCCAGCGCCAGCAGGGTGAGCACCAGAATGGCAAAGAGTATGTGAGTCATAGCGCTATATCTTGATAAGGCCGGTAAAGCCCATAAAGGCCAGCGACATCAGACCGGCGGTGATCATGGCAATCGACACCCCGCGAAACGGCGCGGGCACATCAGCGGCGACCAGACGCTCGCGCATGGCGGCAAACAGGATCAGCACCAGCGAGAAGCCGGTGGCGGCGCCAAAGCCGTAGATCACGCTCTGGATAAAGTTGTGTCGCTCATTGATGCTGAGCAGCGCCACCCCGAGCACCGCGCAGTTGGTGGTGATGAGGGGCAAGAAGATCCCCAGCAGGCGATAGAGGGTCGGGCTGCTCTTGCGCACCACCATCTCGGTAAACTGCACCACCACGGCGATCACCAGAATAAAGGCGAGGGTGCGCAAATAGGCGATATCCAGCGGCAGCAGGATATAGTGCTCCACCAGATAGGAGCTGGCACTGGCGAGGGTCATCACGAAGGTGGTCGCCAGCCCCATGCCGATGGCGGTTTCCAGCTTGCCGGAGACCCCCATAAAGGGGCAGAGGCCGAGGAATTTCACCAGCACGAAGTTGTTAACCAGCACGGTGCCGATCAATAAAAGCAGGTACTCAGTCATCAATTACCGTCACTGAAAGTCGGGTTATCGGGGGTTGAAGGCGGGCGGTATTATCTGACGTTAGGGCCAGTTAAACAACCGCAAGGCCGCATGGTTATTATGCAACTGGATAATTTAGCCGGGGTTTTTGGCCAGAATCCGGTGGGTTTTGCGTCATATCCCCACCGGGCGACGATCCCTACTAACCAACAGCCAGTTTGGCGGCCTCTTTCCACATAAATGGCGGCATCGGAGTAGTGAGACGCCATTTAATGTTCATCGGTTGGCTGCCCGTGTGGGATACGTACTCCACCTCACCAAAGTTCACAAAGCCAAGGGTGCGGCCAAATTCATCTTTGCTCTGCTCGCGGACGAACAAAAACAAGCGCTTACCCTCTGCTCTGTGATTTATGTAACTCAGACCCTTACCCCGCTCGGGGCGAGCGCTGTTTTGGCTCTGCCAATGGAACAGCGACTCGTTGATGGCGTAGTCGTGATAACGGGTGGTGGGGGAGAAGTGCTGCCCCGTTTTGTTTAGGGTCACGAACAGCAACTCGATATTTTGCTCTGCGATGACATAGACCCCTTCGCGAGCAGTGGGTTGCTGCGCGAAGGTGGTCGCGCCAAAGCCAACCAGCACCTGCTCTCTGGCATAGCGAGCATGCAGTTGCAGCGGGTTACCGGGAAGACCGGGCATGGCTCGTTGGTCGTGCTGCACCCGGTTGATCAGCATGGGCAACAGATCTGCCAGCTCGGCCCTTAATTCAGGTTGATTGAGTTGTTTCAGGCTGTGCGCCAAGGAGCTAAAGCCTGCAGTGGGGCCGCTCTGTTGCCAGAAGTCGTAGTGGCACATCAAGGCCATTCGTTCATCGTGTTCGGCCGTTAAGGTAAAGGCGCTTTCCACCAAGGCTTGTAAGAATTTCAAGTAATGGAGTGCATCGCAGCCCAATAGCCGGGTTTTGATGGCCCGGGTGTAGAGGGTCGACAGCTTCTCATCGCTCATTTCAGAAACGGTGTGGTTGCGGGCCTGTTTGACCAAGGCGCTCCAGTTACCGCGCTTGTAGATCTCCTCAAGGCTGATGTGAGGGTAGAACTTCAAAAAATTCGCCAGCGTCAGCGGTAAATCACAATCTTGTGAGAAACGGCGGATCAGGCCCATGAGGCGCGAGGTATTGAGGGTCGCCCTCTTGATATTGCTCAGAATGAACTCTTGGGTCTGTTTTGAGAGTTCGATGCGGCAGCCCAAGGGGGCGTGAGGAAAGCCCTGTTTGATTTCGTGGCTGATCGCCTTATTAGTTTTACCCACCAGTGCCCGGAATTTCTGGGCAAAGTCATACTCAGCACGGGCATTGCCAACAAAGTCCAACACGGTGCAGCACTCTTTATCGCTCGCCAGCCGCAGACCTCGCCCTAATTGCTGTAAAAAGATGGTGAGGCTTTCCGTTGGTCGTAAAAACAGCAAGGTATCGACTTCTGGGATATCAACCCCTTCGTTGAAGATGTCTACCACGCAGAGAATGTTGATAACGCCGGTACGCAAATCCTGTTGTTTGCTATGACGCTCGTCTCGGTTATCGCTGGTGAGGATGTCAGCCTTGATGCCCTTCAATAAAAAGGCCTTGCGCATAAAATCGGCATGTTCACGGCTCACACAAAATGCCAGTGCTTTGATCTTGGTAATATCGGTGACGATCTCAGCGAGGCTCTGGACGATTTTCTGAACCCGGCTGTTATTTTTAGTGTAAATATTGGTCAGTGCAGTAATGTCATAACGGCCATTTTTCCAAGCCACTTGGCGCAAGTCAGTATCATCATCGATACCAAAATATTGGAATGGGCAGAGATGGCGACGATTGATGGCCTCTGGCAAGCGGATTTCAGCGGCGATCACACCACAAAAGTCAGCGAGAATATCACCGCCATCATGGCGCTCTGGCGTTGCGGTTAATCCCAACAGAATGTGAGGTTCAAAGGCGGCGAGCAGACCGCGATAACTGGCCGCCGCAATATGGTGAACCTCATCAATGACGATGTAATCGAAATAGTCTGGGCTAAGACGCAAATTAGCCAGCTGGTTATTCAAGGATTGCACTGAGGCAAATAGTTGACGGTAGTGGGTTGGCACGGCGCCGCCGACCAAGAGTTCGCCAAAATTGGATTGCTTGAGCACACCGCGGTATGAGGCCAATGCTTGGCGCAAGATCTCCTCTTTGTGGGCGACAAACAGAAACTTGGCATCGGGTTTGGTTTTCAAAAAACGCGCGAAATCAAAGGCGGAGATCAGAGTTTTTCCTGTACCGGTAGCCGCTACCACCAAGTTACGAAAGCGCTGGTGTAAAGCGCGCTCCATCGCCAATTGCTCAAGGATCTCCTGTTGATGGGGGAACGGCGTGATATCAAAGAAATAGGCAGTGCTATTTTTGTCCCCATCGCCACGGGCCTCTTGCAGCGCATGCTGCAATTTTGTACGGCTTTCCAGCTTGCCATCAAACAGCTCAAAATCATCGGATTCCCAATAGGTTTCAAAGGTACTCAGGGATTTCTCGATAATATGCGGGATCTCTTGCGAGGTGATTTTTAGGTTCCACTCCAAACCACTGGTGAGGGCAGAGTGAGAGAGATTGGAGGAACCTATATAGCCGGTATGAAAGCCGGTATTTCGGCAAAAGAGATAGCTCTTGGCATGCAACCGCTCGCGCTGGGTGTTATAGCTGAGTTTGACTTCGGTATTTGGGAGGCTGGCTAAAAATTCAACTGCCTTGGCGTCGGTTGCCCCCATATAAGAGGTAGTAATTACTTTTAATTTGCGGCCGCTGTGGGTGAACTCTTCCAGCTCATGACGGAAAATACGGATACCTGCCCATTTGATAAATGAGACCAGCCAGCAGATGCTATCTGCCGATAATATCTCCCGTTTAATCTCCGACTCCATCGACAAACCCGCATTGCTGCCGCAGAACAGCTCACTTTGCGTTAGACCGGTCAGAGGGAAAATATCCTCGGCATATTGCTTTAAATTGGCGGAGATGGGGTTATCCAACTGGTAGAGCGCTGTCAGAATTTTTCCCTGACTATCGATGAGGTTCTCGCCAATAAAGTCTGGGTCTTGGGTGCGATCCTTTAGCCAAAGCAATAACTGGTTAGCCAGCTCAATCTGCCGTTGCAGCTGCTCCTCTCCAGTGACCGAACCCACCGCATATTCCAAAACCCGGCTCAGAAATCTGGATAACCAGACTGCCGCTTCGGCAGGTTCAAGCTGGCGTTCCCCTATGTAAAAGCGCTCGCGGTCGAGTCGAGATGTCAGCAGTTGAGTCATGAGTTGTTCATAAATACCGCATTGTTGCATCACGCACGAGCCTCGAACATTGTCTATAGAAGAAAGAGATAATATCATTTTTTCATCTAAATCAGCATGTTATTATCGGTGGCATGTTTGGTTATGGAGCCCGTATTATTAATTTTTTCACGTGGCTCACAGATTCAAGATGTGGCAGCATAATTTTTTTCTTACGCCCAGCTGGACTTTATTACTGCCACTATCTGCAGTGACTGAGGAGTACAGATGTTCAAGAAACCGGTAGCGGTTGAACTGGAGGCCATCAATCAGGAAGGTGAGATACAGGTGGTGCGTGACAGCGGTCTGACCGTTCAAGGCTACAGCGTTTACCTGCGAGTCGAAGAGAGCAGCGGCTGTGCCTTGGCAACCTGTGTGGCAGACTACGACACCATCGGCCCTGCCTACGAACTGGCGGAGCGGTTGAGTCAGGCGCTGGCCATCCCGCTCATTGTGATGACTCCAGAAGCATTAACGCCAGTGAAGAGTTAGCCGAACGCGACAATAGCAGCCATCACAACGCCCAACTGAACACCCCTTAAAAATTACATCACCATTTGCGCCCTCTTTGCGCGCCACGGCACAAATGGGCTCTCCCTTGCCGGGTATGATGGGGTTGCCCGCCGTGGCGGCAGCAGTCGGATGTTTGCGGGTATATGTCGGTCACATCAGCCAGATCACCACCAGGAGGTAACCATGATCAGCCATATCGACCATCTGGTATTGACGGTCAGCGATATCGAACGGGCCGTGGCGTTTTACAGCTCGGTGCTCAATATGGAGGCCATCACCTTCGGTGCGGGGCGCCGGGCGGTGGGTTTTGGCAACCAGAAGATCAATCTGCAACTGTTGGGGCAGGAGCCGCGCAATCGGGCGCAGGTGGGGTCGGGAGATGTCTGCCTGATCACCCGCTGGCCGCTGGAGCAGGTAATGGCTCAACTTGCCTGCTACGGGGTGGAGATTGTCGAGGGGCCGGTGACCAAAAGCGGGGCTTGCGGAACGATAGAATCCGTCTATTTCCTCGACCCGGATCAGAACCTGATTGAGGTCAGCATCTATCCCTGATCCCGCTTAACCATTACCTGCATCGCCGTCATCAAGAGAAAGGGGCTGTCAATTGATGGTAATGCCTGTCAGTTAAGCCTGACTGGCATTGTTTTTATTGGCTTTTATCACACTTTACTTCTGTGGCCTTGGCTTCACGAAGCAGAGGTAACGTCGCGCCCTCCGATCCGGTAAGACAAACGTTCCCGCCTGCTTATTCCGCTCCGCCACTCGCTTCGGGATAGCCCCCGGTGACATGTACGGCATGCCGCTCATCATGGATGAGATAAACCGACGCCATGTGAACCGGCCGACTCGCTGTGTCCCCCTTCAGGCTCGCCGCCATCTTTACCATCTGGCTGCGCAGGGTCAACCGGTGCGGTTGCAGGCTGTGCTTTATCTCCCGATAGCTCAACTCGATTTCCATGGCTGCAGGCGGTATCAGGCTGGAGCGTTAAGTTGGGCCACCTGCCGCTCTATGCTGCCTTTGAGGTTGTCATCAAGCTTGAGGGCACGGGCCAGCTCGTCGAGATAACCGCGCTCCATAAAGTGATCCACCTCGATGGCGAGCAGGGAGGCGAGATAGACCTCGGTGGCTAGCTCCATATCGGTCACTTCCCGCGCCAGTGCGTGGGGATCGAGCGGGCGAGCCAGCTCGGCGTCAATCCAGCGGGCGGCATCGCTCTGGCCCTGTTCGGTCAGGTACTCCTGAATTTTCTGGCGCTCGGCGCCATCGATATGGCCGTCGGCCCGGGCTGCCGCCACCATGGCGCGTACCAGCAGAGCGGCGCGGGCATCCAGCGCATTGCCTTCCAGCGTACTAACGGGATGGGTGGGCTGGGCTGGGGCCGACTGCTGGGCCTGCCAATCCTGATAGAGCTTGAAGGCCAACCCGCCAAGGGCCGCAGCGCCGCCCACGGCAGCCGCTGTGCCGCCATATTTGCGTACTTTTTTATTGCCCAGCAGCAGACCCAGCGCGCCACCGGCCAGCGCCCCCTGCATCTGCCCCTTGCGCTTGTCGCCCCCGTCGTTGAGCCAGCCTTTGCCAGCCCCCAGCAACTGTTCCAGTATCTGTTTCATGGTGACACCTCGCTATTGTTCGGCCCATGCTGGCGCCAGACTCATGAACCAACAGTGAATGGGCCCCCATTATTGCGCCGGCCTCAGTGCATCCTGCCGCCATTCGCGGTATACCTGAAACAGGTCAACAAGGAGCAACCGGATGCGTACCCTCACCCCATGGATCCCCCTCGGCCTGGCCCTGCTGTGCGGCCCCGCCAATGCCGCCAGCGAGCTCGATCGCTCTACCCAGCAAGCCAAGCTGGATGCCGCCTGCCAGCAGGCCCAGCAGCAGTTGGTCGAACAGGGCAAGCAGCAGCGGATCGATGCCTGCGTCAAGGCGGGCGGCAAGACCGGCAAATGCCAGCAGGAGTTCGCCAGCTTCGGCCAGCGCGAAGGTAACAAGCGGCCCGATCTCAACAACCTGGCCCCCTGCCAACAGGCAGATGCCTATCGCAAGAGCTACCGGCAATGACGCCAAACCAAGGAGGACCCATGGCCTCACCCCGCGAACTGACCCTGCAATTTTTGGCCGAGCCTTCTGACGTCAACTTCGGCGGCAAGGTACACGGCGGTATGGTGATGAAGTGGATCGATCAGGCGGGCTACGCCTGCGCCGCCGGCTGGTGTGGCGGCTATGCGGTGACCGTCTATGTGGGGGGGATCCGTTTTTTGCGCCCCATCCAGATTGGGCAGCTGGTTGAGGTGCACGCTCAGGTCATCCACACCGGCACCACCAGCATGCATCTGGCGGTGGATGTCTACAGCCGCCACCCCACCGAGACCGAACGCCACAAGACCACCCACTGCATTATCATCTTTGTGGCGATGGATGAGCAGGGCAAACCGACCCCGGTGCCTCAGTGGCAACCGGTGAGCGAGAGCGATCTGCAGTTACAGCAGTACGCCAAAAAGCTGATTGCCCTGCGCGAGGAGATCGACAAGGAGATGCGTCAGCACCTCTGACCTTGCTGATCCCCCTCCCCGACACAGCGGGGCGCTTTCAGCCAACGGCGGCGTCCCTGTATACTCGCCCCTTATTCCCGCAACCGGAAACTGCCCATGTCACTGGACACTGCCCCGCCCGAGGTGAAACTCGCGGTGGATCTGATCGAACTGTTGGAAACAAACCAGCTGGCCCCCGAGCTGGTGCTGGCAGCGCTGACCATCGTGAAAAATGACTACGAGCGCAAGCTGGCAGAGGGGAAGGATCACTGATCCAATCCCGCGTTTTGTTGCGCTTTTTCCGGCGTCAGTTTCCCCCATACAGCCACTCACTGCGGCCCCATCACCTCATCGCCGCGGGCGATCAGAGCCGCTCAACGCAACACACCGGCCTGAGGCCGGTGTGTTGCGGATAAGAAGATAAGGCTGACGCTGCTCAGGGGGAAAACTCAGCGCCCCTTCTTTTGCCGCCCGACGTTAGCGGTGCGCGGCTTGCCTGCGGCCGGTTTGCCACCCTTGTTGGGGGCGCCTTTGCCTGCACTGCTTTTGCCAGCGCCGCCCTTATTGGCCGCCCCTTTGCCCGCGCCCACCTTGCCCACCGGAGGCTTCTTCTCGAAGGCTTCCGGGCCCGGCACATTGGGGCGACCGCCAATCTCGTGATCATCATCGCGGCGCGGCTTCTTGCCCTGCCCCGGTTTGGCGCTTGGCGCCGCAGGGGCCTTGGCTGCCTTGGGTTTGTCACCTTTGGCCGGTTTCACCTCGGAGGAGGAGTCCTCAATCAGCTTGAACAGATCGATCAGCTCGTCGTCGGTCAGATCGCGCCACTCGCCCACCGGCAGCCCCTTTAGGCTGACGTTCATGATGCGGATGCGCTCGAGCTTGGTCACTTCAAAACCGAAGTGCTCGCACATGCGGCGGATCTGGCGGTTCAGCCCCTGCACGAGCGTGATGCGAAAGACGAACGGCGCCTCTTTCTTCACCTTGCACTTCTTGGTCACAGTACCAAGGATCGGCACCCCGGCCGCCATGCCGCGCACAAACTCGTCGGTCACCGGCTTGTCGACGGTCACCAGATACTCTTTCTCGTGATCGTTGCCCGCCCGCAGGATCTTGTTGACCAGATCGCCGTGGTTGGTGAGGAAAATCAGCCCCTGCGAATCCTTGTCGAGACGCCCGATGGGGAAGACCCGGGTGCTGTGGTTGACGAAATCGACGATGTTGTCCTTCTCGCCCGCCTCTGTGGTACTGACGATGCCCACCGGCTTGTTGAGGGCGATAAAGACCAGACTGTCCGCCTCGCGCGGCTCGATCACCTGACCGTTCACCTTCACCAGATCGCCAACCTGTACCTGATCGCCAATCCCGGCGCGCTTGCCGTTGATAAAGACGTGGCCCTGCTCGATAAAGCGGTCGGCCTCGCGGCGCGAGCAGATACCGCTCTCGCTGATGTATTTGTTCAGGCGCATGGATTCGTTAGTCAGCATGGGTCACCTGCCTGAGGGGATGAACCCGATCCTGTTGTACGGTTGCGTGCGTTGGCCATGCCGGACACATGATCTGCGGCATCACCCTCTCCACTACGTCGATTTTCTGCATACGGCTCCCATTTCAACGAGGCCAATGCCGGCCTATCCGGCAAAAAAGTGCGACACATTACCACATCGCCTGCCACAGCACGCCGGATTATCACCACCTCCGCCGCACCAGCGACACTATTGCGGGCCAGCTCACAGCGCAAGACCCGGCGGCCGGGGCAAACCCTTGATACGGCAACCCCATTCCCCTCTGTCGTGCCCAATTCAAAGGTAGCGACCTAGCTCGCTCAGGTTCTGATCCGGGTCGAGAAAATAGATGGCCCCTATGAGCCCGCAGGCTCCACTCAGAGAGTCGATTGCGGGCGATCAGCTGCCTTTACCCACAGCACTTCACGCGCCTCTGCCACGCAGATGAGATAGCGGGCAACGGTAAAGAACCAGTCACTCATCCGGTTCAAATAGGGCAGCACCTCGGGATTGATCCGCTCTTCCCGGCTCAAGGTCAGCAGCAAGCGCTCGCAATGACGCACCAGTGTTCGCACCACATGCGCTTGCGCCGCGGCACGGGCACCACCGGGTAATATAAATTGGCGCAGCGGTGGCAATGGCTCGCTATAACGATCTATCTGCTGTTCAAGGCGAGTAGTCCAGGCGGCATTAACCTGCCAAATCGATTCATTCTGGGCATCGCTGGAGAATGCCAACTCGCCCCCCAGATCAAACAACTCCTGTTGCAACAGCTGTAAATCAGCCAATAAGCCGACCTCTTGTGACGGCACGTCACACATCAGCAAGCCAATATGGGAGTTGAGCTCATCGATATAACCGTAGGTCTCGACCCGCAAATGATCCTTGGGCAATGAGATACCATCGGCCAGCCGGGTCATGCCCTTGTCGCCCTGCCTCGTATATATTCTCATACCGACATCCTGTTAATAATGGGAATAATCATGGACTCGAGACCATTGAGTTTGATTTCGTAAGCCAACGCCAGGGTCTGGCCCAATTTACCCGCCGGAAAAACGCTGCGCGCCATCCACACCAGATAGGGCTCGGGAATATCGATGATACGCCGCCCCTGATATTTCCCGTAAAGCATCTTGTTGGTCAGGGTCAGCAGCACCTGCTGGTCGGAGAGCCAATCCATATTAATCGATATCCAGATATTTATGAGTCTGGATGGAGAGTCGCCAGTTACGGGCGATACAGGTATCCATCGCCAATTGGGTGGCCCTGGGCTTCTGGCTGATCGGCTGCAAGGCAATGACCACATCAGGGCGCAGGGTCGCAGTAGCGAGCAGCGCATCCAGCTCTTCAATATGGTGCTCGGTGGCCACCGGATGCTTGATCTCGTTGGCCCGCGCCAGCGCCGAGACCAGCACAGGCAGCCCCCCTTTCATGCCTATTTTGGGCGAAACAGTGACCCAGGTCTGCTCATGGGTCTTGATCTCGCTGGTGCCACTGGTTTCAATCTGCACCTGATAACCCGCCGCCAGCAAGGCTGACGAGAGTTCGTGCAGATCGTAGAGGCAGGGCTCGCCACCGGTGATCACCACATGGCGCGCCTGATAACCCAGATCGCTAAAGCTCTTGATAATCTGCGTGGTGCTGAGTGTGCTCCAGCAATCGGATTCATTGGCGCGATCCAGCACCGCCTCTTTACCCACTTCACGAGCCGGATCAACAACCCAGGTATGACGGGTATCGCACCAGGGGCAGCCCACCGGGCAACCCTGCAGGCGAACAAAGATGGCGGGCAGGCCGGTAAAGATGCCCTCCCCCTGGATGGTCTGGAAAATCTCGTTGATTGGGTAGTGCATCTCGATCACGGCTTGTTGCAAAAGCCGCGGATTATACCCCAAGCCACGGCAAGACGCAGGCTCACTCTGCGCTTTTCTCACCCAGCCCGGTTTTCTCAAACAGCCTGGTCAGGATGCCCGCCTTGTCGGCCAGATAGTTGTTCAGGCCGCGACTGCGCAGTTCACACGCCGGACACGTGCCGCAACCGTCGCCAGCAATGCCGTTGTAGCAGGTCAGGGTCTGCTGGCGCACCGTGTCGAGGTGACCATAGTGATCCGCCAGCGCCCAGGTCTCGGCCTTGTCGAGCCACATCAAGGGAGTTTCAAAACGGATGCCGCGATCCAGCCCCAGCGACACCGCCTGATTGAGGGCCTTGACGAACTCGTCACGGCAATCGGGATAGCCGGAGAAGTCGGTCTCGCACACCCCGGTGATCACCGCTTCAGCGCCCACCTGATAGGCATAGATGGAGGCCAGGGTCAGGAACAGGATATTGCGGCCCGGCACGAAGGTGTTGGGCAACCCGTTATCCTGCAGCTCGCAGCTGACCGGAATGTCTTCACGGGTCAGGGCAGAGACCGCCAGCTCATTGAGCAGCGTCACATCCATCACCTTGTGGGCGGCGATCCCCAGCGCACGGCCCAGACGGCGCGCGGTGTCGATCTCTTGCCGATGGCGTTGCCCATAGTCGAAGGTGATGGCGTGCACTTCATCATACTGAGCCAATGCCTGCACCAGACAGGTAGTACTGTCCTGACCGCCACTGAAAACCACGACTGCTTTTTTCATCTTGATAACTCCTTGAAATGTCACGCGCGGCGGCCTTCGGCAAAGTCCTGCCACTGGGTATTCAACCGGTTGAACAGGGTCAGCAAGGGCGCATAGCGCTCCGGCCTCCCCTCCCACCGGGACAAGAGGTGATAGCCCGCCTCTATGGTAGAGAGGGCATCGGGAAAGGGTTTCTTGCGAATGGCATATTGACCGGCAATGGCACCAATGCCGATGCGAGGTAAGCGGGCCAGTGCCGGGTTGCTCTGCAACATGCGGTAGGCTTTGCGCCAGGTGCCATCGAGCAAGATAAAGGCGACGGACGTTTCGCCAGAGGATTCACTCTCCCGCTGCTGGCGCAGATCGGTCAGCGCAATGGCATCCTCATCCGGCCAGAGTAGATAGCAGCGACGGGAAGGATCTGCGAGCAACCTATTGAGCCACTCATCGCGGGAAAAGTCCTCCCCCACATGGATCTCGCACTGCTGCAAAGAGGCCGCCAGCAGCGCCGCGGTGCCCTTGGGATGTGCCACCTCGTTGGGGTGCTGCAAGATGGTGAGGGGCGTGTGGTTGTCAACCGGCACAATATAATCGCACAGGCAGGCTTTGAGGGCTCGGGTGCAACGTGTACAGTATCGACTGTTCTTGTCGTTGGACTGTTTCATGTTGTCAGACAAATCTGGATTGCTCTGGGTTATCACGCTCTCTCTCACCAGCTTGCTCCTCTTCTTTACCATTCCCAATCTTCAGCTCTCCTTCGATCGGCCCTTGATCGCCGGGGGCGAAGGGTGGCGGATCATAACAGGCAATCTGGCCCATACCAATCTGTGGCACCTGCTGCTCAATCTGGGCGGCCTCGCCATCCTCTATAGCCTGTTTCGCGACTATCTGGGTCAGGCTCGCCTGCCGCTGCTGATGTTGCTGCTCTGGTTGGCCGTGGGCTTGGGGATCTGGTGGTGGTGCCCGCAGACCCAGTGGTACATGGGGCTATCCGGCTCGCTGCATGGCCTGTTTGTCTGGGGGGCGATGCAGGATATTCGCCATGGACGCCGCACATCGGGCTGGCTGCTGCTAGCAGGGATGGGGCTCAAGCTGGTGATGGACGTCTACAACGCAGGAGAGAGCCCGATCGCCACCCTGATCAATGCCAGGGTACACATAGGTTCTCATCTTATCGGGGCTGGTGCAGGCCTGTTGCTCGGCCTGCACCCTGTATCACTAACGTCTCATTGAGTGCGCCTGTTACGCACCAGCCAGCTCGGCATTGATGCTGGCCAGCATGGCGGCCGGATCGGCAGCCTGGGTAATGGGGCGACCGATAACCAGATAATCGGCGCCCGCTTCGACCGCCGCTTTGGGTGTCATCACCCGGCGTTGATCCCCGGCCGCTGCACCGGTCGGGCGAATGCCCGGGGTCACCAGCTTGAACTCGGCGCCCAGCAAGGCTTTCAGCTCATGGGCCTCGTTGGCAGAGCAGACCACCCCATCCAGACCGGATGCCTTGGTCAAGGTAGCCAGCCGGATCACCTGCTCGGCGGGGCTCACATCCAGACCGAGGGGGATCATGTCGGACTGCTCCATGCTGGTCAGCACGGTGACCCCAATCAGCAGCGGCGCCTTGTCGCCATAAGGCAGTAGCGCCTCTTTGGCAGCGCGCATCATCCGCTCACCACCACTGGCATGCACGTTGACCATCCAGACACCGAGTTCGGCACTGGCTGCCACCGCTTTGGCAACGGTATTGGGAATATCGTGAAATTTCAGATCCAGAAAGACATCGAATCCCTTGGCCACCAGCTGGCGTACAAACTGCGGGCCAAACAGGGTAAACATCTCCTTGCCCACCTTGAGACGGCACTGGGCCGGAGAGATACGTTCAACAAACGCTAAGGCAGCTGCCTCGTGCTGATAATCCAGCGCTACCAGTACTTTGGGATCTTGCATCTCACATCCTATTGCTTGTTATTCACCGTCCAGACCACGGATCGGCTTGATGGAACCCCACTGGCGACAAGACGGGCACTGCCAGAACAACGAGTGAGTGGCAAAGCCGCACTGCCGACACTTGTGGGTTGACTTGATTTTGATCTGCTCGCCGACCAGCTGCTGCAACAGTTCGAGGCTCTCCTTGGCAGGCCCCTCCTCCGCACTGGCCAGCTGAAAACCCACCAACTGGTAAAAACCTTTCATCGACGGATGACGACGCAGCTGACGCAGCACCAGTGAACGAGCCTGGCTCAGGCCATCACGCTCTTCAACCAGCTTGGCAAGGGCAAGGGTCACGCTGACGCCGGCGTGATCTTCCACCGCCTTTTCAAGCAGCGGGATCAACGCTGGCGTGCGGCCCAGCTGCTGATAGCACTCGAGCAATTTGGGCATTGCCTCAGACGCAAAGTCGATATCCTGCTCGAACACCCGCAGCAACTCCTTGCTGGCCTGCTCATACTCCCCCGCTGCCATGGCGAGCTCAGCAAGACGCAAACTGGCCCGGGCACAGGCCGGATTGATACTGAGCGCCCGTTTGAGCTTGGCGAGCCCTTCCCCTTTATTGCCGTCCCGCAGCGCGATCTCGGCTTGTTCACAATAGAAGTGGGAAATGGGGCCGGCCAGCTTCTTGCCCTGGAATTTTTGCAGACGAACCGCCACATCGATGGCCTTGTCCCAATCCCGCAGCTGCTGATGGATGATCAACAGCTGTGCCAGCGCCGTCTCCTCAAAATCGCTGTCGTCACACAGCTCATTCCAGAGTGCTTCGGCCCGATCGAGCAGACCGGCAGCCAGAAAGTCGCGCGCCAGCTCCTGCAAAGCAAGCTGACGCTGCTCCAGGGTCAGTTGGCGGCTCACCAGGTTCTGGTGGATCTTGATGGCACGATCGACCTCCCCCCGCTGGCGAAACAGGTTGCCGAGGGAGAGGTGTGTTTCGATGGTTTCACTGTCCACCTCAAGCAGCTGGATAAAGAGATCCACCGCCTTGTCGGATTCATCGGACAGCAAATAGTTGAGGCCCGCCACATACTGGCGGGAAAACTGGTTACTCTGTTTCTGGGTGTCCTGGCGAACACTCCTGCGACCCATGTACCAGCCGTAACCGGCTGCGATGGGCAACAGCAGGAAAAGCAGTTCAAGCATTGAGGAACATTATTCCTTACCCGGTGACCGGGCCAGCTCCAACTCGCGAGATTGACGACGCATGGTGCGGTTGAGGGTGCGGTTTTGCATTTTCAGGCGCAGGAACAGCAGGCCGAAGACCAGCCAGCCCAGCAAAAAACCACCAGCGAAGAAGAAACCCAACAACATCGCGAGTGAGAACTCACCCTGAGCGATCAGGTAATTGAACTGAACCAGCTGGCCATTTTGTGAGCCCAGCGCCAAGGTCAGAACAAACACCAGCACCAGCGGAATGAGGGCCAAAATACGCTTCATATGAGCTCCCTGTCAGTATCTAATGAGAGGCTGATTATCCTTAAAATCACAGGCAGACTCTAGAGTGAATGGGAAAAGAGTTTAAGAAACAAGACGATTGGCACAGGAATCAGTGCCACAAACAAAAAAGGCATACCCGAGGTATGCCCATTTCTGCATTATTCAGCGATGTTGACGCGCTCGCGCAACTCTTTACCAGGTTTGAAGTGAGGGACATATTTCCCGGTCAGTTCAACCTTGTCCCCAGTCTTGGGGTTGCGGCCCACTCTGGGCGCACGATAGTGCAGTGAAAAACTGCCAAATCCGCGGATTTCAATCCGGTCGCCGTTTTGCAAGGTCGATGCCATCTGCTCAAGGATCTCCTTGATGGCGGCTTCGACATCCTTGGCCGGCATATGCATGCGGCTGGATGCCAGTTGTTCGATGAGATCTGATTTGGTCATAACGTTAAATCTCCTTCCCCGATCACATGCAATAGTCATTTTTGCCAGGATAAAAAAGGGCGGCGCAATGCCGCCCTTTTCTTGCATCAAGGATTACTCACCCTTGGCGGCTTTGAACGCTTCCATCATAGCATTGCTGAACACAACTTCTTCTTGTTGGTTCAGGCTATCGATAGCAACACGCTCATCAGCCTCGTCCTTAGCACGGACAGACAGGCTTACGGTGCGGTTCTTACGATCAACGCCCATGAATTTAGCTTCTACTTCGTCACCAACAGACAGCACCAGAGTGGCGTCTTCTACACGGTCACGAGCAGCATCGGAGGCACGCAGGTAGCCTTCTACGCCGTCAGCCAGTTCGATAACGGCACCTTTGGCATCAACCTCGGTAACCTTACCCTTCACGATAGCACCTTTCTTGTTGTCAGCCAGGTACTTGTTGAACGGGTCTTCTTCGATCTGCTTGACACCCAGGGAGATGCGCTCACGCTCCGGATCCACTTGCAGAACAACGGCTTCGATCTCGTCGCCTTTCTTGAATTCACGCACGGCTTCTTCGCCCTGGTTGTTCCAGGAGATGTCAGACAGGTGAACCAGGCCGTCGATGCCGCCATCCAGACCGATGAAGATACCGAAGTCAGTGATGGACTTGATCTTGCCGGAAACACGGTCGCCTTTGGCGTGAGTTTCGGCAAACAGCTGCCACGGGTTGGATTTGCACTGCTTCAGACCCAGGGAGATACGACGACGCTCTTCGTCGATGTCCAGAACCATCACGTCAACCACGTCGCCAACGTTAACAACTTTGGACGGGTGGATGTTCTTGTTGGTCCAATCCATCTCGGATACGTGTACCAGGCCTTCAACGCCTTCTTCGATTTCAACGAAGCAGCCATAGTCGGTCAGGTTGGTCACGCGGCCAGACAGACGGGTGGTCTCCGGGTAACGCTTGGCGATAGCAACCCAGGGATCTTCGCCCAGCTGCTTCAGACCCAGGGATACACGGGTACGCTCGCGGTCGAACTTCAGAACCTTGACAGCAATCTCGTCGCCAACGTTGACGATTTCGGAAGGATGCTTAACGCGCTTCCACGCCATGTCGGTGATGTGCAGCAGGCCGTCAACACCGCCCAGATCTACGAATGCACCGTAGTCGGTCAGGTTCTTGACGATACCCTTAACTTCTTGACCTTCTTGCAGGTTAGCCAGCAGGCTTTCGCGCTCGGAGGTGTTCTCGGTCTCGATCACGGCACGACGGGAAACAACAACGTTGTTGCGCTTCTGGTCCAGCTTGATGACTTTGAACTCGAGTTCTTTGTTTTCCAGGTGAGCGGTGTCACGGATCGGACGCACGTCAACCAGAGAACCCGGCAGGAAGGCACGGATGCCGTTCAGTTCAACGGTGAAACCACCCTTGACCTTGCCGTTGATGATACCGATAACGGTAGCTTGCTCTTCGTATGCCTTCTCAAGCTGCAGCCAGGCTTCGTGGCGCTTGGCTTTTTCGCGGGACAGCTTGGTTTCGCCGAAACCATCTTCGATAGAGTCCAGAGCCACGTCAACGGAGTCGCCTACGTTGATTTCCAGCTCGCCCATGGCGTTCTTGAATTCTTCAGCCGGGATAGCGGACTCAGATTTCAGACCGGCGTCAACCAGTACGAAACCGTTCTCGATAGCAACGACAGTACCCTTGACGATGGAACCCTGGCGGGTTTCAACGGCGTTCAGGGACTCTTCAAAGAGTTGAGCAAAAGATTCGATCATTGTTTATGTCACAAATGAAACATCCACTTGCAATCCGGCACAAGCGGGGCTGTTTTAAATAATCTGCGCCATCCTTGGTGCAGACGACCGGATGTCAGCTTGCGCTGACATCACCAAGTTGTTGCTCTGCATAGGCGAGCACTGTCGCCAGCACTTCATCTATGGTCATGGCGGTAGAGTCTACCACCAGAGCATCTTCAGCCGGTTTCAGGGGCGCGGTAGCGCGATTTCTATCGCGATCGTCACGTTCCCGGATCTCGGTTAAAAGACGCTCAAAACTAACATCAAAGCCCTTATCTTGCAACTGCTTATAGCGACGCTGAGCCCGTTCTTCGGCGCTGGCGTCGAGGAAAATCTTCACCTCGGCCTCAGGGAATACCACTGTGCCCATGTCACGACCGTCTGCAATCAGACCCGGGGCCTGACGAAATGCCCGCTGACGACGCAGCAAGGCTTCGCGCACGCGGGGGAAGGCAGCGATTTTACTGGCGGCATTGCCCACCTCTTCGGTGCGGATGGTGCGCGAGACATCTTCCCCTTCCAGGATCACCTTGACCAACTCCCCTTCAACCTGGAATTGCACATCCAGATTGGCGGCCAGCGGCACCAGTGAGGCTTCACTGTCCAACTCTACATCGTGATGCAGGGCGGCCAGGGACAACACCCGATAGATGGCGCCCGAGTCCAGCAAGTGCCAACCCAGCTTCTCAGCAAGCAGCTGACACAAGGTGCCTTTACCTGCACCACTGGGGCCATCAATTGTCATTACGGGGGCCATCTGAGGCATAACTTCTCTCCTGCACTGTGTTGCTCCCATCCCGAAGGGGTGGATTAATGGGCGCCGATTATACCCGAATGTGGTGAGCCTGGCAGTCATCAATCCGCACAAAGGGCCAAAACCCCGGCGGGCAGTGGTGCTTGTATCTCATTTGGACATTTCATTAAGCAATGCAGGGACTTGTTCTTATGGTCGTACCTGACAAGGCGCGCTAAACTGGCCCCCTTTTTTGAGCCGTTAGTAGTAAGGAGCAACCAATGAGCAGCGTTACCCTCGTGGCCAAATCCAAATTGCCAACCCCCTGGGGCACCTTCACGCTGGTAGGTTTTCAGGAAACCGGCACAGGCAAGGATCACGCCGCACTGGTGATGGGCAACATTACCGGTGAAGAGCCCGTGCTGGGCCGGATCCACTCAGAGTGCCTGACCGGCGATGCCCTGTTCAGCCTGCGTTGTGACTGTGGTTTCCAGTTGCAGGCGGCCATGGAGAATATCGCCAAAGCCGGTCGTGGCGTGTTGTTGTATGTGCGTCAAGAGGGCCGTGGCATCGGTTTGCTCAACAAGATCCGTGCCTATCACCTGCAGGATCAGGGGGCCGATACCGTTGAGGCCAACGTGGCCCTTGGTTTCGCCGCTGACATGCGCGATTACACCATCTGCGCCGACATGCTCAAGCAGCTTGAGGTCAAGTCCCTCAAACTGATGACCAACAACCCGCGCAAGATGAAGGCGATGGAATCCTTTGGCATTCCGGTGGCGGAGCGGGTGCCCCTGCAGGAAGGGCGCAATCCCCACAACGAGTTCTATCTATCAACCAAGGCCAACAAGCTGGATCACATGCTGAAGAAGTGAGCCTGCATTGACGAATACCAGATAGTCAAACGCCTCCAATTCGGAGGCGTTTTTCTTGTAACGGCCGCACATCAACCCAGGCTATCGCTGTGGTACGGTCAGATTGACCAGCAGTGCTTCAAGCTCTTCGCCAGTGCGAGTAGCGCAGCATTGGTTGACCTGCTCCCGGGTCAATTGCGGCGCGAGACGTGCAATCAGATCGTACAGATAGCCGCATAAAAATGCCCCTCTGCGCAGACCGATAGCGGCCACTCCTCCAGGTAGCCAGGGCACCGCCTTGAGCACCAGATCGCCATCGCGCTGTTGCTCCCACGCAAAGGTTGCCATCACCCCGACACCCATCCCTTGTCTGACATAGGTCTTGAGCACATCGCTGTCGCTCGCACAGCAGGCGATCCGGCTCTCGGCATGGGCGCCATCGATGCCATGAGCTGCAGAGAGCGCCCTGCCATCGGTCACCAACGCAAACTCGACCAGCTCGGCCGGGGTCAATACTGTCGCGTTGGCCAAGGGATGATCCTTTGGCAGCACCAAACCCCGTTGCCATTGAAAACAGGGGAGCATCAGCAGATCGCTCCCCTCCTCCGGCTCATCGATCAGCAACAGATCGGCAGTACCATCATGCACGGCCGCACGGCACTGCGCCGTACTCCCCTGCACCACAGTCACCTCCACGTTGGGGAAACGGGCCATGAAGCCCTTGAGGATGGCGGGCAAAATATAACGAGCCTGCAGATGAGTGGCGGCAATGGTGAGGGTTCCCTGCTCCGGATGCACATGCTGCTTGGCCATCAACTTGATGGTGGCGACCTTGTCCAGCACCTCGGCGGCTACCTTGATCACCTCCCGACCGATGGGGGTGATCTGGGTCAGGTGTTTGCCGCTGCGCTCGAAGATCTGGATCCCCAGCTCATCCTCCAGCATTCGCACCTGTTTACTGATCCCGGGTTGGGAGGTGAAGAGGCTCTCGGCGGTGACCGACAGATTCAGCCTGTGGTTGGCTACCTCGACGATATAGCGCAATTGCTGCAGTTTCATGGTGTAGCCCTCAAGCGAACCCACCGTTAATAGTAACAAACTTTCAGCAATGGCCCGCCGCTATCAGGCCGGACGATCCTTGAGTAGGAAATCGCGCAAGGCGCGATTGGCCATGGAGAGCGGATCGCCACGCCGCCACGCCACGCAGAGATCGAGGTAGATGGGCGGGTCGAAGGGCACACCGCTCAGATCGGGCTCCTCTTCCAGCACCATTCGCAAGAAGGTGGTCACCGCAAAGCCTTGCCGCACCACCGCCTTGAGCAGAGGGATAAGATTACTCTCGAAGGCGATATCCGGTTCGACGCCCAGGCACTGTGCCAGCGCCTCCATATGCTCCCGGTGATAGAAACCGCGGCGGAACAATGCTAACTCCTGAGCGAAAAACTGCGAGAGGGTGACCGACGGTTCGCCGCGCAGTGGGTGATCCTCCCCCACCACCATCAACATCTCTTCGCTCAGCAGATGTGCCCCCTCGATGGCGGGCGGCAGATCACTGGTGATGAGAATAGCCAGATCGAGGGAACCATCCACCATCCGGCTGAGCAGCTCACGGGTACCAGCCTCCTCGACCCGGATCTTGAGGCCGGGGTAGCGGTGCTTGAAGGCCATCAGACGAGGGGGAAAATAGTAGGAGCCCATCATGTAGGGGATCCCGATCCGCACCTCCCCCCGCTCCAACCCCTTGAGCTCGGCCATCTCGGCCTCGGCCTGATGCATCTGCAGCAACAGGCGCTCGGCATGGCGGCAGAGCACCTCCCCCTCCGGGGTAAGCCGTACCGCCCGGTCCTGCCGATCAAACAGCCGCAACTCGAGCTGCTGCTCCAGCTTGGCGATGGCCATGCTGATGGCCGGTTGTGCCACATGCAGACTGTTGGCTGCCTTGGTAAATGAGCCGGCATCCCTGACCGCCAGCAGATAGGTGAGCTGTTTCAGATCCATATATCAATTCATCTTATGAGATGGATAACTTAAATATATTATATTTATAACAGCAAGGACTCTACCCTGACCAAAAGCCGTCAGGACCATACACAATGATTGAAGTCGGAAGTCGCGAGTGGATACGTGCAACCCTGGCCCTCAGCCTGGGCTCTTTTCTGGTGTTTCTGAACCTCTACCAGACCCACCCCCTGTTACCTCTGATTGCCGAGGTCTTCTCGGTCAACTCCCTATCGGCCAGCTGGACCCTGGCAGGCTGTACCGCAGGCCTCGCCGCCTCCCTGCTGATCTGCGCCAGACTGGCGGATCGCCATGGCCGTCGGCAAGTCATGCTGAGCACCCTCACCCTGGCGATCCTGCTCTCGTTGTTGATCCCGCTGGTTGAGCAGTTCAACTCCCTGCTGCTGCTGCGCATCCTGCAGGGGGCACTGCTGGCGGGGCTGCCAGCGACCGCCATCGCCTACATGGGGGAAGAGTTCAGCAAACGGGCGCTGCTCTCGGCGGTGGGGGTCTATATTGCCGCCAACTCCCTCGGTGGCATTGCCGGTCGGGTGGTCGGTGGCCTGCTGGCGGGCTGGTTTGGCGACTGGCAGCACACCTTTTTGGGGATTGGTGTGATCAGCCTGTCGCTGCTGCCGCTGGTCTTCTGGCTGCTGCCCTATCAGACCCGCTTTGTGGCGAGCGCCCCCGTTCGCGGTCAATTTGTCCGCGCCTTGCAGCAACACCTGACCAACCCCTTGCTGGTAGGGGCCTATCTGATTGGCGGCCTCAACTTTATGGTGTTTCTGAACCAGTTCAGCTACCTCACTTTCCTGCTGGCAAAGCCCCCCTTCTCCCTGCCCACTCAGTGGCTCGGCATGCTGTTTCTCACCTATCTCTCGGGGACGGTGGCCTCCTCCCTGAGCGGCCGCTTCGCCAACCGCTGGGGGGCACAACGCATGCTGTTGGTCGGGATCGCGCTGATGGCCATCGGCAGTCTGTGGCTGCTACAGGGCAGTCTGCTCGGGCTCCTGAGCGGCTTGCTGGTCTCCAGCTTCGGTTTTTTCCTGGCACACGCCTGCGCCAGTGCCTGGGTCGGTCAGCATGTCGAACACCACCGGGCCCTCGCCTCCTCCCTCTATCTGGTGGCCTACTATCTGGGAGCCAGTCTGGGTGGGCTTTACTTGCACCCGTTCTGGGAGAAAGGCGAGCTGGGCGGGCTGGTCATGGGGATTGAGCTGGTCCTCATCCTGACGGCCGGCTTGAGCCTCTGGCTCGGCCGTCTCAAGCAGCGAAGCCAATCGCCACTGCCCGCCCAGCAACCCCACCGGCACGGGTAACGGGATCCGCGTAAACCGGGTCACCCACGACCCGATAACCATCTCACGGCCAAGTATTGCCAGATAGCAAAAGGGGTCACACCGGTGACCCCTTTTGCTGCGTTATTCAAGAGCCAGTCAGGCTCGCACGGCATTGTATGCACAATCAATCTTGCTCGACAAAACCCGCAGGCACCGCCACCACCGCGCCGGTCGCTACCTCTTCGGCGATAACTTCAGCCAGCGGACGCAGGTGAAACTTGATCTGACCAGAGGGCAACATCAGGCCGATATCGGGGTTGCGGGTATCTTGCATGTTGCCAGTTTTGAATGGCAGCTCGGGATAACAGGCCACCAGCGCCTGCAGTGAGGCGATCACCAGCTCGATATGCTCCAGTCCCGCCTGATGGACACGACCCGGTTTCGGCGCCGCCAGTTCGATACAGGGCACCTGCACCTCACCGACCAGCAGCGGCTGATGCAACTGATAAGTGGCGATAGGACGACCGCCGATCATCCCCTCCACCAGCAAGGTGCCCGCCTCAGCCAGCACAGCACATAGCGCGCGATACTCCTGCAAGGTGTCCGCCCGATAACAGAGGTGATCGACCGTTGGCTGGGGAATATTGATGCCAGTGGCGGCCAATTCGGCCAACAGCTGAGAAACAAATGGGGCCATTGGCCCCAGTGTGGAATCGAGTGGATGAGACATGCCTACCATTTCTTCTTGGGTTGAAACAGGATATCGAGCTCGTCGGCTTCCTTGTCCCTGATGTTCTGCAGATCCTGCGCGCTGTTCTGCTGCTGCTGCTCCTCAAGCTCCTTGAGCCCCTGACGCATATCCTCTTCACGGGCCAGCAGATAGGGATCCTTGTCGGCCACGCTCGCCATTGCCGACAGCCCCTTGGTATAGAGCTGGCGGCAAGTACCATATTGGCCCTGAATGCGGGCATCCATCGCCCGCTTGACCAGATTGGAGATGTTGATCTTGAGCTGCATCAACTCGAGGCGGCGCTCTTCCTGGGCGAACCCTTGGGGGTCAATCTTGCCCTTGTTGTGCTCGACTCGCAGCACCGCCCGCATCTTCTTGACCAGCTGCAGCATCTGGATCGCTTGACGGTCGGACTCCGGGGTCTTGAAATGCCCCTCATCCTGAACGCTGTAGTTCTCCTGCACATTCTTGATCTGGGTCTGCACATCGGCGATGCGCTGCTTAATTTGGTTGTTGGGCATCACCTGGGCGATGGCGCGATAGGCATCGAGGATCCGGTGCTGCAACAGCAGCACCATATTCTTGGAGAAAGGCACCAGATTGACGTTCAGCAACACCTGTTCGGTCTCGTCGGCCACCGTCTTGTGTCTGGCAACGGCGTGACGCTTGTCCGCCTCCGCCTTCTGCTTATATTGCTGCACCACGTTATAGGCGATAACCAAAAACAGGAGTGCGCCGATAGACAGCAATATCAAAGTTAAAATCATAGGATATCCAAACCCCTGTTCCTATCTAATTACGTGATCCTACAACAGCTTACCCACTTAAGGTAGCCTGCAGATCCCCCCTTGCCCACGATTTGTCGCCAAGCTGTGCCCCCGGTCTCAGGGAGAGATTGCAGGATCAGTGGATGATGACCATGGTGGCCATCTCCCCATTGTATCGCCCATCAGTGTCATTACTTGAGGTTAAAGCCCCGTGACTGCAAGAACCCCAACATGAAAGGACGGGACTCCTTACCCAGAATGGCGCGGATCTGGCCACTCCAGGTCTGCTGTTTGTTGTTGCTGCTGCGGGCCTGATAGTAGTCCGCGATCTGCTGATCGTACTGGGCCAGCAGGTCACGATCCAGCTCGTGCTGGTAGCGCTCCTGATGCACCACCAATCCCCTGGGTAGACGGGGTTTCTGCTCCGGCAGCTGGGCAGGATGACCAAGGCAGAGGCCAAACAGCGGGATCACCTGATGGGGCAAACCCAGCAGTTCACTCACCTCGACCGGATGGTTGCGAATGCCGCCGATATAGACCCCACCCAACCCCAGCGACTGCGCCGCCAGCAGGGCATTTTGCGCCATCAGGGCGCCATCGATGGCACCGATCAGCAGTTGCTCCGCATAACCGGTCTGGGCCTCGGGCACGATCTGGCTGTGGCGATGGTAATCGGCGCAGAACACCAAAAACTCGGCCGCCTGCACCACATAGGGTTGATTGCCCGCCAGCATGGCCAGCTGCTGACGCGCCTCGGGTTCGCTGACTCGCACAATGCTGGTCACCTGCAAGAAGCTCGAGGTCGAGGCTGACTGGGCGGCGGCGAGAATGGCATCCAGCTGCTGCGGGGCGATCGGCTCGGCAGTGAACTGACGAATGGAGCGATGGGAAAGGATAAGATCGATAGTCTGATTCATGGCACCTCCAAAATGAGGTGATACCATAGCGAAAAAAATGAGGGAGCCCAAGGCTCTATGCCGATCAGTTAAGGACCTATTGACCGCCTCTCCTGATGTCCGAAAATCAACAACATATTGATTTATTTGGCTTTTTATACTTATAAATGGTGATGAAGCTGGAAAAAGAGGCGGGGCAGTTTGTGCTGCCGGCACTAAGGGAGCGACGGGAGCGACGTTAACCACGCGACGTGAAGCCAAGGCCACAGAAGTACAGTGTGATAAAAGCCAATAAAAACAATGCCAGTCAGGCTTAACTGACTGGCATTACGCCAGATTGGCGTTCTTCTCGACGATTCAAATATCGCAGCCGGATTACTTGTAGGCGCGACCTTCCAGATAGTGTTTGCGGCACAGTGACACATAGCGATCGTTGCCACCGATCTCCACCTGTTCGCCATCGCGCATCACCTGACCCGCTTCGTTGACCCGGGAGTTCATGTGGGCCTTGTTGCCGCACCAGCAGATGCTCTTCAGCTCTTCAAACTTGTCGGCCAGACAGAGCAGATGGTAGGAGCCGGGGAACAGCTCGCCGCGAAAATCGGTCTTGAGGCCATAGGCCATCACCGGAATATCCTGCTCATCGACAATACGGGCCAGCTGGTAGACCTGCTCACGGGTCAGGAACTGGGCCTCGTCCACGATGAAGACATCGATATGTTTCTTCGCATGGCGCTCTTTCACCATTTCAAACAGATCACAGCTGTCGCTGAACACGTCCACCTTCAGTTCAAGGCCAACCCGGGCACTTATCACCCCTACCCCGAAACGGTCATCGATGGCTGGCGTCATCGCCAGAGGATGCATGCCCCGCTCCAGATAGTTGAAGTGCGCCTGAATGAGCTGGGTGGATTTGCCTGAATTCATGGTGGCAAATTTGTAGTGCAGTGAAGCCATGATACTGTTCCGATACTGAATTTATGGGGCGCATGCTAACCAAAGCCCCTGACAAAACCAAGGGGCCCGCGGGCCCCTTGCTCTATAAATGTTACGCGGTGGCCAGCGCTGGCCGCGCTTTGGCCTTTTTCAGGTGATAGCCGGTAAAGAGCACGAACCAGAGGGCGCTGACGCTGAAACCGGCCAGGCTGGAGTGCATCACCCCCATCGCCAGATAACCTATGGCTGCACCGAAGGCGATGGCCAGCGCATAGGGCAGCTGGGTCATCACGTGATCGATGTGATGGCAACCGGCACCGGTGGCAGAGAGGATGCTGGTGCTGGAGATGGGCGAGCTGTGATCCCCGAACACCGAGCCAGCCAGTACCGCGGCCAGCATCGGCAGCATCAGGCTGATGTCACTGGCGGCAGCCATGTCACCGGCCAGCGGCAGCATGATGCCGAAGGTGCCCCAGCTGGTGCCGGTGGCAAATGCCATGGCACAGGAGAGGATAAAGACCACGGCGGGCAGCACTTCGATCGGTAGGTTGCCGTTAGCCAGCGAAGCCAGGTACTTGCCGGTCTCCACATCGCGCACCACAGCACCGATGGTCCAGGCGAACAGCAGGATGTTGATGGCCGGCAGCATGGCCATGACACCTTGCGGCGCGGCCTTGATCCAGTTCTTGGCACCCAGCTTCAAGCGCATCGCCAGACCGATGGAGACCACCAGACTGCACAGGGCACCGTAAACCAGCGAAGAGCCAACGTTGGTGTTTTCGAACGAGCCGAGCACGCTGAACGGCAGCCCTTTCTCGCTCAGCACCGCAGCACCGGAATCGATCATGAAATAGATGGTGGCGGCGGTCAGGGTCAGGATCGGCAACACCATGTCGATCATGCCGCCATTGCTCTCTTCCGGGCTCTCCATATCCAGACCGATGGGGCGACCCTTGGACTCATCCCACAGCTTGCCTTCCAGCGCCCACTCTTCGTGTTGACGCATCGGGCCGATATCCAGCTGACACCCGATCACCACCAGCACCATGATCAGGGTGAAGACGGCGTAAAGGTTCATCGGGATCATCTCGACAAACGCCGCAATGGGGCTCTGTTCGGTCAGACCGTGGGCCGCCAGGATGCCGCCAACCAGGGCGATGATATAGGCGCCCCAGGAGGAGATGGGCATCAGCACGCAGACCGGCGCCGCGGTGGAGTCCAGCAGATAGGCCAGCTTGGCACGGGAGATCTGGAAGCGGTCGGTCACCGGACGGCAGATGGCCCCCACCGACAGGCTGTGGAAGAAGTCATCGATAAAGAAGGCAAACACCATCATGCCAGTCAGCGCTTTGGCGCCCTTGCGGGTCTTGGCACGACGTTCGGCCCACTCGGCAAAGGCACGGGTCGCCCCGGAGACGCTCATCAGGCTGATGAGACCACCCAGCAGCAGCATAAACAGGATCATGTTGACGTTGTCACGGTTGAGCGCGCCATCGATCCAGAAGATCTTGAGCACGGTATTCAACATGTATTGCAGGGATTGGAGAGGCGAAAACTGATTGAGCAGCAGACTGCCGGTGACGATGCCCACACCAAGGGACAGCAGTACGCGGCGGGTCATGATCGCCAGCGCGACAGCCAACAGAGGGGGAAGTACGGACCAACCGGAGTCGGCGAAATGACTAATGTCCATGATCTCTTTGCACCTAAAGATTACAGGTGGAGATCTACCGAGAGGATCTAAAGAAACAAAACCTATGGGGAGGTTATACTCCTCAGCCCCTTCAGGTAGCGCTCCATAGTGGATGACTATGGCAGTCCTGCACCTATTAGATGCAGAACCAGCAGCCCGGTATGATGGCCTGGCCACTTCGGCGCTGACTCCTTTCCTTGTGCATCACAGGCATCACCCTCCGCACAAGTAGTCATAGGCAGCGCGCCTCTACTTAAAGGTATTCGCCGCACATTTTATCGAGGTGGCAGCTTATAGCAAGTTTTTTGATTAAATAGTCATGATAAACATATCAAAACTGAATAATTGTAGTTAAATGATTCAATAACTCCAATCTTTACGCTATTTCCACCTATCATGGCTTCATTGGCATCCAGGTGTTGAGCCTGTCGCTGGTCATAGAAAATATCGGCATTGATGAACCCCACGAATATGATATTTAACCCTTACTGATCCCCTCATTTTTGGACAGGGCGTAGGTTAGGTATCAGTGGGGGTACTTTTTACCCTATCAGAACCAGTACCCCCAAAGCTGGGGGATGTTGTGACTAGATTGGACAGGAAAAAATATAACAAAAAACCCGCAAAGCCTTATGCCATGCGGGTTTGCAATATGTAGTGATACGATATTCAGTAATGGTGCCCGAGGCCGGAATCGAACCGGCACGACGCGAACGTCGAGGGATTTTAAATCCCTTGTGTCTACCGATTTCACCACTCGGGCACCGCAATCGGTATCAAGCTCGCGTGGCGGGCTTGTCAATATGGAGGCACGTTCCGGAGTCGAACCGGACTAAACGGATTTGCAATCCGCTGCATAACCGCTTTGCTAACGCGCCATGCAAAAGAGAGTTGGCTCTCTATTGTCTGAATTTGGAGCGGGAAACGAGACTCGAACTCGCGACCCCGACCTTGGCAAGGTCGTGCTCTACCAACTGAGCTATTCCCGCACTGGTCTGGCTGGCTGCCTGACTACGAGGACGCATTCTAGCGATGTTCCTCGCCCAGTCAATCAGAAATATTTAATTACCTGATCGTTCGGGCATTTTTTGCCCATTTTGAACATTTTTAGCACCTTTAGCCGTTTCCTGCCTCAAATCAGCACAAACCTCACCTTGCGGCTTGGGTGACTCACAGGTTGGCGTGGTGGGTCAGATCGCCCCAGGCGGCCTTCATGTACTGGAACATCGACCAGAAGGTGAGCACTGTGGCGACATAGAGCATCACATAGGCGAGCCACACCATCCAGACATTGTATTGCCAGATAAGGCCGGTGAGCGACACCATCTGGATCATGGTCTTCCACTTGCCAATCCAGCTGACCGCCACCGAGGAGCGTTTGCCCAGCTCGGCCATCCATTCGCGCAGGGCGGAGATGATGATCTCGCGGCCAATCATGGTCATGGCGGGGATGGTCACCCAGATGGTGTTGTAGTGTTCGACGATGACCACCAGTGCGGCGGCAACCATGATCTTGTCGGCAACGGGGTCAAGGAAGGCGCCAAAGGCGGTGGACTGATTGAGTTTGCGGGCCAGATAGCCATCAAACCAGTCGGTGGCTGCGGCCAGAATAAAGATGATGGCGGCAGCCAGATAGGACCATTGATAAGGCAGATAGAACAGGATGACGAAGACGGGAATGAGCAAAATCCGGAAAAACGTCAACAGGTTAGGTATGTTTGTCATTATTTTCAGCCACTTCTTGTACGTCGCTACATAGTGCGCCAAAGCCGATTTGCGATGCAACCGCACTGGCGCCCGTCTTGGTCTTTTTAATCCATTAATCTTCTCAAAATGCGGGGTCATTATGGCATTTACGGCCCCCCCGCGTCACGGCTCTTGTGCATCAAGGAGTTAGCGATGTTGCCATGCCGCTAACCCTGCTCAGGCGCTGTGCAAGCCATCGTGGATGGTCTGGGCCAGCTCCTGACTGATGCCGGGCACCTTGGCCAGTTCATCCACGCTCGCCTTTTTGACCTCCTGCAGGCCCCCCAGATATTTGAGCAGCGCCTGCCGCCGTTTCGGACCCACCCCCGGGATATCCTCCAGACTGCTGCTGGTGCGGGCCTTGGCTCGCCGTGCCCGGTGGCCGGTAATGGCAAAACGGTGGGATTCATCGCGAATATGCTGAATCAGGTGCAAAGCGGGCATATCTGCCGGCAAATGCAGCTCTTCGTGGCTCTCCCCCATGATCAGGGTCTCCAGCCCCGCCTTGCGGGTGACCCCCTTGGCAATCCCCACCAGCAGCGGATATTTGCCGCCGAGGAACTCCAGCTGGCGCGCCAGGATCTCTTCGGCCCGGCGCAGCTGGCCGAGGCCGCCATCGATAAACAGCACGTCCGGCACCTTGTCCGGCTCCTGCTGTTTGCCAAAGCGGCGCTCCAGCGCCTGTTCCATCGCCGCGTAGTCATCGCCGCCGGTGATACCATCGATATTGAAGCGGCGATATTCCGATGAGAGCGGCCCCTCCCGGTTGAACACCACGCAGGAGGCCACGGTGCGCTCCCCCATGGTGTGGGAAATATCGAAACACTCCATACGGGCGATGGGGCGCTCCAGCTCCAGCAACTCTTCCAGCTGGTCGTAGCGAGCGGTGATGGTGCTCTTGTGAGCAAGCCGAGATCGCAGCGCCGTCTCGGCGTTGATGGAGGCGAGCTTGATAAAGCGGGCCCGCTCGGCGCGGGTACGGCTCACCACCCGCACCTTGTAGCCCGCGGTCTGGCTCAGAGTCTCGGCGATGACGTTCTCGTCTTCAAGCGCCACATCGAGCAGCACCTCGCTCGGGATCTGCCGTCCCCCCTGCCCCGACAGATAGAACTGCAGCAGGAAGGATTGCACCACCTCGTCGAGTTGGGTGTCGGCAGGCACTTTCGGGAAGTAGCTGCGCGAGCCGAGCACCTTGCCCTGGCGAATAAAGAGCACGTGGATGCAGGCAGCGCCTTGCTCGAAGGCGACCCCCACCACGTCGAGCTCGTCCAGCACGTTGCCGCTCACCGACTGCTGTTCGGTGACCCGGCGCAGCGCCAGGATCTGATCCCGATAGCGGGCGGCCTCTTCAAAACGCAGATCGCCGCTGGCGGACTCCATCTTGCCCACTAACTCGCCAATCACCTGCTGGTTCTTGCCCGCCAGAAACAGCTTGGCCAGCTCCACCTGCTGGGCATATTCAGCCTCGCTAACCAACCCAGGTACGCAAGGGCCGGCGCAACGCTTGAGCTGATAGAGCAGGCAGGGACGGGTGCGGTTGGCATAGACCGCATCCTCGCACTGGCGCACCGGAAAGATCTTCTGCATCAGATGCAAGCTCTCACGCACCGCACCGCCGGAAGGGTATGGGCCGAAGTACTCCCCTTTGATCTTGCGGGCGCCGCGATGGACGCCGATACGCGGATGCTGGTGCGCGGTGATGATGATCCAGGGGTAGGATTTGTCGTCCCGCAGCAGCACGTTGTAACGGGGCTGGTACTGCTTGATCAGGTTGTGCTCGAGGATCAGCGCCTCGGTCTCGGTGTGGGTGACGGTGACCTGGATATCGGCGATCTGGCGCACCAGGGTGCGGGTCTTGATGCTGTCGACGTTGGTGCGAAAGTAGGAAGCGAGCCGCTTTTTCAGATCCTTGGCCTTGCCGACATAGATCACGGTACCACCGCTGTCATACATGCGGTAGACGCCGCTCTGATGGGTAACGGCGCCCAGAAACGCCTTGCTGTCGAAGATAGGTTCGGGAGAGAGGGGCATCAGCTACTCGGCTTACACAAAGGCAAAAATTGACGGGCAGAGCATACTGCCCCCGCACGATGACAAGCAAAAAGGCGGCACTCGCCGCCTTTGTGACTACACGCCACCCGATTACAGGGTATCGGCATCCAGCATGCCATAGCGAATGGCCAGATGGGTCAGTTCCACGTCACCGCTGATGTCCAGCTTGCTGAACAAACGATAGCGGTAGCTGTTGACCGTCTTCGGGCTCAGGTTGAGCTGCTCAGAGATATCGGTCACCTTCTGCCCCTTGGTAATCATCATCATGATCTGCAGCTCGCGCTCGGAGAGGGACTTGAAGGGGTTCTCGTCAGCGGAGGCAAACTGGCTGAGGGCCATCTGCTGGGCAATCTCCGGGGAGATGTAGCGCTGACCGGAGTGCACCAGCCGGATCGCCTGTATCATCTCGTCAGGGGCTGCGCCCTTGGTCAGGTAACCGGCTGCGCCCGCCTGCATCACCTTGGTGGGGAACGGATTTTCTGAATGAATGGTCAGCACTATGATGCGCACATCGGGGCGGATCCGCAGAATTTTACGGGTCGCTTCCAGACCACCAATACCCGGCATGTTCATGTCCATCAGGATCACGTCCGGATGGTGTTGGCGACAGAAAGTGACTGCGGTCTCGCCGCTCTGTGCCTCGCCCACCACCTTGATCCCGCGCACATCTTCAAGAATGCGTCTTATCCCTGTACGCACCAGTTCATGATCATCGACCAGGAATACATTTATCACCCAAACACCCCGTTGTTATCTCGTTTTAGCCGCCCGGTTAGGGTTAACTGGGCGTCTTGCATCATAACCAAACTCGTCGCTTTGGCAAACCATGCGCGCCAAAAGTTTAAAAAAACCCATATTTAGCCTTTAAAATCAAATAATTATATAAATATTCAAAACAAAAAACGGTGCCTTGCGACACCGTTTTTTGTGACTTTCGTGCTGTGGCCATCACATGGCCAAAAACGCGCGCACCTTCTCCAGATCGGCCTGGGTATCCACCCCGACCGGCGGCGCGTCAAGGGCCTGGGCGACGTGGATCTTCTCCCCGTACCAGAGCACCCGCAACTGCTCCAGCGCCTCGACCTGCTCCAGCACGCTGGGCGCCCAGTCGACATAACGCTGGATAAATCCGGCGCGATAGGCGTAGATGCCGATATGGCGCTGGTAGTGGTCGCCAATCTGCTCATGGCTGTTGGCAAAGCGATCCCGATCCCAGGGAATGCTGGCGCGACTGAAGTAGAGGGCGTAGCCATCCTTGTCAGTCACCACTTTCACGGCATTGGGATTGAACGCCTCTTCGGCATCCTTGATCGGCACCGACAAGGTCGCCATCGGTGCCGTGGCGGCGGCCAGATTATCTGCCACCTGACGGATGATGGTGGGCGGAATGAGCGGTTCATCCCCCTGCACGTTAACGATGATGGTATCGGCGGCAAAGCCGTAGTGGCGGCACACCTCCGCCAGACGTTCGGTGCCGGACTGGTGATCCGGTGAGGTCATGCACACCTCGACGCCGGTGCTCTGCAGCGCTTGCTGTACCCGGGCATCGTCAGTGGCGACGATCACCCGATCGGCACCCGATTGCAGGGCTTTTTCCACCACATGCTGCACCATGGGCTTGCCATGGATGTCGGCCAGCGGCTTGCCCGGCAGACGGGTTGACGCATAGCGGGCAGGAATCACGACGACGAAACTCATGACGGCAGCTCATCGCTATTGAGCGGACGGGCTCGATTCTCCAGCAGCACCGGGATCCCCTCTTCCAGCGGATAGGCCAGCTTGTCAAAGCGGCAGACCAGCTCATGAACTGCCTTGTTAGATTGCGGATGATAGTGCAGCTTACCCTTGCAGACCGGGCAGGCGATGATGTCGAGCAACTTGATGTCCAAAGCCAAAACGATACTCCTTCAACGATGTCGCGCTGGCCTTCAGCATGCCAGCGATGGATGTCGAGCAACCAGATATTCCATTTAGGACAACTATATACGGTAACTATGCGGGACCGATAAGCGCCCCGGCTCCCCCGCCTTGGCAGAAAAGATTAACCTTGTTCTTTCGCACGGGAGGGCGCCATCGAACCGAGTTTGTGCAGCAGGGTATCGAGCAGAGATGCTGGCAACTCGGCGCTGACCGGCAGATACCACCAGGTTTCGAGAGCAAACGAGCGGCACTTGACCGCATCCTTCTCGGTCATCAGCAGCGGCTTGCGGGCAAAGCGACCCAGCAGCTCATCCCGATCGAAGGGGTGATGATCGCCGTAGGCAACCTGCTGCTCCAGCTGGTAGCCGAGCCCTTCGAGGGTGGCAAAGAAGCGAGGTGGATGACCAATCCCAGCCAACGCATCGACCGGCCCCGACAAGGGAGCGGCCAGCGGCGCATCGTCGCACACCCGACGCGGGGTGTCGGCAACCAGTTGCATGGGGTATTCCCCCTTGCCCGGCTCGCCGCCGTTACAGATGATGGCATCCACCCGTTTGAGGCGAGTGACCGGCTCGCGCAGCGGTCCCATCGGCAGCAAGCAGGCGTTGCCAAAACGGCGGGCACCATCCACCACCACTAGCTCAATGTCGCGGGCCAGCGCATAGTGCTGCAGGCCATCGTCGGTGATGATGATATCCACCTCACCGCTTTGCTCCAGCAGTCGTACCGCATCGGCCCGTTTCGGGGCTACCACTACCGGACAGCCGCAGCGTCGGGCAATCAATACCGGCTCATCACCCGCCTGCGCCGGAGTGCTGGCGGCATCGAGCCGATACGGATAATGGGGCGCCTTGCCGCCATAACCACGGCTCACCACCCCGGGGCGATAGCCACGAGCTTGCAACTGCTCCACCAGCCAGACCACTACCGGCGTCTTGCCATTGCCCCCCACCGAAATATTGCCCACCACCATCACCGGCAAGGAGGAGCGATACCCCTTGCGCCAGCCGTGACGATAGGCATAGCGGCGGGTGCCACTGATGATGGCGAACAGCAGGGCAAAAGGGGCCAGCAACCAGTGCCAGCCACTTTTACCGAACCAGAGCTGTTGCAGCATCAGCTCTGGGTTCCCTGCGCATGGTTACCAAACTGAATGGCGCGCAGCTGGGCATAGGTGCCGCGCTGCGCCGTCAATGCTTCGTGGTTGCCGCGCTCGACGATATGGCCTTCGTCGATAACCAGGATCTCGTCCGCCTTCTCGATGGTGGAGAGGCGGTGAGCGATCACCAGCGAGGTACGGGCCTTGCAAAGCTCGTCGATGGCAGCCTGAATGTGGCGCTCGGACTCGGTATCGAGGGCCGAGGTGGCCTCATCCAGCAGCAGAACCGGCGCATCGCGCAGCAGGGCGCGGGCGATGGCGACTCGCTGACGCTGACCACCGGAAAGAGAGGCTCCATTCTCACCAACCACGGTGTCGTACCCCAGCGGCATCTTGCTAACGAACTCGTCGGCATGAGCGATGCGGGCGGCCTGCACGATCTGATCGCGGCTGTATTTGTCTTCTGCCGCGTAGGCGATGTTGCTGGCCACCGAGTCGTTGAACAGGTGGACATGCTGGGAGACCAGCGCGTACTGCTTGCGCAGCTCGCTCAACTTGTATTCGCGGATATTGATGCCGTCCAGCAGGATCTCGCCCTGATCGATGTCGTAGAAGCGGGTCAACAGGCTGGCGATGGTGCTCTTGCCGGAGCCGGAACGGCCCACCAGCGCCACCGACTTACCTGCCTCGACCTTGAAGCTGACGTTGTGCAGCGCCGGGGTCTCTTTGGTCGGATAGGTGAAGGTGACGTTGCGAAACTCGATCTCGCCACGGGCACGCTCCAGAGTGCGGGTGCCGCTGTCCTGTTCCGGCTCGCTGTCGAGCAGGCCAAACAGGCTGTGGCAAGCGGTGATGGCACGCTGGAACTGGTTGTTAACGTCGGTCAGGCTCTTAAGCGGTTTGAGCAGCATCATCATGGAGGTGATCATGACGGTAAAGGTACCGGCAGTCAGGGTTGATCTGACGCTGTCAATGGTCGCGACGTAGAGGAAGGCTGCCAGCGCGATGGAGGCTACCATCTGCACCACCGGGCTGCCGATGGCATCGGCGGCGACCATCTTCATGGTCTGCTGACGCATGTTGTTGCTGACCTGGAAGAAGCGCTTCTCTTCAACCTTCTGGCCACCAAACATCAGTACCTCTTTGTGCCCTTTGAGCATCTGCTCGGTGGAGGTGGTGATATCCCCTACCGCCTGCTGGATGTGACGGCTGATCTTACGGAAACGGCGGCTGATCAGGCCAATGATGATCCCCACCAACGGGCCAACCACCAGAAAAATAACCGACAGCTGCCAAGAGTGCCAGAACATCAGGCCGAGCAGGCCAACCACGGTCGCCCCTTCCCGCACCAGGGTCACTAGCGTGGTGCTCGCAGCCGAAGAGACCTGACTGGCGTCATAGGTCACCTTGGAGAGCAGATGACCGGTGTTCTGACGGTCGAAGAAGCTCATCGGCATCGCCACCATGTGGTTGAACACCTGCTGTTGCAGACGCATCACCACGTGGTTGCCGACCCAGGCCATGCAGTAGTTGGAAAGAAAGTTGGCAACACCGCGCAGGGCCACGATGCCGAGGACGAAGAAGGGCATCCATTTCAATACAGTGCTGTCGTTACCATTAATGCCCTGATCGATCAGCGGCTTGATGGAGTAGACAAAGGTGGTATCCACGGCGGCGTAGCCCAACATCCCGATGATGCCACCGACCAGGCCCAACTTGCGATCACGGACATAACCGAGCAGGCGTTTGAATATTGGCCAGCTCTCTTGTGAGGTTTCTTGTTGCATGAATAGCCGTTAGTAATGGAAATGACGGGCTATTCTAGCCAAAGCGCAGGCTTACACCAAGCGCCGCCACCGATATAGCATCCCTCCGCTGCGGAAATGACGGATTATTGCTCAAACCACAGTCGCGGCCGCCACCACTCGCCACCCCGCCGGTACCAGGGGCCCTGATTGCGCTCGGCAGTCACGCTCAATCCCGCGGCTGCAGGCTCGACCAACAGCGCCCCTTGTTGACCGGTGATCCACTGGCGGGCATCCCGATAGCGGGCCACCACATCGGGACGGGGAAAGCCCCACTGATTCATAAAGCCGGCGCTGTGGATCACCTCCTGCGCCGCCACCGCCGCGACAAACGGCGGCGTGGAGGAGGTGCGACTGCCATGATGGGGGCTCACCAGCAAGGTGCTGGCCAACCCCTCCCCCTCCAGCGCCACCAGTCGCTGCTCGGCCTGCCGTTCGATATCGGCACTGAGCAGCACGCTGCGCTCGCCATCGCTGATACGTACCACGCAACCATCGTTATTGCGCGCGCCGCCGGGACGTTCGGGCCAGAGCACCGTAAACGAGAGCCCCTGCCAGTGCCACTGTTGCCCACGTTGGCAAAGGGTGGTTCCCTCGCTGAAGGGGTAAGAGGAGAGCTCGCGGCGCACCGGCATGGCGCTGAGCAGCCGCTTGCGATTGCCGGCATGATCCCGATCCTTGTGGCTGATGATGAGGCGATCGATGACCCGGATCCCCAGGTGGCTCAGCTGGGGCAGGATCACCGCGTCCGCCATATTGTAGCCTCCGGGATAGCGATCACCGGTGTCATAGAGGATGGCACGCTCCCCCTTGCTGATCAGCACCGCCAGCCCCTGCCCCACATCCAGCACCCGCAGTTGCCAGCGGACAGGCGTTGGCCAGAGCGCCAATAACAGCGCACACAGACCCGGTAGCCAGAGCCAGCGTGCCGGGCGCCACTGTGCGGCGAACCAGAGCAGCAACAGCATGGTGCAGAGCGGCAGCCACCAGCCGGGCAGTGGCCACCATAGTTGCAGTTGATCAGAAAGCCAATTCAGGATTGTCAGCACCCACCCAAGCCCCAGATCTGCCAGCCAGAACAGGACATAGGCGAGCGCGGTGGAGAGCGGCGCCAGCAGCACACCGATCAGCGCCAGCGGAATGATGGCGAGACAAAAGAGCGGCACCGCCAGCAGGTTGATCACCATGGCCAACGGCGCTATCCCCTCGAACAGTGCCAGCTGCAGCGGCAGCAGACCGAGCAGCAGCCAGAGCTGGATCTGCCACAGCCCCGGCTTGTCGTGGACATATCCCACCAGCAGCAAAATGGCCACCGCCAGAAACGAGAGCCAGAAGCCGGCCGAATAGAGGGCAAAGGGATCCCAGAGGGTCAATACCACAAAGGCCCACAGCCAGATGCGCCAGGCAGGCCACTCTCGCCGGCTCCAGCGCAACACACTCCACACCAGCACCATGATCAGGGCCCGCTCGGTGGCCACCGCAAACCCCGCCAATGCGCTGTAGACGGCGGCAAACAGCAGGGAGGTGATGATGGCGCCGCGCAGGCCAAACAGCCTGCCCAACCACCACCCGAGCACCGCCACCAGCGCGATGTGCTGCCCTGAAATAGCGATGATATGAGTCAGACCGCTGCCGCGAAACAGCTCCCACTGGGCATCCGTGATGCCGTTCTGCTCGCCAAAGGTGAGCGCCGCCAGCAAGGGGGCATGGTCAAGCTGACGCCAACTCCCGGTCGCGGCGCCCATCCAGCGTTCGCGCCAGCCCGCAGGTGCCTGTTGAATGTCGATCACCCGGCGCAAATTGCCGGTGGCGGTGATCCCCTTGCCCAGCTGCTGACGCCGCCCATCCAGCCCCGCCTCGTTGGCAAGGCCATGAGCCGGTTTCAACGAGGTCACCAGGATGATCCGGCTGCCCACTGTCATGGTGGGCAACGCCTGATAGGCATTGACCCGGATCAGGGGCTCAGGTGTCACCGGTTGCTCGTCTAGGGTGCTCACCCGCAGCAACAGTCGGACAAATTTATCCCCCTCGGGCTCTGCACTTTGCAGCTGTGCGGTTATCATGTGGCTCGTCTGATCGCCCAACCGCTCCAGCCAGGCCAGCCGATAGGCAAGATTGGCCTGCATCCAGAGGATGCCGAGCAGGAGAAACAGCCATCGCCAGGCACGGCAATATGCAAGGGGGATCAGCAGGGACAGCAACAGGCCCCCCCATGCGAGTGAAGGTAACCATGGCCAGAGCAGTGAGGAGCTTGCCCCCAAGGCAAACGACAACAGACGCAGATCCATGGAGCAAGTATTTAGCAAGGTTTCAATATGCCCAAACGACTCATTAAACGCTGGATGCCCGATCAACAAACCCTGAAAGAACACAAGCACTTGCGGCTGTTCGGCAAACTGCTGCTCGATGCCAACCTCTGGCACCTCAACCGCCGCTCGGCAGCCGGGGCATTTGCGGTGGGTCTGTTTATGGCCTGGGTGCCGCTCCCCTGCCAGATGCTGCTGGCCGCCGGTGGCGCCATCCTGTGCCGGGTCAATCTGCCGCTCTCGGTGGCACTGGTCTGGCTCTCCAACCCCTTTACCATGCCGCCCCTGCTCTATGGTGCCTATCTGGTCGGTTGTCAGCTGCTGGGACATTCGGCGCAGCAGATAGAGATTGAGTTCACCTGGGAGTGGCTGGTCTCGGTGCTGGGGACAGTCGCCCCGCCGCTGTTGCTGGGCTCGCTGATCCTGGCCCTGCTCAGTTCCCTTATCGGTTACACCCTGATCCGCACCTTCTGGCGGATCAGCACGGTGCGCCAGTGGCAAAAACGCAAGATGGCCCGCCCATGCTGAGTCGTTGGTTTGCCCGCTTCAAGCTCGATCCCGACACCCTGCGCCAGCAGAAGTGGTTTGCCCTGTTTGGTGAGCGACTGCTTGCCCCTGCCCTCTGGCAAGGGGGCACACGCGCCCTGAGCGGCGCGGTGGCTGCCGGGATCTTCGCCTGCTGGTTCCCCATCCCGATGCACTCGCTCATCGCAGTCGGTCTGGCGCTGGCATTCAGCCTCAACCTGCCGCTGGCGCTGCTGGCGGTCTGGTTCAACAATCCGCTGACTTTGCCGTTCATGTATCTCTACGCCTATCGCACCGGCTGTCTGGTACTGCACCAGACGCCGGAGCCTTTCCACCTTACCTGGACCCTCCATTGGCTGGAGCAGGAAGCGGCCACCCTGGTGCCTCCCTTCCTGCTCGGCAGCCTGCTGCTGGCGGTGCTCACCGCCCTGAGCGGCGGCGCCCTGACCGCGCTGCTGCTGCAACTGCGCAAACAGTGGCAAGGCGCCCGCCACCGCTGAGTCGCCCTTCCCCTTGTTTGGCGATCAGCCGTTGGCGATCAAAAAAGCCCGTCACCAAGGTGACGGGCTTTTTCATGGCATAGTGCCAGATGCGGTTACAGCACCTTGGCGATGGCCTCGCACAGGGGATCGATGTTGGCACGGGTGATCCCGGCCACGCTGATCCGGCCGGAGCCGACGATATAGATAGCAAACTCGCTCTTGAGCTGTTCAACCTGATCCTTGGAGAGACCGGAGAAGGAGAACATGCCGTTTTGCTCGCGGATAAAGCTGAAATCCTGGCTCACGCCGAGGGCCGCCAGCTTCTCTACCAGCAGTTCGCGCATCTCGCGAATACGCACCCGCATGGCAGCCACTTCTTCGACCCACTCGGCATAGAGAGCCGGATCGCTCACCACGGCGGTGACCACAGCCGCACCGTGTGACGGCGGGTTGGAGTAGTTGGCACGGATCACGGTCTTGACCTGAGTGAAGGCCACGTCGGCGATCTCTTTGGTCGCGCTGACCAGGGTGAAGGCGCCGACCCGCTCGTTGTAGAGGCCGAAGTTCTTGGAGAAAGAGCTCGCCACCAGCAGTTCGTCATGGCATTCGGCGAAGATACGCAGACCTTCGGCATCCTCTTCGATACCACGGGCAAAACCCTGATAGGCGAAGTCAAACAGCGGCAACCAGCCGGCGGCAGCACTCTGCTTGGCCAGCGCGCGCCACTGTTCGGCAGTGGGATCGATACCGGTCGGGTTGTGGCAGCAGCCGTGCAGCAGCACCAGCTCACCCGGCTGCACGTCGGCCAGCGAAGCCTGCATGGCGGCAAAGTCGAGCCCCTTGGTGGCGGCATCGTAATACTTGTACCACTTGACGGTCAGGCCCGCGGCCTGGAATACGCTGACGTGGTTAGCCCAGGTGGGATCGGAGATCCAGATGGTCTTGGCCAGACCGTTGCGCACCACGAATTCGGCCGCGATACGCAGGGCACCGGTACCGCCCGGCGCTTGCGCGGTCTTGGCGCGGCCGCTGGCAACCAGCGCAGAGTGCTGCCCGAACAACAGTTGCTGCACGATGCGGCCATATTCGATATTGCCTTCAATACCGAGGTAGTTCTTGGTCTTCTCGTCGGTCAGCAGCTTCTGCTCGGCTTTCTTGACGCAGTGAAGAATGGGGGTGGCACCGGACTCGTCCTTGTAGATCCCTACGCCCAGATTGATCTTGTGGCTGCGAGAGTCAGCACGGAAGGCTTCGGTCAGGCCCAGGATCGGATCCGCTGGGGCGGCAACAACCTTTTCAAACATGGTATTCCCTGTATTCCGTTGAGTTCGTTGGGTGGCAAAGCGGCTTGATAAACAAAAGCGCTCATCTGGCGAGCGCTTCGTCAACTCTTTATATCACCGCGTTCAATGGGGGAAAACCGCTTTTTGGCTCGCTTTCAGGCCAATTTCAACCAACGGCATGCCACGCTGGCGCCAGTGCGCACACCTCGGCCGACAAGCCACCATTGGACTCAACCAAACGGCTACAAACCGCTAACAATGACTTGGGGAGCCGGCTCGGTTCCCACGGCCGAGCCTCAGTCAACGGTTGGGCATATGCGCTGAGGATGGGGGCCAGATCTCGGGGCAACCACCAACTGGCCGGACGACCCAGCCGCTGGGCCAGCGCCTGCAGTCGATCAACCCCGGCAGGGTCGAGGGCGGTGAGATGACTCCACAGCACATTGGGCGGCAAGGCGGCCACCACCTGCTGCAAGGCAAGAGGAGCCGATGGGGGGGCCCACGCCAGCAAGGTGCCGGGTTCAAGAGGCAGCTCGGCAAAGGCGCCAACGCTGTCGGTGGTGATCACCCGCTCAATATTCCCCACCCCCCACAGGATCTTGCCAAGACCAGCCAGAGTACGTTCGGGCAGGGCCACCTCCCCCAGCGCTTGCAACCAGGGCGCAGCATCGATCAGGGTGCCGCCGCTGAAAAAGAGGCTGAACGGCTGGGCTGCGCGCAAGCGCAACAGCTGATCGGCACAGAGCCGGATCCCCTTGTCCTCAAAATCGATCTGCTCGTTGGGGGTGAAGTTCACCTCGCTCTTGCGATAGAGCGCCGCCAGCACCCGCTCGTTGACCTGCGCACCCAATTGCCAACCCTGAGCATGCAACCACTCCTCGGGCTCGGGGGGGGCGGAGGCGATCTCCGCCAGCATCAGCTCGCGGGTGAGATAGCGCCGTCCGGCCGGGGTGAGCTCATAGCGGTGGCTGTCATGGGCGAGCAGCAGCTGGTTATCCTTGAGCAGGCCCACCAGCGGTTGCCACTGGCGGCCACGGATCACCACCGGTGAGTGGCTCAGCAACTGCTGCGCCAGCGCCCGCCATTCGGGGTGACTAAAGTCGATCAATTGCAATCCATCCCTGTCAGTGCTCAATCGGATAAACAGCCTGAAAAGGTACCGTTACCGGCCGATGACGCCAAGCATCCCGCACCAATTACGTGACCTTGCTCCCTGCAATTTTCCCCAAACAGAAGAGCCCACCGTGGGGGTGGGCTCTTCCTTGGATAACACTCGACGCTTATTCGACGTTGAGGCGCAGCTCGGCGTCGTGCCAACCCAGTGGCAGGGTCAGCAGCTGATCGATCAGCTCCCGGCGATCGGATTTCTCCAGATAGGCGAGATAGAGCGGACGGCTCAGCGGCTGGCCCCCCTCAACCAGATGGAGCGCCCCCTGCTCGAGGAAAGGGCTGACCATCCGCCGCGGCAGGTAGGCAGCACCGCCGTTGGCCAGCACGAACTGCAACGCCATGCTGGCGGAGCTGGAGTGCAGCACCGGGGTCTTTTGCAGGCTCTGCAAGCGGCTGGGCTGCGGCTCGAAGCTGGTGCCCCAGTCAAGGTGGATGTGTGGCATCTGCATCAGGTTGTCGGCATTGGCGGCCGGATCCCGGCTCACCAGCTCGAACACCAACTCACCGATGGGATGCAGGGCGATCTCGTCGATCTTGGTGGGCTCGGAGAGCAGGGCCAGATCGAGGGAGCGCTCCAGCAACTGACGGCAGAGGTGCTCGCGGGAGGCCGTTTCAAGCCGCACCGCCAAACCGGGCGCCAGCGCATAGATGTGATTGAGCCAGTCGTTGAAATCGAGCTCCCAGAACACCGCGGGCGCGCCGATGGCCAACTGCTGGCTGAATCCCGGCGAGAGCGCCACATCCTGCTTGGCACGACCGAGGGTATGCAAGATGGCGTCTGCGTAGGGCAGCAGACGCTCACCGGAGGCGGTCAGGCGGATATTGTTGCGATGACGGGCAAACAGACTGACACCCAGTTGCTGCTCTAGCTGACGGATCCGGAAACTCACTGCCGACTGGGTCAGGTAGAGATTTTCAGCAGCCCGGCCAAAGTGCCGGGTCTTGCTGACCTCGATAAAGGTCCGAAGCAGCTCGGTATCCATTAATCGATGGACTCGTCACTATTGCCACCGCCGCTGCCACCACCGACATCAAAGCTGCCGCCACCGCTGCTCTCTTCGCTGGCGCCACCAACGATGGTGCAGAGGCGATGAACGCGCTTGGGACCAATCACCTTGAGGTACTTGAACCACACCTTGGCATGGGGGTTGGCACCGGCTACGCCGGATTTGACCTGCTCAACGAAGGCTGACTCGACATCGTCACGGGGAGCCTGGGTGCCCTGGTAGAGTGCCAGCATGGTGGTACCATACTGTTCCAGACTGTCCGCTTCGGCCACAGTGAATTCACCACTGCGACGCAGGCCACGGGGAAAATGTTTGAAGTCGTTGAAACGCTTGTCTGATTCGAAGCTCATAGTGCTCTTTTTACTGGTTAGTTTGACCTTTGCGGGCAAGTATCATCAGGCCATCGCCGAGTGCAAAATCAATTTTCTCACTATATTAATAAATATCCTTTATCGAAGTCACTTTGCCCCATCGCTGACACTGATTTTGTGGCATCACACACAATAAACGTTGATAAATAATAAACTTATGTAAACGCGCAGCCAATTTGCACGTCACTTTTTGGACTACACAGGCAAAAATAAAGCGCCAAATGGCGCTCTATTTTTCACATCAGATGAACCAGCTGAACCCTTGGTTCAAACATGCTTACTCAATCATGGCCGGTTGGGCCAGGTTGTCGGCACGCCACAGACGGTAGCGCACTTCATACTCCTGCGGCACGTAGATCACGAACGGCAGTTTTGAGTTGTAGTTGACGAAAAAGCCCTGACCGTAGATCTGGACGAAGGCCTCTTTCTGCTGGTTATCCGGGCAAGCCATCAGGGTGCTGATGGGATCGGAGACCTTGCCCAGTTGCAGATAGTTGTAGCCCCAGCCTTTGACGCTGTGCTGTTCCAGGTTGCCTGCAAAACGCGGTACGTTGCAATCAACCATCATCTTTTTGCCGACCTGCAGCTCGACCATCATGTCGGCCTCTTTCTCGACTTCAGGCAGGCGGATCACCACACGTTCCTGATTCACGTCAGCAGCTGGGAACATGCTGATATCAAATTTTTTCGGCTCGGCGGCGAAGGCATGGCCACCCAACAACAAGGCGCCCAGCAGGCTAAAACGCAATACGGTTTTCATCTGTACCTCATGGGGTTGGTTCAACGCCGCTAGACTAACCGCTCTGCCGATTTCATGCCAGCGATCTGCTACGTAAAAACTGCGTAAAACGATGCAGATCAGGCATACAATGATGTCATCTGGCTATTTTCTGACAAGGGGCACACTCCCGCTACAGGAACCCCAAACAAAAAACGAGGCCACTTGGCCTCGCATTGCATTCAAATGGCGCCTGGTGGCTATTTTAGCCACCCATTCATGGGCTTTGATGACGGCTACCGCCTTGTCGGGGACACCACTTAACAACCCGTCTACATCGATCTGATATAGGAAGATATGGTAGGCCGTGGTCTCGTTCCAGCCGATCTCGGCCATCGGCTTCACTCGTTTCAGATCCATGCCCATGGCGGATATCAGCTCGCCTTGCGCAGAGCGCAGTGATATTGGTCGAGCCAGATGTGCAGCATCTGCTGCTCTGACTCGTTCAGGCGCAGCCCCAGCTTGCTACGGCGCCAGAGGATATCGTCCCGTGAACAGGCCCACTCCCGCTCGATGAGATAGCGCACTTCCGACTCGTACAGGCCACCACCGAAGTGAATGCCGCGATCCTCTTTCAGCCAGAGACGGGCATGGGCGCCATAGGCTTCGGCAATGCGCAGGGCGCTGCGATCATCGAGCCAGTCAAACTCCAGCGCAAAGGCGCGCGCCAGCTCGCGTACCGAGCAGTCAAACTCGCCACCGGGCAGACGGCTGGTCGCCGTCCAGTCATCCCCCATCTGGCTGAACCAGGGCTTGAGCTTGTTGCAGGCGGCCTGAGCCAGCTTGCGATAGGTGGTGAGCTTGCCGCCAAATACCGAGAGCAGCGGCGCGCCGTCCGATTCGCCAGACAGTTCGAGGGTGTAGTCACGAGTCACCGCCTGCGGTGAATCTGATTCGTCATCACAGAGCGGACGCACCCCGGCATAGGTCCAGATCACATCTTTCGGGGCGATCTGGCGAGTGAAGTGAGCGTTGACCACCTTGCACAGGTAATTGATCTCGGCCTCGCTGATCTTCGCTTCCCGCGGGCTGCCGTGGTGCTCCACATCGGTGGTGCCAATGAGGGAATAGTCCTGCTGATAAGGGATGACGAAGACGATGCGATTGTCCTCGTTTTGCAGGATATAGGCCTCTTCGCGCTCATGGATGCGCGGCACTATCATGTGGCTGCCTTTAATAAGGCGAATGCCACGGGGAGATTTTTCGTTCAGGCTTTCGTCATAGAAGGTCTTGACCCAGGGGCCGGCCGCATTGACCAGACCACGGCAGGTGACGGTGAACTGCTCGCCCCCTTCCCGCTCCAAAGTGAGCGTCCAGTGTTTGGAACCGCGCACCGCCTTGATGCAACGGGTGCGGGTCTGCACGTCGGCGCCCTTGTCACGGGCCATTATGGCATTGAGCACCACCAGCCGGGCATCGTCGACCCAGGCGTCCGAATACTCAAACCCCTTGTTGATACCGGCGGTGAGGCCATCTTGCGGCAGGAAGCGCACACCGCAGCTCCCCTTGAGCTTGTCGCGCTTGGCCAGATTGTCATACAGGAACAGACCGGCACGGATCATCCAGGCCGGACGCAGGTGCGGACGATGCGGCAAGCGAAAGCGCATGGGACGAGCGATGTGAGGCGCCATACCGAGCAGCACCTCACGCTCCGCCAACGCCTCTTTCACCAGCCGGAATTCGTAATGTTCGAGATAGCGCAAACCGCCATGGATCAGCTTGCTGGAGTTGGACGAGGTGGCAGAGGCGAGATCTTGCGCCTCAAACAGGGCAACCTTCAGACCCCGTCCTGCCGCATCGGCTGCGATGCCGACCCCGTTGATGCCGCCACCGACGACGACCAGATCATAATGTTCGCTCATGTTCACCTACTTTCATTTTTATGATTGCTATAACAGCAATGTTTGATTTCGCTCATTTTAGAACATGAAAATACAACAAACGAACATTTTATGGCGAAAGTGTGATCGCCACAGCCCGCCAGAGGTGGCAAAGGGGACAGGTCAGCGGAGCAAATGGCGTCGGGCCAGAATCGGCGGGTTAATAGCCAAAAAAACCAGATTGAATAGTGGTTTTGGCAATACCCATAAAGGGGTGAGATGGGTGCAGGGATGGGAGACAAAAAAAGAAAGGAGGCCGCCCGAACGGGCGACCGGCACAGCCTTGGCGTGTTTCGCCGTCAGCAGATGTGGCAGGCTATCTGGTGTTGCGCCATCAATCGCGTCAGCTTTTCCGGTGGCTCCTGATCGGTAAAGAGCGCGTGGATCTGGTTGAGATTGCCCAGATTGACCATGGCATTGCGACCGAACTTGGTGTGGTCGGCGGCCAGGAACACCTGACGGGAGTGAGCGATGATGGCTTGGGCGATCTTCACCTCGTGATAGTCGAAATCAAGCAGGGAGCCGTCGTTGTCGATCCCCGAAATCCCGATGACGCCATAGTCCATGCGAAACTGACCGATAAAGTCGCGGGTCGCCTCCCCCACGATACCGCCATCGCGGTTGCGGATCTCGCCACCGGCGATGATGACGGTGAAGTCATCCTTGGCCGTCAGGATGCTGGCCACGTTGAGGTTGTTGGTGACGATGCGCAGCTCGCGGTGATCGAGCAGGGCACGGGCGATCGCCTCGGTAGTAGTACCGATGTCGATAAACAGCGAGGAACAGTCGGGGATATTGGCCGCGACCTCGCGGGCGATGCGCTCTTTCTCCTTGAGTTGCATCACTTTACGGGCGCTGTAGGCGGTATTGACGGTACTCGAATGCAGGGAGGCACCGCCATGATGGCGCCGGATCTTGTTCTGTTCGGCGAGATCGTTCAGATCCCGGCGAATGGTCTGGGGACTGACGTCAAAGTGGGTCACCAGATCGTCGGTCGAGACAAATCCCTGCCGCGTCAGGACGTCCAGGATCTCCAGATGTCGTTGGGTTTGCTTCACGCTTGCACTCCGATGATGAAACGAAAAAAGGCCCCGGCAGATGCGGGGCCTTTTGGCAGTTTACCTGATCCCCTTTGGGATCAATAAGCTGACGATCACGTTTTATGCCTTATTGGCAGCCGCTTTCTTGGCCGCAACGGCAATGTTCTCGTGTTTGAGGGTCATCGCCAGCAGGGCGATGGAGAGCGCCCCGGTCGTACAGATAACCAGATAATCCCCCATTCGTAAGCGAGCCAATTGCGCTCATATATGAGCATTTAATCAATAACAGAGACGAACTTGTTGCAATTTCATTACAAAATAATCATCAGATGAGTGATCGAACATTGAAATCCAGCCCTTGTGTAGCCAGGCATCGCGATACCCCATAATGAGTAATTGCAGCGATGATGATTGCTTTTCATCACATTTCCTTAGCAATGAGTGGGATCTTGTCCACATTTCCAATGGCAGGGGGATGGTGTATTGCCACAGAAGGTTTATTTTCTCTCACGTCCAAGAACGAGCGAAAACGAGCATTAAGTTTGCGCAAACTCAAACAAGAAAAAACGTTTTTGGGCGCAATAGATGGGACCAAAACATAACGAGATAGAACATCAAACCTCTACGGGTGGATATAAGGAACAAAAGTATGAGCATACAAAGACCCAATACCCTGCTTGGCGAATGCATCGCCGAGTTTATCGGAACCGGCTTGCTGATATTTTTCGGCGTCGGTTGTGTCGCCGCTTTGGTGCTGGCAGGCGCCAACTTCGGGCAATGGGAAATCTCCATTACCTGGGGTCTGGGCGTGGCCATCGCCATCTATGTGACCGGCGGCATTTCAGGTGCCCATCTGAACCCGGCCGTGACCCTGGCGCTGATGACCTTCTGCGGGTTCGACAAGCGCAAGGTGGTGCCCTACATCATCGCCCAGATGGCCGGTGCCTTCTGCTTCGCGGCCCTTGTCTACTTCCTTTATGGTAACCTTTTCACCCAGTGGGAAGTGACCCATAACGTGGTGCGCGGCAGCGTCGAGAGCCTCGGCTCCGCCGGGATCTTCTCCACCTACCCCAATGCCCTGCTGACCAACATACAAGCCTTCGCCGTCGAGCTGGTGATCACCGCCGTCCTGATGCTGGGCATCATGGCGCTGGGTGACAACAACAACGGCGCCCCCAAAGGTTTCGCGGCCGCCCTGCTGATCGGTATCCTGATCGCGGTGATCGGCGCCTCCCTTGGCCCGTTAACCGGTTTTGCCATGAATCCGGCCCGTGACTTTGGTCCAAAACTGTTCGCGTTCTTTGCTGGCTGGGGTGATGTCGCCCTGACCGGTGGTCGTGACAACCCCTACTTCTGGGTTCCGATCCTTGGCCCCATCGTTGGCGCCCAGCTTGGTACCGCTCTGTATATCAAAGTGCTGGCTCCCTGTGTACCGGGCAACCGTGTTGCCGCCGCCGAGCAAGCTACCCAAACCACCAAAGAAGAGGCTGCCGCATAAGACGGCACCCAACGTAGAAAATAAACGTGGAGAACATCATGTCTGCTGAAAAGAAATATGTCGTCGCTCTGGACCAGGGAACCACCTCCTCCCGCGCCATCGTGTTTGATCAGGATGCCAACATTGTCGGCACCTCCCAGCGCGAATTCACCCAACACTACCCGAAAGCGGGCTGGGTAGAGCACGACCCGATGGAGATCTGGGCGACCCAATCTTCCGTCTTTACCGAAGTGCTGGCCAAGACTGGCCTGCGTAGCGAAGAGATCGCCGCCATCGGTATCACCAACCAGCGTGAAACCACCGTTGTCTGGGAAAAAGCCACCGGCAAGCCCATCTACAACGCCATCGTCTGGCAGTGCCGCCGCACCGCCGCCATCTGCGAAGAGCTGAAAGCACGCGGTCTGGAAGAGTATGTTCGCGAGAACACCGGTCTGGTGCTGGATGCCTACTTCTCCGGTACCAAGGTGAAGTGGATCCTCGACAATGTGGAAGGTGCCCGCGAGAAGGCGATGAACGGCGAGCTGCTGTTCGGCACCATCGACACCTGGCTGGTCTGGAAGATGACCAATGGCGAAGTGCATGTCACCGACCCGACCAACGCCTCCCGTACCATGCTCTACAACATCCGCGACCTGAAGTGGGACGAGAAGATGCTGGACGAGCTGGGCATCCCGATGTCCATGCTGCCGGAAGTGAAACCCTCTTCCGAAGTGTACGGCTACACCACCCGTGGCGGCGGCTCCCGCATCCCCATCGCCGGTATTGCCGGTGACCAGCAGTCTGCCCTGTTTGGTCAGCTCTGCTTTGAAAAAGGGATGGCCAAGAACACCTACGGCACCGGCTGCTTCATGCTGATGAACACCGGCACCGAACCGGTTCGCTCCAATAACGGCCTGCTGACCACCGTCGCCATCGGCCCGAAAGGGGAAGTGAACTACGCGCTGGAAGGTGCGGTGTTTATGGGTGGCGCCACCATCCAGTGGCTACGTGACGAGCTGAAGATCATTCACGACGCCCGCGATACCGACTACTTCGCCTCCAAGGTGGGTGACACCAACGGCGTCTATCTGGTACCGGCCTTCGTCGGTCTGGGCGCGCCCTACTGGGATCCGTATGCTCGCGGCACCATGGTCGGTCTGACCCGTGGCGCGAACCGCAACCACATCATCCGTGCCGCGCTGGAATCCATCGCCTATCAGAGCCGCGATGTGCTGGATGCGATGCAGCAGGACTCCGGCATCAAGCTGGCAGCCCTCAAGGTAGACGGCGGCGCCGTGGCCAACGACTTCCTGATGCAGTTCCAGGCTGACATGATGCACACTCCGGTGGTACGTCCGACTCGCATCGAGACCACCGCCATGGGCGCCGCCTTCCTGGCGGGTCTGGCAGTCGGCTTCTGGAAGAGCTCCGACGAGCTGGAAGACAAGTTCAGCGTGGACCGCGAGTTCATCCCGCAGATGGACAGAGACGATCGCGCCAAACGCTACAGCGGCTGGCAAAAAGCGGTTGAGCGTTCACGCCGTTGGGCTGAAGAGGAGTGATCGGGCAACCGACACCGCCTTGAGCTGAAAAAAATGCAGAGGCCGACAGCGATGTCGGCCTCTTCTTTTTTGGTTCATCGCGGCTTTTAGCAGCGCCCTGATGATAATTCCTATCCTCCCTAGGCAACCCCATGCGCGGCGACCCCCTTCTCGGGCTACCCGGCCAGCGAGCAGGCGCTAGAGCATCTGACTGCCGAGCTGTTCTTTAAGGAAATCGAGCCAGACTCGCAGCCGGATATCCCGCTGGGCATCGGAGTAGTACACCGCATTGATGGGGCGCGAAGCGCCGCTGTTGCTACGGGCCAGCACCTCCACCAGCGCCCCGCTCGCTCGATCCGGCCCGGTCATAAAGTCCGACAGACAGACGATCCCCTCCCCGCGCAACGCCAGCTGGCGCAAGGTTTCGCCGCTGCTGGCGCGCAGGCTGGGGGTGATGACAAAGCGATCCCCCAGTTCGGCACTGAGCAGCGGCCAGTGGTTGAGGTGATCGGGATGCAAAAAACCGAGCAGCTCGTGGCCTCTCAGCAGATCCGCCGGTTGGCGCGGGGTGCCGCGCTCGCTTAAATAAGCGGGGGAAGCCAGCAGCCGCAACCGCGAACGGCCCAGCGGCAACGCACGCAAAGAGGAGTCCGTCAGCTCGCCGATGCGAATGGCCATGTCAACCCGCCGCTCCATCAGATTGATAAAGCCCTCCGAGCTATGCAGTTGCAGCTCGATGGCGGGGTAGCGACGGCGAAACTCGCCGATGATCGGCACCAGCCGGTGCAGGATAAACGGGGTGGCGGCATCGACTCTCAACACCCCTTCGGGTTGTTCCCGGCGCATCAGCAGATGCCCCTCCGCCTCGCTCATCTCGGTCAGGATCTTCACCGCCCGCAGATAGAACCAGCTCCCCTCCTCGGTCAGACTGACCCGACGCGTGGTGCGATTGAGCAGCACGGTGGCGAGCTTCTCCTCCAGCCGCTTGATACCGCGGCTCACCACCGAGTTATCCATGCCGAGGTTCTCCGCCGCTTGGCGAAAACTGCCCGCCTCCACCACCGCCACAAACAGGGTCAGTTCATCAGAATGGGTCTTCATTGCTGCTATCCGGACAAGAGTAATTGGTCTTTATAGACGCAACGACTATGAATTAGCAAGTATCCAGTGGGCCAGATCTTTTCCCCATAGAGAAAGAACATGACTACGAGCTCAGCGGTTGAGCGTAAACGATCACCTGTAATGGAGTGGGCAGTGACACAGAATTATTTACAGGCTCCGTAGGAAGCTGTTTCGTCAACGCATACGGTCGTTGGCAGAGACGGCCAAACGGCTGGGTCGTTGTCCCCAGGAGTGGCTGCGCGCGATCGTCCGAGCCTCTATCGAGAAAACGGATTACCCCAACCCCTCCGAGTTGTGTGCGTCAAGCCCCTGCCGATGAATGGTTACGCAGCAACCCCTGCTTGAAAGCGCCCTACGCCATCGCAACTGACCATTTTCTCGGTGAAGCTCCCATCAGGCGGGCTTCATCTCCCTCTGCATCCCCCTCGCAAAACTGGCCAAAACCACGCCAAACCCTCATCAATTTACTAACGTTATCAGGCAATTAAGTTTATCCTTCTCGGTATTGTCCACATTCGACGATGGATCCCGTGCTATGCCCCGCTTTTGCTTGTGGCCCCTGCTGGCCTGGTTACTCCCGCTCGCTGGCGCCCTCGGCAGCCGCTTTCATCTCTGGCCCTGGTGGATCGGTTTAGCGATCTGTCTCATCGGAGCGCTTGTCTCCCTTATCTTGTTGGTGCGCCTGCCCTGGAGCCGCAACCGCTACGCCAACAGCCTTGGCGCCTTGCCGCTACTGCTACCCCTGACATTTGTGGCACAGGCGCTGCGGATGCCGCTGATCAATGATGTGAGCACAGATCCCTACAATCCCCCCCAGCTGCGCTGGGCGGCAGAGCTTAGAACGGCGCAGGATCTGCCAATAAATAGCGCCCCGCTGAAAGCAGTTGAGGCAAAACCCGGTCCTCTCTTTACCAGGGCTTCTCCTGCCGAAGTGTTGATTGAAGCCAGCGAACTGATGCAGGAGCTGGGCTGGCAGGTACAACCCAGCCCCGATGGTCTGGATGCAGTGGTCACCACCGGCTGGTTCGGCTTTCAGGATGATGTGGCGCTGCGGGTCTTTGCCGGCCCCAAAGAGACCCGCATCGATATGCGATCGGCCTCCCGTCAGGGGCGCAGCGACTTGGGTACCAACCGGGCGCGGATCGAGGATTTCCTGATCCGCCTGAACGAGCGCCTCGGCCAAGCCTACAAACCCAATTTGAAACCGTAAGTGTGAAACAACAAGAAGGTCACTGATGCGCGTTGAGGTCAAACCCGACCGGGAATATGCCTGGTTTATCCGCCCCTTTTTCTGGCTGCAAAAGCGCAACTATGGTCAGGTGCTTATTCCGGGCAAGTGCTGGGGCCGCTCGCCGCGCCTGTTTGCCGCCGTCGCCACCCTCTATGGCGTCATCAACCGCAAGCGCTCCCCCATCGATCCCGTGCTGCGCTCGCTGGTGACGGTGCGGGTCTCCCAGCTTAACTGGTGTCGTTTTTGCGTCGACATCAACGCCATGACCCTGGTAAAGAGAGCAGGTTCCAGCGAGAAGGTGGAGGCGCTGGCCAATTGGCGCGAAAGCCCCTTGTTTGATGAGCGGGAAAAAGCGGTGCTCGACTACACCGAAGCGATGACCGGGCTGGATGGGGTGAGCGATGAACAGGCGGCCCGCCTCAAGCCCTGGTTCGACAACGATGCCATGGTGGAGCTGACCGGTCTTATCGCCTTCCAGAACATGTCGGCCAAGTTCAACGCCGCCCTCGATATCGCGCCGCAGGGCTTCTGCCAGCTGCCGGTGCAACCGGAACGCCCCGCCCAGCCCGACAGCAAGGACGCCTGATGAACCGGACCCGCCTGTTGCTTGCACTGGTGATGGGGGGCCTTATCGGCACCTTCTTTGTCCTCGATGTTAGCCGTTACCTCAGTCTGGACGCCTTGCAGGCCCAGCAGGCGGCAGTGGCGCAATGGGTCGACAGCCACTTTGTCTCGGCCAGCCTGCTGTTCGTGCTTATCTATGTGCTGAGCACCGCCCTCTCCCTGCCCGGCGCCAGCCTGCTCACCCTGGGGGGCAGCGCTGTGTTCGGCGTCGCATGGGGGCTGCTGCTGGTCTCCTTTGCCAGCTCCATAGGCGCGACCCTGGCCTTTCTCAGCGCCCGCTTCTTGCTGCGCGACTGGGTCACTGCCCGCTTTGGCGACAAGCTGGCCACCTTTCAGTCCGGCATGGCGAAGGAGGGGGCCTTCTATCTGCTGAGCCTGCGCCTCATCCCCATCTTCCCCTTCTTTCTGGTCAATCTGCTGATGGGGCTCACCCCTATCAGAGTCAGCACCTACTACTGGGTCAGCCAGCTTGGCATGCTGCCCGGCACCTTCGTCTATGTGCTGGCGGGCAGCGAGCTTGGCCAGTTAACCAGCACCGGCAATATCCTCTCCCCCGGCCTGATGGTCGCGCTGACCCTGCTGGGGCTGATGCCCTGGCTGGTCAAGAAATTGACCGCACACCTTGCGCAGCGCCGACTGCTCGCCCCTTACCGCAAACCCGCTCGCTATGACTACAACCTGCTGGTGATCGGTGCGGGCGCCGGTGGGCTGGTCACCAGCTATATCGCGGCGGCGGTGAAGGCCAAGGTGGCACTCATCGAAAAACACAAGATGGGGGGCGATTGCCTCAACAGCGGCTGCGTCCCCTCCAAGGCATTGATCCGAAGCGCCCGCTTTGCCGCAGAGCTGCGCCGAGCCGAAGAACTTGGCTTTCGCCCAAGCCACTCATGCACCAAATCGCACACCGAATTGCGCGCCGATTTTGCCGCCGTGATGGAGCGGGTGGCAGAGGTTATCAAGGAGGTCGAGCCCCACGACTCCATCGAGCGCTATCAGGGGCTCGGGGTGGAGTGCATCGAAGGAGAGGCACGACTGGTCTCCCCCTGGGAGGTGGAGGTGAACGGCCAGCGCCTTGCTAGCCGCCATATCGTCATCGCCACCGGCGCCCGACCGTTGGTGCCCAAGTTGCCGGGGCTGGATCAGGTGCCTTACCTCACCTCGGATAGCCTCTGGCAGCTGCGCACCCCGCCGCGCAGCCTGCTGGTGCTGGGCGGCGGCCCTATCGGCTGCGAGCTGGCCCAGAGTTTCGCCCTGCTCGGCATTCCCGTGACCTTGGTGGAACTCTCGGAGCAACTGCTGCCCCGCGAAGATAGAGAAGTAGCCGACGCCTTGGCCGGGCAGATGAGCCGCGATGGCGTGCGGCTACTCACCGGCTGGCGCGCCGAACGAGCCGACTATCTGCCCGCAGCCGAGGGGGATCTCCCCATCCGGCTGCAACTGCGCCGGGGCGATGAGACGCAGGTGATTGAAGGGGATCAACTGCTGCTGGCACTGGGTCGGGTCGCCAATGTGAGCGGCTTCGGGCTCGAAGCGTTGGGAGTAGAGCTTGCCCCCCGCGGCACCATAGCGGTCGATGGCTTTCTTGCCACCAACTTCCCCAGCATACTGGCGGTGGGAGACGTAGCGGGCCCTTACCAGTTCACCCACTTCGCCGCCCATCAGGCCTGGTATGCGGCGATCAATGCCCTGTTTGGCCAGTTCAAGCGCTTTCGGGCCGACTATCGGGTCATTCCGGCGGCCACCTACACCATGCCGGAGATTGCCCGGGTCGGCCTCAATCGCAAGGAGGCCGAGGCGCAGGGGACTCCCTTCGAGGCGACCCGTTTCGAGCTGGCCGAGCTGGATCGCGCCATCGCCGATGGCGAGCGCCACGGTTTTGTCGAAGTGCTGACCGTGCCGGGCAAAGATACTATCCTTGGCGCCACCATAGTAGGCACTCACGCCGGTGAGCGGATTGCCGAGTTCGTGCTCGCCATGCGCCACCGCCTAGGCCTTGGCAAGATCCTCGGCACCATTCACGCCTATCCCACCCTGATGGAGGGAAACAAATATGTGGCCGGTGAATGGAAACGGGCCCACCAGCCCACCCGGGTGCTGGCGTTGCTGGCCCGTTATCACCGCTGGCGCCGTGGCGCCTGACAACCAGGGAAACGTTTATGTTCAAGCCATTCTCACTGCTCGGCTCACACCTCAACTCGCACCGCAACTCTCGGCTCAAACAGCAGCTAAACGCCCTGCTGTGCGCCCTGCCACTGCTGGCCAGCGGCCCTCTGTTTGCCAGCCCTGATAACAGCTGGCAGCAGACCCTTGAGGAGGCGAAGGGGCAGACCGTCTACTTCAACGCCTGGGGCGGCAGCCCGGAGATCAACGCCTATCTGGTGTGGGCCGGGCAGGAGCTGGCGCGCGACTATCAGGTCAAGCTGGTGCAGGTGAAGGTGGATGACATCGCCCAGAGCGTCAGCCAGCTGCTGGCCAACAAGCAGGCGGGCAAGCAAGCTGGCGGCCCCATCGATCTGCTCTGGGTCAACGGCGAGAACTTCAAGGCGCTCAAGGAGCAGGGGCTGCTCGGCGCTCCCTTTACCGCCGAGCTGCCCAACATGGCGCTGGTCGACAGCAGCCTGCCGGTGAGTGAGGACTTCACCCTGCCGGTAGAGGGACTGGAAGCCCCCTGGGGCATCGGCCAGCTCAATCTGATGGTCAACACCGAAGAGGTCACCAGAGCGCCCACCTCGGCAGCCGCCCTGCTTGCGTGGGCCAAGGCCCACCCCGGCCGCTTCACCTATCCCAAGCCGCCCCAGTTCCATGGCTCCAGCTTTCTCAAGCAGATCCTGCTGGAGTTGACCCCGGATCCCGCCCCCCTCTATCGGGAGGCGACCGATGCCGATTTTGCCAAGCTCACCGCCCCGCTCTGGGCCTGGCTCGATGAACTGCACCCGGCACTCTGGCGCAAGGGCAAACTGTTCCCCACCAGCGCCGCCGAGACCCGTCAGCTACTCGATGATGGCGAACTGGCCATGGCTATCAGCTTCAATCCGCAGGAGGCGCAAAGCGCCGCCCAGATTGGCGCCCTGCCCCCCAGCGTGGAAGCGGTCGCCATGAAAAAAGGGGCGCTCACCAACAGCCATTTTCTCGCCATCCCCTTCAACGCCAGCGCCCGTGCGGGTGCCAAGGTGGTGGCCAACTTCCTGCTGAGCCCGGCGGCGCAGGCGCGAAAAGCCAATCCAGCCTTCTGGGGTGATCCCAGCGTGCTGCGGGCCGATGCGCTGCCTGATTCAGCCAAGGGGCAACCGGCACTGCGCTTCAAAGCGGTGGCCGAGCCTCACCCCAGCTGGCAGCTCAAACTGGAAGCGGCCTGGGCCGAGCGTTACGGTCACTGATGAGTGCCGCTGGTCACCCGCTTGCCCGCTCCCGACCGTCGCGCCGGTTGACGCGCCACCCCAGTATGAATATGGGGATGGCGGTCATTTATCTGGCAGTTTTAGTCATCCCCCTGCTGGCGGGGCTGTGGCAACTGCTGGCGGAGGGGATGACCGCCTCTCATCTTGCCTTGCTGCTGGCTCAGCCTGGCCTTTGGCACTCCGCTGCGCTGAGTCTGTGGATTGGCGCCGCCTCGACCCTCGGCACTCTGCTGTTGACCGCCCTGCTGCTGGCCCACAGCGATAGCCGGGCCTTCGAGCTGCTCCGTCGCCTGCTCTCGCCCATACTGGCCATGCCTCACGTCGCCTTTGCCATCGGTTTTGCCTTTCTGCTCGCCCCCTCCGGCTGGCTGCTGCGGCTCGTCTCGCCAACTCTGACCGGGTTTGAACTGCCCCCCGACTGGCAGACCATTCGCGACCCTCTGGGGCTCGGGTTGATTACCCTGCTCGTTTTCAAAGAGACCCCCTTCCTACTGCTGATGGCGATGGCCGCGCAACAGCCCATCCAGCTGGCACGCCAGCAGTGGCTGGGGGCGAGCCTCGGCTTCAGCGCCCCCCAGATCTGGTGGCGCCTGCTGCTGCCGGCGCTTTGGCCAGCCCTGCGCCTGCCCATCTACGCGGTGGCGGCCTACGGAGTGGCTGTGGTGGATCTCGCCCAGCTGCTCGGGCCAGACGCCCCCGCCCCGCTGGCGGTGCGGTTGTGGCTCTGGTATCAGGACCCGGACCTGCTCTGGCGCGGCGCCACCGCCAGCGGCGCCCTGCTGCTGCTCGCCATCACGGCGCTGCTCATCGCCCTGCTCAGATTACTGGAGTGGCTTCATCAAGAGATGGGCAAAGGCTGCTGGCTCGATGGCAAACGAGCAAAGCCCCACTCCTTTGCCAACCGGCTCGCAGCAGGCTTGGCATTAACCCTTATCACCCTCAATCTGGCGGTGCTGGCGGCCCTGCTGCTCTGGTCGCTGGCGCGCCGCTGGCCCTTTCCCGCCCTCTGGCCCAGCCAGTGGAGCGGTCACTACTGGCTGGATCTGCTGCCAACCCTGCTGCCACTGCTGACAACCAGCGCGCTGCTGGCGCTGGCGAGCGGATTGCTGGCGCTGGTGATGGCGGTGCTGAGTCTGGAGGTGCAAGCGGGGCGCAGCCCCTGGCCACTCTGGCTTATCTGCCTGCCACTGTTGCTGCCGCAGGCCAGCCTGCTGTTTGGTATCCGGCTCGGGCTAGACTGGCTTGCACATGACTCGATAAGCAGCGGCATTGGCTGGGGCTGGGTGCTCTGGAGCCAATTGCTGTTTGTCTTTCCCTATGTCTATTTGTGCCTGCACGGCCCCTATCGCCAGTTCGACCCGCGGCTCACCCAGAGCGCCCTGCTGCTGGGGGCAACGCCATGGCGAGCCTGGTGGCAGGTCAAAGCGCCGCTGCTGGCGCGCCCACTGCTGTTTGCCTTCAGCGTCGGGGCGGCGGTGAGCCTGGCCCAGTATCTGCCAACCCTGCTGTTTGGCGCTGGCAGGGTGGTCACCATCACCACCGAAGCGGTGGCCATCGGCAGCGGCCTCAACCGGCGGCTGGCGGGGCTCTACGGCCTGCTGCAACTGCTGCTGCCGCTCATTATCTATCTGCTGGCACTCTGGCTGCCGGCGCGGATCAATCCGGCGCTCAAGGGGAGCGGCTCACGATGAACTCTCATGATGGAAACAACCATATGCTGAGCACCACGCCTCTTCGACTTTACCTTGATGAAAATCTGCTGCTTTCACTGCCCGCCCTGCAGGTGGCCCCCGGCGAGATATTGACCCTGATGGGGGCCAGCGGCTGTGGCAAAAGCTCCCTGTTGGCAGGGCTCGCCGGGGTACTGCCGGGCGCGCTGACAGGAAATGGTCCAATCCGGCTGGAGGGGGAGGTAAGACTCGGCGAGCGGCCACTCAACACCTTGCCACCGCAGGCGCGACGCATTGGTATGCTGTTTCAGGATGATCTGCTGTTTGACCATCTGACGGTGGCGGAGAACCTGATGTTCGGCATGCCTGCGACCATCAACGGAAAACGCGCGCGGCGGGAAAAGGCACTGGCCGCATTGGCACAGGTCGCGCTGGCGGATCAGGCTGACAAGCTGCCGCAGTTACTTTCAGGGGGTCAGCGGGCACGGGTCAGCTTGCTGCGGGCACTGTTGGCCGAACCCGATGCCCTGCTGCTGGACGAGCCCTTCTCCCGCCTCGACAAGCCACTTCGGGCCGCCTTTCGCGAGCTGGTGTTCGCCCAGATCAAGGCGCTGGCCATCCCCGCCATCCTGGTGACCCACGACGCGGAAGACGCGCCGGGCACCATACTCCACCTCACCGAATCCTGTTTTTAACCGAGGAGTTCACCTTGTTTGACCGCCACCTGATCCCCGTGATCCGCAGCCCCCTCACCCAGCTTGCCAAGCCGCTCTGCCGCGCCGGGATCAGTGCCAATCAGGTGAGCCTCACCGGCTTTGCCATCGGCATGCTGGCGCTGCCGCTGCTGGCCTTTGGCTGCTATCAATGGGCGCTCGCGGCGATCCTGATCAACCGCTTGCTGGACGGGCTCGATGGCGCCGTGGCGCGGGAAACCGGCATCACCGATTGCGGCGGCTTTCTCGACATCACGCTCGACTTTATTTTCTACGCCGCCGTGGTGCTGGGCTTTGCCCTCGCCGCCCCCGCCAATGCGCTGCCCGCCGCCACCCTGCTGTTTGCCTTTATGGGCACCGGCTCGAGCTTTCTGGCGTTTGCCATCATGGCGGGCAAGCGGGGGATCGACAATCCGGTCTACCACCACAAGTCCCTCTACTATCTGGGCGGCCTCACCGAGGGGAGCGAGACTATCGCCCTCTTTGTGCTGATGTGTCTGTGGCCCGCCGCCTTCGCCCCGCTCGCCTACGGCTTTGCCCTGCTCTGCGCCATCACCACCCTGACCCGGCTCTGGAGCGGTTACCACACCCTGCGTCCCCCCCAGCGCTAAACAGATTAGCCCCATGGGAGGGCTAATCCATCGCACGATGAATTGGCTGCCAGCAAGGCGCACGGAACACTTGCACGGGAATGACAATGTTTTACCATGGCGACACTTTTGTCAGTCTCTTTGAGAACCCTATGCGTCGCCTTGCCTCTCTTCTCACTCTGTCGTTATTCCCCCTGCTCGCTGGCTGCAGCAGTGCCCCAACGCCCAAGCCCGTGGTCAAGCCCCAGCCCAACAGCGCCTTTATCAATCAGGCTCCATCGAGCAAACCCGTTTACACACAAGGGGTTAGCAAGGGGGATTTCGCCAATCGCCCCAATGTGGACAGGTTCGTCCAGAAGATGGTCGAGAAGCACGGTTTTGACAGCGCCCAGCTGCATCAGGTGTTGGCACAGGCAGAGCGTTACGACTGGATCATCCGCCTGATGGATGCCCAGGCGCCGACCACCACCAAGCCCACCGGCCCGACCGGTGCCTGGAACCGCTATCGCGCCAAGTTCATTACCCCCGACAACCTGCAAAACGGCGTCAACTTCTGGCGTGAATACGCAAGCGAGCTGAACCGAGCGGAGCAGATCTACGGGGTACCGCCGGAGATCATCGTCGGCATTATCGGAGTCGAGACACGCTGGGGCCGGGTGATGGGCAAGACCCGCATTCTGGATGCGCTGGCCACGCTGGCATTTGATTACCCACGCCGCGCCGAGTTCTTCACCAGCGAGCTGGAAGCCTTCCTGGTGATGACCCGCGATGAGGGGATGGATCCGGCAGAACCCAAAGGCTCCTTCGCCGGCGCCATGGGCTATGGCCAGTTTATGCCCTCCAGCTTCCAGCGCTATGCGGTGGACTTTGACGGCAACGGCCACACCAACCTGTGGGATCCGGTGGATGCCATCGGCAGCGTCGCCAACTACTTCAAGGCTCACGGCTGGGAGAAAGGCCAACCGGTGGCGGTGCGCGGTCAGGGCCAACTGCCCGGCTATGAGCACGGCTTCCAGACCCGCTACCCGGTCGCCACCCTGCGCCGCGCAGGGCTCACCCCCACCAGCAGCCTCGGCAACCACAGCGAGTCGAGCCTGCTGCGCCTGGATGTGGGCACCGGCTACCAATACTGGTACGGCCTGCCCAACTTCTACGCCATCACCCGCTACAACCACAGCACCCACTACGCCATGGCGGTGTGGCAACTGGGGCTGGCGGTGAAGGCGGCGCGCTGACCACGCGCAGGCATAAAACAGACAATGAAAAAGGAGCCATTATGGCTCCTTTGTTATATCCAACGTTCAACCCCATCACGGCTCAAGGGTGACGACCTGATTTAGACGCCTGCTTTAGCCAGCGCCGCGGAGACGATCTGCTGGGCCTCTTGCTGGATGAGGTCGAGGTGCGCCTCGCCCTTGAAGCTCTCCATGTAGATCTTGTAGATGGACTCGGTGCCGGAGGGGCGCGCCGCGAACCAGCCGTTCTCGGTTACCACCTTGAGGCCACCGATGGCGGCATCGTTGCCGGGCGCCTTGGTCAGCTTGGCGATGATGGGCTCACCCGCCAGGGTGGAGGCTTCCACCAGAGCAGGATCCAGCTTGGAGAGCACCGCTTTCTGGGCGCTGTTGGCCGGGGCGTCGATACGACGATAGCTGGAGCGACCAAACTTGGCTTCCAGCGCGTCGTAGTGAGCCTGCGGATCCTTGCCGGTCACCGCCAAAATTTCCGCCGCCAGCAGCGCCAGAATGAAGCCATCCTTGTCGGTGGTCCAGACGGTGCCATCATTGCGCAGGAAGGAGGCGCCCGCGCTCTCCTCACCGCCAAAGCCGAACTCGCCGCTATAGAGGCCATCCACAAACCACTTGAAGCCGACCGGCACCTCTTTCAGGGTACGGCCAATCTCGCTGGCCACCCGGTCGATCATGGACGAGGAGACCAGCGTCTTGCCGACAGCCGCATCCGCAGACCAGCCGGTGCGATGGGTAAACAGATACTGGATTGCCACCGCCAGATAGTGGTTCGGGTTCATCAGGCCAGACTTGGTGACGATACCGTGACGGTCGTAGTCAGGGTCGTTGCCAAGGGCGATGTCGAACTTGTCTTTAAGGGCAATCAGGCTCGCCATGGCGAACGGGCTGGAGCAGTCCATCCGGATCTTGCCGTCTTTATCCAGGGTCATGAAGGAGAAGGTCGGATCGACCTTGTAGTTCACCACCTCGATATTCAGGCCATAGGTCTTGGCGATGACGTCCCAGTAGGCGACGCCGGAGCCGCCCAGCGGATCGACACCGATCTTGATGCCTGCGTTCTTGATGGCATCCATGTCCAGCACGTTCTTCAGATCATCCACATAAGGGGTGACATAGTCGTGCTCGACCACGAACGGGCTCTTGAGCGCCTCGGCGAACGGCATGCGCTTCACGCCAGCCAGACCCGCTTCCAGAATGGCGTTGGCGCGGTCTTCTACCCACTTGGTGATCTCCCCTTCGGCGGGGCCACCGTGGGGCGGGTTGTACTTGAAGCCACCATCTTCCGGCGGGTTGTGAGACGGGGTGATCACCACACCGTCAGCACGGGCAGCAGGCTTGCTGGCCCCTTCTTTGCCAGAGTTGTAGCGCAGGATGGCGTGAGAGATGACCGGGGTCGGGGTAAAACCGAGGCCCGCCTGAATACGGGTTTCGACGCCGTTGGCGACCAGCACTTCGATCGCGCTGGCAAAGGCGGATTCGGAGAGGGCGTGGGTATCCATGCCGACAAACAGCGGGCCAGTGATACCGGCCTGCTGGCGATACTCCACCAGTGCCTGGGTCACTGCCAGAATATGGGATTCGGTAAAGGCATTGTGCAGGGCGCTGCCACGGTGGCCGGAGGTACCGAAGGCAACCCGCTGCTCGGGGCGGCTCATGTCCGGCTTGTTGAGGTAGTAGGCACTGACCAGACGGGGGATATTGGTCAGGTCGCTTAAACGGGCCGGTTGACCGGCGTGGGAATGCTGAGCCATGGCGTTTTCCTTGCGTAATGGCGGCCTTGCCGGGCAAGGCCTGAGTCTTGAAAAACCGTTAGATTGCGCCGCACACCTGCGCGATCACCTCTTCGCCATAGCCCATGCTGGCCATCAGCTGGGCCACCATGTTCTGCTTGCGGCTGGTGTTGGTGTTGGTGATCACCCAGAACGGGGTGTCCGGTACCGGCTTGGGCTTGGTGGTGCTGCCACTGGCGCGCAGAGCCTCGGGATCCCGCGAGAAATAGACGCGCTTGCGCCCCTTGATTTCGGTGGCCTGGGTAAACCCGACCGGATCGTCACGGTAGAGGGTACTGAGCACCTGCATAAAGCGGTTGATGGACTTCTCTTCCTTTTGCAGCTCACCGGAATCGAGCAGAGCTTGCAGCCCTTGCTGGGTGGCGACCGCACTGGGCTGCGCGACGGCAACGGGCTCGGCAACCGGCACACGTTGGTGAGCAGGCTGTTCCAGCAGACGGCGCAGGATATCGGAGGCACTCTCACCAATGTGCCGGGTCTGGCTGGCGATATAGAAGTAGAGATCGTCATCAAGCTCGATGGTTTTCATAGGGATGCGCTGGACTCGTCGAAATTCGGATGCGGCGATTATACATAGGCAAACCCGACAGCCCAAGCAAGGGGCGGACAGATGTACATGAATCTCATCGAGAATACGGCATAATAGCGGGCCAAGTGTGTGATCAGCCGCACTGATAGCCGATCCGGACGGGATTTTTTAGAAAAAAAACCACATAAATTTCCCATCCGTTAGATGAAATCCTTTTCTTTCCAGTGCGTTAAATAAAAAAGCGCTACGCACCCACGACCGACAAGGTGTCATTTTGCAACAAAACAGCATATTGAACTTCAAGGAGCAGGGTCAGGGCCCGGCCGTCATTCTGATCCACGGCCTGTTTGGCAGCCTCGACAACCTAGGCCTGCTGGCCCGTGCCCTCTGCGAGCAGTACCGGGTCATCAGCGTCGATCTGCGTAACCACGGCGCCTCCTTTCATGGCAGCGAGATGAGCTATCCAGCCCAGGCGGCCGATATCCTGACCCTGATGGATCGGCTGAATATTGCCGAAGCGACCCTGATTGGCCACTCGATGGGTGGCAAGGTGGCGATGCAGCTCGCCAAGCTGGCGCCAGAGCGGGTGACCAAGCTGGTAGTGGCCGACATGGCGCCGGTCGCCTATCCCCACTCCCGCCACCAGAATGTGTTCGCCGGACTCAACGCCACACTGCACACGCCGCCACAAAGCCGCGGCGAAGCGGAGGCCATGCTGGCGCAGTACATCGAGATCGCCGGGGTGCGCCAGTTCCTGCTCAAGTCGTTCGCCAGAGGCGAGCATGGCTGGGGTTGGCGCTGCAATGTGCCCGCGCTTGAGCAAAACTACGCCAATATCATGGGCTGGCCAGAGGATGATCGCCGCTTCGAGGGGCCGGTGCTCTTTATCAAGGGGGGCGATTCTGACTATATGCAGCCGCAATACAGCGAGGCGGCACTGGCCCAATTCCCGGCGGCAAAGGTGCGTGTCATCGCCGGCACCGGTCACTGGCTGCATGCGGAAAAACCGGCTCTGTTCAACAAATTGGTTGTGGATTTCCTGTCGACAGGCGGTTAACAGTTTCAAATCCTTTGTGATATAGTGCGCCCGTCATAAGGAGTGTGCGCAATCCATGCTAAGTGAACATATCGACCTGATCGAAAGTTTGGGCCTGAAATTATTTTTTCTGGCGATTTTCATCTTGATTGGTCTTGCCATTCATGACGTGCTCAAGCGCGGCAATGTGCCCCGTTTCGGCCGTTTTATCGTCTGGTTGGTACTGTTTCTGGGTTGTGCGGGTTTTGTCGCCAAGGGGCTGATCGAACTGGGCTGGGAAGGCTCAGGACTCGGCTAACTTATTTTCATCTGTGATGTATGGCCAAACAGCAAACTGATCGAACAACACTGGATCTGTTCGCAAATGAGAAGCGCCCCGGCAGGCCAAAGACCAATCCACTCCCCCGCGAGACCCAGCTCAAGATCAACAAGCGTAACCAGCTTAAGCGCGATCGGGAAAATGGGCTGAAGCGGGTAGAGTTAAAGGTGGAGGCCGAGTTGCTGGAGCGCCTGAACCAACTTGCGTTACAACAGAACATCAGCCGAGCCGAGCTGATCCAATCTATTCTGAAACAACAGATTGATTCCGCCTTTGCGGTGGACATTGCAGTCTGAGCGTTGAGCATTAACACCAAATACGGGTAACTAAACACTATGGCAAGTGTAGGTCTGTTTTTTGGCAGCGATACCGGTAACACCGAAGCTGTCGCCAAGATGATCCAGAAAGAGCTGGGCAAAAACCTGATTGAAGTCCGTGACATCGCCAAGAGCAGCAAGGCCGACATCGAGAGCTTTGATCTGCTGATGTTCGGCATCCCGACCTGGTACTACGGCGAAGCCCAGGCCGACTGGGACGACTTCTTCCCCGATCTGGGCGAAATCGACTTCACCAACAAGCTGGTCGCCATCTTCGGTTGCGGTGATCAGGAAGACTACGCCGAGTACTTCCTCGACGCCATGGGCACCCTGCGTGACATCGTCGAAGCCAAAGGCGCCATCATCATCGGTCACTGGCCGACTGCCGGCTACGAGTTTGAAGCCTCCAAAGCGCTGGTCGATGACAAGCACTTTGTCGGTCTGGGTATCGATGAAGATCGCCAGCCAGAGCTGACTGCCGAGCGCGTCAAGGGCTGGTGCAAGCAGCTGCATGAAGAGATGTGCCTGGGCGAGCTGGAGTAATCCGCCTCCCCTTTTCTCTCTGACAACAAGGGCCCCGACGGGCTGTCTCTTGATCACAACTATTGGTGCTCAAGAGACTGCGCCAGTTCGTAGCCTTCCAGGAGGGTCTGGAGTCGAAACCAGCCCTCCCATAATGCCGCTATTGAAGCCCGCCCCGTTCGTTTAGTGTCCTTCCAGCCCCCCAGCTTGGCCAGGCTCCGGTACGCCCATCTCATATCCGGCACCTTGGTTGGCAACGGCGTTTTCTCTACCTTTCGCCAAAGCAGCTTCCACCCCGTCGGGCCTATCACCGTTTCGCAGCTTTGATTCTGTGCCGATGACTCCTCGTTGATAAACCTCAATTGCAACAGACGCACCGCGATAAACGACAAGATGACGCACATCCGCTTCAGGTTATCCATGCTCTGCATCCTTAAGGTTTCTACCCGAGTGCCGGCACTCTTCCAGACCTTGTGATAATCCTCGATAAGCCAGCGCCGCTCGTAATAGCCGATAACCTTGCGGGCCTGTGCATCGTCGGTCACGGCTTCACTAGTCAGCAGGTGCCACTCCAGCCGGTCAGAGGCATCGCCCTGCTCAATGCATCCCACGTAGTAGAGCGGGATATCCGGCTCGTTACGCTTGTTGGCCGGAGCCTTTAGGGTGACTTTGGTAAACTTGATGTCGAGCACGGCCTCTCTGGCTTTTCTGCCGCCCCGCTGCGGTATTTTGACGACCTTGGTGCCGGCAGAGTGGCACTGCCGGGCATAGTCGTAGAGCTTGTGGTCATGCTCTTCGATACAGCGACTTTGCATCGAGCGCACCACAAAGCGTTGTTGGTTGCTCTGCTTGTAATGCAGATATTCGTAGATATCCGCTTCCCGGTCACAGACCGAGATAACGTTGGCCATCTGAGTGCCGAGACGGGCGGCAAAGGCCACGGATGCCTCCTCCCACTTGCGACTCTCTTTCTCCTTGTAAGGCCGGGTGGCATGCCGGTGGCTCTCTCCCCGCTTGCTGACATCACGGGTCCAGATACGCTGTGCAATCATGCCGACCACCTGCGATTTATGCGGAGCAAACAACAAGACGGAGTGAGCCAGCAGAGCGCGACTACTGCCTTGATTGGTGTGCCCCAGCTCATCATGGACGCTGGCATGGTTGAAGGTCAGGGCCGTGGTATCTTCCAGTGCCAGCAACAGGTCGTAGTCCCTGGCTAGGGCTGCGGTGGTGGCAAAGCCTGCATCAGCAATGGCATCGGCATTGACATGGTGGTTGCGAATAAAGCGATATGAGCCTTCCATGTCGGCGGGTGAGAGGGGAAGTTGTGACACGCAATCTCCGGGTTGTTGAGCAAGGGCGGTGGCGAGTTTGACGAGACGTTCAGTGCGTCTGGGGTCCTTGAGATTGGCATGGCCAAACTGGTCGAATGCCCATTGTTCGAGTTGGGTGAGATGCATATTAGAGCCGTGATAAGGGATGGCAAAAGAGTCAGATCACGGAGAAGGGAAAAGGTTCAAAAAAATCCCCAAGCGATGCTTGGGGATTTGTGTATAAGAGACAGCCGACGGGGCCCTTGTTGTATCTGCTTGTTGCGATGCCTGCCTTTATTCTCCCCTGTTATTCACCTCTGTGCTCCGGTTTGGCTCGCACATAGAGGGTGCGCTTGACCTGTGCCACCAGTTCGCCGCTCTTGTCCTGTACCGTCACCTCGAATTCGGGGAAGTGTTTGTTGCCCCCCTCGGTCGCCGCCACGATGTCGGCCAGCTTGCCCTCGGTCAGGTTGAACTCGGCCACCAGCTTGCCCTTGCCGGGTTTGATGTAGTTGATGCTGCCCGCCTTGTCCCAGACGTAGTAGCGATTCTTGAAGTAGCCCATCAGCATCAGCGGATAGATGGGATCAGTCATGGCAAACATGCTGCCGCCAAACTGGGTGCGGTTGGCATTCTTGTTCCACCAGCGGGATTTCAGGGTCACCCGGCAGTAGCGAAAGTCATCGCTCAGGGTTTCTATCTTGATACCGGCACCCCAGAAGGGGGGCCAGGCGTTGAGTGCGCGCCGCACCCAGGCCGCATTGTCAAAAAGCCAATCCATGGATCTCATCCGACCAGAAATATGAAAGTTACATCTTATCAACATCTGCCATGCCAGCAAGTCGGAAGACACGATTGATTATTTCAATCCAATCGGCCATTTATGACTAAACCCATTGAATTGCTGGGTTTATTTTTAGGGAGGCTCCGACCTATAATGACAGGCCAAGCGAGTTCAAGGTTGCCATTCCTGCGGCAGTCCATCAGAATAACCCCACCTTCGAGAATGCGAATAAGTAGAATATGGCAGACAACAACCAAGCGTTAAAAAAGGCCGGGCTCAAGATCACCTTGCCCCGGGTCAAAATCCTGGAAATCCTGCAACAGCCGGATTGCCAGCACACCAGCGCCGAAGATCTCTATAAACGACTGATCGACCTGGGTGAAGAGATTGGTCTCGCTACCGTCTATCGCGTTCTCAACCAGTTTGATGATGCCGGTATCGTTACCCGTCACCACTTCGAAGGTGGCAAGTCGGTATTCGAACTGGCCACGCAGGAGCACCACGACCACCTGGTTTGCCTCGACTGCGGCAAGGTGATCGAGTTCTCCGACGAGGTGATCGAACAGCGCCAGCGCGAGATCGCCAAGAAATTCAATATCCGTCTCACCAACCATAGCCTCTACCTCTACGGTCACTGTACTACCGGTGAGTGCAAGCACAACGAATAAGTCGGCCGCGGCTTGCAGATAACAGACAATAAAAAAGCCAGCATCAGCTGGCTTTTTTATTGTCCGGCGCAGGCCGTCTGGCATCACACAGGGCAGGGTCTCCCCTGCCCCACTGAGTTAGCCTTCGACTTTGCCCCAGGAGTCGCGAAGGGCAACGGTGCGGTTGAACACCAGATGCTCCGGGCTGGAGAGCTTGTTGTCGGCGCAGAAGTAACCTTCGCGCTCGAACTGGTAAGCCTGCTCCGGCTTGGCGTTCTTCAGGGAGGCCTCGACACGGGCCCCCTCGATGATCACCAGTGAATCCGGGTTCAGCGCGGCTTCGAAGTCATCCTCGGCACCCGGGTTCGGTACCTTGAACAGACGGTCGTAGAGACGCACTTCCGCTGGCAGGGAGTGAGTGGCGCTGACCCAGTGGATCACCCCTTTCACCTTGCGACCATCGGCCGGATCCTTGCCCAGCGTCTCGGGGTCGTAGCTGCAGTAGATGCAGGTGACTTTACCATCGGCATCTTTCTCGATGCGCTCGGCCTTGATCACATAGGCATTGCGCAGACGCACTTCCTTGCCCAGTACCAGACGCTTGAACTGCTTGTTCGCCTCTTCTTTGAAGTCCGCTTCGTCGATGAAGATTTCGCGGGTGAAGGGAAGCGTACGGGAACCCATCTCGGCATTGCTCGGATGGGCCGGGGCAGTCAGCACTTCGTCGGCAGCCAGGTTCTCAATAACCACTTTCACCGGATGCAGCACGGCCATGGCACGCGGCGCATGCTCGTTGAGGTCTTCGCGGATGCAGGCTTCCAGCATGCTCATCTCGACGATGTTGTCCTGCTTGGTGACGCCGATGCGCTTGCAGAACTCGCGGATGGAGGCCGGAGTGTAACCACGACGACGCAAACCGGAGACGGTCAGCATGCGCGGGTCATCCCACCCATCGACGTGCTTCTCGGTCACCAGCAGGTTCAGCTTGCGCTTGGACATGACGGTGTATTCGAGGTTCAGACGTGAGAACTCGTACTGACGGGGGTGGCAGTCGATGGTGATGTTGTCCAGCACCCAGTCGTACAGACGACGGTTGTCCTGAAACTCCAGGGTACAGATAGAGTGGGTGATCCCTTCCAGCGCATCGGAGATGCAGTGGGTGAAGTCATACATTGGGTAGATGCACCACTTGTCGCCGGTCTGGTGGTGGTGGGCAAACTTGATGCGGTAGATCACCGGATCACGCATCACCATGAAGGGGGATGCCATGTCGATCTTGGCGCGCAGGCAGGCGGTGCCTTCGGCAAACTCGCCGTTCTTCATCTTGGCAAACAGCGCCAGGTTCTCTGCCACGCTGCGATCGCGGAACGGGCTGTTCTTGCCAGCTTCTGTCAGGGTGCCACGGTACTCGCGCATCTGCTCGGGCGTCAGCTCGTCCACATAGGCCAGACCCTTTTCAATCAGCTCGATGGCGTAGCCGTGCAGCTTGTCGAAATAGTCGGAGGAGTAGCAGATCTCGCCGCTCCACTGGAAGCCGAGCCACTGCACGTCCTGCTTGATGGACTCTACGTACTCGATATCTTCCTTCACCGGATTGGTGTCATCGAAACGCAGGTTGCACTGGCCCTGATAGTCACGGGCGATACCGAAGTTCAGGCAGATGGACTTGGCGTGGCCGATATGGAGATAACCGTTCGGCTCGGGCGGAAAACGGGTATGCACGCTGCTGTGCTTACCGCTGGCCAGATCTTCATCAATGATCTGACGAATAAAGTTAGTTGGGCTGTTCGCCTGACTCATGGCTCACCTCAAAAAAGCGTCACTGGCGGAAGTTGTGCCGGCTGGCACCCTCAACCCCCCGCCGTCAAGCCGAGTATGATCCCTTATTACGGGCGCTGTCTCAACCTGAATTTGGCAATCCCGGACCATTTCCCGGCCATTGCACCGCTAAAAACGGAAGGGGTTGGCACATTGCGCAGCAAATGCATAAAAAAGCCCCGCACAAGGCGGGGCTGAAAGTGATGAAAAATAAATCAGACAATACACACACAACAAAGGCTCACACGCACAGTCAACCTTTCCCAAACCCGATGCGCCATCAGCCTTGGGAAAGGCGGGTCTTGCGACCCACCTCATGTTAACGGTTGACTGCTATCAGTTCAGTTCGGTGACGCGGCTGGTGCGCTTGCCATCGAAGCTGGTAGTACGCAGGTAGACCTTGCCATTCACGCTCGGCTTGGCCGCGGCGTCATAGGCACTCCAGTTGGAGCCGTCCAGGCTGTACTGGATGGGCAGACCCGGCAGATCCACGTTTGCTTCCAGCACACCGTTCACCACTTTGGCACCCGGTACGGAGAGGCGGTATTCAACACCGGCCTGATCCAGTTTCGGCAGCACGCGCTGACCCAGTACGTTGGCAAACTGGTTCCACTCTTTGTTGAGGGTGGCCTTGTTGACGAACTTGGTCTCGCCGGAGAACTCGCGGTTCTTCACGTAATCCAGCTCGAAGCCACCTTTGTGCCAGGCACGCTCGGCCACGGAGAAGATACGCGGGTAGACCATGTACTCGTACTGAGCATCGGTACGCACGGTTTCACTCCACTGCTGACCGGAGATCCCCTTGAACTTGACCGGATCCTGGTCACCCTTGGCCACGAAGGCGTTGCCGTCGCGGTCAACCGAGGTCTCGGCGTTCTGCGGCAGGTTTTCCGGGGCGAAGGCGAACACCTTGCGGGTGTCGTTGAAACGGGTTGCCCAGTAGTAGCCACGCTCGGCCGGATGTACTTCGTTCGGGAAGTCGAAGTAGAGGTAATCCGGGTTGGACAGCACCACTTGGTAACCCTTGTGCGCCCACTTCATCGCTTCGTTGAAGCCACCCCAGTAGAGGGTTTCCCAGAAGTTGACACGGGTGTTGTCGGTGGCGAAGTCTTTGGCACCGCTGGCGTACTTCAGGCCATCTTCCCACGCCTGCAGGGTAGAGAAGCCGCGGTCTTTGACCATCTGGCCCACTTCCTTGGCGAAGTAAACCGGCAGCTCGCCCACTTCCTTGATCTTGCCTTCGTCGATCATCTTCTGGCACATCGGGGACTTGCCAAACGGCTTGTCCTGCTTGCTGGAGTCGACGTTACCTTTCCAGGCGACCAGCTCTTCTTTCTTGGTGACGGCCGGATCCTGATAGCCACCGCCCTGCATGATGTTCTTCGCCTCATCACCACCGTAGTGCCATGCGGTCAGCGGCTGACCGGCGGCCTGGTGCATCTGGGCAACTTCATCCATCACCTTGGCCACGAAGGTGGCAGCACCCGGCTGGCAAGGGTTGATGAAGGACATCTTGTCGTAGAACTGGACGGAGGTGACGTTGGAGGTATCGGCCGGATCAGTCAGACGGAACTGGTTGGCTTCCGCCTCTTTGCCTTCCGCCATCAGACGCTTGTAGCGCGCTTCCATGGAGACCACGGCAGCACGGGCATGAGCCGGCATGTTGATCTCGGGGATCACGGTCACACCGCGGGCCTTGGCGTAGCGAACCAGATCCACGTAGTCAGACTTGCTGTAGAAGCCGGAGCCCTGATTGTCGCTGGTCGGGCCAGAGCCCAGTTGCGGCATCAGGCACTTAGTTTCGGACTCGTCGTGGCAACGCTGGCTACCGACCTGGGTCAGCTCCGGCAGACCCGGGATCTCCAGACGCCAGCCTTCATCGTTAGTCAGGCCGAGGTGCAGCACGTTGAGCTTCATGGCAGACATCTGGTCAACCAGCTTCTTCATGGTCTCCAGGCTGCGGAAGTGACGGGCCACGTCGGTTTGCATACCACGGTACTCAAAGCGCGGCGCATCCTCGACGGTCATCGGGCTGACCATCTTGTCGTTGACGCCCAGCAGCGAGATCAGGGACTGAGCACCCCAGTAGGCGCCTTCGATGTCGTGACCCTGGATCACGGTGCCTTTCTGACCGATGGTCATGTCATAGCCTTCAGCCTGCTTGAGCTTGCTGCCGAGCTTGATGGTCACTGGGTAGCCGGTGTCGGAGAGGGTAACACCCAGCTTGGTCAGTTGAGCCTTCAGGGCCTCGGCGCGATCGCTCGGCAAGTCCAGGGCATTAAGTTTGATGGTGGAGAAGTCAACCTGCGGGCCGGCCTTGACTACCTGCTTCATCGGGGTCGGCAGGATCTGGTTGTCAATCTTGCCAGCCGGCAGCAGGGTGCTGGTCTGGTTGGCCGCGAAACGGGTTTCGCTGTTCATCAGGATGTTGTTGTCATCCTTGGTGCGCTTCCAGCCATCGGCCGGCATCGGCTTCTCGTAGGTGCTGGCATCATTGATGTTGCTCATGCTGGCCAGTACTTTCGGCTCGGCACCTTCGCTGGCGACATACCAGTTCGGCATGATGTCAGATTCGAACAGTACCCAGTATTCCACCACCAGCGGCACTTCGACCGTAGCATCCTTGGCAAAGCCCTGGAACTTCTCGGTTGGCGTCAAACGATAGAGATCGCCGGTCAGGTGAGTGATGGTGAACTGGTCGTTATCCACCCGCTGGATACGACGGATGGAAGAGACGTAGATGCTCCAGTCTTTGGAGGTCACGTCCGCACCGGTATTGGTCAGGTGCAGCTTGGCAACGCCACAGCTCGCCCACTCGGAACCGAGCGCCTGGCAATCGAGGCCGGCACCGGCACCGTCGTTGGTGACCACTTCATACTTGACCACCAGGTTGTTGGCGAGGGAGTCGACCACAGCCTGCTTGGCGGCATCGGCTGCCAGCGCGGGGCCGGCAAAAACGGTAGACATGGCAATGGCTAACAGAGAATGTTTCAAGTTCATAACTGCTGCTCTCATTTGAAGTAAAGGTTGGATTTTCTTGGCTTTTTTATATTGGGCCCCTGAGCGGGGCCCTTAGTTATGTCAACAATGGACTTAGACTTGAGGTGAGCGAGTCGCTCGATTAACGCAGGGCTTTCATCTCACCGGCGATGATTTCGGCCAATGGGCCCAGAATCACCTGCAGGTTCTGCTCGCCGAGCTTGACCACACCGGCCGCACCCAGGGCTTTCAGCTTGCGCTCATCGACGATGCTGCGGTCTTTCAGGGTCAGACGCAGACGGGTGATGCAGGCATCGATGGAGACCAGGTTCTCTTGACCACCCAGCACTTCCAGGTATTGCTTGGCCAGCTCGGTACGGTCGGTAGATTGAGCGGCAGCCGGAGCTCTCTCTTCGTCATCTTCACGACCCGGGGTTTTCAGGTTGAATTTGGCGATGACGACGCGGAACACCACGTAGTAGAGGCCGAAGAACACCAGACCTTGTACCAGCAGCATGTACCAGTGGGTGGCCAGCGGGTTACGGCTGGAGAGCACCATGTCCACCAGACCAGCGCTGAAGCCGAAACCAGCCATCCACTGCATGCTAGCCGCGATGAACAGGGAGATACCGGTCAGGATGGCGTGCAGCAGATAGAGCAGCGGTGCCACGAACATGAAGGAGAACTCGAGCGGCTCGGTGATACCGGTAAAAATGGAGGAGAGTGCGGCAGCCAGCATGATGGCAGCAACCTTGTCACGATTCTCCGGCTTGGCGGCATGGTACATGGCCAATGCAGCGCCCGGCAGACCAAACATCATGATCGGGAAGAAGCCCGCCTGATACATACCGGTTACACCCAGTACCGCCTTGCCTTCAGCCAGCGACTTGGCGCCGCCGAGGAAGTTCGGGATATCGTTGATGCCGGCTACGTCAAACCAGAATACCGGGTAGAAGGCGTGGTGCAGACCGACCGGGATCAACAGACGGTTGATGAAACCGAAGATACCCGCGCCCAGCGGCCCCAGATTGATGATCGACTCACCAAAGGCGATCAGGGCACCAAACAGCACCGGCCAGACATACATCAGGATAAAGGAGACGAGGATCATCACCACTGAGGTCACAATCGGCACCAGACGACGGCCAGAGAAGAAGGCCAGCGCCTTGGGCAACTCGACAGTGCTGTAGCGGTTGTAGATCACCGACGCAATGATACCGCACAGGATCCCGATGAATTGGTTGTTGATCTTGTTAAAGGCCGGCGAAACCTGATCGACCGGGGTGTGCTGGATCATCGCCACGGCGGCTGGGCTCAGCAGGGTGGTGAGCACCAGGAAGCCGACCAGACCCGCCAGCGCAGCAGCACCGTCTTTATCCTTGGATAGGCCATAGGCCACACCGACAGCAAACAGCACCGACATGTTATCGATAATGGCAGCACCCGCCTTGATCAGGAACGCCGCCAGGGCGCTATCCCCCCAACCAGTAGGGTCAATCCAGTAGCCAACCCCCATCAGAATTGCAGCGGCCGGCAACGTCGCCACCGGTAGCATCAGCGCACGGCCGATCTTTTGCAAATAACCGAGAATGTTCACGGTTCCTCTCCTTAGTTAATGTTTTTTCAGAAATTAAGTGCTTATCACGTTTGACGCATAAGCCATCAAGGCTTGATTGGCAGTCTAGGGCATTTATTTCGCCGCACAAATTAATAAACCAATAAACGTGATCGTTATCACCCAAACAAGATAAAGGTGGCGGATAGAAGTGGCTTAGTTTGCAATCTTTATTTACGCTATAAAACAACTTGAGTCCGTCTTAGCCCATTGCCACCGCCAAACCGGTCGCAACCCGACACAGAGGTATCCTTCATGCGCCTGATCCCGTTGAAATCTGCCAGCCAAGTAGGCCAGTGGTCTGCCCGCTACATCGTTGACCGCATCAACGCGTTCAAACCCACTGCCGAGCGCCCTTTCATACTGGGCCTGCCGACCGGTGGCACCCCGCTCAATACCTACAAGCGCCTGATCGAGTTGCACAAAGCCGGTGAAGTGAGCTTCCAGAACGTGGTCACCTTCAACATGGACGAGTACGTTGGCCTGCCGGCAGACCACCCGGAGAGCTACCACAGCTTCATGCACAATAACTTCTTCAATCACGTGGATATCCGCCCCGAGAACATCAATATCCTCAACGGCAATGCCGAGGATCTGGTGGCCGAATGCAAGCGCTACGAAGACAAAATCAAGTCCTACGGCCGTATCCACCTGTTCATGGGTGGCGTGGGCAATGACGGCCACATCGCGTTCAATGAACCGGCCTCTTCGCTGGCCTCGCGCACCCGGGTCAAGACCCTGACCGAAGATACCCGCATAGCCAACTCCCGCTTCTTTGGTGATGACGTCAATCAAGTGCCCAAGCTGGCCCTGACCGTGGGTGTCGGCACCCTGATGGATGCCGAAGAGATCCTGATCCTGGTCACCGGTCACGCCAAGGCGCTGGCGCTGCAGGCCGCCGTCGAAGGCAGTGTCAACCACATGTGGACCATCTCCACCCTGCAGTTGCATCCGAAGGGAATGATGGTGTGCGATGAGCCCTCCACCATGGAACTCAAGGTCAAGACCGTTCGCTACTTCCAGCAGTTGGAAGCCGCCAACATCGGCCGTCTGTAAGGAGCCGTCATGTACGCATTGACCAACTGCACCCTCTACACCGGCAGCTGCGTGCTGACCGGCTACGGGGTACTTATCGAGGGCGACAAGATTGTCGCCATCTCTCACCTGGCAGAACTGCCTGCGGGTATCGAGCAGATTGACCTCAAGGGTGCCAATCTGACCGCTGGTTTTATCGACGTGCAGCTCAACGGCTGTGGCGGGGTGATGTTCAACACCGACATCACGGGCGAGACGCTGACCACCATGCAGGCCGCCAACCTCAAATCCGGTACCACCAGCTTCCTGCCGACCCTGATCACCAGTCCGGATGCCGACATGAAGCAGGCCGTTGCGGTCGCCCGCGACTACATGGCGGCCAACCCCAATGAGGTGCTGGGTGTCCATCTGGAAGGGCCTTATACCAACCTCAAGCGCAAGGGGATCCACCCTGCCGCGCAAATTCGCCAGCCAGCGGACGAGATGATCGACTTCTTCTGCGCCAACGCGGATGCCATCACCAAGATCACTCTGGCACCGGAGCGCAACGAGCCGGCCCATATCCGCCGTCTGGTGGACGCGGGCATTCTGGTCTCTGCCGGTCACACTGCCGCCAGTTACGATCAGGCGATGGCCGGGTTCGATAACGGCATTCGCTTTGCGACCCACCTCTACAACGCCATGACCCCGACTCTCAACGGTCGTGAGCCGGGCGTCGTGGGCGCCATCTATGATCGCAAGGATGTCTATGCGGGCATCATCGTCGATGGCCACCATGTGCACTGGGCCAACGTGCGTCTGGCACACCAGGTTCTTGGCGAGCGACTGGTGCTGGTCACCGATGCCACCGCCGCCGCCGGGGCGCCGGAAGGCTTTGAGAAATTTGATTTTTGTGGCACCACCGTCTTTTTACGCGATGGTCAGTGTGTCGACGAGAATGGTACACTCGGCGGTTCCTCCCTCACCATGATTGAGGGGGTGGAAAATCTGGTCAAGCAGGTCGGATTACCGCTCGATGAAGCACTGAGAATGGCCAGCCTCTACCCTGCTCGCGCCATTGGATGGGATTCACGTCTCGGTAGTATCCAGGTCGGTAAAATAGCCAACCTCACTGTCTTCGATCAGGACTTCACGGTCCGTGGGACCGTGGTTAACGGACACTACACACAACAGTGACATCATGACTGGCGGACAAATAGCAAACGTAGATCTTATCAAGCAGGTGAACAGTGCAGCCGTATATCGGCTCATTGACCTGCAAGGCCCCATCTCCCGGGTCAAGATTGCCGAGTTGAGTCAGCTGGCCCCAGCCAGCGTGACCAAGATAACCCGGCAACTGATCGAGCATGGCCTGATCAAGGAGACCTCACCGCAAGCCTCTACCGGCGGGCGGCGCGCCATCTCGTTGACCACCATCAAACAACGCTTTCAGTTTGTCTCTGCCAAGCTGGGCCGTGGCTACCTGCAACTGAGTCTCTATGATCTCGATGGCAAGGAGCTCGACCAGCACGTCACTCAGGTGACCGAGATCGACCAGCAACCCGTGGTCGACATGCTGCTGCGGGAGATTGGCGCCTTTATCGATGCCAACCGCGAACGCAGCCGTAACCTGATCAGCATCGCGCTGACCATGCCGGGCCTGGTCAACCCGGAATCCGGTATGGTCATCTATACCCCTAAGTACCAGATCCGTAATCTGGGGCTGGCGAAGCTGTTGGAAAACCACTTTAACCTCCCCTGCTACGTGGGTAACGACACCCGCTCGCTGGCGCTGGCCGAACACTTCTTCGGCGAGTCCCGCGACTGCATGGACTCCATTTTGGTGAGTGTCCACCAAGGGACGGGCTCCGGGATCATCACCAAGGGTCAGGTGTTCCTCGGTCAGAACCGCAACGTCGGCGAGATCGGCCATATTCAGGTCGAGCCGCTCGGCAAGCGCTGTCACTGTGGCAACTTCGGCTGCCTCGAGACCATCGCCTCCAACGAAGCCATCGTCGACAAGGTGAAGGAGCTCATCAGCCGCGGCCACCAGAGCGCGCTGCAGGAGAAGCACATCACCATTCAGGAGGTGTGCAAGGCGGCGTTGGCAGGCGATGAACTGGCCCGCAGCGTCATCGAGAACGTGGGTGAGCATCTGGGACGGGCGGTGGCCATCACGGTCAACCTGTTCAACCCGCAGAAGGTACTGATCGCCGGCGAAATCACCGCCGCCGAAGAGATCCTGTTCCCGGCCATTCGCCGCTGCGTGGAGCACCAGTCTCTGCCGAGCTTCCATCGCGGCCTGCCCATCATGAAGGCGCGCTTCCAGAATCAGCCCACCGTCGGCGGTTTCGCACTGGTGAAGCGGGCCCTGCTGGAAGGAGATCTGCTGCAGATCATCATGGAGCAGAAGTAAGTCACTTACATTGAGAGATAACAAAACGGCAGCCACTGGCTGCCGTTTTCTATTGTGTGATTGCTGGCGGTTTAGCCCGCCCGACACGGCTTGAACAGATCCAGCTTGTTGTCGTAGACACTTGTCTGCACATCCATGATCCCCAGCATGGAGTGAAACAGGTTGTCGTGGGAGAAACGCTGGCTGCTCGCCTCCGCCGCCAGACAGCTCATATCCAGCTGCCGATCGGCCTGCAACTGGGGCGAGAACCAGGTCAGCAGCGGCACCCGGGTCTGATCATCCGGCGCAAACTTGTAGGGCGTACCATGCAGATAGAGTCCCATGGCCCCGAGAGATTCGCCGTGATCGGAGAGATAGACCAGCCCCACGTTGTATTGGCTCTCCAGGGTCTTGAGTTTGGCAATGAGCTGCCCCACCACCTTGTCGGTGTAGCGGATGGTGTTGTCATAGGTGTTGACCAGCTCTTCATTGCTGCAGTTTTCGATGTCGCTGCGCGGGCAGTCCGGCATAAAGGCGCGCTCGCTGGCAGGGTAACGACGGAAATAGGTCGGGCCATGACTGCCCATCAGGTGAAAAGCCACCAGCTTGTTGCCCTTCATCCCGGCAATCTGCTGATCCAGCCCCTCCAGCAGCACCTCGTCATAGCAAGACTCCCCCTGACAGAGCGCCGGATAGGATTTGGGGGGGATCTCGATGGTCGGCACATTGCGGCACACCCCTTTGCAGCCGCCATCGTTCTCTTTCCACAGCACTGATACCCCGGCATGTTGCAGCACATCGAGCAGGCCGTCACGGGAGCTGGCGAGCTTATCATCGTAGCCACGGCGCGTGAGGTTGGAGAACATGCAGGGCACCGACACGGCAGTGGCCGTACCGCAGGATCGCACATCCTTGAACGACACCACCCCCTGCTCTTTGGCAGTGAAGCTGTTGGTCGCCTTGCTATACCCGTTAAGGGAGTAGTTCTGGCTGCGCGCCGTCTCCCCCACCACTAGGAACATCAGGGTCGGCTTGCTTCCCCGGGCTACCACCCTGGCATCGGTCCCCAGGTGCTGGTAGGGGATCGGGGTGGCAAACAGCACATCCCGCCCATATTTGTAGAGGCCGTGCACATAGTTGGCGGGCACAATCTCCTTGGCCAGCGACTTGTTATTGCGGCCGACCGAGGCGTAATCCTGATAATAAAGTGCCGCGACGCCCCCAATAAACAGCAAGGAAAGGGCCAGTGCACCGGCCCGCAACGCCAGCCCCTGATACCAGTGAGCCGGATAGTGGATCCGTAGTGACCAGAGCACCAGGGTGGGCAGCAGCCCGGTCAGCAGAAACCAGATCGCAACCGAGCCATTCAAATAGGCCTCTGCTTCACCACTATTGGTTTCCACGATGTTCTGCATCATACCGGCATCAAAGATGACGCCGTACTTGAGCATGGCGTAGCTGACGATGGAGCCGCTCAGGATCAGCACGGTAAAAAAGGGCTTGAGCACAAACCGGAACGTGAAGGGAATAAACACGGCATTGAGCGCCGCGATAAGCACCAACGGGATCGAGATAGCAAAGCCAGCTTTCACATGCGACAAGCCACTGAGCGCGGTGTAGAAATGTAACAAGATCGGCCAGTTCAGCACTAGCGCAAAAAAAAGCACCAGCAGAAAATTGGTCTTAAGCACACCGAGGGTCACTTGCATAAACAACTCCTACATACCGGCCTGCTACGCAGGAGGCCGGTCAAGCCACAGAAAGAACCCGGCCAGAGTAGGAAACAAAACTTAAGCGTGAATTAAGACAGAATTAAGACAGGCCCACAGGGAAGAGGGCAGTGCTCGTGCGCCCCATCACAGCACGGGGTAAGCCGCTCCCTCAAAATGGATTTTTAGTTGTCTATCCATCGGATTTTGCTAGCTTGTTGAGTAGGCATTCACGAAATGCAGGTTCACCGATGGCACTGATCCAAGCCTCGATAGAGCAGTTGAGAATAGGCCACTATATCCATCTCCCCACCGGATGGACTAGCCACCCTTTTATGTTCAATACCTTCAAGATCAAGGATCAGCAACAACTCGACATTCTCCGCCATCTTGATCTCACCTTGCTGATGGTCGACCCCGACAAGAGCGATCTGCCCATCGAGCCGCTGCTGCGCGGAGATATCCCGGATGCAGGGCCCGACCTTGACGCGTTGGAAGAGCCGATTGCCTCGGGCCCGCCCTCCTTTGACGAAAAGGCCTTTCGCCGCTCCATGCGCGCCGCTGACAAGGCCTTTGGCCAATCCATGAGCGAGCTGCGCGACGCGCTCGGGGCGCTCAACCTCAAACCGGATGAGGGGCTAGCCAACACCGCCCAGATCGTCCGCAATGCCGCCTTCACTATCAGTCAACACGAAGGCCCCCTTGGGCTGCACCTAATCCGCAGCCCCCACACCGATATCCTGCTGCAGCACAGCCTCAACGTTGCCTTTATCGCCATGCTGATGGCGCGCGAGCTGGGGATGAACCCCATCGAGCTGGAGGAGGCCGGGCTTGCGGGACTGATCCACGACATCGGCGAGCTGAAAATCCCGAGTCAGATCACCCAAAAACGCGGGGATCTCAGCAAGGCCGAACAAAATTTTCTCAACATGCACCCGCAATACGGGCTGGAGATGCTGACCCAGCTTAATGCCTTTGAGCCGAAAATTCGTCAGGTCGCTCATCTGCACCATGAGCGACTCGACGGCAGCGGTTTTCCGCTCGGGATCAAGGGTGGGGAAATCCCGCCGCTGGCCCGGCTGATCGGGCTGGTCGACTTCTACGACGAGCTGCTCCATCCCCGCAATAGCGGTAACCCGGCCGCACCGAGTCAGGCTATCAGCCAGCTCTACAAGTTATCCCAGAAGAAGTTCGACCAGAATCTGGTCAAGTTGCTGGTCAAGGTGCTGGGGGTCTATCCGCCGGGATCCCTGGTGAAACTCTCCGACGATAACATCGCGCTGGTGCTCTCTACCGAGCCCACCATGCCGCTCAAACCGAAGATCCTGCCCTATATCAAGGCCCAGCGGCCGGAAGCAGTGCCGATGATCGACCTGCGGGAAGATGAGCGTACCATCTCCTCCTTTCTCAAACAGGAAGAGCTGGATGAAGGACAGCGGCAGTTCTTCAACCTGACCCGCCGCTTCTGCTACTACTTTGCATTCTGAGTTATCCCCAGATTCTGGGGATAACTCATTGGACAAACCGGAATAATTACTCGAACCCCCATTAAAAAGTTGCCATCTGGCCATGTATAAAAAACGCCCAGCCAAGGGGCCGGGCGGAGCATGCCACCTCCGTGTGGCGTATCCAGCGGATACATTCATGCTCCATCCATCAATATCAACCCGTTGCCGCTTACACAAATATCAATTTAACGTGCTGATTTAATATGGTTTTATCCACTTACTCTGGCAAACTGACGGCCCGTTACGCCCATATGAGCCAACAGAACAAGATCCTGATCACACGTCTTCACGGGCTGGCTTTTTTTCAGGCAGGCTGATGAGGAGCGTTTTTTATGCAGCGGGAGCTCTTTTTGCTGTAACAGATGAGCGTCAGCGCAGCAGCGAGAGGACACACCGCAGCCCCCCCCGGTTTTGACCAAAAAAACGCCAGCCTGATGGCTGGCGTTGCTGCTTTATGACGGCTTACTTCAGGTCGAAGCGATCGTTGTTCATCACCTTGACCCAGGCCTTGACGAAGTCACGTACGAACTTCTCTTTGCCATCGTGCTGGGCATAAACCTCAGCATAGGCACGCAGCACCGAGTTGGAGCCAAACACCAGATCAACCCGGGTCGCGGTCCACTTCACCGCGCCACTCTGGCGATCCACGATCTGGTAGCTGTTGCGGCCGGTGGGCTGCCAGCTATAGGCCATATCGGTCAGATTGACGAAGAAGTCGTTGCTGAGTACCCCGACCCGGTCGGTGAAGACTCCGTGGGCCAAGCCGCCATGGTTGGTGCCCAGCACCCGCATACCGCCCACCAGCACCGTCATCTCACGCGCGGTCAACCCCAGTAGTTGGGCGCGATCGAGCAGCATCTCTTCCGGTTGCACCTGGTAGTGCCCCTTCTGCCAGTTGCGGAAACCATCATGTACCGGCTCCAGATAGGCAAACGACTCGACATCGGTCTGCTCGACGCTGGCATCACCACGGCCCGCTGCAAAGGGCACGGTGATATCGATACCGGCCCGCTTGGCGGCCTGCTCTACAGCCGCGCTACCGCCCAACACAATCAGGTCGGCGATACTGACCGGCTTGCTCAAGCTAGCCTGCAGAGCGATCAGGGCATTGAGCACCTGCTCGAGGCGAGCCGGCTCGTTGCCTTCCCAATCCTTCATCGGCGCAAGGCGGATGCGGGCACCGTTGGCACCACCGCGGAAATCGGAGCCACGGAAGGTACGAGCGCTATCCCATGCGGTAACGATAAGATCCGCAGGTGCCACACCGCAGGTCAGCAGCTTGCCCTTGAGCTCATCGATCTCGGCATCACTGAGGGTGTAATCAACAGTCGGAACCGGATCCTGCCATACCAGCACTTCGCTCGGCACCTCGGCCCCAAGGTAACGGCTGCGCGGCCCCATGTCTCTGTGGGTCAGCTTGAACCAAGCGCGTGCAAACGCATCGGAGAAGAGATCCTGATCGGCCGCGAAACGCTCGGAGATAACCCGGTAGGCCGGGTCAAAGCGCAGCGCCATGTCGGCATCGGTCATGATGGGGTTGCAGCGGATGGATGGATCTTCCACATCTGCCGGGCGATCTTCCTCCTTGATGACCACCGGCTCCCACTGCCAGGCACCAGCCGGGCTCTTTTTGAGCCACCAGTCGTGGCCGAGCAGCATCTTGAAGTAGCCGTTATCCCAGCGGGTCGGATTACTGGTCCAGGCCCCTTCAATACCACTGGTGACCGTATCGCGACCGATACTGCGCGTCTCGTGGTTCATCCAGCCCAGCCCCTGCTCATGCACATCCGCACCCTCGGGGGCTGGCCCCAATTTGGCTGCGCTACCGTTACCGTGGGCCTTACCGACGGTGTGACCACCCGCGGTCAGGGCCACCGTCTCTTCGTCATTCATCCCCATACGGGCGAAGGTAACGCGCATATCCTGAGCGGTTTTCAGGGGATCAGGATTGCCATCCACCCCTTCCGGATTAACATAGATAAGGCCCATCATCACCGCCGCCAGCGGGTTTTCCAGATCCCGCTCTCCGCTGTAACGGGTGCCTTCGCTGCCACTCGGTGCCAGCCACGCCTTCTCGGAGCCCCAGTAAACATCCTTCTCCGGATGCCAAATATCTTCACGACCACCGGCAAAACCGAAGGTCTTGAGTCCCATGGATTCATAGGCGACGTTACCGGCCAAGATCATCAGATCGGCCCAGGAGATCTTGTTGCCGTACTTCTGCTTGATCGGCCACAGCAGACGGCGCGCCTTGTCCAAGTTGCCGTTATCGGGCCAGCTGTTGAGGGGAGCAAAACGCTGGTTTCCAGTATTGGCACCGCCACGCCCGTCGGTGGCGCGGTAGCTGCCTGCCGAGTGCCAGGCCATGCGGATCATCAAGCCACCGTAGTGGCCCCAGTCGGCCGGCCACCAGGGCTGGCTGTCGGTCATCAGCGTGTGCAGATCCGCTTTGAGAGCGGCGAAATCGAGGCTATTGAAGGCATCGGCATAATCGAAAGCCTCATCCATCGGATTGGTCTTGCTGTCATGCTGATGCAGAATGTCGAGGTTAAGGGCATTGGGCCACCAAACTTGCGGCTCCTGACTGGCGGAAGTATTGGCACCATGGGCAAAGGGGCATTGACCGGCCCCGCTAGCGTGTTTATCCATCTATCAGATCCTCATTGTGATTGTGGTCATCATGACGGCGAAATCCTTTGCTTCGCAGTTGAGACTAGCCTACTCCCATAGAGATGCCTTAAAAATTAAATTAAAAAGCTCAATCCAATCTAATAAAACGATTAAGATGCACATGAGTGAGTCGATTCACCGCTTATTTTGAACAAGATAGTGACCCAGACAAATCCAACCAAATGTCAGGGTCACATGACTCGCAGCGTATGTCCCTCACGCAAACCATCTCCGGGACAAGCAGATGACCTTGCTATACTGCCTGATATGGCTTGTTGTTGCGTCGCCCTACCTCACCTTTTTGATAAAAAGCTCTTTAATAACATAGTGAGTACCGTGCGCACTCAACCGGCCGGGTAATGATCACTGCCTGGCTCGTTTTCGATCTGGCGCGCAGGCCACCCGCCAGCGGCCATAACGACGAAACCCGCCAAAAGGCGGGTTTCGTTTTGCAGCAGGCAAGCACGTTTAGCAGATGCCCCGTAAACCCTAGCCCAATCGGGTGGGGATATAAGGGGAGCTAATCTGATGCGTTTGCGAGCCCGCCTATGTCTTCAGTGTCTCGATAGTCGCGCCTGCCGCACGTCAGCAGCGGTTGTTGATTTCACTGGCACGCGCTATAACTGTACTTATATACAGACTGTGTTTTTAATCATGAAAAGAGCCACAAAAGTACGTATTTACCCCACCGACGAACAAGCGGCATTCCTCAATGCCCAGTTCGGCGCGGTGCGGTTCGCGTACAACAAAGCCCTTCATATTCAGCGGCACATGTTCCAGCGCCACGGGGTTTCACTGAAACCCAAACGCGACTTGAAACCCCTGCTCGCTGTGGCAAAAAAATCGCGCAAATACAGCTGGCTGAAAGAGTACGATTCACAAGCCTTACAGCAGGCGGTGATCAACCTGGATAAGGCATTCGCCAATTTTTTCAACCCCAAGCTCAAGGCCAGGATGCCCACCTTCAAGAGCAAGCGAGGCAGGCAATCGAGCTACCACCCCAATGGCAAAGTGCTGACCGATGCCATCCTGTTACCGAAGATGACGCCCATCCGAGCTGTCATTCACCGAGATATTATCGGCGTGGTCTCCAGCATCACGGTCAGCCGTGGCCCGACAGGGAAATACTATGCCTCCATCCTTTGCGATGATGGCCGTGAGGCTCCCGCCAAGCCCTCCCTCATCACAGAGGTGACAGGCTATGATATGGGGCTGTCCCACTACCTCATTGCGTCGAGTGGCAAAAAGATGGCCAACCCGCGCCATCTTATCAACGCCAGTCACAATCTGCGGCGAAAGCAAAAAGCACTGTCTCGCAAGACAAAAGGCAGTGCCAATCGTAGTAAGGCCAAATTACAGCTGGCCGCCCTGCACGAGCGGGTAGCCCATGCTCGCGCTGATTTTCAGCACAAACTCTCTCGCACGATAGTTGACGATAACCAAGCGATCATCGTGGAGACGCTTAAAACAACCAATATGATGAAAAACCACAAGCTGGCCCGCGCCATTGGCGATGCTGGCTGGCATGGTTTTATCATGAGGCTGGAGTACAAAGCCCAAGCGGTGGGCTGCCACCTAATCAAACTCGATCAGTGGTTTGCCAGCTCTAAACCATGTAGCGAGTGCGGCCACAAGATGCCGGAGATGCCACTTCACCAACGACAGTGGGTATGTCCAGCGTGTGGGGCAGAGCATGACCGCGACATCAACGCGGCCATGAACATTCGACAGCAAGGAATATTGGAATTAAAAGCGGCGGGGCTCGCCGTTTCTGCCCATGGAGGCCAGCGTAAATCCGTCAATCTGACGGTCGCGGCCTAAGAAGTGGGAAGCCTCGCCGCTTGCGGCGGGGAGCAGTCACATGGCCATCTGCTCGTGGGGGGAACCGTGGTGGCGCAGCCAGACAAAGCTCAACGCCACGATCAGCACCATCAGCGTCATGATGGCCCCCAGGGTCACCTGACCGGTCATCGGGAAACCGGCGGCCAGCAGGGTCACCACGCCCGCCCCCAGATTCTGCATCCCGCCGAGAATGGCACCGGCCGTCCCCGCCTGACCCGGGAAGGGCTCGATGGCACAGGACGTGGCGGTCGGGTAGAGGATGCCGCTACCAATGAAGTAAACCGCCGCACCACCGACCAGCGAGGCAGCACTCACCACCCCGAGCAACCCCGGCACCAGAATGATCAGGGAGCCGAGCGCCAGAAAGGTGATCCCCAGACGCATCAGCTTGCCCTGGCTCAGGCGAAAGCTCAGCTTGGCAGAGAGCCAGGCACCGAACAGATAGCCGGGCAACGGCAGCACGAACAGCACGCTCACGGTACGGGCACTCAGTTTCAGCACATCGCCCAGCAGCACCCCGGCCGCCGCTTCAAACACTGCGAGTCCGGCAAAAGTCGCCATCAAGCAGAGCAGGTTGCCCTGAAACTTGGGGTTGCCCAGCACGTGGCGATAGGCCGCCCCCACCCGCAACGGCTGACGAGCTGCAGCTGGCAAGGTTTCAGCAAACCAGGTCATGATTGCCAGAGTTGCTACGGCACCAAAACCAAACAGGAACCAGTAACCGGCGCGCCAGTTGAACAGCTCGGTCAACCAGCCACCCAACACCGGCGCCAGCAGCGGGGAGAAGATCACCCCCATGCTCACCAGACTGTTGGCGCGGTTGAGCTCGGCGCCGTTGTAGCGGTCGCGCATCACGGTACGGCTCATGGCGCCACCGGCACCGGTCCCCAGCCCTTGAATAAAGCTGCCCACCAGCAAAGCAGTGAAGTGCGGAATGAACTGGATGGTCAGGGTGCCTACCAGAAACACCATCATGCCGACGATCAACACCGGGCGACGGCCGATACGATCCGACAACGGCCCGTAGACAAACTGGGAGAGGCCATAGGGGATCAGGTAACAGGCCATCACCGCCTGCAACTGGCCCGAGGCCACATTGAAGTCCCCCGCCATCATGGGAATGGAGGGAACATAAAGGGTCTGGGTCATCTGGCCCACAGCAACCATCAGAATGGTCAATAAAAACAACGGATAAAAACTGTGCCTATCCATATCAGTCCCAAAAAATCGAAAAAATGCGGCCGCCCCTCTGGCACAAAATAGCCCAGAGGAATCCGATCACAGAGGCTGTGATGCAATCAAAAACAGCGTTGGAAACAATAGGCGGGGAGCCCGCCAGACCACCGCACAGGACGTTTGGTGGTATGGGGGCATCATAGTGATTCAGCTCACAAAAAACGAACGAATCTTTATAATCGGCTTGCCTTAGTTTTTCTAATATTATGGGGCGTGGTGCCCCATCCGTAGTTAAAAATCAACGCGTTACCATCTGCTGCGCCTGCTTGATCAGCTCATCAGGCTGCTCCTTGCGCGGCGGTATGTTGATCCCCTTCTGACAGGCTGGCTTCTCGGCCATGCGGGCCATCCAGGCTTGCAGATGGGGCAATCCCTCGATGGAGATGCCACTCCAGTCATAAATGCGCACCCAGGGCCAAGTGGCAATGTCGGCGATACTGTACTCGTCCGCCAGATATTCGTGGTGGGCAAGATGACTGTCGAGCACCTCAAACAGGCGGCGCCCCTCCTTCTGATAACGCTCGATAGCGGCGGGGATCTTCTCCGGGAAGTAGCGGTAAAAGACATTAGCCTGCCCCATCATGGGGCCCACGCCCCCCATCTGGAACATCAACCACTGGATGGCCTGAGAGCGGCGTTTGGGATCGACAGGCAGCAACTTGCCGGCTTTCTCTGCCAGATAGATGAGGATGGCGCCCGACTCGAACACGGCGAAATCGTCGTTATCCCGGTCGACGATAGCCGGAATGCGGCCATTGGGGTTGATGGCGAGAAACGCGGGTTGTTTCTGATCCAGCGCCGACAAATCGAGGGGAATGACCCGATAGGGCAAACCCAGCTCTTCGAGGGCGATTGCCACTTTGAAACCATTGGGGGTCGCGGCGGTGTAAAAATCGATCATGATTCACTCCTTGTTGGTCATAGCCAGATTGCACAGTATTAACCGGGTACAACACCATAGCCACCTCATCTTGCATCAAGTGGCTTGCTCCAGACCATTAAAAGCGGCGCACTACTGGCCAAAAAAGCACAGGATGCACCGCTGGTGCGCTCAGGCAATAATAAATGCTAGTTGAGCATGGCGATCGGCTTGCGCTGACAGCGGTCATCCATCGGTCGTAGGGGATAACCGTTGCCATCGCACCAAATACTGGTATCATACCGCGTCCTTTTATCCCCCGTTCTTTAACATCCAGTGGTGAACCTATGCATCCGATGCTGAATATCGCCGTGCGCGCTGCGCGCAACGCCGGTCAAGTTGTAGTAAAAGCCTTCTCCCAGCCCGAGAACATTGAGGCTATCCAGAAAGGCAGCAATGACTTCGTGACCAACGTTGACCGTGAAGCCGAAGCGGCCATCATTCATACCATCAAAAAATCTTACCCGGAGCACAGCATTGTTGCTGAAGAGTCTGGTGAGATTGCCGGTACCAATCCGGACTACCAATGGATCATTGACCCACTGGATGGCACGACCAACCTTGTCAAAGGCATTCCGCACTTTGCCGTTTCCATCGCCCTGCGTGTGAAAGGCAAAACCGAACAAGCCGTTGTGTACGATCCCATTCGTGACGAGCTGTTTACGGCTACCCGTGGTAACGGCGCCCAGCTGAACGGCTACCGCATCCGTGTCGGCAAAGCCAAAGAGCTGGCTGGCACCGTACTGGCCACCGGTTTCCCCTACAAGCAAAAGCACCACATCGAGCCCTACCTGAAGATGTTCCAGAGCATGTTCATCGAATGTGCCGACATCCGTCGCTCTGGCTCTGCCGCGCTGGATCTGGCTTATGTGGCTGCCGGTCGCGTCGACGGTTTCTGGGAAATCGGCCTCAAGCCGTGGGACACTGCCGCCGGTGAGCTGCTGGCCAAAGAAGCCGGCGCCATCGTCACCGACTTCGTTGGTGGTCACAACTACGAAAACTCCGGCAACATCGTGGTTGCCAACCCGCGCGTCCTGAAAGAGATGCTCGGCAAGATCCGTGAAGAGCTGCCGGAGTCCCTGGCCAAATAAGCCAGTTCCCCAGTATTCACCAAGATAAAAAAACCGGCGCAAGCCGGTTTTTTTATTCCTGCGGCTAACCGCTGTATCCGAGCCCCCACTCAAACAATGGCTTGGCGCCACCTGCGGACGCCTCGCCGTTCTGCGGGCAAAGCGCTATTCCCAGAGCCTTGTCGGCACCACCAGCAACACGGTGCGCTGGCCAATCGCCACGTTGACATTGGGGAAGACCACCGCCTCACGCGGCTGCTCGACCGTGTAGCGCAGCTCGCCATCCTCGGCCAGCACGAACCCTTGGGGAAATTCGGTGAAGTTGTCCACATCGCTGGCGAACAGGAAGCGAAAGTCCGCCGATTTTTTGGTGATCACCCGAACGATGGCAAACAGGGTGAAATCGTCCGCCCGCCACGGCTCCAGCGCCACCTCGTCCTGGGTGACCAGCTCCTGCAGTGCCTGCCGGGTTTCGATAAAGCGAGTCATATCGTTCTCGCCAAATGGCCGTACCTTGCCCAACTCCACCGTAAAGGCGTGGGCGCCATGCTGGCGGGAGCTGTAGTAGCTGAAAGTGGTGGTTGGGCTGGCAGAAAGCAGAATGGTGCGCACCCCGCAGGCGCCGAGGAACTGCACCTGCTCTCGGCAGTGGGGCCGCTCATGGGGGAAGGGGTAGACGGCAAACTTCTCGTGACGCGAGCCGCGAATGGCGGTGTGCAGGTCGTAGTGGTAGCGGGGACGAGCCGGATCGGCAAAGAAGCGGCTCACATACTGCTCGAGGCGCATGGCGCGGATCCGCTCCCGATTGCACAGCCCCTCCCCCTTGCTGTGTGCGCCAGAGAAGAGTCGGTTCATGTTCTCCTCTACCTCCCGCAGCCCCAGATTCATCGCCGCCGGATTGCCAAACAGGAACAGCACCCGATGACGGGCACTCAGCTCGCCAGCGAGCAGACGGCTCAGCAGCTGGTTGCAGATCTCGATGGGAGCGGTCTCGTTACCATGAATGCCGCAGGAAAGGACGATATCCTTGTATCCCCCGGGCTGATCGCCAGCCCCCCTTGCAGGCTCCAGGCAGAGCACGCCGGTATCCCAGACGCTGACCCGCGCACCATCGGGCAGGGCAAATTCAAAGGGCTCAAGCTGCCACTCATGGCTGCGGGTCAAGGCCAAAAAATCGTGCTGGGGAATCATCCGTCTCACCCTCTTGCTCTGGAACACTATGGCCGGATTATACGCAAGGCATCGCGGCTTAAAATCGTTTTTTAAACAAATTCAAACATTAACAACACAATGGTGATAACAATCGAGCGACGACAGCGAGGGGCTATAGCAATGTGAAATAAAGAAGAGAGGCAAGAGGATCAACGCACAACAGGGGGAAAACGGGGGAGATAAAACAGACTATTACCCGCCTGATGGCCGGGCGCCACAGGGGCAGAGCAGCAAACGGATTAGCAGAAAAACGAGGCATCCATGCCCGGCTGATCAACCACGCCAGAACGGCTTGGTGGTCTCTTGATAACGGTCAGCTTCGTTCAGGCCGATGTCTTTGAGCAAGTACTCGGGCAGCTCGGAGAGCTGGCGACGGCTGCGGCTGCGTTCCAGCCAGGTCAGAACGGTCATTTTAACGCGAGCAACCAGATTCAATTGGCTGGAATGCTGGTAACCGGCTTCGGTATAAGTCATGTTGGCCATAATGTGGCTCCTCGGAATATGTGTTTACGCACTGGGCTTTATTTGATGCGCAAAGCTTAGTCAGGGAGCAGGGCCGACTCAATTGACGAATTTTGATACGTCACATTAGTAAAACTAATAGTAAAAAACTGACTGATAAAATTTTAATACTTTGATTTATAAAGAATAATTAAGTCACCGTTCGACCATCCACTGCCCGCAGCATATTGTGCTGCATGGCACCATCTTACATATGCAATTTACCGCATTGCCTATGCACTCACCAATGGACGCGCTATGGCTGGCAACCCCGTCATTACATTCGATTGTTAATTCAATGATCTCTTGGTGATCTGCAATTAACACCATGAAACATAAAACAAACTTACGTTTCTTCCCGCGCAGCTCCCTCGATGACGACCCATAAACGCGCCCCTTGGCGCGCAACCGGCATACTGGTATGGTTATTTATGGCGCTGTTCCCTTTACGTGTAGGTGAGCCGAGTGACTCCGCCAAGCAGCCATGAACAGGATGTATTCGGCTCCTGGTTCACCACTCGAAACCAAGCAAGGTAGTTTTCCAGGTAGTCTGTTCCTACTCCGTGAAATTTGGCCATCCATTCCCGCCAACGACTCACGTAGTTATTGAGGGTCTGGATGTGGAAAACATCATCTTCTACTCGATGATGAGCGCTGGCGATCAACCGCTTATGGATCACGCCCGGCGCGTTCTGTGCAATCGTGCTGTAACTTAGATTGCCATCCGTGCACAGGATTGTTCCCGCCGTGAGGAGTGGTTTTAGGGAAGGTTCGATTTGACTCAGGCTTTTATCTAACAACACAGCATCACTTTCTCGACCATATCGATCTAGCGCGATTAAGAGCGGGACCAAGGGTATATGCCCACGTTTTTTACCCTTCGCGCCCCGGCGCCTTGCTGGACGATCCAGATGACGTCGTCCCTTAAATGATTCGGCTACAAATACCTCATCGGCCTCTACGATCCCGGCCAATTGCTTGGCTCGAGTGGTCAGTGCGTAGCGCAGAAAGCGATGGCGCCAACGAAATGCGGTCTTCAGGTTGATGGCGCACTCTCTGGCAGCGGCTCGCAGCGACAACCCACGACTGAGGCAGTCAGCATAGGCAGCCCACTTGTGCTTGTGATGAAGCCCCGCCAAAGCAGAACCATCCAATTGATTGAATGTTTTGCCGCATGCCTTACAACGGAACCGCTGCTGACCACGAGCACGTCCCCAATGAATGACATGGGAGGAATTGCAACAGGGGCATGCTGCGACAGCCTCGCTCTGGTTTGCTAATGCCTGATGGAGTTGATCACGTTGCAGATGGTGACGAAGTTGTTCCTGGGCGCGTTCTAGTTGGATTGGGTCGAGCTGGGCAAAAGAACGCAGCATTGAGGAAAACGCTTGGCTGTCCATGGCAAGCTCCTTACTCAAATAACCTGAAATAAGTATAACGCTTGCCACCAATACGGCTCTGGAACAGCGCCTTATTTATACAGTAGTTTACTCCCCTGCCCTGACGCCATAGCTTATGCCGTCAACGGCGGATGAAACCACAGGATCATCGATGCATACCTTTACCCCGACCGCCGCCCTGCGTCAACAGATGGCCGCCATTGAAGCCTCTCTCAACCAGCTGGCCGATCTGCTTGGCCAGCTCGAGCTGCAAGAGGGCCATGTCTACCCCCTCCCCCCGGTTGCGCAGGGGGAAGAGCACGACCCGATCGCGCAGATTGAGGTGGGTTACCTCAACGGTGAAGCCGCACTGGCGGCCACCCTTGCCGCCTATCGGGATCACAGCGCCCGCCCCGGCTGCTCCACCAAGGCGACTCACCGGCTGCCCGGCTGGCTGCGCTTTCCTGCCGCTGCAGCCCCCTTGCTGCAACCGCTGATCGACCAAATCAACCAGCACAAGCTCGATTTCAAGGCGCTGGTGCAGCAGGCGGGCGGGCGGGACGAGAAGTTCGAGCTGGTACATACCGCCCTGCCCGGCGTGATCACCTTGCAGGTCTACCGCAAGCTGACCCTGCTGGCGGGGGAGCTGCAATCCCTCGGCTTTACCTGGGCCGACAAGCAGACCATCAATCGCCTCAGTCGCGAGCAGGTGCTGGAGATGCTGGAGCGCAGCCGCCGCTACATACCGGCCCTCTCCAACAACGAGGAGTGGAGCAAGATGGTGGATCAGGAGGTGTACGACATTCGCCGTCTGCCCGCCGATGCCGAGCTGCGGATCCGCCGCCCGGTCAAGACCCACCCGATGATCAACCTGCTCTGGCTGGAGCGCACCCCGCGCAAGCAGCAGATCAAGGCGAGCCTGCCACTACTGCTCTGCTCCGATACCCCGCCCGCGGTCACCCATCTGGGCAACTATCCCCCCAAGAGCCGACAGGCGCGGCGGGATCGCAAGATTGGCGGCGAACCCATCATCGAGCGGCTGCACCTCTATCTCTATCAGGGGTGACTGGATCAGGGATAGCTGATTCAGGGATAACTGCGCCGCCTTGCCGCAATAAACGATGAATCCCGCATCAGCATCCCAAACGAGAAAGGGGAGAACATCTCTGGATGTTCTCCCCTTTTTGTATCGATAGGCGGTATGAAAGGTGGCTTCGCCAATCAGCCCATCAGCAGGGCCCGCAGGCTCTCCACATCCAGCCCGCGCACCTCGGACTGGCCGCTCAGCAACCCATCGGCCAGCGCCCGCTTCTCGTCGTGCAGGGCGACAATCTTCTCCTCCACCGTCTGCTCGCACACCAGCCGGTAAACGGTCACCGGCTGGGTCTGGCCCATCCGGTGTGCCCGATCGCTCGCCTGATCTTCCACCGCCGGGTTCCACCAGGGATCGAGGTGCAGCACGGTATCGGCCTGGGTGAGGTTGAGGCCGGTCCCCCCCGCCTTGAGGCTGATGAGGAACAGCGGCACCTCCTCGTGGCGAAAACGCAGGATGGAGTCCTGACGGGACTTGGCGGAACAGCCCCCATCCAGATAGCAGTAATCCCAGGATTTCTGCTCGATGCGGGCCCGCAGCAGGCTAAGCAGATCGACGAACTGGCTGAACACCAGCACCCGATGACCGCCGTCGATCGCCTCTTCCAGCAGCGCCATCGCCTCGTCCAGCTTGCTGCTGGTCTGCGACCACTCGGGCATCACCAGCTCCGGCGAGCAGCAGAGGCGGCGCAGCCGGGTCAGGCCACTCAGCACATGCATCAGGGCGCGACCATCGGCGCTTTGCACCTGCTGCACCACCTCACGCCGGGTCGCCTCGTAGAGCTGGCGCTCTTCGGGGGAGAGGCTGATGTGGTGGATGATCTCGGTCTTGTCCGGCAGCTCGGTCAGCACCTGCTGCTTGAGACGGCGCAGGATGAAGGGGCTGATCACCGCCCGCAGCAGCGCCATGTGCTGGGGATCCTTGACCGCCTTGCCAAAGCGGCGCTTGAACTCGCCAAGGCTGCCGAGCAGCCCCGGGTTGATAAAGGTGAAGAGGCTCCACAGCTCCCCCAGATGGTTCTCGATGGGGGTGCCGGAGAGGGCGAGGCGAAAATCGCCGTCGAGCTGGAACAACAGCTTGGCGCGCTGGGTGCCGGCGTTTTTGATCTGCTGCGCCTCATCGAGCACCATGCTGGACCAGCGGCGGGACTTGAGCGCCTCCGCCAGGCTGCCGAGCATGCCGTAGTTGATGAGGATCACCTGACCGGCCTTGGCCTCACGAATGATCCCCTCCCGCTCGGCGGGATTCTCGAACACCACCACATCCAGTTCAGGGGCGAAACGGGCCACCTCCTCCTGCCAGTTGGTGACCACTGACTTGGGTACCACCACCAGCGCAGGGCCAAGGTGCTGGCGCATCCGCAGCACGATGAGCGCCTGCAGCGTCTTGCCCAGACCCATGTCATCGGCCAGACAGGCACCAAAACCGTGGTGGGCCAGGGTCGCCATCCAGCGCACCCCCTCTTTCTGATAGTCCCGCAGGGAGGTCAGCAGCTCGTCCGGGCACTCGACCTCCTGCTGCCACTCCTGCTGCAAGGATTGCCACGCCGCATCCCCTTCGGTGGTGACGACAGAGAGCAGGCGAGTAAGCGGATAGGCCAGCTTGTTGTTGATGCGCTGCTCTTCATCGAGCATGGCCCCCAGCATGGTGAGCCGCTCCACCAGCTTGTCGCTCAGCATCAGGCTGGTCTTCTCGTCGAGCTGAACGGTGCGCTGCCCCGGGGTCATCTGGCGCAGAATAAGGCGTAGGTCGAGGATTTGGTGCTCATCGAGCGCCAGCGCCCCTTCGACCTGGAACCAGTCCTGCCGCCGCTCGATGCGCAGGCTCAAGGCCGCTTCATCGAGGCTCTTGAGGCGGGCGCTGTCCTGATGCCAGTGAATGACCACACCGGCATCCACCAGCTCGGGCAGGGCATTGACCAGCGCCAGCGCCTGTTCCCCCTGCAGCAGCCACTCGCTGCCGGGCAGGCCGATGGGCAATTGATTGCGCAGCAGTTGGGCCTGCCCCTTCTCGGCCGCGAGATCGCGCTGCCAGTAGTGGTACGCCTTGATCCCCTGCCGCACGATGGGCTCACCCTTGCCAAGGGGCTGGGGCGGCAGATCGTCAAAGCGGGTGACCAGCTTGACCGACAGCTGACCATCCTGCCAATCCAGTTGCACCGATGGAATGCCCGGCCAGGGAGCCAGTTCGGCGTTGCCGCTAAGCCCTTCGACCTGACTGTGCCAGGGCAGCTCGGGAATGGCGTCCAGCGTGCGTTGCAGCTCGGTCAGCCCCTCGGCTGGCAGCAGCGGGATGGATTCGAGCGCTGGCAAGCGGTCGAGCAGCGGCTGCGGGGTGAGGATCAGCTGCCACAGATCTTGAGCCAGCGGCATGATATGGGCCCCGCGGGCGGCCGCATCGGGACAGAGCTGCGCGCTCATCCCCTGTTCGGTGGCGACCACCTGCAGCAGGGGGGCGCTGATGGCCAGTTGCAGCTTTTGCCCCTTGGCGTTGAACAAACGGGGGTGATCGGCCAGCGGCGCCCAGACATCCCGCGGCAGCCGTCCCATCACCCGTGGCAGGGTGCGAACCAGTGCCCAGTCGTGCTCATCGAGCATGGCGGCATACTGGGTAGAGAGCAGGGCCGGATCGACCCGGCGACCGGCGGTCCACTCCCCCTTGGTGCTCAGCTTCTGGATCTTGCACTCCAGCTCGGGGCCCTCGGCATGCAGCAGCCACACCAGCCGTTCCTGCGGCTTGCGTACGCCACTGGAGCGTCCCAACCCCTGCAGCCAGTTGAGCCAGCTGGCCGAGGCCGCAGTTTTGTCCTCGTCCCCGTCATCATCCTGCTCGTCACTGCTCTCTGGCGCACTATCCTCACTGCCGCGCAGCTGGCACAGGGGCGCCCCTTTGGCCGCCTCGCCCAACAAGATGCGCAGCAGATCCTGACAAAACGCCATCAGGCGATGATGGGGCTCGGCATCGAGCAGATGGGAGAGATCCCACTTGTGCAACATGGCCACCTGCGGGCTCTGGGCACCGTGACGGGCCAGCGCGCAGAGATCGAGCCAGAGATAGCCCCAGTGGAGCTCCTCCACCGGCAGTTGCAGGGTATCGAACAGGCCGACCGCCTGACCGTGGCGATCGCCCGCCCACTGGCTGAGCAGGTCGGCAAGCAGAGGGAATTGACCGGTCAGACTGCGCTGCCACTTCTTGCGCTGTTCGCTGGCGATGACGGGATCGGCCTGCTGCAACCAGCCAAGCCAGAGCAGGGCGCTGAATGAACGGGGCCACTGGCCCGCCTCGCCCTCATCGGCGGCCTGCCACTGACCCAGCGCGGTGAGCAGTCGCTCGCCGAGCGGGCCGCTCTGGCGCTGCTGGGCCAGCGCCTGCAGGGCTGGCCAGCCGGGCACGGCATCGTTGCCCTCGCCGGTTGGCGATGTGCTCTCGCCATCCCCGCAGAGCCAGCGCCACTCCGCCTCGAACGCTTTGGCCCGGGCCTGCACCTCGGGGGCACAGCGCACCAGCGCATTGGCCAGCGGCCAGCGCTCTTCATAGGGGGCATCAAGCAAGAGTTGCAGCGAGAAGTGTTCCAGCAGCAGTTGCTGCCAGGCGGGGCTGGAGCCCGCCAGCAACTGGTGAGCATCCGGGGTATCGAGCAGGGTCAGCAGATCGCTGGCCGAGAAATAGGTCGGGATCTCCCCCGCCTTGCCACGACAGAGCTCGCGCACCACCGCATGGGTGAGATCCTGCCCAGTCAATGAGGGCACCCGGCTCCAGTCCGGCGCCGGGCAGAGACCGGCACGTACCCCCAGGATCAGCGCCAGCGTCCCCTCGGCGGTCAGGCACCACTGCTGCTCCCCGCGCAATCTGACCAACCCAGCATCCTGCAGTCGGGTCAGTGTATCGAGCAGGGCATGGCCCATCGCCAGTTGTTCTTGCAGCAAACGGGGACTGGCAACGCGCTGCAATTGCAGGGTGGCGAGCAGGGCATAACTATCCGAAGAGAGGGTGGACGCAGACATTAAGACTCACGGGCAAGTGCAAAAGCGGAATTTTAACGGTAAAGCGCCAGCGGCTCGACCCTTTACCGTGAAATAACTCAAAAAAAAACGGCCATCCATGATGACCGTCGAAAGTAACGAAGGAAATAGCCGGATCATCCGGTTACCTCCCACAGCGGGAAAATCGGGAGCGCTAGCCCCTAATTCTTGGAGCCAATGCTAAAGGTTGGTGCCCGAAAAAGCTTTGAAGCGGATCACAGTTGAAAAGGATTTCTGAAAACGGTTTCAATTTTCTATCCACAAGAAACCATCGCTCGGCGCCAAATGAGCCACCCCAAGGCCGTTCTTGCTCACCCGGCACAAACAGTGGAAATCGGTATGACGGTCGCTTGTCGAACTCCCCTTTGTGGGCGACGGTCAGCTGTTGCGCCGCGTTCTTTAACGGCTCACCCCGCAATAGCCGATCCCCACCTGCCAGCATCCGGCACCGCCAGTTGTCGATATGCCTTTATCAGCGGATATAGTCAAACAGCGTCAAACGACTTATTTTGCTGAAAGAGAGTTGCGAGGCACTCAATGCCGCATCTTCTTTTGACAGCGCGGAAATAACTTCATAGAGATCGGCTTCCGACACCTTGGCTCTCGCCTCTGCGTTGAGGGTGCTGAGCCCTTCATTGGAACCCATTACCGCCTCGAGACTGTTCATCCGGCCACCCAGCTCACCCAACCCATGATCGATATTCAAGCGGGCATTTTTCATATGAACGGTGGCATCGGCCACGTTTTGCTCAAAACTCTCGGCTGAAATATTGGGGTCACGCAGAGCAGTGATGAAGTCTGACATCCCGTTCAACACGTTGTCATTCTCGGGGGGGTTGAGATCAAACTGCTGTGCTGCAGCACCTGCCGGCTGATCCAATGTCAGTTCGAGACCATTGAAGGGGATCTTGGTGCCGGGAGTATAGTTACCTGTTTGCAGGGTAGTGCCACCGGCATCCTTGATATCATAGGTATCCGGTGGGCCAATGGTGGTTGATACAGTATAGGAGTTACTGGGCAGTGCCGAGTTATAATTGGATTTGAAAAAATTATCAAAATTACCCTGATCGCCAATGCCAACCTTGATATTCGCGGTGGTTGCACTGGCAGTTCTTCTGGTCGCCACAATTTCAAACAGATCCTGCCCGGAATCATTGGCAGCAATTTGTACTGTGGGTGACACCTGGATATTTCGCTGGCCAGGATCGCCCTGATAAATATATTTTCCGTTGGCGTCTTTGATATAGGGCTGGGTCTTGCTCTGATTGCCGCCAAATATAAATTCACCAGACGAGTTCTTGCTATTCATCAGGTCGAACATCTGCTGCTGCAATCCTTCCAGCTCGCTGGCAATAGCCTTGCGATCATCCATGCTGATAGAACCGTTATTTGACTTCTGGATCAGGGTCTGGGCACTCAACATGGCATTATTGATCGAGGTTAATACCGTCTCCTCATGCCCCAGGCTGTTTTCCAACAAGCTGCCATTGACCCCATACTGCTTGAACAGGTCGATCTCCTTGGTCAGCGCCATCTTCTGGCTCATCCCCGCCGGATCTTCTCCGGCAGTCTGAAATTTATTACCGGTTTGCAGCTGTTGATAGGCTTTGCTCAGACGCTCATTGGCACTGTTGAGAGAATAGATATTCCGGTCATAGATCATGTTGGTGGTGATGCGCATGGCGTTACCTCACGGAAGAGAGCAGTGTATCGAAAATGGTTTTGGCCGTGCTGACGATTTGCGCCGATGCCGCATAGGATTGCTGGAAGCGGATCAGATTGGCCGCCTCCTCCTCCAGATTGACCCCTGACACGCTTTCAAAGATGCCGGTACTCTGAATAAGCTTGGACTCATTGGCCTTAAGCAAGGTTTTTGCCTGACTGGTATTGTTACCCACTTCCATCACCAACCCGGAATAAGCCTGATTAAAGGTCATCTTGTCGTTGGTCGTCCCACCATTGGTGCTCTTGCGCACCAGATCCTTGTTTTGCAGCTCGGCCAGAGCCAAGCCATTGCTGTTATCGGCAAAGCCATTGCTGTTGTAACTGAGCTTGAAGCTGTCACCGGCATCCACCGTTCCGGTGATGCTGAACTCGTAGCCGGGCGCCTGTTTCGGGTCTGGATAGGCTGGTCCACCAGTGGGGGGTGGCAGTTGCAAGGCAGCCATCAAATTCTGTCCCTTGCTGCTCGCGGGGGCCGTACCTATCAGGGTGGTACCATCGGCTTGAAACACCTGATAGTTACCACTGGCATCGATTTTGACCACCTGAGGCGCTGTCGGGCTCAGACTATTAGTACCAAAACCTGACCCCGCACCGGTATTGAATACGCCACCCAGTTTGATATCAGCCCCGCCGCCATTGTTGGTGGTCTTTTCCGCTTTAAGCGGAGAGGCCAAGGCCAAATCTTCCGGTCGGGTGATCAGCTGGCCAAGGCCCGCCGCAGCACTCTTGGTCGGTTGCAACAACAATTTGTCACCGGCAGCAGGAGTACCGGTCAAGTCGATTTTTATCCCGTGATCCTCAATAGAAATGGAAGAGGCAGGTAAAGGTCCGGTCGTTAAAGAAGTGCCATTTCCATCTTTGTCCAAGGAAAACACTTCATATCCTGTCGCACTAAATCTAACTTCATAGTCAAACGGCGTAACATTAGTACCCTTGCCAGGTAAAAAACTGACCGAAGCCCCTGCGGTACCCGTATTGCCACCGTAAGGTAATCCCTTGCTGGTTGGCAGAGTGAAGATATCGCCGCCAATCTCGTTATCCAGATCCATCCCGAGGCGGTTCTGCTGGTTCATCGCATCGGCCATCGCCACGGCCAGCTGCCCCAGTTCGCGCTTGGTCGGCTCAAGGTCGGTACGCGCCTTGAACAGCCCCCCCATGGCACCACCAAACGTATCGTGATCGATGGTTGCCTTGTTCGCCCCCAGGGTCAGCTGCAGCTCCTGATCCCGGGAGTCAGGATCTCCTGCAATCACCTTGAACTGGGCGACGCCCCCATCGAGGATCAGCGAATGGCCGGTGCTCATATTGACCAGCATGCTGCCGTTGGGTTGGGCTACGGTGCGAATATCCATCTTCTCCGACAGCTGGCGGATCGCCTCATCCCGCTGATCAAACAGCATCAGGTTCTCTTCGGGTGACCCCTGGGTGCGGATGATGGCCTGATTAAGATCATTGATGCTGGTGAGCAGGCTGTTGACCTGCTTGGTTTCATCTTCAATGCGGGTGTTGAGTGTATCGCTCTGCTTGTCGAGCTGCGCCGAGAGGGTATGAAAACGGTTGACCATGCCACTCAACTCCGTCATCACCACCTTGCGCCCACCGATCTCGGCAGGCGATTCATTGGCAGAGTGAAATGACTTGAAGTAGGAGGTGATGGCCGCCCCCACGCTGTTGCTGGTATCCCCAAGCAAGCTGTCAACGCCAGCCAGCTGTTCATAATGGGTCAGGGAGGCATGATAGGCGGAGGTATCACGGCGCACCTCCCCCTGCATATAGTCGTTGATTACCCGCTGGGTCTTGATGTCACCGGTCCCCAGACCGATGGTATTGGTATACACCAGCGTACGCTCACGCACATAGCCCTGGCTATTGACGTTCACTATGTTGTTACTGGTGGTCTGCAGCAGGCGTTGCTGTGCCAGCACGCCCGATGAACCAATCCCAAGCAGGTCGCTTGCCATACGTTACAGCTCCATCTCGTTGTATTGGGCAATGGCGTCACTGCGCAATACCTGTTTCAATTTTCTGGCGTAGTGCGGGTCGGTGGCATAACCCGCCTGTTGCAGCGCCTCAAAGTAGCGATCAGGACTATCCACCTTCGCCAGGGCTCCCTTGTAGCGAGAGCCGGAAGTGAGGAAATCCACATAGTCGTTGAAGCTCTCTTCAAACGACTCATAGGAGCGAAATGCCGCTTTCTGGCGGGAGGCGACGCCTTGCTCATACTCGAGCGTGCTGACCACAGCCTTGGGCCCTTCCCAGCGCGGATCGGCCTTGATGCCAAACAGGTTATGGGTCACCTGCCCCTCGCCATCCTTGATCACCCGCTTGCCCCAACCGCTCTCCAGTGCCGCCTGGGCGACCAATACTGCCGGGCTTAACCCCAGCTTGTCGGCCGCTTTCTTGGCCAGCGGCATCAGGCGATTGACGAACTCTTCCGGTGTATCGAACTCTTTGCCCCCACTACCGGTGGCACTGCCCTCTTCGCTGGCCATGCGTCCCATGGGCGGAATGCTGCGGTGCGGTCGACGGGGCATAGTGAGTGCGTGGCTCTCCTTGACCCCCTCGGTCATTTCTCTTTCAGCAAAATCTTTGCCAACTTTTGATGCCGCGATCAAATCATCGGCAGCGGCCGTGGGTGGCTGATAGGGTTTGTAGGTCCGTTCGGTACGCTGCGGCATCTTGAGCACCCGTCCATCCTGATGGGTAAAGGTCTCGGGAGAGAGCTGCTTGGCCACCATGTCAGCCAATCCCAGCCCTCCCTTGCTGGACATGTCAGCAACTCGCTGCTCATCCAGCATCCCTTCATAGAACTGGGTATAGCTGCTGTTCATCGGGTTGTCCTGAGTCAACACCCCATTGGCCTGACGCATGCTCTGAAACAGCATCTGGGTAAAGATTGACTCGAACTGGCGTGACGCACTCTTGAGCGCTTCGGCCTGCCCTTCTTTGCTTTGGCTCATCTGGCGCAGACGGTCCAGGTTCTTGATGTCCTGTACCATCCCGAGATTCATGCCGCTGTTGCTGTCAAACTCCGCCATTTTGCTTACCTCATTGCCACCCGTGGCAACCACTTGCCGCTTGTTACAATATGACCAGTTGCCCCTCGATGGCGCCTGCCTGCTGCAGCGCCTCAAGGATGGCCATCAAATCACCGGGGGCAACCCCGACCTGATTGACCGCCCGGACCAGATCGTCCAGGGTCGCACCGGTATCAAACTTGAACATCCGCCCCGGCTCCTGCTGAACATTGATGGTCGAGTTGTTGGTCACCGTCGTCTCTCCTCCCGCCAACGGGTTGGGCTGGGAGACCTGCTGGTTTTCGGCGATGGTCACCGTCAACCCGCCATGGCTGATGGCCGCCGGTTTGAGCTTGACTTGACTGCCGATCACTATGGTGCCGGTGCGGGAGTTAACGATGATCTTGGCCGCCTCGTTGGCCGGATCCACCTCCAGATTCTCGATGGTGGCGAGATAGGAGACGCGCTGACCCGGATCCCGCGGGGCATAGACCTTGACCGAGGTGGCATCGAGCGCCTGAGCGGTATTTGGCCCCACCAGATCGTTGACCACATCGGCCAGACGGCGCGCAGTAGTAAAGTCGGGGCGGTTAAGGTTGAAGGTGATGGTGTCCCCCTGACTGAAGGAGTTGGGCACCTCCCGCTCCACGGTTGCACCGTTAGCAATCCGCCCGACGGTCGGGGTATTGATCACCACCTTGGAACCATCAGCCCCCTCGGCCCCCAGACCACCGACCACCAGACTGCCCTGGGCGACCGCATAAACCCGCCCATCGAGCCCTTTCAGGAAGCTCTGCAGCAGAGTGCCGCCCCGCAGGCTCTTGGCCTCGCCAATGGCAGAGACCGTCACGTCGATGGTCTGGCCCGGCTTGGAGAAGGGGGGCAGGTCGGCATGGATCGCCACCGGCGCCACATCCTTGATCTTGGGCTTGATGTTATCCGGCACCTTGATGCCAAAATTGTTGAGCATGGTACGGAAGGTCTGCTCGGTGAAGGCGTTGTTCTTCTCGCCAGTGCCGGGCAACCCCACCACCAGACCGTAACCAATCAGCTGGTTGTTACGCACCCCTTCAACCGAGCTGATGTCCTTGATCCGGGCCGCATTGGCCACGCCCAAGGGCAGCAGACAGCAGAGCAGTGTGACAAGACGGAGTGACTTCATAACATCTCCTAGAGCGGCCACCAGGGACCATTGAAAAAGCTGGTAAGCCACCCTTGCTCCTGGCTATTGGCCAGATCGCCGGTACCACCGTAGTAAATCCGGGCATTGGCCACTTTCTGGGACGAAACGCTGTTATCAGATGTCACATCCTCCGGGCGAATAAGGCCGGTGATCCGGATATATTCATTGCCATTGTTGAGCATGATCCACTTCTCACCACGCACCACCAGATTGCCGTTGGGCAGCACCTTGGCCACGCTGACCGAAATATTGCCCTGCAGGCTGTTGCTCTGATCCGCCTTGGCCTGGCCCTTGAACGCGCTGTCTTGAGCAATGGAGGCTGAGAGATCATAGGGGCTGGCGGTCACGGGCACGCCACCCAACTTGACCGGGTCCAGATTGAACTTGTTATTCTTGCCACTCTGGGTATTGGCCTTTTTCGAGGCGGAGGTCGACTCCGACAACTCGATGGTAATGATGTCGCCTACCTTGTGCGCCTTGATATCCGAATAGATGCCATTGACCTGATCTGGCTGGAAAATCGCCCCTGTCGGCCGCACCGACACCGGCTCCGACTCCCCGTAGACGGGGGAAAACTCGGGATCATCAGGCTTGGGGGTATTGGGCGTGCTACTACACCCTCCCAGCACCAGCAATCCCAGCATCCATACGGCTTTCATCATGCACCTCCTAATTAGGTACGCTGGATCAGGAAGGACATCATGCCGTCCACCGCCGAGAGCACCTTGGAGTTCATCTCGTAGACCCGCTGAGCTTGGATGAGATTCACCAGCTCTTCGGTCACGTTGACGTTGGAGGTCTCCAGCATCCCCTGCTTGATCACCCCTAGACCATCGGCACCGGCCGTCCCCTGCGCGGCAGCACCGCTGGACTGGGTCTCGACGAACATGTTCTCACCCATCGGCTGCAAGCCGCTGGCGTTGACGAAGTCGGAGATATTGATCTGCCCGACGACCTGCGAGGCGCCATCCCCCTTGAGCTGCACCGAGACCTGGCCATCTTCACCCACAGTGACGCTCTGGGCGTTTTCCGGGATCTGGATTTCCGGTTGCAGCGGGTAGCCATTACCCGGCGTCACTATGGTCCCTTCATCGTTGAGGGTGAACTGACCGTTGCGGGTATAGGCCGCGCTGCCATCCGGCAACTGAATTTCAAAGTAACCACGACCACTGATCATCAAATCCAGTGAGTTGTCGGTGGTTTGCACGTTACCCTGACTGTGGTTTTTCTGGGTCGCCACCACCTTGGCCCCCGCCCCCAGCATCAAGCCGGAGGGGAGCTCGGTATCGGCAGAGGATCGACCACCGGGCTGATTGATGTTTTGATAAAGCAGATCTTCAAAGATGGCCCGTGACTTTTTAAAGCCCACGGTGCTGGCGTTCGCCAGGTTGTTCGAGGTGACCGAAATATTGGTCTGCTGTGCATCCAACCCGGTCTTGCTGATCCAGAGTGCGGGATTCATAGGTAACTCCTTGATTAGCTGATTCGCAGCAGTTGGGTTTGAGCTTCATCATTCTCTTCGGCCGTCTTCATGATTTTGACCTGGGTTTCGAACTGGCGTTGCAGCCGGATCAGGTTGGTCATCTCATCCACCACATTGACGTTGCTCCCCTCAAGGGAGCCGGCAATCAGGCCGACATTGGCCGAGGCGGGTTCATTCTGGCCATCCTTGCGGCGAAACAGACCATCTTGCCCCTTCTCCACCGCATCGGCGGCCGGATTGACCAGCTTGATCCGCTGGAAATCTTCCGGCAAGTTGGCGGCAGCCCCCTCCGGTCGACCGCTGATGGTGCCATCCCGATTGATCTCGAGTTTCTCCATCGGCATCGGCAGCACGATGGGCTGACCACCGTCATCCACCACATTCAGGCCGGTCGAGGTCTGCAGATTACCGGTCGCATTGACCTGCAAATTGCCCATGCGGGTATAGGCCTCGCCGCCCTTGGGGTCTTGTACGGCAATCCAGCCCGGACCATCCACCGCCACGTCCAGATCCCGTCCGGTGGTCATCAGCATGCCATGCTGCAGGTTCTGACCCGGACGTTCAGCCATGGCAAACACCCGGCTTGGCAATCCCTCTCCGAACGCCTGCATGCTTCTGGCCTGCTCGAAATCGGACTTGAAACCGGTGGTATTGGCATTGGCGAGGTTGTTGCCACGAACAGCCAGGCTGTTCATGGTCTCTTTGGCCCCGGACATGGCGATATAAAGCAGGTGATCCATGGAATTCTCCGTCAAACAGATGACTCTGACCGGAGAAATGCAATTAGAGTGCCAACAGCAGAAATAGATGGGGATGAGTAAGGCGGGAACGCGACAGAAACAGAGAGGGGGCCAAGCCCCCTCTCATTATCATTCATTGCGCTATTAACGGATCTGCAGGATGGTCTGCTGCAGCGAACTGTTGACCTCCAGCGAACGGGAGTTTGCCTGGAAGTTACGCTGGGCCGTGATCAGGTCCACCAGTTCGGAAGTCAAATCCACGTTGGACTGCTCCAGCGCCGACGACTTGATGGTGCCAAATGTTCCCGAATTTGGCGTTCCCGGCAAGGCATCACCAGAGAGCAGGGATTGTCGCCAGGAGGTATCACCAACCTGAGTCAAGCCTTGCGAGTTGGCAAACTTGGCCATGGCCACCATGGCCACCTTGACGGTGGTGGCGTTGCTGTAAGTTGCAGACACAATGCCATCCGGGGTGATCTCCACCTTGGTCAAACGGCCGACGGTGGAGCCATCTTGGGTCAATTTGTTGACTTCGAATGGTGAGGAATATTGAGTAACAGTACCTAACCGATACTCAAACTTTTGGGTCGGATCCGCTCCATTAGTTATGACACCTGCACCAGGTGTACCCAACGTATCGGTGACGATGGGATCAGGCGACGTGCCGGTTAACTTGCCATCAGATCCGAACGTCAGAGTGGCTGGTGTGCCACCAGGCATAATAGGCTTTGTACCCTCATACAAATGCATCTCCCAAGTAGGGGGATTCAATGCTTGTGAAGGTGTTTGAGTGTCCCCTTTTTTCACAAAATATTGAGTGATGGTATGTGGCTCACCAAGTGAGTCATATACGACTACTGAGGTAGAAGAGGAATAAGTCTTAGCGTTGGTGGTATCAAGCGGTGTTGCTGTCACATCGATCGGCGTTGCTGATGATGGCAGGTTGAAACTCGAATCCACCAAAGAGGTTTTAGTCGGCTCGCCGGCCTTGTCCGGGATCTGGATGGGCTTGGTCGCGTTGATGCTGACCGCCTTGGGGGTGCCATCAGAATTGATCTCGTACCCCTGCAAATAGCCGCCGGAGTTACTGACCATATAGCTGTTTTCATTGAGCTTGAAGGCGCCGGCACGGGTGTAGGTACGATCCAGGTTGGTCAAGCCATCAGAGGTCACAAAGAAGCCGTTCCCCTGAATCGCCAGATCCAGCGCGTTATTGGTAAATTGCAGCGCCCCCTGATGGAACTGCTGGGCCACCGCACCGGTCGCCACACCGTTACCGACCTGAGTCTTGGCATTGACAAAGATAGAGTTGGCGTAGACATCCGCAAACTCGGCACGGGACTCTTTAAAGCCCATGGTGTTAACGTTAGCAATGTTGTTGGCGGTGACGTTCAAGTCTTTTTGTGCCGCGTTGACACCGCTCAAGGCATTGTTAAATGACATATCCAGCTCCTTAAATCGATGCTGTTGACGGGGTGACTGTCGAGTTTGAATTGGTTCCTGAAATTTGCAGGATGCTGTTCAACAATGTGCTGCCAAGGCCTTTCACATTGAGCATTGTCGGGTTTGTTGCATTGCCCAGGGCAACGCTATCAACCTTGCCATAAGCAAATGTTGCGATGCTTTCCGATTTGCCATCCAGGGTGCCGCTTGCTTTGAGGACATATTTCCCTGGCGCTGCTCGGTTTCCATCTTTGTCCTTGCCATCCCAGGCAATCTCGATGTTGCCTTGCTTGTCTCCTTCGAGGGGAAATTCCTTGATAACCTGACCTTTCTCGTCTTCTACGGTTATCTTGATGCCCGAATATTTATTCGATGTCCCCACAGCCACAACACCAGAGAGAGCGCCCTCCTGATCCAAATAGCCCGTACTGCTCTGCAGCAACACATTTTGTCCCACCAATGCGGAGGCTTGCAGTGCTTGGCTGGAAATCATCTGTTCATTTAGCTTACCCATCTGATTGGACAAACTGCTGATCCCCTCGGATGTCGACATGGATGCCATCTGGGAGAGCATCTGGGCGTTATCTACAGGCTTGAAGGGATCCTGATATGACAGCTGCATGGTCAGCAGCTTCATAAATGAAGCTTGATCCAGCTCTTTCTTGGGCGTCGTAGTGGTGCCTGTCGTCTGGGTTGTGGTACGGCTGATACCGTTCACATTGTTGGTTGTATCGACCATGCTGCATCCCTCCTATCAGGACTTGCCAAGCTGGAGCGTCTGCTGCAGCATCTTCTTGGCCGAGTCTGCAACCTGTACGTTGGTCTGGTAGCTGCGCGAAGCGTTGATCATGTCTGCCATCTCTTCGACCATGTTGACGTTTGGCTTGAAGATAAAGCCGTCTTTGTCTGCCATCGGGTGGTTGGGGTTGTACTCCTTGAGCAGTGGCGCCTTGCTCTCGACAATCCCCTTCACTTCAACCCCGACCGAGCCTTGCTTGTCAGACATCGCCTGATCGAGCTGGGCGGCAAAGACTGGCCGCCTGGCGTGGTAAGTATTTTCCACACTGGAGCTGACGCTGTCCGCGTTGGCCATGTTGCTGGCAACCGTGTTGAGCCGCACCGACTGTGCACTCATAGCCGAGCCTGCTATGTCAAAGACCTTGAACAAACTCATCACTGCTCTCCTTTCAGGGCCTTGAGCAGGCCACTGATCTTGCTATTCATAAATTCAAGGGAGGTTTGATACTCGAGGCTATTGCGCAGAAATTCGCTGCGCTCCTGCTGCACATCGACCGTATTGCCGTCACCGGTATCCGGCTGCAGCGGGTTGCGATATTGCACGGTACCCGGAGCGTCCATATTCAAGGCAAAGTGCTTTTCGCTGGTCGTTGCCAGACCAAAACCCTGATGCGACTGGGCCTCCTGCAATGCCTGAGCGAAGTTGATATCCCTGGCTTTGAAGCCCGGGGTATCCGCGTTGGCAATATTGCTGGAAAGCACTTCAGCACGCTTGGCGCGAACGCTGATCGTGTGTTGATGCACACCGAATGCCTTGTCAAATGAAAGAGCCATAGCACACCTCCTGCTTGGTACAAGTTGTTAGCAAGAGGTATGCCACAAGCAAGTCACTCAAATCGATGGTGTGGGTATGAGCACATTTCAGACCGAAAACGACAGAAGCCTCTCGTGCCCACGACCAGGCGGCCGCTTCTGGCCACCATTGGGTTTCAACCATTTTTGCAGTGGCGGGAGATGGCAGTTAAATAGAGAGATAGAACTGTGGATAAAGAAGGAGGGAAGCTGGCCGCTTCCCTCTTTACGTGAACTGGCAATATCCGGCAAAACTCCGAATATCAAGGCCGTCAGGCCTATTTGACCTTGTAGACAATCCCCGGATTACAGCGGATCATCTCGAATCGGTCGGTTAACCCGGCCAGTGACTCCGACGCGCCCAACATCAGATATCCACCAGGATTGAGGCTGGCAGCAAACTGGTTGAGGATCTTCGACTTCACTTCCGGCGCAAAATAGATAAGCACGTTGCGGCAAAAAATAATGTCAAACTTACCGAGCAGACTATAGCTCTCCAGCAAGTTGAGTGGCCTGAAGGTCGTCAATTTTCTGACTCGCTCAGCGACCCGCATCTTGTTGTCGCCATAAGGTTCAAAAAACATCTTCTTACGCTCGGGTGACAAACCGCGCGCAAGGGCAAGGCTATCGTAGACCCCCTCCTTGCACTGATTGAGCATGGTCGTCGAAATATCTGTCCCCACGATCTGAACGCCACCTGGCAAGGTACCCGGCTTTTTCATTTGCTGCTCCAGCGCCGTCATGGCAATGGAGTAGGGCTCCTGACCTGACGAGGAGGCAGCAGACCAGATCTTGATGGGCCGGCCACTTTTCCCCAACTCGGGGAAAATCTTGTCGGTAAGAAGCTGGAACGGATAGGTATCACGAAACCAGAGGGTCTCGTTGGTCGTCATGGCATCCACTACGGCCATTTTCAGGTCACGCTCTCGCACACTCATTGCACGGGTAACCAGATCAGACAGACTCTCGATGCCAAACTGAGCCATCAAAGGTGAAAGACGGCTCTTCACCAGATACTGCTTGTTATCCCCCAGCACAATTCCGCTCTGTACTGCCAGAAAGTTGCTGAACTGTTTGTATAAGTCGTCCGAAAGTGTCTTCATGCAGCTGTTCTTCTTAATTAGAGTGCGTTTTGTACGGCCTTGGCCAATTCATCAGGCTGGAACTTGGCGATAAAATTGTTCGCACCAACTTTCTGCACCATTGCCTGGTTGAATACGCCACTAAGCGAGGTATGCAGAATAACATGCAAATCTTTGAGATTGGGATTATTCCGGATCTCGGCAGTGAAGGTGTAGCCATCCATTTCCGGCATTTCGATATCCGAAATAACCAGCGCAATCTGATCCTTGATGGGACCATTTTTGGTCATGCCCAATAGCATGTTCAATGCTTCACGGCCATCTTTTGCCAACACGCATTCGACACCGATGGCCTCAAGCGCACGTTGCACCTGTTTGCGTGCCACAGAGGAGTCATCGGCAACAAGAACAGGACGCCCCAGCGTGGGGTGTTCAACACTCGCTTCAACCAACTCCCGACTGACCTCGGTGGAGACCGGAGAGATCTCGTTGAGAATGCGTTCAACGTCTAGAATTTCGACCAACTCGCCATCAACCTCGGTGACCGCCGTCATGTAGTTGATACGACCCGCACCCTTGGGCGGAGGCAGAATGGATTCCCAGTTCATATTGATGATGCGTTCAACCGAGTGCACCAGAAAACCCTGAATGGAGCGGTTGTACTCGGAGATGATAATGAAACACTTGCTCAAATCTTCGATCGGACGCTTGCCCATCGCCATGCTGAGGTCAATAACCGAGATAGTCTGGCCACGAATGTGGGCGACCCCGCGAATGCAGGAGTTCAATTTGGGAATCACGGTCAAGGGGGGACACTGCAACACTTCACGCACTTTGAATACGTTGATGCCAAATCTTTGACGTCCATTTAAACGAAATAACAACAGCTCCAGCCGGTTTTGCCCCACTAGCTGGGTACGTTGGTTGACCGAGTCCAGGATACTGGCCATAAACACTCCCTAAAAACGCTTGGCACTAATCATGCATGCGCGATGGATTGCGTCAGACTATCGATGTGACAACGAACAGATTCTGAAGCAATCATAGTTGTTAAATATGGTGATATGCGTGAACAACTTATCTTATCGACCAACGAGCGAAAATGATTAACCGACTTTTACTCATCAGCCTCTTTTTTGGCAGCATATCTTCCAGCTACGCCTCGGACGTCACGACTTATCTGCAAGAAAAGGCACAAGAGTTCGTTTACAGCCAGTTAGATGTGCCATTGGATGCCAGAGCTGAGGTCACTTCTGCCACGTTGGATGAACGGCTCCCACTGACCCGCTGCGAAGATCTGCTCACTATCAGCTTACCAGCAAAAATGGAAATTCGCCGTAATACAACAGTTTACATTAGATGTGAGGAAGACAAACCTTGGGACGTGTATCTCCCGGTGCGGGTCAGTATTCAAAAACCCTATGTCACGGTGACCAACCCCATCGCCAAGGGGGATCTGCTGAGTGAAAGCCAACTGGTGTTGGCCTATCAGGATCAGACCCTGATCCGCGGAGACTACCTGACTGACACCGCCCCTCTTATCGGAGTACGCAGCAAGCGGGAGCTAAAACCGGGGCAGCCCATCCGTTTGAGCCAGGTTTGTGTGGTTTGCAAAGGGGATCAGGTCACCCTGACAGCAGAGAACAGCAACTTCCAGATCAAAACCATGGCCCGAGCCTTGCAAGATGGCAGCTTCGGAGAGATCATCAAACTCGTCAATATCCGCTCCGGCAAAACCGTTGAGGGTAAAGTCAGTGCTGTGGGCGCCGTATCGGTCACTTTTTAAATCGGGATCCTTGACAACTTTTTTCTAAAGTTTTGACCTGCCGCACCGATAAACAGGTAAGCAAACCTTAAAGCAGACGAAGGTAACTAAAATGGCCATCAACAATATCAACAACTTGGCGAATAATCGGTTGCAAAATACCGCTAATAGCCAGGGGACAGGCAGCAAGTCAGTCACCTCATCGCCCGAAAACAAAGCGGCTACTGTCAAGCTGGACTCCGTCTCCTTGACCAGTGAGGCGCAACAATTGCAAAAAATGCAACAAAATCTCAATACCGCCTCGACCGGCAATGAGAGCAAGGTTGAACGGCTGAAAAAAGCCGTCGCAAGTGGTGAATATCAGGTCAACAGCGACGCTGTTGCCAAGAAGATGTTCAGTTTCGAGGCCAATCTGGACAAAGTTCTGGGATGATGGATTTACCTTCGTTACTGCACACCCAAGATGATTACCTCAGCCAGATGCAAGGCATTCTGGAAGAGGAGTTCAGATTGCTCGAGCAGCATCAGGCACTGGCCCTGCCTGCGCTGACCGAGCGCAAACAGCAGTTGCTTGCTGCGATAGAAACCCTGGACAAAACGCTGGCAGAGATGCCGGAGCTGGCACTGCAGCTGGCAGCCTATCCCGATGAGATGGCGCAGCTTCGTGCAAAGCTGGATGCTTGCCAGGCACAAAATGATCTCAACGGTCGCTTGCTTGAATTGAGCATCGTCTCCAACCGTCGTCTGGCAACCTTTCTGAGTCAGCTGCGCGATCGCAACAGCCTGACCTATGACGCCAAGGGCAACACTCGCTCTGGCACCCGCTCCTACGGTATCAAGGCCTGACATCTCTTATCAGGCCTCGCATTTTTGATCTTCGTTTTAAAGCGCCAGGCCTAGCAATTCCCGCCCATCCTCACACGCATTGACGCGCAGTACCCCGTCCTCATAGCTCCCGTAACTGGCAGGCAACTCGCCGCGCGGGAAACAGATCGATCCCGGGTTCATCAATACCCGCTCCCCCTGCCACTCCAGCACCGGCACATGGGTGTGGCCGCTCAGGAACAGACTGCCCTCCGGCAGTTGTACCTCATCCGGGCGATAACGATGACCGTGGCTGACAAACCAGCGCCGCTCATCGATCAGCAACTGGTTGTAGGGGGCTGTGATGGGAAAGTGCAACAGCATCTGATCCACTTCGGAATCGCAATTGCCCCGCACCGCGATGATCTGTGGCGCCAGCTCGTTGAGCCGATCGGCCACCGCGGCCGGGTTATACCCTTCCGGCAGAGGATTGCGCGGGCCATGGTTGAGCAGATCGCCGAGCAGCAGATAGTGATCCGGCTGCCAGGGCTGAAGTTGGGTCAGCACCCGCTCCAGCGCAATGATGCTGCCGTGGATGTCGGAAATGATGGCAAGTTTCATGAAATGCGCCTCACTGCGGGCTGAAGTAGAGATCCTTGGTGGCAATCGTCCCTTTCAAATTCTGGCTGGGCAGTCCCCGCAGGGTGGGATCAACCAGTCTCATCTGATTGTAATGATACAGGGGGAGGATCGGCGCCTCCTCAAGCAGTAACTGTTCGGCATGCCGGTACAGTTCACCCCGGCTCGCACTGTCCAGCGTGTTGGCAGCCTGCTCCAGCAGCAGATCAAATTCGGGATTGCAGTAGCCGCTCTCGTTGCGCAGATCCTGACAACGGAAGCTGCCCAGCATGGCTGACGGCTCCACGTAATCGCCAAACAGGAAGCTTCTGGCCACCTGAAAATCACCGCTATCCTTGGCCACCTGATAGGCGCCCCACTCCAGACTGTTGAGGGTGACCTGTACCCCCAGCTTCTGCCACATGGCGGCAATGGCCATTGCCATCTGCTTGTGGGTGTCGGCGCTGTTGTAGGTAATGCTTAGCGTTAGTGGATTTGCACTGTTATACCCGGCCGCTGACAGCAGGGCTTTCGCTTTGGCCTGCCGGGTCGGCATATCCTCAAGCGCCACAGGCAATACCACCCGGGGATAACCCGGCATCTCCGGCAACAGCGACCATGCAGCCTGTTCATCATGCCCGCTCACCGCACCAATGAGCTGCTGTCGATCAACCGCCATGGACAGCGCCTGACGCACCCGCACATCCTGCAGTTCGGGGCGTTTCAAATTGAACGTATAGAGATAGGTACCAAACAGCGGCAAGCCCCAGAGCCGCTCCGGGGATTCGCGCTTCATCTTCTGGTAATAGCCGAGGGAGACCTTGTTGGTGAGCTGTATTTCACCGGCCTCATAACGCAGCCGTTCCGCATGTTGCGAGGAGATCGGCAGGTAGGTGACTCGCTCGATACGGGTGTGAATGTCATCCCAGTAGTGGATATTGCGCTCGGCTTCGATCCGCTCGTTCGGCGCCCAGCTTGCCAACCGATAAGCACCATTGCTCACCAGCTTGCCAGGCTCGGTCCACTGTTTGCCAAACTGGGCTATCGCCTTCTGATTGACGGGCACAAAGGGGCGCTGACTGATGAGCTGCAGGAAATAGGGGGCAGGGCGCTCCAGGGTGATTTTCAGGATCTGGTCGCTTTGCGCCTCAATACCCAGATTGTCGGGCTCCAGCGCGCCGGCATAGATGGATTGCGCATTGTTGATCCCCGTGGCTAGCAGCAACCCGGCAGAAGGGGAGCTGATGGCCGGATCGAGCAGACGGCGCCAGGCATAGACAAAATCAGCGGCCACCAGCGGCTCGCCATTGGACCACTTCAATTGGGGTCGCAGGAAAAATCGCCACTCCAGCCCATCGTCACTCACCTCCCAGCGCAGTGCCTGAGCGGGTACGATATGCCCCTTACCATCATCGCTGACCAGTCCTTCAAACAGATCGACCAGTACTGCCTCCCCCGGAAAACCGGAGCGCACCAACGCCGGATCCAGCGACTCCGGCTCGGCACCGTTGCCCTTGACCAGGGTTTGCCGATCAGCAAGCAGAGGCTGCTGCTCAACTGTGGTGGCATGGGCCAGGGGCCCTGCCAGCACGGCAAGCAACAGCGGGGAGAGCCAGCGTTGCGCCAGCTTGGGGAAGAAACCATACCTCATGACAAAACCTCGAATAAAACCACTGCAGGAGGGGAAGGCCGACGGCGCGCCTGATGAATGCCTGATGCCGTTCTTGTTATCCCCGAAAACGCCCCGTATTGTATCGGGCTTGCCCGGGAGATGGAGTCTTTCGGGTTAATTTTTTCAGGAGTTTTTATGGGTTATGAGTGGCTGGCCCTCGCATCGGCCAGTTTATGGGCAGTTGCAGCGCTAATTTCGGTCAAACCGGCCCGTCATCTCGGCGCATTTGCCTACAGTCGCTGGCGCATGTTTCTGGTCAGCCTGATGCTCGGCACCATGAGTCTGCTCACCGGTGGCTGGCAAACCCTCACCGCAAGCGCCCTGCCCTTGCTCGCCATCTCGGGACTGGTCGGCATCTTCGTCGGCGACACGGCGCTGTTTGCCTGCATGAACCGGCTGGGGCCAAGACGCAGTGCCCTGCTCTTCTCCTGCCATGCGCTGTTTTCCGCTCTGCTTGGGCTGTGGCTCTTTAATGAGCAGCTGACGGGCTGGCGACTGCTGGGGGCCATGCTGGTCTTGGCCGGCGTGATGCTGGCGATCCTGTTTGGCAGACGCAGTAGCAGTAACGAGTGGGAGCAGATCCGTGGCAATCTGGCGCTGGGGATTGGCCTTGGTCTCACGGCGGCACTGTGTCAGAGCGTGGGAGCCATCATCGCCAAGCCGGTGATGATGAGTGGTGAGGTGGATGCGGTGAGTGCATCGGGTATCCGGATGGGCAGCGCCCTGCTGGCCCACTGCGTCCTGCGGCTGGGGCGCTTGCCGCTGGCCATGCCGCTCAAACCGGTCAATCGCCAGATCCTCGCCATGATTGCCACCAACGGTTTTCTGGCGATGGGGTTGGGTATGACACTGATCCTGATGGCGCTGCGGCAGGGCGAGGTGGGCATGGTGGCGATTCTCTCCTCCACCACGCCGGTACTGCTGCTACCGCTGTTGTGGTGGCACTCGGGGGAGCGGCCATCCGTTGCCGCCTGGGCGGGGGCGCTGATTGCCACCCTGGGCACCGCGCTGGTGCTGGGTTTCAGCACTCACTGACACCCGGCACCATCCCTGATCAGAACAGGGCAATCTCCTCAGCGGTCAGCTCGCGGTATTCACCGGGGGCCAACTCTTCATCCAGCGTCAGGCCACCCACCCGCTCGCGATGCAAGCCAACAACCTTGTTGCCGATAGAAGCAAACATCCGCTTGACCTGATGGTACTTGCCTTCGTGAATGGTCAGGCGGGCCTCGCACTCAGCAAGAATTTCCAGCTGGGCAGGGCGGGTTTTATCGGTCTCGTTACGCAGGTAGACCCCTTCGGCGAACAGCGCGATCGCATCCGGGCTCACCGGATCGGCCAACCAGACGTGATAGGTCTTGGCACACTCGTGGCGCGGCGAGGTAATGCGGTGGGACCATTGGCCGTCGTCGGTCACCAGCACCAGCCCTGTGGTATCGAGGTCGAGGCGACCCACCACGTGCAGCTTGCCCATGGCGGGTTCGTCCATCAAAAAGAAGACGGTCGGGTGATCCGGATCCTCGTTGGAGCAGACGTAACCTTCCGGCTTGTGCAGCATGAAATAGCGGTTGCGCTGCTCCAGCGTCAGCAGCACGCCGTCAAACTCGATCTGGCTCTGCTCATTGATATGAAAGGCGGGCTGCTTGACCACAATGCCATCTACCATGACCTCGCCCTGACGGATCAGTTTGCCTGCCAGCGAGCGGGTCAAATCGGAACAATCGCACAGAAATTTATCAAGCCGCATTCACAACCTCGGAGTCCAACAAGTAAAGGGGCGTCATTATATCGGGCGGGGGCGACAACGCCACTGTTAAGGGGTTGCCAATTATGACGAACAGGTCATCCGATGGTACACTTCCCCGGTGTGCCCCATCCGCACGATACTGATAATAATAAACATCAGGAAGCCATCATGAAGTCTCAAGCATCCTATCCCGTCATTCCCGTCAACCAGCTGAAACCCGGCATGTATGTCATCGCTATCGCCAGCCAGACAGGTGGGATGGCGATCGCCCAGATGGGCATGGTGACCAGCGTGGCGCAAATTGCCAATCTGGTGCGCCAGGGGGTGATCACGGTACGCATCGATCTGGCCCGCAGCAAACTGGGCAGCGCCGAGAGTGACGCCGTTACCTCCCCCGACCTCAATGCCAACAGTGCCCAGGTGGGACGCCGGGCCACTGCCAACGGCGAAGGGCGGGAGCTGAAGATCCGCCGCCTTTATCAGGAAGCGCGCGAACTGCAAGGCAAATTCATTCGCCAGCTCAAGGCGGGTGAACCCATCGACATCACCCCGCTGGCCGAAGTCGCCGAAGAGATGGTAGACACCATGTTCACCCACGGCGATGCCATGCTCTGTCTGGCCCGTATTCGTGCCAAGGATGCCTACCTGATGGAGCACTCGATGAACGTGGCCATTCTGTTGGCCAACTTCGGCCGCTATCTCGACCTGGAACGCAGCGTGCTCAAGGAGCTGACCCTGGGTGGCCTGCTGCACGACGTGGGCAAGATCATGACCCCGGACGAGGTGCTCAACAAACCGGGCAAGCTGACCGATGAGGAGTTCGCCATCATGCGCCAGCATGTGGTGCACAGTTACGAGATCCTCAGCAATACCGCTGGCATCACCCCCACCATGCTGGAGGTGGCCGCCAACCACCACGAGCGGCTCGATGGCACCGGCTACCCGCAGCAACTCAAGGGGGATCAGCTCTCCCTCTATACCCGGATGAGCGGCATCGTCGATGTCTATGATGCCATCACCGCGGATCGGGTCTACAAAGCCGGCATGCAGCCGACCCAGGCCTTCCGCATTCTGCTCAAGGGGATCAATCAGCACTTCGATGCCGAACTGGTCACCAAGTTCATCAAGTGCATGGGAGTCTATCCGGTGGGAACGCTAGTGCAACTCTCAAACCAGCGCTTGGCTATCGTGATGCAGCGCAACGAGCAGCAGCCACTCAAGCCGGTGGTCAAGGTGATCTATCACGCCACCCAGCGTCACTACCTCGACGTACAGTGGCTGGATCTGGCCAAGTCAGGGGTGCAGGAGAGCATCGAAAACACGGTCGACCCGAAAGAGTTTGGCATCAACCTCGCCAACTTTTTCTAATCCCCTACCTCACACTTCATGATGGCCGCTGGCTGTCGAGCCAGTGCTGGATCAGAAACTCCTCATCCAGCGGCGAGAGATCAAAACGCAGACTGGCCTCTTCAATGGCGGCGATATCGTGCTGGTGATGCTCGCTGAGCCAGCGCACCGCACGACGCAGATCTTCACCATGGGGGAGCAGCAGATGGTCGCTCATGGAATACCTCCGGTAGGCTGCAGGGCGGCCAGTGAATATGGCCACCTCTTTCCAGTCTAGTCGTCAATTCTTATCACCCGCACCTCTTCACCCTCTCCTCTCCATCATTTCATCATCTTGTCACTGCAATTAGCGGCCGAAGGCGCGTTACCATCAAGTGAGAGCTGGAGGGGACTCCCCTGCTGCTGGGTGCCCTGCGCAGGTTCCCCCCCCAGGAGAGTGACATGATGAATATCTGCCAATTTACGCTATTTCATTGACCTGACAGGATAAAATTTTCATGATGAGCCAGTCCCCATCGGGACTGACATCATCAGTGTGTGATCTGCAGGAAGCAGACTTCAGGAGAGCAAGGACATGCCATCGACCATCACCGCCGGGGAGCGCCGACTCTCCCCTATCATTCGCGCCACCGCCATCACCCTGACCCTGTGCTGGAGCCCCTTTGGCTGGAGTGCCACGCTGCCCGCTGACTTGAAGTGGGAGAGCAACAACCAGGATCCTATCTATGCCGATCCGGCCGCCAAGCGCGGCGGCACCTTTCGCACCTTTATGACCAGCTTTCCCCTGACCCTGCGCAAATATGGCCCCGACTCCAACGGCGGCTTTGCCGGTTACGTGCGGGAAACCAACCTGCCTCTGCTGAGCACTCATCCCGTCACCGGCAACCCCATGCCAATGCTGGCAAACGAGTGGGCCTTCGGCGCCGACAACAAGACCCTCTATTTTCGCATCAATCCCAAGGCGCGCTGGTCAGACGGCCAACCGGTCACCGCCGATGACTGGCTCTTTACCCTCAAGATGATGCGCAGCAAGGAGATCAACGACCCCTGGTACAACAACTACTACAGCACCCAGATAGCAGACATCACCAAGTTTGATGATCACACCCTGGCCATCACCAGCGGCACCGAAAAGAGCCGCCAGGATCTGCTCGAATCACTGCCCATCAGCCCGGAGCCGAGCCACGCCATCACGCTCACCGCCAACTGGGTCAAGGAGTACAACTGGAAGGTGTTGCCGGTGACCGGCCCCTATCAGCTCGATCAGGTGAAAAAGGGCAAGTCGGTCACCTTCAAGCGGATTGAAAACTGGTGGGGGGATGATGAGCGCTACTTCCAGCATCGCTTCAATCCCGCGCGGATCGAGATCAAGGTGCTCAGGGATATGAACATCGCCTGGCAACACTTCCTGCGCGGCGATCTCGACACCTTCCCGCTGGTAATGCCCAACTGGTGGCACGACAAGACCAAAACCGCCGAGTTCGAGAAGGGTTATATTGCGCGTACCTGGTTCTACAACCAGACCCCGCAATCACCGATGGGGCTCTATCTCAACACCGCCGATCCGCTGCTCAAAGACCTCAATGTGCGACTCGGGATCCAGCATGCCCTCAACCTCGACAAAATGCTCACCACCCTGCTGAGGGGGGATTACCAGCGCCTCAACAGCTATGGCTCGGGTCAGGGGGAGTTTACCAACAGCGAGCTCAAAGCCCGTCCGTTCGATCCCAAGCTGGCACGGGAGTACTTTACCAAGGCCGGGTTCAACAAAGTGGGGCCACAGGGGATTTTGCAAAACGACAAGGGGCAATCGCTGACCCTCGCCATCACCTACACCACCGCAGAGCACGCCCAGCGGCTCACGCTGTTGCGGGAAGAGGCCAAGAAGGCGGGGCTCAATCTGGAGCTCAACCTGATGGATGCCTCGGCCGGTTTCAAATCGATGCTGGAGAAAAAGCACCAGAGCGCCTGGATGGCCTGGGCTGGCAGCCGCTATCCCGCCTATTGGGAGTTCTTCCACAAGATCAACGCCAACAAACCCCAGACCAACAACATCATGAACATCGATGACGACGCCATCACAGCGCTGGTGGAGCAGTACGACAAGGAGTTCGACTTTGCCAAAAAGGCGGCCCTGTCACGGCAGATCCAGCAGCGGCTCTATGAGCTGGCCAGCTTCGTCCCCGCCTATCAGGTGCCCTACACCCGGGAAGGCGCCTGGCGCTGGATCAAACTGCCCAAGGTGCCCGCAACCCCAAAGAGCGAGCAGCTCTACTGGCCCCTCGGTGGCGACAACAGCGGTTACAGCTATGGCGGTCTGCTATGGATTGATGAAGAGCTAAAATCCGAGACCAGGGCAGCCATCAAGAGCGGCAAGACTTTCCCGGCCGAGCCTATCATCGACACCACTTATCGCCAGCCCTGATTGCATCAGCCCATCGGCAAAAGTCCTTAAAACAAAAGACCCCGCCAGATAGCGGGGTCTTTGTTGGCAACCGGTGTTGCGAATCGAGCGGTGCTCAGCCGCGTTTGGCCTGCTTCTCGGCAATGGCGTCAGCCACGTCAGCCGGCTCCAGTACGATGCCTTCCTGATCCGGGGTCGGGAACACGGCAACACACAGCTCGTCCTGCTCCATACCGTCAACCCAGCGCTCCAGCCATACCTTGAGGGTGATGGACTGCGGCTTGCAATCGGCCCACTCGCCTTCGGCCCACGCCTTGGCGTACTCCGGGTGCGGCCATACCGGAATGCAATCTTCATCGTCGGTGGTCAGCATCATGACACCATGCTCGTCAGTCAGGACGAACAGCTCTTCATGCTCGACCAGCTTGCTGATGAAGTGATCGTAACGGTAATCAGCGTTCAGTTGCAGCGCGGCGTTGCGCTCGGTGTCGCTCAGTTCATAGCTCATTGGCCAAGTCTCTCTCTCGATAAAGGGCGCCATGTTCACATCTTGTCGTCAGCTTGTCCAGCTTGCAGCCCCTTGGCACCGGATGGGGAGGACAATGACGCCCCTAAGGATAGAGCAGCCTCCTCGATAACGAGACCACCAGCCTTCATATTGCCCCTTTTACAACGCAGGGGTGATCAGCTCCACATCAGGCTGCTCGCTCAGCTTTTGCCGCAGCCAGTAGGCGGACTCCACCTCGACAAAACAGAGCAGATCCTGGCCATTAGCCACCATCGCCATCAGCTGTTCAAAACGCAACTGTTGCTGCTGCTCCCAGGCGGCAGCGAGTTCGGCCCCGTGGGCCTCATCCACCACCTCGCGACGCAGCTCAAACAGGTTATCGGTGATCGGGCTGTTGATCTTGGCAGCGCTGTGCCAGTACATCAGCAGGTTATCCATCATCTCGGTGTCGTAGTTGGCCAGCGCATCCAGCTCGGGGGTATCACCGCTGTCGCTGGCGGCAAAATCACACCAGCCTGCATCGAGTGACACCAGCTCATGAGACCCCTTGGCATGCTTGCGCAATAGCGCAATGTCGGCCCCCTTGCGCGCAGGCAACCACACCTCGCCCTGATGGGCATCCAGCAGTGACGTCAACGAAGCAGCGGGGTAGACAGGAAAGCGGGCACAAAGTGAATGCAGCAGGGATACCAGAGTGATCTTGACCATGAGCGATACCTTGAACAGGGCGAACAGCCACCAATAGACCGTCCGATATAAAGAAGTGCCCTATCCTATCACGTTTGGTCCGGCTCGGCCCTCGGCGAAGCAGTCAGCCAACCATTTGATTACGCCGAAAAAAACAGCATTTGAAACGCGGCATCCAGCCAAAGATCAATAATTTGAGCCAGCGCCCACTAAAGTGGATCCGGGGATGCTAGTTTGCATACATCTTTAGCGTAAGGAGTAAATCCATGATTGGGATCGACCAGGTTTCTAACGAATTCGTGAACGATTTGAAAATACTGGCATGCTTTGATCCGGCCAACATGAGCTTGGGGATTAAATTACGCAGCGATATGTCTGAAGAATTGTGCCAAGCGGCAGCCCGCCTGCATCAACAGGGGCTCATCAGCGCAGAAGATGGCGGCTATCTCACCCCGTTTGGCATGACCATGGTTGAACACCTGCAACATCTGCTGGTTGCACTTAAACCGCTTTGACAGGCAGTGGTGCCCAGAGCGAAAAGTTAAGTAGCTCCCAGCGCTTCCCTTGGTGAAGATGACAGGCAAACAGCAAAGGACCTTCGGGTCCTTTTACTTTGCCATCCACCAGCCACTCCCCTTCCCTATCAGGCACCAGCCGCGCAATCACCTCATCGGGTTGTAGCGCAGCACCCATCCGAACCTGGACAAATTGCTGGCAGATCACCTGTGCTTCCATCGCGGATTGAACCGGTACCGGCGCGTCAGAGGTCAGATTCAGGGTGGCAACAATCAGAAGCGATAGCAGCATGATTCAGCACCATGGAAGTCAGTAGCGGAAGCTAGATAAACAAAAAGCCGCGGCACCATAGGTACCACGGCTTTCTTAAATTCTGTAAAAATTACAGAGCGGTTACGTTCTCAGCCTGCGGGCCTTTCTGACCTTGGGTCACAGAGAACTGTACACGCTGACCTTCAGCCAGGGTGCGGAAACCGGCACCTTGAATAGCGCTGAAGTGAACGAAAACGTCCGGGCCGTTTTCTTGCTGGATGAAGCCAAAACCTTTGGTTTCGTTGAAAAACTTAACGGTACCGGTGATCATGTTAGACATATCTTTTAAACCTGTATTCAAAATAATTACTTATGCTTTTCAGCGGATAAAGCTCAAAAAACGGGATTAACTTATGAACAACAGGACAAGATGTAAAACATCGTATTCATTGACATAACTATCGCCCTTTCAAGCTGGTTTGGATTATACGTGGCTTTGTCGATTACGCAAACAAATTTGTGCCCTGCCAATGACAGGGCACAAACCGTTATAAGGTGGCCGTTTCCAACGCGTCGACCAGCGCTCTGAGAAAACGGGCCGCCTCCCCGCCAGTACAAGCCCTGTGGTCAAATGTCATCGACAGCGGCAATGCCCTGACGGGGCGTGCTTCGCCATGGATGAACACCACTTTTTCGAACAGTTTGCCTGCCCCTATGATAGCCACCTGCGGCGGTGTCACGATGGGACTGGCATAGCGGCCTGCGATGGCGCCGAAGTTGGTGAGGGTGATGGTCGCCCCCTGCAACATCTCGCGGGGCACGGCGCGCGCCTTCACATCGGCGATCATCCGATCCAGCCCCTGCCGGATATCTGCCCCCTCCCGCTCGGCCACGTTCTCCATCACCGGCACATAAAGGCCATGCTTCGAATCCACCGCGATGGCCACATTGACCTCTTTGAACAGCCGCCGTGACAGGGTTTCGCCATCAAACCAGGCATTCATCGAGGGCTCGGCACGGCACGCCACGCCAATGGCCTTGATAAGGCGCACTGTCACATCTTCATCAGGGCGCCAGAGACGCAAGTCCACCTCGTCGGTGATGCTGACCGGCACCACCGTCTGATGAGAGAGCTCCATCGCCTTGGCCATGGCCCGCCGTGACCCTTTGAGGAATTCGTTGCCACTGCTCTGCTGGGCCTCGAATGCCTGCTGAACATCCAGCTCGGTGATCATGCCGCCGCTGCCACTTCCCTTGAGCCGGTCGATATCCAGACCCAGTTTTTGTGCCAGTAACCGCACCACTGGCATGGCTTGTACCAGCGCGCCACCCGGGGCAATGGCCCCCACCACGAAGTGATCCTCGATATGTTGCTGATGGGCGCTTACCTTGCCCACCACTGTGCCATCATCCTCGCCCCCCTCGAACTCCACCAAGGGCGCACCGATATGGAGGATATCCCCCTCGGCGCCGCAAAGACGGGCGATCACCCCGGCCACCGGAGAGGGTACATCCACCAGCGCCTTGGCCGTTTCCACCGACAACAGCACCTGATCGACCGCAACGGTATCACCGGCGCTCACCTTCCACTCGACGATCTCGGCTTCGGCCAACCCTTCACCCAGATCCGGTAATTTGAAAAATTTCATAGCCACTGGTTCTCCATCAGCTGGTGAGCCGCATCGGCGATATCCTGCTCGGTGATGAGGTAATACGCTTCGTTGCGATAGTAAGGGACGGCAGCATCCACGCCGGTCAGCCGTTTGGGCGGCGCCTTGAGGCTGGGAAGTGCCTGCTCGGTCACCCGCGCCACGATTTCGGCGCCGACCCCGAAGCTGCCACACGCCTCGTGCACCACCAGCAAGCGACCGGTCTTGCGCACCGAGGTGAGGATGGTCTCCATATCCAGCGGCTTGATGGTGGCCAGATCAAGTACCTCGCACTGGATATCTTGTTCGGCCAGCAGGTTCGCCGCCCGCATCACCTCCTGAATGCAGGCTCCCCAGGCCACTACCGTGATATCCCGGCCCGGGCGCAGGGTAAAGCAGACATCCAGCGGCAGGCCGACACCGTCATCCACCACCTCGGATTTCATCGAGCGATAAATGCGGTCCGGTTCGAAAAACATCACGGGATCCGGATCGCGGATGGCCGAGAGCAGCAGGCCATAGGCGCGTCTCGGGCTGGAGGGGATCACCACCCGTAGCCCCGGAATATGGGCAAACAGCGCCTCGACACTCTCGCTGTGATGCTCCGGCGAGTGAATGCCTGCACCATAAGGTGAGCGATAGACAAGGGGACAGGAGAGACGGCCACGGGTACGGTTTCGCATCCGCGCCGCCTGACAGATGATCTGCTCCATCCCGGGGAAGATGAACCCCTGAAACTGGAACTCCGCCACCGGCTTGAGCCCTTGGGTCGCCATGCCGACCGCCACCCCGGCGATCAATCCCTCGGCCAGCGGCGTGTCGATCACCCGCTTGAAACCGAACTTATCGCGCAGGCCCACGGTGGCGCGAAACACCCCGCCGTTGACCCCCACATCCTCGCCCAGCACCACCACATCCGGGTCGTGTTCCATCTCGTAGTGAAGGGCCATGTTGACCGCTTCCAGCAGACTGATCTCACTCATGGCCAACCTCCTGCTTCATCCCCTTGGCAATCACTCGCTCGCGCTGGGGCAACAGTTCGGCGGGCAGGCTGGCATAGTGATAGTCGAGCATCGCCTCCGGCGGCTGGGGCGCCATCGCCTCATAACGGGCGACCGCCTGATCTACCTCTCGGGCGGCCTCTGCCAACAGGCTCTGCTCCTGCTCTTCATCCCACCAGCCCTGGCTGTGCATAAACTGGCGCAGCCGCTTGACCGGCTCCTTGGCCCAGGCGGCCTCGACCTCGGCCCCATCGCGATAGCGAGTGGCATCGTCGGCAGTGGTGTGATCGCCGAGACGATAACTGACCGCCTCGATCAGGGTCGGCCCCTTGCCGTTGCGGGCCCGCTCGACGGCACTGCGGGCAGCATCGTAGACCGCCACCACATCGTTGCCATCCACCTGCAGGCTGCGCACCCCGGCGCCAATCCCCTTCTGGGCCAGCGTTGGGGCGCTCGATTGCAGCTTGCGTGGCACCGAGATGGCCCACTGGTTGTTGTTGACGATGATGACCATCGGCAGGTGCCACACCCCGACGCAGTTGAGCCCCTCCAGAAAATCCCCCTTGGAGGTGCCGCCGTCGCCGATGGTGACCACGGCGACGCGCGGTTGATTACGCAGTTTGAAGGCGGACGCAATGCCGCACGCGTGGGTGATCTGGGTGGCGATGGGGACGCAGATGGGGAGATCTTCAGAGGGAGTCCCATCGGGTTTGAGAAAATAACTGCCCCGCTCGTCACCACCCCAATATTGCAGGTTCTTCTCCATCGGCACGCCCCGCACATAGAGGGTGGGCATGTCCCGATAGTAGGGAACGTAGACATCCTGCGGCTGCATGGCGAGACCAATGCCAATCCCCACGGCTTCTGCGCCGAGATGGGAGGGAAAAGTACCGAGCTTGCCGGTTCGTTGCAGCGCAATCGCTTTTTTGTCATAGCTGCGCACCATCACCATATTGCGGTAGAAGGTGTGCAGTATCGCCTTGTCCAGCCAGGTCGGTAAGGTGGCGACCGGGCACCCTTCCGCATCGAGGTAACGAAGGAAAGGGATGTCGACATGGGTCATAACTGGCTCCTTGCCGTTGTGAACGTCACCGATGCTGGTGACACTCAAATGTAAATACCTTGTTAAATGAAAAGCAAAGGGATTTACTCAGGTAAGACCAGTAGAAACTTCTTTAAAGTAGCGAAGGAGCTGAATTTTCGGCGATGCGTGGCAATGTATGCCGTAAATGGTGCAACTTTGCAGTGCTGAAGACAGGATGCCAAATGTTGAAAAGGGGAGCCTGGCTCCCTCTTAGGTTACAACAGTCAGCGGTTACACCAGCCATGCCAGCTGGCAGCAGGTGAATGCGGCTTAACAAGCGGCGCTGGGGCACCCCATGCAACACGTAATTGGGACATAGCCAAAATAAACGTGACCCCGATGGGCCACGTTGTTGTTCGCGGTTTGGCGCACGTCAGGCGACCGATTCACGCTCCACCAGTTGGGCTTCAAACTTGAGGGCCAGGCCATCCACCGGCTTGTGATCGAGCAGACGCAGCGCCAGCTCGGCAGCGCGGCTGCCCATCTCCTCGATGGGGTAACGTACCGTGGTGAGCTTGGGATAGATGTAGCGGGCGTAGGGAATATCATCGAACCCCACCACCGACACCTGCTGCGGGATCTTGTAGCCGCGCTCCAGCAGGCAAGAGATCGCCCCCGCCACCATGGCGTCGTTGAAACCAAGCACGGCAGTGAACGCCACTCCGCGCGCAAGCAGTTCGCACATCGCCACATAACCGCCGTTCTCGTCGGCAAAGCCACGGCCAATCAGCGCAGGCTCCAGCGCGATCCCGGCCCTGGCCAGGGTCTGGGTGTAACCGGCCATCCGCTGCTGACCATCGACAAACTCCTCATCATCGGAGGTGATAAAGGCGATGTTGCGATGACCGGCATCCAGCAAGTGCTGGCACGCGGTGGTGATCCCCGCTTGGTTATCAAGCCAAACGCAGCGCTCTTCCGCCCCAGGTACCTGACGGTTGATGAAAACGATGGGGGTAGAGCCTGCCGCCAGCTCGCTCAGCTCCTCGTCCGGGAGCGCCTTGCTGTGCAGGATCAGCGCATCGCATTGACGCTGCAGCAGCGCCTGAATGGCATGACGCTCGCGCGCGATATCGTGGTTGCCAGACATGACGATGGTGAACTTGTTGGCCTGATCGACCATGGTTTCGATGCCACGCATCATCTGGGCAAAGAAGGGGCCACCGCAGAGGTCGCCAACCAGCACGCCAATGCAGTTGGAACGCTTGCTGACCAGTGCCTGGGCAAAACTGTTGGGTCGAAAATTCAGTTCCTTCATGGCCGCCACTACGGCCTCACGCTTTTCCGGTGCTACCTGTGCCGTGTTGTTGATAACCCGCGACACGGTGGAGATAGACACATTTGCCAGCTGAGAAACGTCTTTAATCGTTGCCACTATCAATTCCTTTATTGTGGGGGAACCTGTCGGTGCCGACGCCCGAGTATACCCTGCGGCCTGATGCAATTCCCGGAGCTAGGTCACCGGGCTTGTTTCCTTTGGTAACAGAACCTTACCCGATGATACCCGGCGGCAGGGAAATTTGAAAACAGGGGCCGGCTGGCGGCCCCCGACTCAATAGGCGTGATTGAGCTCCCGCTCTGACATGAAGCGCAGCGGCTGCTGCAACTTGTGCTGATAGATGAGATCGAACGACAACACGTTCTGGACGTAGTTGCGGGTCTCCTTATACGGGATGCTCTCGACCCACACGTCCATCGGCTTGTTGTCACTCTGCTCACGCCAGCGTTTTACCCGGCCCGGCCCGGCGTTGTAGGCGGCCGCTGCCAGGATCCGGTTGCCGTCATAGACATCCAGCAAGCGCTTGAGATAGGCGCTCCCCAGACGAATATTCATTGCCGGATCAAACAGTTGCTGCTCGTTGCGATAAGGCACCCCCAGCTTGCCTGCGGTCTCTTTGGCGGTGGACGGCATCAGTTGCATCAGGCCGCGCGCGCCCACCGGCGACTGGGCCAGCGGATAGAGGGCACTCTCCTGACGGGAGATGGCATAGAGCAGGCTGGTGTTCATGGTGCGCTCTTGCGCCATCTGGGAGAAGGTTCGCTTGAGCGGCAGCGGGAAGCGCAGGTCGAGGGCATCCCACGCTTCGGCGCGAATGCTGGCGAGAATGGCCAGCTCGTGCCACCCCTGATTGAGGGCGATATGACCAAACTCGATGCGCTGGGCCACCGGGTTGCGATCCATGTTGTGGATCCACTCCGAGCGGGCCGCCGCAATCTCGTTCATCGACAACAGCTCGCGCACCCGCAACAGGAACGGCCAGCGCTGGCTGGCCGTGCGCCAGTCCGGCACCTTCTTCGCCACGCTCTGGTTCTTCATGCGATAGGGCACACCGGTGCGCTGGGCGGCCATAAAGCCGTAGAAACCGCGCAGGTTGGCAGTCTCCAGATAGAGATCCCGCGCCGGTTTTTGCTGTCCCTGTACTTCAAGGGAGCGCGCCATCCAGTAGCGCCAGCGATCCTCTTTCTGACGGGCCATCGGCATCATCTTCAGCCAGCCGGAGAGGCCACGCCAATCCTGCTCCCAGATAGCCAGTCGTGCCCGCAGCTCGGTGATGTCGGGATCCGCCAGCTTTTTCACCGTGCTGTCGACCCAGCTGCGCTGGGCAATGGCGCGATCCAGTAACAGGCGACGAGCAATGGCGCGCTCCACCGGTTTCACCTCGGCCTGGGTCAGCCCGAAACGGCTGCGAAACAGCGCCAGCTGGCGCAGCACCGACTCCGGCTCCTGATTGGCATAGCGGGTCAAACCAAGAGAGAGCAGCTTGCGTGAGTAGGTGTTACTGCTGAAATAGGCCGGGTCCATCGCCTTGGCTGGCTGCTCGAACAGGGTCACCATCTGATCGCCATAGCTCTGCAAACCGCTACCCAGGGTCGCGCCAAGGTGACGGATCAGATTGGGGTTTTCTGCCTCGAAGGCCAGCGTCATCCGCTGCCAGATCTTCTCCTGGGTACGCTGACCGGATGCCTGCCACAGTTGGAACAACGGTGAGCAGGCATCGGGCCGCGATTGACCGCTCATCCAGATCTTGCCCGCCCCCTGCAACGCCTCTTTCGGCTTGCCGGTGTAATAGAGCGCCTGATAGTGCATGCAGAGCAGATCGGTGGAGCTCGGCTTGGCCGGATAGAAGTGCAAGAACTGCGACCACTGCTGGCTCTGGGCCAGATAGGTCAGATAGCTGCGCTCCAGCCGGTTGGACTGGGGGGTATCCCCATGCTGGCGGATAAAGTGAGTCACATCGTTGTAATCGGCCGCCCCCGGACGAAAGGCGAGCTGATAGTAATCGAGATAGGGCAGCAGCGGATAATGGGTCAAACGGGCTCGAATTTGCTGGAAACGGGCCTGGTCATTGGCCCGAACGGCGTCATACGCCTGACGGTAGAGCGTCTGGTCGGCAGTCTGCGCCATCAGGGTCGGCACGAACAGCGCCGACAAAACAATTCCCCATACAGCTTTCACTGAACATCTCCATTGAGGGCAATACACCGCCCGGTGTCGGTGGGTCTACTGCCTCTCATTCTACCCGTTGCCGGGCAGCGCTACAGCGGGGAGTTGGGACTATTTTTCTGCCTCGCTCAGCTGTATTTCGCGCAGTTGCTCCGGTCTGGTCAGCCGCTGTACATATTTCTCCAGATAGGGCACCGGCAACGGCTTAGAGGCAAGGTAGCCCTGATAGAAGCTGCACCCCTGCGCCTTGAGAAACTCCAGCTGCTGACGGGACTCCACCCCTTCCGCCGTGACGTTGAACCCCATATGGCGGGCCATGGCAATCACCGCCTCGACGATGGCCATGTTGTCGCCGTCTTTCGGGATGTCCTGAATGAAGGAGCGATCGATCTTGAGCTCATCGGCAGGCAGCCGCTTGAGGTAGCTCAGGGAGGAATAACCGGCACCAAAATCATCGATGGCAAAGCTGATGCCGAGCTCTTTGAGGTCGGTCATCTTGCTGATGGTGTCCTCGGCGTGGCCTAGCACCACGGATTCGGTGATCTCCAGATTAAGGCGGGCCGGGTCCATGCCGGTTTGCGCCAGCACATCGTGGATCCGCTCGACAAAATCGGTGGCATGGAACTGCTTGGCACTGACGTTGACCGAGATCTGCGGAATATGGATGCCGTTCTCCTCCCACAGCACGTACTGGGCGCATGCCTCGTGCAGCACCCAGTTGCCGATATCGACAATCAGGTCCGTCTCCTCGGCAATGGGGATAAACTCGGCTGGCGAAACCAGCGAGCGACCGGCCGGCTGCCAGCGAATGAGCGCCTCGACACCGATGATATCGCCGCCATCAACCATATGTTGGGGCTGATAGTAGAGGGTCAGCTCTTGCTGACTGAGGGCATTGCGCAGTTCGTTGTGAATGAGCAGACGGCGATCCGCCTGCTGCTGCATCGAGGCATCGAAAAAACGACGGGTCTTGCGGCCCGCGGACTTGGCCTGATACATGGCGGTGTCCGCCTGCTTGAGCAGATCATCGACCCCCTGCTCCCGATCCGGAAACAAGGTAATGCCGACGCTGGCGCCGATGTGCAGCACCTGTCCCACATAGGTATAAGGAGCGGCAATCTCGGTGATAAGCCGCTCGGCAATGATATCGGCCTGCATCTGCGCCTGGGGCGGGCTGGCCGAGAGCGACGGCAGCAGCAGCACAAACTCGTCGCCACCGAGGCGCGCCAGACAATCCCCTTGTCGCACCAGCCGTTTGAGGCGGGCGGCAACCTCCTTGAGCAGCCAGTCGCCGGTGGCGTGGCCGAGGGAGTCGTTGATGGTCTTGAAGTGATCGAGATCGATAAAGAGCAGCGCACCGATCAGGCCATCGCGGATCGCCTCGTTGAAGGTCTGTACCAGGGTCTCGTGCAGTTGGCGGCGATTGGGTAGTCCGGTCAGCTCGTCGTAATAGGCGAGATCCTGGATGCGCCGCTCGGCCGCCTTGCGCTCGGAGATATCCTCAAAGCAGATAACAAAGTGGCTGATCACCCCTTTTTCATCCTGCACCGGCGTCACTATCTCCCACTGGGGATAGGAGCGACCATCGACGTGGCGACGCAGGGTCTCGCCCTGCCAGCGGCTGAGGGTGTTGAGCTCGTAGCCCAGCCCACCAAGATTGGGCCAGAGATCCTCTTCCAGATGCAGGCCCAGTACCGACTGGCTGTCAAAACCGGTGATCTGGCTGAAGGCGTTGTTGACCCGCAAGATCTTGAACCCCGGATCGGTGATGATGATCCCTTCGTGAGTCTCGAATGCAACGGCAGAGAGTCTCATCTGGGCATCTGATTGCAACCGCTCCAGCTCGGCCACCATCCGTACCGAAAAGGTATTGAGCACCGAAGTGAGGTTGCTGGTATCTGCCGGGGCCGAATAGAGCAGCGCCAGATGACCCAGAAGTTGACCTCTGGCATCAAACAGCGGCTGACCATAATAAGTCTGCCCAGCTGCCAGCCAGGGTTGATACTCCTGCGACGCATCGATCACCTCGAAACAGATGGCCCCTTGCTTGTAGAGCTCCTGACAGGGGGAGCCCGCCAGCGGGTAGTCCTTCTGCACCAGCCCGTCGGCGGCCAGCACTCTGACCCGGTCGGCACCGCACAGCTCGCCCACCCAGACCGCATCCACCTTGAGGATATGGGCCAGCTGGCTGACCAGGGTATTGAAAAAATCGAGCCCGGTGCGAGCAGAGAGCGCCTGCGCCAGCTGAGTGAGCAGGGTGGTTTGCAGCAACGGCAAAGAGAGGTTGAGGGAGGAGACCGCACTGTTGGCACTGTCGAGAGTGGCCAGCCAGCCACAGCAGATCTGCTGGGTGGGCACAAACTGACCGCTCCAGAGCACGTGGTTGAGTTGCCCCTGATCATCTTTCAGATGACCGATGAACTGCTCTGGCAAATGTGATTCATGAAGCCGGACGAGAAAGTCGGCAAAGCCTGCCTCATCCTCCGGTAACAGGCGAGCGGCCCAGGGATGATTGCCCTCCCCTTGCCACTGCTGGTAGGCCCCCTGATCAGAGAGACTCCACTGATCATGTTGCCGATCGAAAAACCACATGACTTGCGTGGCTTGCTGCTTCATTTACCACTCCAACACAACAACCAACCACGTTTGATGTCCAATCAGGCATAGCAACGCCCCCTGCATCCGCTCATGAGATCAGAGGTTGCGAGGGAAGAGTACAAACATGCGATATCAAGCAGTGGAAACCGGACATGAGGTCGACACGAAGTGCTGCCAAGAAGGGACAGAAACGATCCTATTCCCGTCATACTGCCTGCCAGTTTCATGGAGCTCAAGCTGTTTTTGGCACGAAACCGGAAAAGATCACAATTTATAAGTTGCTGAATAGCCAAGGGAAGTTTATGTGACAAAGATCACATTTCAATCTTTACCAATGAGTAATCTGAAGGTGAAGACACAAGCAAGACGACCCGAAGGGGGCCAATATGAAAATCGAAATTACCAGCAAAATCATCGACATCACCCCGGCTATCCGCGAGCGCATCGAATCCCGTTTTGAAAAGCTCGAACGTCTTCAGGTGCCTCTCATCACACCCCATGTGATTGTTTCCAAAGAGCGTCTGATGTTCATTGTCGAAGCCAGTGCTGGCATCCCCAACGGCAAACTGTTTGCCCAGGCAGAGCATGAGGATCTCTACGCCGCCATCAACGAACTGGGGCAAAAACTGGAGCGCCAACTCAACCGTCACACCGAGAAGCCGATTGCCCGTCGTGCCAATGCAGCGCTCAAAGAGCAGCCGCAACCGGATGAAGCCGACGCTTTATAGCATGCCGCAAGGCTAAAAATTCCAAAGAGCATAAAGGCGGGGTCACCCGCCTTTTTGTTGCCTGTGATTTCCCGACCAGCGCTGCGTTACGGCATTGAACAGGCACCATCAACTGAGCCAGTGCAACCGGGTATCCACCCCCTGTTGCAAACGATCGAGGATCGGCAACAGTACCAGCGGATCCTCCTGGCGTGGCATATCGGCCAGCTCTCCTTGCAACCGCTCCCGCGCCAGCGGTGACAGGTTGTCGTAGACCGCCTCATCCAGCAACGGTTGCTTGACCGCCAGCGGCGGCGATTGCAGCGCCAGCCAGAGCCGCACATCCACCATGCTTCCCCCCTGTTGCAACCGCTCATTGATGGCACTGCAGTCACTCCCCGCTCCCTCAGCCACCAGCACCTCTGCCGGTCTCAGCTCAAAGTACAGACGCCAGTCACGGCTCTGGGAACTGGCCGCCGGCTTGGCATCAAACCAGGGCTGCTCCTCCACCGCGTCGGTCAGCAGGGCCAGATGCAACCGGAAATCCGCCCGATCGCCATGCTGCAGGTCACGGTTGAGGCGCTGCCCCAACTGGCCCTCATCGACGAGCAGGTGATTACGGATTGAACTGGGCAGCATGAGATAACTCTCTAAAATGGCTATTTCACTGGTTATCGGCCACAAATCCACTTCTTTTAATGGAAAAATCCTGCTTGGGGGTTCCCAAAATCAGAAGATCTGTTAGTATGCGCCTCGCACTCGTGGAGGGGTTCCCGAGCGGCCAAAGGGATCAGACTGTAAATCTGACGGCTCTGCCTTCGAAGGTTCGAATCCTTCTCCCTCCACCATTTCAAGTGCGACAAGTTGAAAGCAATACCCCGTGGAGGGGTTCCCGAGCGGCCAAAGGGATCAGACTGTAAATCTGACGGCTCTGCCTTCGAAGGTTCGAATCCTTCTCCCTCCACCATCATTCAGAAAACCCGGCCTTGTGTCGGGTTTTCGCATTTCTGGCCTGCCCAATCCGTTATTCCTCTGCACTCCTGGCCTTTATCGCCGTTTGAATGTGGCCGATCGCGCAATAAAAACGGGAGGCCTGCGCCTCCCGTTTTACTCTCCAGCCGACCCTGTTACAGGGCGACGCGTTACAGGGTGAAGCGATAGAAGATATCGACCGCTTGGGCCACCCCGCTCATCGCCTGCAGATAGAGTCGTGGCAATACCTCGTAGCGCAGCTTGAATTCGGCGATGGGGCTGAAGACCCCGACCCCGTACTGAAACTGCAAGCCCGGCAGCAGATAGGCCGACAGGGTGACCTGGGTATTGTCGCCACTGCCCGCGGTATCGAGGGAGACATCGCTCATCCCCAGCGACTCGCCGATGCTCGACACCACACCATTGGCCTGGCTCACCGCACCGGCCACCAGCAGGCCGTTGAAACCGCCATCCTCACCGCCGGTCTGCAACCCTTTGCCACGCAGCAGATAGGAGAGCTGTTCCGATTGCGCCATCTGCGGCTCGGAGTAGACAGTGATCTCCGGCTTGCTGGCAGGCCCAGTCACCCGCACCCCGACCGTCACCTGACCCTCGATGGTATCGGGATCCCGGTTGGCCTCGATGTTGAGGAATGGCCGATCCAGCGGACCGGAGAAGAGGATCCGCCCCTCCTTGATGATCAGGTTCTGGCCATAGGCCTTGAAGCGGCCGTTGGTCAGTACCAGTTGGCCATTGCCTGCCAGCGGCTTCTCGGGATCCTGACGGATATTGAGGCCGCCGGAAACATTGGTCTTCAGCCCCATGGCATCGAGCTTCACATCGTTGCCAAGGCGGATCGCCATCTTCATCGCCAGCGGCAGGCTGGCCTGCTTGGGAGCAGGGGGCAGATCGTCATAGACCACGGTCACATCGTCGGAGACCGCCACTGCCGAATCCGGCAGGCTCTTGACCAGAATGCGCGCCCAAGGAATATCCACCTGACCGGTAATGCGGGTCTCCTCCCCCAGCGACACTGCAATATCGGGAGAGACCCTGACCCGGCCCATGCCCGGATATTGCGCCTCCAGATCCTTGCCCTGAATGGTGAGGCTGCCGCTGACCGGCATCTTGGCCCAGCTGAGCCAGCCGCCCAACGCCAGCGGCCCCTTGCCCACCAGCATGGAGCCATCGAGCTCGGCGCGGTTACCCTCGATCTTGAGACGGGTCACCAGTTTGGTCAGGGTCACCATGTCGGAGTGGGTCTGCACTTCACCGTCACGCAGGTTGAGCTGACCAAACAGCAGAGGCGCTGCCAGCGTGCCGTCGAAACGGGCATCGGCGGAGATGATCCCTTGCAGGGAGCGCACCTCCGGAATGAGCGGCGCGAAGGTATTGAGCTTGAGATCGTCAAACTTGAGCTGACCGCCGAGCAGACCGCGACCGGCAGGCTCCCTGATCAGCAGATCGGTATCGATATTGCCGATCTGCTTCGAGGCAAAATCGAGGCGGATTGCCGCCTGCTGGCGTTCGAAATCCAGGGCCAGTGCCAGCTGCTGATAGTCGGTCTTGAGGCCATCGGCGACAAAGGTGCCCGGCGTGGTGCGCACCACCGCATGCAGGGTCGGCTGATTGCCACGCCAGCTGGCACGGCCGTCTGCAGAGAGTATTGCCTGCCAGCGGAAGTTGTCCGGCAACAAGGGACGCAACCGCTTGAGATCAAACTCGCTCAGGGCAAACTCCAGGGAGCCCTGCGCGGCGGAGATCTGGCTCCTCTTGACGCAGAGGCTGGCACCCTGGGAGCCGAGGCAGAGATCCCCTAACGCCAGCCGCTGATGCGGCAGATCGAGATCCAGTGCCCAGGGGGCGCTCAGATCCCAACGACGCAGCGGGGTTTTCAGTTGCAGCTCTGAGAGCGCTCCGCGCCAGTGATCCCCGCGCACGCCACCACCCAGTTTGAGGTTGGCCGCCAGCGGATCTCCCTTCATGGTCAGGGTCAACAGGTGCTGACTGATATCGCCGCTGAGGTTCAGGGCCAGCTGACTGAGTTTGGTCTCGCCCTGTGTCAGCTGCGCCACCCACAGCGAGAGCTCGCCGGCCGGTTTGGCACCGATCGTGGCATTGCCCTTGAGACTAATGCCCTTCAGGTTGGTACCGGCATAGTAGAGCCGCTCGGAGGCCAGATCCGCATCGATTTTAGGGGTCTGCTGATTGCCACTGACCTTCACCTGCCCCTTGATATCCCCTTTCAGGCCGGGATAGATGCCCCCCAGCTGGGGAGCCTGCAGATTGGCATCGAGCTGCCACCGGGCGCGACTGATACTGCCCTTGGCCTGCAACTGGTTGGGGCCACTTTGCAGAGAGAGCGCCGGAATCTGCCACTCCATCTTGTCGTTACCGCTGAGTTCCCCCTTGAGGGCCAGCGGATACTGATTGAGCTTGCCATCCACCTTGAGCGTCGGCAGTTTCAGCTCCCAGTGACCCGCCTCGTTCATCACGAAACGGCTCTCCAGCTCCCCGGCCAGCGTCCCTTTCAGCTCAGGCACCAGCTCGGCCGGATTGATCCCCTTGAACAGGGTGGTCCCCTGCCACTCGATCCCCTTGTGCCAGGCCAGCTTGCCATCGAGCGTCAGCTCCCCCTTGAGAGCGTTGAGCTGCAGAGCGATCTTGCTGAGCCGCTCCAGATCCCCCTTCCCGTCCAGCGCCAGCTTGAAAGGGGGCACATCGGTCCCCTTGCCGGAAGTATTGAGAGCAAACTGGTAGCCGGAAAGCTTGCCCTTGGCCGTCAGGCTCCCCTTATCCAGCCGATAGCTCGGCTCATCTTTGGCGGCTTGTTTTGTAGCATGGTGCAGCGGCCAGCCGAGGCTCTTCCAGTCGAGGGCCAGTTCAAAAGGGAGATCCGGGTCGAGCGCGGCCAAAGTGCCCTTGAGATTGGCGGCGATCGGTCCCTTGGCCGACAACGCCAGCCCCAGCTTGCCGACCGAACCGCTCAGCGCCAGCGTGGCCTGCTCCCCTTGCAGCTCGCCATCCAGCAGTCCCTTGCGGGCCTTGGCATCCAGCGTCACCGCCAGCGGGTAGTCGTCACTGAGCTGGATATGGCCCTTGAGCGCCAGGTCGGCCATGGCGTGGCGCAGCGAGAGCTCGCGCACCTCGATGCGATCATCGGTGGCGGTGGCCGAGAGTTGCAGCTTGTCGAGCCCTTCGATCAACTCGCCCTGCTGGTATTGCACCCGAGTCGCGCTGACCCCTTCCAGCTGGATGGGGAAAGGAAGGTGAATGGCGGGCAGGACAATGGGGGCTGCCTTTGCCGTGCTTGCTGCTGGCGCCCCTTTGCCCTGTTTGACGGTCTTAGCGCTGGCCTTGTCGTTGCGCGCCACCGCAGCTCCGGCTTGCTTCTCGTTAGCGACCGGCTGCTTGGCGGATTTGGCCCCTGTGTTGGCGGGTGCCGCATCATCCAGCGTCACCTTCAGGTTATCGAGCACCGGGCCACGTACAATCAGCCCCTTGCGATTGAGGGTGGCGCCGATATCGAGGGACCCCAGGGTCACTGCCACGCCGGGCACCGCCAGATCGAGATCGGCCACCTTGAGGCTATCGACCTGGATCTTGAGTGGCAGCGGGTGCCAGACAAAGGGTTCGGAAGGCTCTTCCGGTGCGGGTTCAGAGTCGGCTACCTTCACCACCGGATGGGTCACCGTCAGGGATTTTATCCAGAGCTTGCCCTGCAGCAACTTGCCCAGATCCCAGTCGAGCACGGCGCGATCGACCGTGACATCCACCAGATCATCCTGCCAGCCCGCCCCTTCCAGGGTCCAGCCGTAGCCAAGCTGACCGGCCACCAGCTCCCCCTTGAGGGAGGGCAGCGCCCCTTTGGCCTGTTGCCACAGCCACTTGTTGCCCTGATGGGTAAAGCCCAGCAGGCTGACGCCGATGAGCAGCAGGAACACCAGCCCCATCAGCCAGAGAAAAATGCGTTTTAGCCAGATCACAATGCAGACCCCGGCGAAAGATGCAGCCGCAGCGGCCAAAGAAAAAAGCAATTAGACAACATCATAATTCAGGCCCCAATGCGAAATGCAGCCGCAAGGGCTTCTCCTCCTCCGATACCCCGACCGCCAGATCCAGCCTGATCTGACCGATGGGGGTGACCCAGCGCACACCGACGCCAGTACCTATCTTCCAGGGCTCGCTGTAATCGGTGGTGGCGGTGCCGCCATCCACAAACATGGCCCCCAGCCACTTCTCGCTGAAGCGGTAGTTGTATTCCAGACTCGCCACGCTGGTGTAGCGGCCACCGATCAGCTTGCCATCCGGCCCGGTGGGGGAGATGGTCTCGTAACCAAAACCACGCACCGTCTGATCGCCACCGGTAAAGAACCGCAACGATGGCGGTACCAGCGAGAAACTGTCACCTATGATGGCCCCCTGCTCGGCCCGCATCAGGAATCTGTGGTCATCGCCGAGGGTACGCAGCCACTTGCTGCGCCCCCACACCCGCATAAAGCTGATGTCGGAGCCCCATCTGGGGTCGGAGAACTCCAGCGTCAGTTGCTGGCGATCGCCCCAGTCGGGGACCAGACCGCCGCGCACCCGCAGCCGTGACCAGGAAACCCCGGGGATCAGCAGCAAGCTGTTCCCCTCATCGGCGCCCTGGGTATAGATCTCGTTTTCCAGCCGGATAAAGACGTCCCGATCCCAGCTCTGTGGTCGCAGCGTCCAGCGGTGTACACCGATAGTCGTCAGATCGGAGCGGGTATCGTTGTTGTCCTTGTACTGGTAACCGGTCTGGATGGAGTAGTAGTCCCGCAGCGGGTTACCCACCGGGATCTGGTAGTCGAGGCTGAGCTCTGCCTTCGGCTGGGAGACCTTGGCGGTGGCAAAGAGGCGATGACCGTAGCGGTTGACCCAGGGTTTCTCCCAGGTGGCACTCATCCGCGGGCCTACGTCGGTGGCGTAACCGATACCGGTCTCGATTTCGTGATCGACCCGGTTAGCCAGGGTTACCGCAATGGGCACCCGATAGTTACTCGCCTCGCTCAATACCGGCTTGATATCGACCTGACGGAACAGCTTGGTGGAGGAGACATCCTGCGACATCTCGGCCAGGCGGATGGCGAGATAGGGGTCGCCGCTCTTGATATTGATGAGGGGGCGGATCAGCTGGAGCGCTTCGGGGGTAGCATCGTAGCGGATCTCGCCGAAACGGTAGCGATGGCCCGACTCGAACAAAATGAAGATCTCCGCCGTCCCCTTGTCCGGGAACACCTTGACCTGACTCTTGCTCAGCTTGGCATCAAAGTAACCGCGGGCCAGCCCGAGGCTGCCCAGATCCGCCTTGATGGATTCATATTTGGCGTGATTGAGGGGCTCCCCCTCTTTGAGGGGCAACTTGTCCAGCAGGGCGCTGTAGAGCTCGTCGCTGCCCGCATCCCCCTCCAGCAGAATATCGAGGCGGGAGACGATGACCGGCTCCCCTTTGTCCACCTCAATCACCACGTTGGACGGGGTTTTCTTGTCACGGCTCAGGGTGATTTTCGGCTGGTAGTAGCCATAAACCTGCAGCGCTTTTTGCACGCTCTCGGTGATTTTGGCACGGGCCGGGCGGTATTGCCGCTCCTGATAGACCGGCAGGGCATTGAGGTAGGCTTCAACGTTATCCTTGTTGTCCCCTTTCAACCCCTTGACCTGATAGGTGAGCTTGGCGGCAAACGCGGGCGAGGCCAACAGCGACAGCAACAAGCCCACGCCCAGTACCCGCAGGCCGCGGCGAAACGCAGAGCCGGACAGTAAACGCCCTGCCAGCAGGGATGAAATGCATCCTGTCAAAGGTCAATATTCCTGAATCTGTGGTGAAAGAAACCAACGCCCTTTCGGGCCAAACCCGAATGCGGCGCAGCACGCCATGGGGTGCATGGCCGTGACACAAAAAGGCGCGCCAGAAAAATGGCGAACCTTATCCTAACATAGCCATCGGTCAGCAACAGCGCGGCGCACTTGTCCAATTCGCCATATCTTTTAAGAGGTTGACCACAAATCACACATTCTGGTGACAATTGCGACACCCCGCTTTTCGATGTCGGCGAACGGACCCACCCTGAGCAAGACTCACCACCTAGACAGGCTTCATTTGTCACTCAACACTCATCCCTCACAGCCAGCAATCCACCACGACAGGGGTTGTCGGCATCGCCCCGCCCCACCACACAGCGTGATTAAGAATTGCTCGTTCAGCACAATCGAATTATCCCGCTGCCTTTGCAAGCGCCCCTCCCTCACACTTGAACCATCAACTGAAGGAGACACATCATGCATGCACGTAGCGAACAGATGGCTGACTATATTGCCGATCGTCTCGAGTTCATCACCTTTCTCGCCTGTTGCAGTGCCCTGCTGGCTCTGCTGACCGGCATGAGTGGCCAACAGGCACTGGCCTTTACCGCCCTGAACCTGCCGTTTGGCCTCGGTATTCTGCTGGCGATGGCGATGCTGGCCCCGCTGCCCGCCCATTGGCGGCTGCCGGGGATCACCTTGCTGCTGGCAGGTTGCGCCCTGATGACCCTGCAACTGGGAGGGGAGTGGCTTAATCCGCTGGCCATCTGGAGCCTCTACGCCCTGCTCGGGCTGGAGATCATCTGGCAAGCTCGCCCCCGCGCCGTGCTAGCCACCCGCGCTCGCCAACAATAGGGCTGACGAGCGCCGGTAAACGGCGGGCTGTGAGGGCTGACGCCGGTGGCAAATTGGGGTACTCTTGCGCCCCGATTTGTCACCCCTTAGCATTAATAACCTTCGCCATCACTCCCAGGAGCGCCCCGATGAAAAAAGCCTGTGCCCAGCACATTCTGGTCAAGACCGAAAAACAGTGTCTGGAGATCAAGGAGAAGATCGAGAAGGGAGCCGACTTCGGCCAGATGGCCAAGCGCTTCTCCACCTGCGCCTCTGCAAAACGCAGCGGCGATCTGGGGGAGTTCAATAAAGGGGATATGGTCAAGCCCTTTGACGATGCGGTATTCAAGGGCGAACTGCTCAAGGTGCTGGGGCCGGTGCGCACTAAGTTCGGCTTTCACCTGATCAAAGTTTTGTACAGAGCGTAGATAGGCTATATTTTTTCGTTTTAAACCAATGAGTTATTCATAGGCGGCAATGGGGTCAAGCTGAGCGGGAGCCAAGCGTTGCTCCAGTCCAGATAGTGGTTAACATTGATAATGGTTATAGGCTTCGCGCGAGTTGATTTTGTTTGGCGATAAAATCAGATCACAAACGAAGCCTTTTTATATCTATTTCAATTGGTTGCCGCTAAATATCCTGTACATGATACAGAATGAACCCCATCCTCACACCGGCGGATGGAACTGACTGGCCTCGCGGGTAGCCATCTCCTCGTAGGTGGCCCACTTCTGCCACGCCACTTTTTGTGCCACCTGCATCAGCCGTTCGGCCTCCTCCGGATGGCTCTGGGCCAGCACCCGATAACGGGTCTCCTCCTGCCGGTATTCAGCGAGGGGGATGGAGGGGCGCAGGCTGTCGAGGCTGAAGGGGTTCTGCCCCGCGCTGCGCAATACCGGGTTGTAGCGCATCAGCGGCCAGTGACCGGAGGCCACAGCCCGTTTTTGCTGGGTCAGGCCAAACTCCATGTCGATGCCGTGGGCGATACAGTGGCTGTAGGCGATGATAAGCGACGGGCCCGGATAGGCCTCGGCCTCACGCAACGCTTGCAGCGCCTGCTGCGGGTTGGCACCAAAGGCGATGCGGGCAACATAGACGTTGCCGTAGGAGATGGCCTGCAAGGCTACATCCTTCTTGGCCAGCGTCTTGCCCCCCGCCGCGAACTTGGCGACGGCACCGAGCGGGGTCGATTTCGACATCTGGCCGCCGGTGTTGGAGTAGACCTCGGTATCCATCACCAGCACGTTCACATCGCGCCCGGAGGCGAGCACATGATCGAGCCCCGCTGAGCCGATGTCATAGGCCCAGCCATCGCCGCCGATGATCCAGACCGAACGGCGCACCAGCTGATCAATCAAGGAGAGCAGCTCGCGGGCCTTGCCGGATTTCACCTCTTCCAGCCGCTCGCGCACTTGCGCCACCCGGGTGCGCTGGGCGCGGATCTCCGACTCCAGCCGCTGCGGGGCGCTAATCAGGGTATCGACCAGATCTGTGCCCAGCTCCCCCTTCATTGCTTCGAGGGCCGCCACCGCCTGACCGTGATGCTGATCGGCGGTGAGACGAAAACCAAAGCCAAACTCGGCGTTGTCCTCAAACAGGGAGTTAGACCAGGCCGGTCCCTTCCCTTCGCCATTCTTGGCCCACGGGGTGGTCGGCAGGTTGCCGCCATAGATGGAAGAGCAACCGGTGGCATTGGCCACCAGCATGCGATCGCCAAACAGCTGGGTCAGCAGCTTGAGATAGGGGGTCTCGCCACAGCCGGCGCAGGCACCGGAGAACTCGAACAGGGGCTCGAGGAACTGGGCACCGCGCACCGTGGAGAAATCCACCCGCTCGCGGGCAGGCCAGGGCAGACTCTCGAACCAGCGCAGCGCCTGCTTCTGACCAGCCAGATGCGGCGCCTTGTCCATCATGGTGATGGCGCGCTCGCCCTCGTGTTCCTCATCCGCCCCAACCCGCACCGGACAGGCCTGCACGCACTGGCCGCAGCCGGTGCAATCCTCCGGGTAGAGTTGCAAGGTGTAACGGCTGTCGGGGAAACCCTTGGCGGTGACGGGCACCGACTGGGCTGCCTCGGGGGCGGTTTCCAGCCAGTCTTGATGGTAGAACTTGGCCCGCAGCGCCGCGTGGGGGCAGACAAAGACGCAGTTGCCGCACTGGATGCAGATATCGGAGTGCCAGATGGGGATCTCGCGGGCGATATCCCGCTTCTCGAAGCGGCTGGTGGCGGTGGGGTAAGTGCCATCCACCGGCAACATGGAGACCGGAATAAGATCGCCACGCCCCGCCAGCATCTCGCCGGTGACGCGCTGGACAAACTCGCTGCCACCCGGTGCCAGTGGCAGCGGATAGTCGCTGATCTGCTCGTCACCGGCCGGGATCGCCACCTTGCTTAAGTGAGCCAGGGTATCGTCCACCGCCGCGAAGTTGCGCTCGACCACCTCGGGCCCCTTGCGGGCATAGCTCTTCTCGATGCTCTCCTTGATCAGCGCAATGGCCTCGTCCCGCGGCAAGATGCCGGCCAAGGCGAAGAAACAGGTCTGCATAATGGTGTTGATGCGATTGCCCATGCCGTTTTGCTCGGCCACCCGATCCCCATCGATGCAGTAGAGCTGGATATTGAGGGCGCGAATGCGGGCGCGCAGCCGCTCGGGCAGTTCGGCCCAGACCCGCTCGGGCTCATGGGGGGCATTGAGCAGCAGGGTCGCCCCCTCGGCGGCGAACTCCAGCAGATCCACCGATTCGACAAAGCCCCACTGGTGGCAACCGATAAAGCTCGCCTGCTCGATAAGCCAGGGGGCATCGATGGGCTCAGGGCCAAAGCGCAGGTGGGAGACGGTGCGCGAGCCCGACTTCTTGGAGTCGTAGACGAAGTAGCCCTGAGCGTGGAAGCCCTCCAGCTCACCGATGATCTTGATGCTGTTCTTGTTGGCGCCCACCGTACCGTCGGCACCAAGGCCAAAGAAGAGTGCCCGCACCCGGCTGGCGGGCTCCAGATCACCGATGGGATGCCAGGCCAGACTGAGGCCCGACACATCATCCACTATCCCCACGGTAAAGCGGGGGCGCGGCGCATCGGATGCCAGCTCCTCGAACACCGCCGCGCACATGGCGGGGGTGAACTCTTTGGAGGAGAGGCCATAGCGACCGCCGCTGAGCCAGGGCAGCCGCTTGATAAGGCCGCGCTGTAAACCGTCGATCAGGGCGCTCTGCACATCCAACAGCAGCGGCTCGCCACCGGCCCCCGGCTCCTTGGTGCGATCTAGCACCGCCATGCGCCGCACACTCTGCGGTAGCGCATCGAGCAGCGCCTGCACCGGGAAGGGGCGATAGAGGCGAATGACCAGTACCCCGGTCTTGCGATCCTGCCGATTGAGCCAATCCACAGTCGTGCGAGCGGTGGCCGCCCCCGAGCCCATCAGCACGATGACATCGGTGGCATCGGGCGCGCCGTGATACTCCACCAGCCGGTAGTGGCGACCGGTCAGCTCGCCGAGATTGTCCATGCACTGCTGCACCCGCGCCGGTACCGCCTCGTAGAAGGGGTTGACGCTCTCGCGGGACTGGAAATAGGTATCCGGGTTCTGGGCGGTGCCGCGCATCACCGGATGATCCGGGTTGAGGGCCCGCGCGCGGTGGGCGCGTACCCAGTCGTTGTCGATAAGCGCCCGGATCTCATCTTTGTGCAGCGCGGTGATCTTGTTCACCTCGTGGGAGGTACGGAACCCGTCGAAGAAGTGGATAAAGGGCACCCGGCACTGCAGGGTGACGCTGTGGGCGACCAAGGCCAGGTCCTGCGCCTCCTGCACCGAGCCGGAGGCGAGCATGGCAAAGCCGGTGCTGCGCGCAGCCATCACATCCTGATGGTCGCCAAAGATCGAGAGCCCCTGCGCCGCCAGCGAGCGGGCCGCCACATGGAACACCGCCGAGGTCAATTCACCGGCGATCTTGTACATGTTGGGCAGCATCAGCATCAGCCCCTGACTGGCGGTGAAGGTGGTGGCGAGCGCCCCCGCCTGCAGGGCGCCGTGTACCGTACCGGCGGCCCCCCCTTCGCTCTGCATCTCTACCACGGTGGGAATGTTGCCCCACAGGTTTGTCTGCTTCTCATCAGCCCAAGCGTCAGCCAGTTCGGCCATGGTTGAGCTCGGGGTGATGGGGTAGATGGCACACACTTCGCTCAGCTGATACGCCACCCGGGCCGCGGCTTCGTTGCCATCGACCATGATCAGTTCATGTTTCATTGGGACTCCTCCGGTTGGCGCAGCTCGATGGCGTGACAGGGGCACTGGTCATGACAGGCACCGCAGCCGGTGCAGCGCTCGGCATCCACCTGATAGCCTTTGCCCGGCCCCAGCTTGGCGATGGCCTGCTCGGGACAGCTGCCATAGCAGCCATCGCACTCGAAGCAGTTGCCGCAGGAGTAGCAGCGCGCCGCCTCGTAGCGGGCGGCCACCTCATCCAGCCCGCCGATGATCTCGCCAAAGTCGTCCCGCGCCCACGCCGGTTTGACCGGCTGACTGCTGGCCGGGGCGTGGGTCTGGAACCAGAGCTGCAGTTGCTCAGGCCCCACCAATGGATAGGAAAGCGGTTTGTGGTAGTGACGACCGCGCAGCCAGGCATCCATATGGCGCGCCGCCTTCTTGCCGTGGCCGGTGGCGATGGTGACGGTACGCTCGGAGGGCACCATGTCGCCGCCCGCAAACAGACCCGGCACATCCGTCATCAGGTTGCCCGCCACCTGCACCACTCCCTCCTTGTTGACCCGCACGCCGGGAATATTCTCCAGCACCGAGAGGTCTACCTCCTGACCGAGCGCCAGGATCAGGGAGTCTGCTTCGAGGGTTTCAAACTTGCCGGTGGGCACCGGCTTGCCCTCGGCATCCAGCGCCATCACCTCCACTTCGATGCTGGTGTTGTCGAGCTGGCGAATGCTGCGCAGCCAGTTGATCTTGATCCCCTCCTCCTCGGCATCAAAGGCTTCAAAGGCGTGGGCCGGCATATGGTCCCGGTCGCGGCGATAGATGATCATCGCCTCTTCCACACCGAGGCGGCGGGCGGTGCGAGCCGCGTCCATAGCGGTGTTGCCGCCGCCGTAGATGGCCACTCGCCGCCCCAGTTTGGGGGGCGGCAAGCCCTGCTCTTCGGCCAGACTGGCCTGTTCGAGGAAGCTCACCGCATCGAGGATCTTGCCCGCTTCCCGGGCCGGAATATCGACCCGCTTGGCCAGATGGGCGCCGATAGCCATAAAGACGGCGTCAAAGCCCCCCTCGTCACGCTCGCGCAGCACATCCTCCACCTTGTGGTTGAGGGTCAGCGTCACTCCGGCCGCCACGATACGGGCCACCTCCCGATCCAGCACATCGCGGGGCAAGCGGTAAGCGGGAATACCGAAACGCAGCATGCCGCCGGCGAGCGGCCCCGCTTCGCGGATCTCCACCTGATGGCCGAGCCGGTTGAGGTGCCAGGCGCAGGAGAGGCCGGAGGGCCCGGCGCCAATCACCAGCACCTTCTTGCCGCTAACAGGTGCGGGGGTTGCAGGCTGCCAGCCACGGGCCAGCGCTTCGTCGCCGAGGAAACGCTCGATGGCGTGGATAGAGACGGATTCATCCACCTGACCGCGGTTGCAGGCGCTCTCGCAGGGGTGATAGCAGACCCGGCCATGAATGGCGGGCAAGGGGTTCTCTTCGATCAGGGTCTGCCAGGCCGCCTCAAAACGACCGGCCTGCGCCAAAGAGAGCCAGGCCTGGATATTTTCTCCGGCCGGGCAGGCGTGATTACAGGGTGGCAGGGCCGGCCGCCAGACGGGTAGCCGGGTACGCACCGGGCCTGTTCCCGTTTTCAGGGTGAGATCCGGCAATGGGGTCATGTCCAGTTGTTTGCTCATACATTGCTTTCTTCTTGTTGGGTAACAGGCCCGCTCAGATAGCACTTGATACCGTGTAGCCGAAGCGGACGGTGGCCAGAGAGGGAAGAAGCGAAAGCGTTAGAAACTGGGAACTGAGTCGATAATGGCCGCTTTTTTGTACTGATTAGCGAATCAGGATCAAAAAATGTTGCACTTTATGAGGTGTGGAGTGCACTACGTGACCCGTGTAACATCTTGCCCATCTGCAGGAGCCACCGCTCGCGCTCCGCAAGCGGCGGCCCTCCGTTATCTTGCCCTCTTCACTGAAATCGTCACAGCATAAGGACCCGGTCATGCCCAGCCTCGTCAGCATACATCTCTATCCCATCAAGTCGACGGCGGGCATGCCGCTGACCCGCGCGCAGGTCACCCAGGAGGGGCTAGCCGGGGATCGCCGCTACATGGTGGCCAAGCCGGACGGCACCTTCATTACCGCCCGCACCCACCCCCAGTTGCAACAAGTCGTGGCCAGCCCCATCGAGGGCGGCCTGCAGTTGCGCTATCCGGGCCTTGACCCACTCATCCTGCAGGAGAGCACTTTCAGTCTCACGCCGCAGGCCACCGGGGTCTGGGGCGACCGCTTCAGCGCCCTGCAGACCCAGCCCCAGGCCGATCAGTGGCTAAGCCGGGTGGCAGGGGAAACGGTTCAGTTGCTCTGGCTCGGCGCAGAGTCAGACCGCTTTCGCGAAAAGACCGGCACCCGGGTCAGCTTTGCCGACGGTTTCCCGCTGCTGCTGATAAGCCAGGCCTCCCTCGAGGATCTCAATCTGAGATCCGATGCGCTGCACCAGATGAGCCAGTTTCGCACCAACCTGGTGGCGAGCGGCACTCGCCCCTTCGAGGAGGACGGCTGGCGGCGGATCCGCATCGGCGAGGTGGAGTTCAGGGTAGACAAGCCCTGCAGCCGCTGCATCATGACCACGGTGGAGCCGGGTACCGATCGTTTCAACGGCCTCAAGGAGCCGCTGGCCACCCTCACCCGCTATCGCCGCGGCGAGGATGGCGAGGTCTATTTCGGCCAGAATCTGGTGGCACTGAACGAGGGCTGGATTGAGGCAGGTAGCGAGATCGAGGTACTGGAGCGCGCCCGCGCGCCTGTCTACCCCAACGCGGCCCCCAAAAAACGCGAGCTGGTCTGCATTGCCCGCGAACCGCTGGCGCGGGATCTGGAGACCTTCTGGTTCGAGGCGGCCGATGGTGAGCCGCTACCCGACTACCTGCCGGGCCAGCATCTGCCTATCAGCCTCGATATCAAACACGAGCGGATCCAGCGGCGCTATACCCTGAGCTCCACGCCGGATCACCCGGAGCGCTGCAGCATCAGTGTCAAGAAGGTGGAGGGTGGCCACATCTCCCACTGGCTGCACCAGCAGTTGCAGGTGGGTGATCGGCTGCTAGCCGCCAATCCCGCTGGCGAGTTTCACCTGGGCCGCGAGCGCAATCTCCTGTTGCTATCCGCAGGCTCCGGCGTTACCCCCATGCTGGCGATAGCCCGCACCCTGGCGCTGCGCGGGGAGCTGGAAGATGTTCACTTTATGCACCTGTGCCGCAGCGAAGTGGACATTCCTGCCGCCAGCGAACTACACGCCATGGCGCAGCAGGGGATGACTCTTACCCTGATCCTGAGCCAACCGGCCAGCCACTGGCAGGGGCTGCAAGGGCGACTCAATGATGAGCATCTGCGACGGGTCAAAGGGCTGGCCGAAAAAGAGGTCTTTATCTGCGGCCCCCACGGCTTTATGGCCGATGCGGCCGCCAAAGTGGCGGCCCTCGGCGTTCCGGCCGAACGGATCAAGCAGGAGAGTTTTGGCGGCGCCATTCTCTCGGTGGCCCGCCCCCATCAGGCGGTACAACTGCGCATCGGCGAGCGGGGATTTGCCGGCAACAATCAGGGCACCATCCTCGATCAGGCCCACAAGCAGGGGGTGGATCTGCCCTGGAGCTGCCGCGCGGGGATCTGCGGCAGTTGCAAGCAGACGCTGGTCTCGGGCGAGGTGGATCACCCCGATGCCCCCGCCATCACCGCCGCCGAACGGGCCGAGGGCAAGATCCTCACCTGCTGCGCCGTGCCGCTCACCGATCTCGTCATCAAATAAGGTGATCGAGCCGCGATAACACGCGGACAATAAAAAACGGCTGCCGAGGCAGCCGTTTTGCTTGGTAGAAACTGGCTAGATTAACTGCGCAGGGCGGCGATGCGCTGCTCGATGGGCGGGTGGCTCATGAACAGCTCGCTCATGGAGCGCTTGCCGTTGATGCCAAAGGCCATCATGGAACCTTCCAGCTGCGGCTCAGCACCGCGGGAGAGGCGCTCAAGGGCGGCAATCATCTTGTCGCGACCGGCCAGCTTGGCGGCACCGGCGTCGGCGCGGAATTCACGCTGGCGGCTGAACCACATGACGATGATGGAGGCCAGCACGCCGAACAGCATCTCCAGCACGAACACGGTGATCATGTAGGCAAAACCGCCGGTGCTGCTGCTCTCTTCCTCGTTGTTGGAGCTGAAGAAGTTGCTGATAACGCCAGCCACGATGCGGGCAAAGAACATCACGAAGGTGTTTACCACCCCCTGGATCAGGGTCAGGGTCACCATGTCGCCGTTGGCAACGTGGCTCACCTCGTGGGCCAGCACCGCTTCTGCCTCGTCACGGCTCATGCTGTAGAGCAGGCCGGAGGAGACCGCCACCAGCGAATCGTCGCGGCGGGCACCGGTCGCAAAGGCGTTCATCTCGGGAGAGTCGTAGATCCCCACTTCCGGCATCTTGATACCCGCTTCGCGAGCCTGACGGGCCACAGTGCTCACCAGCCAGTGCTCGGTCTCGTTACGGGGTTGCTCGATGACCTGGACGCCATAGCTGCGCTTGGCCATCCACTTGGACATCAGCAAGGAGATAAAGGAACCCCCAAAACCGAACACGGCACAGAACACCAACAGCCCGGAAATGCTGGACTTGTTGATCCCCAGAACCGAGAACAGGATATTGAGTACCACCCCCAGCACCAGCATGACGGCCAGGTTGGTCACCAGGAATAGCATAATTCGCTTCATATAGACTCCTTGTGAAGATAAGGGACATGACCGGGGACCACTCGGGATCCCCACCTGCTCATGTTAATGTCGACATTCTAGGGAGATTCGATGAATGTTCGCTGAATATGCCGTCACAGTAGCGGCGAGATATCGAGACGCCCCTGCAAATTGGCTTCAAGCGGATTGTTTATAAACGGAATTTCGCCGAGGAAGGGGGCTGGTAGCAAGCCCCTCAGAGTGTCCAGATTTTCCTGGTAATGGCTCATGAAACCATGGAGCCGATTAATTACCCAGCCCGCCACCGGCAGCTGATCGTGGCGAATGGCGGCAAAGGTGAGCAGCGCATGGTTGAGGCAGCCCAGCTTGGCCCCCACCACCATAATCACCGCCATGTTCTCCTGTTTCACCCAGTCCGACAGCAGATGCTTGCGATCGAGCGGCAGATACCAGCCCCCCGCCCCCTCCACTACCGCCAGTTCGGCCCCGGCCTGTTCAATCTTGCGCAGCCCCTCGCTCAGCCCCTGCATGGTGATGGGCTGCCGCGCCTCGCTGGCGGCAATGTGGGGTGCAATCGGCGGCTCATAGGCGAACGGATTGACCACCTCGTAGGGCAGCGGCAGGCTTGCCGCCTCCTGCAACAGGACGGCATCGAGGTTGCGCAGCCCGTCCGGGGTGCGGGCACACCCCGCCGAGACCGGCTTGTAGCCCGCGCACTTGATCCCCTGTGCGCTGAATTCACGCAGCAGGGTGCGCGCCACCAGCGTCTTGCCCACATCGGTATCGGTGCCGGTGATAAAGAATGATTTCATACGGTTCTCTCCTTGGCAGGGAGTGGCACACTGCCCTGCACACACTGCGATTCCCGGCGCTCAGCGAGGCTTGCTGAGGCGGCCGAGGCACACCCGATAACTGGCGACCAGCCTGCCATCGGGCTGGCGAAACACCTCATACGCCTGAGCCAGCTGCTGCAATCTGGCGCGACCGCTCAGACCGGCCGGGGCGGCACTCCCCTGATTATCGTTGACCTGATTGGCCCCAATCCCCTTGAGATCGCGCAACAGCTGCGGCAATTCAAGATAGGCGAGATCCCAGGTGATACAACGCAGCTCGGGAGCAGCTACCCCGGCGCTAGCCAACGCCTGCTCCAATTGTGGCAGGCTGAGGAAGCGATTGACATGGGCGCGACCATCAAGCTGCTGCCAGGCGGCCCGCAACTGCCAGAGCGACTCATCGAGCAGGGTCGAGAAAAAGATCTGGCCGCCCGGTTTGACCACCCGAAGCAACTCGCCAAAGGCGTGAGCCGGACGCTCGCACCACTGCAGCGCCAGACTGGAGAAAACCCAGTCGAACGTGTTATCGGCAAAAGGAAGCTGCTCCGCATCGCCGCAGAGCAGGCGAGCACAGCTGCCGCGCAGGGCGGCCTGCGCCAGCATGCCGGGCGCGAGATCCAGCCCAACCAGCTGGTGACAACGATTCGCCAGTTGGGGCAAGAAAAAGCCGGTGCCGCAGCCCAGATCCAGCCCGCTCACCGTCAGATCAGTGGCAACCGGCCTGCTCGGCATCCATCCCAGCAGCGCCTGACCCACCTCCTGCTGAAAGCGGGCGTGGGCATCGTAATGACGAGCGGCGGCGCCGAAACGGCGAGCAAGCTGCGCCTTGTCGACCGTTTGAAAACGCTCAGCCATGATGAGTCTCCCCAATCGTTGTCGCTGTAGGGCAGACTCCCAAGGCATCGAGCAGACGATCCACATCCTGTTCGCGGTGAGCCGCGCTCAAGGTAATGCGCAGCCGCGCGGTACCGACCGGCACCGTGGGCGGGCGGATGGCGCCAGCCCAGACGCCGCGATCCCGCAGTCGCTCGGCCAGTTGCAGGGCGACACAGCTCTCCCCCACCAGCAGCGGCTGGATGGGGGTGTCGCTCGCACCGAGTTGCCAGCCCAGCGCCTGCGCCCCTTGCCGAAAACGGGTGATCAGTTTACCAAGCTGGGCGCGGGCCTCATCGGCGGCGCGTACCAATTCGATACTCTTGCTGACCGCGCAAGCCTGCGCGGCGGGCATATGGGTGCTGTAGACATAGTGGCGGGCAAAGTTGACCAGATACGCCACCAGCTCGTGGCTGCCACCGACAAATGCGCCAGCGACGCCGAGCGCCTTGCCAAAGGTGCCCATCTGGATGTGTACGCTGGCAGGAACAACCCCCTGCGCCGCCAGGGTGCCGCGCCCCTCGGGACCCAGCACGCCGAGGCCGTGGGCATCGTCGATCATCAACCAGTTGCCGCTTTGGGCGGCAAGGGTTGCGAGCTCGCGCCAAGGGCCCTGATCCCCGTCCATGCTGAACACCCCTTCCGAGACAATCAGCCCGCGATTTGGCTCAAGCTGCCGTTCAAGGGCCGCCATATCGTTGTGGGTAAAGCGCTTCATCTTGCAGGGGAGCTGGCTGCCCATCTCCTGCAAGGAGGCGTGGTTGAGTTTGTCCTGCCACAGCAGGTGCTCCTTGCCAAGCAGGGCTTTGAGCACCGCCTGATTGGCGGAAAAGCCGCAGTTGAACAGCAGCACAGCCTCCAACCCCAACCAGTCAGCAAGCGTCTCCTCAAGCTCTTGGTGGGCACGACTGTAACCGGTCACCAGCGGCGAGGCGCCGGAGCCCGCGCCATAACGCTCAACCCCCGCTTTGAAGGCGGCCTTGATGGCGGGATGATCAGCCAGCCCCAGATAGTCGTTGGCGGAGAAATTGAGGTAGTCGCGCCCCGCTACCCCGAGCCGCCCGCCACTCACCCCGTCGGTCGCGATGCGGTTGCGCAGCAGGCCAGCCTGTTCGCGCCCGGCCAGCGCTGCGCCCAATGCAAAGGGGCCCGTTACAGCAGGGCCAGTCATGACCGCGCAGTCTCTGCTCGGGGGCGGGTGGCATCATAAAACAGCTCGGCCGGTTCGCTCTGGCGGCTCACTTCGGCCAGCAACTCCTCTTCTTGAACCTGATCCGGCTTCTGGGCGCGCTGGGCGGGGCGAATGCCGAGCCGCTTGAACAGCTGCATATCGCTGTTCTCGTCCGGGTTGGGGGTGGTCAGCAGTTTGCAGCCGTAGAAGATGGAGTTGGCCCCGGCCATAAAGCACATCGCCTGCATCTGCTCGTTCATCTTCTCCCGCCCGGCTGAGAGGCGCACATGGGAGGCAGGCATCATGATCCGTGCCACGGCGATGGTGCGGATAAATTCGAACGGATCGAGGTTCTCCTGATCCTCCAGCGGCGTTCCCTTCACCTTGACCAGCATGTTGATGGGCACGCTTTCGGGATGACGGGGCAAATTGGCCAGCGCCATCAACAGGCCCGCCCGATCTTTCGCCTGCTCGCCCATGCCGACGATGCCACCGGAGCAGACCTTCATGCCCGCGTCACGCACATGCTCCAGCGTATCGAGCCTGTCCTGATAGGTGCGGGTGGAGATGATCTCGCCATAGAACTCCGGCGAGGTGTCGAGGTTGTGGTTGTAGTAATCGAGCCCAGCAGCGCCAAGGCGCGCCGCCTGATCGGCGGTCAGCATGCCCAGCGTCATGCAGGTCTCCATACCGAGCCCGCGCACCTCCTCAATCATCCGGATGATGTAGGGCATGTCCTTCTCTTTGGGGTTGCGCCAGGCGGCCCCCATGCAGAAACGGGACGAGCCATTGGACTTGGCTTCGCGGGCCCGCTCCAGCACCTTCTCCACCTCCATCAGCCGCTCGGCCTCAAGACCGGTGTGGTAACGGGCGCTCTGGGGGCAGTATTTGCAATCTTCCGGGCAGGCGCCGGTCTTGATGGAGAGCAGGGTGCTCACCTGCACTTCATTCGGGTCAAAGTGGGCGCGGTGGACACTCTGGGCCTGAAACAGCAGATCGTTGAATGGCAGGGCAAACAGGGCCTGAACCTCGGCGAGGGTCCAGTCATGACGAAGGGCGTGACCGCCCGCGGTGAGAGCATTCATACATGGCTTCCGGTTGTTATTAGTGAGATCCTGCGCCCGCCATCTTGGGATGGTCAGCTACAAAACCCGCCGCCGGGCCCGCGCGCTCAGGGTGATGCGCAGTGCCAAGTGGCTGAAATTGTTGGCTAGTGTAGAGAGCACGCGTAGACTGTCAACACCGACCAGATCAAACTAATTGACAACAGAACAACAAATGACCAATCAAGAATTCGACCTGCACCACATCTGGCACCCCTATACCTCCCTCACTCACCCCCTGCCCTGCTATGAAGTGGCCAGTGCCAAGGGCGTGACCCTCACCCTCAGCGACGGCCGTGAACTGGTGGATGGCATGAGCTCCTGGTGGGCTTGCGTACACGGCTATCAGGTGCCGGAACTGGACGCAGCGGCCACCGCCCAGCTCGGCAAGATGTCCCACGTGATGTTTGGCGGCCTGACCCACGCTCCGGCGGTCGAGCTCTGCCGCAAACTGGTGGAGATCACCCCGGCGGGTCTGGATCGGGTGTTTCTGGCCGATTCCGGCTCGGTGGCAGTGGAAGTGGCGCTCAAGATGGCACTGCAGTACTGGCACGCCAAAGGGACGCCCAGAGCCAAGTTCCTCACCCTGCGCAGCGGCTATCACGGCGACACCTTTGGCGCCATGAGCGTCTGCGATCCCGATGGCGGTATGCATGAGCTCTACCAGGGCTTCCTGCCGGAGCACTACTTCGCCCCGGCCCCCAGCTGTCGCTTCCACGCCGAGTGGGATGAACAGTGCGTGGTGGAGCTGGCGACGCTCATGGCCGATCATCACGAGGAGATTGCCGCCATCGCGCTCGAGCCCATAGTGCAAGGGGCTGGCGGCATGCGCTTCTATCATCCCCGCTACCTGCAGTGGGTGCGCGCCCTGTGCGACGAATTCGGCGTGCTGCTGATTGCCGACGAGATTGCCACCGGCTTTGGCCGCACCGGCCAGCTGTTTGCCTGTGACTGGGCGGGGATCAGCCCCGACATCATGTGTCTGGGCAAGGCGCTCACCGGCGGCTATCTCACCCTCTCGGCGACCCTGACCACCGAGCATGTCGCCCGCACCATCTGTGACGGCAAGGCGGGCGTCTTTATGCACGGCCCCACCTTTATGGGCAATCCGCTCGCCTGCGCGGTGGCCAACGCCTCCATCGATCTGCTGCTGGCCTCGCCGTGGCAGGAGCGGGTGCGAGCCATCGAACATCAACTGCGTACCGAGCTGGTGCAGCTGACCCTGCACCCGGCGGTCGCCGATGTGCGGGTGCTCGGCGCCATCGGAGTGGTGGAGATGAAAGAGCGGGTGGATGTGGCGCGCATCCAGCGCAAGTTTGTCGAACTGGGCGCCTGGATCCGCCCCTTTGGCAAGCTGGTCTACCTGATGCCCCCCTTCGTCATCACCCCGGAAGAGCTTAGGGTATTGACCGGCGCCATCAGTCAGGCGATTGCCGAGGGCGAGTTTTAAGGCAAGCGGCGGGCGGCCATCGCGGCCGCCCTTTTGACTACCCGCATTTGATATATAAAGAGGGCAACTATATCCCCGTCACTGCGGTTTCACTTGCCGTAATGTGAGCAACACACCAGACCTGAAGCGCCAAGAGGGGTAAACTGCTGCGGTTTTACCATCAAGAAAGACTGCTCATGCGCCTCTCCATTGCTGCCAAAATCAACTTTTTCCTGCTCTTCATCTTCTCCATGGTACTGGTCTTCTCCGCCGCCTATCAGGCGGTGCGCGAGCGCGATCTTATCCTGACGCTCATCAAGGAGCAGAGCCGTGAGCAGACCGAAGCCTATTTTGACGGCCTCAACATGCTGATGCTGACCGGCAAGATGGATGCCCGCGACACCCTGCGCGGCAAGTTTCTCGATCACGCCCATGTGGAGGATGCCCGTATCGTCCGTGGCGAGGCGGTGAGCAAACAGTTCGGGCCGGGGCGCCCCGCAGAGCAGGGCAAGGATGACTATGACCAGCTGGCGCTGGCGGGCAAAGGGAGCCTGGAGGTGGTGCACGATGGCATGCACAGCCGTCTGGTGGTGACCCGACCGCTGCTGGCCAAGAAGGATTTTCGCGGCACCGACTGCACCAGCTGCCATCTGGTGCCGGAAAATACCGTGCTCGGCGCGGTGCGCTTTGACTACGCCCTCGATTCGCTGTTTACCCGGGTCGAGCAGAACATCCTCACCTCGGCGCTCATTCTCACCGGCATCTTCGGGCTGGGGCTGCTGCTGACCCTCTGGGTGATCCGCACCTGGATCGTGCGCCCCCTCAACCAGTTGACCCGCTCCATAGAAGAGGCGACCGACTTGCACGACTTCAGCCACCGGCTGGAGGGGGATGACGGCGACGAGATTGGCCGGGTGGCGGTTGCCTACAACCAGATGCTCGACAGCGTGGAGCGCCAGCTCGGCAAGCGTTCCAAGGCCAGCAGGCAGGAGCCGGGTCAGCCCCGTTGAGCGGAGCAATCAACCGACGTAATAGAAGAGCAATCCGGCGATCAGCACCAGCAACAGGATCACCAGATTGACATGCAGGGCATCATCCCGACGGCGGCTGCGCTTGCGCTCCAGCAGCAACACCGCCAGCGTCAGGGCGCAGCAGCTCCAGAGCCCGTAGACCAGCCAGGGGGTTAGAGCCGGGTCCCAATAATCGCGCACCTCGATCCCGCCATAGACCAGAAAACCGTAGGCAATTTCGGGCCGGGCATAGTGGTAAAGGGAGAGCAGCACGATAAAGCCGCCCCAGCAGAGCATCACCAGCCCCTGCAACACCCGTGTCAGCCAATCTGGCCCATGCCGCCGATCTTTCACCCACCTCTCCTGCGCCCGTGACACTCTTGTTGAGTGAACCATGCCGAAAACCCCACCAGAGTCCGACATTTTTGCTTGTTTATCAAACCCGCGCGGGTAAGATTGACGGCTTAGTCTGCCATGGTGGGCCATCTGTGCCCGGGCCAGACTCCCTAGTGTTGCAAATAGCGCTGCAAGAACAAGCTGGAGACAATATTTCGATGACGCACGCATCCGTAGTAGATGTGCTGGCCGGTAAGTATCCGGTCGGCACCACCCAAACTGTCAAAGGGTGGATCCGGACTCGCCGTGATTCCAAGGCGGGGATCTCATTTTTGGCCGTATCCGATGGCTCCTGTTTCCATCCGGTACAGGCGGTTGTCCCCAATACCCTGGCCAATTACGAGAATGAAGTGCTGCGTCTGACCACTGCCTGCTCCGTGGAAGTGACCGGCGTGGTTGCCGCCTCTCAGGGCAGCGGCCAGGCTTTCGAACTGCAGGCGACCGAGGTGAAGGTAGTCGGTTGGGTCGAAGATCCGGACACCTACCCGATGGCCGCCAAGCGCCACAGCATCGAATACCTGCGTGAACAGGCCCACCTGCGTCCGCGCACCAACATCGTTGGCGCCGTGACCCGCGTTCGCCACTGCCTGGCGCAAGCCATCCACCGCTTCTTCCACGAAGAGGGTTTCCTCTGGGTTGCGACCCCGCTCATCACCGCCTCTGACACCGAAGGTGCCGGCGAGATGTTCCGCGTCTCCACCCTGGACATGGAAAACCTGCCGCGCACCGACGCCGGCAAGGTGGACTACGACAAAGACTTCTTCGGCAAAGAGGCTTTTCTGACCGTATCCGGCCAGCTGAACGCCGAAACCTATGCCTGCGCCCTCTCTAAGGTCTACACCTTCGGCCCAACCTTCCGCGCTGAAAACTCCAACACCAGCCGTCACCTGGCCGAGTTCTGGATGGTTGAGCCGGAAGTGGCCTTCAACGATCTGGCCGCCAACGCCGCGCTGGCCGAAGCCATGCTGAAGTATGTCTTCAACGCCGTGCTGACCGAACGTCGCGACGATCTGGAGTTCTTCGCCCAGCACGTGGACAAGGATGCCATCGACCGTCTGGAGCGTTTCGTCTCTTCCGACTTCGCCCAGATCGACTACACCGATGCCATCGAAGTGCTGCAAAACTGTGGCAAGAAGTTCGAGTTCCCGGTCTCCTGGGGTATCGATCTCTCCTCCGAGCACGAACGCTATCTGGCCGAGGAGCACTTCAAGTCACCGGTCGTAGTGAAGAACTACCCGAAAGATATCAAGGCCTTCTACATGCGCCTCAACGACGACGGCAAGACCGTTGCCGCGATGGACGTACTGGCACCAGGTATTGGCGAGATCATCGGTGGCTCCCAGCGTGAAGAGCGTCTGGACGTGCTGGATGCCCGTCTGGCCGAGATGGGCCTGAACAAGGAAGATTACTGGTGGTACCGTGACCTGCGTCGCTTCGGTACCGTGCCGCACTCCGGCTTCGGTCTGGGCTTCGAGCGTCTGGTGGTCTACGTGACCGGCATGGGCAACGTCCGCGACGTGATCCCGTTCCCGCGTACTCCGCGTACCGCCGAGTTCTGATCAGCGGCATCTTGCCACTGCATTGCAAAAGCCGACCTCTGGGTCCAATGCTGTTCACTTAAGAGAATTTGAGTTCCAGTCCACGTAGTATCAGGACGAAAAAGCGAGGGAGGCATGATGCCTCCCTCTTTCTATTGCAAGCCTCGCTGGATAAAGGCTGGAGGAAGCTCGACTGGACACAGCCTTGCCCCCCCAACTCAAATCTAATTTATGAATAATCAGTCAAAAAAGTGCTTATCTGATCAGCATTGGACCTCTGGGTCGGCTTTTTAATGGCGCTGCGCCAAGCGCCTGCCGCTCGTCCCAGCCGGAGAGCCTGGCCGTGATCGGCAAGGCTCTCTGCGCAGGACGGGCTCAGCCCTTTTTGATCTCCCGCAGATAGCGGTAGATGGAGTGGACCGAGATGCCGAGCTGGCGGGCGGCGATCTGGGCGCTGTCTTTGAGCTCGAAGATGCCGAGCTCGTGCAACTGGTTGACCATGACCCGGGTCTTCTGGGACGGGGGCACAGCCTCGTTGCCGCGCACCTCGGCACTGACGGTGTCGATAGTGCTGTTGAGCGCCTCATCGATGTTGCGGGCGAACACCTCCGGGGTGGCATGGCTCTCGTGGGGATGCATGCACTCCGGCATCATGGTCCGCAGCACGGATTGCAGCGGGGCATCCATGTCGCTGTTGATGCAGAGCAACCCGATGGCCCTGTGCTCCCCGTTGCGGATCACTGTCGTGATGGAGCGCAGCGTCTTGCCGGTGGCGCACTTGGTCATGTAGGGGCTGGAGATATCCTGCCCGCTCTTGAGCTTCATCATCGCCAGGTTGGTGATGGGGGCGCCGACACTGCGACCGGTGATATGGCCGTTGGCAATCTTGACGATCGACGGATTGCGCGCATCCAGACTGTGCAGCAGCACTTCGGTGTGCTGACCATACATGGCGGCGATGCCGTCCACTATGTTCTCCATCGACTTGAGGATCTCAAAATCGCTCGGACTCAACTCTTGCAGCTTCACAATGGGACCTTCTTGCAAGGGTTGCTGCACGCGGAGGGATGGCAGTACAGCAACCGACAGGGACATCAGGCAGACATGATATCAATAATGGTGCTGTCTGTGGCAGACATGCCCTCCTTCACCATCTGGCCGACGTTGCGAATGGTCTGCTCCACATTGCCCGCCACGATCCCCTGCCCCGACACCGAGTGACTGTTGAGGGCCATCAGGAAACCGCGCACCGCCGCGCCGGAGGAGGTACTCACCTTCATGGCGCAGGAGGCTTTCGCCCCGTCGCACACCATGCCGGCACTGTCGCTCAGCACGTTCTGGATGGCGAAGCAGGATTGCTCGAAGCTGCCGCCCGCCAGATAGACCATGGCCATGGAGGCGGCCGCGCTGGTCACGGTATTACCACAGAAGGCCGACAGCGGCGGATAGTGGGACTTGATATAGATGGCGCCCAGATGGCTCATGATGAGGGCGCGAGCCAGCTGCTCTTCGCTGGCCGCAAAGCGCTCGGCAATCACCATCACCGGAATGGTGGCAGCAATGCCCTGGTTGCCGCTGCCGAAGTTGCTCATGGCTGGCAGGGTCGCGCCCCCCATGCGGGCATCGGAGGCAGCCGCCGTCATCATCACGATGCGGTTCATCACATCCTCGCCGATTAGACCGGCATTGATGTTCTGCTGCATGGTGCGCCCGATCTCGAGACCATAGGGGTTGTTCATCCCCTCGGCAGAGAGCTTGCCGTTAAGCTCCGAGGCTTTGAGGATGAACTTGATCTGCTCGAACTCCACCTGGGTGGCGAACTCGTAGATGGCGGCGATGCTGATATCGACGCCATCGCAGATGGAACCGGTGGCACCGCCCTGGCTCTGATCGGCGGTGAAGGTCACTTCGCCATCACGGCGCTGTTCGACGATGCGGGTATGGCCACCGCACAGGGTCACTTCGGCGCTGTGCTCTTCACCCTTGTCATCAGTGCCATAAACGGTCACGCGGCAGAAGATAAACTCGGGGGCGGCGGTGCGGCTCACCTGCACCTTGCCGGCATCGATCAACTGCTGGGCACGATCCACCTGTGCTGGCTGGATCGCGGCCAGCACCTCCAGCCCGGCATCGGCGTTACCGCCGATGGCACCGGCTGCGGCCGAAATGGCCAGACCGATCTTGCCGGTGCCCGGCACATAGACACCCATCGAGTTTTTATAGAGATTGTCCGACACCGCGACCTCGAGGCGACCGGGCTTGCAGCCCAGTTGCCGGGCGGCGACGGCGGCAGCATAAGCGGCGGCGATGGGCTCGGTACAGCCCAGCGCCGGTTTGACAACCTGTTGAATAATCTGCAGATACTGCTGCCACGCTTGCTTCATCACTTGAACCTTTTTATCAGCATTAACGAGCGATATGAGCGATCGCTTCCACTTCCACCCTGACACCCATCGGCAGTTCCTTCACAGCAAAACAGCTGCGGGCCGGGAAATCTTTCAGAAAATACCGTTTATAAACCTCGTTGAACGCGGCAAAATCACTGTTCTCGGCGAGATAGCAGGTGGTCTTGAGCACGGTATCCAGCGAGCCGTCGGCGGCTCCCAATACATGCTTGAGGTTCTCCATCGCCTGACGGCTCTGGGCTTCAATGCTCCCTTCCACCACGCCACCCTGCTGTTTGCACACCGGCAGCTGGCCAGAGGTGAAGATGAGGTCGCCATAAGCCGTGCCGTGACTGTAGGGACCGATGGCATCAGGTGCCGCTGTGATGATGCGTTTCATATAGCCACACCTGTTTGTGCAATTTTTTTTGCAATCACGAGCCTTATTTAGCTCAAGATTATTTGTCTTTTATTTTATCCATTCAACAAAAAGATAAAAAATGGTGTTAAAAGCCACCTTTCAGCCTCAATTAAAACCGTAACCGCCATCTTGATTTTAACAAAAGCACTCATATGAGTATTTTTATGAGAATTTAATTCAACTTCATTTGTGCCAATTTTCCACTTCCCTGCCAAAAAAGTACGTGTTCCTGCGCCTCTTTCTTGCAGAGCGTCGGCGGTCTAGTGGCCGGTTGTAACCGGGTATCCTCTTATCGACCACGAGTCTCCTTCGGATGGCCCGTTTTCTATTGCGCCTGCGGATGCGCCAAGGCAAAAGGCCAGAGAGATCACAACTTGCAATGCTACCTCCCCCAAGGGGGCCTGCGCAGAGTAATATGCAGGCATCACCGCATACACCCGCATACACCCGCATATCAGGTATCGAGGCCTTACATGAAATGGATTTTCAACCCGGCGATCCGGTTGGGGAATCAGCTCTCCTTCAAATACAAATTCCTGCTCTGGTCCTGCCTCATGCTGCTGCCACTGGCCTACAGCATGACCAATCTGCTGGGGCAACTGCAGGATGACAACGCGCAGGCCAACCGGGAGCTGGCGGGGGTGGTCAATCTTGCCCCCGTGCCCGCTATCGAGCAGGCGCTGCTGACCCATCGCAATCTGGTGACCCGTCACGCCTATGAGGTGGACCCGGTCGGTGACGATCAGGTCAAGGCTGCCGCACAAGCAGTTGATCAGAGCCTGCAAGCCTTTGCCGACACTCGCCAGAACAACCCCTCCTTTGATGCCCTCAAGCAGGGCTGGGCCGCCCTGCAGAGTGACGCGAGCAAGCTGGAGGTGGAGCAGAGCAACCTGCGCCACGACAAGCTGCTGACTGAGGTACGCCACCTCTACAAGCACATCACCGCCAGCAGCAGCCTGATCCAGGATCCGGCGCTCGGTACCTACTACATGGTGATCCTCGCCAGCGAGCGGTTGCCGCAGCTGCGCGACCTGCTGGCCCAGGTGCGGGATCGCGCCGCCACCATCGCCGACTTTGGCCTATTTCAGGCGGAAGGTTACAGCGGCCTGCGTTTTCGTCTCGACCTGATCAGCGCCACTCTGCAGGAGCTGGAGGCCGACCTGACCCTGCTCTACCAGATTGAACCCGCCTACCGCGCCGAGCTAGGCCAGCAGACTGACGCCCTGTTGCAGCAGGCCCATCAGGGGGTCGACACTTTGGAAAACAAGATGATGAAGGACCAGCAGGTGCAGCTCGCCAGCAAGGAGGTGCTGGTGCTGGGGGATGGGCTGGATGCCGCCATCACGGCGCTGGCAGACCATGTGCGCCAGCGGCTGGAGGCAGATCTGCATCAACGTCTGGCCGCCAACGAACGCCACTTCTGGTGGGTCACCGCGCCGCTGACCGCCAGCTTGCTGCTCTACCTCTACCTGATGATCGGCGCCTATCTCTCCCTGCGCGAAACTGTGGGGCGGGTGCGTGATATTGCTGCCCGGGTCAACGCCCAGGATCTCAGCCAGCATATCGAGATCGTCGGTCAGGACGAGCTGGCCGCTATCAGCCGGGATTACAACGTGACCCTGGAGACACTGCGCACCCTGATGTTGCGGGTGCGGGAAAATGGCGTCACCGTGGTGGAGAGCGCCACCAACATCGAAGCGCGCACCTGCCGCTCGCAGGAGGTGATTGCCGATCAGCAAGGGGAGACCCATCAGGTCGCCACCGCCATCAAGGAGCTGGCCGCCACTTCCCAGGACATGGCGGGCAACGCTCTGCAAGCCGCCCGCATGACGCAAGAGGCGCAGAACGTGGTTGGTCAGGGCGAGGATGTGGTGGAGCGCACCATCAAGGCCATCGACCATATCAACCGCGAGGTGCTGCGCACCGCCGAGAGCATCGGTCAGCTGGAGCTGCAGTGCAGCCAGATTGGCGGCGTCATCAGCGTGATCCGCGGCATCGCCGAGCAGACCAACCTGCTGGCCCTCAACGCCGCCATCGAGGCGGCCCGGGCGGGTGAACAGGGACGCGGCTTTGCGGTGGTGGCCGACGAGGTGCGCTCCCTGGCCAACCGCACCCAGGGGGCCACCATCGAGATCCAGCAGATGATTGAACAGCTGCAATCCGGCGCCCGCGCCTCGGTCAGCGCCATGTCGGCGGCCAGCCATGAAGCGCAGGAGGGGGTCGGTCTGGCGCAGGAGGCAAAACAAGCCTTCGGCGCCATCACCGAGAAGGTGGATCGGATGGTCGATACCAACGCCATCATCGCCAGCGCCATCGAACAGCAGGGCGCCGTGGTCAACGAGATCGAACGCAATGTGGTGCGCATCTCTGATGGCAGCGACGAGGCGCTGCAAGTGGCCAACGCCGCCCGCGATGCTGCCCGCCAGATCCACCAGCTCACCGACCAGCTGCGCGCCATGGTACAGAGCTTCGTGCTGTGACAGCGCACTGACAAGCCGGGCTCAATATGAGCCCGGCATTATCCCGGTATCGCGCCTGTCCACGCATCCCTGATGAGCAACTCATCCAGAACATCCCGATGCGCACTGTCTGCGATGTGAGGCACACCAAGCCGCCTGCGAGCCACAGATAACACCAGCGTCACCTCATTGATACCCAGTGACTCAGAAGCGCCCCAGTTGCTGGAGCATCTCGATCAGCTCCTCTTCGCTGCTCGGCTCATAGGCCAGCTGAAGGCTCGGGGCGGCGCCTCCCATCAGCATGTAGACGTGGGTGCTGCAGTGGTCGTAGTGATACCACTTACCGTCGATACAGACGTCGGTATAGCATCTCGGGTCCCTTTTCAGTTCCATATGCACATCCTTTTGTTACATCCCATCAACATCACTCCTGACCGTAGAGTAACCGGCGCGGAGCTGGCTTGATGCAGATCAAGGGAATGGCGGGAGCTTCACCATATAGCGACCCATCACCTCTCTTGGGAACAAGCCAACCCTTGCTCCTGCAGTGACAGAGAAAAGAGACGGCAACAAAAACGGCGCCCGCAGGCGCCGTTTTTCATTTTCCCTCAAAAGCGAGGGTCAAGCCGAAGACTTATTCGTCTTCCAGATAGGCGTAGCCTTGCAGACCCAGCTCCAGCTCGTCGAGCAGGGCTTTGCGAGTCGCGTCGTCCAGCGCCGGGTGGGAAGCGATGCGCTGGTAGTTCTCGCGGATCACGGACGGGTCGATGTTGACGTAACGCAGCAGTTGGTCAACGGTATCACCGCGCACCACGTTGCGAATGTCCATCTTGCCTTCCTCGTCCAGCCACACTTCCGCGCAGTGGGTATCACCGAACAGGTTGTGCAGATCCCCCAGGATCTCCTGATAGGCACCGACCAGGAAGAAGCCAACGTGGCACTCTTCGTTCTCGCCATACACCGGCATCGGCAGGGTGCTTTCGACCCCCAGACCGTCGACGTAGTGCTCGACCTGACCATCGGAGTCACAGGTGATATCCATCAGGATGCCGCGACGGCTGAGCGGACGATCGAGGCCGGCCAGCGGCATCACCGGGAACACCTGCCCGATACCCCAGGCATCCGGCAGGGACTGGAACAGGGAGAAGTTGGCAAAGCACTTGTCCGCCAGCTTTTCACTCAGTTCGTCAGCCAGCGCGCGGTGGTTGCGGTTGACCGGATTGAGCAGCTCTTTGAGCGCCAGACAGGTGTTCTGGTGCAGCATCTCTGCCCAGGCGCGCTGTTCAAGGTCGAGCAGGCCCATGGTGTACTGGGTGTTGACGTCACCCAGATCGGCTACCGAGTCGTGGAAGATCTCCAACAGGGAGGGATCTTCGCTGCGCAGATCCAGCCACCCTTTCCACATGTTCTGCAGAATGGTCGGTGCATCTTCATCCGGCGCGCTGATGTCATTCATCTCCACCCCTTCGGCACCAATGATATTGGTGACCAGCACGGCGTGGTGAGCGGTCAGGGCTCGGCCAGACTCGCTGATGATGGTCGGATGCGGCAGGTCGAACTCGCGGCAGACATCGCCGATGCCCCACACCACGTTGTTGGCGTACTCGGAGAGGCTGTAGTTGGCGGAGCAGTGGCTCTGGGAACGGGTTCCCTCGTAGTCCACCCCCAGACCGCCGCCGACGTCAACGACGTCGATGTTGGCACCGAGGCGACGCAGTTCGGCGTAGAAACGACCGCACTCGCGGATGCCACCCTGAATGTCGCGGATGTTGGCGATCTGGGAGCCCAGATGGAAGTGCAGCAGTTGCAGGCAATCCAGCTTGCCCAGCCCGCGCAGACGCTCGATCAGCGCCAGGATCTGGGAGGCGGAGAGACCAAATTTGGACATGGAGCCGCCGCTCGATTCCCACATGCCGGAGCCGGTGGACGCAAGCTTGGCACGCACCCCGATGTTGGGCTTGATGTTGAGACGCGCTGACTCGTCCAGCACCATTTCCAGCTCGGAGGGCTTCTCCACCACGATGTAGACCTTGTGGCCCATCAGGTTGCCGAGCAGAGCGTGGCGGATATATTCGCGGTCTTTATAACCGTTGCAGACGATCACCGAGCCTTGCTCATGGTGATGGGACAACACGGCCAGCAGTTCCGGTTTGGAACCAGCTTCCAGGCCAAGCCGGGGCTTGTCGCTGTAGGACTGGCTGATGGTCTCGATGACACGACGCTGCTGGTTTACCTTGATCGGGTAAACGCAGAGGTAGTCCCCTTCATAGCCTGACTTCTCGATGGCCTGACCAAAGGCGTTGAACAGTGCATCGACCCGACTCTTGAGAATGTCGGGGAAGCGCAGCAACACGGGGGTGGTCAGCCCGGACTGACGCAGCTGTTCGATGGCATCAGAGATGACGATATGCGCGTCAGGGCGTGATTTGTCGGGGGCGACGGTCACATGACCGGCGTCATTGATATTGAAAAAACCCGCACCCCAGTAGGGAACGTTGTAGACCTTCAAGGAGTCCTTGCTGGACCAGTTAGTCATGGGCTATGCCTCGCAAATGAGCGACCCAAAGTCGCCTTCGTTACCCTCAATCACATCCAGACCATCTAGCGCAAAGTGCGGCGGGCGCTGCCATCACGAGACGCAGCCACACTAACCAACGCTTTGCACATCGCGGCAAGCCTGAGGCTGCCTGGTGGATCTTGGGGAAGTAACGAGTCTTGATGTGGGGCTGGTGGCTTTACATCAAGCTCAACGGTATGCGGTGCCACCTTAAACGGGGCGCCGCGGTACTTTGATGACAGACGACATCAGCCACGCCGTCAGTTCATCATTCGGCAGCGATCCCGACAGAAGGAGAGGGTTCCAAGGAAGAGAAGCGAAGGCGCCAGCACGCATGCGTGTTGATAGACGACGACAACACAGCCCACTTCACCGTCAGTGACCGCCCATGACAAGGGAAGATGATGAGCCGCTGGCCCACTCGGTCAAATGAAGGATGAGAGTCTGTTGTTCTCCCTGATACCGGAGCCTAACCGGTATTAAAGAAACCATTCCCCAGCAGTGTCTGTCGTTTCTGCGTGCCTCGCCCTATAGGCGTATGATCGGTCCGGTTTCTGGCGGCTCGGCCTGCTTCAGGGTTACCTTCGGATCGGCGCGGAGTGTACACACTTACCGCAGGCGGTGACAATAAAAAATAGTGTTCAAAATCCCCTTTTAATAAGCCTCTCAAATCTTGCTGGCGGGCAGGCGGGCTCTGGGATGGCGCAGGTTATGCGACAGCCCGGTTTTCCCTTGAAAAGTATGTGAAAACGGTGTGATGGGGCTGACGCCTTGCGGTGCGGTAGCTGTGGGGCATTTGACCGCCACCGCCAGCGCCTAAATATCGCGATAAATACAACATTTATGCGCTGCCCCTCCCCGAGGTTGCGCCACGCTCCGCACATTCCCCGCCCTCACCTTGCGTCAAAAAATGGGAAAAACCTGCGCTGACGCAATGAGTGCCCCGCACGGATTGGCCACAATGGCCGCTCACAACCGGTTAGAGGCTGACTAATGGATACCCTGCTTGAGCGTTTTCTGCGTTACGTAACTTTTCATACCCGCTCCGATGAGACCAATCCAGCCTGCCCCAGCAGCGAAGGCCAGCTGATCTTTGCCCGTGCCCTACAAGAGGAGATGAAGGCGCTGGGGCTGACCCAGGTCACTCTGGATGAGCACGGCTACCTCACCGGCTACCTGCCCGGCAACCAGCCGGATGCCCCAGCCATCGGCCTGATTGCCCACATGGATACCGCTGACTACGAGGCGGAGCACGTAGTACCGCAAATCATCGAGAACTATCAGGGCGGCGACATCTGTCTTGGCAAGGGTGACGAGGTGCTCGCCATCCGTGACTACCGCTTCCTGAAAAACTATCTGGGTCAGGATCTCATCACCACCGACGGCACCACCCTGCTCGGCGCCGACGACAAGGCCGGCATTGCCGAGATCCTCACCGCCATCGATCACCTGCAGGCCCACCCCGAGATCCCGCGTGGCGATATCTGGGTCGGCTTCACCCCGGATGAAGAGATCGGCCGTGGCGCCAACCTGTTCCCGCTGGACAGATTCCCGGCCAAGTGGGCCTATACCGTGGATGGCGGCGAGCTGGGCGAGCTGGAGTATGAAAACTTCAACGGAGCCAGCGCCACGGTGCGTTTTGTCGGCAACAACGTCCACCCCGGCACCGCCAAGGGCAGCATGATCAACAGCCAAACCCTGGCCGCCCACTTCCACGCCGCCATGCCTGCCGAGCAGACGCCAGAGTGCACCGATGGTTATGAGGGCTTCTTCCATCTGGCCCAGATGAGTGGCACCGTAGAAGAGACCAGCCTGCACTACATCATCCGTGACTTCGACGACCAACATTTCGCCGCGCGCAAGGCTGAGATGCAGAACCGGGTCGCCGCCCTGCAGGCCGAGTATCCCAAGGCCCGCATCGAGCTGACCCTGACCGACAGCTATCGCAACATGCGCAGCCAGATTGAGCCGCACATGCACATCGTCGAGCTGGCCCGCGCCGCCATGGAGGCCGCTGACGTGGTGCCCAAGATCAAGCCCATTCGCGGCGGAACCGATGGCGCCCGCCTCTCCTTTATGGGCCTGCCCTGCCCCAACCTCTTCACCGGTGGCCACAACTTCCACGGCAAGCACGAGTTCATCCCGCTGCAATCGATGGAAAAATCGGTCGCCACCCTGGTGGAGCTGGTGCGCCTCACCGCGGCCTGGCGCGGTTAATCGAGTCGTCCTCACGACCCGACCACGACAACAAAGGAGAGGGAGGCCATGGCCTCCCTCTCCTTTTTCTCTCATGCTGAACACCTTTTCGAGGCGCTCGGCACATCTGGCGTTACTCGGCCGCCTTGCGATCCGAGTGGCCGAGATCCCGCTCAGGGGCGATGAGATCGCGCACCCGCTGCTTGATCTCCTTGGCCTCGGGGAAGCCGTCATCGACCACCCGATCCCACACCTGCACCCCGCCCACCAGAATGCGGAACTCTCCCTTGCTGGCCGGCACCAGCGCCACCTCCCCCAGCTCACTGTCGAAGGTGGAGAGCAGCTCCTGCGCCAGCCAGGCGGCGCGCAGCATCCAGCGACAGAGGGTGCAGTAGCGGATTTCGATGCGGGGTTTGCTGATCAGGGTTTCAGACTCGGTCATCAGTGACTCCATAAAAAACGGACAATGGCGGGACGTGGCGTACCTGTCGCCCAATGGCCGATCCCGGTTTGGTCAAATCAGTGCTGCTCAACCCCATGAAAATCGGCCAGCCAATGGCGGGCAATGGTACGCATCACCGATTCTGGCAGCTCGAACAGGCCGGGAGCAAGAGGGGCTACCGCCAGCATCCGGATCCCTTCCATGATCTCCGCCAGCACCAGATAGACATATTCGCCAATCACGGCGCCATGGACGAAGTTGACCGCCTCGCCCCGATTGAGCAGGTAGATTTGGGTACCATCCGGCCGGTTGAGGGCCAGCACGTGGGGGCACACCTCTTCGCTCGACCACGGCAACTGGGCCAGCGAGAAGGCGAACTCGTCGTCGGCAGAGGTGACCGAGGCCACCATGGTGCCGGGGCGCAGCGCCTGCAGATCCGCCAAGTCCAGCGAGCCATTGCCGGTGGAGCAGATCACCAGCTCGGCGCGGCCAAGGGCCTCGGCCTTGGTGATCAGGCGAAAACCGTGAGAGAGCGCGTCGACCTGTCGCAGCACATCGGTCTCCACCAGCCCGAGATGGAGGTTGCGGCAGCGCAGGTCGCGGGCGATGCTGCGCCCCACCTTGCCATAACCAAACAGCACGGCTTCGCAGACGTTGAAGGTGCGGTTGAGGGTGCGGGCCAGCGACTCGGCGGAGTAGACCACGCTCAGACCAATCTGGATATCCTCGGCCTGCTTGAGGGGGCTGCGAGCCACTGACACCACCGGGGTCGCCAGCACCTCCTGCTCATAGCGCTGATGGCCGTTCTCGGTCATCTCCACCACCCCGAGGAAACGGGGGCCGAAGTATTCGCTCAAGATCACCTGGGTTTTGGCGAAGTAACCGCCTATATCGAGGATCAACAGCCGTTCGTGGTGGGCCACCAGCGGGACAATCTGCTGGATGATGCTGTCAGGATCATTGGTCCAGTGCCGGTTAAGGGGCAATACCGGATAGTGCTGGGATACCCACTCCAGGGTCGGGCCGTGTACCGATTTCGGTTTGGGCAAAATGGCGCCGATCCGCCCAATCTGGGCAAGCGCTTCGATAAAACGGGGGCGATCGGGCAGCAGGTGAGTGACCAGCAGAATGCAGAGACCATCGATGCGTCCCTGTCCGGTGAAATGGCGAAAAAACAGATGCTCAGATCCTTGACTGCGCAACTGTGGCCTCCTTATGTGCCGCAAAGCAGGCAAACAGAACCCGGCGCGGCCGGGTTCTGTGTGTGTCCAAATAAAATGAAAATCCTTTTTATCTGAAACACATAGGGGGCTCAATCATTATCTGCCAAGAGTATGAGCGGGTATGCAAAAATGACTGTAATTGCCTGTTTCTCATGCAAAAATCAGTACAAAGAAGCAGCAGGCCACACCCACCACAGGCTGAGTCCGGTTCCCGCGACGGCGAGCAGGCTCAGAGCCCCCCAGCGTACTGGCCACGGTTTGTCGCGCAACGTCCACTCCAGCAGCGGCAGCAACCAGACCGGCAGCAACACCAGCAGCGGCACCTCCACATACTGCCAGGCGAGCATCTGGACGAAGGCGAGGGCCAGCGCCAGTCCGGCAGGAGCCACCTTGATACCCACGAACGTGGCGAGCAGGGCGCGAAAACCGGCAAAAGCGGCCAGCGCACCGGCCAGCTGGGCAATCAGCAGACTGCCATCGATGCCGATCACCAGCGCCAGCCAGATAAAGCCGAGGGCAAACCCGAGCCCCTCGCGGCTGTCACAGCGCAAGGTGCTCCAGCCAAACCAGAGGATGGCGGGCAGCAGCGCCAGCCAGATCCCGGGTTCGCTGGCCAGCACAGAGGCCAATCCCTGCCACCACACCAGCGCACTGATAACGGCAAAGAGCAGCAGCGAGCCGCGCAGATCGTTCACCTGAGCCGCGATGGCAGGGACCAGCAGGGTCAGCGGCAGCCACTGCCACGCCTTTTCCGGCATGCCATAGAGGCCGCCGAGCCAGGATCCCACCAGCCAGAGCGCCAGTGCACCCCACAGATACCCCAGTCGCGGCCAGCGCCACGATAGCAAAGCGGCTCCCAGAGGAGCCGCCAGGGTTTGCAGCAGTAGTGCCGCGCCCATTACTTGCGCACGCCTTCGACAAACAGGTTGATGTTCATCTCGTCCGGAATGCCGGGCAGCATGTAGCTCACGCCAAAGTCACTGCGCTTGATGGTGGTGGAGGCGTTGAAGCCACTGCGGTAGCCGCCCCAGGGATCCTTGCCCTCGCCGATCTTGACCAGATCGAAGGCCACTTCCTTGGCGACGCCGTGCAGGGTCAGGGTCCCTTTCAGCACACCTTTATCCTTGGTGCCCTCGTAAGCGGAGCTGACGAAGGTCATCTTGGGATACTGCTTCACGTCGAGGAAGTCAGGGCTGCGCAGGTGCTTGTCGCGGGCCTCGTGGTTGGAGTCGACGCTGGCGGCATCCACTTCAAAGCTCGCCTTGGCCGCCGCCGGGTTAGCGTCATCCATGCTGAAGGTGCCGCTGAAGGTGTTGAAGCGACCCACCAACTCGGAGAAGCCCAGGTGACCCACCTTGAACTGCACCGTGGTGTGCGCCGCATCCACATCGTAATCTGCCGCCATCAGGGGGGTGGCCATAAACAGGCAGGAGGCCAGCAGAGCCTTGGTCATTTTCATCCGTTCGTTCCTTCATCTTGGGGTTCACATCAGTGGCTAAAATGCTAACCTCGTTATGAAGATGAATAATCAGTGATTTATTAAATACATTATTTACTGAGGATGGAAAATGGACCAGATCGTCGCCATGCGCACCTTTATCAAGGTGGTGGAGTGCCAGAGCTTTACCAAGGCCGCCAACCAGCTCGGCATCTCGGTCGCCATGGCCTCCAAACTGATGCAACAGCTGGAGGAGTCCCTCGCCACGCGGCTGCTGTCGCGCACTACCCGCCAGGTCAATCCCACCGAGGCGGGCCAATTTTACTACCAGCGCTCCCTCGCCCTGCTGGCGGAGCTGGAAGAGACTCACAGCCAGCTGACCCACCACAACCAGCAGCCCAACGGCACCCTCAAGCTCTCGGTGCCGATGGATTTTGGCTATCTGCACCTCTCCCCCGCCCTGCCGCTGTTTCGCCAGCGTTTTCCCGATCTCAAACTCGACATCGAGTACAGCGATCGGCGAGTGGCGCTGGTGGAGGAGGGGTTCGATCTGGCGCTGCGTATCGGCCACCTCAGCGACTCCTCGCTAGTGGCACGCCAGCTGGCCACCATCAAACTGGAACTGTGCGCCAGCCCCGCCTATCTGGCGCGCAAGGGCAGACCGGAAAAACCCGAGGATCTCAAGCAGCACGACTGTCTGATCTACACCCTGACCCAGCCGGAGTGGCACTTCAAACAGAAGGGAGAGGCGCAGAGCATCCGACCGCAGGGGCCGCTGCGGGCCAACAACGGGGTGGCGCTGACCCGCGCCGCTTGTGATGATCAGGGCATCATATTGCAGCCCACCTTTATCGTGGGGGAAGCCCTGCGGACAGGGCAACTGGTGAGCCTGCTGCCGGAGTGGGACAAGGGAGATGTGGGACTTTATGCGGTCTATCCGCACCGCCGCTTCGTTTCGGCCAAGGTGCGCTGCTTTATCGAGTTCGTGCAGGAGCGCTATCTCGCCCCACAACAGTGGGATGCGCCGACCTGATTGCCAAAGCGGAGGGGACTACCTGAATGTCCGGCCTGCTGGCCCGGCTTGAAACCTAGCGCTGGCCGGGGGCGGCGGTGGATGCGGCGACAGGAGTGAGCTTGGCTAGCAGACGTTCCTGCTCGAGGCTTAACTGCCAGCGCGGCAGTCGGGCGCGGATCACCGACAACTGCGGCTCACTGAGGGCATAGGGGAGCGCGACTTCCAGCTCGGGGCAGTCAAACATGGCGGCCAGCTGCAGGATCAAAATGAGGTTTGCCTCGTCGGTCTTGTGCTTGTTGACCCGTTTACGGATCTCGTGGCGCAACTGGGTTTCGGGATCCTGGGTCATCGCCTGCCAGCCGAAACCGAACAACGGCACCAGCGCACTGACAATTCCCAGCGCCGTCATCGGCTGCTTGGGGGGATGATAGAGTGCGTTGAGATCCAGCAGAACAGGATTCTGACGAACCTCATCCCCGCCAAATAAAATCGTTTTCGTCATTGGATTACCCGTTATATTCCACTAGACTGCGCCGCATATTTTACCCCGAAATGCCAACGAGGTGCTGATGCTAAGCGATATCGAGATCTCCCGCCAGTCCCCCCGTCTCTCCATTCACGCGCTGGCCGAACGCCTCGCCATCCCCCAGCACCTGCTCAGCCCTCACGGCCACGACAAAGGCAAGCTCAGCCTCGACCTGCTCAAGTCTCAGCCCAAACAGAGCGGCAAGCTGGTACTGGTGAGCGCCATCACCCCCACCCCGCTCGGTGAAGGGAAGACGGTGACCACCCTTGGCCTCTCCATGGGGCTCAACCATATCGGCCAGCCCAGCATTGCCACCATCCGCCAGCCGAGCCTCGGGCCGGTATTCGGGGTCAAGGGGGGCGCAGCCGGTGGCGGCCACGCCCAGGTGGTGCCGATGGAGGAGATGAACCTCCACCTCACCGGCGATTTTCACGCCCTGACCGCGGCCCACAATCTGGCGGCGGCCGCCCTCGATGCCCGCCTGTTCCACGAGCAGAAACTGGGGGATGCGTTCACCGCCAAAACCGGTTTGCCACGGCTCGATATCGACCCGGCCCATATCCTCTGGCCGCGCACTCTCGACATGAATGACCGCGCCCTACGCCACCTCACCATCGGTCAGGGTGGCGTCGCCGATGGTGTGGAACGCAGCGATCGCTTCGTCATCACCGCCGCCTCCGAGCTGATGGCCATTCTGGCGCTGGCAAGCGATCTTAAAGACCTGCGCCAGCGCATCGGCCGCATCCAGCTGGCCCGCGATATCCACGGCAAGCCCATCACTGCCCAGCAGTTGGAAGTGGCTGGCGCCATGACGGTGCTGCTCAAGGATGCCCTGCAGCCGACCCTGATGCAGACCACCGAACAGACGCCGGTGCTGGTACACGCGGGCCCCTTTGCCAATATCGCCCACGGTAACTCCTCGGTGATCGCCGATCGCATCGCCCTTGGCCTGACCGACTATGTGGTGACCGAAGCGGGTTTTGGCTCCGACATGGGGCTGGAGAAGTTCTTCAACATCAAGAGCCGCCAATCCGGCATTACCCCCGCCTGTGTGGTGCTGGTGGCCACGGTGCGCGGCCTCAAGGCCAACAGCGGCCTGCTCGATATCCGCCCGGGCCAGCCGCTGCCAGTCAGCCTGCAAGGGGAGGATCTGCCGACCCTCAAGCAGGGCTGCGCCAACCTCGCCTGGCATATCCGGAACGCACGCCGCTACGGCGTCCCCGTGGTGGTCGCCATCAACCGCTTCCCCACCGACAGCGAAGCCGAGCTGGCGCTGCTGGCCCATGAGGCGCAGCAGGCCGGTGCCTGTGGCGCAGCCATCTCCAACGCCTTCACCCAGGGTGGCGCCGGTGCCAGCGAGCTGGCCCGCGCCGTGGTCGCCGCCTGCGATCAGCCCGGCAAGGTGAAATTGCTCTACCCCGACGAGATGAGCCTCGATGCCAAGCTGGCAACCTTGGTGGAGTGCGGCTACGGTGGCCGCGGGGTGCAGCTCTCCGACAGAGCCCGCCAGCAGCTGGCGCAACTTTCCGCCGAGGGGTGGGATCACTTGCCCATCTGCGTGGCCAAGACGCCGCTCTCCATCAGCCATGACCCCGCCCTCAAGGGGGTGCCGACCGATTTCGCGGTGCCCATCGACGAAGTGAAACTCTGTGCCGGTGCCGGGTTCGTCTATGCGCTGGCGGGCCCCATCATGACCATGCCGGGGCTGGGCAGTCTCCCTGCCTATCGTCATATTGATATCGATGAAGATGGCGAGATAGTCGGTCTGAGCTAGAGTCAGTTGTCAGCCAGCCTTCCCTGAGTTTCATATCGACGTCGATGAGAACGGAGAGATAGTCGGCCTGAGCTAAATGGCCGGTTGAGGGGGCTGGCGTCGGCCGATTACGCTTCGCTAATCGACCCGAGGATCAACAAACCAGCCAGAAACAACAAGGCCCCACCAATTGACTGATGCTGATAAGCAGCCACCATTGGATCAACATCATCGAATGACACAGGGAGAGCCCCCATGAGCCGGATCCTGATTGCCGGAGCCAGCGGCCTGATCGGTCGCGAACTGGTGCAGCAACTGCCTGCCGAACTTGAACTGACCCTGCTCTGTCGCAAACCGGGCAAGGAGGCGCACCACTGGCTGCCGGTCAATTTTGATGATCTGGCCAGCGTCACCCTCTCCCGCCCGGTCGATATCGCCTTTTGTGCCCTCGGCACCACCCGCAAGGAGGCAGGCTCTGCCGAGGCGTTCCGCCGGGTCGATCTCGACTATGTACTCGCCTTTGCCGAGCTGGCCCGCCGCCACGGTTGTCAGCGGCTGATCGTGGTCTCGAGCATGGGCGCCAACGCATCTTCCCCGGTCCTCTATCCGCGCACCAAGGGGGAGATGGAGCAGGCACTGCTGGCCCAATCCTGGCCGCGGCTCGCCATCGTGCGGCCAGCCATGTTGCTGGGGGATCGCCAGCCACCGCGCCTCTCCGAGCAGATCTTTCAGACCATCTACCCGCTGTTTCGACCGCTGCTGGTGGGCAAGCTCGCCCGCTGGCGCGCCATCGAGGCCCGTCAGGTGGCCCACGCCATGATCGTGCTCTCGACCCTGCCCGCCGGGTGCGAGATTGTCGAAAATGAGCAACTGCTGGCCCTCTGAACCCGGCCATTTCCCCATCGTTTTCCCACCGTCAGCACCACAGCCGTTACACACAACCGTTAAAACAGCAGGGCAAGCCAACCGGCTTGCCCTTCGTTTATCTGTAGGCGTGAGACACCCCAACCACCACTGGCACTATTGGCCGCCATCAGCAGTCAGCGCGAGCGCCATCAACCGCGAATATGGTCGATAAAGGCATCGATCTGTTCGCGGGTGCAGGCAGGGTTCATAAAGACTGCCTTCTCCCCGGCGATGTAGGAGTACTTGCCCCGTGCGTCGTATTCGGAGTGGGCCACCGCCTCCACCCAGTTGGTGTAGAGCCCCACCTTGCCGCGCCCCTTGAACAGGCTGCGGTGGTAATCGGTGTTGCGCTGCAAGCGCGCCTTGTAAGCAGGATCGCTGGAGCGAGCCAGCTCGAAGGCGAATTCGGCCTCCGGATCGCTCACCCACTCGGGGTTGTAAATCTTGAAGCCGACGCTCGGCCCCTGATTCTCCTGCGCCACCAGCTTGACGTTGCCAAGCTGACTTAACCGGAAGCGGAAATAGTTGGCATTTTGCAGGCAGTGGGCCAGCACGGTGCGATACCCCTCCACCCCCATGTAGTTGAGCGCAGCATAAGCACCAAACAGACCGCTCGCGCCGCGGGAGCACTCGATGGTGGATTGCAAGTGAGTCTGGCCCTGAATGTCCCGCTCAAAGTAAGAGAAGTTCTCCGGGTCATTCTCCATCGCCTTGAGATCGCCCTGATCCTTAATCATCACCAGACTGGAGGTGTAGGGCACATAGCCCCACTTCTGGAAGTCGACGGTGAAGGAGTCGGCATATTTCAGCTCGGCAAAGCGCGCCACGTTGCGCTCGATCCCCGCCAGGGTGGCGCTGTTAATGGCGAGTGGGTTGGCAGCAAAGTCGTAATCGAGGAAGAAGATCATCGACCAGCCGATGGCGGCATCGACATGGATGTGTGGCTTGACCGCCACTTCGAACCGTTCGCACAGCCGGTCTCGCAACTCATAGACCGGCTTGACTCTATCCACCCCGAAGGTGTCGGTGGTGCCCATGGTCAGCATGATGGTCGGCACCACGTGCTTCAGGGCAAAGCAAGCGGTCAGGGTGCGCTCGAGATCCACCAGATCAATATCGTTGTTCTCGCCGACCTGAATGCGGATGGTCTTGTGCTCTATGTCCACCCCCAGCAGGGAGAGGTTGGTGATGTTGGAGTAGTGGCCGCCCTGGGAGTTGATGATGCGGTAATCCTGATAGTGACCCAGCCCCTTCTGCTTGGCATCCGGCAGGCTCTTGCGAATGCCGAGCAGGTAGCCGTAGAGGTTACAAAAGGTCCCACCCTGAGTGAAAATACCGGTGGCCCGCTCGGGATCATAACCCGCCAGCAGCGCTATCTGGCGCACCACCTTCTTCTCCAGCTCCTCGGCCACCCCGGCATACTCGGAGTAGACCAGATTGGGGTTGGCCAGGATCCCCAGCTGGGCACCGTAGATGGCAGGATCCGCCGACATGGTGATGACGTTCTCGACGCTGGAGGGGTTCTCCCAATCCTTCGACAAGGCGCCAGCGAACAGCAGCTCGGCCATCGGCTCACCCGGGATGCGCATGGTGGCGGGCACCGGCACGGTCTCGCAGAGATCGGCGAGGCGAGCGCGGCCATCTGGCCAGGCGTTCAGACGCGCATCCGGGGCCAGGCCACGAGCCCGAAATTCGTTGAGGGTGGCAAAGCCGGGTTCGCGAAAAACCGGCCAGAGATCGGGATTGCGCGAGAAAAAGTTGGCTTTGACAGTGGCAAACCGACTGGAGAACTCGGGGCGGACGGCATTGACGCTTTCGTCTTTCAGATAAACTAAGTCACTCATTTTTATACCATTAGCACAGCAAGTGTGCGGCTGTTATACCCCGGTATCAGGGGGGCAAACAGCGACAATATCTAATCGCCTGCCCTACTTTTTATTATGTCTCAGCCATGACAAGGGCTGGCAAGCAGACGCCCCTGAGGCGCCTCTTTATATTTCGTGATCTTGCTCCCATCCTGGCTGACAGCGCGCTCAGTGCTAAAAGTGAACCATCAGCGCAACCCGTAACACGGGGCGGCCACCCTGTGCAAACACCGACAGATTGCACAGAGGATCGTGAGAGTCGCAGAGACACATCTTGCAACCAGTCCTGTTGGTACGAGTGTCAACAGAAACTGGGTAGGGATCACTCCCCTCTCAGGGCAACCACAGGGTCGAGACGCACTGCCCGCAGCGCGGGGGCGACCCCGGCCAGCAGACCGACCAGCGCGCTGCAACCAAGCGCCAGCAGCAGATAGAGAGGATGGAGGGTGAGCGGCAAGCCGGCCGCCAGCAATCCGAGCAGTAGCTTGAGCCCGCCGAGCAGGGCCAGTCCCATAGCCCCGCCCAGCAGCGCAAGCACCACGGCTTCGAGCAGGAACAGCAGTAGGATACGGCGTCGCGGACACCCCAGCGCCATCAGCAAGCCCACTTCGGGGATCCGCTCCTGCTGGGCGATGCTCATGATGCTGAAGATGCCGACCGCCCCGATCAGCAGCGAGATAATGCCGAGCCCGCCAACCGCCAGCTTGATGATGGAGAGGATCTTGTCGAGGCTGGTCAGCATGTCCTGCTGGGAGGTGAGGGTGAAATCCTCGGCGCCGTGGCGGGCGATCAGCAGCCGCCGGATCTGGGCTGTGATATCGGCTTCCGTCTGTCCGGCGCGATAGATGACGTCGATCTCCTGCAGCCCCTCCTTGTTGAACAGCGCCTGGGCGTGAGCGGCGGGCAGATAGATCATGTCATCCAGATCAAAGCCGAGAAATTGCCCCTTGGGGGCCAGCACCCCAGCCACCCGAAAGCGGCGATCACCGGCGCGCAGCAGGCTCCCCGGCGCATCGCCACCGGGAAACAGCTCTGCCGCCACCTTGGCACCCAACACCGCATAGGCTCGGGGCATGGCACTGTCGTCCGCGGGCAGAAAACGCCCCTGCACCAGGGTGAGTCGCCAGCCGGAGAGCGCAGCCGAACCGGTGCCCAGAATGGCGGTACTGCGGGTCAGCCCGCGGCTGCGTACTTCCCCCTGCCCCTGCACCACCGGCAGGGCCGCTTCAATACCCGGTAATCTGGCGAGAGCATCGGCATCCTCCAGCAACAGGGGACGGCTGCTGGAGAGGATGCCGGGCGGGCCGCCGGCGGTTTCGGTCTTGCCCGGGGTCACGGCGATCAGCCGGGTGCCAAATTGGGAGAAGCTGTCGAGCAGATAGAGCCTGAGCCCCTCGCCGATGCCGGTGAGCAGGGTCACCGAGGCGATCCCGATGGCGATACCCAGCGCCGACAGCAGGCTGCGACTGCGCCCCGCCAGCAAGGCGCGCCATAACCAGAACAGCAGATCGGCGGCGCGCATCAGCCACCGCTCCATTGCCCGCTGCGCAGGCTACTGACCGGATCTTGCCGTGCCGCCCGGGAGGCGGGCAGCCAGCTGAAGAAAAGCCCGGTCAGCAGGGCCGCCGGTATGGTGCAGAGGGTCGCGAGCAGAGGGACCGCCGCCGGAAAACCGGGCCAGATCAGCGCGGCAAGGGCCACCAAGGCATAGCCCAACACAGTGCCAAACAGCGCGCCACTGCCGCTCAGCAACAGCGCCTCCCACAAAAACAGCTGGCGGATCTGGCGACTGTCGGCCCCCAGCGCCTTGAGCAGGCCGATCTCGCCGGTGCGCTGGCGGGTGCTGATCAGCGCCAGATTCATCATCATGATGCCAGAGACCAGCAGGCTGATGGCACCGATACCGGCGACGGCCAGGGTGAGGGTCGAGAGAATGGTGGAGAAGGTGGCCAGCATAGCGTCGCGGCGCACCACTGTCACATCGAGCACCCCGTGACGCCCCTGCATCAGCTGCTCCAGTCGCTTGACCAGCGGGGGCACCGCTTGCCCTGCCAGCGGCTGGATCAGCAGCCGAAACAGCCCCTCGGTGTTGAACAGCCGCATGGCGCTACCGACCGGGATCAGCGCGGCCTCGGCCATATCCATCCCCAGATTGCTGCTCTGGCTGGTGAAGACCCCCACCACCCGAAAGCGGCGATTGTCAAAACGCAGCCACAGGCCGACCGGATCGGCCTGACCGAACAGCTCATGGGCCACCTTGGCCCCGAGCAGGACGGCCGGTCGATCCTCTGCGGCATCCCCCGGCAACCAGCGGCCGGAGAGCAGCTCCAGCCCGTGGGTATCGCGCAGCCCGTTGCTGCTGCCAAGCAGCATGGTCTGGCGCAGCCGCGCCCCCTGTTTGGCCTCGGCAAAGCCCATCACCAGCGGCACCAGCCGCACGTTTGGCTGATGCTGGCCAAGGTAGTGCATATCATCGAGAGTGATCTGCCGCAGACTGTTGCCGGTGACCGGCGGCAGCCCGCCGGTGGTCTCCTTGCGGCCCGGGAACATCACCAGCAGATCCTTGCCAAGGGAGCTGAACTGGTCGGCCACATAGCGCCTCGCCCCCTCCCCCAGCGCGGTGAGCAGCAGCACCGAGGTGACGCTCAGACTCACCGCCAGGATCAAGACCAGCGCCCGCGAGCGCTGACGCAATAACGCCACGGCGGCAAAGCGGATAACATCGGGTCGCCGCATTCAGCCACCGCCGCTATGAGTGCTATCGGTGCTGATGCGGCCATCGTTCATCAGGATCCGCCTGCCCGCCCGTTCACCGAGGCGCGGATCGTGGGTCACCACCACCAGCGTGATCCCCTGCTCCCGGTTGAGCCCCTCCAGCAGGGTAATCACCTCCTCACCAGAGCGGGAGTCGAGATTGCCGGTGGGCTCGTCGGCCATGATCAGCCGCGGTGACATGGCCATGGCCCGAGCGATGGCTACCCGCTGACGTTGACCACCGGAGAGCTCGGCAGGGCGGTGTCCGGCCCGGTTCTCCAGCCCCAGCTCCCCCAGCAACTGCTGGCTGCGGCGATGGCGCTCGGCGGGGGCGATCCCGCACAGCATCAGCGGCAGCTCGACGTTTTCACGGGCGGTGAGGCGGGAGATCAGGTGAAACGACTGGAACACGAAACCGATGCGATGGCCACGCAGCTGGGCCAGCGCCGGTTCTGACAGGGTGGCGGTATCCTCCCCTCCCAGCCAGTAACGCCCCTCATCGGGCCGATCGAGCAGCCCCAGCACATTGAGCAGAGTCGATTTGCCGGAGCCCGAGGGGCCCATCACCGCCAGATACTCCCCCTCGGCAACTCGCAGAGAGACGCGATCGAGGGCGGCCACTTCGCTCCCCCCCAGAGTGAAACGACGGCTGACGGCATCAAGGCGAATGAGATCACTCATCCGTCTGCTCCGTGGCGGCGCTGAAAGGGCCCTCCCCGACAATCTGTCCGGGCTGGGCTGCCAGCCGATCACCGGTAGCGAGCCCCTCGGCCACCTCAATCCAGTTCCAGTTCTCCACGCCCCAGCGGGGCACCACCCGCACCAGCTTATCCCCTTCCAGCCGCAGCACACTGCCATCGTCGGCCCGGCTGCTGGCCGCTACCCGCAGCACATCGGTGGCGCGGGTCACCTCGACTTCAAGGTCGGCGCTGTAGCCGATAAGCAGGGGGACATCGGCGGGCAGGGCAGTGAGCGCCGCCTCCACCTCGACGGTGCGGGCCTGTTTCTCCAGCTCCTTCACATAGGGGGCGATACGGGTGACGGTGGCGGCAAAATCGCGCCCGGGCATGGCGTCGAGCAGTACCCGGGCAGACTGCCCCACCTTGAGGCGGGCAGCATCCACCTCATCGATGGGTGCTGAGACATACAGACAGCGATCGTCGATGAGATCGATAACGGGGGGCATGGCCACTCCGGGCGGTGAGGGGGTCATGTATTCGCCCAGCTTGCTGTTGACCTCCGCCACCACTCCGGCAAACGGCGCCAGCAAGCGGCGCTCGCTCAAGCGTGCCTCCACCTGGGCGACCTGAGCCTCGTCAACCCGCTCCTGCTGACGGGATGCGCGGCAGATATAGCGGCGGGTATCGGCCAGATTCTGGGCCTGCTCGGCGAGGGTGCGGGAGGTGAGGTTTTTGGCCAGCAAGGTGGCCAGCCGGTTGGCCTCCCGCTCGTAGTAGGCCGCCTCGCTGCAACGCTCCTCGCGCTGGGTCTTGCCAAGGGCCTGCTGGGCGCGGGCCCGGGCGAGATCGGCGTGAATATCGTCACTCCAGAGGGTCAGCAGCAGATCTCCCTGCGCCACCCGCTCTCCGGCCTTGACGGCGATCTGCTCCACCACGCCACCACCGGGCAGACTGAGTCCGGCCCGCTGACAAGACTTGATGGTGCCAGCCCGGGTGTTGACCACAGTGACCAGCACATCCCCCCGCCCGACCTCAGCCAGTCTGATCGGCGTCGGCTGTGGTCGCCACCACCATGCCAGAGCGGCCACCGCTACCACGGCACCACTTCCCCACCACAACCAACCTCTCTTCATCGCGCATCCTTTCGCTAGTGACTCCCGTCATGAGCGTCGGGAGAGCAGGGCATAATAGAGCAAGGGTATCACCACCAGGGTGAGTAAGGTGGAGACCAGGATCCCGAAAATCAGACTGATGGCCAGTCCGTTGAAGATGGGATCATCGAGGATAAACAGGGCCCCGATCATTGCCGCCAGCGCTGTCAGCAGGATGGGTTTGGCCCGCACCTGCGCCGCTTCGATCACCGCCAGCTCGAATGCCACTCCGGCGCGGCGCTGCTGCTCGATAAAGTCCACCAGCAGGATGCTGTTGCGTACGATGATCCCGGCCAGGGCGATCATCCCGATCATCGAGGTGGCGGTAAACTGGGCCCCCAGCAGGGCGTGACCCGGCATCACCCCGATGAGGGTGAGCGGAATGGGAGCCATGATGATGAGCGGCACCAGATAGGAGCGGAACTGGGCCACCACCAGCAGGTAGATGAGGATCATCCCCACCCCGTAGGCGATGCCCATATCGCGGAAGGTCTCGTAGGTGATCTTCCACTCCCCGTCCCACAACAGCGCTACCTCCCCCAGCTTGTCGGGCTGCTGCACGTAATATTGGGGCAGGTCGATATCGGCACCGGCGGCAAACATGCCGTAGAGCGGGCTGTCGGTATGGCCACCCATGTCGGCCACCACCATCACCATGGGCTGCATGTTCTTGTGCATGATATAGCTGGGGGCCACCTCATCACGACGACTCACCAACTCGGAGACTCGCACCAGCTGGCCGCTCTGGCTGCGCACCTTGAGGGCCAGTACGCCCGCCAGATCCCGTTTGTCACCGGGAGCCAGCTCGATGCGTACTGGCACCGGATACTTGGCGCCGTGACCCTGCAGCCAGCTGGCATCCTGATAACCCACCCCGCCCTTGAGGGTGTTCACCAGATCCCCGAGATCGACCCCGAGCAGGGCCGCCTTGCTGCGATCCACCACCAGCCGCCACTTGGGCTGCGGGTCGGTCAGATAGATATCCACGTCCACCAGATCCGCCGTGGCCACAAAACGGGCCTGTACGGCGCGCGCAGCCGCTTCGCGGGCGGCCTGAGTCGGGCCATAGATTTCGGCAACGATGGGGGACCAGACCGGCGGGCCGGGGGGCACCTCAACGACTTTCAGGTTGCCCCCTGCCGCACTGGCGATGGCCTGCAGCGGCTCCCGAACCGACTGGGCAATCTGGTGGCTGCTGCGATCCCGCTCATGCTTGTCCACCAGATTGACCTGAATATCCCCCACGTTGGCGCCGCTGCGGATAAAGTAGTGGCGCACCAGGCCGTTGAAATTGATGGGGGCCGCACTGCCGGCGTAGATCTGGTAATCCTTCACCTCGGGCACCTTGGCAAGCTCCCGCCCGACCACCAGCAGGGTGCGCTCAGTCTGTTCAAGCGTTGCCCCCTCCGGCATATCGAGCACCAGCTGAAATTCAGATTTGTTGTCAAAGGGGAGCATCTTGAGCACCACCCACTGCACCACCGGCATGGCGGTGGCGGCCCCGACCAGCAGCAACACCACCAGCCAGAGTTTGCGTCTGGCGCGCTTGGCGCCATCACCGATCAGAAAAGGGGTCATCAGCCGGTGAAAAAGACCCGCCTTGGCCTCGCCGTGGGCCCCGTGCGCCTCCCCCTTGAGCAAATGGCTCGCCAGCCAGGGGGAGAAGATAAAGGCCACCAGCAGGGAGATAAGCATCCCCATGCTGGCATTGATGGGGATGGGGCTCATGTAGGGGCCCATCAGGCCGCTGACAAAAGCCATCGGCAGCAGGGCCGCGATGACGGTCAGGGTCGCCAGTATGGTCGGCCCCCCCACCTCGTCCACCGCCCCCGGAATCAGATCCTTGAGCGCCCCCTTGTCCAGGCCGCGATGGCGGTGGATGTTCTCCACCACCACAATGGCGTCATCCACCAGAATGCCGATGGAGAAGATCAGCGCAAACAGCGACACCCGGTTGAGGGTAAAGCCCCAGGCCCAGCTGGCAAACAGGGCCAGTGCCAGGGTGATGACGATGGCAACGCCCACCACCAGCGCCTCGCGCCAACCCATGCTCACCAGCACCAGCAGCACCACCGCCGTGGTGGCAAAAATCAGCTTGCCGATCAGGGTGTTGGATTTGGTCTCGGCGGTGACGCCGTAGTCCCGGGTCACCGTCACCTCGACCCCGGCAGGGATAAGCCGGTTCTGCAAACTTTCGACCCGCGCCTCTACCCGCTTGGCCACATCGACCGCGTTCTGACCCGGCTGCTTGCCGATGGCCAGAGTCACCGCCGGATAACTGGCTTGCCCCTGCCCCATCCAGCTGCGTTTGGTCGGAGTCTCCTGACCCAGAGAGACCCTGGCCACCTCCCCCAGATAGACCGGCTTGCCGTCGTGCAGCCCCACCACCAGCTCGCGGGCCTGCTGCTCGCTTTGCAGGAACTGCCCCACCTGCACCTTGATCTCACTGTTGTCCTGCTCGATGGCCTGTGTCGTGCCTACCTGATTGGCGGCCGAAAGGCGCTGACTCAGCTCGCCCCAGCTGATGCCGTGGGCGCTGAGGGCTACCGGATCCGGCATCACCCGCAACACGGCGCTCTGGCTGCCCAGCGTGTAAATATCGCGGGTACCGGGAATGCGCTTGAGTTCGGTCTCCAGCTCATGGGCGACCCGGGTCAGCTCGGGAGCCCCCAGTTGCTTGCTCCCCTCTTTGTTCCACTCTTTGCTCCATAAGGTCAGACTGACGATGGGGACATCATCGATCCCCCGGGGTTTCACCAGCGGCTGACCGACTCCGATCCCCTGTGGCAACCAGTCGCGGTTGGAGTCGAGCTGGTTGTTGAGATCGACGATAGCCTGCTCGCGGCTCACCCCCACCTTGAACACCACCACCAGCAGGGCACCATCGGGTTGGGAAAAAGAGTAGAGGGTATCAATTCCCTTTATCTGGGAGACCACCTGCTCGGCAGGGGTGGTAACGAGGGATTCCACCTCTGCCGGGGTGGCTCCCGGGAAGGGAATATAGACATCAGCGAAGGTGACATCGATCTGCGGCTCCTCCTCCTTGGGGGTCACCAGCACCGCAAACAGGCCGAGCAACAGCCCCACCAGCGCCAGCAGCGGGGTGATGGCCGAGCCCTGAAACAGCGCAGCCAGCCGACCGGCAGGCCCTAGCCTACCGCTGTTGCCGTTCAGCTCGCTACTCATGGGCCACCTCCTGCTGCTGCGCCCAGCCATCGGGGGCCAGCTTGTCACCGGCTTGCAGCCCGGCCAGGATCTCGCACTGTCCCTCGATGCAATGGCCGACCCGCACCGGCGTCAGGGCCCAGCCAGAGGGCTGCTGCAGATAGACGCCGTTGAACTCCCCTTGCCGCAGCAGGGCGCGATCCGGCACCTGCAACACCTGACGCTCACCCTGCTTGAGCTGCACCTTGAGCCACATGCCGGGCAATACCCCGGCAGTTTGCGGCGGCAAGTCGAGGCGCAACCTGAAGGCGTGGCTCTGGCTGTCGGCATAGTTAAAGCGGGTCAATTTGACCGGGGTAACAGACTTGCCATCCGGCAGCAGCACCTGCACATCCGCAGGCTCACGAGCCAGCGTCAGGGCGGATTGGGGCAACTCTACCTCCACCCGCAAGGTGTCGAGAGAGAAGCCGGAGAGCAGCGGGGTACCGGGGGCGACAGTCTCCCCCAACTCCACCAGCCGTTTGGTCACCACTCCGGCGTAGGGAGCCAGAATGCGGGTATAACCGTAGGCCTCGCGGGCCTGAGTGAGGGCCGCATCGGCAGCGTTCACCTCGGCGCGGGCGGCGCGATCCGTCGCCTGGGCATTGTCGAGCTGGGCCCGGGTGATCACTCCCTTGGCAATCAGCGCCTGAAAGCGGGCGAGCTGGCGCTCGGCTTCCACTTGCTGGGCCTGTGCCCGCGCCAGCCGCGCCTCGGCACCGGAAACGGCGGCAAACTGCTCCTTGCCGCTGATCTCCAGCAGCGGCTGTCCCGCCTGCACCTGATCGTTCACATCCACCAGCATGCGGGAGACCCGGCCGCTGGTCTGGGCCGCCACCGTCCCCTGATTGATGGCACTGACAGTGCCATCCAGCGTCAGCCAGTCGGTCACCGGCTGTGGCGCCACTGTCAACGGGGGCTCTGGCTCCCCGTCTGCGGCAAAGGCCCGGGGGGATATCATGGCCTGCGATGTCATCACCAATAAGGTGATCCCCAGCAACCGGATCTTTTCCATCATTACTCTCCTTCCCTGACGTAATCTGTCACTTCACGGGATCAGGCGGTATGGGACTGGCGCACCTTATCCACTCCCCGAGCTGGCGCCTTGGTCAGCACCCTGGCCAGTCCTTTGTCAAACAGCAAGATCCCGGCCACCATGGCCGCTATAAACAACATTATCATGGGCTGCCCGCTGGAAATGAGACTCAGAGCAGGCCCCGGGCAGATGCCCACCAGCCCCCAGCCGATGCCAAACAGCGCCGCCCCGCCGATCAGCCGGCGCTCCAGTCTGGGAGCCGGTACGGCGACGATGGGCTCCCCCAGCACACTCTGGCGACGGGGTTTCACCAGTAGAAAATAACCCGGCATAAAGACCAGCAGGGCCCCTCCCATCACGAAGGCGAGGCTGGGATCCCAGGCCCCGGCCAGATCGAGAAAACCGGTGACCCGGGCGGGATCCATCATGCCGGAGATGGCCATCCCCAGTCCGAACAACACACCCGCAAACAAACTTGTCAGCAACTTCATGGCAATCAGCCCCTTACAGCAGATGATGAGTGACGAAGACGGTGATAAAGCCAGCCGCCATAAAGGTCAGGGTGGCGACGATGGAGCGCAGGGAGAGCCGCCCCATGCCACAGATGCCGTGGCCGCTGGTGCAGCCATTGCCAAGACGGGTACCGACCCCGACCAGCAGACCGGCCAGCAGCACAACGGGCCAGCCGGGCAAGGTGGTGAATGCGGGTATAGTGGCCCAACCCAGAGTCAGCGCCAACCAGGCGCCCGCCCCGAGCCCCAGCAGAAACAGCACCCGCCACGGCGCACGGTGTTGCAGCGCACCGGCCAGAATGCCGCTGATCCCGGCCACCCGGCCGTTGAACAACATCAAGATCAGGGCCGACAGCCCCGCCAGCATGCCACCGCCCAAAGAGAGCAGCCATTGGCTTTCCATCATCAAGATTCCTTATTTTCCGAGTGACAAAAATGGGTTTGCAGCGCCCCCAGCACATCGGCGGCCGCCTCGCTCACCAGCGAGTAGTAGATCTGCTGGGAGACCTTGCGCGAACGGATCAGGCCGTAGCGCTTGAGCACCGACAACTGCTGGGAGAAGGCCGACTGCCCGAGTTGGCTATGGGCCAGCAGCTCCCCGACCCCCTTCTCCCCCTCCACCAGCTGGCAGAGCACCATCAGGCGTTCGGGATGAGCCAACGCCTTGAGCAGGGAGGCGGCGGCTGTCGCATGTCTGTTCATCTCGTCGAATTGGCTCATAAGAGTAAATTAGCAATTGCTGATATTTGTTCTATTGTATAAAACAACACTAAATTAGCAACATCTAAAGTAGAGAAGGAGAAAGACCATGACAGTAGATAACGGAGTCAGAATCGTCGCGGGTTGCATGTTGCTGCTCTCGCTGATCCTTACCACCTGGGTTCATCCGGGCTTTGTCTGGTTGAGTGCCTTTGTCGGGGTCAACCTGATCCAGAGCGCCTTCACCGGTTTCTGCCCGGCAGCGATGATCCTCAAACGGATAGGATTTAAATAACAGGGTCGGATGACCCGGCTCACATGAGCGTGTAATAAACGCAGGAGGCTGAACATGGCAACGGTAATCGTCATCGGCGCGGGTCTCGGGGGCATGTCTGCCGCCTACGAACTCAAGGCCGAACTGGGCAAGCAGCATGAGGTGATCCTCATCAATGACAAGCCGGACTTTGAATTTACCCCCTCCAACCCCTGGATTGCCGTCCAGTGGCGGGAGCGCAAGGAGACCTCGATCCCCATCGAACCCCATGTGAAGAAAAAGGGGATCCGCTTTATCCATGCCGCCCTGACCGAGCTGCAACCAGCCGCGCAGCAGCTCACCCTCTCTGATGGCCAGACCCTGCGTTACGACTTTCTGGCGATCTGTACCGGTCCGGCCCTCGCCTTTGACGAGGTGGCAGGGGCTGGCCCCGAATCCGGTGGCACCACCAGCGTCTGTACCCTCTCCCACGCCGAAGAGTGCCGCCACAGTGTCAGCGCACTGGTCGATGAGCCCGGCCCGGTAATTGTCGGCGCCATGCCGGGCGCCTCCTGCTTCGGCCCCGCCTACGAGTATGCGTTCATCCTCGATCGCCACCTGCGCGACAAGAAGGTGAGAAAGAATGTGCCCATGACCTTTGTCACCAGCGAGCCCTACATCGGCCACCTTGGTCTCAACGGCGTGGGGGACTCCAAGGGGATGCTGGAGAGCGAATTGCGGATGCGCGACGTGCAGTGGATCTGCAATGCCCGCACCGTGGCGGCGCAAGATGGCCAGATGACGGTGGAGGAGCTGGACGATGAGGGCAACATCAAGCGCACCCACACTCTGCCCTACAAACACGCCATGATGCTGCCCGCCTTTGTCGGCATTGCACCGCTGCGGGGTATCGAGGGGCTGGTCAATCCCCGCGGCTTTGTCATCGTCGACGAACACCAGCGCAACCCCGCCTTCCCGCAGATTTACGCCGCCGGTGTCTGCATCGCCATTGCACCGCCGCACAAGACGCCGGTACCGACCGGGGTGCCCAAGACCGGCTATATGATTGAGGCAATGGTGCGCACCCTGAGCCACAACATCAAGGCGGAGCTCAACGGCCAGCCGCCGGTGACCAAGGCAGTGTGGAATGCCATCTGTCTGGCAGACATGGGGGACACAGGTGCCGCCTTCGTCGCCATGCCGCAGATCCCGCCGCGCAACGTCGCCTGGTTCAAGAAAGGAAAGTGGGTCCATCTGGCCAAGATCGCCTTCGAGAAGTACTTCCTGCACAAAATGCAGGTGGGCGATACCGAGCCCATCTACGAAAAACTGATGCTCAAATACCTTGGCATCGACAAGACCGAATGACCCCGCAGACCCGGCCCTCGCCGGGTCTGCTTTTTACGGCCCTGCGCGGCAAAACGGGGCTTTCGATTATGTTTCAAGATGTTGCTGCAAGCGGCGCGGGGTTTACCCTGCCCGCCGCCTCGGCTATCATTCGAGCCTCTTATCAATAGCGGAGACCATCAGTGGGCAACTCATCAAGTGACAGTTGTAGACCGACCCTCATCGTCGGTACCAAGGTCGCGAGCTAGCCGCAGGTCTTTCTCTGCCGCATGCTCGCAACCCTGCGAGAAGCGGAAATCCACTCCCCTCTTCTCCCTTTTTACGTTTCTGCTTCCCACAAGGAGGCTGCTATGCGTTTTATCTCAATCAAACCGGCTGCGGATCGCGCGGTAGCAACAGGTTCTGTTGCTACCCGGGCTCATCCCCTGTTGAGCCGGCTCGGCCGTGGCATGCTGCCACGCTGGCTGGGCGGCAAACCGCGTCAGCACCACTACCGGCTGCAGATCCGCTGTGAGGATCGCGCCGATATGGAGCAGGTGCTGGCTCTGGTGAACCACACCCTGCAACCCGCTGGGCTGCAACCGATGCAATCGATGAAGCCGGGTCGCGGCGGCGGGCGAGAGCTGGTGCTCAACCTGCAGTGCACCCCGCCCCAGCGACGCTATCTGGTGCAGTTCGTTCATCAGGTCGGAGTAGCACATCCGGTGCGCTGGCAACTGCGCCCGCGCATCGACTGCGATCCCGAACTCAACTGACCGCACACCTGCGTTAACCACAGTGAAAGGGGCCAGCCACGCTGGCCCCGCTTGTTGCGTCCTCTCTGAGCGTCAGGGCATCTGATGATGCTCGCGCCCCGGGACGCCGCGTTTTGTTTGTCTGCTGGCCATCCACGCAATCATCCCCTGATCCATCCGCCTCCCGGCGTTTCATCATGGATTGCGCCAAGCCAGCGCTTATCAGAAGGAGTACGCCATGAAGATGTGGCAACAAATTGACATGATCTCCCTGCTCGACACCCTGGCCAGCCTGCTGCTCGCCTTTGTGCTTGGCAGTCTGGTCGGGCTGGAGCGCCAGTACCGCCAACGTACCGCAGGCCTTCGCACCAACGTGCTGGTCGCCGTGGGAGCCGCGCTGTTTGTCAGTCTGGCCCAGCGTATCTATGACCTGCACGGCGGCAACTACAACGTGGTCCATGTGGTGGCCTATATCGTCTCCGGCATCGGCTTTCTCGGCGCCGGCGTCATCATGCGCGAGTAGGGCAATATCCGCGGCATCAACACCGCCGCCACCCTGTGGGGGGTAGCTGCGGTCGGCGCCGCCTGTGGCGCAGGGCTGGCGATGGAGGCAATTCTGGGCGCCCTGTTCGTGCTGGCCGCCAACACCCTGCTGCGACCGCTGGTCAATCAGAACAACCGCCGCCCGGTGGACAATACCGACACCGAAGTGACCTACAAAGTGACGGCGCTGACCCAGCGCGAGCATCAAAAAGAGGTGCTGCACTGGCTCGAAGAGATGCTGGAGCAGGCCAACTACCCCTTGAGCGAACTCGATATCGAGCCGTTTGGCGAGGGGGATCTGGAGATCTCGGCGGTGCTGCTCGCCACCTCCATCGATGGCGACGAGCTGGATGCCCTGATACAAAGGCTGGCCATCCCCCCCATATCGAGCAGGTGTTCTGGCGTACCAGCACCACAGATTGATCTGTCGGTCAGAGGAACGAACCATCCGCAGACAGCAAAAAGCCCCGCCAGCGATGGCAGGGCTTCTCATATGGGATGGGTGAGGGTGACAGGGCGTGGCTAGCGGCGACTGCGCCAGCGCACCCTGGGGGTGATCACTTGGGCGGTCTGCGCCGGGGGATTGCCCGCGATCAGTTGCTGCATCAGCTCGAAGGCGGCGCGGGCCAGCGCCGGACAATCCTGCGCCACCGAGTCGATGCGCATGGGAATGCAGTCGAGCAGGTCGTGATCATCGAAGGTGCACAGCCGCATCCCCGTCTCCATCAACCCCGCCTCGTTGAGGTAGCGCAGTACCCCTTCCAGCAAAGTAAATGAGGCGGTAAAAAGCCCCCTGGGGGGCGCCCCCAACTCGGCCACCAGCTCGGCCATCAGCTGATAACCGGAGCTCGGCTGGTAGTCGCGATGGCGCACTCGGGCTGCATCGGCTTCCAAACCGGCGCGATGAAGCCCAAGCTCATACCCCGCCAGCCGGTGACGACTGGGGGAGAGATCCAGCAAACCGCCGAAGTAGTAGATCTCCTCGCCACACTCGCTGGCCATGTCCCGCACCAGCTCGGCGGTCGCCTTGCAGGCATCGGAAATAACCATGGGCAGGCGCGACTCGCCGATATGGCGGTCGAGCTGCACCACCGGCAGGCGGTCGTGAATGCGGGCATAGGTGTTATCGCTGTGGCCGCTGGAGGCGACAATCAGCCCGTCCACCTGACGGCTGATGAGGTTGTCCACCACCCGCTGCTCGAGGGCGGGATCATCCTCGGAGCAGGCGATGAGCAACTGGATGCCCGCCTCCCGACAGTGCGCTTCGAGGGCGCGGGCGATGCGGGCAAAACCGAAGTTAGTGAGATCGGGGATCACCAGGCCCCAGGTGTAACTGCGGGTCTCGCGCAGGGAGCGGGCGTGAAAGCTCGGCAAGTAGTGGCACTCATCCGCCACAGCCTGAATGCGCTTGCGGGTATCGTCGGCGATGCGGTACTCCGCACTCTTCCCGTTGAGCACCAGACTGGCGGTCGCCTTGGACACCCCCGCCAGTTCGGCGATCTGGGCAATCGTGATCCGTTTCTTCTTCTCCACCTGGCCTCCCGGCTGACTAGAACCGGGCTATTGTACTAGGCACGCCGCCAGCGGCCAGTGATTGAGGCAAATTTTGCAGCCATCATCGCCGTTACCCGATGAAAGTTGCGGCTTTTCCCCGGGGAAGTAGCGCGCCGACAGGCTGTGGCGGCCGTCATCGATGAAACACTCCAGACTGGAGCTGTCGCACAGCACGGTGATCCGCCCGCCAGCCCATGGGCTACTGCGGGTTTCCCATGCGCCGCTCTGCCAATTCTGGCGCCGCAGGGTGATGCGCCCCGGCTGCCACACCAGCTCGGCCACGGCGCCGAACCAGAGGCTCCCCTCACCGCACAGATCCAGATCGAGCCAGGCCGAGTCGATGGCCAGCCCAGTAAACTCGCCAGGTGTCCCCTCGATATGGGTCATTTCCCCCTTCAGTGCCGCCAGCTCCGCCACCGGCCGCTGGCAGAGCCACTCATCTTGCCAGAACAGCTCCCGCGGACAGCTCATCTGGTGGATCCAGCCGTGAGCGACTGTGGGCTGGCTCATCTCATTCTCCTCCGGTAGCCCCAGCCAGCCAAACAGCAAACGCCGCCCCTGACTGTCCTGGGTGGTCTGGGGGGCATAGAACTCGAAGCCCCGATCCAGCTCGTGAAAAGCCCCGTGCTCGAAGTGCTCACCGTCGAAGTCACCCGCCAACCAGCCGCACTGGTAGAGGTTGCGATAATCCTCCCCCACCGGGGCAATCCCCTGCGGGCAGCTGATCAGCACATGGCGCTCACCAAGCGCAAACAGATCCGGGCACTCCCACATATAGCCAAACTCACAGAGCCCGCCGCGCCCGCTACCGGCGATGGGGCCTACCAGCTGCCAGCTTTGCAGGGTGTCGCCGCGATAGAGCAGCACTTCGCCCTTGTCATCCAGGGTGCGCGCCCCAAGCACCATCAGCCACTGCTGGCCGTCGTGCCACACCTTGGGGTCACGCACATGGCCGCTGTAACCAACGGGCAGATCCAGCACGGGGCCCAGCTTGGCAAAACCACCCTCACCGTCGGCACGGGCCAGACACTGATAGGCGGTGCGGCTGCCATCCGGGTATTTGACGTTGCCAGTGTAGATGAGGGTCAGGCGCCCCTGCTCGTCGCTCACCGCCGAACCGGAATAGCAGCCGTGGCTCTCATAGGCTTCGGTGGGCAACAGCGCCACCGGCTCATGCTGCCAATGCAGCAGATCGGTGGAGGTGACATGGCCCCAGCCCTTGTTGCGGTGCTCGCAGCCGAGCGGGTTCCACTGGTAGAAGAGGTGGTAGCGCCCGTCATGCTCGATAAAACCGTTGGGATCGTTGAGCAGCCCCACCGGGGCTGCCAGATGCCAGCGGGGCCGATGGGGATCGGCCGCCGCCTTGAGCTGTCCGGCCAGCAACGACCGGACAATCTGGTTCAGGAGATGACTTTCCTTCATCACTCCACCTTGTACTTGAGCAGGTAGGAAGCGGCGAAGGCGGCGCCAAAGGCGATCACCAGCCCGATGATGTAGTTAATAAGGCTCATGGGCTGGACGATGGCCATGCCGGGAATACCGGTCAACCCCACCGCCGTCATCCCAACCTTGGCAGCCACCACATAGGCGCCGCCGCAGGCCCCGCCAAACAGACCGGCGAGGAAGGGTTTGATGTAGCGCAGGTTAACCCCGAAGATGGCCGCTTCCGTGATACCGAGCAGACAGGACATGGCCGCAGGCACGGTAATGGCCCTGATCTTCACATCACGGGTCTTGAAGTAGACCGCGAGGCAAGCCCCGCCCTGCGCCACGTTGGCCATCGCCCAGATGGGCAGCAGGAAGTTGACGCCAATCTGCGGATTGGCCAGCAATCCTGCCTCGATGGCGTGGAAGCTGTGATGGATGCCGGTGATGACGATCAGCGAATAGGTGCCGCCAAACACCAGCCCCGCCAGCCAGCCGGCCTGCTCATAGAGGGCGCTCAGACCGAACGAGATGCCATCCCCCAGCACCCGACCCGCCGGGCCGATAAACAGCAGCGCCACGAAACCGGTGATGATGACGGTCAGGAACGGCGTGAGGATCAGATCCAGTGCATCCGGAATGCGCTTGCGCAGCTGTTTCTCCAGATGGGACATAAACCAGACCGCCAGCAGCACCGGGAAGACGGTGCCCTGATAGCCGATCATCGCCACATCGAGCCCGAAGAAGTCCATGGTCTTGAAGCCACCGGCCACGCCCCAGGCGTTGGTCAACGCCGGGTGGGTGAGAATGCCGCCGAGGGTCGCCCCGAGGTACGGATTACCGCCAAACTCCCGCGCAGCCGTAAAACCGATGAGGATCGGCAATATGATAAAGGCCGCCGAGCTGAACATGTCGAGCATCACAAACAGGGCGCTGTCGGCATTGACCCAGCCGTAGGTGCGCACCATGCCGAGCAGCCCCATCAGCAGGCCGGAGGCGACGATGGCCGGAATGATCGGCACGAAGATGTTGGAGAGGGTTCGCGCCAGCCGCTGGGCCACATTGAGCTTGGCCGTCGCCATATCGGTCAGCTCCGCCTTGCTGGCCATCCCGGTGCCGGTCAGCGCCACGAACTCGGCATAGACCTTGTTGACCAGACCGGTACCGAAGATCACCTGAATTTGGCCCGCGTTGCTAAAGCACCCCTTGACCCCCTCCAGCTTGTCGATGGCGGCCTTGTTCACCTTGCTGTCATCGGCCAGCACCAGCCGCAGCCGGGTGGCGCAGTGGGCGGCGCTGACGATGTTCTCCTTGCCCCCGAGCAGGGGCACCAGATCCTTGGCTATCGCACTGATATTCATATTCTTCCTCTTATGACCCGCCACATTGGCGGGCCCTTGTCACATGAGAGTAGGGGCTGTCGAGCCGGGCTTCTAGCCGCAGATCAACAGCCGCTTGTGCCTGATCGCAAAAATTCATCCAGTTCGCTGCGAGTCGGCAGCGCCGTCATCGCCCCCTTGGCGGTGGTGGCGAGTGCCCCGCAGCCGTGGGCCTGCGCCAGAATGGCGGGCAACTCGGCCAGGGTCGGCAGCGACGAACGCCCGGCCAGCGCCGCCAGCAGTCCGGCGACGAAGGCATCCCCCGCCCCCGTGGTGTCGAGCGGGGTGACTTTCTGCCCCACCCACTCCAGCAGCTCACCATCGAGGCGGGCCACCACACCAGCCGCCCCCCGGGTCACCAGCACCAGCGCCGGGCCAGAGATCGTGGCGAGCCCGGCAGCCAGCTCAACCTCGCCGCTCAGCAGTTGCAGCTCCTCGATGGAGAGCTTGACCACATCCGCCTGCGCGATGGCCTGACGCACCAGCGGCAGCATCTCGGCGGGGTTGCCCCACACCTCGGGGCGCAGGTTGGGATCAAAGCAGACCCGTCCGCCTGCCGCCTTGATAGCTGCCATGGCCTGCAGGCAGCTACCGCGCACCGGCTCGTTGGCGAGCGCGATGGAGCAGGTGAGCAGCCACTGACCGGCATCGAAGCGGGGCAACTCATCCGGAGTGAGGAACTGGTCGGCACTGGGGCGCACCATAAAGGTGAAGCTGCGCTCCCCCTCGTCATCCAGTGCCACCAGCACGGTAGAGGTGCGATGGTCAGGATCGAGCCGCAGCGCAGCGATATTCACCCCCTCCCCGCACAGGGTGTCGGCCATAAAGCGGCCGAACGGATCGGCACCGACCCGGCCGATAAAGGCCGCATCGCCACCCAGCCGTGCCACGCCAACCGCCACATTGGCGGGCGCGCCACCCGGACACTTGAGGTAGTGCAACGCCCCTTCCGGGATCAAGTCCACCACCGCATCCCCCATTACCCACACACGATTTGTCACCTTGCTACTCCACTGCTGCATCGGATCCACGGTCAAACCCGGACTCTGTTCTGTTGGCTGGCATTATCAGCTAAACCGTTTTAGCCAACCAACAGATCTCGGCACCGGCTGCCATTTTTGTGATCGGGATAACGAACTAGAACCAGGTTTCCATCTGCACGCCAAAGTTCCACTCGCCACCGGCGGTGAAGTTGCTCTTGCCCATGGCATCGTCGCTGGCGTAGTTGTCGAGCTCGGAGGACCAGTCCATCCAGCTGGCGAACACCCGCAGCTCGGGCCGCTCGAAGAATCCGGCGGTCTGCGCCTTGAAGGTGGGGGCGAAGGTGAGCTTGGTGAAGTTGCCGTTCACCGCCTGCCGCCCCTTGTAACCCTTGGGATCGAGATCCATGTACTGCCAGGCCGCCTCGTAGACCAGCTCGACGTTCTGGCTCAGCACCTGTGCCACCCGGGTATTGACGGTGAGCCAGCGGTACTCGTCCCCTTTCACGTAGCGATCCTGACTCTGCTCGGCCAGCAGGGCCGGGGCAAAACGCCAGCGCGAGTTGAGATCGGTGGCGCCAAACACGGCGACCCGCACCGCATCGGCATCCGGCAGCAGCTCGCTGTCAGAGCCCAGCCCCTTGACCTCGGCACCCAGACCGTGACCGTAAAGCAGTGCGGCCTTGCTCATCCCCGGACGCACGCCGAAGAAGCTGTCGGCGTGGTAGGCCAGCAGGGTGTGGGCCCCCTTGTCCGCCGCCGCGCTGCCCGCCCCCTTGTCATTGATGCGGGCGTCATTGTCCTTGGCCGAGAGACCGTTCACCATCCACTGCCAGTTGCCGACGCGGTTATTCATGGTGAGGATGTAGCTCTCGATGTCGGAGAGACCGCTGGCGCTGATGTCGCCGTAATCGCGGCCATAGAGGGAGAAGTTGGCCTTCCAGCTGTCGGCCAGCTGCACGTCGTAGACACCGGCACCGGTACCAGCCAGGAACACCACGTCGGAATCGAGCCAGTGGATGTCGAAGTTGTCGCGGTCAAAGCGCTTGCCCGCCCACAGCACCGCGTTCTTGAAGGGGCCATCGAAGCTCGCCAGATTGCCGATCTCGGCAAACACCTGACGGGTATTGAGGCTCGAATCGCTGGCGGTCCAGTCATTGCTGGTCTCGACCCCGTCTGCCAGCATCAGCTTGTAGCGGGCCCAGCTGCCATCCTCGAAGGTCTGGGTTTTCAGCAGGTTGGCCTCCATGTAGGTGTCATCCTCGTTGCCAAGGCGCCCCACGGGCCCGCCCACCGAACCGGCCGGGGTGATGTAGGGGCCGCCGCGCCCGCCATTGCCATTGCTGTTGACCAACAGGCCCGAGCGGGCATAGCCATGAAACTCGAAACCCTGGGCCCCGGCGGTCTTCGCATCCACCTTCTGGCTACGGCTGTCAGCAACTTGCGCCTGCTCGCTGGCCGCACTTGCCTTCACCTCGGCCTGACTGGCGCGGCTCTCTGCCGCCACGGCTCTCGCTTCGGCCGCCTGCACCCGCGCCTCCAGCGCCGCCAGTCTGGCCTCGATACCGCCCTCTGCCGCCCACAGCGGGCTGCTCATCCCCAATCCCAGCGCTACCGCCAGCGCCAACTTGCTCTTGAACATCATCATCTTCCTCACCTGTCCTCTGTGGCCCGAACGGGCGCTGTTGTTATCGACAGCCAGAGCATAGCTAAACCGCTTTAGCTAACTCAATACGGCAACTAAACCGTTTCAGCAACAGTGTGAGCGGGATAACATTTGTACAGCGAGAATCGGCGGGAGTTGTGAGGAAGATCGCTCATCAGCGATCCACTCAATAGGGCGGAACCTGACTAAATGGCGAGCAAAAAAAGAGCCGACACAAGGCCGGCTCTGTTTATTCGGGTGGCTGGAATCAGCTGGTCAGATCGTCGAAGAAGCGTTTCACCCCTTCGAAGAAGCCTTCCGATTTCGGCTTGTGGGTCTTGGCAGCGGCACCGCTGAATGACTCGTCCAGCTGGCGCAGCAGCTCTTTCTGCTGCTCGGTGAGGTTGACCGGGGTCTCGATCACCACCTTGCACATCAGATCCCCCACCTGACCGGAGCGCACGGACTTGACGCCCTTGCCACGCATGCGGAACATCTTGCCGGTCTGGGTCTCCGGAGTAACCTTGAGCTTGACCCGGCCATCCAGGGTCGGCACTTCAATCTCACCACCGAGCGCAGCTGCGGTGAAGCTGATGGGCACTTCGCAGTAGAGGTTGTTGCCGTCACGCACGAAGATCTCGTGCTCTTTGACGTGCACCTGTACGTAGAGATCCCCTGCCGGTGCCCCTGCTTCCCCCGCTTCCCCTTCGCCGGAGAGACGGATGCGATCGCCGGTATCGACGCCCGCCGGGATTTTCACCGACAGGGTCTTGGTGCGCTGGTAGCGACCTTCACCGTGACACTTGCGGCACGGATCCTTGATGATCTTGCCGCGGCCGTGACAGTGCGGGCACGCCTGCTGCACCGCGAAGAAGCCCTGACGCATCTGCACCTGGCCGGAGCCATGGCAGGTTGGGCAAGTCTGGGCACTGCTGCCGGTGTGGGCACCGGAGCCGTTACAGACTTCGCAGTGAACCAGAGTCGGCACCTTGACCTCTTTAGAGACCCCGCGCACCGCCTCTTCCAGCGTCAACTCCATGGTGTAACGCAGATCTGAGCCGCGGGCCGGGCCACGACGACCGCCGCCACGCTGGCCACCGCCGAAGATATCGCCAAAAATATCACTGAACGCATCACCAAAATCAGCGCCGCCACCAAAGCCACCGTGGCCACCGCCACCCTGGCTCGGGTCAACACCGGCATGGCCGTACTGATCGTATCGGGCACGCAGGTTGGCATCGGTCAGGACCTCGTAGGCTTCCTTGACCTCTTTGAACTTCTCTTCGGATGCGGCATCACCCTGATTGCGATCCGGGTGATACTTCATGGCCAGGCGCTTGTACGCCTTCTTGATCTCGCGATCATCGGCATCTTTCGCCACACCCAGCACTTCGTAGAAATCGCGCTTCGACATACTCATCCTGTGGTTACGCAGACGGGCGTTGGTTACCCAACGCCCGTGAATTCATTGACCAAGCCGATGGGCGAAGCGGACTCCGCCCATCTGGGTAGGGCTTACTTCTTGTCGTCTTTCACTTCTTCGAACTCGGCGTCGACTACGTCGTCGTCAGCCTTGGCAGAAGAGGAGGACTGACCGGCATCAGCACCGGCTGCGCCCTGGGCCTGAGCCTGCTGCTGGGCAATTTCCATCAGCTTCTGGGACGCTTCCAGCAGAGCCTGCTGTTTGGCTTCGATGTCAGCCTTGTCGTCACCCTTGAGGGCCGCTTCCAGCTCGCTCACCGCGGCTTCGATCTTGCTCTTCTCGTCAGCAGGCAGGGCGTCACCGGCTTCGGTGATCTGCTTGCGTACGGAGTGGACCAGACCATCAGCCTGGTTGCGGGCATGCACCAGCTCTTCAAACTTCTTGTCCTCGGCCGCGTTGGCTTCGGCTTCGCGTACCATGCGCTCGATCTCGTCATCAGACAGACCAGAGGAGGCCTGGATGGTGATCTTCTGCTCTTTGTTGGTCTCTTTGTCTTTCGCAGAGACGTGCAGAATACCGTTGGCATCGATGTCGAAGGTCACTTCGATCTGCGGCAGACCACGCGGTGCCGGACGGATGCCTTCCAGGTTGAACTGGCCCAGAGACTTGTTGTCGCTGGCGCGCTTGCGCTCACCCTGCAGCACGTGAATGGTCACGGCAGACTGGTTGTCTTCGGCAGTGGAGAACACCTGGGACTTCTTGGTCGGGATGGTGGTGTTCTTCTCGATCAGCGCAGTCATCACGCTGCCCATGGTTTCGATACCCAGAGAGAGCGGGGTAACGTCCAGCAGCAGTACGTCGGTCTTGTCACCGGACAGTACGGCACCCTGGATGGCAGCACCCATGGCCACGGCTTCGTCCGGGTTGACGTCTTTACGCGGCTCTTTGCCAAAGAACTCGGCAACGGTCTTCTGAACCAGCGGCATACGGGTCTGACCACCCACCAGGATCACGTCGTCGATCTCGCCAACGGCCAGACCGGAGTCTTTCAGGGCAACACGAACCGGCTCCAGAGAGTCTTTCACCATGTCTTCTACCAGGGATTCCAGCTTGGCGCGGGTCACCTTGATGTTCATGTGCTTCGGACCGGTGGCATCTGCAGTGATGTACGGCAGGTTGACGTCGGTCTGCTGGGCAGAAGAGAGCTCGATCTTGGCTTTCTCGGCGGCATCTTTCAGACGCTGCAGAGCCAGCTGGTCGTTGCGCAGGTCGATGCCCTGCTCACGCTTGAACTCGTCTACCAGATAGTTGATGACGCGGTTGTCGAAGTCTTCACCACCCAGGTGGGTGTTACCGTTGGTCGCCAGTACTTCGAAGGTGGTTTCGCCTTCCACTTCGTCGATCTCGATGATGGAGATATCGAAAGTACCGCCACCCAGGTCATATACGGCAACCTTGCGCTCGCCCTTGACCTTGTTCACGCCATAGGCGAAAGCCGCTGCAGTCGGTTCGTTGATGATGCGTTTTACATCCAGACCGGCGATGCGACCGGCATCCTTGGTAGCCTGACGCTGGGCGTCGTTGAAGTAGGCCGGAACAGTGATAACGGCTTCGGTTACCGGCTCGCCCAAGTAGTCTTCGGCGGTCTTCTTCATCTTTTTCAGCACTTCGGCAGAGATCTGCGGCGGTGCCATTTTCTTGCCCTTCACTTCAACCCAGGCATCGCCGTTGTCAGCTTTGGCGATGGCGTACGGCATGATTTTCAGGTCACGCTGCACTTCTTCATCTTCAAAACGACGACCGATCAGACGCTTGATGGCGAACAGGGTGTTTTTCGGGTTGGTGATGGCCTGACGCTTGGCCGGCTGACCAACCAGGATCTCGCCATCATCGGCATAGGCAATGATGGACGGAGTAGTACGATCGCCTTCTGCGTTCTCGATCACGCGAGCAGTGTCGCCATCCAGAATAGCGACGCAGGAGTTGGTAGTACCCAGGTCAATACCGATGATTTTACCCATTTGACGAATCTCCAAATACTTTGAATAAACTGGCGAGGAACTCGCCTTAATGCGTTAACGGCTAGGTGGGGGCTGCCAATCTGGCTTTCAAGCTCCCGGCATCAAATTTTTTGTGCCGCCGCGGCCTTGCACCCTATATGGGGTCGCCAGACACAGCTTCAAGCCCCGCCCCTAAAAAACCACACCCTTTGTCATGGTTGCGCGGTCACCTTCAACGGTGAAACCGGGCACCATGAGCGGGTGCTGCACTGCGAAACAAAAAGCCCGCCACGGGGCGGGCTCGGGCACCCACAGCCAATCAGTCGACCGCTTTGGCGATCATCACCATGGCCGGACGGATCACCCGACCGTTGAGGTCGTAGCCCTTCTGCATCACGGCGATCACGGTGTTCGGGGCCACATCGGCACTCGGCACCATGCTCATCGCCTGATGAGCGTTCGGGTCAAACGGCTGGTTGAGCGGGTCGAGCGCCACCAGACCGAACTTGGCGACGCCACTCTGCATGGATTTCAGGGTCAGCTCGACCCCTTCGATCATCGGCTTGAGAGCGTCGTTCTCCTTGTCGGCCAGTTCGATGGCACGCTCAAGGTTATCCAGCACCGGCAGCAGTTCGCCAGCGAACTTCTCCAGGGCGAACTTGTGCGCCTTCTCGACATCCAGCTCGGTACGGCGGCGCAGGTTCTCCATTTCGGCGGCGGTACGCAGGGCGCGTTCACGCTCTTCCGCCGCCTTTTGGATGGCGGTTTCCAGCTGTGCTTCCAGTTCGGCAATGCGGGCCTGCTCGGCTGTCACTTCACTGTCTACATCGGTCGGCTCGACTGGCTGGACTTCCACTTGCTCCATCGCTTCAACCTTTTGCTCTTCGTGGTTCATGACATCTCCAATTCCGGGGTTACTTATGAGGGCCCTGACGTCTGGTTGAGCGACCGGACGACCACAGACCGACTATGTTGGCGCTATTATGGGGATGCATCCCCGGCTTTCAAGGGGTAAAAGGCCAATCAGGGTGGCTGATCTGCCGCAACCGGCGGTTTATCCGGGTTGCCGCTCACCGTTTAACCAGTTGACTCAAGGGGATAGCGGCCCCCGTGACACGGGAGAGCGTCACAAGCGGAGCAAAGCACTGTATACTGGCCCGCAATACTCATCCCAGACCCGACAGACTATGGATTCTCCCTTCAAAACCATCGCCCTGATTGGCAAACCCCACCATGAGGGGGCCAACCAGACGCTGACCGGCCTGCATCAATACCTGACCGCCCGCGGCTTTCGGGTACTGGTCGAAAGCCGGGTCGCCCAGACCCTGAGCATCCTCGATGAAAACGTGATGGATCTGGTGCAGCTGGGCCAGCAGGCCGATCTCGCCATCGTGGTCGGCGGTGACGGCAATATGCTGGGGGCGGCGCGGGTGCTGTCGCGCTTCGATGTGGCGGTGATTGGGGTCAACCGGGGTAACCTCGGTTTTCTGACCGACCTCTCACCGCAGGATTATCTGCTGCCGCTGGAGCAGGTGCTCTCCGGACACTACAAGAGCGAACACCGCTTCCTGCTGGAAGCTTCGGTCTATCGCCATGGCGAGCGCAAGTCGAGCAATCTGGCGGTCAACGAGGCAGTGCTGCACCCGGGCAAGATCGCCCACATGATCGAGTTCGAGGTCTATATCGATGGCAGCTTTATGTATAGCCAGCGCTCGGACGGCATCATAGTCGCCACCCCAACTGGCTCCACCGCTTACTCGCTGTCAGCGGGCGGCCCCATCCTCACCCCCAAGCTCAACGCCATCGCGCTGGTGCCGATGTTCCCGCATACCCTGAGCAGCCGCCCTATCGTACTCGATGCCGACAGCGAAGTGCGGCTGCTGGTCTCGCCAGACAATCAGGACGATGCCATGCAGGTGAGCTGTGACGGCCAGGTGACGCTGGCGGTCCACCCGGGGGACGAGATCCTCATCAAGAAGAGCCACCACCAGCTTCATCTGGTGCATCCGCTCGACTACAGCTACTTCCACGTACTTCGCAACAAGCTCGGCTGGGGCAGCAAGCTGTTCTGAGACGCACCTGACGTGCCTGCGCATCCTGTTGCGGGTCGACTCTTTACTGTATGAAAAACCAGTATATACTGGATGCATACACAGTAATGTTGGCCCATACAGGATGAGACCATGCTGACCCAGCTGACCGTCAACAACTTCGCCATCGTCAAGTTTCTCGAACTCGATCTGCAACCGGGCATGACCTGCATCACAGGTGAGACCGGTGCCGGTAAATCCATCGCCATCGACGCCCTCGGTCTCTGTCTCGGAGAGCGGGCCGAAGCGGGCATGGTGCGACCCGATAGCGACAAAAGCGAGGTCAGCGCCCGCTTCCTTCTAGAGAACAACCCGGCCGCCCGTGCCTGGCTCGCCACCAACGAGCTGGAAAATGAAGGTGAGTGTATCGTGCGGCGCGTCATCTCCGCCGAAGGGCGCTCGCGCAGCTATATCAATGGCGTGCCCGTCCCCCTCACCCAACTCAAGAATCTGGGCCAACTGCTGGTCAACGTGCATGGCCAACATGCCCACCAGATGCTGCTCAAACCGGACTACCAGCTCGCCCTGCTCGACGGCTATGCCGGTCACCATCTGCTGCTCGACGAGGTGCGCCAGCACTATCAGCAGTGGCGCCAACTGCAAAACGAACTGAACCGGCTCAAGGCCGAGCAGCAGCAGCGGGAGGCCCGCCGCCAGCTGATCGAGTATCAGGTGCAGGAGCTGGACGAATTTGCCCTGCAACCGGGGGAGTTTGAGGAGATAGAAGAGGAGCACCAGCGTCTCGCCAACGGCACCGAGTTGATGCAGGAGTGCGGTGCCTGCCTCGATCTGCTCTATGACAACGAAGAGACCACTATCGCAGGGCTGCTGCAATCGGCCGTCGATCGGACCGAGGGGCTGGTCAGCATGGACAGCCGCCTCACCCCGGTACTGGAGATGCTGAACGAAGCGCTGATCGGGGTGCAGGAGAGTCACAGCGAACTGCGCAGCTATCTCGATCGGCTGGAGCTTGACCCCGAACGCTTCAACGAGCTGGAAGCCCGTCTCTCCAAGGCGATCAATCTGGCCCGCAAGCACCACGTCAAACCGGCGGATCTGGCCCTGCACCATCAGGAGCTGGCCTCGGATCTCGCTCGCCTCAACTCCGATGAGGAGCGGTTAGAGGGGATGGAAGATGAGCTGGCCGAGGCCCGTCAGGCTTTTGTCCAGGCCGCCGAAGCCCTCAGCCAGAGCCGCCAGCGTTACGCCCAGGAGCTGGGTGCCAAAGTGACCAGCAGCATGCACGAGCTGGCGATGCCTGATGGTCGCTTTGCCATCGAGGTGCGCCCCGATGCCCAGAGCAGCCTCTCTCCACTGGGTATAGATCGGGTGGAATTTATGGTCACCACCAACCCGGGCCAACCGATCCAGCCGCTTGGCAAGGTGGCCTCAGGGGGTGAACTGTCGCGTATCAGCCTCGCCATCGTGGTGATCAGCGCCCGCAAGATCTCCACCCCGACCCTGATTTTCGATGAGGTGGATGTGGGGATCAGCGGCCCGACTGCCGCCGTGGTGGGTCGCCTGCTGCGCCAGCTCGGGGAGTCCACTCAAGTGATGGTGGTCACTCACTTGCCTCAGGTGGCAGGCAACGGCCACCAGCATATGGTGGTGAGCAAGCATACCGATGGCAAAACCACCGAAACCCGGATGGATGCGCTCGACCAGAATGCCCGTCTCAATGAGCTGGCACGCCTGCTCGGTGGCGACCAGATCACCGACAATACCTTGGCCAATGCCCGCGAGCTGCTGCGTCGCTGAATCGGGGATCGGGGATCGGGAATCGGGAATCGAGTAACGAGTCACCAGTCACGACTAACGGTGAATCGTATCCCGAATCCCCCACCGTGAACCTCGCACAGCCGTCAGGATCACCGGCCCAGATCAATAAAATGGCGAGTTAGGCGAAGCTGACAGCAACCTGGGCGTGGATCCGGTTGCCTTCATGCAGCGGATTTCGCATAGTGTCGCCCCCCTTTATGGGTATCCAATTGTGAGGCTTTGTCTATGATCCACGTTTTTGGTCACAAGAATCCTGATAGCGACAGTATCTGCAGTGCGCTGGTTATCACCGACTGGCTCAATGGCCAGGGCCGTCAGGCCACCCCATGGCGTCTGGGTGACCTGCGCACCGAAACCCGTTTTATTCTGGAGCAGGCAGGCGTCAGCGAACCCGAGTTGCTGACCCACGATCTGACCGGGGAAGATGTCTGGCTGGTGGATTTCAGTGATCTGGAACAAGGGCCTGCCACACTGGCACAAGCCAATGTCCTGGGTCTGGTGGATCACCACCGTCTCGGCACCCTGGTCACCCAGTCTCCGCTGGATGCCTGGATCCGTGCCGTCGGCTGCACCTGCACCATCGCCTTCGATCTGCTGAGTCAGCAAGGTAGCGTGACCCGCAGCCAGGCTCGTTTGATGCTGGGTGCCATCATGAGCGACACGCTTTGTCTCACCTCGCCGACCACCACCGAGCAGGACAAGATCGCCTGTGAGCGTCTGGCACCGCTGGCAGAGGTCTCACTGGCCGAGTTCGGCCAACAGCTGCTGATGGCAAAAACCGACCTGAGCGGCCTCACTCCGGCGCAGCTGCTGCAGCAGGATGAGAAAGCATTCCAGGCCGAAGGTCTGAACTTCATCATGAGCCAGATTGAAGTGGGCAGCGAACAACAGCTTGCCGACCAGATCGACACTCTGCAGCAAGAGATGGCACACCGCGTTGAAGGCGAAGGGCTCGACTTCTTCGTGCTGATGGTGACTGACCTGACTGCGGCTGCCAGCCGCATCTACTTTACCGCACACCCGAAAGTACCGGCAGAGTCCAGCTACCACCCGGGCTTTGTCAGCCGCAAGAAGCAGGGTCTGCCCTGGGTGATGGATCTGCTGGCCAAGGCCTGAGCCTCACGCCCCATCACCTATTCCAACGCCCTGCCTCTGTGCATAATGCCAGTCAGTTAATCCTGACTGGCATTGTTTTTATTGGCTTTTTTACACGATACCGCGTGGCCTTGGCTACACGCAGGGCTGTAGGTTTGATTAGCGAAGCGTAATCAAACATTCGCGAAAACCGGTTGCAGGTGGATACGTCTTACTCTGCATGTTGGGCTTCGCTGCGCTACACCACCCGACGGGTTAAATCGTAGGTTGGTACAGAACGCAGTGAAGCCCAACGTTTACCGTGAACCAACACGACGATCGAGCGGTTGTTGTCCGGCTATGCCTGCGCGTCAGCTGCTGCCAGCAGAAAGGGAATCGGTCGGCCGTTATCGCAAGACGATAGCGTTACGCGAACGTCCGATTACGCCTGGCGGCTAATCGAACCTACCGACTGCATGTTGGGCTTCGCTGCGCTCAGCGCCAACCTACATCTCGTCCGCCTCTTGCTGACAACACCGGCGTCTTGAGTATCCCCGCCACAGCTTATTGACAGTTAACGCCATAACTTTGCTTACTTATTTCGCGGCTGTTATTTATCCGAGCTTTGCTGCAGGATAGACGCCACGCACAACCTTTTCGCTTCCATTCAGGTGATAGATGAACATAACCCGCAAGCAGAGAACCCTGGCCATCACCATCCTGATCGCCGTGGTGCTCCTCGGCTGGCTACTCTGGCCCAGTCCCCCCCCCAAGGCGATGCTGACAGCTCAAGTCACTCGTGAAGATATTGCCCAGACCGTATTAGCCAGTGGCGTGCTACAGGCCGCTGAGCAGGTGGATGTCGGCGCCCAGGTCTCCGGTCAGGTCACCAAGTTGGCGGTTGAGGATGGTGATCGGGTCAAGCAGGGAGATCTGCTGGCCGAGATCGATCCCCTGATTGCCCAGAACAACCTCAAGACGGCTGAGGCGGAACTCGCCAGCAACCGCGCCCAGCTCAAGATCAAGCAGGCACAGCTCAAACAGAACGAACTCGCCTGGCGACGTCAGTTGCAGATGTTCAAGCAGGAGGCAAGCTCCCGGGCCGATCTGGAGAGTGCCGAAGCACTGCTGGCGGTCACCCGCGCCGAACTCCAAAACAGTCAGGCCAATATCGACAACGCCCTGATCAAGGTTGATCGGGCCAAGACAGAGTTGGGCTACACCAAGATCCTGGCGCCGATGGATGGCACCGTCATCAGCATTGTGACCCGTCAGGGCCAGACGCTGGCTGCCAGCCAAACGGTGCCGACCGTGCTCAAACTGGCCAATCTGGATACCATGACGATCAAGGCGCAGATCTCCGAAGCTGATGTCACCAAGGTCAAAGCCGGCATGCCGGTCTACTTCACCCTGATCGGCGATCCGGATACCCGCTATCAGGGCACCTTGAAGGCCGTGGAGTTAGCACCTACCAACATCAACGAGCAGACGACCACCAGCACCACCACCAGCAATGCAGCCGTCTACTACTACGCCCTGTTTGATGTGCCCAACCCCGCCCATACCCTGCGCGTGGCGATGACCACCCAGGTGACCATAGTGCTCGACGAGCGTAAGCAGGTACTCACTGTGCCGCAAGCCGCCCTTGGCAAGAAGCTGGCCGACAATGAGTATGAGGTGACCCTGGTCAAGGAGGGCGATCAGACCGAGACCCGCACCATCAAGACCGGCATGAAAGACGAGATCCGCATTGAAGTGATCAGCGGCCTGACCGAGAAGGAGGAGGTGCTGCTCAATCATGGCAGCCCCACAGCTAACGACGAGATGGCGGTGATGCTATGAGTGAGCCCCTGAGCCAGCTGCCATTGATCCAGCTGAAAGGGGTCGAGCGACGCTACCAGAGCGGCGACAGCGAGGTCACCGTGCTCCACCCCCTCGACCTCACTATCGCGGCAGGAGAGATGCTCGCCATTGTCGGCGCGTCCGGCTCCGGCAAATCCACCCTGATGAACCTGCTGGGCTGTCTGGATAGCCCAAGCAGCGGCCAGTACCTGTTTCGCGGTCAGGATACCGCCACCATGGATGCGTTGGCGCTGGCCCGGCTGCGCTGCCACCACTTCGGCTTTATCTTTCAGCGCTACCACCTGCTGCCTCATCTTGATGCCGCCGCCAACGTGGAGATCCCCGCCATCTATGCCGGTACCAGCCGCCCGGATCGCCAGACGCGCGCCCGTCAGTTGCTAGGCAGGCTGGGGCTTAGCGATCGCAGCCACCATACCCCGGGTCAGCTCTCAGGCGGTCAGCAGCAGCGGGTCAGTATCGCCCGGGCGCTGGCCAACGGCGGCGAAGTGATCCTCGCCGATGAACCGACCGGCGCGCTGGATAGCCAGAGCGGCAAGGAGGTGATGGCTATCCTCAAGGAGCTGCACGCTCAGGGCCACACCATCATTCTGGTGACCCATGATATGGAGGTGGCCAGCCACGCCGATCGGATCATCACCCTCAAGGATGGTCGGATAGAGCAAGACAGCGGCCCGCGCCAAACGGGCGCATTAGCCCCGACCACCGCCGCAGACCCGAAAAAAATAGCGCCCAATAAAGGCGCCATGGGCCACGACTGGGATCGCTATCGGGAGGCGGGACGCATGGCGATGCATGCCATGCTCGCCCACCGGATGCGCACCTTCCTCACCATGCTCGGCATTATCATCGGCATCGCTGCCGTGGTGAGTGTGGTCGCCCTTGGTCAGGGCGCACGTACCAAGGTGGTCGACCAGATCAATGCGATGGGCACCAATACCATCGATATCTTCCCGGGCATGGGATGGGGCGATGAAAAGGGGGCCAGTATCCAGACCCTCAACCAGGGAGACCTGGATGCCCTGCTGGGTCAGCCCTATCTCGCAGGCGCCAGCCCCGAGATTGGCAGCTCCGGCCAGCTGCGTTATCGCAACAAGACCAGCAGCGGTAGCGTCACCGGGGTTGGCAACGACTATTTCAAGGTGAAGGGGATGACGCTGGTCAGTGGTCGCTTATTGGAGTGGCAAGATATTCAGCAGCGTGCCGCTGTCGCCGTGGTGGACAAGGAGAGCATCACCAGCCTGCTTGGCCAGGATGATCCGGTCGGCAAGGTAGTGCTGATAGGCACCCTGCCGGTGCGTATCGTCGGGGTGGTCTCGCAAGAGACCGGCTTCGGCCCCTCCAGCCAATCGATCAATCTCTGGCTGCCCTACAGCGCGGTGATGAGTCGCCTCATCTCGCAGCACCATTTCAGCAAGATCACCCTTAGGGTCAAGGACGGGGTACAACCGGCACTGGCCGATCAGGCGGTGAACGAGCTGATCTCCCAGCGCCACGGCACGAAGGATTTCTTCACCTTCAGCAGTGACAACATCGTCAAATCGGTGGAAAAAACCACGGCCACCATGACCCTGATGGTCTCGGCCATCGCGGTGATCTCGCTGATCGTCGGTGGGGTGGGCGTGATGAACATCATGCTGGTATCGGTGGTGGAGCGCACCCGCGAGATCGGCATTCGCATGGCCGTGGGCGCCCGCCAGTCAGACATCCTGCAGCAATTCCTGATTGAAGCCGTGATGGTTAGCCTGCTGGGGGGGCTCTTCGGCGTCGGCCTCTCGCTAGGCATCGGCGCGCTGTTTTCACTGCTGGTGGACTCCATCAAGATGCAGTTCTCGCTCTTCTCCATCCTGATGGCCTTTGGCTGCTCGTCACTCATCGGGATCCTGTTCGGTTACCTGCCCGCACGCAATGCGGCGCGGCTCGACCCTGTTGTCGCACTGGCGAGGGAATAACAATGCACAAACTCTCCTGGCTGGCTCTCTGTATCGCCCTCAGCGGCTGCAGTCAGCACAGCACCTATCAAAGACCCGAGCTGGCGATCGCCCCCGCATGGCAACAGGCAGACGGCGCCCAACTGGCAGCGCAGGCTGGCCCCTGGTGGCGGCAATTTCATGATCCCCGGCTCGACAAACTGGTCGACGCGGTACTGGCCGCCAATCCGGACATGCGTGTGGCGGCCCTCAAGCTCAAAAACGCCCAGTTAGGCGCCGAGCAAGCCGATACCAACCTCACCCCTTCGATCACTGGTACTATCGGCGCCAGTGGCAACAAGGATCTGAAGAGTGGTACATCGACCCACAGCATGGGCCCCTCGCTCGGGCTCAGTTACGAAGTGGATTTGTGGGGCAAGCTGGCGTCGGTGCGGGATCAGGCGAGCTGGGAGGCAGCAGCGAGCGAGCAGGATCTCGCCAGCACCCGGCTGCTGCTGATCGGCAATACCCTGGAGCAATATTGGCAGCTCGGCTATCTCGGCTCTGCCATCACCCTTGGGGAACAGCAGCTGGCCAACCTGGCGCGCACCGAACAACTGACCCGGACCAAATACCAGGCCGGCGCCATCACCCGGCTCGATCTGGCGCAGGCCCGCCAGCAACTGGCAGGCAAACAGGCCGAGCTGGCCTCCCTCAAGGCGCAGCAGGAGCAGGCTCGCAATGCCCTGCGCCTGCTGCTCGGCCGCAGCAGCGGGCCGCTGGAGTATGCACCCGCAACCCTTGCAAACCAGACCATTCCTGAACTGGCAGTGGGTATCCCGGCCGATCTGCTGGCCCGCCGCCCCGACGTCAAAGCGGCCGAATTGCGGCTGCGCAAGACGCTGGCAAAAGGGGACGAGATCCGCGCCAGCTTCTACCCCAGCCTGACCCTGACCGGCAGTGCCAGCACCGCATCCGATAGACTGGCACAGGTGCTGCAAAATCCGGTCGGTACGCTGGGAGCCAGCCTTGCCCTCCCCTTCCTCGAATACCACAGCACCCAACTCGCCATCGAAAGCTCAGCGCTGGATTACCAGATTGCCGAAACCGAGTTTCGCAAACAGCTCTACACCGCGCTGGTGGAAGTGGAAGACAATCTGGCCGCCCGCCACTATGGTCAGCAGCGACTCGATTATCTGCAGGAGCAGCTAAGTTATGCCCAGGAGGCCGAACGGCTGGCCAAGGTTCGCTTCCAGGCGGGTGCGACCGGTGTGCAGGCCTGGCTTGATGAGCAAAACCGGCTGTGGGATGCCCAGCAAAGCCTGCTGGCCCAGCAAAAAGAGCAGCTCACCACCACCGCCAAAATCTATCGCGCCCTGGGTGGCAGCGATAACGTGCCCCCCCGATAACGCGTCACCCGGCTATTCCCCACCCTGCTGCAGAGTGGGGAATGCCATCACCAGACACGGCTCTCGCCAGACATTCCGCCCCGCGGATCACCAGCAACCGCTCCCGCAGTTCGTAGATTCGTGTATCCAGCATCCTGTGGCCGCAATCGCTACACCGTTTCGAGCTGGCAGATGTCGATGGTATGATTTCGAGAAAGCTGCGAGTACGCTCGCGTGAGCGGCGATGCAGTCAACACGCAGGAGAATGCCCCCGTTGAACCATGATCTCAGCTTTGACTTTCTGGAGCATTTCAAAGAGCAAAGCGTCGCTCTGCGTCTATTGCGCTCCCCACACTTTGCGCTGCTTGGCAGTTTTTTGTTCCGGGCCTTTTTGGCCACCAACCGCCGGGCGATCCCTTACCAAGAGCTGGTTACGCTGCTGGAATACCATCTGCAAGATATTGCAGACAACCATGGTCCGGATCTCTTTGTAAAAAGTGCTCGCGCCTATATAGATGACTGGATAAACAGCCGGTGTGGTTACCTGCGCAAATACTTACCCCAGCACAGCGATGAGCCCGAATGTGACCTGCTGCCAGACATTGAGAAAGCGTTACGCTGGATCGAGGAGATGCAGGGGCGCCGCTTTGTCGGCACCGAGTCACGTTTGAAGCTTCTGTTAGAGCTTATCGGTGATCTGGTGCATGGCACAACCGAGGACGCAGCCACCAAGTTAATGACACTGCGCGCCCGTAAAACCGAGATCGAGCAAGCCATCAATGCGGTAGAGCAGGGGCAAGATAGCGGAATGTCCGCGACACAGATCCGGGAACGTTTATTTCTGCTTGGCGACTTGTCACGCCAACTACTTGGCGACTTTCGCCAGGTAGAGGCCAATTTCCGTTCGCTGGACAAAGAGACACGTAAAACCATCACCCAAAGTGCGCTTCATAAGGGCATGGTATTGGATCAGGTATTTGGCGATCAGGATGTCATCGACAGCTCAGATGAAGGGCAGTCATTTAGCGCATTTTTTGAGCTGCTGATGACGCCACAAATGCGCAGTGCTATGCGCCAGGATTTACAGTCCTTGTTGGCACACGATGAGGCCAGAGCGTTAATACAGCAAGATACGCTGCTCAGCCACCTTTACAGCTATTTGCTGGATGCGGGGACCAAGGTCAACACCACCCGCCAACAGATTACGGATCAGCTTCGCCGCTATATACAGGAACAGTCGCAAGACAACAGACGCATTCTGGAGCTTATCCGCGACTTTGAGGCCAAGGCTCATCAATTGGAGGAGCTCGATAGTCGCAGTTACCCTGATTTTGCTGCGTTGCCAGAGCAGCAGGCAACCCTGTCACTGCTTCTGAGCCGAAACCTTTACCAACTCCCGCAAAGTGAACAGTTAAACAGTACTGCCGTTGACGTCGCCGCAGATGTGGACGTCGATCTGCGTACCCTGTTTGAAATGAGTCACATCGATGAACAGCAGTTACAACGCCAGATCCACGTGTGCCTCAACGAATACCAGGGTCAGACAACGCTTGCTCAAGTCATCGAACGTTATCCTATTCAGTACGGACTCGATGAGGTGCTCACCTATATCAAGTTAGCCTGCGAACAGACCGTCCCAGCTCATGTTGATACCACTCGTGAACAACGGATCCACTGGCAGGCAGAGCCCGAATTGCAGCGGGTATTGCGCATTCCAGCTATCACCTTTGTCAGGAAATTATGACTATGTCGCTTGTTAATCAACCCAGCTCGCCGGAAGGGAATAACCAGCGCGATCGCTCTGCCGTGCTCATTCGCCTGCTCAAGGGGCCACTTTACCTGCATCGGCAACGGGATCTCTGGCAAGTGTTGTTACGCGAGCAGCATACAATCCGTGAGTATTTCCAACAGTTGGGGCTCTCATTGCTGATTGATGAGGCAGAGGGTTACGCCTTTTTAAAACAACAGGAACATGACGGGGATGATCCTAGTCAGGAGTGGCCCCGGCTTATCAGCCGCCGCAGCTTGAGTTTCTCGCAGACACTGTTGGTTGTCAGTTTGCGCAAGCGTCTGGCAGAACATGACAGTGAGGAGAGTGCTCCCCGCCTCATCGTCACCCGCCAGGAAATCCACCAATGGCTGTTGCCTTATTTTCGTGAGGTTGGTAACGAGGTCAAACAGCGCCGTGACATGGATGCGCTCATCAAAAAAATCGATGAAATGGGCTTTCTATCTGCACTCCCCAACCACCCGGATGACTTTGAGGTACCACGCATTCTCAAGGCTTTCGTGACCGCAGAGCAGATCGTTGAGTTCAATGAGCTGCTAACACAGAAACTGGCTGTGGACATGAACAATCAGGAGGCAGAATGAATACCGACCTGAATGCTCAATCCAGTCCCCTACCCCACCTGCCGGCCGCAGCCCGACAGGGCTTTCGACTCATGCGTTTTGAAGTACTCAACTGGGGAACGTTCGATCAGCAGATCTGGCATTTAACGGTAGAAGGCGACAACAGTTTGCTGACCGGTAATATCGGTAGCGGTAAATCGACATTGGTTGATGGGCTGACGACACTGCTGGTACCGACCCGCAAGCTAGCCTTTAACAAAGCTGCTGGCGCCGAGGACAAAGAGCGCTCATTAGAGTCCTACTTTCACGGATTTTATACCTCTCAACAGGATGACTACGGCAAGGCTCGCCCTATCGGCTTACGCGGTAAGGATCATTACACTGTGCTGTTGGCCCAATTTCATTCTCGTGCCTTGCAACAGAGTGTCACGCTAGCCCAAGTCTGCTGGCTGCCGCCTAGCGAAAAGAAGGTCAAGCGTCTGTTTCTGGTCGCCGAACACCCACTCGATATTGCCAGCCATTTTACCGGTTTTGGTGACAAGATTGCCGGACTGAAAAAGCGACTCAAACAACTGGAGAAATGCGAGCTGTTTGAGGGCTTCAATCCTTACCAACAGGCTTTTTGCAAAGCGCTGGGGCTGGGTAGCGATGGCAAGGCGCTGGATCTGTTTAACCAGACCATTTCGATGAAATCGGTCGGTTCAGTGACAGATTTCGTTCGGCAAAACATGCTGGCGCAACCTGATGTCGAAGTGCTGATCCAAGAGCTGGAGCGCAACTATGATGACCTCAAGCGTCTACATGATGCTGTCGTTGCCGCTCGGCAAAAGGTTGAACTGCTAGAGCCGATCTGCCGATTGGGCGAGGATGTTGTGCAGACCGAGCAAGAGAAGCTGCACGTTCACCTGTGCCGGGAGCAAACGGATGCGTTTATGGCGCAACACGCCATTAGCCTGTATGGGAAGCGACTGCAACGCAGCCGCCAAGAGCACGATAAGCTGGTACTGCAACGCATACATATTGATAGGCAGGTGACCGAGCAAGAACAACAGGTCGCTACGCTGCACCAACAGATCCTGGAAAATGGCGGCAGTCGTTTGCAGCAGTTACAAGGAGAAATGAGCCGCCTCAGTCAGGAGCGTGATACAACCCGGCACAATTATAAAAGCTATCGTGATCTGACGATGGCACTGGCGCTACCCGACACACTGGATCCCGAGTGCTTTATCAGCAACCTCGCCGCAGCCAAGGAAAGAGCGGAATCCTTGCAGGGTGAACAGACGCTGCTGGAGCAAGAACGGGATACCATCAAGCAGCAGGAATGGGAGCAGGACACCCGGCTGCAGCAATTGGGCAATGAGCTGACTGCACTGAAGAAACGGCAAAGCAATATCCCCGGCCTGCAGCTGGCTATTCGCGAACGGTTATGTGCCGAGTTGGGACTGGATGAATCGCAACTCCCCTTTGTGGGCGAATTGCTGCAGGTGAAAGGCAAGGAGCTGATTTGGCAAGGTGCCATTGAACGCGTTCTGCATAATTTTGCCCTGAGTCTACTGGTCCCGGAGCGGCTCTACGCAGCTATCAGCGAATGGGTTGAGCAGACCCACTTGGGCAGTCGCCTCGTCTATTATCGGGTACGGCAGCCAGCAGATTATCTGCCCGAGCCTGCAGCGCCGGGCTCATTGTTGGGCAAGCTGGAAATCAAACCGGAATGTGAGCAATACGATTGGCTGCACAAAGAGTTGCAGCGCTTTGACTATCTCTGTTGTGAGGATTTGGCCACCTTTCGCCGAAGTGACAAAGCGCTCACGCTTAATGGCCAGATTAAATCCGGTCCCTCTCGCCATGAGAAGGATGACAGGCATGCGCTACAGGACAAAAGCCGTTATGTGCTTGGATGGAGCAATAAGGAGAAGATCCAGCTGCTGGCCCAGCAATATAGTCAGTGGCAGCAGCACATTAACAAACTGCAGCAGCAGTTACGACAACTGGAACTACGTCGTCATACCTTGAGCGATTTGCGCCGCCAGGCACTGAATCTCGCCGATTTCACCCTGGGGTTTGAGCAGATCAACTGGCCGCGTTTTAGTGAACAAATCGAACAATTGCAGCATGAGGTTACGCTGCTCGAACAAAGTTCTGATCTGCTGCACACCTTGCAGCAACAGCTGAATCGTGTTCACGCATCGCTATCAGGGCTTCGGGCCGAGCGCGATACCCTTTTGGAGAGCCTGGGTAAACTACAGAGCAATATCGAGGCAGACACTCAGGTACTGGCAGAGAAAGAGGCGCAGTTAGCCAGTGTTGCGCCTGGCGTTCGTGCAGACTGTTTTCCGACGCTCGATCTGTTTTATCAGGAATATTGCGTCACTACTGGCCTTCGCATCGATATGTTGGCCAATCAGTCCAGCACACTTCGTAGCAAGCTCAATGACCGCGTCCAGCATCTGGAAGAGAAACGGCGTAAGAAAGAGACGCAGATGCTCGATGCCATGGGCAAGTTCCACTATAGCTTCCCCAACGATGCCAATGAACTGGACAAAAGCCTTGCCGCACTGCATGAGTACCAACAGATCCTCACACAGTTGCAGCAAGAGGATTTACCTCGCCACGAAACTCGCTTCAAAGAGATGCTCAACCGCGACACAATCCGTGCCATGGCGCTGTTTCGTAGCCAGCTCGACAAACACGAAGAAGAGATCGGTGCCCGCATCGCGCTGATCAACCAGTCCTTATTCAGCCTGGACTACCAAGTCGGCACCTTTATCGAGATCGACAGAGTCTCCTCCTCTGATGTGGAGATCCGCGAGTTCAAGCAACGGCTAAAACAGTGTGTTGAGCATACGCTTGATGACAATCTCTACTCGGAGCAAAAATTCGAGCAGGTCAAGTCCTTGATAGAGCAAATGCGCCAAGACCCCAAATGGACTCAAAAGGTGGTCGATGTGCGTTTCTGGCATCTGTTCAATGTGATCGAGCGATATCGGGAAGATGGCAGCGAGAAAGAGTGCTACTCCGATTCTGGCGGAAAATCAGGCGGACAAAAAGAAAAGCTGGCTTACTCGATTCTGGCTGCCGCTATCTTGCTGCAATACCGCTTGGTTGGGAGCCCGACCGAGGAAGGGCGCAGCGAACGCCGCTTCAATCTGGTGGTGATTGATGAGGCCTTTGCCCGTGGGTCTAAAGACAGTACCCGTTTCGGGTTAGAACTGTTTAAAAAACTGGGGCTGCAATTACTGCTGGTGACACCTTTGCAAAAACTCGACGTGATCGAGCACTATGTCCGCCACGTTCACTTTGTCGATCAAAAACAGAATCGCTCAATGCTGCTGAACATGACCATAGAGGAATACCGGCAACGCCTGGCTCAGCATCAAACCCAGAGCACCTATAGCACGATGGTGTCTGAGGCAGAATAGATTGAACATGCTCGACCCCAAGACGCTAAGACAAAAGCTGCTGAAAAAGTGGCAAAGCCATGCTCTGCACCGAGCGTGGCTGAAAGGAGATGCCGTCTTCCCCTTGGCGGTGACACTACCTCGCCCTACGGATAAGGAGCTGCTGCACAACTTTGCCGATCTACACCAGCAGATCACTCAGTTGCAGGCGCTTCTGTCCGATCAGCCCGGCATCACGTTGCAGCAGCAGGAGATCCACTTTGCGACCATGGGGCGCCAGCGGCTCCCTTGCGCCATTGAGTTCATCGATATGACGGCGCTGGCACGCTTTGTTGGGCAAGCACAGGCATGGCGTCATTTTTGTCATGAGAGTGAGCGACTACTCGGCGCATTCCCTCAGCTGATAGATTGGCTACTCGACAATACCGGGCAGCTTGAAAAGCAGAATGGGTATTGGCCTTCGCTGATCGCTGTATGTCGCTACTTGTGTGCCCATCCACACTCGAACTGCTACCTACGCCAGTTGGATATACCTGGCATTGACACCAAGTTCATCGAACAACACCGGGCCATTTTAAAAAGTTTGCTCGATGAGCTGCTGCCGCAAGAGGCCATTGATAAGAGGGTAACCGGTCTGAATGAGCACGGCTTCGAGCGACGCTTTGGGTTTCGGTACGAAGAGCCGCAGATCCGTTTTCGCTTACTGGACGTGCAACTGGCCGCAGAGTTTTGCGGGGCCAGCGATATCACTCTCACGCTCAGTGACTTTATTAAACTCGATCTGCTGGTTGATCGGGTGTTCATCACCGAAAACAAGCTAAACGGCCTGACGTTCCCTCCCGTGCGCAATGGGTTGGTCATCTTCGGCTTGGGGTATGGCGTGCAACTGCTCAAAGAGGCCACCTGGCTCAGCGCATGTTCTATTCATTACTGGGGGGATATCGACAGCCACGGCTTTGCCATGCTGTCGCAACTGCGCAGCTATTTCCCACATGCTCGCTCGCTACTGATGGACGAAGAAACCTTGCTTGCCTGCCGAACGTTATGGGGCACTGAGCCGGCTGCCACCGTTCACGCGGCAGATCAACTCCCCCATCTGACCGAGGCAGAACAACAGGTATTTCAAAGACTCAAGGACTACTGGCAGCCCAGAGTACGACTCGAGCAGGAACGCATTCCTTTCTCTTTACTCAAAGAGTCCCTGCGATAACATTCATCCATGCAGGCATCACTGGATGCTGGATATCAAAAGCTCAGTGCTGCCACTGACATAAGAACGAGGCGCGATACAATGATTGACTACAGTAAACTACAAAAATCCCTCAAGCATCTGGAACTGCAATACCTCAATTACTGCGCCAGCCAACAACGCCCCGAGCTTAATGAACTTGATAAGGAGGGGATTGCAGAGTCCACCATACAGCGCTTCGAAACATGTTATGACGTGCTCTGGAAGTTGCTAAAACGCTATTTGATCTCCGAGCTAGGTTTACCCGACGTACCTAACAGTCCTAAACCGATCTTCCGCTTAGGGGGCGAAAATTTGTTGTTTATCTCCCCAGTAGAACAGTGGCTACGCTATGCCGATACCCGGATTGGTACGGCTCATGATTACGACGACAAGAAAGCTGCACTATGTTTGATTCTAGTGCCAGATTTTATTGCTGATGCAATTGCTTTGTACCAAAAAATGAGTGGGGATACATGGCAATAACGACCGAATTAGACATCAGCCCAGCACAATATTCAGAGCTGACATATTTGCTTGGTCATTACTTGCCTGGTGTTCAAGTATGGGCATTCGGCTCACGGACAAAAGGCACTGCACGTAGTCATTCAGACCTGGACCTCGTGGTTTTTAGCGACCCGACTCAACATGATGCCCTCTCTGCGCTCAAAGAAGCACTGGAAGAAAGCGCATTACCATTTCGCGTCGATCTCCTCGTTTGGGATACTATTCCAGAAAGTTTTAGAGCCAATATTGCGCAGCATTATACGGTGATTCGTGAGAAGAATGTGGGAAGTGAAGTGAAACATGAATTCGAGTAAGTAAGTGAAAGCCGAGTTATGGTGATTTCTGGTGTACGGATGGATAGAAGAGGTGGCGTATCCTGCTGATTGATCGTGGTGATGCCGCCAAGATCCTAGCGTGCATCAGGCATATGGCCCTGAACATGCTCAGGGCCGAGACATCACGGAAAGCAAGCATCCGGCGAAAGCAAAAGATTGCGAGTATGAGCAGTGAATATTTGGAAGCAGTCTTGGCCGCAGGCATCCAGAAATTGACTGTCAGTTAACAAAAAGTTCACGCTCTCACCCTGGGAAAGACGCGATGAACCTAAAATAATGCCGCCCGGTTTTACAACTGGGCGGCATTATTCAATCGCAGAACCTGATTAATTAGATCAGGAAATCGTTCAGATCTTTGCCCTGCTCAACTTGAGCGGCGATGGCTTTCGGCATACGGCCTTGACCGGTCCAGGTTTTTTCCTGGCCATCTTCTTCATACTTGTATTTAGCCGGACGCGGAGCGCGCTTGCTCTTGGCAGTACCAGCCGCAGCAGTCGGAGCCGCCGCAATAGTCAGCAGTTCACGAGGATCAATACCAGCCTGCTGCAACATTTCGGTGAATTCATTCAGCTTGCGCTGGTGCTCTTCTTGTTCAGCACGCTCCTGCTCAACAGAATCGGCGCGCTCTTGGTAAACCAGGTCAAACTTCTCTTTAGCTTCTAGCAGTTGCTCAAACGGCAGCTCACGAATAGCCGCACGTAGACTACGAATGTTCAGCAGCACTTTCAGAAACTCGTTCATTATTTCCTCACAAAAAGTCGGTTACACGGATACCTTTTCAGAATAGCATGGACTATTCCCGACAACATACCGTTTTTCTATATTAACGCGCTTTTTTTTCTTAATTTTCACCGTCAAGATCGAATGCCCATCACTATGATGTGTACCAGCAAACTCACGGTTCAGATACGGCTGATCCAGCCGGCAAACAATAAAAAAGCCAGCCTCTGTGAAGAGGCTGGCTTTCTATGTAGCCAAATAGCACTATTTATTTTTGGTTATATTCTTGCCTGATTGATCAACATCGGTAATCACTCCCGTTGCAGCCGATCCCGTTAAAAGGGGCTCGGCTGGATAGAGCTTGAGTGCTTCTGCTCGCAGCGCATTGGCTTCATCTGTACGACCCAATGCATTAAGCGCCATCACCATATTGGCGTATATGTTGGCGCGTGGTGTATGACGCACGAATGCCTGCCCCCACGCCAGGTACGCGTCCAGTTCCGCCTTGTTGCTTGTCTGCAACCCCACCATCAGCCGCACCGAATTCACATCAAACTCGACTCGGGTCAACCAAGCCATGGGATTGACGATATCAAGGAGCAAGGTCGGCTCTTTATAGCCGCCCCTTTCATATTTGGTGACGACCCAGGCGGTGTGAATGGCCGTGAGCATAAAAGGAACAACCAACAGCGGAATAACGATCGCCGTAAATCGCAGCAACAACCAAGGGCGGCACTCCATGTCCCACCATGATGCGCCACCATCACGCGCAAGGCTGCGCTCTTCGATTTCGGTATCGATGATATAAATCAGCGTCAACAACAGCCACCACAACACGATCGCGTGGTAGAGCGGGTATTCTGTCTGGGTATGGAGCAATATTGGTGTAACCAGCGCCAGCAGCCCCATGGCATTTACCCAGCGCACATTCGCCAGACGCCATAATAATGTGCCGCCCATGATCACCATGCCGATCATGGGTGCAATGCCCCCCTCAACAGCCCAATAGAGAAATTCGTTGTGGGGGTGGTCGAGATTGTACTCAATCTGAACCATAGCTGGATTCAGCGCTTTATCAGCCATGTAGTGATGAAGAAAAACAGATTCAAAACTGCCGTATCCCCAACCAATCCAGGGGGCCTGTGCAATCAGTTTAGCGGCATAAGGCCAATAAATAGACCGCATCCCACCAGACTGATAGATCTCCAGCCCGCGCTTTGCTCCCGCCATCCAATATTGTGATAACAGGCCGATGGCCACCGCAAAAATAACCAGCGCCAACACACGGAATAACAGATGCTGGCGATGAAGTTGCGGCACCAGTAAAAGCAGGGCTAGCAGGCCGCCTAATTGCCCCACCCGGGATTGCAACACAACCAGCAACAGCGTCGCTGCCAGAATAACGCCATAACGCAGCGCCATCAGCACGCGCCCACCCTCGCGACGCAACTCCAGCCAGCTGGCGAGAGCAATCCCGGTCGCCATAAACGTCGCCATCACGTTTGGCTGTTGAAAGATCCCGTAAGGACGATTGGCCTTGGTGTCATAGCCAATCCAGTTACCCGGTGTCAACAGATAGAACTGCACCAGCCCCAATACCGCCTCAATCGCGATCGCCATCAAGATGAGATAGAGCAAGCGATCACGCTGCAACCGATGAAAGCGCCATTGATAGAGCGCGAACAAAAACAACAGACCAGCAAACAGCCCCAGCAACCGGGGAATAGCATAATCCTTGAGCGCAAATCCCGGGTAGAGCATCGGGAGCAACAGCAAGAGTGCCCCTATCCATAAGCCCGCTTGCAAAGGCGAAAAGACCAGACGCAGGCGCAATGTCACCTGCCACAGGCCGAGGGCGATGACCAGGCTGGCAAATATCCAGCCCCAGGCGTTGAACGGCAGATAGAGCCCGGCGCCCCCCGGGTTGTGCATGAAGAAATGCATGCCAATCCCCAGCCAAAGTATGTTTATCCCCCAAAAGAGAGAGCACACTCGCTTTTCCCGATTGGCTGATGGCGCGGATGACCCGCTGGGCGGAAATGTAGGCATAAAAAAAGCGCTCTGAAAAAAATGGTGCTTAATACAACCATATTCAGGGCGCTTTACTCAAGCTATCATATTAATTAGTCAGGGAATCAGGACAAGATTACGAAACCCCGCGCCCCATAAGGACTTGCGAAAGATACTCATTGTTTCTGTTCGCCCATTTCTGCTTCCTTTTGATCCCGGCCTTGAAACTCTCTTCTTCCGTCAGCAGGCTCAACGCGATGTGGCGGTACACTGCAAGGCTCTCTCCTGACTCCTTTCGACGAATTCGACATTCATCTTCCCGCATCCCTACATCTAATCGATAATGCAATGGCGCCTCTATTAACCAGTGCTCCTGAGCGCACTCCAGTTGTATGGGGTCAAAATGCACAAAAGAGCGAAACAGTGAAAAAAACTGATTGCTATCCATGGCAAGTTCCTTTCCTCGGAGTTTCTGGAGTTAAGCAGAAACATTGCCACCAATACGGCTCTAGAACAAGAACAGCGCCGAAAAAGAACCCCCTCTTTGAAAAAAGAGGGGGTTCTTCAGCAATCTGAAACTATTCAGCTACTTGAATGTTCCAGCATCAACAACATCAATATCTTCAATATTAATGTTTTGCGAGATACCTTGTTCCACATAGTACTTTTCACCAATCATATAACCCTTTGATTGACCAATGTCAGCGTTAATAAACTTGTATTTACTAACAAAGTCATCCGCCTTGGAATTGATGCCAACCCCCTTTAGATGGACATATATCTTAATATCTTTAGGTAGATCTTGTGGGTTTTTATTAAGCTCAAAAATTAAGCGAGTTTGATTTCTATAGAATGGCTTTGATGGTGTTTTATATAAATAAATTTTATGCAGAACCATGCCATAACCTATTTCCTTATTAACATCTAAGTTATTGTTATCTTTCGCAATAGCTCCATAATTGAATGGGATGCTAAAAACATTTACGGTATTGACACCCCAGTATTTACCCATAGCATCAGGGTTGTGATAAAGGTCGAAAGCATCGACACTCCTGATGAGCCTAGAGAAGTTAAAATCAGGGATTGATATATTTACCTTACCGTTCCTTTTTGAACTTTCAATTATATCATTTCTGACTTCTTCTTGATAGGCAGTTTCGTTGTAAGCGCTATAAACAAGTTTGTATGAAGGTACAAAATAAATAGACAAAGACAGAATAAAAAAGGTAAAAACATTCTTGGCCGCATTTTCGTTATAGCAAGATTGAATGCTAAATATGAATGACAACATGATGAGAAAAAAAACTAAAGAACCATTTCCAGTCCTTGACGGGATGGCTGGCGCACCCACCATCAGCAAGGCTGCAAGTATTGCAGACAAAAAGAAAAACATTGAAAATTTGGCAAAGAAACTTCCTGTTTCATTTTCCTCTTTCTCACTAATAAATATTGTCAACATAGCAAGAATAGCGACTAGAAATACTAGCCAGTATTGTTCCATCATACTAGGAAACCGGCTGTATACATGTTCATCTATACGCCAAGATAGTGACTGTGAGTACCATGCACTAAAGTAGTTCGCTCTTATTACATTGCCAGGGCTGCAAACAAGAATAATCCAACCAAATAAAACGCCTATTGAACCGACAAAAAAAACTGACGACCTCAGTTCACTATTATTCCGGCGATATAAAAACCATGCGAACACAGTAAAAAGAAAAGCGAATACGCCAGTATTTTCATTTGAACACCCAGCTATCGCACCAACACAAAAAACGCACAACAATGAAAAATATGATACGACAAGCGAAACAAAAAAACGCCTTGCAAAAAAAACCAACAAATAAATGTATGCAATTATATATAGGTTAGTCCACAAATAATTAGCTGAACCAACAATCCAAAATGTTGTCTGACCAAGGTTAGTATTGGCAATCCAATAAATAAGAAACAAAACAACGAACGCGAACACATTGCTTAATGCCAATCTCCTATTTGATATATGTGTTGGTAGATAGGAGATCATAAATATGAGAGATGTAAGTGCTAGAGAGTTTAGAGCTGAGTACCACTTCTTACTAAAAAAATAAAGCAGAGAGCTACTTGTAACATCAGCTGAAATTCTTCCACTCCACGAAATGTAATGATGAAAATATCTATCTATGTTTCCTCCCATAGCAAGGTAACTATAATCATCAGATTGCATTGGTGTCACAATTTGAACGCTAAATAGCAACAAAAAGATAACGGCAAATGCCAATACATATAAAAAGCAAGCGTGATACCTGATGATTTTTTCGTTCATTATTAAAGTTCCTCATGTATTAATGGGATGATCGCCCCTCCCCAAACGTCATCTAACGTGCCAATGTGGCTAATATGTTCCCACTGATGGTAGAGAGGCGACCGCTATGAAAATTACCGCTATCAGGGCAAGATTAGAGCCTGTAAATAATTCTGTGTAACTGCCCCTGTGTGTCAACCTAAGCCTGAACCAACTGATTTTGAGATAACATATAAATCAGGGCTTTCAGGAGAATGAACATGCCAAAGCCAGTCATCCCAGTCGATCCCAGTCGATCCCAAGATTGAGCCTGCCCCCGCTCTCGAAAAACGAGTACGCCGCTCATTTACCAGCAAGTACAAGCTATCCATCCTCCAGCAAGCTGATGCTTGCAGGCATGGTGAGATCGGCGAATTGTTGCGACGCGAAAAACTCTATTCCAACCAGTTACAGCAGTGGCGTCGTGAAATGGCTGAGCAAGGAGTAGACGGATTAAAAAAATCTACTCCCGGCCCGGCACCCAGAAAGACCGCTGAACAGAAGCGTATCGAGCAGCTGGAAAAAGAGAGCGAACGACTACGTAAGCAGCTCAACGTCAAAGATGGCTGCCTGATGCTCCAAAAAAGCCTTGGCACTGCTGGATGCGTTCGACGAGAACGCCTCGTGACGCTGTTGCTCGATGAGCCGATGCCTGCCAACGTCTCTGAACGCAACGCCTGCTCGGTGCTGGGAGTTGCTCCAGATAGTGATTAGCATTGATAATGGTCATAGGCTTCGCGCGTGTTGATTTTGTTTGGCGATAAAATCAGATCACAAACGAAGCCTTTTTCATATCTATTTCAATTGATTGCCGCTAAAGATCCTGTACATGAATCAGGCTATACCTGTTCCGGCCTGCGAAACGCATGACGCACCAGCACGATGCCCACTCCCAGCATGCCACCAAGCAGGGTAGCCAATACCACGATCAAGGGGCGCTTGGGTTTGTCGCGGCTCAGGGGTTCGCTCGGCGAGGCCAGGTAAGCGAAGGACTGGAATGGCAGCGTCTCGGTCTTGATAGCCTGGAGGCTGCTCAGTTGCAGACGCAGCGCACCAATACTCGGATTCATAAACGTAAGCGTTCACCGACAGGGGCTTGACACACACAATTCGACAGGAATGGGGTAATCTGTTTTCTCGATGCAAGCACGAACAACTGCTCGCAACCACTCCTGAGGACAACGACCCAGTTTTTTGGCGGTCTCCACCAATGACAGGATGCGCTGGCGAAATTGTTCCCCTCGATGAGACCAAACGCCAAAGCTTCCCTTACGCCACAGCACATAACCGCGCAGGGCTCGCTCCGCCTCGTTGTTAGTCAAGGCGAGCTCATCATCGTTCATGAACCGCCACAGCATCTCGTCATCCCGGAGCAAGAGTTCACAGCGCCCACGGTAACGCTTGGTGCACCATAACGCTCCCAATTCCAACCGCTTGCGCCAGTTTTGCCTGTATCGCCTGAGCCTTCGCAGATAACGCTCTTTGCTCAGCAGACCGTTTTCCCATCGGTGCCTGGCCCTGAACACGCTGTCTGCCAGCAGGACCAGGCGGGCTCCGATTAGCTGATTAACGTCATCACTGCTATCGGCTATTGCGGCCACATTGCGCGCCACATGGGCCCAGCACAGCTGACGCTGACTGGCATCGATGAAGCGGTAACCGGCGTACTGATCTGTCACCAACACGCCATCGAGTTCAGAACCCAGCAACCGCTTGGCGGCATCCTGACCACGCCCGTAGGCGGTCATGAAGCAGACCGCAATCTTGCTCAGCGCCAACCACATCCAGCGCCGCTCGCCACCGCGCTGGTGCCGGGTCTCATCGGCATGGATATGGCTTGCCGACTGCACCTGCCGCTTGATGGCCTGGTGCGTGGGGGTGAGCATGGCGCTCACCCGGCCCTGCGCCTCGCTGATGGCACCGCGACTGAAGGTCAGGCCGAAGTGCTGTTTAAGCTGCTGCTGTATCTGGCTGATGCTCTGATGGAACTGGCCACTTTGCAGGGCAATGTAACTGAGTAAATGGGTGCCCATCTGGCAGCTGCTGATCGTCTCGGGCAGCTCAGCCTGGGCACTGGTCACGCAGTGAGTGCAGGTGCCCCGAAACAGCCGATGCTCAGTGACGAAGTAGCTTACCTCGGGCAGTTCAAACACCTGATGCACGCGGTAGGGTTTGGCATGAGGCAAGACGTTGCCACCGCAACAGAGGCACTCCGACGCCGGATAGTGAGCCGTTGTCGTCAGCCGGGCATCATGGGGATGCAGTTCGCGCCGGCTCCCCTTGTGGCCGGGCTGTGCCCCCGCTTCTTGCCAGAAGCAGGCCGTTTGCGCTCAGAGCGTGGGGCCGCTGCGCCATCGCTGGATGGCGGCTTGGATGAATTGCCGCTGTGTTGATTAAGGCGATCCTCCAGCTCGGCAATACGGTCGAGTAGCTTGTAAATCAGCTCATTGGCCTGCTCCAGCGTGAGCGGCAATCCTGGTGGAGGCGTGTTGTTCCTGTTCATGAAGACAAGGTTGCCTGATGGGCAGGATCAAACAAGAAGCAAATGTGGATCAAGAGACGATCGTATCATTATTTGCCTGTCAATACCCTGCGGGTGAACAGTTACTTCGACGAGAACGCCTCGTGACGCTGTTGCTCGATGAGCCGATGCCTGCCAACGTCTCTGAACGCAACGCCTGCTCGGTGCTGGGAGTTGCTCCAGATAGTGATTAGCATTGATAATGGTCATAGGCTTCGCGCGTGTTGATTTTGTTTGGCGATAAAATCAGATCACAAACGAAGCCTTTTTCATATCTATTTCAATTGATTGCCGCTAAAGATCCTGTACATGAATCAGGCTATACCTGTTCCGGCCTGCGAAACGCATGACGCACCAGCACGATGCCCACTCCCAGCATGCCACCAAGCAGGGTAGCCAATACCACGATCAAGGGGCGCTTGGGTTTGTCGCGGCTCAGGGGTTCGCTCGGCGAGGCCAGGTAAGCGAAGGACTGGAATGGCAGCGTCTCGGTCTTGATAGCCTGGAGGCTGCTCAGTTGCAGACGCAGCGCACCAATACTCGGATTCATAAACTCGGGATTCTTGATCTCTTTAAGGATCTTGAGCTTTTCGGCCAAGGCGCGGGCACCGAGGTCAATCGCCAAGCTGCCCTGGTTTTGCAGATTCTGTACCGGCGCATCGATCCCGGCCGCCTGGGTGATACGCAGGCTATATTCGGTACGCAGGATGTCGTCTTGCAACTGCTTTAGGGTATCGATTTTAGCGCTCTCAAACTGGGTCTGCAGCGTCTTGATCCGGTTCTGCCAGATGGTGTTGAGCTCCTTGACCTTGGCCGTCAACTCCTGCTGCTGGATGAAATCGATATATTGTTCCAGACGCTGCTTCGCCTCGGTCGCCGTGTCTGCAGCAAAGGATAGGGTCACATCTTCGCTCTCTTTTTCCAGTGCTTTGGCGCTAATCCCCTCGGTCATCTTCTTGAGCAGCAGCCGCTTGCCTTTCACGTCAGTGATCCCTGACTGCGCAGCTTCGACATCCAGATAGCCTTTCTCTGTCAGGAACTGATGCTTGTTATTAAAACTGTTGAAGCTATTTACAAAATCACCGTAGAGCGCCTTCTTGTCAAAGGAGGCAAAGGCTGTTGCCGGTACCTGCGCATTGATCAGCTGGTTGATATTGAGTTCGAGTGATTCCACCTCCTTGAGGGTGGGCTGTTTAATCTCGGCCTGACTGACCCAAACCTGGGGTGCCAACAGGGCATAGCCAATACCCGCAACAGCAAATACAACTGTGACCAGCAGGATCAATACCTTCTGCCGCCATAACACCAGAATCAACTCACGCAGATCGATCTCGTCTGATGCTGGTGCTTGTACCCACTGATTAGGAATAACCGGCGTTTTTTCGTTCATCTGTTCTCTCTTGACTATCAAGGTTTAAAAATATCTCGCAACTACAGCGCCCAACTTATCTTGACGAACGCAGTGAAAGGTCGCCTGCAAAGCAGGGCGCTACACGATCTTTATCAGACAATGATAATGGCCATCGCTCAGATAATGGCCAATCTATCGCCAGCGTGGGGCTATCCCAATGAATAGATGCTTCATCACCGGGAAGATAATAATCGCTGCATCTGTAAAAAACATCCGCGCTGTCACTTAGCACATAAAAGCCATGCGCAAAACCAGGCGGGATCCAGATAAGTTCGCCGAGTTCGGCATTTAATCGATAACCCAGCCATTGCCCGTACGTGGGCGACGCGGGTCGAATATCAACCGCCACATCAAAAATGGTCCCGCTGATAACCTGCACCAGTTTACCCTGTGGCCGACTGCGTTGGTAATGCAAGCCGCGTAACGTCCCCCCAACCGAGCGACTCAGATTATCTTGCACCAGCGGATAATAACCACAGTGCTGTTCAAACTCTGTTTGGCGAAAACACTCACGAAATTGGCCGCGATGATCAGAAAAGGTGGTCGGCGTCAGGATCATCACCCCCGCCAACGAGGTAGTACTATATTGCATTGATCAATCCCTGCAAAAAATCAGCTAACTGCTGGCTGACGTATTGTTTGGCCGAACAATAGCTTGGCAACACAATAGCGTGCCAGCGCTGTAGCTTGCCCCCCGCCTACTCGCAAATCCGCTGCAGGTTACACATCCCGATCCGGTTGCGTGACGAGTAACCGAAGCAGATATTGACCATATCCATTTTTTGCTAGTGGGTTAGCAAGCGATCGCAACTGGTCGGCATCGATAAATCCCTTGCGAAAGGCGATCTCCTCTGGACACGCAATCTTTAATCCCTGACGCTTTTCGATGGTCTGAATAAAGTTGCTCGCTTCAATCAGGCTTTCATGGGTACCAGTATCCAGCCACGCATAACCACGCCCCATCATGGCAACGGTCAATTGCCCTGCGGCAAGGTAGTGATTGCTGAGATCCGTTATTTCCAGCTCACCACGCGACGATGGCTTCAGGCTCTTGGCGATCTCTACCACGCTGTTGTCATAGAAATAGAGGCCCGTCACTGCATAATTGCTCTTGGGCTCCAGTGGCTTCTCTTCCAGAGAGATAGCGGTTCCCTCTTTATCAAATTCCACCACCCCATAACGTTCCGGATCATGCACGTGGTAGGCAAAGACGGTAGCACCGCTCTCTTTGGCCGCTGCCGCCTCCAGCTGTTTCTGCAGACCGTGGCCGTAGAAGATGTTGTCACCCAGCACCAACGCGCAGGGGTCTGAACCGATAAACTCTTCACCCAAAATAAAGGCTTGTGCCAACCCGTCCGGGCTTGGCTGTACCTTGTATTGCAAGTTCAGGCCCCACTGGCTGCCATCCCCCAACAATTGCTCAAAACGGGGGGTATCTTGCGACGTGCTGATGATCAAAATATCGCGAATACCGGCCAGCATCAGAGTACTGAGTGGGTAGTAGATCATCGGCTTGTCATAAATGGGCAGCAACTGCTTGCTCACCACCATGGTAACCGGATAGAGACGGGTACCAGAGCCTCCGGCCAGAATGATGCCCTTTCGAGTAACTCGGGAGTCGGGATATGGGATTCGGAATTCGCTGCTACAGATCTTCATTTAATCTGTTCTCTTAAACGTTTATGCAACCCACCAACAAGTGCGCCCACTCGTTGAACTTGCATGACGATTGAGCTTGTTTGATCGCAGTAACCTAGCATGATGGCAATGTCGATCTGTGTATCCAGTTCAGATAACGACCCACGACTGATTACGACAAAATGCAGGTACTCTTTTGCTGAGCTACGAGCGCAACCTTCAGCAATATTGGATGGAATAGAAACTGCTGCACGGCGCATCTGGCTAGTGAGCCCAAACATCTCTTCACGAGGAAAGCTGGCTGTGATGTCATAGACCATTTTGACCAACACCATGGCTCTTGCTGCCACACATCGAGTTGTTTATGGGTTTTCATCGTTCAGACCTTCCTTGGTCGGGATTTGGGATTTGGGATTCGGGATTCGGGATTCGGGATTCGGGATTCGGGATTCGGGATTCGGGACAGCTCAACAAATCCCGAGTCACCAGTCACCAGTCACGATCCACCAATCACGAATCACCAGCCGCCAGGATCTCAACCAACGTCCGCTCTACACCGACAGTCCAGTCCGGCAGCACCAGATCAAAGGTGCGTTGGAATTTGCTGGTTTCGAGGCGAGAATTAAGCGGGCGCGTGACCACACCGCCATAATCTGCACTGGTAATAGGCTTAAGCAGCGGCAATTTATCTATCAGGCCGAGCGCATACGCCTCATTAAATATAAAGCGGGCGTAATCATACCAGCTGACAGCGCCAGACGCCGCCACATGATAGAGTCCCCCCAACGCTGGGTCTTCCAATACGCGCGCGATAGCCTTTATTGTCACATCGGCCAGCAGTGCCGCCGAAGTAGGAGCCCCAACCTGATCGCATACCACTCGCAACTCATCGCGGCGTTGTGCCACACGCAACATGGTTTTGAGGAAATTATTGCGCCAAGGGCTATGCAGCCAGCTGGTGCGAATGATCAAATGGCGACAACCGCTGGCCAAAATAGCCTGCTCGCCCGCCAGCTTGCTCTTACCATAGACGTTGAGCGGTGCAGGCTTATCAGATTCCCGCCAAGGGCGCTCACCTGCACCATCGAAGACATAATCCGTCGAAAAATGGACCAGCAAGGCATTATGCTGCTTGGCCAATTCTGCTAGCCGCGCGACACTATCGCAATTAACCGCCATTGCCAGTTCAGGCTCTTGTTCAGCACCTGCGACATCGGTATAGGCTACGGCGTTGAAGATGATATCAGGACGATAACGCGATAAGGCCCCCCGTAATAAATCGTCATGAGCCAGTGGATAATAGGCTCTTGGCAGAGAAATACAGGGGGAAGAGTGGTGACTTACCAATGACAAGGCGCGAGCCAATTGCCCCGCGCCAAGAAAGACAATACTCACTTAACGAGCACCAAACCCGGTGAGAATTGTCCTAATGGTTTTAAAGACGATCAGCACATCTAGCCAGAGGGAGAAGTGCTTGATGTAGTAAAAATCGTGCTCAATCTTGATGCGGGTATCATCGGCATCGGCGGCATAACCATGCACCACCTGCGCCCAGCCACTGATACCAGGGCGCACGATATGACGATACATATAGAAAGGGATCTCCCGCTCGAACTGATCGACGAAAGTGCGCTGTTCCGGTCTCGGCCCTATCAGGCTCATGTCCCCTTTAAGAACGTTGAAAAACTGCGGCAGCTCATCAATGCGCAGCTTGCGGATCACCTTGCCCACCCGGGTGACGCGCATGTCGCCATCCCGGGCAAACTGGGCCCCCCCCTTCTCCGAATCCTTGCACATGCTGCGAAACTTGTAGATGCAAAAATCCTTGTTGCCCTTGCCCACCCGGTTTTGCAGAAACATCACGGGGCCCGGGCTCTCCAGCTTGATAAAAATAGCAGTCACCAACATCAAGGGGGAGAACAGCGGGATTGCGATCAAAGCGGCCAATATATCCAAGCCTCGCTTAAAGAAAGCAAATACAGGAGAGGGCAGCAGCGAACCAAGCTGGTTCTCGTGAAGATGATCGATTTTAACTCGCCCGGTCAGGCTCTCGCTGATCTGCTTGATGTGATAGACGGGGATATGGGCTAGGGCACAGCGCGCCAAGAAACGCTCCCACTCCCCTGCCAGCTTCTCATCACGAAGATCTGCCACCACGGCGTCAAAGCGCACGGCACCGAGATCGGGTTTGTCGAGCAGACGCCACTGTACGTTGGCGTGCTGTGTCAGAGCTTGATAATCGCCAAAAGGCAGCAAGGCATATTTGGGGGTGCGATAACGGCGGCCGATAAAGTAGGCCAGCCAGCAGCAGAGCAGCGCCACCAGATACGACTCAAACAATACCTGGCGACTGTAAGGCAGACGCAGAAAGAAGAGAAGCCCGACCAGAGCACCATAGAGGGTGGTCACCGTGGGGATCATATAGGCAACCGGACTGGCCCCCGGGTAGCGCAGGAAGCGGTGCAGCACGATCCCGGTCAGCAGAAAAGCCAAAAAGGCACCGCTCAGGGTATGGGTCCTGACAGCATCGACATTGGTCCAAAACATCCAGCCCCAACGTTCGATGGCAGGCAAGCAGACAGCCAGCAAGGCCCCGAAGATGAAGAGGGCAGGAGTGCTAAATAAGACACGCTCATACCAGCGTGAGTGACGGCGTTGAAAGGACAAAGTTACCCCCAGAGATCGAAATAAATGTCAAATAAATATATAACTTTCTAATTCTACTCGCGAATTCGTTTTTTCAACGCGATGACGACATAGCTGAGCCAATGATACAAACTATCTGGCAAACTTAACAACAACTTGTGGCGATAAATATGCCACTGCCATTTAGCAGCGATCAATTTATTTGCAGATAATGAGTTTGAACTCAATCTATAACGAGCAACGATGTCTTGAACGCAGGCAGCCTTTTTTGCAACCTTCATTATTGCAAGCCACATCAAGTAATCTTCATGCCCACAGCACTCCTGATAAAATGTCCCAAGCAGGTCGCGGTTATATATTCCTGTCAGATTTCCTATCCGGTTGCTGTTAAGCATATCCCCATAGCTGAACTCCATCTGACTGGTCCGCACTGAAACTAGGCATTCAATGTCATCAGACAGAAAAGTAGAGTAGTTGCCACACACCACAGCATACCCTTGCTCCAGCAAAGATATTTGTTTTTCCAGTTTGTTCGCTTCCCAGAGATCATCACTATCCAGAAAAGCAATATACTTGCCCTTGGCAGATTGAATGCCGACATTGCGGGCATTGGCTACACCACCATTATCCTTGAGCAGAATATATTCGATTCTATCATCATGAATATCTGCCACAACATTCGCTGTGTCATCTGTTGATGCATCATCAACAATATAGAGGCGCCAATCACCAAATGATTGGGACAATACAGATTCAATACTATGCCGTATATATCTTGCTGAATTATATGCGGGCATGATAATAGACACTGATTCAAATGCCATTTATATCAACCTCATCCACTGTTTGACAATGATCTCGGGTGAATAGCGTTCTGCTGCAGACAAGGTTGCGATCTGCATGTTTCTTCGTGCATCATCCGAGTTCATTAAATAGACCAACTTGTCCTTGTATGCCTCCATGTCACCATCCAATACCAGGAATCCATCAACACCTTCGCTGATAATTTCTCTTGGCCCGGTTTTGCAATCAAATGCAATCGCCGGCAATCCAAAAGACTTCGATTCTATCAATACCAGAGGAAGACCTTCATAATGGGAGGTCATCGCCAGAATGCTCGCATTGGCATACTCAATGTCAATGTTCTTGGCCGCGGGGAGCAATGAAGCTGTGTCAGCAAGCGCATGATCATCGACAATCTTTTGCAACTTGTCGCGATCCTCTCCATCTCCGATGATACGCAGCTCCCACCCCTTTTTATCGTCGATAGCAGACCAGATATGCAATAAACGATCAAATGCTTTTTGATAGGTGAGACGACCAACCGCCAGGACGACTTTTTTCTTTTGTGCCAGGCTATCTGCACCTTGCACCGGAAATGCACTGGCGTTGGAAATAACACTCACATTGGCTTTGACCTTTCCATCGAGAATGGATTGATCATGTTGTGTCAATAACACCAACTCATCCGCAAGATGATAGCTTAATCGTTTTAAAGCACGAATCCACCAGGGTGAGGTCTCATAGGCAATATGTTCACTTAAGATAAGCTTCCCTTTTAATCTCAACAGTGCATGTAGCAGTGACAGCTTGAACGACAATCTGCCCATAGAGACGGATATAATGGTATCGTTTTTATGCTGATACAATGCACGCGCCAGATTTATCAGTGAAGCCCCATCCAATATATCATAACTTACATCAGCCGACAATGAATAATAGGGAGTTGTATTCTTGCCCATCAAGGAAACAATGCTGACATTATATTGATGATTGGAGAGGCTATTCGCGATAAATGTTGCGACCCTCTCCGTGCCACCGGACTTTGTTATATCATCAATAACTACTAATACATTTTTCATTTATACCCTCTCATTGAAGTCGGATGTCTTAGTAAGAATTATGGCGACTAATAAGAATGGGAATATTGGGAATAGAAACGATAACTTTGATAGTAATACAGAGAACATTGCTAACTTTGCACCTAATCCTGACACAGTGAAAAACAACCATGAAATAAAAGCCAAACCAAACAATCCAAAGCACATGAAGAAGTAAACTACCATTGATGCATCTTGCACTGATGCGATTTCTCGACCAGCTATTGAATTTTCCTTATCATATATAGTTTGACTATATGAGTATATACCTGTACCCGCAATAGCCTTTAGAGTTGATGAGGATGCTGACTCAATGATGCTGGCAATCAGCATTATTCTCAAATTGCTATTCGCATTGTCTTGTACACCTGTCCCTGAGAATCGACTCATCTGTGGAATAGCTAGAGCAGTGACGGCGATCATAAAAAGCACAAACAAGTATATTTTTTTTAGATTGGAAACATAAGAATCCTTAGCCAGTATAATTGCTAAGAATGATATCGCTCCCATAATAAAACCTGCGCTAGAGAGGGTCAGCATCATTGATACTGGATATAAAAATTTATAACCCTTTATTTCCGATTTTAAAAGGATCAATATTGCGATATAGCAAGACATGTAGGCTGCGTAATTTGATGGTTCAAAGTAAAGGCCTGATGCTCTGAATACATTTTCGCCACCAAATCCCATCCAATTCCGTTGAGCCAATTCATTACTGAAAAAACTTAAATAATCTACAGGCACTCTCAATGCATAATAGAAAAAGAATTGCACTATAAAAAATACAACATGTACATTTGCTACCAAAATAACTGACTTAATCAAGCTATCTCTGTTATACGCAATCACGGCAATAATTATAAGAGCTAAAACAGATAATCTATCAAATATTTTCAAGAAAAAATTCGCTTTATCAGCATTAATTTCAAGATAGATTGATGGCATTAAAAATGCCAACACTGTATAGACGACAAACACTATTGTGCATACGCACACAATGGGGATGTACCGTTTATTGAGCATAGATTTTCTATTGGCAATCAAAAGAATCACCAATAACAACAAAGATAATAACCCTCGTTCTCTAAAATAAGTATCCAGACTGGATAAGAAGAGTGCTAATGGAAGAATTAATAAACTTAGCGTCATGCTAACTCTCATAAATTGTCTATATATTTAACAATATTGCAACTATACTTAAATGACATATTTAAATTCGCAACCAGATAACTTAGTCGATATGAATAACATTCATGTTCTTTAAGGCAATACTACCAGAGATAGCCTCTTTAAAAATAGGTGACAAGTTCTTTAAATAAAAGACATGGTTAATTATATTTTCATTCCCAATAAGGTTTATTTGACAAGAACTCAAAAAACCATAGACATGTACATACTGATATTTCTTTAATAATTCAGAAACTTCTCTTTCTGCAATAAATCTAGCTTTTATTACTTTCAGATATGATGGTGGAGAATATTTTATTTCTCTTGGGTGTGGTAAATAAAAAGTCTCTCTATCAGTATCCTTCACCACCTGACAACACTTATCCAGACTATATATTATATCAACCCCGGAACAAAAAATATCAGAATAGACAGATCCGAGTATAACATTACAAGCACTTATCTTTGTGTTGGCTTCAGCCTCAGCAAAATCCTTATCACCCGAAGAGAACATATTAATGCTCATTGTTCTAGGTATGATGTTTTTATGGCTACCGTAAATTGTATAATGACATTGACTGGATTTCTTTATTGATTCCATATCTAACTGTATCATCAATACTGCTCTACAAACCTTTCCTATCACCCCCACTTTTTGTGATTGATAGTAGATACTGCCAGGAATGATATTTGCCGAACCATCATCAAATGTAAATAGATGATTAAAGCTAACTCTCGATAGAATAAAATGAATTAACACATTATCGATGGATGCAACAAATACAGCGTCATAGCGTCGCTTAAAGAAATGTCTGAAAATAGCCGGGAAGTAGAGCGGATATTTCAACTTCATATGAATAAACGTCACTTTACCGCAAATTTCTCTCATGTCCTGCAGTGTGTTTTTTGTGACATCATTATCTATTTTACTGATATAAAATATTTCCACATCGTCAGGAAGAAGATTCCGGTGTGCAATAATGCGTGATGCAATAACCAACTGGAGATGGGTGTAACAGACAAAAAGATTCATTGTTGGAGACCCGCTGAGTTTATTGCAATATTATTTTTTATAGGTGATACGCCAGGAAACAGCACTGACCCGTGATGCCAGCCACCATGTGGCAAAAAATCGAATGCACATCGAGATAGCGAAAGCCATTGCAACGCCCACTATGCCCATATGCTCAATCAGGTAGACAAGCAGCGCAATGTTCAACAATCCGGTGGAGATAGTGACGGCAGACAAGGCACCGGTTCTTCTGGCATAGAAGATATAATTGGCCACCATCAGATACATTCCGCCAAAGGCTTGCCCAAAGCATAGCCAGCCGATGACCGTTGTTGCCCTTTGATACTCGGCGCCTGCGACCCATGTGACCACCCAGGGGCCGACGATGAATGAAAGGGCCCCCAGACCGGAAACAATGACAAAGAACAGATAAGTGAGCTTGACCAGTCGTTGCAACTGATGAGGGTTATTGTCCGACAGGGTTCTGAAAAGCCAGGGTACCAGCGCCTTGTTGATGGCATCAAATACGACAGCCATCCCAAGACTGAGCTGTACGCCAAGCATATAGATACCTGCCTCTGCCACCCCCAACTGCCGGTTGATAAAAAACCTGTCTATCGAGCTCAACAAGAATATCCCAACCACATGTGGAACTAGCAGACCCCCAAAAGAAAGAGCCTCTTTGAAAAACGCCTTCTTCAGAGGCAATAAAACCAGCAAGCGATCCCGATAAAGTAACAGCAGCCCTAATCCAGCATACACGACACTGGTTACCATGAGCGCATCAACACGTCCGGAGGCCCCCTGCTGCAACCCGACAATCAAGCCCAGAGACAATATCAATACCAAGACACTTTGGCTGACTTGCATGACGCCGAAAGAAACAGCATTCTCCCTGATTTGCCACTGTCCCAATCTGAACTGGATAATAAAATTTGCACTTGAAATAATAAGAGCAAGATATACCCATGTTGTAGGTATATTCAGCCATTGACTGACCTCTGTCGACAGAAAGAAACAAAAAACTCCCAGAGTCAATGAGCTGAGCAGAAGGATATGCAGGCAGGTACCATTAAACTGGGCCAGGGAGGAGCAATCATGCTTGTCATAGAATTTACGATTGGCGGCCCCTACCGCGTTTACCCCCGTGAGTGCGGCCAGACCTGTGATCAGTGTCTGAAACATGGCTATCTGACCGTATTCATCAGGGGTCAGATAGCGAGTCAATACCGGCAACAGCAGAAATGGGACTAATGCATTAAGTATGTTTGATAATAAATAGATACTGGAGCGTTTTAATAATCCCATGTCAAACTCAATTTATAAAATAAAAACCATCTTTCATTTTTTAGAAAGAGAGATTGTTGGCGAAAATATAAATACATATGAATTTAATACTTGAAACAAGATTTGATAAACCTCGCCATTTTGAAATCAAATTCATCGTCAATATCAACCGAACTGTTTTTATCCATCACATAAGCAAATGCTCCGTCCGAATAAATTTCGGATAGGGCGCCAACAAAGCGACGAGCGAAAATATAAATAGCACCATTCAAACGGTAATAAGGCTCTAGTTCCTGGCTTCGTTTATTTTCTGTGACAGAAATAAATCCATTCATGCTGCGGTCACTAGGAAGGCGATTGCAATATTGAATAGGATGATCCAACTCACACACTGAAATTACAGAAGCAGCATTTTTTTCCTCATACAACTTCATGGCGTCTTTGATATTATCCGCATCACGTAGAGGTGATGTGGGTTGCAGAAGAGCAACTAGTTCAACAACATCGTGCTCAGCCTCCACCCATTTCACCATATGGCTGATAACATCATTAGTAGTTGCCGTATCGCTGGCTAATTCCACCGGCCGTAAAAAAGGGACCATAGCCCCGGCACTTATTGATATATCGGCAATATCCTGAGAATCGGTACTGACCAATACCATGTCGAACAGCTGGCTATCCAGAGCAGCCTCTATTGTCCAGACGATCAATGGTTTTCCATCCAAGGGCAAAATATTCTTATTAGGGAGACGCTTGCTCCCGCCCCGTGCCGGAATAATTGCAATTTTGAGGGACATTAAACCACCCCCTTGATATCGAGCTGCGCTTTGTGGAAGTCATCCATACGGCCAATGTCGAGCCAGTATTCGTGAATGGGGAACATCAATACGTCTTCCTGCTTGGCGATTTGCTGCTCAAGCAGGGTTGGCATATCGATTCGCTCTTGCCTTGGGACATTCATGAATAATTCCGGACTGACCACATAAATTCCCGCATTGACAAAATAGCGTTGAATGGGTTTTTCCTGCATCTCGAGGATGCGGTGTCCGTCTCCGCTGATCACCCCATAGGGGATCTGATAGTCATATTCGCGAACGCACATGGTGGCCACAGGCTGGTATTTGTTGTGGAAATCGAGCAGACGATTGAAATCCACCGTGGTCAGCACGTCACCATTGATCATGATGAGTGGCAGAGTGGGGATGTCGGCAGGCAGCAGACCCAGCGCACCACCTGTACCAAGCGGCCTCTCTTCATGCACGTAGCGAATATTGGCTCCCCAGGCAGAACCATCACCAAAATAGCCGGTGATCTGCTCGGGCTTATAGTGGGTGGAGATGTAGATGTTCTTGAAACCCGCCTTGAGAAACTGACTAAGCAGAGTTTCCAGAATAGGTTTGTCCCCCACGTTGAGCATGGGCTTGGGGCAGCTGTCGGTGAGCGGGCGTAGCCGGGTACCAAACCCCCCCGCCATGATGAAGACGGGATTGTCATAGCTCGGCGTTTTTGCCGCCTGCTCCCAGGTTTCCAGCCCAATCAGCTTGCCTGCATCGTCGACCACCGGCAGGGAAAGAACGCTTCGCGCTCGCATAGTTTCCAGCAACTGCGCACGGGTCAGTTTGGCCGAGACAGTGATGGGGGTGGGGTTCATCACGGCCGTGACGCTTTGCGTCAGGGAGACATTGTTCAGGATGGCGCGGCGAACATCGCCATCGGTCACGACGCCCAGCAAGTGCCGCGCGTCATCCACGACCAGGCAAACCTGCAGTGCCTCTTCATTGATCACGGCCAGGGCATCACGCACCGAGTGTGCCGGCGACAACACCACTTTTTCCCAATTTTTGCTCATCCAATCCATCCTTTACTGCTTGATAGGCATCACGCTGCCCCGGGCAACGTATGCAATCTGCTTTTCTCCAAGAGGGCGCGTCAGCGTGGCGCCGGCCCCGACCACGGCATCAGAGCCAATTGATATGCCCTGGATCACAGCAGCTCCCGTACCGATATGGACTCTCTCACCCGTTACCACCCCCCCGGATAACACGGCGCCCGGTGCGACGTGATTGTCGCCCCCCAGATGGCAGTCGTGATCCACGATGGCGCCACTATTGATGATGCTGTTGGCACCTATCCGGGTACCAGCCTGAATGATGGCCCCCGCCATCACTTGGACACCCTCTTCCAGCACAACGTAGTCAGAAACTATGGCCTGTGCGCTGACGACGCTTACAAAGCGGTAACCAAGGGCGCGATAACGAGCAAACAGCGTGGCGCGCAGCGGGTTGCCCGGCAGGGAGCCGATGCCATTGACCAACACCACCTCATCCGGATGGTGGGTCAGTATTACCTCATCATGCCAGAGGGGAATATCGACCAGCGCGGCGCGCGGTGTACCTGCGGCGGGCGCAACCAAGGCGATGGGAACAACTCCCTGGCTGCGCAGCATGTCGACCAGCATCGAGGCATGCCCGCCTGCCCCGAGGACGATGACCGGTTTATTCACGGATAGGCTCACCCGCCTGATAGGCACGTTTAGCAGGTTGCCCCAGGAGCTGCCAGTAGGCATAGGGGCTCATTCCATCGCCAGGGCGCTTGATGGCGAGGTTGTCGGCACAGAGGCTGGCGCCCTCCTCAATGTCGCAGGCAGCCACCAGGCTCTTGCGTGCGATCTCCTTGTTCTTGATCTCGCTCGGGCGAGGCCCTTTGATGCCATCTCCCAGTGCCAGCTCCACATCGCGGATCCCTTTCACCATGGCAGCCAGTTCATCGGGTTCAAGAGAAGCCTTGTGATCAGGCCCTTCCATGTTGCGATCCAGAGTAAAGTGCTTCTCGATAAGGCAGGCTCCACGGGCGACTGCAGCCACCGGGATGGTGATGCCCAGGCTGTGATCCGAATAACCGACCGGCAACCAGAAGGCGTGCGACAGGGTATCCATGGCTTTGAGGTTGATATCCACCATGGGCGCCGGATACTCGGTCGTGCAATGCAGCAGGGTCACCTTGTTGGCAAGAGCGGCCTGACCAGCCTCGCTGGCATAGGCAGCCATGAAGGCGGCCTCACCGGGCTGCGCATCCTGCGGAGCGGTCAATCCGAAGGCTATCACCCCCAGGGCCGCCTCCACTTCTGCCAACGTGGCCATACCGGTCGAGACGATCAACTCGCAACCGGTGCGAGCATGGGCCAGAACGAAAGGCGCATTGGTCAGTTCCCCGGACGGGATCTTGAGGGTCTGCAACTTCAACCGGTTCACCAGAAAGTCCAAGCTCTCGATATCGAAGGCGGTAGACAAAAACGCGATACCGAGAGACTCGCAATGGGCGATCAGACGAAGATGGGCATCGAACGAAAGCTCAAGGCGGGAGAGCATGGCAAACTGGCTCTCTTCCTTGCCGGTGTTGGCGATTTGATAAGGGGCCTGCTTGGCCTGGCGGGTCACCAGATTGGCCGCCTTGAAGGTCTGAAACTTGACGACATCGACACCTGCCTGGTGGGCGGCATCGATCAGTGCCACGGCGAGTGCTTCGTCGCCATTATGGTTGACGCCGGCTTCGGCAATAATAAGTGTCATATTATTTCCTTGATCAACATAAAGGCTTCAGCGGCCTCGGCATTACATTGGGCACCACGAACATAAGCTAAAGATTGCAAAGCTTTCCTTGAACGAGGAAAAGGAAAGTCACCAACTTCAGATTCAAAAACCCCGAGAATATCGAGTTTTTTAGCTAAATATGGTTCTATATCGATAAAAACATTTGGTCTAAAACCACTATCCTCTGGCTTCATACCGAAGTCAGTTTCAGACATCGTTTCATACACCATGATTTTTTTTACAAATGGGTATCTAAATGACTTCGTTGCCGACATGACCGCATCAAACACAATTTCATGGTCGCTGTGCGCATCATTTCGATAAACTGAGAACACAATCTCTGGCTTGATGTCGTTTATAACATTACAAATTGGTCTAATCACCTCTCCCTTAGCTAAGGTTTCTAAACGAGCTGGAGGTAAGTTCAACTCATGAGTCGCACTGAAACCATATTGTTTGGACACCTTTATAATTTCTTCACGTCTCGATTCGATCTGAGCAACTGAATATCCAGTCTCTTTCGTCATCCCAGTAACGAGCAACCAATGCACTTGGTAGCCTTGCTCGATGAGCTTTAAGATTGTGCCACCGCACCCCAGTGTCTCATCATCTGCATGGGGAGCAACAACTAGAACCGTTTTCATAAATAATCCCCTATTGCTATATCACCGCATTCGATATCAAACAACCAAATTGCCTCAGTGCCAGCTGTTTTAACTAATAGAGCATCGCAAGCTTTATCCAGAACCTTTCCAGGTTCGATGTTTAAAGGATAACTTACCGAAGCGATCCTACTTTTTTGAACGACGATGGACTTTTGACCAAAGATAAGCTCTGCGCCGGGATATGGCGGTGCCAAGGCTCGGACTAGGTTATGGATCTGTTCAGCATTCATTCGAAAATCGATCATACCGTCTTTCCGATTTCTCTTGCGCCAGTATGTTGCTTGACTATGATCTTGTTCTTCGAAGGTTACCATTCCATTGACTAGATCTTCACAAATCTTCGCGAGCTGTATCTTAGATACCCCCAAAATTTTCTCATATAAGCTCGTTGCATTGTCATCTGGTTCGATTGATATTGTGACTTGATTGGCAATTGGTCCAGAATCAGCGCCTGCATCCATCAAAAAAAAAGTTGATGCCGTTTCTTCCAAGCCTAATGCCAATGCCCAGATAATCGGATGCCGACCACGGTTACGGGGTAAACTTGCCGGATGAAAACCGATAACCCCTATACGAGGAAGTGCCAAAACACTGTCGTCAAGCAGATAGCTCCACCCAATGCAAAATATGACGTCAAGCTCAAAAGACTCTAAAAACTTAACAGACGCAGCACGCGCTTTTGGATTTTCAAAATGCACTGGAATTTCATTTACGTAACAAAGATCTGTTAAATCACAAAAATCTGCATTAACTGTCGATTGCTCACGAGTTACTACAGCAGAAACAGTTAAGCCATCTACACCAAGTAACGTTTTAAGTGCTGCTCGACTCGAATCGACACACCCTATAAAGCCAACTTTCATCACACTCTACTTAATATCAAAGAACGATTTAAAAATGAGATCATTCAGATTCTCGCTTAGAATAATATTGACAATCTTGCTGGAGCCACCACCCTCACCATAAGGGTTTACTGAATTACGGCACTTCTCTCTAAAGGAAGTACTCAAAGCTTCCCTGATTGCTCCCTGTATTGAGCCTCTGCTACCATTGCAACTAATCACCGAATTTCCAGCAATGCGCCCCTTCTGACGATCCCCAATATTTATGGTTGGAACTTTGAATGTAGGGACTTCAATAAGACCGCTTGATGAGTTTCCGATTACCAAATCACAATGCTTCAGTGCACTCAAATATCTCAACTGTCCTAAAGACTGAGCTAACAACACCCTTCCTGGATATTCGCGTGCAAAATCATCCAACAATGGAATCAATGCGCGCCCGTGAGTATCCGCATTAGGGTAAGTTATCAAAAACTTATGCTCCGTATACTCACGCAACGCAGCCAAGAGTTGTTTTAGATCTTCTACTGCACCATCACGACTCAATGTCACTGGATGATAAGTTACAACCATGTATGGAGCGTCAGTGAGGTCAAACTGAATAGACTCCGATAATTCTCCACGCGATAAAAGATCTAATGCCCTTATACTATCAATTCCCGGTGCACCGACGTTAAATACGCACGCGGGATTTTCACCGAGTTGAATAACACGCTGTCTATATTCTTCAGTAGCAGTAAAGTGCAGATGAGACATTTTCGTTATCGAATGACGTACAGCCTCATCAATCAGCCCCTCCGTTGTTTCTCCACCGTGAATATGCGCAATCGGTATTTGTGCCACCATCGCAGCCTGACAAATCGCCATGGATTCAAATCTATCACCCAAAACAACTAATAGATCAGGTTTTGCTCTTTCAAACACATCCGCAGCGCAGATAAGAGCCAGCCCCATAGATTTCGCAATACCGACAGGTGTATCCGAAGATAAAAGAAATTCCAGTTTATCAGTTACAGGAAAACCGTCTATTTCGATTTGCGTTATTGTTTTGCCGAATTCTGGGGACAAGTGCATTCCACCAACAAGCAACTGAAGCTCAGCTTCAGAAGACTCATGCAGTCCCTTAATAATCCAATACAAGAGTCCATATTCAGCTCGAGTACCTGTAAATACAGCAATTTTTCTCATGATGTAACCTCGATCGGTGAACTAGGCAAGTTGACCAGATGGGCTTCCAACCATTCGGCATTGTTAAGCTCCCCACGCAAGGTATGAGAAAACATGGGCAGGCGATGCATCAGCTTCCATACAGGCCGGGTCATGACGCCAGCCTTGTTAAGCTCGCTCAGCAACGTATCCCGCTGGGTTTGATCTTCACAGACAATCGCATTTAGCCAGTAGTTGGAGCATCCATAGGAAGGCTCGGTTACAAACTGGCATGCCTGTCCCTTGAAGAACTCGGCGTAGTGCATGGCAAGAGCCCGCTTTTGCGCTAGGAATTGCGGCAGGGCTTCCATCTGGGCACATCCGAGGGCCGCATTCAGATTGGGCATTCGGTAGTTAAAACCGGGTTCATCATGATAGAACTCGAACGGATGGGGCACCTTGGCGGTGGTGGTGATGTGCTTGGTGCGCGCCCCCTGTTCAGCATTCTGGCAGAGCACCATGCCGCCGCCACCCGTGGTGATGATCTTGTTGCCATTAAAACTCAGGGCGGAAAACGCACTCAGCGTCCCTGTATGTTTGCCTTTGTAGAAGGAACCAAGGCTCTCGGCAGCATCTTCCACCAAGGCGATGTCCCACGCCTCGCACACAGCCTGAAGCTCATCGAGTTCAACCGGATGACCAAAGGTGTGCATGGGCACGACAGCTTTGAGGCGGCGTCCGCTTGCCTGGTGGATCGCACCTGTCTCGGTGCGAGTGGCATGCTCTTCCAGCCAGTTGGCCAGGGCAATGGGGCACAGACCCAGGCTCTGGCGTGATACATCGACGAACACGGGCTCTGCGCCCATGTGATACAAGGCATTGCAGGTCGCCACGAAGGTCAGGGGCTGGGTGATCACCAGATCGCCTGCCTGCACACCTGCCATGTAGAGCGCGATATGCAGCGCCGCCGTGCCATTCATGGTGGCAACGGCACGGGCTGAACCGGTAAAGGTGGCTATTTGCTGCTCGAACTGCTCAACATAGGCACCGACACTGGAAACGAAGGTGCTTTCGAGGGTATCGAGCACATATTGACGTTCATTGCCGGCAAAGGTCGGGGCGTGAAGAGGGATGAAGTCATCGGTTTTGTAGGTATCACGAATAAAACGTATCAATTGAGTATGCATACCGATTCCTTACATCTTGCCGTCGAGATATTTGCCCGTTTCTTTGTGACCAAAATCCGGGATCATGGCGAAGAACAGCTCGACGATCTCTTTCTTGTCCCAGGCTCGTTTTGTTTTCATGGCTGCAATGGTCTGCTCGAAATGGTTCAGCAGATCATTCTGATATGAGGGTTCATTCTTGATGATGCCCAGGTTCTCGAAACGGGCCATATCCAGCATTTCCTTGTCCGTGAAGAACTCTTCGAAGTCTTTTTCACCCGTTGTGTCGCTCTCGGTAAAGAGGCACGGCCACATCCCCTGCTCAGGCAGGCTTGCCATCAGGGCTCTGGCTTCATCCTCGTCCTTGCACAGATACGGCTTGTAACCATGCTGCTCCAGATACTTCACGGCGATTTCGGCGAAAGTAATCAAGTGCAGGGACTCGCTGAGCTTGGGGAAGAAGATATCCCTGTTCTCACCGAAGATGCAGGACATCAGGCACAGTTCCCCGGACTCCTGAGGTGTCACGAAGTAACGTTTGATGTCGTTGGGGGCGACGATGGGCTGACGCTTTTGCAAGCGCTGGTTAAATCCGTGCAGCAGGGAACCATCGGAGAAGGCCACGTTGGCAAAGCGCGCGGTTGAAATGGCAATCTGCTCGCTGCGACGCATCAGGAACATCTCCATGATGCGCTTGGAAGCCCCCATCATGTTGACCGGGTTCGCCGCCTTGTCTGTCGAGACACAGAAGTACTTCTTCACCCCCATGTCGATGGATTGCTGGATGGTTTTGTCCGTGTTGAACACGTTGACATCGATCATGCGCATCAAGGTGAAGGGGTCTTTCTCGCTGCGTACATGCTTGAGGGCAGAAAGATTGAGCACGTAATCATAGGCGCCGTCGGCTTTGATAAAGGCATCATACTCAATGGAACCAATATCCAGGGCGAACGTCTGGAAATCACCATCGATATACCCGAATGAGCTACGGATATCGCGCACCAGCTCGACCATGTTGTTCTCGCTGATATCGACAACATGCAACTTGCGTGGATTTCTCTTGAAGATCTCTTTGGTCACCGCCTGACCAATGGAACCGGCCCCCCCCAGGACAAGGAACCGGGACTGGCTAACGACATCCGACAGCTTTTGTTCATTTTTACCAATATCATCAACGAACAGGTCTTTATTACGACCAATGAGACTCAAAATATTATTCTTCATATAAAAAATACCAATCTCAAGTTCAGTTCACGCAGGACATGCAAATATATCAATGGTAAATTCAGTCAAGGTCTTTTATTTGGGAGATATGCCAAGTTATCGTCTTGGATAATCCTGACTCAAAACTCTCCTTCGGCAACCATTTCAATTCAGTGGCTATTTCAGGGCAAGATTACGAAACGGCGGATTCAACACTGGAGTGCAACGTCCGGTTAAAAATCAGGCTGTATTGAACAATTCGTCAAAAACCACCTGCGGTTGTCTAAACCCCAGGTATTTGCGTGGCCTGAAGTTAAGCCGCTTTTCGAAGCCGGCAAGAGCCTCCATGCTCACCTCGCTCAGATCACTGCCTTTCGTATTGCCGCAGTAGGCCATTGCTGTTCTCGTTCTGCCCCCGCTCCCATGAACAATAGGGGTGGGCAAAATAAACTTGTGCTTCCAGCGCTACCGCAACCTGCTCATATTCGACACACTCTCTGCCATTGTCGGCGGTAATCGTATGGACATGCTCCCGGTAGTGGGTGAGCATGTTGATAATGGCGTCAGCCACCGCGCTGGCCATCTTACTGGGGACGTATCTCACCAGATAGAGTCGGGTTTTACGCTCCAGCAGGCTCACGAGGGCACCGCGGCCTTGTTTGCCCAGCACGGTATCGACCTCCCAGACTGGCTGCGCTCATAAACTATCGCTGGCCGTTCATCAATTGACACCGGATTGAGGATGACGCTGCGCTTGCTGTTGCGGCCCTTGCGATAACGTTTATGGCCCTGACGCAGATATCGGTAGAGCGTGCCGCCGTTGGCATTATCGCGTGCCACATAGCGGTATATCCACTCATGGCTGACTGGGCAGTCGATGAGTTTGCCCACGCCACTTATCTGTTCGGGGGGCCAGTCTGCGACCAACGCCATGGACACGAAGTCGATGGTAGCCGCGGGAAGCGTGCGTTTCTGACTGGTCCGTCGTCGCGTCATAGCCCGCAGGTGAGCCTGTTGCGGCTGGTAGCCCTGCTCATCCCGATTACAACGCAGCTCACGACTGATGGTGGATGGATGAACGCCGAGCCGTTTAGCAATGCAAGCCTGCGTCAGGCCATGGTCATAGAGGCAGGCGATCTGGTATCGTAGCCCCTCGGTCAACTGCTGGTATCTAATGGTGTACCGCTTTGTTTCTTTGGCGAGAAGAAGCGTACCAGAATCAGTGGTTGGCCTCTTCTCTCCAATGCACCATGGACATTGCATTTATTATCTGAATTCATGAATCAGGAATTCATTTAATCTATAACTTTCACTGAAGTTATCTTAGCTACCCCTCTATTAAAGTCGACATTCACCACTAAATAACATTGTAAAAATAAATCCTGATTACCCATGACCCTCAGCCAGCTTCAAGAGTCGATATGGCATCGGAGGGCTGGCCACGACTGCATGCCCCAATTCAACCAACATGCTCTTGAGGTCAAAACGATGATTAAACCGGAAGCAGTATTCAGCAAGATGTCTCGGTAAATGCTTCGCTCCGAGCGTATGGCAACTGCCCCGCAGCGAGTTCTTCACATTCCCTATCATCGTGTTTACCCAGTTGAATGCCGGATGATCCAGCAAATCAAGGTTGCCCCCGGTGACAACACCCAGGTGCTCACAATTGGCCTCTTTGACCGCTTTGAAACAGGCCAATCCATCGGATATCACCGCGCTACCACTGGCAACATGCCGTTTTGCCCAATCCGCAATGGACTTGGTTTTGAAACCATCGACCACCGTCATCCGCATCTTGATTGGATGCCCTTCCTTATTCAGGGCCACTGCTGCCACAAATGGCGTCTTGCCTGCCACGCCCCGACCCCGTTTGCCACCACGGCGCTCGCCACCCCAGTAGACATCATCGAGCTGAATGATGCCGCTGATGGGCTGCTTGTCATCGGACTCTTTCATGGCTTGCAGCAGCTTGTGCTTGAGCATCCAGGCGGTGTCATATTTGACGCCCAACTGGCGCTTTAGCTCCATCGCTGACAAGCCTGTTTTGGTCTGCAATAACAGGTGCATTGCCAGAAACCACTTGGTCAGAGGGAGCTGGTGTTTGCGAAAATAGTGTTCCCAGTCAATGACATCTGGTGACGGCAGTGATTGCATTGCAGCACGCGTGGCCGACTTTTCAGGCGACAACAGGTCTTGTTGGCGCACTCAGGACAGACGAAACCGTGTGGAAAACGCCAAGCGAGCAGCGCGTTTTCGCACTGCGTTTCAGTGCCATAGTCCTTGAAAAACTCAAACAGGCTGTAGCCTTTCTGGAATTGGACTTTGCTTTTGGCCATGATCTCGCACCTCAGTAACTGTACGTAAGAGGCGCTGTTCCAGAGCCGTATTGGTGGCAAGCGTTATACTTATTTCAGGTTATTTGAGTAAGGAGCTTGCCATGGACAGCCAAGCGTTTTCCTCAATGCTGCGTTCTTTTGCCCAGCTCGACCCAATCCAACTAGAACGCGCCCAGGAACAACTTCGTCACCATCTGCAACGTGATCAACTCCATCAGGCATTGGCAAACCAGAGCGAGGCTGTCGCAGCATGCCCCTGTTGCAATTCCTCCCGTGTCATTCATTGGGGACGTGCTCGTGGTCAGCAGCGGTTCCGTTGTAAGGCATGCGGCAAAACATTCAATCAATTGGATGGTTCTGCTTTGGCGGGGCTTCATCACAAGCACAAGTGGGCTGCCTATGCTGACTGCCTCAGTCGTGGGTTGTCGCTGCGAGCCGCAGCCAGAGAGTGCGCCATCAACCTGAAGACCGCATTTCGTTGGCGCCATCGCTTTCTGCGCTACGCACTGACCACTCGAGCCAAGCAATTGGCCGGGATCGTCGAGGCCGATGAGGTATTTGTAGCCGAATCATTTAAGGGACGACGTCATCTGGATCGTCCAGCAAGACGCCGGGGCGCGAAGGGTAAAAAACGTGGGCATATACCCTTGGTCCCGCTCTTAATCGCGCTAGATCGATATGGTCGAGAAAGTGATGCTGTGTTGTTAGATAAAAGCTTGAGTCAAATCGAACCTTCCCTAAAACCACTCCTCACGGCGGGAACAATCCTGTGCACGGATGGCAATCTAAGTTACAGCACGATTGCACAGAACGCGCCGGGCGTGATCCATAAGCGGTTGATCGCCAGCGCTCATCATCGAGTAGAAGATGATGTTTTCCACATCCAGACCCTCAATAACTACGTGAGTCGTTGGCGGGAATGGATGGCCAAATTTCACGGAGTAGGGACAGACTACCTGGAAAACTACCTTGCTTGGTTTCGAGTGGTGAACCAGGAGCCGAATACATCCTGTTCATGGCTGCTTGGCGGAGTCACTCGGCTCACCCACACGTAAAGGGAACCGCGCCATGTAAGATCAGTATAGTTCGTGGTGGCTGCTAATCATGGGTAATCAGGAACAAATTTATCCACGCTTGAAAAAGCGAGCGATGAATTTAACAGTATCTTTAATAGGCTTCATTACACTTGCTTTTGAATAAAGAAAAAATACCGTGTTAGTACTAACATCTAGTGATTCTGAAATTCTTCTAAAAACACTTGGTTTTATTGTTGAGTGAGATATATTTACTAAGATTGGCATCAATACATTCAATGCTTTTCGCTTAAATTTATTATTAAAACTTTCAGATAGCTTTAAAAGCCCAAACACTTTCACAGCATACAGAATATCATCTACATCCGATGCTTTTCCATTATGGGTGATGCCATTACTATTAGCACGGTATAAATATAATACCTTACTACTCGAATAAACTTGCTTTGCTCTGACATACAAAGAAGGCACTAAAATCATATCTTCATAACGTCGACCATTGGAAAATCGTAAATGCTCAAATAACTCGACCTTGTATATTCTTGACCAAGCAAACCACATTCCATTATTTACAATGCGAGCAAGAAAAGCATCATTAACATCAGCGAGTTCATCATGCCCTTGGCTGACGTCAAATTTAATAGTGCGCCAATCTGAAAAAAAGTTGGCATTGAATTCGATTATATCCGGCTTATGCTGCAAATAAATCCGATCAAATTCAGTGAAATAGTCGAGGGAGAGCAGATCATCTGCATCCAAAAATCCAACGTATTCGGTTGTCCCTAGCGCATAATCCAGCCCCGCATTTCTAGCAGAACTCACGCCACCGTTAACTTTATCCAAAATGACAATATTAGGGTGAGACTCGAAAGACTCAATTAACTCTCTGGAGTTATCAGTTGAACCATCATTCACAATAATTAATCGAACTTCATTCTTTTGAGGGTTTGCATTCACAAAGGAATTAATACAATCAACTACGTACTCTTTTACGTTATACAGGGCAACAATAACCGTTAGTTTATACAAAATTTTATCTCTTTATAAAAGTGAAGTAAAATAAATCTTTCTTTACTTTCCAGGGCAAGATTACGAAACCCCGCGCCCCATAAGGGAAGGTGCGAACAAGTGGGTCGTACTTTCATCATGACCCCCTTGTGCCCAAGTTTTAAATGCTCATTACTCCGAAATTTTGACTTTTACCGCCAAAAACGGGCTTTTAAGCACCATTTCGCCTCATTTTCGAGGCTTATTTCGATTTTTGGGCACAGCTATCCCATGTCCGTATCATCTGGTCCACTCGAAACAGGTTCGCCAGCGTAAACAACATTGCCAGTTGGTTGTCGTTTTTGCGTAGCCTCTTGAACCGAGCCTTCACAAAGCCAAACTGGCATTTGATGATCCGAAACGGGTGCTCCACCTTAGCGCGGATGCTGGATTTGAGCCTCTCAACGGCAATGACTGCCTTGTTTTTTCGAGGATGCTTCTTGAGCTCCCTGAGCTTGCCATGGAGCAGATTCCCCACCTGATTGAGGTCGTGCTCGTTGGCGGCCATGGTCTCCAGGCTGTGAGTCAGGCCACTCTTGGCATCGACCAGCGAGCCTTGCTTCATCATGATGCCGGCGTCAGAAAGCCACTGGTTGACGGCTTCAAAGAGCTGGCGGGCCAGTTGATGCTGCTCCAGCAGATGACGGAAGTTCATGATGGTAGTGCGGTCAGGGATGGCCTGGTCAAGGGAGAGTTTGGCAAACAGACGCATAGAGGCAAGCTCGTAGAGAGCATCTTCCATGGCGCCGTCGCTGAGGTTGTACCACTGCTGCATGCAGTGAATGCGGAGCATGATGTCGAGTGGGTAACCAGCCTTGGGATAGACGGGCTCGATAACCCCCAGCATCCTTGATCATGGGAGCAGATCCTCCATGGGGGCCAAGAATATCTCTTTGCGGGTTTTGCAGCGTTTGCCATTGAACTCGCAATCCGCGAAGGTAAGCTGGTGACGCATTCCGAACCCCATTCATGATGCCAAGTGAGGGTCATGATCTCACACCAAGGACTTGTTCGCACTTTCCCTAGCTTTTAAAGCCTTTAAAAAGGCCTTTGCTATATGCCACGTATATTAACGCTACCATTGTAAATGTTTCAACAAAGGTAACCGATATTGCACCACCCATCGCGCCAAATTTTGTAGCCAAGAAGAAACACAACCCTGCATGCAAGATGCAGGTGAAAATAGGTAACAACATATATTCACGACGATAGCCAAAGGGCAGCAACAAGTAATTCGCAATAGCGACTGACATCAATACCGTAAAAAATTGCACTGACATAACTTTCAGCACATCCGCGGCAGCAACAAACTCAGCCCCCAGTAACAAGGCCACCAGTTGTGGAGCAAATATCCACACACCAGCAATAATAGTGAGTGCGAAGCTACATTTGGCAATGATAATTTTACGCAGTAATTGGTACATCGCCACTTTGTCAGTTACGAACAAATTATTAATTCTGGGGTAGATTGCACTACCTATGACTAAGAAGAGCCCAATTAATGCCCCTCTTAATCTATCGGCACTGCCGTACAAACCAATTTCATAACTATTGCTCACTAGATTTAGAATCACGGGCGTACTCATAGTATAAAGACTGATTGCCACCGTTGAAATGAATAAAGGCAATGAGTCTTTTAGCTGTGCCAATATTGCTGCCAAGCTAAGCCTAACCTTGATAATAAATCCAACTCGGTACACCAACACTTGTGATATCGCTGCCGCCAGTAAGGCTACAGCCCCCTGAACTAATATTGCCAAATTTACATCTTCAGCCGTTTTTACTAATAACAAAATTAATGGGATCGCCGAGGCTCTTGAAAGAATATTAGTTAGCGTCAGCGCCGAGATTTTCTCAATCCCCTGAAAAAACCAGATCGGTGTAAATACCGAACCCACGATAGTAAATAAAATAAAAATCACACCATGATAATCAGGATTGTCGATATTGTAAAAGTAAAGCCCTAATACAATCAAGGCACATAAAATGCCAATTAAGCATTTTGCCGATATCGTTGCCCAATATACCTCGCTGATTATTTTTTTATCCCCATTAGCCTGTGCAATTTTTTTGGATGCGCTGAGGTTAAATCCGAAATCAGTTACCAACACAAAATATTGTGACAAAGTTAAAATAAAAGCGTAGACACCAAATTGACTCACACCAAGCACACGAGTCAGATAAGGAAATGTCACTAAAGGGATCAGATAATTAGCTCCTTGCATCAGTAACAAGAGCAGAATATTTTTTCTTAAGAGGGACATGTAAATTTAAGCGCCAATCTGTATTTAAAGTCATAAATGAAATTGGAGTCTGGCCTTTAATTTATAATTAAACTCCAACATCCACATCACAAATACCCATTGCTTAAATACTGGATTTACTAAGCAATAGCCACTTTGGAATTCACCCTTGCTGATAAGCGCCGCTTTGTACATTCGCCACCCAGGCTTGATTATCCAGATACCACTGCACGGTTTTGCGAATGCCTGATTCGAAAGTCTCCTCTGGCTGCCAATCCAGCTCACTGCTTATCTTGCTAGCATCGATGGCGTAACGGCGATCGTGACCGGGGCGGTCGGCCACATAGGTGATTTGATCGCGGTAGCTGCGGGAACCGGGATTCGGGATCCGGGATTCGGGATTCGATTCCCGAGTCCCGAGTCCCGCAGTTCCTGCAAGCGGTACCATCTCATCGAGCAGATCGCAGATGGTGTGTACCACCTCCAGATTCTGCTTCTCGTTGTGGCCGCCGATGTTGTAGGTTTCGCCGACAACGCCTGTCGTCACGACTTTATAGAGCGCACGGGCGTGGTCTTCCACATAGAGCCAGTCACGGATCTGGTCGCCCTTGCCATAGACAGGCAGCGGTTTGCCATCCAGCGCATTGAGGATGACCAGCGGGATCAGCTTCTCGGGGAAGTGATAAGGGCCGTAGTTGTTGGAGCAGTTGGTGACGATGGTCGGCAGGCCGTAAGTACGACGCCAGGCGCGCACCAGATGGTCGCTCGATGCCTTGGAGGCAGAATAGGGGCTGCTGGGGGCGTAGGGGGTAGTCTCTGTGAAGAGCGGTAATTCGGGATTCGGGATTCGGGAGTCGGAATTCAAATCACCAGTCACGAGTCCTGCGTCACGCGCCATGTCACACATAAGCTCATCCGGGTGCGGCAAATCCCCATACACCTCGTCGGTGGAGATATGGTGGAAGCGGAACGCCGCCTTGCGCACCTCATCCAGCCCGTTCCAATAGGCACGAGCCGCTTCCAGCAACATATAGGTGCCAACGATATTGGTCTCGATAAAGTCGGCGGGGCCAGTAATGGAGCGGTCGACATGGCTCTCGGCGGCCAGGTGCATTACGGCATCCGGCTGGTGCAGAGCAAACACCCGATCCAGCTCGGCGCGGTTACAAATATCCACTTGCTCAAACGCATAACGCTCGCTGGTCGATACATCGGCCAAGGATTCCAGATTGCCGGCATAGGTGAGTTTGTCGAGATTGATCACGCAGTCGGTGGTGTTATTGATGATATGACGCACCACGGCTGAGCCGATAAAACCGGCGCCTCCGGTCACGAGTATTTTCATCGATATAACTCTCTTGCGAGGAAGTGAATACGACATGGGATATCGGGGGTATGAAGCGCGGCGTTGCGTTGACTAACGCTAAACATCAGCCTGTCGCACATATCGTTCACATATAACACCAAGGCAGGATCACACAACAACGCCGTTTGAAATTTAAACAAAAATCAGACAAACATCATGGCTACCGCCCCTGGGTTACAGCCCCCAGCTTGCTGCTTTTAACCGGATTTTGCTTGCTGTTGGTCATCATGCCCTCCAGCCCTTTATCTCTTGGTGGTACATCACCCTGTAACCTCCTTCTGCCAGTACAACAAAAGAGGGTCTGTATTTGTCAGAGACAATACCGTTTATCAGCCCGATAAGACGCGGATTCTACCTCTTTTCCGGTAAACCTGCACAGCAAAAAATGCCTTCCTCGATGGCTTTAATTAAGATTCGATAGAGAACCGATTCTGGTTTGTGAATGCTTGGTGATCGAATGAACGCCACGTTTAAATATCGAACAGATCATAGCACGTTGCTGTTTTTTGGACGAAAAAATGGGGCAACCGCTCAGGTTGCCCCATTTGGCGATCAGCGTTAACTGACCCCTTTATCACCTCGTGACCTGTCTCTCAGGGTCACATTGCCCGCTTTTGCTCAGTCATTTTTTGGCTCAACCGCTGCCGCCATGCGCACCTTGTTGCTCTGGTGGCTGGTGAAGTAGCGCATCACCAACACGAAGAACAGCGGCACGAAGAAGATGGCCAGCACGGTGGCGCTGATCATTCCCCCCATCACGCCGGTACCGATGGCGTTACGGCTGCTGGCACCGGCGCCGGAGCTGATGGCCAGCGGCAACACCCCGAGGATAAAGGCGAGCGAGGTCATCAGGATCGGGCGCAGCCGCAGGCGCGCCGCCTCCACCACCGCTTCACCCAAGCCCATCCCCTTGTCATAAAGCTCTTTGGCAAATTCCACGATCAAGATCGCGTTCTTCGCCGACAAGCCGATGGTGGTGAGCAGGCCCACCTGGAAGTAGACGTCGTTCTCCAATCCGCGCAGGGTGGCAGCCACAATGGCCCCCAGTACCCCGAGTGGCACCACCAGCATCACCGAGAACGGAATGCTCCAGCTCTCGTAGAGGGCAGCCAGACAGAGGAACACCACCAGCAAGGAGATGGCGTAGAGCGCAGGAGCCTGTGAACCGGCCTGCCGCTCCTGGAAGGAGAGCCCGGTCCACTCGATGCCCACCCCTTCCGGCAGCTGTTTCACCATCTGTTCGATGGCGGCCATCGCATCACCGGTACTTTTGCCGGGCGCCGCTTCCCCGACGATCTCCATCGCCGGTACGCCGTTGTAACGTTCCAGACGCGGCGAGCCGAAGCTCCACTCAGTGCTGGCAAAGGCGGAGAAGGGCACCATCTGACCGGCACTGTTGCGCACATACCAGAGTTTGAGATCTTCCGGGTTCATCCGGAAGGGGGCATCCGCCTGCAGGTAGACCTTCTTGATCCGGCCACGATCGACGAAGTCATTGACATAGGACGAGCCCCAGGCGGTGGCCAGGGTGTTGTTGATATCCGCGATGGAGAGCCCCTGCGCCAGTGCCTTCTCGTAGTCGATCTTGATATCGAGCTGCGGCGTATCTTCCATCCCGTTCGGGCGCACCCGCACCAGATTGGGATCCTGCGCCGCCATGCCGAGCAGCTGGTTACGCGCCGCCATCAGCTTGTCGTGACCGATGCCGCCGCGATCTTGCAGGAAGAAGTCAAAACCGGTCGCCGTACCCAGCTCCGGGATCGGAGGCAGGTTGAAGGCGAACACTTGCGCCTCCTTGATGCTGAACAGATAGCCCATGGCGCGGCCGATAATGGCGTTGGCGCTGCGATCCGGGCTGTTGCGCTCGCTCCAGTCTTTCAGCTTGATAAAGGCCATACCGCTGTTCTGGCCGCTACCGGCGAAGCTGAAGCCCGCCACGGTCAGTACGGAGTCGACGTTATCCTTCTCGTTTTTCAGGAAGTAGTCGCGCATGTCCGCCAGCACCACCTCGGTGCGCTGCTTGGTCGCCCCCACCGGCAGTTGCACCATGGACATGATGACCCCCTGATCCTCTTCCGGCAGGAAGGAGGTGGGCATCCGCATAAACAGCACCGCCAGTACCGCCAGCATGGCGCCGTAGATCAGGCTGTAGCGCACGCCCTGCTTGATCACCTTGCGCACGCCGCTCTGATAGCGGTTGGTACCCGCATCAAAGACGCGGTTGAACCAGCCAAAGAAGCCGCGCTTGGCACCAAATTCGCCATGTTTCATCGGCTTGAGCAGGGTGGCACAGAGCGCCGGAGTCAGGATCAACGCCACCAGCACCGACAGCACCATGGCCGAGACGATGGTCAGCGAGAACTGGCGATAGATGGCACCGGTCGAGCCGCCGAAGAAGGCCATCGGCACGAACACGGCGGAGAGCACCAGGGCGATCCCCACCAGTGCGCCGGTGATCTGGGTCATCGACTTGCGGGTTGCTTCCAGCGGGGAGAGATCCTCCTCGCTCATCAGGCGCTCCACGTTCTCCACCACCACGATGGCATCATCCACCAACAGGCCGATGGCCAGCACCATACCGAACATGGTGAGAGTGTTGATGGAGAAGCCGAACGCCGCCATGACGCCGAAGGTACCGAGCAGCACCACCGGCACCGCAATGGTCGGGATCAGGGTGGCGCGGAAGTTCTGCAGGAACAGATACATGACGCAGAACACCAGCAAGATCGCCTCGATCAGAGTCTGCACCACCTCCTCGATGGAGATCTGCACAAAAGGCGTGGTGTCGTAGGGGTAGACGATCGCCATGTTGGCCGGGAAGTACTCCGACAGCTCATTGAGCTTGGCACGCACCTTCTCGGCGGTATCCAGCGCGTTGGCGCCGGTAGCCAGCTTGATGGCAACCGCGGCGGTGGATTGACCGTTGTAGCGCGCCTCGGCGTCATAGCTTTCGCCCGCCAGCTCGACCCGGGCCACATCTTTCAGCCGCACCTTGGAGCCATCCTGATTCACCCGCAGCAGGATGTCGTTGAACTGCTCCACGGTCGAGAGGCGGGTCTGCCCCATGATGGTGGCGGTAAACTGTTGATCTTTCACCGACGGGGTGCCACCCAGCTTGCCGAACGCCACCTGGGCGTTCTGCGCCTTGATGGCCGCCTGCACATCCCCCGGGGTCATCTGCACCCGGTTGAGCTTGTTGGGATCGAGCCACACCCGCATCGAGTACTGGCTGCCGAACAGGGTGATATCCCCTACCCCGTCCAGACGGCTCAGGGGCTCCTTGATGTTGGAGACCACATAGTCCGCCAGATCTTCGTTGTTCATCGAGCCATCGCTGGAGATGAGCGCTGCGACCATCAGGAAGCTGCTGGAGGTCTTCTGTACCCGGATCCCCTGCTGCTGCACCTCTTGCGGCAGCAGCGACATCGCCTGCTGCAGCTTGTTCTGTACCTGCACCTGGGCGATATCGGGATCGGTCCCCGGCTGGAAAGTCAGGGTCACCGACACCCGCCCCGCGGAGTCAGACTGGGAGGACATGTAGAGCAGGTGATCCAGCCCGGTCATGTTCTGTTCGATGATCTGGGTCACCGAGTCTTCCACCGTTTTGGCGGATGCGCCCGGATAGCTGGCGGAAATGCCGACAGCGGGCGGCGCAATGCTCGGATACTGGGCGACCGGCAATTTGATGATGGCCAGGCTGCCCGCCAGCATGATCACCAGCGCGATCACCCAGGCAAAAATGGGTCTGTCTATGAAAAATCGAGCCATGAGGCGACTACTCCATCCTACTTGTTGGCCGGGGTGTTGGACGCAGCTTGAGCAGACGGTGCATCGGCACCCTGCTCAGCGGGATTGACCACGGCGCCCGGTCGAACTTTCTGCAAACCCGCCACGATCACCCGCTCGCCGGAGCTGAGCCCTGACTCCACCACCCAGTTGCTGCCGACGATCCGGCTCAGCTGCACGTTGCGCTGTTCTACCTTGTTGTCAGCGGTCACCACCATCACGCTGGCGCCACCTTTGGGTGTGCGGGCGACCGCGGTTTGCGGCACCAGCAGCCCTTGCGCCCGCTCACCCTCTTGCAGGGTGGCGCGCATGAACATGCCCGGCAGCAGCAGTTGATGAGGGTTGGGCACAATCACCCGCAGGGTCACCATGCCGGAGGTCTCATCCACTGTCACATCGGAGAACTGCAACGAGCCCTCTTCGCCATAGGTGCTGCCATCTTCCAGCTGGAAGGTCACCTTGGTCCCCTTCTGCTCGTCCTGAGTCAGCTTGCCCTCGGCGACCAAACGCTTGAGGCGCAACAGATCGGCGGTAGACTGACGCACATCCACATACATGGGATCGAGCTGCTGAATAGAAGTCAGGCTGTCAGCCTGCTGGGCAGTCACCAGCGCCCCCTCGGTCACTGCGGATTTACCGATGCGGCCGCTGATGGGGGCCGTGATGCGGGTGTAACCGAGATTGATCTCGGCAGTGCGCAGGGCCGCCTTGCTCGCCATGATCTCCGCCTTGGCCTGCTTCCAGCTGGCGTCGGCATCGTCATAGTCCTGACGGCTGATGGATTTGACCTTGAGCAGCTCCTGATAGCGCTGCGCCTTGAGGCGGGCGCTCTGCTCGTTGGCCTCGGCTTTGGCCACATTGGCCTTGGCGCTGGCGACCGCCGCCTGATAGACAGACGGATCGATCTGATAGAGCAGATCGCCCGCCTTCACATCGCTCCCCTCGGTAAAGAGGCGCTTGAGGATGATGCCGCTCACCTGCGGACGCACTTCGGCCACCCGCAGCGGGGCGCTGCGGCCGGTCAACTCGGTGGTCAACATCAGCGGGCTGCTCTGCAGGGTCACCACGTTGACCGCTGCGGGTGGCATGCCGCCCTGTCCCTGGGGTGCCCCCCCCTTGTCACCACAACCTGCCAGCAAGCCTGTAGCCAGCAAGGCAAGACCAACTGAACGAGCAAGAATATGTTTATGCATGAAACACCTGAGCCTTTGCCAGTCAATGAACAATCAGGGCCACATGGGCCCTGTTGGTAAATAGTCGAAAGATGAGGCAATATACATACATTCATAAATGTATGTAAGTGACTTTTTGCTTGCATGAGGCACAAATTTCGATGGCCAGACGAACCAAAGAAGAGGCGCAGCAAACCCGCTGCCACATCATGAGCACGGCGCTGGATCTGTTCTGCGCTCAGGGCCTGGCCAAGACCAGCCTGACCGACATCGCCAGGGCGGCTGACCTGACCCGCGGGGCCATCTATTGGCACTTCAAGAACAAGGATGAACTCTTCATTTCGCTCTGGCAGGAGCTCTGCAGCCCCCTCGCCCACCAGCTCGATGCCTGCCTTAATACCGACGAGCCGGATCCGCTGGGGCAACTGCGCCTCTTCTTCGAAGGGGTGCTCCACAGCTTCATTCACAATCCGGCCCAGCGGCAGATGTTCACCATCCTGTTCAATCTCGAATCGCTGGAGGGGGAAGCCATCTCACTGCGCGAGCATATCCGCAGCCAGTCCGCCAACTTCTTCCGGGACTTGGAGACAACCTTGGCCAACGCGGTACGGCGGGGCCAGCTGCCCGCCGACCTCAATCTGCAGCGCGCCGCCACCCTGCTCCACTGCACCCTGGATGGCTACATCATCAACTGGCTCCACTTTCCGGGGCGGATCGACCTGCAAGGCGAATCCGCCTTCCTGATAGAGAGCATGTTCACCATGCTGGCCCAGCCCCATGCTTGCGGCCGCTAACAGCAACCAACAACCCCAATATGCCCCCGCAAACCGGGGCCTGGCCGCCCGCTTTGGCAGTCAGACCACGATTTGTTAACCTGTGCGCCCCCTGCTTGAGGTAACCCCTGTGCCACACTCTGACGCCCTCCCCGCTTCCCAGCCCTTGAACGACCAGCACGCCCGCATCCGGGCTGCCTTTGTGGCGCGCCTCAAACCCGGCGCTCACCTGCTCAATGGTCAGTGCGGTACGGGGGAGGATCTGTGCTGGCTGCGGGCCGAGGGGTATGTGGTCACCGCCTGTGAAGCGGTACTGGCTGACGCCAGAGTCGCCTCGCAGCAATCCGGACAAGCAGTACGGGTCTGCCCGCTGGCGAAGATGCACTCGGTGCTGCCTTACGATGGCATCTGGCTGAGCCGCCCGCTTGATAGCGACGCGGCTACACTTGTCCCCCTGTTGCAACAGCTGGCGACCCTGCTCAAAGCGGGCGCACCGCTCTGCTTCCCCCTGCCGCCAAGCGGCAAGATAGGTCACGCTCAGCTACAACAACTTGTCACCACATCCGGGATAGCGCTGCAACTGGCGCCGATGGAAACCGCCTCGACCAACACGCCATCATGCACAGGTCAACACGCCAGTCACTACGTCATGTTGCTGCGTGGCGATCATCAGGCCACCTAACGGGCTAATTCATCACGAATTTTCCAGCTCAACGCCAAGCCGACAGCTAGTCGGCGATCTTGGCTATCGACAATATTTAACTCGGCGTTAACGTATCAAAGGCAGGCAGATAGCTCACGACAAGGCCATACTTGTTGTCACGACAGTGAGGGCGCCAGCCAGCAGGGCGGTTGCTGCCATCATCACTGATGCGATCGCCGTGCATATCATCACCACCAAGGAGAAGAGATCATGTCCATCTGGTTGTTGAGCCTGTTCGCCTCGTTCGTGCTGATCCTGGCCATGGGCACCATCATCTGGTGGCGCCAATACCAGCTAGCCCAGAAGCGGGAAGATAAAGAGGTGCGCCCCTGTGGCTGCTCCAGCGCCAGCGCGGATCACCTCGATCAAATCAGCGCGCCGCCGCCCAAAAAGTAATCAGGCCGCGAATGCCATAGCCACAAACACAACATCGGCAAAATAAAGGCGCATGGAATAGAAAAGCGCATAAAAGAGAGGGGCACCTGCTGGTGCCCCTCTCTTGTTGTTCCCCGTTATGCATGACGCTGCGAGTGGTCAGCATATCGGTGTGGTGAATGCCATCGAGACCAAACTCGTTGATCATCCGGTTGATCATCTCCCGCCCCGTGCAGGGAGTATATGACTCCCGGTACTCTCCTCGCTGCCATTGAGTCGAAATAGACAGGAAAATCAACAAAGCAGCTTCCCCGTAACAAGCCTGCAGGAAAGGAGCAATAGCCCCACCAAGGGCGCGCCATCACCGGCTGTTGGTGCAACCCAATCCTGCCTACTCGGAGATATTGTTCGGTTCTGCCATGCTGGCTGTATAGTTTTTGGTTAACCATTCCGGTAAAATCCGCGCCCTTAAAGAAGAGCCACCTAAGAGTGATTGAGCGATGTCCAACACAAAACAGGCCCCCAAAGTAGGATTCGTCTCCTTGGGTTGCCCCAAAAACCTGGTCGATTCAGAACGCATCCTGACCCAGCTGCGTACCGAAGGGTACGATGTGGTGCCCAGCTATGACGATGCCGAGCTGGTCGTCGTCAACACCTGCGGCTTTATCGACAGCGCGGTGCAAGAGTCGCTGGAAGCGATCGGCGAAGCGCTGGCCGAGAACGGCAAGGTGATCGTCACCGGCTGCCTCGGCGCCAAAGAGAACCAGATCCGCGAGATCCACCCCAAGGTGCTCGAGATCACCGGCCCCCACGCCTATGAAGAGGTGTTGGGTCACGTCCACAAATACGTGGCCAAGCCGACCCACAACCCCTTCACCAGCCTAGTGCCGGCCCACGGCGTCAAGCTGACTCCGCGCCACTACGCCTATCTGAAGATTTCCGAAGGGTGCAACCACCGCTGTACCTTCTGCATCATCCCCTCCATGCGCGGGGATCTGGTGAGCCGTCCCATCGGCGACGTGCTGGCCGAAGCCAAGCGCCTGAAAGAGGCGGGCGTAAAGGAGCTCTTGGTGATCTCCCAGGACACCTCCGCCTACGGCGTCGATGTGAAGCACCGCACCGGTTTCTACGACGGCATGCCGGTCAAGACCAGCATGGTCGCCCTGTGCGAAGAGCTGGCCAAGCTCGACATCTGGGTGCGCCTGCACTACGTCTACCCCTATCCGCACGTGGATGACGTCATCCCGCTGATGCGCGATGGCAAGGTCCTGCCCTACCTCGATATTCCGCTGCAGCACGCCAGCCCGCGCATCCTCAAACTGATGAAGCGCCCGGGTACTGTCGAGCGCACCCTGGAGCGGATCCAGAAGTGGCGCGAGATCTGCCCGCAGATCACCCTGCGCTCCACCTTTATCGTCGGCTTCCCGGGCGAGACCGAGGAAGAGTTCCAGATGCTGCTGGAGTTTATCGACAAGGCGGAGCTGGATCGGGTCGGCTGCTTCAAATACAGCCCGGTCGAAGGGGCGCTGGCCAACGAGCTGCCGGATCCGGTACCGGAAGAGATTCAGGAAGAGCGCTTCCAGCGCTTTATGGAGCTGCAACAGCAGGTCTCCATCCGCAAGCTGGCCCGTAAAGTGGGTCAGGAGATGACCGTTATCATCGACGAGGTGGACGAAGAGGGCGCCACTGGCCGCTCCTTTGCCGATGCACCGGAGATCGACGGTCTGGTCTACCTCAACGGCGAAACCGGCCTCAAGCCGGGGGACATGGTCAAGGTACGGATCGATGAATCCGACGAATATGACCTGTGGGCCAGCCTGATCAGCTAATTGAGGCTTTACCAGCCAAATGAAAAAAGCGCCTGCGGGCGCTTTTTTATTGCTTGAATGACGCAGGCAAAACCGCTGGCCTAGCTCAAATCATGGAGCGCCTTGCCTAGGGGCGGCGTGAGTCGCAGATCAGAGAAGCGCACCGCCAGCCCCTGCCGCTCCGGCGTGCAGCACATCACCCCGATAAAACAGCGCTCGCTTGGCGGGAACGGGGCGAGGCGCAGCAGCGGCCACACCTTGCCATCGATGGAGTATTGCAAACGCAGGCAATCGGCCAGCCGGGTCAGCCGCAGCCAGAAGCGGCGCGGATTGCCGGAGAAAATACCGGTGGCCCAGTCAGATCGCGGATTAGTCAGCACGCTGCCGATCATCGGCTGGGCATCGTTGTACTCGATGCCCGCTTTCAGCCAGTGCGCCTCGTCTTGCAGCAGCATCAGCCCCGCCTGATCGTAGAGGGTGGTGAACTCCCCCTCGACGCAGACCTGAAAGGTAAACTCCCCCGCCACATCGCAACCATAGAGATGCCCGCTATGGCGCTCGAAGCCATACCAGGTGCTGCGCCAAAAATCGGTCTGCTGGTCCGTTACCACCTGCAAACCGTCGTCTGTCTGGTGCCACTCGGCCGGTTCATTGAGCCAGCGCCATTCCATCCCTTCCATCATCCTGCTTTGCTCCCTTATCGCGCGTAATCCCGCACAAACAGGGCTCGCCAACGCCTCGTCCGGTCACGGCAGGTCATGGCTGCGCCTCTGCGGAACCCATAAAAGGAGTCAATAGTGTCGCTATTGCCGCCCCGATACAAGGCTTGTGCGTTGCGCCATCAGTGCCCCCAAACAGCGCGGGGGCCTGATGGCCCCCGCAAACACACCGGATGAGAAAATGCCTTACTTGGCGGCGCTATCCTTCACGCACTTCTGGACAAAGCTGTTCTTGGCCGCGCCAGCCAGCTTCTTGTCGGCCGCCGCCTTCTCGCACTTGGCCGCCGGATCCACCGCCGCGCCCGTCTTCACGCACTTCTGGATAAAGCTGTTCTTGGCCGCGCCGGCCAGCTTCTTGTCGGCGGCGGCCTTCTCGCACTGGGCTGCCTTGCCGTTGGCTGGTTCCTTAGCGGCAGCACCCTTGACGCACTTGCCAATAAAACTGGTCTTGGCGGCGCCCGCAAGTTTTTTGGCAGCGGCCTGCGCCTCGCACTGCAACTGGGCTGCGTCGTTGGCAAAGACTGGATTGGCCAGCAGCACGCTGCCGCAGAGCAGGCCGAACAGGATGGTACGCTTCATGGGAGATGTCCTCTCTATCTGGTGATGTGTTTGCATGGTCATATTTGCATGACGATGTGTTGCAAATGGCTGTGATTGCAACAGCTGATTGTTGCCGCAGATCCCCCGCCTCGCCAGCTTGGGAGCGGAGCACAGGGCAACCATCGCCCGCACTATAGCGCCGATTGGCAGCGCGGGATTGCGCCCAGCCAGCCCTTCCCCGACGGCAAGCCAGCCGTATCCATTCCTGCCTCACTAGCCAACCCCAATAAAATCAAGGGCCATGGGAATCCTGTGCCCAGTCAGGGCGATTTGTTGAGCCAGCGCAAAAAAGGCGATTTTTCTGATAGTTACGTCACTTTTTGACTGGTGAGACCAGATTCGATTGGCCTATCATAGCCATCCGGTGCCTATTGCTGCGATGGGCTGCTGCCCTCGCTGGTTAATGGAGCATATTGGAAGCTGTAATCCACGGGCGGTAGCGTGGGTTTTGAACAGTGATTGATGAAGTTCGTAGGTTGGCGCTGAGCACAGCGAAGCCAAACATACGTGATGATGTAATGTGAGTTTGGAGGAGGTAACACCTCATTCAAAAAGGTGGCCGTCCTAGTTTGGCATTTTTTCTATTCTAGTCAGCCATTTAGTTTTAACATTAACTTTTAATTTTGGAGTATATGTGGTTTTTAAAAGTCTGACTCAAAACCAAAGGCCAAACTCACTATATTTTGGTGCACCAGAAGCCGAAGCCGAATCTTTGCCAACATCAAAAGTATCTCTCTTTGATGTATATGAAGATCACCATAACTTATTTCATGAACTATCAAATGAGAAATTCATTTTAGTCGGTAGAAAAGGCTGTGGTAAAAGCGCGTTCGCAGAGTACACTTATGGTTTATCTAAAAATAACGCCAATTTATTTTGCTCATTCGTACGCCAAGACACAGTGAATATGGAGACTTTAGTGCAACTAGGCCAAACGCCAGATGATATAACAAAAAGCAAAGAACATTTATTTAAGTGGCTGATTTACACTCACATCCTTAAGCTTTTTTTTAACAATGAAGCCATAGCACACGACAAAAACCTTTCATTATTAAACGAATTTATAAAAAATAACTCTGGTTACATTGATATCAATAAAGGTGAAATTATCGAGTTAGTAAAAAAATATAAATTCGAAATAAGTATCGACAAGCTCAAACAATTCTTTAAAGGTAAATTTGGAAAAGAGATTGAAATAAAGGAATCAAAAGCCCCTTACTACAAACTTTTGCCACATTTAGAGCAAGTTGTTTCAGCCGTTTTATCATCAAAAGAAAACACAGAAAATGAAAATTCATATGTTGTTTTCTTCGATGATCTAGATATTGGATTTAATGCTGAAAATGACGAATCGGTAGACACTATAGTCAACTTAATTCGCACAGCAAAGTATATAAACAATAATGTATTTGCGAAAAATAACATCTCTGCAAAAGCAATAATTTTAATAAGGGATGATGTTGAACGATTACTTTCACCAAGAGAGTCGGATATAGCAAAAATATTTACATCATATTCAGCCACTTTAGATTGGTATCAGGAAGAATATATAAAGCATGAGCGAGAGGATGAACTTGGCCTTAAAAAGCTAATTGAGAAAAGAGCACAGAACGCGTTTAAATCAGCAAATATAACACCTAATAAAAGCTCTGCTTGGGCAAGTCTCGTTGAAGAGGCCTTCAATAAAAAATCAGCTTTTAAATATATATGTGACCATACATTTTTAAGACCAAGAGATCTTATTTTATTTTTCAAACCCCTTGAGAGTGGCGGGTATGAATTACCATTAAATAAGTATAACATTAACAACTTACTCGGAATTTATTCATCTGAGCTTGCAAAAGAGCTAAGTAATGAGCTTTCGTCTTTTTATACTCACACTCAAATTCAAAATATATTTAATGCATTAAAGAACATTAGCAACAAGCATAACTGCCCTTACGGCGTAGCCAAATTTGCAATTAGTAGCCATTGTAAAGATGTGAATGCAGATGCTGTATTGGAAGATTTATTTTTACGCTCCTATATAGGCTTAATTGATAAAGACACTAACTTTGTTAGGTTCAAACATAAAATATCAAAAAAAGACTCTATGGAATACAAGTTTGATAGAGTGTCATATTTAATAGTTCACTCAGGATTGAAGGTACACCTTCAAAATAGATAGTAAGCATATGGACATTACACACTCGCAGCGCCACCTTTCCCAATGCAGAATAAGGAAATTAGGACACCCACCTTTCTGAGTCAGCCACTGCTCGGCTGGCTATCTCTGCAATCATGAATACTGACCCCAGGAAAACAGTAACAGTTGGGCAATCGAGCGGTTTTTACCTGACAAACCGCTGTTTAGACGTCGCAGACAAAAATGTTGGTGTCCAAATCCAGACTCTAAGTTACTGATTCGATCTGTATTTATAAAACAAAAATCCCCCGACATCGGGGGATTTTTTATGGCTGCCATTCAGCACCCGGCTATCTTGCTCAACCAGCCTTACTCAACCAAAAATTCCCTTAACCGGGCAAACTCCGCGGGCAAATTAACGGAGAGCAGCGGCAGTTCGGCATGCTTGGCAAGCGGGCCGGGCAGCGGTACATCGAGATTGAGGATCTCGTCCACCGACTCCTTGAACTTGGCGGGATGGGCGGTGCAGAGGAACACCCCCACTTCGTCCTCGGCCAGCTGTTGCCCCAGCAGATCCCAGGCAATGGCGCCGTGGGGTTCGCACAGATAATCCAGCTGATGCAGCCGTTTAAGGGAGTCGCGGGTCTGGGCGTCGTCACGCATGCCGGAACCCAGGGTCTCCAGCGCCCAGCCCTTGCGACGGCAGAGCTCTTCTACTCGTGGCCAGTTGTTGGGGCGGCTGACATCCATGGCATTCGACAGGGTTGCCACTGTCTGGTGTGGCTCCCACTGACCGGTTTTCAGGTAGCGCGGCACGGTGTCGTTGGCGTTGGTGGCGGCGATAAAGCGCTTCACCGGCAGCCCCAGCGCCTTGGCAATCAAGCCTGCGGTGAGGTTGCCAAAGTTGCCGGACGGCACGCTGATCACCGCCTTGGCGCGGTCAGCTTTGGGCAGCTGGGCCACCGCTTCGAAGTAGTAGCAAACCTGCGCCAGCAGACGGCTGATATTGATGGAGTTGGCGGAGTTGAGGCCAATGGCCTTTTTCAGCGCCTCGTCGTCAAAGGCCTGTTTTACCAACGCCTGACAGGCATCGAAGTCGCCATCGATGGCGATGGTGCGGATATTGCCGCCGAGGGTGCAGAAGAGCTTCTCCTGCAAGGGGCTGATCTTGCCCTTGGGATAGAGGATCACTACCTCGATCCCCTCCAGCCCGAAGAAGGCGTGGGCCACGGCGGCGCCGGTGTCGCCCGAAGTGGCGGTGAGGATGGTAATTTTGTCGTTGGTGCGAAACGCCGCGAGGCACTGGGCCATAAAGCGGCCGCCGAAATCCTTGAACGCCAGGGTCGGGCCGTGGAACAGTTCGAGGGCATAGGTGCCATCCTTGAGCTTCACCAGCGGCGCCGGGAAGGTGAAGGCGGCGTCGATCAGCTCGCTGACCTTGGCGGCGGGCACTTCGTCCCCCAGCAGGTGGCTCAGGATGCGGGCAGAGCGCTCGGCCAGCGGCAGATCCAGCAGGGCATCCACATCGGCGAGCGGCTCGAGTTGTTCGGGGAAGAAGAGCCCCTGTTCGCGACCCAAGCCCTGACGCACCGCCTGCGCGAAGCTCACCTGTTCGCTGTTGTCCTTGATGTTGTAGAGATTCATAGCTCGCTTCCTGTTACCCGTGCCCCGGCCATGTCCAGTTTGCAGACCCGGGCAAATCCATCTTCGTTCTGCACGAAATGTGCTTCCATCCAATCCTTCATCCGCTCGGCCTGCGCCAGCTCCTTCATCACCACAAACACGGTGGGGCCGGAGCCGGAGATGCCGGTGGCCAGCGCCCCGTTCTGGGCCGCCTGCGCCCGCACCTCGGCAAAGCCTTCGATCAGCGCCGCGCGGTAGGGTTCGGCAATCACGTCTTTCAAGACGCTCGCGGCCAGCCCCTCCTGCCCGGTGTAGCTGGCGTGGACAAAGGCGGCCAGGCGACGACCATAGGTGAGGCAATCCTGACGGCGATATTGGGCCGGCAAAATGGCGCGGGCCGCGGCGGTCGAAACCACAGTACCCGGATAGCAGACCACCCAGTACCACTCGTCAAACACCGGAATGCCCTGACTGATAACGCCGTGCTCTTCCAGCACCAGCTGCATGCCGCCCAGATAACAGGGGGCCACGTTGTCATAGTGAACGGAGCCGGAGATCTTGCCCTCCATCTCCCCCATCAGCAGCAGCATGTCGTGCTCGTCGAGGGGCGCGCCGTGAAAGGCGTTGAGCCCCTCCAGCGCCGCCACCACGCTGCAGGCGCTGGAACCCAGACCCGAGCCGACCGGTAGGTTCTTCTCCAGCACCATTTCGAGCGGCTTGAGGCTAAGGCCCCGCTTCTCCAGCGCCTCGCCATAGGCGACCCAGCAGTCATGGAGAATATTCTTTTTCGGATCGTCCGGCAGCTTGTGGGCATAGCGGCCCACGGCGGAGAGGGCGAACGGCACGTCAGCCGCTTTTACCTGCACCCGATCGCCGAGCAAAGAGCCATCCACGGGGGCGAGCGCCGCCCCCAGTACATCAAATCCCACGCTCAGGTTGGCGCTGGAGGCGGGTGCATAGGCGACTACGCTGCCACCTTCAGTCATATAAGAGGGGTACATGTCTGAACTCATGCTTATAGCTCCTGCTTCCAGTTCTGGGTGCGCAGCACGTCGGCAAAGACGCCCGCCGCAGTCACTTCGGTACCGGCGCCATAGCCGCGCAGCACCAGCGGGATCGGCTGGTAGTAGGTGGAGAAGAAGGCGAGCGCGTTCTCCCCGTCTTTGACCTTGAACAGCGGCTCGTCGCCACCGACCGCCTTGATGGCGACCTTGCACTTGCCACCCTCGATGGAACCTACATAGCGCAGCACCTTGCCTTCACGCTGGGCGGCGGCGAACTGGTCGCGGAACCAGCCGTCAGCCTCCGGCAGACGGGCCATAAAGGCTTCCACGTCGCCACTGACGTCAAAGCCGGGCGGCAGCGCCTGCTCGACTTCGACATCGGAGAGCTCCAGCGCCATGCCGGCTTCGCGAGCCAGAATGAGCAGCTTGCGCGCCACATCCATGCCGTTGAGATCGTCGCGGGGATCCGGCTCGGTAAAGCCGTTGCCACGAGCGATTTTGGTCGCCTCGGAGAAGGCCATCCCCTCGTCCAGCTTGCCGAAGATAAAGGAGAGCGAACCGGAAAGAATGCCATCGAAGGCGCGCAGCTTGTCACCCGCCTTGATAAGGTTCTGCAGGTTCTCGATAACCGGCAGGCCGGCGCCCACGTTGGTTTCATAGAGGAACTTGCGGCGAGTCTGGCGGGCAGTGCGGCGCAGCGCCTTGTAGTAATCGAGCGAACCGGTGTTGGCCTTCTTGTTCGGTGTAACCACATGGAAACCGGCTGCGAGGAAGTCGGCGTACTGGACGGCAACCGCCTCGGAGGAGGTGCAGTCGACGATCACCGGGTTGATGATGTGGCTATCTTCCACCAGCTTTTTCACCCCTTCCAGCGAGAAGCTGTCGCGGGCTTCCGCCAGCTGTTCCCGCCAGTTGGCGAGGTTCAGGCCATCCTTGTTGACCGCCATCTGGCGGCTGTTGGCGATGCCGACCACCCGCAGGCCAGTACCCTGCTCGGCCAGTACCGGCTGCTGGCGGGCAATCTGATCCACCAGCGCGGCACCGACGCCGCCGACCCCGACCACAAAGAGATCGATAAACTGCTGGCTGCCAAAGAAGTTCTGGTGACACGCCTTGATGGCTTCCGCCACCTTGCGATCCCGCACCACCGCAGAGATGGAGCGCTCGCTCGACCCTTGGGCGATGGCGACGATATTGATGGAGGCTTGCGCCAGCGAGGTGAAGAAGCGGGCCGCCATCCCTTTACTGGTGCGCATGCCGTCACCGATGAGGGAGATGATCGCCAGATCGCTGATGATATCCAGCGGCTCCAGCAGCTGGTTTTTGAATTCCAGTTCGAACTCGCGCTCCAGTACCTTGCGGGTCTTGTCCTGGTCGTAGCTGTGGATACAGAAGCTGACGCTGTACTCGGAAGATGACTGGGTGATCAGCACGATACTGACCCCGGCGCGGGAGACGGCGGAGAAGATGCGACCGGCCATACCGACCATCCCCTTCATGCCGGGGCCGGAGACGTTGAACATGCACATGCCGGACAAGTCGGAGATGGCCTTCACTTTCAGGTCATCGTCGCCGCTCTCCGGGCCGATCAGGGTGCCCGGCCCCTGCGGGTTGAAGCTGTTTTTGATGAGGCAGGGAATGTGGAACTGGGCCACAGGTGCGATGGTTTTCGGGTGCAGCACCTTGGCGCCAAAGTAGGAGAGCTCCATCGCCTCCTTGTAGGAGAGGGTTTTCAGCAAGTAGGCATCCGGCACCAGACGGGGGTCGCAGCTGTAACAGCCTTCGACGTCAGTCCAGATCTCGCAGCACTCGGCATCGACACAGGCGGCCAAGACGGCTGCGGAGTAGTCGGAGCCGTTGCGACCCAGCAGCACGGTCTCGCCCTTGTCGCTGCCACCGGTAAAGCCCGGCATCAGGTAGAGGCAATCGCTACGCAGCCCCTTGGCGGCAAAGCGCAGGCGGGAGGCTTCGATATCGACGTGAGCTTCCAGATAGCCGCCATCGGTGACCAGCAGCTCTTCCGGTACGATCAGATCCACTTCCAGACCGCGCACCCGCAGCAACTCGTGCATAAAGGCGATGGAGAGGTTTTCACCACGGCTCAGAATGCGCGCCTGCACGTTGTCCGGGCAGAGGCCCAGCAGACGGATGCCCTGCATCAACCGCTCCACCTGATCCAGCTCGGCGGTGAGACGGGCCAGCAATGCCTTGTCATCGAGCGCCGGATAGGCCGCCTTCAACCCGGCCAGCAGGCGGGAGAAGATGCCATTCACTTCAAACAGGGTGGAACTGGCATCCATGCCGCGACTGGTCTGCTCCACCAGCGCCACCAGATGATTGGTCACCTTGGCAGGAGCAGAGAGCACCAGGGCTACCTGAGATTGGCCGTGGGTGTTGACCGCGATATCAGCCACCCGTAAAAAACGTTCTGCATCGGCCAGTGAAGACCCGCCAAATTTCAACACTCTCATCGCTTTCTCTCCCTGTAAATCTATGAAATTCAATCTAAAAACCAATCCAACAAAAAGGCCCGTACTGGGTGGGTACGGGCCTTTTTTGATTTCTGTGCTTGTTCGTCAGCGCATCAACCGGCCCCAGTGCCACCTGTGGTGGTACCGGTAATAATGGTGGTGGTGATGACGTTGGTGAATAACTGCATGACGAACACTCGTTGACGAAGCTGGCTTTTAGCAATACCGCGGCGGGCGATGGGCTGTCAACTTAAACCTCTTTCCTACTCACGCCCAAAGCGGCGCGCGAGGTCTTTGCAGAGCAGGTGGAGCATGTTCAAATCCCGCTGCGGCAGCATGGGCACCCGGTCCATCACCCATTGATGCAGTTTTTCATCCTGCGAAACTCCGAGTTCACCAAGCAATTCTGCTGTTTTGCTTTTCAACACCCTAACCTGCCCGGCGTTATCAAAATTTTCTGCTACCACTGCGCCGCCGTCGGCGTTCAGCTCATCCATCAGCTGACTCATCTCGTAGGCGTAGAGCATGATCGCCTGCCCCAGATTGAGGGAGGGGTAGCTCACCTTGAGGGGCAAATAGCTGATGAGATCGACCTCGGCCAGCTGCTCGTTGGAGAGCCCCGACTCCTCGCAGCCAAAGACGATGGCGACCTTGTTGAGTGAAGGCTTGGCACGGATCTGCTCGCGGATCTCCCCCGGGGTGAGGTAGTGCTGGTAGCGACCACGCTCACGGGCGGTGGTGGCGATCACCAGATCCATGTCCGCCAGCGCCTCGGGCAGGGTGTCGAACGCTTCGGCCTGAGTCAGGATCTCCTGGGCGCCGTGGGCCACCCAGCTCGCCTCCTCCTCTTCGTGTACCCGGCTCGCCACCAGTCGCATGGCATCGAATCCCATGGTTTTCATGGCGCGGGCAGCCGCCCCCACATTCGCAGGACGGGCAGGTGCCACCAGGACAAAATAGAGCTTCATCGGGTTTCCTCACAGGCCGGACGGCCTCTCAAACAGACGGCAAACAGTCGCTAAACCATCGCCAAAACAGGGGCGCAATCTACCGTTTATCCGCGAAAATTGCCACTTGAACAGATGTTTCAATGTTGCCATAGTGGCCTGACGTGTGAACAAATTACACCCAATCCTTCGCGCTATCGGCCCGACAGATCACAAGGAAGAGAGAGATGCAGCAGCCATTGGAACAGGCCGTCGCCGAGACTATCTTGCAACGCTTCGAGTCGTTTTACAGCCGGTTTCTCGAGATAACTCAGGGCAGCAAGAGCCGCTTCGAGAACAGTGACTGGCTGGGGGTACAGCTCGCCGGACGGGAGCGTATTCGCCTCTATGACCACCATGTGGGGGCCACCGCCAGCTCCATCCGCCAGATGATGGGGGAGCACCACGCCACTCAAGAGCTGCTCAAGCGGGTCAAAAGCGCCTTCAGCGATCTGCTGCCCCGTTGTGACAACTTCGAGGTGGCGGAGTCCTTCTTCAACTCCGTCTATCGGCGGATCTTTCGCCATCGCAATATCCGCGACGAGAACCTCTATATCCACCCCTTTGTCAGCCGTGGCGAAAAACCGGACCTGAGCGCCCTGCTGCGGGTCTATCGCACCGATCTGGCTCATCTGCCGCAGACCTTGAGCCAGCTTTTGGGGGATTACAGCTTCACCCTTCCCTACGAGGACAAGCAGCGGGATATTGTCGACATCCACCGCCATCTTGCCGAGAACGGCCCGCATATTCTTCATGACGAGCCCTTCGCCATCGAGCTATTGAAAGAGGTGTTCTACCGCAACAAGGGGGCCTATCTGGTGGGACTGATCCGGGTGAAGGATCAGGTGTTCCCCTTTATCCTGCCCCTGCTCAGCACCGGCCACAGCATCTATGTGGATACCGTTATCTTCGAGCCGGATCTCGCCTCCATCGTGTTTGGTTTCGCCCGCGCCTACTTTATGGTCTATGCCCGCGAACCGGCGCTGTTTGTCGCCTTCCTGCGCCAGATCATGCCCCACAAGCCCGATTACGAGATCTACAACGCCATCGGTTGCCAGAAGCATGGCAAGACCGAGCTCTATCGCCACTACCGCCACCATCTGGCCCAGAGTCGGGATCAGTTCATCATCGCTCCCGGCATCAAGGGGATGGTGATGAGCGTGTTCACCCTCCCCTCCTACGATGTGGTGTTCAAGGTGATAAAAGACGAGTTCACGCCGCCCAAGGATGTGAGTCACGAGCAGGTGAAGGCGAAATACCGGCTGGTAAAACAGCACGACCGGGTTGGCCGCATGGCCGATACCCAGGAGTTCACCAACTTCGAGTTTCCCCTCGATCGCATCTCGCCAGAGCTCCTTGCCGAACTCAAGACGGTGGCACCGTCGGCGCTCACCATCAGCGACGACAAGCTGGTGATCAAGCACCTCTATACCGAGCGCAAGATGATCCCGCTCAACCTCTATCTGGACAAGGCGGACGAACAGCAGACCCGGCTCGCGCTGGAGGAGTACGGCAACGCCATCAAGCAGCTGGCAGCGGCCAACATCTTCCCGGGGGACATGCTGTTCAAGAACTTCGGCGTCACCCGCCACGGCCGGGTGGTCTTCTACGACTACGACGAGATCTGCTACATGACGGAGTGCAACTTCCGCCAGATCCCGCCGCCGCGCTACCCCGAGGATGAGTGGAGCGCCGAGCCCTGGTACTCGGTGGCCCCCAACGACATCTTCCCCGAGGAGTTCGCTACCTTCCTGCTGCAAAAGCCGCAGGTGCGGGAGATCATGCTGCAGCTGCACAAGGAGATGTTTGACGCCAACTACTGGAAGATGCTGCAGAGCAACATCAAGGTGGGAGTATTCGAGGATGTCTATCCCTACCGGCGCAAGAAGCGCTTCAAATACCAGCGCGGCGGCTGATCCCGCAGAGCCCGCACAAAGAGCCCGCGCACATCGCAGCAACGAAAACGGGGTGGCCAGTGCCACCCCGTTTTGACTCCGCTGCGCAACTTAACTGCCGCGACGGCGGATCACCCCTTCTTGCATGGTGCTCGCCACCAGCATGCCATCACGGGTAAAGAATTGGCCGCGCACCAGACCGCGACCGCCGCTGGCGCTCGGGCTGTCTACCACGTAAAGCAGCCAGTCGTCGAAGCGGAAATCCCGGTGGAACCACATGGAGTGATCGATGGTGGCCACCTGCATATCCGGCTCCCAATACGACACCCCGTGCGGCTGCAACGAGGTGAGCAGGAAGTTGAAGTCGGAGGCGTAGGCCAGCAGGTATTTGTGGATCCGTAGATCGTCCGGCATCTGGCCATTGGCCTTGAACCAGACGTGACGCACCGGATCCTGCACCGTCGGCCGAATAGGATCGACCAGGGTCACCGGGCGCATCTCGATGGGCTGCTCGCAGAGGATCTTGTCGCGCAGGGAGGCCGGGATCAGGTTCTCGTAGGGGCGCACCAGCTCCAGCTCGCTCTTGAGCGCTTCCGGCGCCGTGATGCCGGTGGGCATCTGCGCCTGATGCTCGAAGCCATCGGTCGGCACCTGAAACGAGGCGTTGAGATAGAAGATGGGCTTGCCGCCCTGGATCGCCTTGACCCGGCGGGTGGAGACGGTCTGGCCGTCGCGGATATTCTCCACGTCATAGACGATAGGACGGGTCACATCCCCCGGACGTAGGAAGTAGGAGTGAAAACTGTGAACCTGACGGCCGGTCTCAACCGTCTGCTTGGCGGCTGACAAGGCCTGCCCCATTACCTGTCCGCCAAACACGGCCCGCAGACCGAGATCCTGGCTCTGGCCCCGAAACAGGCCCTCCTCTATTTTTTCCAGCGCCAGCAACGCCAGCAGCTCATCAAGTACCTTGCTCATCGTTCACTCCTCTATCAGAGCCGCACAGGGTGACTGCACCCCGCCTCAAGCGGCGAGGCTTCCCACTTCTTAGGCCGCTACCGTCAGATTGACGGATTTACGCTGGCCTCCATGGGCAGAAACGGCGAGCCCCGCCGCTTTTAATTCCAATATTCCTTGCTGTCGAATGTTTATGGCCGCGTTGATGTCGCGGTCATGCTCTGCCCCACACGCTGGACATACCCACTGTCGCTGGTGAAGTGGCATATCCGGCATCTTGTGGCCGCACTCACTACATGGTTTAGAGCTGGCAAACCACTGATCGAGTTTGATTAGGTGGCGGCCCGCCGCTTGGGCTTTGTACTCCAGCCTCATGATAAAACCATGCCAGCCAGCATCGCCAATGGCGCGGGCCAGCTTGTGGTTTTTCATCATATTGGTTGTTTTAAGCGTCTCCACGATGATCGCTTGGTTATCGTCAACTATCGTGCGAGAGAGTTTGTGCTGAAAATCAGCGCGAGCATTGGCTACCCGCTCGTGCAGGGCGGCCAGCTGTAATTTGGCCTTACTACGATTGGCACTGCCTTTTTTCTTGCGAGACAGTGCTTTTTGCTTTCGCCGCAGATTGCGACTGGCGTTGATAAGATGACGCGGGTTGGCCATCTTTTTGCCACTCGACGCAATGAGGTAGTGGGACAGCCCCATATCATAGCCTGTCACCTCTGTGATGAGGGAGGGCTTGGCGGGAGCCTCACGGCCATCATCGCAAAGGATGGAGGCATAGTATTTCCCTGTCGGGCCACGGCTGACCGTGATGCTGGAGACCACGCCGATAATATCTCGGTGAATGACAGCTCGGATGGGCGTCATCTTCGGTAACAGGATGGCATCGGTCAGCACTTTGCCATTGGGGTGGTAGCTCGATTGCCTGCCTCGCTTGCTCTTGAAGGTGGGCATCCTGGCCTTGAGCTTGGGGTTGAAAAAATTGGCGAATGCCTTATCCAGGTTGATCACCGCCTGCTGTAAGGCTTGTGAATCGTACTCTTTCAGCCAGCTGTATTTGCGCGATTTTTTTGCCACAGCGAGCAGGGGTTTCAAGTCGCGTTTGGGTTTCAGTGAAACCCCGTGGCGCTGGAACATGTGCCGCTGAATATGAAGGGCTTTGTTGTACGCGAACCGCACCGCGCCGAACTGGGCATTGAGGAATGCCGCTTGTTCGCCGGTGGGGTAAATGCGTACTTTCGTGGCTCTTTTCACATTGGGCGCTCTGATATAAAGTAAGCTCACAATAAGGCTTTGTTTGGGGTATTTCAAGTGAGTGTACACAATGAATCTTTTGAGGGGTATTTACGCCGCCGCCATTCCGTCAGCAAGCTAGTTGTGCATTTAATCTTCACCACGAAGTACCGCCGCAAACTGCTTGATGGCACCATGATCGAGCAGATGCGCAGCGCATTTTTATCCGCAGCAGAGAAGCTGGAGATCGATGTTTTGGAGATGGATGGCGAAGCTGATCACGTTCACCTTCTGGTTGCCTATCCGCCAAAGCTGGCAATAAGCGTACTGGTCAACAATTTGAAGTCGATCAGCAGTCGCCACGTTCGCATCTTGAATACACACCTGCAAAAGCAGAGTAATAGCGGGGTGCTGTGGTCACGCTCTTATTTTGCTTGTAGTGCTGGCGGGGCCACTATCGAAACACTCAAGGCGTATGTAGCCTCGCAGAACTCGCCAGATTAGCTCCCCTTATATCCCCGCTCGATTGGGCGAGGGTTTACGGGGCGTCTGCTAACAAGCTCACCGGAGCAGAGCAACCACAGCGGCGAGTCTGCGGGCAAGCAGCCGACGGAAATGCCACTCAACGTCTTGCCAGTCTCCCCTTTTTCAAGCGATGAAGATCATTTGATACAAAAAAAGCCCGCACCATCTGGTGCGGGCCTTTCTATTGGCCGACTGCGCGCTCTTTGACAGCACGCAGTTCGCAACGCATTGTCACTTACTTGCTGCCGGTACCTGAGTTGCGGGTAGAGGCTTGCGGCTTGCGACGGGCGGTGGTGGCGCGAGCGCGCGGCTCTTTGCCCTGCATCTCTTTGTGACGCTGCACGGCGCGACGGATCTGGGCGGCCTGCTTGTGACGGCTGGTTTTGCCATCCTGCTGCAGATCGACCTTGGATTCGGTCTCCGGCGGCAGGTTGACCAGACCGCGCAGGTAGTTCACTTCCGGCAGTTTCAGCTCTTGCCAGCCGCCGCGCGGGATACCGCGGTCCAGCTTGACGTCGCCGTAGCGGATCCGCATCAGGCGGCTCACCTGCACTTCCTGGGATTCCCACAGGCGGCGCACTTCACGGTTGCGACCTTCGGTCAGGGTGACGTTGAACCACTGGTTCAGACCCTCACCGCCAGCCGGTTTGATCTTGTTGAACTTGGCGGTGCCATCTTCCAGCTGCACGCCCTTGCGCAGACGCTGCAGCATGGCTTCGGTGATCTCGCCAAAGACACGTACCGCGTATTCCCGCTCCACTTCGTGGCTCGGGTGCATCAGACGGTTGGCCAGTTCACCGTCGGTGGTGAACAGCAACAGACCGGAGGTGTTGACGTCGAGGCGGCCGACCGCAATCCAGCGGGCACCTTCCATCTTGGGCAGACGATCAAACACGGTGGGACGTCCTTCCGGATCGTGACGGGTACACATCTCCCCTTCCGGCTTATGGTAAGCCAGTACGCGGCAGATCACTTCCTCTGCCCCGCGGGTCTTGACCTGGTGACCATCCACCCGGATCACGGCGTTCACTTCGACGCGATCCCCCAGTGTGGCGACCTTGCCATCCACACTGACCCGACCTGCGGTGATCAGGGCCTCCATCTCACGACGGGAGCCGTGACCCGCGCGGGCCAACACTTTTTGCAGTTTTTCACTCATCGGGGTTACCTGATTGTTGATCGCTGCCCACTCGTCAGAGGGGCAACGGGGTTAACTGTAACAAACGCCGGTTGAAGCGCTCGCCACAGTTGAAAAATGTATATCTCGGTGAAATCGGCACGCTTGGGCGCCATTCACCGGGCATCGCTCTCCCCGTCCACCGCCGAGGGCAACAGGGGTTGCAGCTCAGGATCCAGCTCGGGGAGCTGCTCCAGACTCTGCAGATTAAAGTAATCCAGAAACTCTCTGGTGGTGGCGAGCAGCTCGGGGCGACCGGCCACCTCTTTGTGGCCAATGCTGCGCACCCAGCCACGCTCTTTCAGGGTATTCACTATCTGGCTCGACACCGCCACCCCGCGGATCGCTTCGATCTCGGCCCGGGTGATGGGTTGGCGATAGGCGATCAACGTCAGCGTCTCCATCACGGCGCGCGAATAGCGCGGCGCCCGCTCGCTCCAGAGCCTTGAAAGCTCTTCGGCATACTCCTGACGCGCCTGAAAGCGCCAGCCGGAGGCGACCTCTTTGAGCTCGACCCCTCGCGAGTTGTAATCTTGCCTGATCTCGGCCAACAGCAGCTGAACATAGCGACTGGTCACCGGATAATCGGCCAGCACGCTGCTTTTCAGCTCACTGACATTGAGCGGACGACCGGCCACGAACAACGCAGCTTCGATCAGGGTCTTGAGTCGTTCAGTGGGCAGCGCCACGGTTGCCCTCCTCGCTCTGCTCGGCCAATGCGAAATGCACTGTGACCCAAGGGTTCTGGCTGCAACGCAACAGACGGGATGCACGCTCAATGGGTCTGTTCACGTTTCTCATTCTCTTCTGCAGCCAATGCGAAATGGATTGGACCCAAGGGTTCTGCCTGCAAGATCCAGATCAGTTGCTCCTTGCACAGCTCCAGCAGGGCCAGAAACGTCACCAGTACTCCCATGCGCCCCTCTTCGGCGCGCAGCACCTGCTCAAGGCGCAGGGTCTGCCCCAGCGTGAGCATGGCGAGGATCTCCGCCATGCGCACCCGGGTCGGGATCTGTTCGCGGCGGATCTGGTGATGTTCGAAATGAGTCGCGCGTTTTACCACACTTTGCATGTAAAGGGCGAGCTCAACCAGCGAAACATCGGGCGCCAGTGGCTTGAGGGCGCCAAAATCGGGGGGCAGGGCGGTGGCGATATAAATCTCCCGCTCCACTCGTGGCAAGGCATTGAGGCGCTCGCCCCCCACCTTGAACCGCTCGTACTCCTGCAAGCGACGAATAAGCGTCACCCGCGGGTCTTCCCCCTCCTCTTCATCCTCCAGCTCCGGCGCCTTGGGCAGCAGCAGGCGGGATTTGATCTCGGCCAGCCAGGCCGCCATCAGCAGATACTCCGCCGCCAGCTCAAGGTTGAGCCCCTGCATCAGCTCCACGTACTCCATGTACTGGGCGGTGATCTGCAGGATCGGCAGGTTGAGGATATCGAGCTGCTGGCGCCGGATGAGGTAGAGCAGCAGATCCAGCGGTCCCTCGAAGGTATCGAGGAACACCTCCAGCGCATCGGGCGGGATGAACAAGTCCTGGGGCAGCTCGTGATAGGGCTGCCCCAGGACTTTCGCGATGGGTAGCGTGGAGCCAGCACCCGTCTCGACGGAAGGGACTGTCACCGGTTCAGCGACATCACTCAAACGGAGTCGGATCCCCGGCACCGCGACGACGCAATACCGGCTCGTCGTCAGAGAAATCGACCACAGTGGTGGGCTGCTCGCCCAGATAACCGCCGTTGACCACCAGATCGATCTGTTTGCCCAGCTTGTCGAAGATCTCTTCCGGGTCAAACTCGGCCATCTCGGAGTCCGGCAGGATCAATGTGGTGGAGAGCAGCGGCTCACCGAGGGCTTCCAAGAGCGCCTGGGCGATCTTGTTGTCCGGGATACGGATGCCGATGGTCTTCTTCTTCTCGTTCATCAGGCGGCGCGGCACCTCTTTGGTCGCCTTGAAGATGAAGGTGTAGGCACCCGGGGTGTTGTTCTTGATCAGGCGAAATGCGCTGTTGTCGACCTTGGCGTAAGTAGCGATCTCGGAGAGATCGCGGCACACCAGGGTGAAGTCGTGGTTGGCATCGAGGCGACGAATGCGGCAGATGCGCTCCAGCGCCCCTTTGTCACCCATCTGGCAACCCAGCGCATAACCGGAGTCGGTTGGATAGACGATCACGCCGCCGTTCTGGATGATCTGTACCGCCTGACCGATCAGACGGGCCTGGGGGTTTTCCGGATGTACGTAAAAATGCTGACTCATAGCTTGTTCTCGCAATGGGGGCAGCAAACCCTGCCCGCTCGTATGGTCACGGGTCAAAAACCCATGACACTACCTTAACCTGTTTGTGGCCGCTTCGCTGGTGCCATTAGCGGCTCGCCAGCAGCTCTGCATGTTGCTCGGTGGTGAGCCCAAAGTGACCGGGATAGGCCAGCCACACGATGGCCATCCCCTCTTGCCCGGTTTGCACCCTGATTTCGCTGACGCCGTTAGCGACTCGCCAGCAGCTCTGCATGTTGCTCGGTGGTGAGCCCAAAGTGACCGGGGTAGGCCAGCCAGACCGGCATGCCCTCTTTTGGCAACCAGAGGTGGCGGCCCAGCTCGGTCCAGTTGGAGGGGAAGTGAAAATCCGATCCCACCGAGATATAGAGGTCGTGCTCCTTGGCCCACTGACCCAGATTGGCCCGCTCCTGCGGGCTCTGCTGGGGCAATGACACCTCCATGGCATCGCCACCGGCCGCCTTGAAGGCCACCAGCAGCCGCTTGATCCACTTGGCGGTGAGATCGTAACGGCTGGGGTGGGCCAGCACCGCCAGCCCGCCAGCGGCGTGAATGGCAGTGATTGCTTCGCTCATCTCGGGCCACTCGGCCGGGGCATAGCCTTTATTGCCACGGCTCAGGTACTTCTTGAATACCTTCTGCATGTTGTCGGCCACCCCGCGCGCCACCAGCACCCGGGCAAAGTGGGCGCGGGTCACAGCGGCGTCACCGGCGAGCTGTTTGGCCTCTTCATAGGTGCCGGGAATGAGGCACTTCTCCAGACGACGCCCGATTTCCAGCGCACGCGCCTCACGGCGAGCCAGCTGACCGGCCAGAAAGTCGGTCAGCTGCGGATTTTTTTCATCCACCCCCAGCGCCACGATATGAATTTCGTGATGCTCCCAGCCGGTGGAGATCTCGACCCCGCTCACCAGTCGCAGCGGCAGTTGCTCGGCCTCGATGGTGCAGCGCACCTCATCAAGCGCGGCTTGGGTATCGTGGTCAGTAACCGCTAACACTTCGACCCCTTTTTCGGCGGCGCGGCGCACCAGGTCGGCGGGGCTCAGCACTCCGTCTGAGGCCGTGGTATGGCAGTGAAGATCGAATCTCATCAGGTTATTCCGCTCTCGTGGTCAGGTCACTGTTCGTCGCAGCGCAGTGAAAGAAGGCTAAAAGCGACTTGACTTGGCCGCGGCTTTATCGTTTTCTGTAGGCAATTCATTGCAAACCTCTTTTTACAGGACTTTATCATGCAAACGACGTCCATCCTGACCATCTGGTGGTGGCACACTCCCTGACATGCGGGCGTGTGGTCGTTGCTGTACCTGTAATCTGACAGCGAATTAAGAACCCAAAGAGAAAGCCCGCTCACCCCAGCGGGCTTTTTTATTATCCGGCAAATGAACCTGTGATGAAACCGAGAATTCAAACAAGCGCAATGACCTGGCGATGGCGACCCTGATGAAATCGCCCAAACCAACCTAATTTCCATGGCATTTTTCAAGGCTTTCTTTAAAGGGATTAGACGCATGAACATCGGTAAACCGCATCACACGCAAGGGAACGCATTATGACAGCCACACATCGCCTTCCTCTGGGTGAATTCGATACCCTCAAACTCAACGCCCCCTATGTGGCCGATCCGCTGGCGCTCTACAGCGAGCTCTGCCAGGGTCGCCCCAACAACCTGCTGCTGGAATCGGTCGAAATCGACTCCAAAGCGGGCAAACAGAGCCTGCTGCTGGTCGATGCCTGCCTGCGCATCGAGTGCCGCGGCCGCACCGTGCGGGTGCGCAGCCTCAACGACAACGGCGCCCAGTTGCAATGCCTGCTGACCGAGCGCCTGCCTGCCGTGGTGGCCCGCTCATTGGTAGATGGCGAGCTGCAGCTCGACTTTCCAGCCTCCGATCGGGAGCTGGACGAAGATTCCCGCCTCAAGGGGAGCAGCGTGCTGGACGTGCTACGCACCCTGCAACGGGAGCTCGATTGCCAGCTCGGCCCTCTTGACGCTAGCGCGAACAGCGAAGCTCTCTTTATGGCGGGCAGCTTCGCCTATGACTTGATCGCCTCCTTCGAGGATCTGCCCGAGGTGCCGGAAGGGAGCAACCACTGCCCCGACTACTGCTTCTATGTGGCCGAGACCCTGATCACCATCGATCACATCGCGCGATCTACTGCGCTGCTCGCCTGCATCTTTGGCGGAGACAGCGACGAGAGCCGGGTGGAAGACAGATACCACCGCCTGAGCGAGCGCCTCGTCCAGTTCAAGCTCGCCTGCCAGCAGGCCCCCGCGCAGGCCCCGGCCACCCCGCCCCTGACCGGCGGCATGAGCGTGGACAAGAGCGACAAGCAGTTCTGCGCCGAGGTAGAGAAGCTCAAGGGCTTTATCCGCCGTGGCGACATCTTCCAGGTGGTGCCGTCCCGCTGCTTCTCCCTGCCCTGCCCAAACCCCTTGGCCGCCTATCGCCGCCTCAAGCAGACCAACCCCAGCCCCTACATGTTCTACGTGCAGGATGAGGGCTTCACCCTGTTTGGCGCCTCCCCCGAGAGCGCAGTGAAATTCTGCGCCGCCAGCCGCGACGTGGAGATGTACCCCATCGCCGGCACCCGCCGCCGCGGCTTCAACCCCGATGGCAGCATCAACCGGGATCTCGATGGCCGCATCGAGCTCGAATTGCGTCAGGATGAGAAAGAGGTGGCCGAACACCTGATGCTGGTGGATCTGGGCCGCAACGACATCGCCCGCATCTCGGAGCCCGGCACCCGCTACGTCAAGGAGCTGCTGAAAGTGGATCGCTACAGCCACGTGATGCACCTGGTATCCAAGGTGGTCGGCACCTTGCGCTCCGACCTTGACGCCCTGCACGCCTATCAGGCCTGCATGAACATGGGCACCCTCACCGGCGCGCCGAAGATCCGCGCCAGCGAGCTCATTCGCATGGTGGAAGGCAAACGCCGTGGCAGCTACGGCGGCGCCGTCGGCTACATCAACGGCGCTGGCGAGATGGATACCTGCATCGTCATCCGCTCCGCCTTTGTGAAAGATGGCGTGGCCCACGTACAGGCCGGTGCCGGGGTGGTCTATGACTCCAAGCCGCAAGCCGAAGCGGACGAGACCCGCGCCAAGGCGGCGGCCGTGCTGGCCGCCATTGCAGCCAGCCATGGCACCTCTCTGCAAGCCCTGAGCGCCCAGCAGGAGCAACATAAGGACGTGAGCCTATGAGTACCGGATCAACAGCCACTAATATCTTCCTGCTCGATAACTTCGACTCTTTCACTTACAACCTGGTAGATCAGTTCCGCTCCCTCGGTTATCCGGTGCGGATCTACCGCAACAGCCTGCCGGCCAGCCGCATCATGAGCGAGATCGCCGCCTGCGAAGGGGACGCCGTGCTGGTGCTCTCGCCGGGCCCGGGCGCCCCCCACGAAGCGGGTTGCCTGATTGATCTGATCAAACTGGCCCGTGGTCAGGTGCCCATCCTCGGTATCTGCCTCGGTCATCAGGCCCTGTGCGAAGCCTACGGCGGCACCGTTGGCGCGGCAGGTGAAATCGTCCACGGCAAGCGTTCGCTGATTGAGCACAACGGCCACGGCGCCTTCGCCGGTCTGCCGAGCCCGCTGCCGGTGGCACGCTACCACTCGCTAGTCGCCACCTATGTACCGGAAGAGCTGACGGTGATTGCCCACTATCAGGGCATGCCCATGGCCATCGAGCAGCAGGATGAGCGGGTGCTGGGCTTCCAGTTCCACCCGGAATCCATCATGACCTCGGAAGGGGCCCGTCTGCTGACCCAGGCGCTCGCCCACATCACCCGTCCAGTTAGCAGTGTGCGGTAAGGAGACCAACATGCATCATCATCTCAACACCCTCTATCAGGGTCAGTCTCTGAGCCGTGAAAGTACCCGCGACGCCTTCGGCCAGGTAGTACGTGGCGAAGTGGACCCCATAGTGCTGGCAAGCCTGCTCACCGCCCTCAAGATCAAGGGGGAGACGCCGGAGGAGATCGCCGGCGCCGCCGAGGCCCTCTTGGCAGAAGCGCGCGACTTCCCGCGTCCGGACTATGCCTTCTGCGACATCGTCGGCACCGGTGGCGATGGCCTCAACACCATCAACGTCTCCACCACTTCGGCGCTGGTCGCCGCCGCCTGCGGCCTGAAAGTGGCCAAGCACGGCAACCGCTCGGTCTCGAGCAAGTCTGGTTCGAGCGATCTGCTCGACAAAATGGGCATCAAGCTCGACATGAGCCCGGCGCAGGCGCGCCGCTGCCTGGATGAGCTCGGCATCTGCTTCCTGTTCGCCCCCCAGTATCACGCCGGGGTGCGCCACGCCATGCCGGTACGTCAGGCCCTCAAGACCCGCACCCTGTTCAACGTGCTGGGGCCGCTTATCAACCCCGCTCGCCCCACCTATCAGCTGATGGGGGTCTATGCCCCCGAGCTGGTGCGCCCCATCGCCGAAACCCTGCTGGCTCTGGGACTGAAAACCGGTATGGTGGTGCACGGCGCCGGGCTGGATGAAATTGCCATTCACGGCCCGACCCAGGTGGCCCAGATCCGTGACGGCGAAATCCGCGAGTTTCTGCTCACCCCGGCTGACTTTGGCCTGGAGACCTATCCGGTCAGCGCCATTCAGGGTGGCGAGCCCGAAGAGAACCGCGCCATCACCGCCGCCATTCTGGAGGGGCGTGGCACTCCGGCTCACAACGCCGCCATCGCCGCCAATGTGGCGCCGCTGCTGCTGATGGCGGGCAAGGCGACCGATCTCAAGAGCGCGGCGGCCGAGGTGCTGGCGGTGCTGGCGAGCGGCAAGGCAGCGGATCTGGCCGCTCAGCTGGCTACTTTGAGCCATCAGGATGCGGGCCATCAGGAGGCATGATGTCAGCCACTATGTCGCACAGCAGTCATTCAGAACGCCCGCAGGGCACTCATGCAGAACTCCCGAGCGGCAGTTCGCAGTTTCGCAAGGATAACGAGATGTCAGACCTTATCGCCCCCCATGCTTTTCTGAACATGGCCTCCATCAGCCAGACCATCCTCGGCAAGATCGTGGCGGCCAAGCAGGAGTGGGTTGCCGCCCGCAAGCTGGCCCAGCCGCTGGAGCGCTTCCAGAGCGCGCTGACCCCAAGCGATCGGGATTTCGTCGGGGCGCTCAAGGCAGGCTCTACCCGCTTTATTCTGGAGTGCAAGAAGGCCTCTCCCTCCAAGGGCTTGATCCGCGATGACTTCAGCCCGGAGGCGATCGCCGATATCTATGGCAAATACGCCACCGCCATCTCGGTGCTGACCGACGAGAAGTTCTTTCAGGGGGATTTTGCCTTTTTGCCACGGGTGCGAGGTCGCGTATCGCAGCCGGTGCTCTGCAAAGATTTCATGATTGACCCCTATCAGGTCTATCTGGCCCGCCACTATCAGGCGGACGCCATCCTGCTGATGCTCTCGGTGCTCACCGACGAGGGCTATCGCGCCCTGTTCGCGGTGGCCAAAGAGCTGGGCCTTGGCGTGCTCACCGAGGTGAGTAACGAGGAGGAGCTGACCCGCGCCATCGCCCTTGGTGCACCGGTCATTGGCATCAACAACCGGGATCTGCGCGACTTGAGCGTCGATCTCGCTCGCACCAAACAGTTGGCTAAAGATATCCCGAGCGATCGGGTGGTGATCAGCGAGTCCGGCATCAACCACCGCGCCCAGGTGGCGGATCTGCGCCACCATGCCAAGGGCTTCTTGGTGGGCTCGTCCCTGATGGCCGAGCCGGATCTGGAGGCGGCAGTGCGCAAGCTGGTACTGGGCCAGAACAAGGTGTGCGGCCTGACCCGCGCCGAGGATGCCGCCGCCGCCCATCAGGCGGGCGCGGTATTTGGCGGTCTTATCTTTGTGGCCAAAAGCCCGCGCTATGTGGACATCCCCGCCGCCCGCGCCGTGATGACTGGCGCGCCGCTCTCTTACGTTGGGGTATTTCGCAATGCCCAGCCCGCCACTATCGCCAAGACGGTGGAGGCGCTGGGGCTCGCCGCGGTGCAGCTGCATGGGGATGAAGATGCCGCCTATATCGAGGAACTGCGTCCGCTGCTGCCCGCTGGCTGCCAGATCTGGAAAGCAATTGGCATCTCTCTTGGCAAGGAAAGCGGCGAGCCGCTGCCCGCCCTCGACTATCCGGCGGATCGCCTGCTGCTCGATACCAAAGTAGGCAGCCAGAGCGGCGGCACCGGTCAGGCGTTCGACTGGGCCCTGCTGGCCACGCTCGACAAGAGCAAACTGATGCTGGCGGGGGGCCTTAACCCCGACAACGCCCTGCAGGCGGCCCAGGTCGGCTGCCTCGGCCTTGATTTCAACTCCGGGGTAGAGAGTGCCCCAGGCCAGAAGGATGCGCACAAGCTGGCGGCCGCGTTTGCCGCCCTGCGCACTCTGTAACGCAACCCTTTTTGATGTTTCGATTTAGCTAATACAAGGAAGAAGCCATGACCCTGCTCAACCCGTTTTTTGGTGAATTTGGCGGCATGTACGTGCCCCAGATCCTCATCCCCGCCCTGCTCCAGCTGGAGAAGGCCTTCGTCGACGCCAAGGATGATCCCGCCTTTATCGCCGAGTTTCAGACCCTGCTGACCGAGTATGCCGGTCGCCCGACCCCGCTCACCCTGACTCGCAATCTGACCAAGGGCACCAAGACCCGCCTCTATCTGAAGCGTGAAGATCTGCTGCACGGCGGCGCCCACAAGACCAACCAGGTGCTGGGTCAGGCGCTGCTGGCCAAGCGGATGGGCAAGAACGAGATCATCGCCGAGACCGGTGCCGGTCAGCATGGCGTTGCCACTGCGCTGGCCTGCGCCCTGCTCGGCCTCAAGTGCCGGGTCTATATGGGCGCCAAGGATTGCGAACGCCAGAAACCCAACGTCTTTCGCATGAAGCTGATGGGCGCCACCGTCATTCCGGTGCACTCCGGCTCCAGCACCCTGAAAGATGCCTGCAACGAGGCGCTGCGCGACTGGGCTGCCAACTACGAGTCGGCCCACTACCTGCTCGGCACCGCCGCCGGCCCGCACCCCTTCCCCACTATCGTGCGGGAGTTCCAGAAGATGATCGGCGAAGAGGCCAAGGCCCAGTGCTTCGAGAAGGAAGAACGGCTGCCCGATGCGGTGATCGCCTGCGTCGGCGGCGGGTCGAACGCCATCGGCATGTTTGCCGACTTCATTGATGAGCCGTCGGTGCGCCTTATCGGCGTCGAGCCGGGTGGTCACGGCATCGAGAGCGGCGAGCACGGTGCGCCGCTCGGTCACGGCAGCAAGGGGGTCTTCTTTGGCATGCACTCCTATCTGATGCAGGACAATCAGGGGCAAATTCAGGAGTCCTACTCCGTCTCGGCGGGGCTCGACTTCCCCTCCGTCGGCCCGCAGCACGCCCATCTGGCCGCCATCGGCCGTGCCGAGTATGTCTCCATCACCGACAAGGAGGCGCTGGATGCCTTCCAGGAGCTGGCCAAATCCGAAGGCATTATCCCGGCGCTGGAGTCCTCCCACGCGCTGGCCCACGCCCTCAAGATGGCCCGCAGTGAACCGGAAAAAGAGCAGGTGCTCATCGTCAACCTCTCCGGCCGTGGCGACAAAGATATCTTCACCGTGGCAGACATTTTTGAAAAAGAAGGAACCTTGTCATGAACCGTTACGCACAACTCTTCTCCCGTCTGGACGCGGCCAATCAGGGCGCCTTTGTGCCGTTCGTGATGCTGGGCGACCCCACCCCCGAATTGTCGCTGGCCATCGTCGATGCGCTGGTCGAAGGGGGCGCCGATGCCCTTGAGCTCGGCATTCCATTCTCCGATCCGGTAGCGGACGGCCCCACCATTCAAGGCGCCGCCCTGCGGGCCTTTGCCAGCCACACCACCCCGGACGACTGCTTCGAGCTGCTCGGCCGTATCCGTGCCAAGTACCCGCAGCTGCCCATTGGCCTGCTGGTCTACGCCAACCTGGTCTATGTGCGCAAAATTGACGGCTTCTACGAGAAGTGCCAGCAGGCAGGCGTGGATTCGGTGCTGGTGGCCGACGTGCCGGTGCAGATGTGCGCCCCCTACAAGGCGGCCGCCGACAAGTTCGGCATCGACAGCATCTTTATCGCCCCGCCCAATGGCGACGCCGAGACCCTGAAACAGGTGGCGGAGCTCGGCAATGGCTACACCTATCTGGTAAGCCGCGCTGGCGTGACCGGTGCCGAGACCAAGGCCGGCATGCCGGTGGATGGCCTGATCAATACCTTGCGCGAGTTCAACGCGCCCCCCGCCCTGCTCGGCTTTGGCATCAGTGAACCGGCTCAGGTGCGTGAAGCGATTGCCGCTGGCGCAGCCGGTGCCATCTCCGGTTCCGCCGTGGTGAAGATCATCGAGACTCACCACCAGAACCCGGCGCATATGCTCACTCGCCTGAAAGAGTTTGTGGAAGGGATGAAGGCCGCGACCCATCGATAAGGAGCGGCATTGCTGGCATGAAGCACGTTGATCGCTCAGTCAACACGCATAAAAATCCGAAACCAATCAACAGGTTTCGGATTTTTTATACATCAGGAGGATCGGCTAATGGATCCTTAACTAATGGCATGAGCCACATGCCCTCCTTTTTCTTGCCTCTCATTTTGCCCACCTTTTGGATCACTTCTGACACCTCCCATCTTCCCGCCTCTCCCCCATGATTCACGTTCGTGGCATGCCACTACCCATACCTCTTCGGTGGTTAAAAACAGCCCGTCACCTATACATAAGTGTGGGGTTTGACCAGCTGGCAGCCCCACTACACCAAACATCGACGAGGATACGCGATGAACATAACAGTAAAACCTGTATGGATTGCATTGGCATTGGCGAGCACAGGCGCACAAGCGGTACCGGTTCACGACTGGTATGCCGGGGTCGGGGGGGGTTGGGCCATTGCGCACGATCTGAATGATTTCAGTCAGGATGTCAGCAAGGATGCGACTGCGCTCTCCCTGTTTGGCGGCTACAACTTCACGGAAAATCTGGGTGCCGAGATTGGCTATCTCTCCACCGGAGACTGGGATATCAGCGGCCATGACTTCAGCAGCAAGGGGGCAACCCTCTCAGTGATTGGGCGCTTGCCGCTCAGCGAGATGTTCTCGCTCTTTGCCGAGGGCGGTGGCTATCTCTATCACGTCGAGTCTGTCAACGGCGGGGACGACAACCTGGCGCCGCTGGCGGGCTTGGGCCTGACTGCCCGGCTCCATGACTGGGTCGATCTGCAGGCACGCTATCGCTACATAGTGCGCGTTGGCGATGATCCGGATAACAGCAAAGCCAACAGTGGCACCCAGCGCTGGGTCAGCGACATCAGCACCGCCACGCTGGAGTTGGTGATCCACCCCAACCGCAGCAAACCGGTCGAGCCGGCACCAGCCCCCATGGTCGCCCCCCTGCCACCGCCTGCTCCCGAGCCGGTGGATCAGACCTTCAACCTGAGTTCGGACGTACTGTTTGCGTTCGGCAAGGCGGAGCTGAAGCCGGAGGGGATGCAGGCGCTGGAGTCGCTCTATCAGCAGATAGCCGACGTCAAACCCAAGGATGGCAGTGCGGTGGTGATGGGGTATACCGACCGTATCGGCTCGGATGCCAACAACCAGACCCTCTCGGAAGCTCGCGCCAAAACAGTCGCCAACTTCCTGATCGGCAAGGGATTGCCTGCCGACAAGGTGAGTATTCAGGGCAATGGCGAGAGCAGCCCGGTCACTGGCACCCAGTGTGATGCCATCAAGGCGAAAGCCGCGCTCATCGACTGCCTTGGGCCGGATCGCCGGGTCGAGGTGCGCGTCACCGGCGTACAGGGCGCCAGCGAGTAGTTGATCTTGAGGCGATAACCATGTCAGACGTGCAGTAAAAAGGGATGCTTTCGCATCCCTTTTGCTTTGCCGTGGTATTCACGCCCCGTCCAATCAGAACGAGGTGCGGCGGTAGCGGCGATATTCCGGATGCCAGAAGTTCGCTTCAATGGCCTGATCGATCACCTCGTCCGGGGTCTGCACCGCCTTGCCCTGCAGCATGGCGGTCTTGGCCACCATCTTGGCGATGTAGCGGGAGACCTGATGGATATCTGCCAGATCCGGCAGCAGCGAGCCCTCCTCCCCTTTCACCAGCGGTGAACACTCCGCCAGTGCGCGGCTGGCCGACATCAACATGGCATCGGTCACCCGGGTGGCGCCAGAGGCGATGACGCCAAGGCCAATCCCCGGGAAGATGAAGGAGTTGTTGCACTGGGCGATGACGTAGCGTTTGCCCTTGTGCTCCACCGGCGCAAACGGACTGCCGGTTGCCACCAGCGCCTGACCGTCGGTCCAGCGGATAAGGTCTGCCGGCGTCGCCTCGACCCGGGAGGTGGGGTTGGAGAGCGGGAAGATGATGGGACGGGCACAGTGCTTGTGCATGGTCTTGACCACCTCTTCGGTGAACAGACCCGGCTGACCGGAAACCCCGATCAGGATGTCCGGCCGACCGTGCTCCATCACCTCCAGCAGAGAGATGTTGTCCCCCACCGGCCAGTCTTTGATCCGCTCCACCGGCTGGGAGAGGCGGCGCTGGAAGTCGAGCTGGTTGGGGATCTTGTCGGTGATAAGACCAAAACGGTCCACCATAAAGACCCGGCCACGAGCCTCGGCATCCGTCAGCCCTTCGGCCTTCATCTGCGCCACGATCTGCTCGGCAATGCCGCAACCGGCACTGCCCGCGCCGAGGAAGGCGACCCGCTTCTCGGAGAGCTTGGCGCCAGAGGCCTTGCAGGCGGCAATCAGGCTACCCAGCGTCACGGCAGCGGTACCCTGAATATCGTCGTTGAAGCAGCAGAGCTCATTCTTGTAGCGGTTGAGCAGCGGCATGGCGTTGTTCTGGGCGAAGTCCTCGAACTGCAGCAGGATGTCTGGCCAGCGGCGCTTGACCGCCTGAATGAAGGCATCAACAAACTCCGCATACTCTTCGCCGGAGATACGCGGATTGCGCCAGCCCATATAGAAGGGGTCGTTCAGCAGTTGCTGGTTGTTGGTGCCGACATCCAGCACCACCGGCAGGCAGTAGGCGGGCGAGATGCCGCCACAGGCGGTGTAGAGGGAGAGCTTGCCGATGGGAATACCCATGCCGCCGATCCCCTGGTCACCCAGACCCAGGATCCGCTCGCCGTCGGTGACCACGATCACCTTGACGTTCTGCTTGGTGGCGTTTTGCAACATGTCATCGATCCTGTCCTTGTCCGGATAGGAGATAAACAGGCCACGGGCACGGCGATAGATGTTGGAGAACTCTTCACACGCCTTGCCCACAGTCGGGGTATAGATGACCGGCAGCATCTCGGTCAGGTGGTTGTGCAGCAGACGGTAGAACAGCGTCTCGTTGGTATCCTGGATGTTGCGCAGATAGATGTGCTTGTCCATGTCGTTGCCAAACGCCATAAACTGGCGATAGGCGCGCTCGGCCTGCTCTTCGATGGTCTCGATATTCTGGGGCAGCAAGCCTTCGAGGTTGAAGTTGCTGCGCTCTTCGCTGGTGAAGGCGCTGCCCTTGTTAAGCAAGGGGGTCTCCAGCAGGGCAGGACCGGCGTAGGGAATGTAGAGGGGACGTTTCTGGTTATTATCTTCAAACATGGATCTTGGTACCTAAACGGTTAGCTAGACGCAGGAACCCGCCGATCCTAGGGGCTTGTGTCATTAATTTCAAAGAGTTTGCATATCCGTTGCAAAAGGTTTGCGACCCAGGCGACGAAATGCCCCCGGGGTCTGACCAGTCAGACGACGAAAGCGGTTGGCAAAGTTGGCCCCATCGCTGTAACCGACCCGGGCCGCCAGCTCGCCAAGTGGCCAGTTGGTATAGAGCAGCAGTTGACGCGCCTTGTTCATTCTGAGCTCGGTCACCCTCGCCATCGGCCCCATGCCGAAGGCTTGCTGACAGAGCCGGTGCAGATGGGGCACGGAGCAGGCCATCTGTTCGGCCAGCAGGGCGACACTCCAGGGTTCGTCCAGGCGCGCCTCCACCCGGCGAAACAATGCCTGCAATCTGAGTTCAGGGGTGCCGCGCACCTCCCCTTGCAGAGTGCGTTCCAGCAGCGCCAGCAACAGGCTGAGCAGTTGGGGTTGCAGCGGGGAACGAACCCCTTCCCCCTGCATCAGGCTGAGCAGGTGGTAGAGCTGATCGCCGCCATCCCCTTGCCAGATACGGTGACCGAGGCGGTGCAGATGCTGCCAGCGCGGCACGTCATCGAGCAAAATCCAACTGATCTGCCAGCTTTCGCCAATCAGCTTGAGACCGCCGGGCACGGCGGCGGGCAGGAAAATCAGCGACCCGGCCGGAATGGCTTGCTCCCCCTCGTCGGTGAGCAGCGCCCCCCCCTCATCGTGACTCACCATCAGAATGTGAAACTCGGGGCGATTGCGGCGAATAAGGTAGTGATCGCGGATCTTCGAAAGCCCGCTAAGGAAGATCCCCGCCTCGCCGAGCAGGGGCAGCCCTTCACGTCCCAGCATTTGCTCTTCACAGGCTGGTGCTATCTCCAGACACTCGCTGGCAAATGGCATAACACCTCAACAGGATAGTTTTGCACAAGAAAACCGAGAGACACTCACAGTGAGAACGCCCCGACATGCCCCTATCATACCCATGACAAACCTTGCTTTTCTCAAACCCGGTTAACACTAATGAATTATTGGCAAGCGATTTTAAAACAAACCACCGATCGCGAGTTCATGACCCGACTGTGGCGACTGGCCCTGCCTGTCTCGCTGCAGTCCATGATGTTCTCCCTGCTCGGCCTCATCGATATCATGATGGTGAGCCAGCTTGGCACCACGGCAGTGGCGGCGGTCGGCTTGGGTAACCGGGTCTTCTTTTTCAATCTGCTGGTGATAGCGGGCCTCGCGGGCGGGGTCTCGGTATTGGCAGCACAATACTTCGGGCGCGGCGAGATGGCCGGGGTGCGCCGCTCCCTGGCACTGGCAATAGTGGGCGCCCTGCTGGTCACCCTGCCCTTTGCCTTCATCTATGTGTTATCGCCGGGTAGCGTGCTGGGCTTTGCCAGTCAGGATCCGGCACTGCGCGCCCTCGCCGATCAGTTTTTGATGATCACCGGCGCCACCATCCTCTGTACCGCTATCGTGGTACCGCTGGAGTCAGCCCTGCGCTCGGTCGGCAATGCCGCCGCGCCAACCCGCATCGGCATTATCGCCATCATCGCCAACGTCATCCTCAACTACGCCCTCATCTTCGGTCACTTTGGCTTCGAGGCGATGGGGGTAGCCGGCTCGGCTTGGGGCACCACCCTTTCACGGCTGCTGCAGACAGCCCTGCTGCTGCTCTACGTGAGACGCTACGAGGCGCAACTGATCCCGCGAAAAAATGACTGGCTGGCCGCCTTCAAACGCAAGGAGGTGGTGCGCTTTACCCTGATCGCCCTGCCACTGCTGTTCCATGACGGACTCTGGGCCTTCGGCATGCTGATTTACGGCTTTCTCTACGCCCATCTGGGCACCGATTCGCTGGCCATCATGACCACCCTCGGCACCCTTGAGAGCATCCTTATCTCCCTCTTCTTCGGGCTGGCAGTGGCCTGCTCGACCCTGCTCGGTCACCGGCTCGGGGCCGAGGAGTACGAGGTCGCCTGGCAGCACTCCCAGCTGTTCCTGCTGCTGGCACCGATTGGTGCACTGCTGGTGGGGATTGCGGTCTGGCTGCTGCAAGCCAACCTGCTGCAATGGGTCGGCAACCTGCCGCCCGAACTGATGACAGAAGCGGGACAGGTGCTCGGCATCATGTGTCTGGGGATGCTGCTCAAGGTGTTCAACATGGTGGGGATCATCGGGGTGCTACGCTCTGGCGGCGATGTGAACTACAGCATCTTCATCGATATCGTCGGCATGTGGTGCATCGGCATCCCGCTCGCCTGGGTGGCGGTCACGCTGCTCGGCTGGCCCCTCTCCTGGGTGGTGGCGGTGGTGTTGCTGGAGGAGCTCAGCAAGGTGCTGCTGGTGCAGCGCCGCATTCGCCAGCGCCGCTGGTTGAAAAATCTGGTGATCGGGTAACGGAACGCGCCGTGCCCGGCGCACCATGAAAAAACGGGCGAGCGCCCGTTTTTATATTTGATACAGCGCCTTATAGTTAACTTGTCAGTGGGAACGCCCTCTCGGGCCAACAATAAGGCGCCAGCATATGGCCAGACCCAATACAGCGTTGTTGCTCACCGGTGGCGGTGCCCGCGCCGCCTATCAGGTTGGCGCCCTCAAGGCGATTGCTGAGCTCTACCCACGCAATCTCGGCATCCCCTTTCCCATCCTGTGCGGTACCTCGGCGGGGGCCATCAATGTCACTGCGCTGGCCTGCTACGCTTCCTGCTTTCATCTGGGGGTGCGCAAGCTGGAGTGGGTCTGGCGCCGCTTCGAGACTCACCACATCTTCGATTTTCACCCCGGTCGGCTGCTGTGGCGGCTGATGTACGAGGGGTCGGCGGGGCTGATCAATCCCCACACCAACCACGCCTTTCACCTGTTTGACAACGCGCCGCTGTACCGCCTGCTGGATCAGCTCATCGACTATCACCGTATCGATGACAACATCCTCTACGGCAGTCTGGAGGCGCTGGCCATCACGGCGTCGGATTACGATGACGGTCTTTCCACCACCTTCTTTCAGGGGCGGGCCGACCACCATCCGTGGGAGCGGGCGAGACGGCGCGGGGTGCGCACCGTGCTTACATCGGAGCATCTGCTCGCCTCCTCGGCGCTCCCCTTTGTCTTTCCGGCCACCCGGATCGGCGAGAAGTTCTACGGCGATGGATCCATCCACCAGCTGAGTCCGCTCAGCCCCGCCATCCATCTGGGTGCGGAGCGGATCCTGCTGATCACCCTGGATCCGCCAGCGCACTCGGCACCGACCTATCACCACGGCCACCTCACCAGCTCCAATATCGCCAGCCATCTGCTCGAAACCGTCTTTACCGACACCCTCAACTCCGATCTGGAACGACTGTGGCGCATCAATCAGACCCTGGACCTGATACCGGAGAGAGAACGCAACCGCCTCAAGCTGAAACGGGTGGAGACCTGCGTGCTGAAACCGAGTCAGGATCTCGACAGCATGGCGCTAGCCTACCTGCGCAAGCTGCCGCTGCAGTTGCGCCGCCTGTTGCGGGTATTAGGCGTGAAGGGGGATGAGACCAGCAGTCTGGCCAGCTTTCTGATGTTTTACCCGGGTTATTGCCAGCAACTAATCAAGCTGGGCTATCAGGACACCCTGAGGGAGCGGGAGCGGGTTGCCGCCTTCCTTGATATCGAAGGGCTGCCAACAGAGCAGGAATAAACAGGGGCGCGGCCGATGAGTACTAGGGGATTCAGTGCCCCTCCAGCAGACGCTGCTCCGCCTGCTCCATCGCCACCACGGTACCAAACAGGATCAGCCGATCGCCGACCGCCAACACCAGCTCGGGTCTGGGCTCCAGAGTCTGATCCCCGCGCTGCACCTCCTTGATCCGCACCTCATCAAGCGGTAGCTCACGCACTTCACGGCCTACCGCCCACGCCTGATCGTGCAACAACAGCGGGTGGAGACGTTCGAGCAGTTGGTCTGCTTCCAGATTGCTGGCGCTCTGATCCCCCCAGTAGAAGCCGTGCAGGAAGCGATACTGACTGCTGCGCTCCAGCTCCATTCTCCGGATCACCCGGCCGATGGGAATATCGCAGTTGAGCAGCAGGTGGGAGACCAGCATCAGGGCCCCCTCCTGGGATTCGGGGATCACCTCGAAGGCCCCCGCCTGCTTGTACTGCTCCAGAAAACTGTCATCCCGGGTGCGCACCAGCACCTTGAGATCCCCCGCCAATGCGCGGATCAGCGCCAGCATCGCCTCAACCCGCTTGCGATCATCGAAGGTGATGATCACCAGCCGCGCTCGCAGCAACCCGGCGGCCAGCAGAATATCGCGGCGGCTGGCATCGCCGAAGGCCACCTGCTCCCCTGCCAGCTTGGCCTCGCTCACCCGTTCGGGGTCGAGGTCGAGGGCCAGAAAGGGGATCTCCTCGATCTTGAGGAAGCGGGCGCAGGTCTGCCCGGCCCGGCCAAACCCGGCGATGATGACGTGCTGGTTCTTGCTCAGGCCCGACTGTGCCACCTCGGAGCGGGTCAGCAGCGCCGGATCGGTGAGACTGCGGGCCAGCGAATGGGCCTGGATCACCAGCCAGGGAGTCATGGCGATGGAGATGATGCCGATGCCGATGAGCAGGGAGACCTGCTGCTGATCCAGCAGGCCGTGGTGCAGTGCCAGTGCCAGCAGCACAAAGCCAAACTCCCCCACCTGACTCAGCATGATGCCGGCGGCCATGCTGTCGCGCTTGCGCTCCCCCATCAGCCGCCCGGCCAGCAGCACCAGCAGGGATTTGCACAGCACCAGCAACAGCACGCAGATCAGTACCTGCCACCATGCTCGTGCCACCAACTCCCACTCCATGGCCATGCCGATGGTGATAAAGAAGAGCCCCATCAGCACGTCGCGAAAGGGCTTGATGTCCACCTCCAGCTGATGACGGTAGTGAGACTCCCCCAGCATCATCCCCGCCAGAAACGCCCCCAGCGCCATCGACAACCCGAGCGAATAGGTCATGTAGGCGGCCAGCAGCGCCACCAGCAGAGCACTCAGCACGAACAGCTCGTCGGAGCGGGCCCGCGCCACCTCGTGAAACAGCAGCGGCAGCAGCCATTTTCCTACCGCCAGCAGGGTAAAGAGGGCAAACAGCCCCTTGAGGGTGGCCCAGGCGATCTCGGTGGCCAGCGCACTGCCCTGTACTTCCGGCTGGGCGAGGATCGGGATCATCACCAGCAGAGGCACCACCGCCAGATCCTGAAACAGCAGCACGCTCACCCCCAGTTGGGCCCGACGGGTGTGCAGTTGTTTCTGCTCGCCGAGTTGCTTGATCACCACAGCCGTCGACGACAAAGCCAGGGTACCGGCCACCACCAGCGACTGGGCCAGACCCAGCCCCCACCACCAGCCGATGGCAAAAAAGAGCAGCGAGGTGAGCAGCACCTGCAGCCCCCCGACTCCGAGCACCAACCGGCGCATTGCCAGCAATTTCGGCAGGGAGAACTCCAGCCCCAGCGAGAACATCAGAAAGACGATCCCGAGCTCGGCAATGGTCTGCATGATCGACTGGCCGGTGATCACCGCCAGCCCGTGGGGGCCGAGCAACACCCCGGCAATCAGGTAGGCGAGGATCACCGGCAAGCCGAGGCGCCGGAAAGTTGCCACCAGCAGCACGGCGGCGAACAGCAGGATCAACAGGTCGGTGTACAAATTTCCCTCTCCTTTTATCGACTTAAGCTTAGTCAGCCGATCTGGCGGGCAGGAAAGATATATTGGGCATGCCAATTGCATGGAGGAGACAGTAGTCAGGTGTTACAGGTGGAGGACCATGGAAATTACGTCGTCACTTAATGGCTTTAGCCATGGCATCGAGCAGTGGGTTCGCCAGATGGAGCGGCTCACGCCGTTGCCCAGCGTTGAACGCAACCAGTTGCTCGAGCAGTTGTTGGGGCAGAGCGATCTCGGCGGTCTGCTGGCAACTTTTGCCGATCGTGCGGCAAGAATTGTCAGGATCCACGGCCTCTACCTCGATAGTGGCCAGCCCCATGTGCTGATCCAGCACCCGCCGCTGGCCAGCCTCAACCTGCACAACTATCCGTTCGAGCTGCGCGGTCAGCACGGCCAGCTGCTCGGCCAGCTCCACTACGAGCTGGAGCATCCGCTCAGCAGCAGCCAGCAACGGGTTCTGATGCAGTACCATCAGCTGCTCTGCCTGCTGCTGCCCCTCTATCTGCGGCTGGAAAAACTGGATCAGCTGGTCCGACTCGATCACCTGACCGGCCTTGGCAACCGCTCCTACTTTGACGAGGCCATCGGCCGCGCCATCGAGCAGCACAGCCGCGAGCCCCATGGTCTGGTGCTGGTGCTGCTGGATCTCGATCGCTTCAAACAGATCAATGACACCTGGGGTCATCCGGTAGGGGATCTGGTGCTGAGTCGCTTCGCCCAGCTGCTCAAGGGGTGTGTCCGCAGCACGGATCAAGCGTTCCGGCTCGGGGGAGATGAATTTGCCCTGCTGCTGCAACCGGCCGAACCCGAGGCGTGGCGCCCGGTCTGGCTGCGACTGCAGCATATGTTGATGACTCACAAGGAGCTCAGCACCTTCTCGGTCGGCTGCAGCCTTGGCGCAGCCAGCTGGCAATCCGGGGTCGATGTGCCGAGCCTCTACGAGGCGGCCGACAGTCACCTCTACGCCCGCAAAAAAGCCGGCAAGACCAGCCATAACGACCAATCCTAACGAATAGTCCCGAACTCTTCTTTGCTCCGGCATATGCGCGCCATGTGACCGGAGCTTCTTTTTTTGGGGCTAACGCCCCCTCACACCGAGATCACCTCAAGCAAGATCCTGCTCGGGCAGAACCGGGGCTGCACCGCACGCCTGCCAGTGACACACCAGCCCGGCCCCCTGTGCCATAAAACCGTCGCAAACAAAGAGCCCCACCACCGCCGCCACCTGCTCGCCATAGTAGAGTATGGGGATGCGCCCCCGCTGCCATGAGGGCACGCCATACTCCTGCAACAGCTTCTTCATCCGCCGACTGCCGCTCCGCCCTACCGGTTTGAGGGGGATCCCGGGCGCCACCTGAAAACGCACCGAGAGCGGCTCATCCGCTCGGGGGGGGCGCAGCAGATCCTCGCCGTGCTCCGCCATGCGCACCACCAGCTCGCCCAACCCGTCCGGCAGGGTCAGCGGCTCACCCACGGTCAGCGGCAACACCTGATGGCAAGGTTGCAGGTCAGGGCTCACCAGATAGAGCCGCTGCTGAAAACGGCGGCAGCTCTGGCGCCCCCAGTTGAGTTGGGGATTGGCATCGCCGCGCGCCAGCACCACCTCCTGCCACAGTCGGGCAAGCTGCTCGCGGGATGGCATCTCGCCCCCCTGACGGCGGATCCAGTAGCGCAGCAAGTTGTTGCGCCGGGTAGGCGAGAGGGCATGCAGCGGACCGATATGGAGCGCCTCCCCCTCGCCCGCAAGCTGCCAGTCGCTCTCGGCCAGCTCCTCCAGCAGCGCCTCCTGCTCGGCGCACAAGGCCATGCTGCGCGCCGCGGTCTGGGCCATGGCGGGCCAGCGCGCCTTGAGCTGGGGGATAAGCGTCTGGCGCAAAAAGTTGCGGTCATAGCTCACGTCCTGATTGCTCTCATCCTCCACCCAGCCAAAGGGGAGGCTCGCCGCCGCCTCGGCCAGCTCGGCGCGACTGATATCGAGCAGCGGACGCAGCAACAGGCCGCCAGCAAAGGGCTGGCTTGGCAGGATCCCCGCCAGCCCGCGCAGACCGGCGCCGCGCTTGAGGGCCAGCAGCAGGGTCTCCAGCTGATCGTCCTGATGGTGGGCGGTGAGCAGCCACTCCCCCTCCCGCATCCGGGCGGTCAGCCGCTGGTAACGGGCGGTGCGGGCCTGCGCCTCCAGACTCTCGCCATTGCCACGAGCCAGGGTCACCCGCTCGACCAACAGCTCCACCGCCAATTGCTGACACACGGCTTCACAGTGAGCGACCCACTCATCGGCATGGGGACTGAGGCCGTGGTGCACGTGCAGGGCGCGAAGTGGCAGGCTGTGCTCGCGGGCATACTGCGCCGCCAGCACCAGCAGCAGGGTGGAGTCGAGGCCGCCACTGAAGGCCACCAGCAGACCGGTGGAACCTTCCGGCGCTGGCATAGTCAGACAAAAGCGAGAATAAAGATGAGAAATCATAGGCTTCCCCAAAACGGACCGGCCGATCTTAGCAGAGTCGGGCTTATCAAGCTGCAACCCTGCTGCTAGAGTGAGGCTCGCCCGCCCTCTCCACCAGGCTGGCCGCAAGGCGGTCGCACAACCGGTTGGAGCAAGGAAGATGGGCAGGGAAGCAAACAACCCGAATTGGAATCAAACAAGATGAACAATAAGAAAAGCTTACTGGCTGGCCTGATTGGACTGGCCCTGCTGGCTGGCTGCAGTCAGGCACCGCAAGAATCTCCCAAACACTCCGGGCTGGCGCTGGCCAATATGGACACCCAGGTCAAACCCGGCGATGACTTCTTTCGCTACGTCAATGGCAAGTGGCTCGCCACCGCCAAGATCCCCGATGATCGTCCCGCCGATGGCGCCTTCTACATGCTGCGGGACAAATCCCTCGCCGATGTGCGGGTGCTAGTCGAGGGGCTGGCCAGGCAGGAGGCCGCCACCGGCACGCCGCCCCAGCAGATCCGCGATCTCTACGCCAGCTATCTGGATCAGGCTGGCCGCGACGCCAAAGGGCTCACCCCGCTGACACCGGCGCTTGCCGACATCGACCGGATCGGTGATCAGGCCGCGCTGGCCCGCGCCTTTGCCCAGTCGGGCCGCATGGGCGGCGGCGCGCCGTTTGGCATCTGGATCGGCGCCGATGCCAAGTCCCCCGATCGCTATGCGGTCTACCTCTATCAGGGTGGATTGGGGCTGCCGGATCGGGACTACTACCTCAAGCAGGATGAAGGCAGTCAGGCGTTGCGCCAGAAGTACCAGCAGCATATCGCCGCCATGCTGAGCCGCCTCGGTGAGTCTGACCCGAGCGGCAAAGCCAAACGGATTCTGGCCCTCGAAACCCGGCTCGCCACCATCCAGTGGGACAACGTGACCCTGCGGGATCGGGAGAAGAACTACAACAAGCGCCCCGCCAGCGAACTGGCACGGCTCGCCCCCCACCTCGACTGGCAGGCTTATCTCAATGCCGCGGGCATTGCTGGCCAGCCGGATCTCATCATCGGCCAGCCGACCTATCTGAGCGCGCTGGATCAGGTGATGGCCCAGACCCCCATCGCCGACTGGCAGGCCTACCTCAAGTGGCAACTGCTGACCGACTACGCCCCCTATCTCGACAGCGAGACCGACCGGGCCAACTTCGCCTTCTACGGCACCACGTTGAGCGGCACGCCCAAGCAGCGCGCCAGCTGGGAGCGGGCGCTCGGGGTGCTGAACGATCATCTGGGTGAAGCGGTCGGCCAGCTCTATGTGGCCCGCTACTTCCCGCCTGCGGCCAAGGAGCGGATGGAGCAGCTGGTGGAGAACCTGCGCACCGCCTACGGCCAGAGCATCAAGGAGCTCGACTGGATGTCGCCCGAAACCAAGGCGCAGGCGCTCGAGAAGCTGGCCAAGTTCCGCCCCAAGATCGGCTACCCCGACAAGTGGAAGGATTACAGCGCCATCGCCATCAAACCGGACGATCTGGTGGGCAACCTGCAGCGCTCGCAGGCCTTCGAATATGCCGACAATCTCGCTCGCCTCGGCAAGCCGGTCGATCGGGACGAATGGCACATGTCGCCGCAGACGGTGAACGCCTACTACAACCCGAGCAACAACGAGATCGTCTTCCCGGCGGCCATTTTGCAGCCCCCCTTCTTCGACATGACAGCGGATGACGCAGTCAACTACGGCGCCATCGGCGGGGTGATCGGCCACGAGATGGGTCACGGTTTTGATGATCAGGGGGCCAAATCCGATGGCGATGGCATGATGCGCGACTGGTGGACGCCGCAGGATCTCAAGGAGTTCCGCTTCCGCACCAGCCGGTTGGTGGCCCAGTACAACCGCTTCGAACCCATCAACGGTCAGTTCGTCAACGGCCAGTTCACACTGGGGGAGAACATCGGCGATCTGGGCGGCCTCACCATAGCCCACAAGGCCTACGAGCTGTCACTGGATGGCAAGGAGGCACCGGTGCTGGATGGCTTTACCGGCGAACAGCGCTTCTTCCTCGGCTGGGCGCAGGTGTGGAAGGGGATGTATCGCCCCGAGCTGATGCAGATGCTGCTGCGCTCCGACCCCCACTCGCCGCCCGAGTACCGGGTCAACGGCGTGGTGCCGAACATTCCCGCTTTCTATGAGGCATTCAACATCCAGCCGGAAGACAAGCTCTATCTGCCACCCCAAAAGCGGGTGAAGATCTGGTAACAGCATCACGGCGAGCTCCCCGGGAGCCCGCCCTCAAGAGACAGTAAGAGGTTGCAAGATGAACAGAGCATTGATGATCGCAGGGCTGCTGACCCTGCCGCTGGCGGCACAGGCACAGGCCGAAGAGGGATTTAGCAAGCAACTGACCCTCCCCTCCGGGCAGGTGATCCGGGTGGCGCAGGGGGCCGGTGAACCCGCCTCCATCGGCAGCTATGACGTGCGGCTCTATTCGGGCCAGAACGCCCAATTTCCACTGGATGAGTTTCAGGATGGCAAGGTGATGGCCCGCAACGGCTTTATCCGGGAGCTGAAGCTGGTCGATTTGAATGGCGACAAGCAGCCCGAGCTGGTGGTCATCATCGAAAGCGCCGGCAGCGGCAGCTATCAGGATGCCGACGCCTACACCGTCAGTGTGCAGGGGGAGCTGGAGATCTTCAATCAGGTCAAGGAGCTGGAGCCCAAAGAGGATGTGATCAAGGCGCTCAAGAGCCCGCAGGACTGAGTCCTCCCGGCACAAAAATGTAAAAAGCCCTGATTATCAGGGCTTCAGCAATCTGAAAGAGCGCCTTGTGGCGCTCTTTGTCATTGGGCAAATTACTGATAAATCAATGGCTGCGACGAGTCAGCCAGTGATCCAGACTCAGCACACCGCCGCCCCAGATGGTCAGGGTCAGCAGCATCCAGCCCCACAGCTGGTGATCGTAAAAGCCGCCCGCCCAGAGGGTCGGATAGGAGATCACCGCCATGATATTGAAGCCAAACAGCAGCAAGGCGGCCGGTCGGGTAAAAAGCCCCATCAGCAGGAAAAGCGGCAACAGCAGCTCGGCGGTCGTTCCCAGATAAGCGGCCCACAACCAGGGCAGCAGGGGCACCTGATACTCGGATTCAAACAGATAGAGGGTGGAATCCCACGCCGTCAGCTTGAGCCAGCCTGAAGTGATAAAGACCGAGGCGACCCACAGCCGCGCCAGCAACAGCACACCGGCACTGCTCCAGCGCGGCAAATCACCACTCGAGCTGGCCAGCGCCAGCCATTTGTGTCCCATCATGGCATCACCTCCATATCCACCAGCAGCCCAAGGGTTATCAGGCGAGTGAGATGTTCACTGGCCGCAGGGTCGGCCGCCAGCAGCTCGACCAACGCCATACCAGCCATACAACCCTGCAACAGCGCCCACTCACCCGCCGTCAGGGGCAAGGGTGCAACCCGACAATCAGGCTGTTTCTTCAATGCCAGCCAGACGGGGGCATCAAGCACCTCCACCGCCTCACCACCGTGCAGCGCCATCTGCCACAGGGCCAGCACCGGATAATCGCTGGCAACCAGCAGCAGATCCGTGGCTGGCAACAGCCGCAGCCGCTCCCATTGTTGCGGCGATAATGCGGCCAAGCGCTCGGCTGGCCAGCAGCGGGATTCCAGCGGCAGCAGACTGGCACGCTCAAGCTGCCACTCGAACTGCGTCAGCGCCTCCAGCCAAGGCAATCCGGAAGTGGTCGGCAAGCGGGCCAACCATTGGCCAAATCCGGCGCCATAGTGCATGACGCTCCCTTCCCTGAGCGGCTCGGCCAATACGAAGCCACGGGCCGCCGCTGCAAAAAAGTCATCCCCGACCATGGCCTTGACGGCGGGATAACTGCTCGCCAGCACCTCGCCAAGGCTCAGGATGAAGTGGTTGCGATAGACCTGCAGCACAGATTCGGCAGGAAAGAGCCGGGAGCTGATGTGAGGGGCAATGGCGTCAGGCGCCCCCAGCAGACCATCGGCAAAGTGCTGTTGCAGCTGTGCCAGTTCAACCATGGGCTACCTCCCGTGGCGCACTCATGGGATACGCCTCATCCAGAATGGCACTGGCCTGCGCCGCCTCTGCCAGCAAGACCGGCAGCGGCGGGATCTCGAGATCCCACTCAATCAGGGTGGGAATGGCCTGCTTGCGGCAGATCTGACGATAGAGTTCCCAGACCGGCGCCACCACAGGGGCACTGTGGGTGTCGATATAGAGGGATCCTTCCGGCAGCTGCTTCTCGGTATAACCGGCCAGATGGATCTCCCCGACGGTGGCAAGATCGATCGCCGCCAGATACTCATCGCAAGAGAAACCGTGATTGAAGGCACTGACATAAAGATTGTTGAGGTCGAGCAGGATGCCGCACTCGCTGCGCTGCTGCAGCTCGGCCAGAAATTCCCACTCGCTCATCTCCCCGGCCAGTTGCAGATAGGAGGAGGGATTTTCAATCAGCATGCGGCAACCCAGGGTCTGTTGTACCAGCTGGATCTTGTCGCTGATGTTGCGCAGGGAGGCGCGGGTATAGGGCACCGGCAGCAGATCGTTGAAGTAACGCCCGCCAATGCTGCCCCAGCTGAGATGTTCGGAGATCCGTACCGGTTTGATCGCCGCGGCCAGTGTCGACAACTGCTGCAGATGGTGCGGATCGAGCGGGTCGGCAGAACCGAGGGACATGCCAACGCCGTGAAGACTGACGGGGTAGTGTGGCGCCAGCTCGGCGAGCACCTGAAAACCCTGGCTGTGCCGTTCGAAGTAATTTTCACTGTGCACCTCCAGCCAACCGACTGTCGGCAGGGTTTGCCGGATCTCGTCGTAATGGGGAGTGCGTAATCCGATACCAATCAAAGGGTTCATCGCAAGACTCGCTTTCGCCAATCAGAGAAGATGCAGGGGGCGGCCCGTTGGCCATCCCCTGCCCGATGTCTCTTACTTGGGTTGCAGCGAACCACCGACCAGCTTCTCGCACAGCCCTTTGGGCATTACCACAAAGGCATCACCCTGAGCATCTTCCTTAGCAGTACCCGCGCAGGAGTTACTCTTGGTCGCACAGTCATTCTTGCTGGCCTTGACCACGCCATAGCACTTCTCCTTTTCATCGGCAGCCATGGCTGGCGCCGCGATAAATTGGGCGCCCAGCGCCAGCAGACCGGTCATGGCAGAGGCGATAGCAGTGTTTTTTTTAACATTCATGTTCATGTTCCTTTTGATGTCGTTGGATGTTGCTGATATCCCGATTTGTCGCAACCGGGTACTTGCAATAGAACCGGCAAACGGGACGTTCCCTTTCAAATAAACACAAAAAAGAATTAAAAAGTTCAAAGACCAAGCTGTAAGTGTCTGATTTAAAATCGCTATTTTCAGATAAAATATTCTCCGCGGCCACCAATTCATGAATAAAAAGCGCCATCTGATGTTTTTTATTCCGTTACTCTTCTTTACAGCCACCATCAAAAGAGATGCTTCAGACATAAAAATGCCCCGCTAACAGGCAGGGCCGAATGCAACCTTAAAGCAATAAAACACCAACAAATAAACTGATGTTGAGAGCCAGGGCTTGCGCCAAGCAGATAAAAAAAGAGACAGCCAAGGCTGTCTCTTTTTGCACATAGTGCGAATGGGGTTTAGTAGAAGATCCGCTCGCCACGCTCACTCATTTTGAGCCAAACCGGTTTGGTGCTGGTTTTGCTCCACATCCGGTGCAGATAGCTGTAGAAGCGCGCACGATCGCTGCGAAATAGCATCACGGGGAAAGCCAGAATGCCCACCAGCAATACATAAATGCGACGAAGAATAATCTGAGTCAGGGAAAAGGGATGAAACATGATGTAACTCCTTACTGGTAAGACCACTGAACAAAGATTACTCCACTCCATGTAGGATTACTACATCACGAAAGCATTTTTTTATAAAAAAAAGGCGAAAAATGGGAAATACTGAAAATTTGTTACGTCACCAACCAACAGTTAACAAGTTTGCGAAAATCGTGCGCTTTGCCACAGTTATCAGGGACAAAACATGCCGTAGGGAGACACGCATGAAACTGCCGGAAGTGGCACTGCTGGTGCTGATAATTGCCCTGACACAGGCACAACTGGAGGAGTGGCAACTGAATCGGGAAGATGCCATCGTGCTGGCCGAACGGGGCGTACCCACCGTCAACCTGTGGCAATGCCGCACCCTGAAACAACGGATTGCGGATCTCAGCCAGCACAGCGCCGAGGTGCAATTTAAATATCGGGGGCAAAACATGGCGGATGTGAGCCACTATCTCGAGCGGGAGTGGAAACAGGCAGGTTGCGAACAGCTACTGGTGCAGCAAGGATACTGACCAAGGCTCACTACTAAAAGAGTGGTGATTCAGGAAAAACAGAGAGAATATGGAGGCACGTTCCGGAGTCGAACCGGACTAAACGGATTTGCAATCCGCTGCATAACCGCTTTGCTAACGCGCCATGCCGACAAGACTGATTGTCTTGAAAGTGAGTTCCATCGTTGGTGCGATGGAAAATTGGAGCGGGAAACGAGACTCGAACTCGCGACCCCGACCTTGGCAAGGTCGTGCTCTACCAACTGAGCTATTCCCGCGTTACTGCTGTCGTGCCAGTTACCTGACAACGAGGCGCATTATACGTACCCCGAGCGCCAGCACAACCCCTTTTTCGCATTTTAAGCCCTGATGCAGACTGTTTGCTCAGGGTTTAAACGGCTTGCTGCTATTTTCTCCATCCCGCTGTGACCAGCCAAGCGAATTTGGGATAAAGTCGTTGAAATGATTACGCTTTCGTTCGAGACTTGAACGGCTTAATAACCGGATTCTCAATTGAAAATCACAAGATGAAATGGATCTTCAAGCTTCGTGGACTCAGGCCGCAGTTAATGCTGGCTTTTTTCATGTTGGGGATGGTGCCATTTTTGGTCATCACCCTCTTCTTCCTCTACAGCCACGGCAAGGATCTCACCACCCAGACCTCCAACCATCTGGTCTCCGTCCGTAATATCAAGAAGAGTCAGCTCGAGGATTACTTCAACAACCTCAAAGAGCAGATCATCAACTTCTCCCAGCAGGATTTCGCCGGCAACAGTATCGGTCGTTTCTATGGCTTTACCGGCGCATTCGAGAAGCTTGGCACCACGCCGCAGGAGGCCCGTAACAGTGCTCAGGCCCGCTATCTGCCCGGCTCTTGGGATCAACTGCGCAAACCGGACAATGAGGTGGCGATCGAACCCTCCATCAGTGCCCTGATCCTGGCAGGCGAGATGTATGGCCGGGTGCACCAGCGTTTTCATCGCGGCTATGCCGACATGGTGCGCAAGTCCAACTACAGCGACATCTTTCTGGTCGACCTCAATGGCGACGTGGTCTATTCGGTCACCAAGCACCCTAATTTTGCCACCAATCTGCTCTCCGGCCCCTATCAGGGCAGTGGCTTAGGCCAAACCTTCGCCAAGATCAAGCGCCGCCTCGATGGTGGCCAGAAGCCCCAGCAGATCTTCGAATTCACCGACTTTGGCCGCAACGAGCTGACCGGTCAGGTGGTCGCCTACATGGCGGCGCCCGTGATGCAGTACGACTATGTGCGCGGGGTGGTCATTTTCGAGCTGCTGCCGGACAAGCTCAACCAGATCATGGCGGAGCGGGAGGGGCTCGGGAAAACCGGCGAGACCATTCTCATCGGCCCCGACAAACGGATGCGGGCCGATGCCTGGCTGGCACCGGAGTACAGTGTCGAGAAGAGCTTTAGCCAGAATTTCCGCCTGCTGCAGACCCCCCTCGTCACCAAAACCCTCTCTGGCGAGCAGGGTGTCGGGCAGTTTCGCTCCTATCAGGATGACGAGGTGCTGGCCGCCTACACCCAGGTGAAGGTATTCGATACCGAGTGGGCTTTTATCGCCGAGATCTCCACCCGGGAAGCCTATGCCCCGATCCGCCAGCTGGAGACGCTGGTCATCGTGCTGGGGGCAGGTTCCCTGCTGCTGCTGATCCTGTTTTCCCGCTGGCTCTCCCACTCCATCACGGCACCGCTGCGCTCACTGACCGAAGCGGCCGAGCAGGTGGCCGATGGCGCGCTGGATCACCCCATCGCCATCGATCGCACCGGCGATGACATCGACCGACTGGCACAGGCGTTTCGCCATATGCAGCGCTCGGTGAAGGACAAGATCGAACTGATCGAACAGCAGACCCAGGAGCTGCAACAGCAGGTCAAGCTGACCCACAAGCAGAACCTCAGTCTGCAGCAGGCGGACAAGCTCAAGGATGAACTGCTGGCCAACACCTCCCACGAGCTGCGCACTCCCATTCACGGCATCAAAGGGATGGCCGAGTCGATGCTCGCCAGCCAGCAGGATTTGACCGAAGGACAGCAAAAGCAGCTCGGCCTCATCATCAAGAGTGCCGACGGCTTGGCCCGTCTGGTGGACGATCTGCTCGACTACCACCAGATGCGCTACGGCCAGCTGGAGATCCACCCCCAGCCCGTCTCATCCAAGGGGGTTATCCGGCTGGTGCTGGACCTCTGCCAGCATCTGGTGCAGGCCAAACCTCTCACTCTGGTGGATATCAGCCCGGCCGAACTGCCGCCGGTGCTGGCCGATGAGCAGCGGCTCGAACAGGTGCTCTACAACCTGGTGGGCAACGCCATCAAGTACACGCCGCAGGGCAAGGTGGTGCTCAGTGCCATCGTCGAGAGCAACTTCCTGCGCATCAAGGTCACGGACACCGGCATCGGCATCGCCCCCGACCATCTGGAACATATCTTCGAGCCGCTGGTACAGATGAGCCCGGAGGTAAGCAAGCAGGGGGCGGGCCTTGGCCTCTCCATCACCCGCCAGCTGGTGCACCTGATGGGTGGCGAGTTGTTTGTCGAGAGCGAGCCGAGCGTCGGCTCCACCTTCGCCTTTACCCTGCCCCTTGCCACCGGCAAAGCGGCCACTCTGACCCAGGGCAGCCGCCAGATCGAGCATCAGCTGGTGCGCCAGCAACCGCTGATCCTGCCTGACTGGGAGAGCGACGATCTGCCCCCTCCCCCCGAGGATGCGCCGCTCATTCTGGTGGTGGATGACGAGCCCATCAACCTGCACATCCTGCGCCATCTGCTGCAGCCTTGCGGCTACCGCATCCTGCCCAGCAGTGACGGTCACGATGCGCTGGCCAAGCTGGCCGAGGAGCCGGTAGACCTCATCCTGCTGGATGTGATGATGCCGACCCTCTCCGGTTTTGACGTCTGCCGCCGCCTGCGCGAGCAACACCCGAAAGAGATGCTGCCGGTGCTGCTGCTCACCGCCCTCAACCAGCCCAAGGATATCGAGGAGGGTTTCGGGGCCGGTGCCAACGACTATCTGGTCAAACCCTTCTGCAAGGAGGAGCTGTTTGCCCGGGTCAAGGCACTGCTGGAGGCCAAGGCGGGGCGCGCCTCGCTGGTGGAAAACCGGCTATTGAAGCAGGAGATCGAACATCGCCTCACCCTGCAGGATCGGCTGCATCAGGATCAGCAGCGGCTGCTGGCCTTGCTCGGCGAAGGGGCCGACCCCATGATCTTTATCGACGAGCAGGGCACAGTGCTGTTTGCCTCCCGGGTGCTGGCGCGCCGGCTGGGGCAGGAGCCGGAAGCTATGGAGGGGCAGCCCCTCAATGAGTGGCTCGCCACCCCGCTGCAACAGCAGTGGCCCAACCTCGCCAGCGAACGGGAACACAATCTGGAATTTCTGGTGGCTGGGCAAAAAGACGTGCTCAACGCCCGCGCCCTGCCCATCGCGCTCGGGGGACAGGCCGCCTTCGCCCTCACTCTGAGTACCGAGCAGCGCCAGGACGAGAGCCGGGTAATGGCGCTGGAGAACGCCCTCAAGAACCTCTCGCGACAAGCCATCATCGAAGATGAGCAACTGCTGGGCGAGCTGAGCCGCCTGGGTGGCGAGTTCCGTTCGCTGGCCGATGACCTCATTCGCCAGCAGGATGACGAGCCGCTGCGTCGGGCGCTGGTCGAGACCATGCAGCTCGCCCTGGATGCCTGGCAGCAGGGCACCGGCAAGGGCAAAATCGTGCTGGCAGAGAAGAGCAAGCTGTGGCGGGTCTATATGGACAGATCCAGCCCGCAGACCCGCACCCTCGACAAATACCTGAGTCTGGACACCCTGCCCAAGTCACCACGCTGGAAGACGGTCGTGGCCACCACCGAGTATGTGCTGGGCCACTGCCCGCTCAATGACCACCAGCGCCAGCAGTTGCAGCACAGCGCACAGACCCTGCGTCAACTCGCCAACCGCAAGCCGTGACACGGCGCCCTAAACGGGCGCCGGATCACAATTGGCAATCTGGTTTCTTTTTATGCAAAACAAAGCCCCGCACAACCCCGAAACAGAGAGCAGATCCAATTCACAATTTTGTCATATACGCCATTTTCTCAGCCACTTTCTACGCGAAATTAAATAACGTAAACCAATGATTTTATGTAGATAAAAATCAATTTTGACGAAATTGACGTAACACCGTCAATTTTTACGAAAACAACGAAATCAATAGTTGTTGTTTTCCTGTTAATTCTGGTTTGCTAAGGGTGTTGGAAAACAGAACGACAAAGGTTAGACACCTGACCAACACAGAGGGCCGATTTCATCAGCATGCGAAACCGGTGCTCACACAAAACAAGGCGAACCCTCGGGAATGCCAAAAAATAAGAAAGGAAAACATATGCTTGCCAAAGTATCCAAAATCTCTACCGCTGTAATGCTGGGAACCATGATGCTTGCCGGTGCTGCCGGTAACGCCATGGCCGCAGAAAACAAAACCGTGCTGACCATGGTCGCACAGCAGGAAACCGCCTGGGTCAAGAACTTCAACCCCTTCCTGCAAGCGGGCCTGCTGCACACCACCCGTCACTTCATCTATGAACCGCTGGTGATCTTCAACGATATGCAAGGGGGTAAACCCGTCTATCGTCTGGCCACCAACTATGCGTTCAGCGATGACCTGAAATCCGTCACCTTCGATCTGCGTGACGGCGTGAAGTGGTCTGACGGCGAGGCCTTTGATGCCGATGACATCATCTTCTCCTTCAATCTGGTCAAGGCCAACAAAGCGCTGGACGAGCGCTCAATCTGGACCCAGATCAAGAGCGTCGAGAAGCTGGCTCCCAACAAGGTCAAATTCGACCTGACCGAGGTCAACACCAACGTGGTGAATGATCTGGTGCTGGTGCCTATCGTGCCGGAGCACCAGTGGAAATCGGTGAAAGATCCGGTTGCCTTCACCAACGACAAGCCGGTCGGTACTGGCCCCTTCACCGAAGTGGACAACTTCTCCGCCCAGCTCTATACCCAGTGCCGCAACCCGCACTACTGGGATAACGCCAATCTCGCCATCGACTGTCTGCGCATGCCGCAGATGGCCACCAACGACCAGGTGCTGGCTGCTGTCATGAAGGGTGACATCGACTGGTTCGGCTCCTTCGTGCCGGACATCGAGCGCCTCTACGTCGGCAACGATCCGAAGAACAACAAATACTGGTTCCCGGCCTCCGGTACCGTGGCGTTCAACGTCAACTTCAAGACCAAGAACCCGGGCAATAACGAAGCCTTCAACGACATCAACTTCCGTCGCGCCTTCTCCATGGCGATGGACCGCCAGTCCATGGTGGATATCGCGGGCTACGGCTACCCCACCGTCAACGAGTACCCGTCAGGTCTGGGCAAAGCCTTTGACTCCTGGAACAACCCGGAAGTGGACAAGAAGTACGGCAAGTACAACAAGTTCGATCTGGAAGGGGCCAAGGCCCTGCTGAAAGAGGCAGGCTACAAGGATTGTGACGGCGACAAGTTCCTCGACACCCCGAGCTGCAAAAAGATCGAGTTCAAGGTACTGGTACCGAACGGCTGGACCGACTGGGTCAACACAGTACAGATCGGTGTAGAAGGGCTGCAGGCACTGGGCCTGAATGCCAAGACCGCCACCCCGGAAGCGACCGTCTGGACCGAGAACCTCATCACTGGCGACTTTGATGTGGCGCTGCAGGGCTACTTTGCCGGTGCCAACCCGCACAAGTACTTCGAGACCGCGTTCCACTCCCGCAACATGGGTGACCGTGGCAACCGCTTCGCCGCGCCCCGCTACAAGGATCCCGAGCTCGACAAGCTGATCGATGACTTCACCCAGACCGCCGATGCTGCCAAGCAGAAGGAGATCATGTTCGCCATCCAGGATCGTGTTGGTGCCAACCAGACCATCATTCCGGTCTTCAACAACCCGACCTGGTACGAGTACAGCACCAAGCGCTTCAACGGCTGGTTCAGTGCTGATAACCCGGTAGCCAAACCTCAGCTCCACCCGGACACCCCTGAGCGCCTGCTGCACGTGTTGTCCCTCAAGCCAAACAGCTAAACAATCCCGGCCCCCTGCGGGGGGCCCTCTTCCCCGTTAATCCCCTTCTTGACCGGCTTTGCCGGGGTTGGGGTAGCTATACCCGACGCGGGGCAGACTTGCAGTAAAAGGTACTATCATGGGATTCATACTGAGACGCTTTTCCTTCTACCTGGTTGCCTTTCTGGTAGCCGCCACCATCAACTTCCTGTTACCCCGTGCCATGCCAGGGGATCCTGTCTCCGTGATGTTTGCCCGCGCTGGCGCCATGATGGAACCCGCCGCCCTGGAAGCCCTCAAAGCCACCTTCGGTTTTGTTGACGGCCCCATCGGCACCCAATTTCTCACCTATGTGAAGAGTGTCTTCACCTGGGATCTCGGCACCTCGGTGCGCTTCTACCCGCAGCAGGTCTCTGACGTGCTGGGCCGTGCCATCGGCTGGACCCTATTTTTGGTCGGCACCTCCACCATCCTGAGCTTCTCCATCGGTTCCATCGTCGGCATCTTCGCTGCCTGGTATCGCGGCGGCCGGATGGACAGCATCCTCTCCCCGCTCACCCTGGTGATGCAGGCCATTCCGCCAGTGGTGGTCTCCCTGCTCGCCCTGTTCCTGTTCGGGGTCAGCCTGGAGTGGCTGCCCATCGGCTACGCCTACAGCCCGGAAATTCCGGCTGACTGGGGCTGGGAGCACATCAAGAGCATCATGACCCACGCCATCATGCCGGTGCTGACCCTGGCCGTGGTGCAGGTGGGGGGCTTTCTCATCACCATGCGCAACAACATGATCAACCTGCTGGGCGAGGATTACATCACCATGGCCAAGGCCAAGGGGCTCTCCAGCAACCGGGTGATCTTCAACTACGGCGCCCGCAACGCCATTCTGCCCAGCGTCACAGCCCTCTCCATGGCGCTCGGTTTCGTCATCGGTGGCTCTCTCATCACCGAGGTGATCTTCAACTATCCGGGGCTGGGCCTGACCCTCTATCAGGGCATTCTGGCGCGCGACTACCCGCTCATTCAGGGGCAGTTGCTCATCATGACCATCACCATGCTCAGCTTCAACTTCCTGGCCGACGTGCTCTACGTCTTCCTGGATCCCCGTCTGCGTACAGGAGGCAAATAAGATGCAAATGCCGACCATTCTCAAGATCTTGTTGGGCAACCGCAAAGCCGCCTGTGGCCTCGCCATCGTGGTTGCCTTCGTCCTGATGGCCATCTTTGCCCCCATTCTGGCCAGCAACGAGCCGACCAAACGGGTGGCTCGCCCGCACCAGCCGCCCAGTGCCGAGTTCGTGATGGGGTCCACCCGCATGGGCCACGATATCTGGTCCCAGTTCACCAACGGCGCCCGTATCTCACTGCTGGTGGGCTTTAGCGCAGGCCTGCTGGTCTGCACCCTGGCCGTTGCCATCGGCATCACTGCCGGTTATTTCGGCGGTCTGATTGATGAGTGCCTCACCTTCCTGATGAACGTGGTGCTGGTGATCCCCAACCTCCCCTTGCTATTGGTGTTGGCGAGCTTTATCGGGGAGGCGTCACCGACGGTGATTGCCGTGATAATAGGGTTGACCTCGTGGGCCTATGGCGCGCGGGTGATCCGCGCCCAGACCCTGGCGCTGCGCGAGAAAGAGTTCGTCATCGCCGCTGAAGTGCTGGGCGAGCCGGCCTGGCGCATCATTCTGGTGGAGATCCTGCCCAACCTCATCTCCATCATCGGGGTGAGCTTTATCGGCTCCATCATCTACGCCATCGTCACCGAAGCGACCCTGGAGTTCCTCGGCCTCGGCGACCCGACCGTAGTGAGCTGGGGCATCATGCTCTACAACGCCCAGACCTCCAGCGCCATCCTGATTGGTGCCTGGTGGGAGATCCTGGCCCCCTGCTTCGCCATCGCCACTCTGGGTGCCGGTCTGGCCCTGCTCAACTTCGCCATCGACGAGATTGCCAACCCGCAGTTGCGCTCCCACAAAGGGCTCAACCGCTGGAAGAAACTTGCCGCTCCAGTTGCAACAGCGGCCGCAGCCCCCATGCAAGCAGGACAGGAGAAGACAGCATGAACAAGCATCCCTTGCTGTCAGTACGCAATCTTTGCGTCGACTACATCACCGAAAATGGTGACGTGCGCGCCGTCAACTCGGTGAGCTTCGATATCAGACAGGGCGAGATCTTCGGTCTCGCCGGTGAGTCGGGCTGCGGCAAATCCACCGTCGCCTTCTCGGTGGCCAGGCTGCACAAGCCGCCCGCCTACATCAGCGGTGGCGAGATCCTGTTCAAGGGGGAGAACATCCTCCACTACAACGAGGCGCGGCTGCGCTCCTACCGCTGGCAACAGGTGTCGGTGGTGTTCCAGTCCGCCATGAACGCCCTGAACCCGGTGTTGCGGATGGAGGAGCAGTTCTGCGACGTGCTGCTGGCCCACAACCCCGGCATGACCCGCTACGAGGCGATCAAGCGCGCCCAGGAGCTGCTCACCATCGTCGATATCCACCCGAGCCGGCTCAAGGACTACCCGCACCAGTTCTCCGGCGGCATGCGCCAGCGGCTGGTGATTGCCATCGCCATGGCGCTCAACCCCGAGCTGCTGATCATGGATGAGCCGACCACGGCGCTCGATGTGGTGGTACAGCGGGAGATCCTGCAGAAGGTCTATGCCCTGAAAGAGAAGTTCAACTTCTCCATTTTGTTCATCACCCACGACCTCTCCCTGATGGTGGAGTTCTGCGATCGCATCGGCATCATGTATGCCGGTGAACTGGTGGAGGTCGCCCCCTCCAAGGCGATCCTGACCGCGCCGCTGCACCCCTATACCCGAGGGCTCGGTAACTCCTTCCCGCCCCTGCACGGGCCGAAGAAGGTGCTGGAGGGGATCCCGGGCACCCCGCTTAACCTGCTGGAGGTGCCGGTCGGCTGCCGCTTTCAGGCCCGCTGCGGCAAGGTGCACGATCGCTGCCGTCAGGAGTACACCAAATTGGCCGAGATCCGCCCCGGGCAACAGACCGCCTGCCACCTCTATGAGGAGCAGGGACTGCAACAAGATTCCGTGATCTATCTGGACAAGGCCGCTGGCTGTTAAGGATGTCTGTCATGCAAATCGCCAAAACCGATGCACCCATCATCGAAGTCCAGCACCTCTACAAGGACTTCCCCATCAACTCCAATGCCATCAAGAGTGGCAAGATGCGGGCCCTCTCCGACATCACCTTCAACCTGCACCGGGGCCGCGCCCTGGCGGTGGTCGGGGAGTCGGGTTCCGGCAAGAGCACCATCGCCAAGATCATCGCCAAGATGTACAAGCTCAGTGCCGGGCGCATTCTCTATCGCGGCCACGATCTGGAGGAGTTCAACAAGGGCACCGCCCTGCTGGACTATCGCCAGAGCGTGCAGATGGTGTGGCAAGATCCGTTCGGTTCATTGAACCCGACCCACACCATCTATCACCACATCGCCCGCCCCCTGCTGCTGCACAGCAAGGTGATCGACAAGAAAGATCTGCCCGACATGGTCTACGCCCTGCTGGAGAAGGTGGGGCTCACCCCCGCCAAGGCAACGGCGGCCAAGTATCCGCACCAGCTCTCCGGCGGCCAGCGCCAGCGGGTTAACATCGCCCGCAATCTGGCGGTGGAGGCGGAAGTGGTGCTGGCGGACGAGCCGACTTCCATGCTCGACGTCTCCATTCGCATCGGCATCCTCAACCTGATGGAGCAGATGAAGAACGAGCTCGGCGTCTCCATGCTCTACATCACCCACGACATCGCCACCGCCCGCTATGTGGCGGAAGATCTGGCGGTGATGTATGTGGGTCACATGGTGGAGTGGGGCGAGGTGGACGAGATCCTGCACCACCCGCAACACCCCTACACCCAGCTGCTTATCTCGGCGGTGCCCGACCCCGAGAAGAGTATCCACGCCGAGTTGGAGGGGGGCCGCAAGGGGGAGATCCCGCTCTGGACACCGGAGTCCTGCGGTTGCCCCTTTGCCGGGCGCTGCAATCAGGCAATGCCACGCTGCAAGGAGGCGCTGCCCCCCATCACCAAGCTGGCTGACAACCACTTCGTGCGCTGCTACCTCTACGAGTGAAGGTGAACCCAATACCGGCCGGGCAACCCTGTCCGGCCATGCCTCGATACGGGGCGGCCACAGCCCCGTGATGTGCCTCACCGCCCGGCGGTGAACCACAGGAGTAATACCTTGATGGAACTCTTGATCAATCAGGTGGGCTACGAGTGCGACGGACACAAGGTCGCCCTGTTGCAAACCTCCCCCGCCCCTGATCTCGGCGGCTATGTCAGGCTGCAACGCCTTGATGATGGCCAGATCCTGTTTGAAACCCCGCTGCAACCGGCTGGCTGCGTCCCCGGCTGGCAGGGCCGCGCTTACCTAAGCGCCGACTTCTCCGCCTTCAAGGAGCCCGGCCACTATCGGCTGGAGGCGATCACTGCCCAAGGCATAGTCCGCTCGACCCGTTTTGCCATCGGCCAGGATCTGCTGGCCAGCCGCTGCCTCTCGGACGTTATTCACTACTTCAAGGGACAGCGCGCCAGCGGCACCTTCGATCGGGCCGACCGCAGTGCCCGCCTGTTTGGCACCGACCAGCACAAAGATGTGCACGGCGGCTGGTTCGATGCCAGCGGCGACATGAGCAAGTACCTGAGCCACCTCTCCTACGCCAACTACCTCAACCCCCAGCAGACCCCTATGGTTGTGTGGGCCCTGCTCAAGTGTCGGGAACTGCTGGCCCCGCGCCGCGATATCGACGGGGTGAACCTCTGTAAGCGGCTCAATGACGAGGCGCAGCACGGCGCCGATTTCCTCTGCCGGATGCAGGATGAGTCGGGCTTCTTCTACATGACCCTGTTCGACAAGTGGAGCAAGGATCCCGCCCAGCGCGAGCTGTGCGCCTATGCCACCCAGCAGGGGCTCAAATCCGCCAACTGGCAGGCGGGTTTTCGCCAAGGGGGCGGCATGGCCATCGCCGCGCTGGCCCGTGCCGCCCGCGAGAGCGTCAGCGGCGACTTCGATGCCAGCCGCTACGCAGAGGCGGCCAAACGCGGCTACCTGCATCTGCGTGAGCACAACCTTGCCTATATCGATGACGGGGTCGAGAACATCATCGACGACTACTGCGCCCTGCTGGCAGCGGTAGAGCTGACCCGCACCTTCGGCGCCGAGTGGCTCAATGAGGCGAGAGCCCGCGCCAGCAAGCTCTGTGCCCGCCTGCGCGTTCATCCAGAGCTGGGTCACTACTGGTCGGCCAACGAGGATGGCTCGCGCCCCTACTACCACGCCGCCGAAGCGGGTCTGCCGGTGCTGGCGCTGCTGGAATATCTGGACGTGGAGCCGGATCAGGAGCGCAAGGCCCGGGTGCAAACTGTGGTCGAGCAGGCACTGGCCGCCGAACTGGCGCTCTGCACCCGCGCAGGCAACCCCTTCTCCCTCGCCCGCCAATATGTGCAAGGGGTGGATGAAGCGCCGCGCGTCAGCTTCTTTATGCCCCACCACAACGAGTCCGGTTACTGGTGGCAGGGGGAGAATGCCCGCCTCGCCTCGCTGGCGGCCATGGCCTTTGCTGGCGCCCGTCACTTCCCCCGCCAGAGCCAGCCGCTCATTACTTACGGTCAGCGCCAACTCGACTGGATCCTCGGGCAAAACCCCTTCAACGCCTGCATGCTGGCGGGCCACGGCATCAACAACCCCGCCTATACCGCCGGGTATCCCAATGCGCAGGGGGGGATCTGCAACGGCATCACCTCAGGGTTTGATGACGAAAACAACGTGGCCTTTATTCCGGAGGAGTACAAGGATCGGCTGGATCAGAACTGGCGCTGGGGCGAGCAGTGGATCCCCCACGCTGCCTGGTTTGCTTTGGCTATCAGCTGGCAGAGTGCCCTGAGTCCTCGAAATGAGCAGGGAGAGCACCATGATTGAGATCGGCTCGAGCATCATTGGCATTGGGGAGAGTCGTGGATCCTCCATACAGCCAGCCTGGTTTGCCCTGGCTATCAGCTGGCAGAATGCGCAGGGAAATGGAGGTCGCCATGATTGAGTTCTGGGTAGGCGTCGATGGCGGGGGCACCCACACCCGCGCCCGCATTCGGGATCGGGCGGGCAAGCTGCTCGGAGAGGGGCGTTCAGCCGGCTCCAATCTGGAGCTGGGCATCCCCCATGCCCACGCCAATGTGCTGGCCGCCATCGCCAGCGCCCGCCTTGCCGCCGGGATCGCTATCGAGTGCGAACAACAGATGGGGGTCGGGCTGGCGCTCGCCTCCGCCGAGCTGGCCGACTGCTATCACGCCCTGCTCGAGATGCCCTTCCCTTTCGCCAGCGTCAGGCTCACCTCCGATGCCTTCGGTGCCTGCCTCGGCGCCTTTGGTGGCCGTGAGGGGGCCATTCTGATCGCCGGTACCGGCTCGGTGGGGCTGGTCTATCAGGAGGGGCAGATCCGCACCTGCTCCGGCCGCGGCTTCCCCATTTCAGATATAGGCAGCGGTGCCTGGCTGGGACTGCGCGCCATCCAGCAATCCCTGCTCTGCCACGACGGCATTCTGCCCCCCAGCACCCTCGCCATCCGCTTGATGGATCGCTTCAGGCGGGATCAGGCCGAGGTGGTACGCTGGGCCGCCCACGCCATTCCGGCGGACTATGGCCACTTTGCCCCCTGGGTATTCGATGCCGCCAGCGATGGCGACGAGCTAGCCAATCAGCTGCTGGACGAAACCTGCGAACAACTGCGGATCCTGCTGGAGGGGATGACCCAGCTCGGTGCCAGACAGATCGCCCTGCTGGGGGGGATTGGCACCCGCCTTGCCCCCCGTCTCGGCCAGCTCAACCTGATCCCCCCCCAGGCAGATGCGCTCGATGGCGCCATCCTGTTTGCCCAATCAGAGGATTTTCCATGTCTACACCCCTGATCCACACCCAGGTAGCCCGACGTGACGGCGAGGATGTCTGGTTCACCTTCACCCTCTCCCGCATGCCTGATACCAAGTGGAAGCTGCACTTCTGTCTGGCTCGCCATATCGACCCCGACTCCTTGCAAGGGGGCGAGCTGGAGCGCCAGAGCGGCAGCTACAAGGTGATTGTCCCGAACGCTGACAGCTGCGAGCTGCGCTTTTGCTGCCGCCAGACCCCCATCAAGAAGCTCTCCGACATGCCGCAGGGCTTTTTCCTCAGCCTGCCGGAGGCGACTACGGGTGCCCAGCTGTTGCCGGTGATGTTGGCAGCTCAGGATCTCGGACTGGAAAACCCGCCGGTAACCCGCCCCGACTTGCCCGAGGTCGAGCCCCAGCCCGGAATCGTGCCGCAACCGGCCCATCTGGTGCAACTGGAGGGAAACTTCCGGCTGGCCGAGCGGGCTCATGTCAGCGCCCCCCGCGATGTGCCGAAGCTGCTGGCCCACTTCAACGAGCTGACGTCGCTGGCGCTGGCGCAGGATCACGACGCTGAAATCCGGCTGACCGAGGACAAACTGGCCCCCGAAGCCTATCAACTCACCATCACGCCGCAGGAGGTGGTGATTGCCGCCGCCGACGAAGCGGGCTGGCGCCATGGGCTGGTGACGCTGGCCCAGTGGTATCTGCAACATGGAGAGAGCCTGCCCTGCGTCACGCTGGAGGATGCCCCGCGCTTTGGCTTTCGCGGCATTTTTCTCGACTGCGCCCGCCACTTCCACACTCCGGCCACCATCAAGCGCTTGCTCAAGCTGATGAGCCTCTACAAGTTCAACCGCTTCCACTGGCATCTGACCGATGACGAGGGGTGGCGACTCGAGATCAAGGCCTTCCCGGCATTGACCGACGTGGGTGCCTGGCGCGGCCATAATCTGGCGATCGACCCCCAGCTCAGCGGCGGCGCCGAACCCTATGGCGGCTACTACACCCAGAGCGAGGTGAAGGAGCTGGTGAGCTATGCCGGTGAGCTCGGCATCACCGTCATTCCCGAGATCGACATTCCGGGCCACTGCCACGCCGCCATCAAGGCGCTGCCCGAGTTGTTGATCGAAACGGCGGATCACTCCCGCTACCGCTCGGTTCAGCATTTCGATGACAACGTGCTAAACCCCGCCCTGCCCGGCACCTACCGCTTTCTGGAGGCGGTGCTGGACGAGGTATGCGAGCTCTTTCCCGGCCCGCAGATCCACATGGGGGGTGACGAGGTGCCGACCGGGGTCTGGACCGACAGCCCCGCCTGCCAGCAGCTGATGACCGAACAGGGCTACACCGACTGCCGAGAGCTGCAGGGCCATCTGCTGCGCCACTGCCAGCGCTATCTGGCCGCCAGAGGCAAACAGATGATCGGCTGGGAGGAGATCCTGCATGGCGACAAGGTGAGCCGCAAAGCGGCCATCTGTGCCTGGACCAGCTTTCAGGCGGGGCTGGATGCTGCCGCGGCCGGTTATCCGGTGGTGATGGCGCCCGCCCAGTTCCTCTATCTCGATCTCGCCTGGAGCGCCGATATTCATGAACCCGGCCTCTACTGGGCGGGTACCCTCAATCTGGAGCAGGTTTATGCTTGCGATCCTGCACCTGCCGATTTCCATGCCAACGATAACATCCTCGGGGTGCTGAGCCCCTTGTGGTCAGAATTGATCACCAGCCGTGATCGTCTCGACTACATGTTGTTCCCGCGTATGCTGGCCACGGCCGAGGTGGCCTGGAGCGATCCCGCCCACAAGGGCTGGGAGCACTTCGCCGCCCGCCTGCCGGGTCAGCTGCAGATCCTCGATCAGTTGCAGGTGCGCTACCGGATGCCACAGAGGTAATGTTGTCTCTATTTTGGCGGCCAAACGGCCGCCTTTTTTCATTTCAGCCTATGCCCAACCTTATTCTGACCGCTCCCAGCCCCCTTGCTCCCGAGCACGCCAAGAGGCCACAATGGCCCATCCGTACCACCCCAACAACAGGCATCCATGTTTCACCCCTCCCATGAAAAAGTGGCCAGAATCGAAGCAATCATCGCCCTGATCCCGGCAGGCCGGGTGGTCAGTTATGGTCAGGTGGCCGATCTGGCGGGTCTGCCCGGACGGGCAAGACTGGTAGGCAAGGTGCTGCGGGAAACCGACAAGATACTGCCCTGGCATCGGGTGCTGGGCGCGGCGGGCACCATCTCGCTACCAAAAGGATCGCAAGGTTTTGCCGAACAGACGGGACGCCTGCAGCAGGAGGGGGTCGTGGTGATCGGGGGGCGGATCAGAATGAAGGAGTGGCAATGGCAGCCCGACTTGGCCGAGCTGCTGTTTCTACTGCCCTTTTGAGGGGGTCAGTGCCGGATCACTCCAGCGGCGCCAGGATCTCGTCGCAGCGTACCTGTACCGGAATGGTCTCGTCCTCGCGCTGCAGCAGCACCAGCAGACTCTGCCGGTCCACCTCCAGCACATAGGCCGCCCCTTCCCGGGTCATGCAGCTCATGCCCGGCCGGATCTCGTTAATCTCCATCTCAACCTCCTTGTCTACTTCGCGATTGACGACAGCTGCACTCCTTGCAGCTATCTCAGTATAACGCCATCCATAAGCAAAGAGGCCCCTTGTCGGGGCCTCTTTGTCATCAGGCTTTTTTAGCCTTCGGCAAACTCTCTTGCCAAGTACCGTTGTCGTAGTGCGCGGTCCAGCCGGTCGCCTTGCCGTTAACCTCGGTCATCACGTACTGCTCCTTGGTCTTGCGACTGAAGCGCACGATGGCGGGGTTGCCGTCCGGATCGGTGAGCGGGGCACCGGCCAGATACTTGTGCTTGGCCGAGATGCGATCCTTGAAGCGCTTGAGCTCTTCCACCAGCGGTGCGCGGGTCTCGCGGGATTTGGGGAAGTTGCTGGCCGCCAGGAACAGACCAGCAGCACCGTCACGCAGCACAAAGTGAGCATCGGACTGGGTGCACTTGAGCTCCGGCAGCGGTACCGGATCCTCTTTCGGCGGGGCGATGTCGCCGTTTTTCAGGATCTTGCGGGTGTTCTTGCAGGTCTCGTTGGTGCAGCCCATGTACTTGCCGAAACGGCCGTTCTTGAGCTGCATCTCGCTACCGCAACGGTCGCACTCGATGCTCGGCCCTTCATAGCCCTTGAGCTTGAACTGGCCCTTCTCGATTTCGTAGCCATCGCAGTCCGGGTTGCGGCCACAGACGTGCAACTTGCGGCTGTCATCGATGATATAGGCATCCATTGCGGTGCCACAGACGCCACAACGGTGCTTGGCGCGCAGCGCTTCGGTTTCCGCCTCTTCGCCGTCAGTGGCGGAGACAAACTCATCGGCAGAGACCAGGTTGATGGTCTTCTTGCAGCGCTCTTTCGGCGGCAGGGCATAGCCGGAGCAGCCGAGGAACACGCCGGTGGTGGCGGTACGAATCCCCATCTTGCGGCCGCAATCCGGGCAGTCGATGTCGGTCATCACCATCTGGTTGGCACGCATGCCGCCCTCTTCGGGCGCCTTGTCAGCCTGCTCCAGCTCTTGGGTAAACTCGGCGTAGAAGGCGTCCAGCACCTTCTTCCACTCCAGGCTCCCTTCGGCGATGCCATCGAGCTTGTCTTCCATCTTGGCGGTGAACTCGTAGTTCATCAGCTCGACGAAGTTCTCCACCAGCCGATCGGTGACGATCTCGCCCATCTTCTCGGCGAAGAAACGACGGCTCTCGACCCGCACATAACCGCGATCGACGATGGTGGAGATGATGGAGGCATAGGTAGACGGACGGCCGATGCCGCGTTTTTCCAGCTCGCGTACCAGCGCCGCTTCGGTAAAGCGGGCAGGCGGCTTGGTGAAGTGCTGGCGCGGATCCAGCTTGACCAGTTTCAACACCTCGCCCACAGTCACCGCAGGCAGCTGACTATCTTCACCCTTGCGACCCATCGGCGGCAGCGCCTTGGTCCAACCGGCAAAGCGCAGGGTACGGCCACGGGCCTTGAGCTCGAACTCACCTGCCTTGACGGTCAGAGTGGAAGAGTCGTACTGGGCCGGGGTCATTTGGCAGGCGACAAACTGACGCCAGATGAGATCGTACAGACGCATGGCATCCGGCTCCATCCCTTCCAGCATCTCTGACGTGACCAGCACGCTGGAGGGACGGATCGCCTCGTGCGCTTCTTGGGCATTGGCCTTGGCGCCATACAAATTCGGCTCGGCCGGCAGATAGGCTGCGCCATACTGCTCGCCGATATATTCGCGCACCGCCTCGACCGCCTCTTTGCTGAGGTTGGTGGAGTCGGTACGCATATAGGTGATGTAACCCGCTTCATAGAGACGCTGGGCCATCATCATGGTCTTCTTGACCCCGAAGCTTAGACGGGTAGAGGCCGCCTGCTGCAGGGTAGAGGTGATAAACGGCGCGGATGGCTTGGAACCGGTTGGCTTATCTTCCCGGTTCACCACCTTGTAGTCGACCCCCTCCAGGGCAGCCACGGCGGCAAAGGTCTCTGCCTGGGTGACCGGCTTGAAGTCGGCACCGTTGCGGCTGACCACTTCCATCCGCAGATCGCTCTTCTCGGCGGTCAGCAGATCAGCGTTGAGATCCCAGAACTCGACCGGTACGAACGCCTTGATTTCGCGCTCTTTATCAACGATGAGGCGCACCGCAACGGACTGTACCCGACCGGCGGAGAGACCACGGGCCAGCTTCTTCCACAGCAGCGGGGAGACCATGTAACCCACCACACGGTCGAGGAAACGACGGGCCTGCTGGGCATTGACGCGGTCAATATTGAGCTCGGATGGCTGGGCGAACGCCTCCTTGATGGCGCTCTTGGTGATCTCGTTGAACACCACGCGCTTGTAGCGGCTGTCGTCGCCCCCGATGATCTCGCGCAGGTGCCAGGCGATCGCTTCCCCTTCTCTATCCAAGTCGGTTGCGAGATAGATGGTGTCGGCTTTCTCGGCCAGACTTTGCAACTCGCTGACCACTTTTTCCTTGCCGGGCAAAATCTGGTAGTTGGCCTGCCAGCCAGCTGTCGGATTGATACCCATTCGGGCAAACAAGGCCTTGCGATCCTTGGCAGCCTTCTCGGTTTCACTCAACTTGATGCCGCGAATGACAGGTTTCTTGGGCTCGGTGCTGGCGCTGCCGCTGGTGGGCAGATCGCGAACATGACCCACGCTGGATTTCACCACGTAGTCCTTGCCCAGATATTTGTTGATCGTCTTGGCCTTGGCCGGAGACTCCACTATGACCAGTGATTTGCCCATGCTGTAACTATTATCCTCATTGCACCCGACGGGGTTGGTGTGCGGTTTTGTGGGGCTGTATAAGAGATTTGGCGCGAAAAAGCAATGTTGTGAACCAATTTGCCTGACCAGCCCGAACCACACGGCTTCTTTTATTGCTTCTTTATTTATTAATGCGAAGGCAACAGGCCGGACGCAACCGCTTTTTCAATTTTCTGCCATACCGCCCCTCTTTTTATATCTAAAACGACATAAAAACGTCTGTTAGTTACCGGCTTGTTACAAAAAAATAAAATCTCTTTATAATGGCCCAACCCCGACGCATTGTGCGCGGAAGGAACCGCTCCCCATCATAAAAATCGAAAGGATGTACTCAATGAAGCACTTCGAGGTCAATTTCGACGGTCTGGTCGGCCCGACTCACAACTATGCCGGTCTCTCCTACGGCAATGTTGCCTCCCAGAGCAATGCCCAGGAGGCCTCCAATCCGAAAGAGGCTGCCAAACAGGGGCTGCGCAAGATGAAGGCGCTGACCGAGCTTGGCATGACCCAGGGGGTACTGGCGCCACAAGAGCGTCCCGATCTCGCCACTCTGCGCCGCCTCGGCTTCACCGGCAACGATGCCCGGGTGCTGGAGCAGGCCGCGAAACAGGCTCCTGCCGTACTGGCCGCCTGCTACTCGGCCTCCAGCATGTGGACCGCCAACGCCGCCACCGTCTCCCCCAGTGCCGATACCCAGGATGGCCGCATTCACTTCACCCCCGCCAACCTGACCAACAAGTTTCACCGCTCTCTGGAGCCCGACGTCACTGGCCGTATCCTGCGCGCCGTATTCAACAATGATCGCCACTTCAGCCACCACCTCCATCTGCCGGAAAATGATCACTTCGGCGATGAGGGGGCAGCCAACCATACCCGCCTCTGCCGCGCCTATGGCGAGGCGGGGGTCGAGCTGTTCGTCTATGGCCGCAGCGCCTTTGATTACTCCCGCTCGGCGCCGAAGCGCTACCCGGCCCGCCAGACCCTAGAAGCGAGCCAAGCCATCGCCCGCCTGCATGGCCTTGGCGAGGAGAGCGTGGTGTTTATCCAGCAAAACCCGGAGGTGATCGATCAGGGGGTGTTCCATAACGACGTGATCGCGGTGGGCAACCAGAACGTGCTGTTCTTCCACCAACAAGCGTTCCTCAACACCGAGGCGGTGCTGGCCGAGATCAGCGGCAAGTTTGGCGAGGGGGATCTGCACTTTATCGAAGTGCCGACTGCTGAGGTATCCGTGCTGGATGCGGTGAAATCCTACCTATTCAACACCCAGATCCTCACCCTGCCGGGCGGTGAGATGGCTATCATCGCCCCCACCGAGTGCCGCGACAATCCGGCGGTGTCGGCCTATCTTGGCAAGCTGCTGACACAGGCTACCCCGATCAAGGCGGTCCACTATATGGATGTGAAACAGAGCATGCGCAATGGTGGCGGCCCGGCCTGCCTGCGACTGCGGGTTGCCATGAACGATCAGGAGCTCGCCGCGGTCAATCCGGCTTGCCTGATCAACGACAGCCAGTTTGCTCGCCTCGATGGCTGGGTAGATCGCCACTACCGCGACCGCCTGACCCTGGATGACTTGCGGGATCCGGCACTGGTGCAGGAGTCCCGCAGCGCGCTGGACGAGCTGACCCAGATCCTGAAACTGGGTTCGGTCTACCCGTTCCAGCGCTAAATGTGATGCCCGGGAAGACCGCCGACACAGGCGGTCTTCTGCTCTTTGCCTCATCTTCAGCGCAATCGCCAGCTGGCATGGATGCAAATTTGTGCAGAAAAGCAGCGCACAACTTGCTGATAAGCTTGAATTTTGAGCTGGATGTATCAAAAAATCGGCGAACAGTCATTTTTTACTGCCAGATGCCTCATCAAGGGGTTCACAAAGCCTCTGGATCTGATAGTATGCGCCTCGCACTTGGGGAGGGGTTCCCGAGCGGCCAAAGGGATCAGACTGTAAATCTGACGGCTCTGCCTTCGAAGGTTCGAATCCTTCTCCCTCCACCATTCAAGTGCAAAAGTAGTGACAATCAGGAAATACCCCGTGGAGGGGTTCCCGAGCGGCCAAAGGGATCAGACTGTAAATCTGACGGCTCTGCCTTCGAAGGTTCGAATCCTTCTCCCTCCACCATTTCCCTGATTGCAATGGCTGAATACAATTTGCTTTGCCCCTGTGGAGGGGTTCCCGAGCGGCCAAAGGGATCAGACTGTAAATCTGACGGCTCTGCCTTCGAAGGTTCGAATCCTTCTCCCTCCACCATCATTCAGAAAACCCGGCCTAGCGCCGGGTTTTCGCTTTATCGCCCACTCACACTCCCCCTTGTCAGATCTGACAGTTGCAATTGCATCCCAGCTTGCTCATCGTGGCATCATCGATATCAGAGTATTCACATCATGTTTGAAGTCTGGGACAAACAGGGTCACGCCACCGGTCTGACACTGCAGGCGCTCAAAGTCAGGATCAGCAACGACTATCAGGGGGATCTGATGGTGCGCTACAGCAACAAGCTGGGACTCCCCACAACCCTCTTTCTGACCATCCATCAGGGCGTTGCCTATCAACGCTTCAAAGCCGGCTCGCCAAAACTGGATTGGGATTGGCTAGCCACCGCGGGCAATGGCCATCCCCCCCACCATCTTATGAGTGAACAGTTCACCTGGTTTCAACTCGCGCCGGATAGTTGAACACCGGCAACGCCCGCTCAATCATCACCACAGATTGCCAAAAACTGATTTTCCAATCCGGTGATATTCCTGCCAAATTGCATGATGACGTGGGGGCGAGTACAATTTCGCACCCCGAATATCCGGCGCACCGTCTGTAGATGGGCCCCGGATAGGCCGTCATCGGGTCACGGTGCATTAAGCCGCCTTCCAGCGAGTTTGATATTCACCGACCTCAACCCATACGGCGCCATCAGGTGGCGCCGTCCTGATTTGCAATCAGATATAAAGAGTCCGCCATGTTTAAACCAGAATTGCTCTCCCCCGCAGGTTCCCTCAAGAACATGCGTTACGCCTATGCCTATGGCGCCGATGCCGTCTATGCCGGCCAGCCCCGTTACAGCCTGCGGGTGCGTAACAACGAATTCGATCACGAGAACCTGCAACTGGGCATCAACGAAGCTCATGCGCTGGGCAAGCAGTTCTATGTGGTGGCCAATATCCAGCCCCACAACTCCAAGCTCAAGACCTTTATCCGCGATATGCGCCCGGTGGTGGAGATGAAGCCGGATGCGCTGATCATGTCCGACCCCGGTCTCATCATGATGATGCGTGAAGCCTTCCCGGATATGCCAATTCACCTGTCGGTGCAGGCCAACGCGGTCAACTGGGCCACGGTGAAGTTCTGGCATCAGATGGGCCTGACCCGCGCCATTCTCTCCCGCGAGCTGTCGCTGGACGAGATCGAGGAGATCCGCATGCAGGTGCCGGAGATGGAGCTGGAAGTGTTCGTCCACGGCGCGCTGTGCATGGCCTACTCCGGCCGCTGCCTGCTCTCCGGCTATATCAACAAGCGTGACCCCAACCAGGGCACCTGCACCAACTCCTGCCGCTGGGAGTACAAGGTGCACGAAGGTAAAGAAGATGACGTGGGCCAGATCGTCCACCGTCAGGAGCCCATCGCCGTGCGTCCGGACAACACCCTGGGCCTTGGCAAGCCGACCGATGCGCTGGTGCTGCTGGAAGAGTCCAACCGCCCGGGCGAGTACATGAGCGCGTTTGAAGACGAGCACGGCACCTACATCATGAACTCCAAGGACTTGCGCGCCGTCGAGCACGTCGAGCGATTGACCAAGATGGGCGTTCACTCGCTGAAAATCGAAGGCCGCACCAAGTCCTTCTACTACTGCGCGCGCACCGCTCAGGTCTATCGCAAGGCCATCGACGATGCGGTGGCGGGTCGTCCGTTCGATCGCAGCCTGATGGGCACCCTCGAAAATCTGGCCCACCGCGGCTACACCGAGGGCTTCCTGCGCCGTCACAACCACAGCGAATACCAGAACTACGACTACGGCTACTCCGTCTCCGACACCCAGCAGTTTGTCGGCGAGATCACCGGTCGCAACGGTGACATGGTGGAAGTCGAGGTGAAGAACAAGTTCCTGGTGGGCAACAGCCTGGAGCTGATGACCCCGCAGGGTAACCTCAGCTTCAATCTGGAACAGATGCAGAACCGCAAGGGCGAGCTGATCGACACTGCACCGGGCAACGGCCACGTGGTCTATGTGCCGGTACCGAAGGAAGTGGACATCAACTACGGCATCCTGCTGCGCAACCTCGGTGAGCGTCAGGATACCCGTCAGCCCCACTCGGCGGCCTGAGATGGCACTGCTCATCACCGACAAGTGCATCAACTGTGACATGTGCGATCCCGAGTGCCCCAATCAGGCCATCAGCCTGGGTGAGGAGATCTACGAGATCGACCCCAGTCGCTGCACCGAGTGCGTCGGTCACTACGAGAAGCCGACCTGCATCAGCGTCTGCCCTATCGACTGCATCATCTGGGATCCCGCTCATGTGGAAACCGAAGATCAGCTGATGGAAAAGTTTGTGCGGATGCACAGGCAGTAAAACGAAAAAAGGCCGAGCAATCGGCCTTTTTTGATCCTGCGTTCAGCGACTGGCCGCTTACCGGAAAAAGGTGCGACAGAAGTTGTGCGACATCACGCAATCGTCATCCTGTTGGTTCTACAATGACGCTTTTTAGGATCAGGAGTCTGTTATGAATCAACAAATTGTGGTGATTGCCAACGGCGCCCCCTATGGCTGCGAATCCCTGTTCAACGCCCTGCGTCTCGCTATCGCTCTGAACGAGCAGGGTGGAGCCAGTCTGAAGCTGTTCCTGATGTCCGATGCGGTGAGCGCTGCACTGGCCGGTCAGGCGCCAGCCGAAGGGTACAACCTGCGTCAGATGCTTGAGATCCTGCTGGCGCAGGGTGTCACCATTCGCCTGTGCAAGACCTGCACCGATGCCCGTGGCATCACCGCCCTGCCGCTGATCGAGGGGATTGAGGTCGGCACCCTGCCGATGCTGGCCCAATGGACCCTGGCTGCCGACAAGGTACTGACGTTTTAATCACGGCACCCAGGCTGGTCTGCGACACACTACCTGGGGCCTCCTTCCGAGCGCAGGAGCGCAGGAGCGCAGCCGCCCATGATGACGGGCGCCTGCGGCCCCTCCCAACCCGGCCTGTGCGCGGGCACTAAAATAGCTCCCCTTGAGATGGGTGGGGGCCATCTGGTCGATCAGCACGTTAAGCAGGGGGAAGAGGATGGTCTCGCCGATGCTGAGCAGCAGCACCGCGGTCAGGGTATTGGTCGCCACCAGCAGGGCAACCCACTCGGCCACCTGCGGCATACCGGCCCGGGTGAGGTATTGCACCAGCGGCGAGTGAAACTGTGAATAGACCAGCACCATTAAGTTGCAACCGGATGCAAAATGGCCAGCCGGTAGGTACCGGCTGGCCTTTTTATCGCGGGATTTCCCTCGGGCTAGCGCCAGAGGGCCAGGCTTAGCGCCAGGGGCTCTGCTGCCACAGCCGCCCAAGTCCTGCCTCGAGCGCCTGCGCGCCCTGCTGCCCCAGCTTCTGGGTCAGGCTTTTTGGCTTGCGATAGCTGATGCCGATCACTTTGTGGTGGCTGGTCTGCGCCAGCAGGTAGTCATCGCTGGTGCAGAGGGTATCCACCAACCCCAGCCCCTTGGCCTGACTCGCCAGCCAGTGCTCACCGGTCGTGACCCGATCGATATCGAGTTGCGGACGGTGCTCGGCCACAAAGGCCTTGAAGCGCTCGTGGATCGCCGCCAGCTCCTCGCGAAACTTCTCGCGCCCCAGATCGTCGTTCTCGCCGAACATGGTGATGGTTCGCTTGTATTGACCGGCGGTGTGCATCTCGAATTCGATGTCGTGCTTTTTCAGCAACTTGTTGAAGTTCGGCATCTGGGCGATCACCCCGATGGAGCCGACGATGGCAAAGGGGGCAGCCAGGATCTTGTCCGCCACACAGGCCATCATGTAGCCGCCGCTCGCCGCCACCTTGTCGATCGCCACGGTGAGCTTGATGTCACGATCGCGCAGACGCTGCAGCTGGGAAGCGGCCAAGCCGTAGCCATGCACCACGCCGCCACCGGATTCGAGCCGTAGCAGCACCTCGTCGCCGGGCTGGGCCACGCCAATCACCGCGCTCACCTCCTCGCGCAGGGAGGCCACCTCTTTGGCATCCATGCTGCCGTTGAAATCGAGCACAAACAGGCGACTGTGCTCATCCCCCGCCTTGGCGCGCTTCTTCTGCTGCTCTTTCTGCTGCTTTTCCAGCACCTTGCGCTCGGCCTTGCTGGCGAGTGCGCTCTTGAGCGCAAACTGCCCCTGCTCCAGCTCGCTCGAGAGATCGGTCACCACCAGCTCACCCTTACGCGCTTTCGGCTGGCGAGTGCTGACGATCATCAGGATGATGGCGCCGATGGCCAGCAGGAAGGTCACTGTCTTGGCCAAAAACAGGCCATATTCGGTCAGAAATGTCACGATGGACTCCAGAATGGATCGGTTTTCGTCACATTCTAGGAAGTTTGGTGGAGGCGCGCAAAAAATCGCAGCCAGTGACCGGAAAAACCAACCAGAGCATCACAACCTCTCTATTTTCTTCACATTTTTATTGCCGCTGGCTGGTCAAACAGGCGCGCGGATCAGTACACTTGGCGCCGATTGCCATGCACTTATGGCCGGAATTTGTTAACAGGAGTTGTCATGCTCGATTATCAGGCACCCCGCGACCTGCTCAAGGATAAAGTCATTCTGGTCACCGGTGCCGGCGACGGGATCGGCCGCGAAGCCGCCCTCACCTACGCCGCTCACGGTGCCACCGTGATCCTGCTCGGCCGCACCAGCGCCAAACTCGAAGCCGTGTATGACCAGATTGAAGCGGCCGGTTATCCGCTGCCCGCCATCGTGCCGGTGGATCTGAAAGGGGCCACCGCCGCCCACTACCGCGGCATGGCGGAAACCTTCGCCCAGCAGTTTGGCCGTCTCGACGGCGTGCTGTTCAACGCCGGTCTGCTTGGCACCCTCTCTCCGTTTGAACATATTCAGGAGAAGGAGTGGGACGAGGTGATGCAGGTCAACGTCAAATCGGAATTTTTGCTGACCCAGGCGCTGCTGCCGCTGCTGCGCCAGACCGCCAAGGCGCAGGGCGAAGCCTCCATCGTCTACACCTCCTCCAGCGTCGGGCGCAAAGGGCGCGCCTACTGGGGCACCTATGCCATCTCCAAATTTGCCATTGAGGGGATGATGGAAGTGCTGGCCGACGAGCTGGAGAACACTGGTGTGCGGGTCAATACCCTCAATCCGGGCGGCACCCGCACCAAGATGCGCGCCAGCGCCTTCCCGGCGGAAGATCCCATGAACCTCAAGACCCCGGCCGACCTGATGCCGCTCTACCTCTACCTGATGGGGTCGGACAGCCGCGGCAAAACCGGCCAGACCTTTGTGGCTCAACCCAAATAAGCAGGTGGCCCAGCCCAAATAAATCAATAAAATAGCCAGAGTGTTGTGCGGCAGGGGTTAAATTGAATAGGGAGCACAGGCTCCCTGTAGAAGCCCCTGACCATCCTATCTCCAATCAGGTTGAACTATGTTTCGTCCCAAGAGCACGTTTGAGCAATGGCGGATCTTTCAGGCGGTAGTCGACTGCGGCGGCTACGCCCAGGCGGCCGAGGCGCTGAACAAGAGCCAGTCCTCCCTCAATCATGCGGTTGCGAAGTTGCAGCAGAGTCTGGGGGTTCCCTTGCTGGAGGTGCGCGGCCGCAAGGCGGTGCTGACCCCGGCGGGGGAGATCTTCCTCAAGCGGGCCCGTCAGTTGAGCCAGCAGGTGGAGGAGCTGGAGAATCTGGCCAATAACCTGGAGCGGCAGTGGGAGCCACAGATCAACCTCTATGTCTCGGCGCTGCAGCCAAGGGATCGCCTCTATCGGGCGCTGGCCAGCTTCTATCCCCGCAGCCGGGGTTGCCGGGTCAACCTGCACGAACGCATTCACTGCCACTTCAACGCCTTGCAACCGGGGGATCTGATGCTCTCCGAGCACCTGCCGGGCGATCGCACCGGTCTGCTGCTGGACAAGGTATGCCTGCTGCCCCTCTGCGCCGCCAGTCATCCGCTGGCACAGGAGGAGGGGGCCATCCGCAGCGATCTGCTGACCGGCCACAACCAGATCAGCCTCCATCCCCCCATCCACCGCTCGGTGGACTGGAACGATGCCGATGATACCGGCTGGAAGGCCACCCACTACCACGAAGTGCTCGCCATGCTGCGCCTTGGCCTCGGCTATGCCTGGCTGCCGCGCCATCTGGTAGAGCGGGAGCTGGCGGAAGGGTCACTCATACAGCTGGATCTGGAGAGCGGCAACGAACGCCACCTCTACACCTATCTGCTGACCCTCTCCCCCGAATCCCTCGGTCCCGCGACCGAGCTGCTGCTGCGCTGCCTGCGCAACGAGTATCAGGGCGAATCATCGCCGCTCCCGCACGCACAGCCCCAGCACGACAAATAACAGCCACATCCCCCGTCAGACGTTGGGCACCCGCCAGCTGGCGGCCAGTGCTACCAGTGCCAATCCCAACGCCACCATAAAGACCCCGTGGAAACTCCACACCTCCGCCACCACACCGGCGATGGCCCCTGCCATGATGGAGCCGGTGCGGATACTGTTGGCAAACAGGGTGGTCGCCACCCCGGCTCGCCCCGGCATCAGATCCTGAAAGTAAGACATGCCGATCCCCGCCACGATACCGATGAAGATGGCGTTGAACAGCTGCAAGGCGATCAGGGCGTATTGGTCGGTGAGGGTCACCAGTCCGGTGTAAAAGGCCGCGCCAGCCAGTACTGCCAGCAACATCATGGGGCGCTTGCCAAAGCGGGCCGTGTAATAACCCGCCAGCAGCATAAAGGGGATCTCCAGCGCCGCTGCCGTGCCCATCAGGATACCGGCAAGCTTCTCATCCATCCCGAGCTCCCGGGTGATGTAGAGCGGCATATTGATGAGGTACATGCTGTTGCAGGTCCACATCAGGGTGGAGGCGATAAAGAGCGCCCGCACCGCCGGATCCCGCCAGCTGCTGACCCGCTCAGTCTCTTCAGCCATCTTGGGCAAAGGGAGAGAGGGGAGCCAACGCCACACCACCAGGGCACAGAGCAGATAGGCCAGTGCCGAGGCCAGATACATCAGCTCAAAACCGTAGCCGATGGCCAGCGCAAAGGCGATGGGCGGGCCTATGACCCAGGCCAGCGAGAATTGGGCCCGCATCACAGAGCTGAACATGTCCGCCCGACGGTTGCGGCTGTCGGAATACTCCCGCGCCAGCGCAAACAACTGGGGGCTGGCAGTGGCCGCCAGCGCCGCCAGCATGACCCCCAGGCTCGCCAGCAGCCAGTAGTTGCGGTTCCAGGCAAACAGCAAGGAGAGCGCCACCCCGGCAAAACAGCAGCGCAGGATCAGGCGCTTGCGATCCCCCTTGTTATCGGAGCGATGGCCCAACCACTGGCTGACCAGAATGCCCACCACCGCATTGATGGTATAGAAGAGCCCGACCAGAAAAGGGCGCACCTGCACCTCTTCGGCCAGAAACAGGCTTAAGGTCGGCACCTGCAGTGCCACCGCGACGCCGGTCATAAAGGTCACGGCAAGAAACGAAAGAGAGACGGGGTCCGGGCGTTTGACCGCCGCTATCGACAAGCTCATAGGGTTACCACTGATTGGAAGGACGATACAGGCTAACGGGCCGCAGCCGGATGAAATATCGGCGCTTACCTTACTGCCATTATCAAGAGCAGGCTCAAGGATGGCATACGCGGGTGTACGCCTTGCGAGGGAGGCCGCGACCCCGTAGAGTGAAAGCCCATCTTGCCAGCACAAGGAGTTCGCATGTTTGATTTTGATCAGGAAGTAGACCGCAGTGGCACCATGAGCCTGAAATGGGACAAGTACAAGGGTCAGGATGTGCTGCCCATGTGGGTTGCCGATACCGACTTTGTCTCCCCCCCGTCCGTGATTGAGGCGTTGACCAAACGGGTCGCCCACGGCATTTTCGGCTATTCACGCCCCTCGCCGCGCCTGATCGAACTCATTATCGAACGGATGGCGACCCGCTATGGCTGGGCTATCGAGCCCGAATGGCTGGTATTTCTGCCCGGCGTGGTGCCGGGGCTCAACCTCGCCTGCAAGGCGTGGAGCCAGCATGGCCGCGGCATCATCACTCCCAAGCCGGTCTACTACCCCTTCCTGCAGGCACCGGGCTTCAATGATCGTCCCCTGCTCACCGTGCCGATGATTGAAGAGGCGGGTCGCTGGGTGCTGGATCTGGCAGAGCTGGAGCGTCAGGCCCCCTCGGCGGATCTGCTGCTGCTCTGCAACCCCCACAACCCGGGTGGCACCATCTTCACCCGTGACGAGTTGCTGGCCATCGATGCCATCGCCGCGCGCCACAATCTGGTGATCTGCTCCGATGAAATCCATTGCGATCTGCTGCTGGATAAACACGCCCGCCATATTCCCTACGGCGCCATCAGTGCACAAGCGGCTGAGCGCTGCGCGGTGATGATGGCCCCGAGCAAGACCTTCAATATCGCCGGTCTCTGCTGCTCCTTCGCCATCATCCCCAACGCCCGTCTGCGCTTCAAGCTGCAGCAGGCGATGCGCGGCATCAGCGCCGACGTCAACCTGCTGGGCTTTGTCGCTGCCGAAGCGGCCTATGAGGGCGGCGAACAGTGGCTGACCGAGCAGCTCGACTATCTGGCGGCCAATCTGGCCCTGATCCAGCAGGCGGTGGCCCGCTGGCCTGGCGTCAAGCTGGCCAGCCATCAGGCGACGTATCTGGCCTGGATCGATGTGAGCGCCCTTGGCCTTGCCGACCCCATCGCCTTCTTCGAGCAGGCCGGCGTTGGTCTCTCCCCCGGCGCCCAGTTTGGCGACGGCCAGTTCGTGCGGCTCAACTTCGGCTGCACCAGGGCACGACTGAGCGACGCGCTGGCGCGGATGGAGCGGGCAATCCTCAACCACAGCAAGCCCTGATCAGCCAGCAACGGGATGGGCAAACCCCATCCCCTTTCCCCAGTTTCATCAGCCAGCGGTCAACTCAGTCAACGGTCAATTATGTCTCTACGGATCATGCATCACCTTCTGCTTCCCCTCTGTGCACTCTCTGCGCTGCTCCCCTTTGGCAGCCAGGCACTGACCATCGGAACGGGCCCGCTCAATGGGGTCTACTACCCGACCGGTGGCGCCATCTGTCGGGTGCTCAATGCCGGCCATGCCCTGCATGGGGACAGCTGCACCGTGCAGAGCACCCGTGGCTCGATGGCCAACCTCAAGGCGCTACACAAGGGGGACGTACAGCTGGCACTGGTGCAATCCGATGTATTGCACCACGCCCTGCACGGCACCGGCCCCTTCAGCGGGCAGGGGGCCAACAATGAGCTGCGTAGCCTGTTTCGCCTCTATCAGGAGTCGCTGACCCTGCTGGCCGCACCCGATAGCGGTATCACCACCCTGGCGGATATCGAGGGGAAACGGGTCTATCCGGGCAACAGCGGCGCCGGTGAACAGATCACCAGCCAGGCCCTGATGGTAGCCATGGGATGGCAACCCGGGCAGTTTGTCGCCTATCAGCTCACATCGAACAGTGAACCGCTGGAAGGGCTGTGCGATGGCTCGCTGGATGCCGCCTTTGTGGTAGCCGGTCACCCCAGTCAGGCGGTCGGCGACCTGATCAGCCGCTGCAAGGTGCGCCTGATCCCCATCGAAGGGGAGCAGATCGACAAGCTGCTCAAGCAACACCCCTACTACCAGCGCAGCCGCATCGCCGCCAACCTCTATCCGGGGCAGACCACCTCCATCAACAATATCGGGATGAGTGCCGAACTGGTGGCGCTGGCCAGCCTGCCGGATCCCATCGTTCGTACCGTGCGTGATACCCTGCTGGCCCGGGTCAAGCAGTTCAGCCGGTTGCATCCGGCCCTGAGCAAGGTGACCCCCGAGCAGTTGCAGGCGCAAACCGAGCTGCCCCTCCATGCGGGGATGTCGGATCAACCGCCCGCGCCCTTGCCACTGACCCCCGAGCAGTTAACAGCGGAACAGCTGGCGCCGGAGCAGTTAGCACCTGGGTCATCGACCTCGGAGGCGTCGCCAACGGCAGAGCAGGTGAGTGCCGCTGACGGGACGGCAATCCCCCTTGAAGCGCCCTCCGACGCCACCACCACCAGCAGTGCCGCAGTGGTGACAGAAGCCACAGAGGCTACAGAGGCCACCACCTTGCCCAAAGAGGTGCTCGAGGTGATCCCTGATCCGACTGCACCAGCTGCCGAGGTTGAGAGCGAGGCCCCTTCGGCCTCTTCTGTAGTGTCAACGGTTCCATCAGCATCGGCTGCCGTGTCGACTCAGTTGCTACAGAGCGCCTCTGCGGCCACGGCGCCGCAAGAGCAGGCAGCCCAGCCGGCCAGTAGCGCGGTGACTGGCGAAACCCCACCGCAGGATAAAACCGATACACTTCCCTCCCCTGCCACCAGCGCAGCCACACCGCTGCAACCCTGAGTGGTCAGCGCCAACAAATACATCAGGGCAGCCTCGGCTGCCCTGATTGTTGATATGCGTTCGATAGTGGCGAGTCGCTCTGATTGATCTGCTCACCTTGCCGCGCCGCTACGGCTCCATCCCCCGGGTCAGATAGGGGTTGGGCTTCTGGATCTCCTCCTCTACCCAGTGCAGCAACTGCTTGATGGCCCGCGACAACACCTGATTCTGACGCACCACATAACCTAGGCTGGTACCGGGAAAGTCGCCGAGGCTGGTGACCGGTGCGGTGAGGTTGAGGCGCGGATGCAGGGAGAAGTCCGGCACAATAGCAACGCCAAACCCGGCCTCGGCCCAATCGAGCTGAGCGTCCACGCTGCCCACCTCCATGATGCGACAGGGGGGCAAGGCCAGCAGCGGCAGGGACGGGTCGATCAGCGCCCGGGTGCGGGTGTCATGACCGAGCAGGATCAGGGTCGGCTCATCGAGGGGATCGCTCTCTCCCGCCACCGCCCGCGCCTGCCAGCGGGCAAGACCATGACCCAGCGCGCACCAGGTTACCTGTTGCAACTCGGTATAGAAGAGCGGCTCGCTGCGCTTTTGCGCCATGACAAAACCCAGATCCGCCTTGCCCGCCTTGACCAGCTCGGCGGCCTGATCCGAAGTGGTGTTGAACAGGGTAAGGTCGATGCCGGGGAACTCCCGCTTGAAGCGCTGGAACGGCTGGATCAGCAGCAGGCGGGAGATGATGTCGCTGGCGGCAATGGCCAGCGTCCCCTGACTGAGCTGGTTGAGAGCATTGAGATCGGACTGGCAAAGCTGCAGCTCGGCGATGGTGCGCTCGGCGCTTTGCAGCAGCCGCTCCCCCGCCTGCGTCAGGCGAAACGGGCTGCGCTCGATCAGCCGCACCCGGGTCGCCTGCTCCAGCCGCTTGAGATGCAGGCTGACATTGGGCTGGGTCATGTGCAGCTCGGTGGCGGTCTGGCCAAAATGTTGCAATCGGGCCAGAGTGACAAAGGTTTGCAGCCAGTGAATATCCAGCATAAGAGTCCCTCAACCCGCGAGGTGCGGGGCTTGATAGGCAAAATCGGACGGTTTGCCGCTTAATTGGCCATAATTATATGGTTCTCTTATCGGAATTATAAAGATAATTAATTTTTCTAATCCGCATCAGGCTCCTAGGATGGACGCTTAACGTCTTAGGAGAAAGAGTCATGTCGTCTATCGTAGTCGTAGGTGCTAACTGGGGTGATGAAGGCAAAGGCCGCATCGTTGATTATCTGGCAGGTCAAGCTGGCGCCAGCATTCGCTTCCAGGGCGGCAACAACGCTGGCCACACCGTGGTCAACGACCTTGGCACCTTCAAGCTGCACCAGGTTCCGAGTGGCGTATTCAACCCGGATTGCCTGGTTGTCCTCGGCCCGGGCATGGTGATCAGCCCCGAGAAACTGACCGTCGAGCTCGACGAAGTCAAAGCCTCCGGCGTGACTCCGAAGCTGGCCATCTCTGACCGCGCCACCCTGTGCCTGCCGCTGCACGCACTGGAAGATACCCTGGAAGAGCAACGTCTGGGTGACGGCGCCTATGGCTCCACCCGTCAGGGCATCGCCCCTGCCTACGGCGATCGCGTAATGAAAAAAGCGATCCTGGTTGGCTGGCTGAAACAGCCAGAAGTACTGGTCGAGCGCATCCAGTTCATGCTGGACTGGAAACTGCCGCAGATGAAGGCTATCTACCCCTCCTTCGAATTCACCCAGACTGCCCAGGAGATGGCTGACTGGCTGCTGGAAGTCTCTGCACCCTGGATCGACGCCGTCTGCAACGTCAGCATGCCGCTCAAAGCACTGCAGGCGGAAGGCAAGACCCTGCTGTTCGAAGCGCAGCTGGGTGCAGGCCGAGATCTCATCTATGGCGAATACCCCTGGGTGACCTCCTCCCACGTATCTGGCGCCTACGCCGGTATCGGTGGCGGTCTGCCGGCACTGCGTCCGGAGCGCGTCATCGCTGTGGCCAAGGCATTCAGCTCCTCTGTCGGTACCGGCACCCTGCTGACCGCCATGGAGAACCAGGACGAGTTCCGCAAGATCACCAACGAGTTCGGCGCCACCACCGGCCGTCCCCGTGATGTCGGTTACTTCGACGCTGTCGCCACCAAGAACGGTGTCGAACTGCAAGCTGCCACCGAAGTGGCCCTGACCAAGCTGGACTGCCTGACCGGTCTGCCGGATCTGAAGATCTGCGTGGCTTACGAAGGTGCCCACACCGAGAACCCGATTTGGCCGCAAACCGCTGCCCTGAAGCCGGTTTACGAGAAGATGGAGAGCTGGAGCGAAGACATCACCGGCTGCCGTACCTTCGAAGAGCTGCCCAAAGCGGCCCAGCAGTACGTGCTGCGCATCGAAGCGCTGCTCGGCGTACCGGTTCCGATGGTTTCCGTCGGCCCGGGCCGTGACGAGATGATCCTGCGGTGACTGCTCCCCGCCACAAGCGGCGAGGCTTCCCACTTCTTAGGCCGCTACCGTCAGATTGACGGATTTACGCTGGCCTCCATGGGCAGAAACGGCGAGCCCCGCCGCTTTTAATTCCAATATTCCTTGCTGTCGAATGTTCATGGCCGCGTTGATGTCGCGGTCATGCTCTGCCCCACACGCTGGACATACCCACTGTCGTTGGTGAAGTGGCATCTCCGGCATCTTGTGGCCGCACTCACTACATAGTTTAGAGCTGGCGAACCACTGATCGAGTTTGATTATGTGGCGGCCCGCCGCTTGGGCTTTGTACTCCAGCCTCATGATAAAACCATGCCAGCCAGCATCGCCAATGGCGCGGGCCAGCTTGTGGTTTTTCATCATATTGGTTGTTTTAAGCGTCTCCACGATGATCGCTTGGTTATCGTCAACTATCGTGCGAGAGAGTTTGTGCTGAAAATCAGCGCGAGCATTGGCTACCCGCTCGTGCAGGGCGGCCAGCTGTAATTTGGCCTTACTACGATTGGCACTGCCTTTTTTCTTGCGAGACAGTGCTTTTTGCTTTCGCCGCAGATTGCGACTTGCGTTGATAAGATGGCGCGGGTTGGCCATCTTTTTGCCACTCGACGCAATGAGGTAGTGGGACAGCCCCATATCATAGCCTGTCACCTCTGTGATGAGGGAGGGCTTGGCGGGAGCCTCACGGCCATCATCGCAAAGGATGGAGGCATAGTATTTCCCTGTCGGGCCACGGCTGACCGTGATACTAGATACCACGCCGATAATATCTCGGTGAATGACAGCTCGGATGGGCGTCATCTTCGGTAACAGGATGGCATCGGTCAGCACTTTGCCATTGGGGTGGTAGCTCGATTGCCTGCCTCTCTTGCTCTTGAAGGTGGGCATCCTGGCCTTGAGCTTGGGGTTGAAAAAATTGGCGAATGCCTTATCCAGGTTGATCACCGCCTGCTGTAAGGCTTGTGAATCGTACTCTTTCAGCCAGCTGTATTTGCGCGATTTTTTTGCCACAGCGAGCAGGGGTTTCAAGTCGCGTTTGGGTTTCAGTGAAACCCTGTGGCGCTGGAACATGTGCCGCTGAATATGAAGGGCTTTGTTGTACGCGAACCGCACCGCGCCGAACTGGGCATTGAGGAATGCCGCTTGTTCGTCGGTGGGGTAAATACGTACTTTTGTGGCTCTTTTCATGATTAAAAACACAGTCTGTATATAAGTACAGTTATAGCGCGTGCCAGTGAAATCAACAACCGCTGCGGACGTGCGGCAGGCGCGACTATCGAGACACTGAAGACATAGGCGGGCTCGCAAACGCATCAGATTAGCTCCCCTTATATCCCCGCCCGATTGGGCTAGGGTTTACGGGGCATCTGCTAAGCCGCCCCTCTTATCGTCAAACAAAAACCGGCATCCATGATGCCGGTTTTTTTATCGCTGCCGTTTACCTTCTTGCCATAAAAACCACTCAAAGGCTCAAATAACTCATCAATCGACGCCACATTGAGCCGTTCTACAATAACAATCTGCCCTACCCTCGCTAAAGTGAACCCGTTACCACACGAGGAGTCACCCGATGAAATTGCTCAAACAGAGTGCCCTGTTGCCACTGCTCTGCCTGACGGCCATGCCAGCCTTTGCCATGACCCTGAAGAGCACGGACATTCACGAAGGCCAGTTGATGGCCAAACAGTTCAGCTTCAACGGCTTTGGCTGCAGCGGCGACAACCACTCGCCCCAGCTGAGCTGGCAGGATCTGCCGGCTGGCACCAAAAGCGTTGCCATCACCGCCTATGATCCCGATGCCCCCACCGGCAGCGGTTGGTGGCACTGGCTGGTGGTGAATCTGCCTGCCACCCAGAGCGAGCTGGCCAGCAATGCCTCCGGCAAGCTCAAGCAGGGATTGGAGATCCGCACCGACTTTGGCAGCCAGGGTTACGGCGGCCCCTGCCCGCCCGCAGGTCACGGCATGCACCGCTATCAGTTCACCGCCTGGGCCCTGCCCCATGATCTCGAGGTGAAGGCTGATACCCCGCCCGCTATGGTAGGCTACATGCTCAATAGCATGGCGCTCGGCAAAGCCACCCTGACCGCCACCTTCGTCACCCCCTAGGAGCCAAACGGATGAGCACTCCCCTGCTGCAACAGAGCCACTATCTCGGGATCCGCCAGCAGCCCCTGCATCGGGTGCTCATCTACGCCCCGACCCTCATCTGGGTCACCCAGGGGAGCAAGCAACTGTGGTGGCGCGAGCAGCGTCTGTCGTTTGACAGGGAGCGGTGGCTGCTGATCCCGGCAGGCCACCAGCTCACCTTCGTCAATCAGCCGGAGCAGGGCAAATTTCGCTCCCACGCCATCACGCTGCTCACCCCGCCGCCACCAGAATGGCTGGCCGAGTCAGCCCCTTCCCACGCCGATCTGGAGGAACCCGCCGTCAAGGTCACCCCCGGTCTCGCCTTCTGCTTCGAGCTCATCAGCACCATGGCCGAGCGGGGGCTCAGCGAAGCAACCCAGGCCGAACTGCTGCGCGGCTTCTATGCCGAGCTGCGGGCTGCCAACGCCCTCGGGTTGATCTTTCCCGCCAGCACCATGACCCTCGCAGAGCGGCTGGCACGCTACCTGGCGGTTGAACCAGGCATCGACCACACCCTGGAGGCGGTGGCCCCCCACTTCTCTATGAGTCGCGCCTCCATGGTGCGCAAGCTGGCCGCCGAAGGTCGCAGCTTTCGCCAGTTGCTGGCTCAGGTACGCATGAGCCATGCCCTCAACCTGTTGCAACAGGGCCTGACCCCGCTGGAGGTCGCCCTCGCCTGCGGTTATGACTCCCCCAGCCGCTTTGCCGCCCGCTTTAAACAGGAGTTCGGCCTGACGCCCCACCAATACCTGCACACCTGCCCATCCACCCTGCTCAGTCACGCCAGATAGTCGATAAGTAACTTCTCCGAAGAGAGTTGCTGCCAGCAGTTGTATATCCTTGGGCTGCGCAATGGATGGCAACATCCATAATGCAAAAGGCCTCCGGATGGAGGCCTTTCTGTTTTCACTCAAGTTGCACTCACACAATACCCGCCGCGCTGCGGGTTCGGGCTCGTCTTAGCCGCTCGTGAGCGGCAAAGAGAGCCGCTTGGCCAGTGCCTGGAAGTGCTGGCTCACCTCGGCGCCGAACAGGGGGTCACCAATGGCGCGGTTCTGCCAGTTTTGCTCCAGTTGACGCCAGTCATCTTCGGTCAGGGAGTCACGCAGATGGGGGAAGATCACCCCCTCTTCGTAGTTCATGTGCGCCTCTTGCAGCTCCACGAAGCGCTCCAGCTTGGTGGTGAACTGATCGAGGGGGATCACCGCATCCATCAGGATCATCTCCACCATCTCCTTGAGATCGGCCCCGGCCTCCAGCAGCTTGACGTGCTCCTCCTGCAGGCGGTTGGCAACCTCCCCTTCCACTACCCGATATTTCAGGTAGTAGTCATAGACGAGGTCTTCCTTGGGATGGTGGTACTTGTCAGAGACCTCCCGCAGGTAGTCGATGACATCGCGTACCAGAAAATAGCTGATGGGCTCTTCGGCACGAATGGCTGCCAGCTTGTGCTTGAGCAGCTCTAAAAGTCGGGCGATGTTGAGATGGTCCTTGTGCAGACTGGATAACATGGGCACTCCTTGGCTCTGAATTAATCTTATGTCCCTGAGTATACGGTCATTTGTCGCCCGAACTTTGCACTCAATCAAGTGGGATGCAGACAGATTTCCACTCTATCGGACTCTTGCCCTGTTGTTCCAGCAAGCGATTGCTCTCGCTAAAGTGACCGCAACCGATGAAACCGCGGTGGGCAGAGAGGGGGCTCGGGTGCGGCGCGGTCAGCACATAGTGGCGCTGGCGGTCGATGAAACGTCCCTTCTTCTGGGCGTGGGCACCCCACAGCAGGAACACCACACCCTGACAACTGGCATTGATCTGCTCGATGACCCGATCGGTAAAGGTCTCCCATCCCAGATGGGCGTGAGAGTGAGCCTGACCGGCCTGCACCGTCAGCACGGTGTTGAGCAGCAGGACGCCCTGTTTGGCCCAGGATTCGAGAAAACCGTGATTGGGTGTGATGAAACCTGGCAGGTCCCGCTGCATCTCTTTATAGATGTTGACCAGTGAGGGGGGTGTGCGCACGCCGGGCAGAACGGAGAAGCAGAGACCGTGCGCCTGATTGGGGCCGTGGTAAGGGTCCTGGCCCAGGATCACTACCTTGACCTGATCCAGCTCGGTCAGCTTGAAGGCATTGAACACATCGGTGGCTGGCGGGTAGATCACCTTGCCCGCTTCCCGCTCGGCTCTGACGGTTGCCAGCGTACTCTTGAAATAGTCCTGCTCTTTCTCAGAGCCAATCACATCACTCCAGGTCAGCACCCCGGCCTCCTCACTTGATACGACGAAGGGCTCAGGATAGGGGGCCAGCCCGCAAGACGCAACCGTGGTTCACGCTTTCCAGAGCCTGGCGAGGCGCCCCGACCACGCCAGCGATGGGGGATAACGGGCGAGTGCCTGCTGGAACAGAGCCTATGCCACCTGCACATCAGCGGATGCGCCCGTCGAGCAGCTTGCCCAGCAACAAAACAGGGCGAACCATGTCCACTTTCGCCACCCATTATTCACCCGGCACGATTCACCCGGCACTCTCCTCGCTTTTTTTTTTGCTGAGTGTAGCCACCCCCCTCAATTAACCTCAGAAAAGCCAGAAAGATGTAGTTAAATTACTAGATTAATGGGATAAAAGATGCATAATTTAGATATCTTACAAAATCAGAAAAATGACCTCTTTTTGATTCAACTCAAGAATTTAATCCCATTGAAATGGCATTTTGTCGGATTTTTTTGATCTGGATCAATTTTGGTAATATTGCCACCATGGTATATATGACCCCATCAAAGAAAAGGTGTAAGGCAAGGGCCCTTTAAGTCATCGCCATCGACGGTAGCTTAAATACATCAGGGTAATTTCCTTACAGTTGGATTCGCGTTCCCATTGAGGAGTCATACCATGATCAAAGGCATTCAAATCACCCAGGCCGCCAACACCGCTCTGCTGAACTCTTTCTGGCTGCTGGACGAAGAGAAGCAACAGGCTCGCTGCATCTGCGCCAAAGGCGATGCTTTCGCTGCCGATCAAGAAGTGCAACTGGCTGACCTGGGTCAGTTCGAATACCGCGAACTGCCGGTTCAGGCTGAGCCTGCTGTTGAAGGTGGCCAGCACCTGAACGTCAACGTGCTGCGTCGCGAAACGCTGGAAGATGCTATCGAAAACCCGGAGAAGTACCCGCAGCTGACCATCCGTGTATCTGGCTACGCAGTGCGTTTCAACGCCCTGACCCCGGAACAGCAGCGTGACGTGGTTACCCGTACTTTCACCCAGAGCCTGTAATCAGCGCCCTGCAGTGAACAGCTGATACTCGTGGTATCAGCACAAAAAAACGGCCAATCGGCCGTTTTTTTATTGTCCCCACACCAGCCAACCCGGCCGTGCGAAGGAAACAGTGCTTACGCCCTGTCCACTCCCAACGGCACGGCCTTGCCGCCGAGCACCGCATCCATCTTCTTCTCGTCCAGCTGCTTGCAGTATTTGGCGACCACCACGGTGGCGACCCCGTTACCGATCAGGTTGGTCAGCGCCCGCGCCTCGGACATAAAGCGGTCGATCCCCAGGATCAGTGCCAGCCCGGCCAGGGGCAGATGGCCCACCGCCGAAATGGTCGCTGCCAGCACGATAAAACCGCTACCGGTTACCCCGGCGGCCCCTTTCGAGGAGATCAGCAGCACCACCAGCAGGGTGATCTGCTGGAACAGATCCAGCGGCGTATTGGTGGCCTGCGCGATAAAAATCGCCGCCATGGTCAGATAGATGGAGGTGCCATCCAGGTTGAAGGAGTAACCGGTTGGAATGACCAGCCCCACCACCGATTTCTGGCAACCCAGCTTCTCCATCTTGTCCAGCATCCGCGGCAGTACCGACTCGGACGAGGAGGTCCCCAGCACGATCAGCAGCTCCTCGCGAATGTAGGAGATGAAACGTAGGATACTGAAGCCAGACGCTTTGGCGATGCTGCCCAGCACGATAAAGATAAAGAAGAGGCAGGTGAGATAGAAGCAGGCAATAAGCTGACCCAGCTGTACCAGTGAACCCACCCCATATTTACCGATGGTAAATGCCATTGCCCCGAATGCACCGACCGGCGCCAGTCTCATTATCATATTGATAATACCAAATATGACTTTGGAGAAACTGTCGATGACGCCGAAAATAACCTGTCCCTTTTCACCGATATGATGCAGGGAGAAGCCAAACAGCACCGCAAACAGTAACACCTGCAAGATATTACCGCTGGCAAAGGCACCGATCACGCTGCCCGGAATAATATCCAGCAAAAAGGCGATAATACCCTGTGACTTGGCCTGCTCCGCATAGGCGGAGATGGTGCTGGCATCCAGCGCTGCCGGATCGACGTTCATGCCGGCACCCGGTTGTAACAGGTTGACCACGCACAGCCCGATGATCAAGGCGATGGTGCTGACCACTTCGAAGTAGAGCAGCGCAATGGCGCCGGTCTTGCCAACCGCCTTCATGCTCTCCATCCCGGCAATGCCGGTAACCACGGTACAGAAAATAACGGGGGCGATGATCATCTTGATCAATTTTACGAAGCCATCGCCAAGGGGCTTCATATCGGCGCCCAGTTCTGGATAGACATGCCCCAGAAATACCCCGAGGGTAATCGCGAGCAAGACCTGAAAATAGAGGCTGCTAAATAGTTTCTTTCGCATTATTAACGTCCTGTTAATTTAATTGCACATCGTTATGCCAGCAATAAATATGCAGATAGCCGGGACGAGATATCTGCGTATCTCACCCGTTCTATGTCGTTTCTGCATGACTACGGCGACTACTCTACCTGCAACAAAAAACAATTAAGAGACATTAATCACACAATAAAATTAACACCTTTAACACCACAGCAACCGACATTTATTTGCTCGATGATTAGTTTTATTCTTCAACTAAATATGGCAGATATAAAAATACCCCGCATTGCGGGGCATTTCTCATCAAGCATGACAGCGTCGGGATCAGACCGAGGTATCGAGGGGTTCGAAGCCCTTGATCAGGTCATCGATGGCCTTCATCTGTTTGAGGAAGCCTTCCAGCTTCTCCAGCGGCAGGGCGCTCGGGCCATCACAGCGGGCAATTTTCGGATCCGGGTGGGATTCGATAAAGAGACCGGCCAGACCGACCGCCATACCGGCACGTGCCAGCTCGGTCACCTGCTCGCGACGACCACCGGAGGCCGCCCCCAGCGGATCGCGGCACTGCAGGGAGTGGGTCACGTCAAAGATCACCGGGTAGCCGCCGGTGCTCTTCTTCATCACGCCCAGGCCCAGCATGTCCACCACCAGGTTGTCGTAGCCGAAGTTGGCACCGCGCTCGCACAGGATCAGCTGATCGTTGCCGCACTCCTCGAACTTGTCGGTGATGTTCTTCATCTGACTTGGGCTGAGGAACTGCGGCTTCTTGATGTTGATGACGTTGCCGGTACGGGCCATGGCTTCCACCAGATCGGTCTGGCGTGCCAGGAAGGCGGGCAGCTGGATAACGTCAACCACCTCGGCGACCGGCTTGGCCTGATGGGGCTCATGCAGATCGGAGATCACCGGCATGCCGAAGGTCGCTTTCAGCTCCTGGAAAATCTTCATCCCCTCTTCCAGACCCGGACCGCGGTAGGAGTGGATGGAGGAGCGGTTGGCCTTGTCCCAGCTCGCCTTGAAGACAAACGGGATGCCCAGCTTGCTGGTCACTTCCACGTACTTCTCGCACACCGCCATCGCCATGTCGCGGGATTCCAGCACGTTCATGCCGCCAAACAGCACGAACGGTTTGTCATTGGCAACGTCGATCTGGTTGATCTTGATATTCTTCTGTTCCATCTAAGAGATCCTTAATGAAAGGGCCTGAAGCCAAGTTAGTCCGTTGCAGCCGGGCACAGCGGCCTTGATATTCTTCTGTTTTAGTTTCAAGCCGTCCTTAATGGAGGGGCTTGGGGCCAAGTTAATCCGTTGCGACCGGACGCAGCGGCCTTGATATTCTTCTGTTTTAGTTTCAAGCCGTCCTTAATGGAGGGGCTTGGGGCTAAGATCCAGCGCGGCCAGCTGCACTTTCAGCACATCGGCAACCGGATCGTCCGGGCATTGTTCAATAAAATATTCAAAATCATCGGCGGCCTGGCGCGGACAGTCGAGCTGCTCGTAGATAAAACCGCGATCCCGCGTTTCCAACGGATCGCCGGGTTTCATCCGCAGCAACAGCTCGCTGCAACGCAGCGCCTCGGGCATGCGATCTTCCCGCAGCAGGGCACCCTTGCTGACGTTGAGCAACCGTTCGATGATCTCCCACTGGCCGGAGGGCTGCAGGTAATCGGGGGTGAGGGTCGCCAAATCCCCCAGCGCGCCGCGCAGCAGCAACTCGATGCGGGCCAGACTCAGCTCGTCGCCGGTAAAGGGATCGACATAGACCTCCCCCTCGCCACCGGCAAAGCTCACCAGAAAGTGGCCGGGGAAGCAGATCCCCTCCACATCGAGCCCGAGTTTGCGCCCCAGCTGGATGATGAGAATGCCGAGGCTGACCGGGATCCCCTTGCGCTGAACCAGCACCTGATTGAGGTCGCAGTTGTTGGCCGAGAAGTAATCCTGCCAGTCGCCGTGAAAACCGAGGCTGTGGTAGAAGCCTTGCAGCAACTGCTGACGCACCTCGTCGCAGGAGCCCTCTTCGATCTGTTCGTCCAGCCACTCGTCCAGCAGGTTCAGCTCGCGGATCCCCTGCTCGGCCGAGCCATAAATCTCATCGCTGACTGACAACGCCAGCTCGGTGATGTCGTGGGCCTCGAAATCGGTCCATTCGTCTATGTGTAACATTCTCTTCATGCCTTAGCCGAACACACTCGTCTGTTTGAGCACTGCCAACTTGGCAATAAAGTAGATCCAGCCGAGCGCCCCCAAAAAGGAGCACCAGCGCACCAGATTGCTTTTGGCCAGCCGCAGCGCCATCGCCGCCAGAAATACCAGCACCAGAATGGCCATCAGCTTCTCGCTGAGCCAGGGCGTTCCGTTATTGATCGGGTTGAGATCCAGCACCATGCAGAGCAATACGCCGGAGAGCACCACCAGTCCGTTGAGCCAGCCGCTGACCTTGATCACCGGCGCGCTGTAGGCACGGCCAGTGGCGGTCTGTACCCAGTAGAAGCGAAGCATAAACATCAACACAGCCCCGGCAATCAGGGTGAGGTGCAGGTGTTTGAGCACAAAAACCATATTCAATCCTTGCATGGGGGCGCACAGGCAACCCACCGTGTAACAGTAACAGTGAGGGGGGCCATCAACGTAGCGGGCAGAGGCCCAGCGTCACCCTGTCGTTATCCCCGTAATCGCGTACCGTGTCTACCTCACGGTAGCCGCCATCGCGCAGCAACTGACGCACCGACGCCCCCTGATCCCAGCCATGCTCCAGCAACAACCAGCCATCGGTCAGCAGATAAGTGGGGGCATGGGCCACGATGTGGCGGATATCGGCCAGCCCGGCGTCATCGGCAACCAGCGCCGAGCGAGGCTCAAAGCGCACATCCCCCTGCTCGAGATGGGGATCGGCGCCATCAATATAGGGGGGATTGGAGACAATCACCGCAAAACGGGGCGTCTTGTCGCGATCCGGCTCGCTCAGCGGCTCGAACCAGCTGCCGTCGCGCACCTCGATGGGCAATCCCAGCGCGACGCTGTTTTCACGGGCCAGCGCCGCGGCATCCGCCATCCGCTCCACCGCCCATACATCGACCTCAGGCCGCTCGGATTTGAGCGCCAGCGCTATGGCGCCGGTGCCGGTGCCCAGATCCAGCACGGCGCAAGGCCCCTGCGGGATTTTAGTCAGCGCCTGCTCGACCAGCACCTCGGTATCGGGACGCGGGATCAGGGTCGCCGGACTCACTTTGAGGGGCAGCGACCAGAACTCCCGCTCGCCCACCAGATGGGCAATGGGTTCGCCCGCCAGTCGGCGTGCCAGCCACCCCTGCAGGGTCGCCAGCTGGGCGGCATCCAGTTCGCGCTCGGGCCAGGTCATCAGATAGCTGCGACGGCAATCGAGCAGATGGCAGAGCAGCACATCGGCGTCGGCGCGGGGGGATTCCCCGCCAGCCAATACGGTCATGATATGGGCGCGGGCCTGCTGGATCTGCATCAGTGACACACCGCCTTATGGGCACAGTAGTTAATGCGAGCTTGCCGGTTCACCATCCGCATCAGTTGCTCTCGGCCAACGAGGCGAGCTGATCGGCCTGATACTCCTGCACCAGCGGCATGATGATGCAGTCCAGATCCCCTTCCAGGATCTCGGAGAGACGGTACAGGGTCAGGTTGATGCGGTGCTCGGAGAGACGGCCCTGCGGGTAGTTGTAGGTGCGGATACGCTCGGAGCGATCGCCGGAGCCCACCAGATTGCGGCGGGTGCTCTGCTCGGCGGCGCGGTGGCGCTCATCCTCGGCCGCTTGCAGGCGGGCGGAGAGCACCGACATCGCCTTGGCGCGGTTCTTGTGCTGGGAGCGCTCGTCCTGACACTCCACCACCAGCCCGGTCGGCAGGTGGGTGATGCGAATGGCCGAGTCGGTCTTGTTGACGTGCTGACCACCGGCACCGGAGGCACGGAAGGTGTCGATCTTCAAGTCGGAAGGGTTGATCTCGATCTGCTCGGCTTCCGGCACTTCCGGCAGCACGGCGACGGTACAGGCGGAGGTGTGCACCCGACCCTGAGATTCGGTCTCCGGCACCCGCTGTACCCGGTGGCCACCGGATTCAAACTTGAGACGGCCATAGACGCGCTCGCCGTCGATCTTGGCGATCACCTCCTTGTAGCCACCGTATTCACCGTCGTTGCAGCTGACGATGGAGACGCGCCAGCCCTGACGCTCGGCAAACCTTGAATACATGCGGAACAGGTCACCGGCAAAGATGGCCGCTTCGTCGCCACCGGCACCGGCGCGGATCTCCAGATAGCAGTTGTTGTCATCCTTGGGATCCTTGGGCAGCAGCATCACCTGCAGCTCCTGCTCCAGCGCCTCCAGATTGGCCTTGGCGAGCGGTAGCTCCTCCTGCGCCATCTCGCGCAGGTCGGCATCGTCCTCATCCAGCATCATCTGGGTGGTCTCCAGATCATCCTGCGCCTGACGATAACGCTGGAAAGCGTGAACGATATCTTCCAGCTGGGCATATTCACGGGTCAGGGCGCGGTAGCGATCCTGATCCGAGACCACGTCCGGCTCGCCGAGCATGGCCTGTACTTCTTCGTGGCGCTCGATGAGGCCTTCCAGCTTTCTGATCAGTGACGGATTCATAACTCTTGCATTCTCAATGGAGGACGGGACAACCGGCAGGTTGCCCGAAAATTATGGCTCTTGTGACAACCCCAGCGCCTGCCGCAAGCGGGAGAGCTCGCTCTGATCCCCCCGGGAGGCAGCCTGGCGCAACGCCTGGGTCGGCGCGTGGATCAATTTGTTGGTGAGGCGATGGGCCATCGCCTTGAGCGCCTGTTCGGCACTCTCGCCCTGGGCCAGTGCCAGCAGGGCCCGTTGCAACTCTTCGTCAGCCACCTGTTGGGATTGATGGCGATAGTCGCGAATGAGATCGACCGAGCTCTGGCCGCGATACCAGCCCATGAACTCGTCGCGCTCCTCCTGCACGATTACCTCGGCTTGTGCCGCGGCCCGTTTGCGGGTCTCCAGATTCTGCTCGATGATCCCCTGCAGATCATCCACCGTGTAGAGATAAGCATCGGAGAGCTCATCGACTTCGGCTTCGATGTCGCGCGGTACGGCAATATCCACCAGAAACATCGGCTTGAAGCGGCGGGCCTTGAGGGCGCGCTCCACCATCCCCTTGCCGATGATGGGCAGCGGGCTCGCCGTCGAACTGATGACGATATCCGCCTCGTGCAGATAGTCGGGGATCTCTTCCAGCGTCATCACCTGGGCGCCGAATTCGGCCGCCAGGGTCTGAGCGCGCTGCAAGGTGCGGTTCGCCACCATCATCTTGGTGACGTTCTGCTCGCGCAGGTGGCGGGCCACCAGTTCGATGGTCTCCCCCGCCCCGACCAGCAGTACCTTGGTCTGGGAGAGATCGGAGAAGATCCGCCGACCCAGGCTGACGGCGGCAAACGCCACCGACACCGCACTGGCGCCAATCTCGGTATCGGTGCGCACCCGTTTGGCCACCGAGAAGGATTTCTGGAACAGCCGCTCCAGCGTCCCCTTGAGGGATTCAGACTGCTGGGCGTGGCCGTAGGATTGCTTGATCTGCCCCAGGATCTGCGGCTCTCCCAGCACCAGCGAGTCAAGGCCGCATGCCACCCGCATCAGGTGGCGCACCGCCTCTTCGTCATGGTGCTGATAGATAGCATTGACCAATTCGGCCGCGTCCAGCCCGTGGAATTGCTGCAGCCAACGCAACACTTCACCCTGCTGCTCACCATCCAGATTGCAGTAAAGCTCGGTGCGGTTGCAGGTAGAGACGATCACCGCCTCACTGACACCGGGTTGGCTCACCAGCTCACGCAAGGCGCGATCGATGCAGTCCGGGCCAAAGGCGACCCGTTCCCGCAAGGCGACACTGGCGGTGTTGTGGTTGATTCCGAGGGCAAGCAAACTCATGAGTGGGCGACGATCATTTCTTACGCTGGGTGCAAAGGCTGCCAATTGTACGAGAAAGGGTAAGTCTTTAAAAGCAATACGGCCGCCCCGTATACTGTGGCAAATTCCTCTCTCAGGAGCCGTCTCTTGCTGCTACGTATTTTTACCCTCACCTGCCTGCTGTTGCTGGCCGGTTGTGCCACCACCCAGCCCCAGCGTGACCAGGTGAACTGGAACCAGGAGCGGGCCCGCCTCGAACAGCTCACACATTGGGAGCTCTCCGGCAAGATGGCCATCATCACCCCCCAGCAAAAGGGCAGTGCTCGCCTCAACTGGCAGCAGGATGGCGAGGATTATCGCCTCAACCTCACCAGCCTGATTGGCACCAGCATTCTGGAGCTCTCACGCAGCAAGGGGGAGATCACCCTGCTCGACAGCGACGGCAATCGCCACCAGAGCCAGGATGCCGAAGCGCTGATCTATCAGCTCACCGGCTGGAATATTCCGGTCGCCGGATTGCCGGAGTGGATCAAGGGGCTGCCGGGTCAGGCGGAGTTTGAACTCAACCCCGACAACAGTCTGGCCAGCGTGCGTGACGGCCAGTGGCAGATCGTCTATGGCGATTATCGGGATCAGGATGGCTACCGCCTGCCGCACCAGCTGACCATGACCGGCCAGAACAGCCGCCTCAAGCTTCAGATTAACCAATGGACTCTTGCACGTTAATGGCTTCCACACGCTGGCCGGCACCGGCCAAACTCAACCTGTTTTTACACGTCAATGGCCGTCGTCCCGATGGCTATCACGAGCTGCAGACCCTGTTTATCTTCCTCAACCACAGCGACTGGCTCGAGTTCGAGGTGATTCCTGATAGCGACACACTCACCCTAAGCCCGGCCATTCCCGGGGTACCGGATGATCAGAACCTCATCATCCGTGCCGCCCGCCTGCTGCAGGCAACCCTGTCGAGCCCGCAGGGGGCCCATATCCGGCTGGAAAAAGTGTTGCCCATGGGGGGCGGTATTGGCGGCGGATCGTCCGATGCCGCAACCACGCTGGTGGCGCTTAACCACCTCTGGCAGGCGGGTTTGAGCGAAGATGAACTGGCACAACTTGGCGTCCAGCTGGGGGCCGATGTGCCGGTGTTTGTCCGTGGCAAGGCCGCCTTTGCCGAAGGGGTCGGTGAGCGATTGCAACCGGTCGAACTGCCCGATGCCTGGTATCTGGTGCTCAAACCCGATTGCCATGTGGCGACCGCGGCGGTGTTCCAGGATCCGGACCTGCCGAGAGCCACGCCAAAAATGGCGCTGGACAACCTGCTGGAAGGCGAGTGGAAAAACGATTGCGAATCACTGGTGAAAAAGCGCCACCCCGAGGTTGCCAATGCGCTCGGCTGGTTGCTAGAATACGCGCCGTCAAGAATGACGGGCACAGGAGCCTGCGTCTTTGCTCAATTTGAAGACGAAGTGACTGCTCGGGAAGTGTTGGCCTGCGTGCCGAAGGGACTTGATGGGTTTGTCGCCAAGGGCGAGAACATATCACCTCTCTTCTCCACATTGCAACAGTTCAAATGATTGGGGTATCGCCAAGCGGTAAGGCAGCGGGTTTTGATCTCGCCATTCCTAGGTTCGAATCCTAGTACCCCAGCCAATTTTCGAGCATCGGTAATTAGCTGTGATAAACGATGACAGATCTTTGATCTGGTCATCGCGCCCAGAGTAAACCCTTGGGACGCAGCCAATTCAGTCCAGTCAAAAGCTTGTGATGATATTCGTGGCCGGTTTTGCTCTCGGCCACGGATTCGGGTTACCGGTATCATCACAATCATTCATTGGGCAGCAGACGCCTTGTACGTTATCTTGATAAATCGTTTGCCCCAAAACGATAGGGTCTGATTTCAGACTCCCCCACATACTGGATGCAACCCCGAGGTTTCAAACCGTGCCTGACATGAAGCTGTTTGCTGGTAACGCAACGCCGGAACTAGCCCAGAAGATCGCAGATCGCCTGTTTATCAAACTCGGCAATGCTGCCGTAGGTCGCTTTAGCGACGGCGAGATCAGCGTACAGATCAATGAGAATGTACGTGGTGGCGATATCTTCATCATTCAATCCACCTGTGCCCCGACCAACGACAATTTGATGGAATTGATCGTCATGGTAGATGCACTGCGTCGTGCTTCAGCTGGCCGTATCACTGCCGTTATTCCCTACTTTGGTTATGCCCGTCAGGACCGCCGCGTCCGCTCCGCCCGTGTACCTATCACCGCCAAGGTTGTCGCTGACTTCCTCTCCAGCGTCGGTGTGGATCGCGTGCTGACCGTTGACCTGCATGCCGAGCAAATCCAGGGTTTCTTCGACGTTCCGGTAGACAACGTGTTCGGTAGCCCGGTGCTGCTGGAAGACATGAAGGCCAAGAACCTCGAGTCTCCTGTCGTCGTCTCCCCGGACATCGGTGGCGTAGTGCGTGCCCGCGCTATCGCCAAGCTGCTGGATGACACCGACATCGCCATCATCGACAAGCGCCGTCCCCGCCCGAACGTCTCCCAGGTCATGCACCTGATCGGTGACGTTGCCGGCCGCGACTGCATCATCGTTGATGACATGATCGACACCGGCGGCACCCTGTGCAAAGCCGCAGAGGCCCTGAAAGAGCGCGGTGCCAAGCGTGTATTCGCTTACGCCACTCACCCGGTCTTCTCCGGTTCTGCCGTCGAGAACATCAAGAACTCCGTGATCGACGAGCTGATCATCACCGACTCCATCCCGCTCACTGCGGAGATGAAAGCGGTAGGCAAGGTCAAGCAGCTGACGCTGTCAACTGTGCTGGCCGAAGCCATTCGTCGCATCAGCAACGAAGAGTCCATCTCTGCCATGTTTGAGCATTGATAGATTCAGCAATAACGAAAACCGCCATCAGGCGGTTTTCGTCTTTCTGGACCTTCTCTTTCCAACTTCTGCTATCTGGTACGACCCTGCCCCGGCAGGCTTAAGGATTTACCCATGAATTGCTTGCGTCCCCTCCTGCTCGCGACCCTCACCTCCGCCCTGTTCGCCTGTCAGCCCGTCAAAGAGAACCACCCCTTCGTGCTGACTCTGGCTCACATGAACGACACCCACTCCCAGTTTGATCCGGTCAATGCCGAGATCAAAGGGCAGATCTTTGCCCAGCAGGGGGAGACGGACACCCTCTATACCCGCTTTGGCGGTTATCCGCGTCTGCTGACCATGGCGAAAGCCTATCAAGCCGATGCGCTGGCCAAGAACCAGCCCTTGCTGCTGCTGCACGGCGGCGATGCCTGGCAGGGCAGCGGCTACTTCAAGCTCAACGAGGGGATGGCCAACGCCGAGTTGCTGAGCCAATTTGGCCTCGATGCCATGGCGCTGGGCAACCACGAGTTCGATCTGGATAACCAGAAGCTGGCCCGCTTCATCGAGGGGGTCAACTTCCCGGTGCTGGCCGCCAACCTCGACACCAAGGCCGATCCGGCCCTCAGCAAGGCAGATAACCTCAAGCCTTTCGTGGTCTACGCCTTTGACGGCAACCAGAAGAGCCCGGTCACCGACATCAACAACCTGCCGCAAGGCAAGCAACTGGTTGCCGTCATCGGTCTGGTGCTGGAAGACATGGGCAATATCGCCCCCAACGTCGGCAAGCTGCGCTTTGGCAAGGAGGTCGCCTCAGCTCAGGCCACGGTGGATATGCTGCAAGCCAAGGGGATCCATCAGATCGTGGCGCTCACCCACATCGGCAACGAGCGGGATCTGGCGCTGGCGGCCAAGGTGAACGGCCTCGATGCCATCGTCGGCGGCCACTCCCACAGTCTGCTCGGCGATTTTCGCAATATCGGCTGGGGCAAGACCGGCGATTACGCCAAGCTGGTGACCAATCCGGATGGCATCGGCAAAACCTGCGTGGTGCAGGCGGGCTCCTATGCCCAGGCCATTGGTCTGGCCCAGGTGACCTTTGACAGCCAGGGTCAGGTGACCAGCTGCCAGGGGCACAACAGCCTGCTGGCCAGCCGCGACTTCTTCGCCGATGCGGCGCGCAAGCAGGCGCTCGACGATGCCCGCAGCAAAGAGGCGAGCCAGTTTGTCGACAATCAGCCCAATCTGGTGACCGTGGATGAAGATCCGCGCCTGCGCGGTATCATCGACAGCCACTACAAACCGGCGCTGGAGCAAGCCTACGGCCCGGTGATCGGCACCATTCCCGCCCAGTTGCAAAATGCCCGTCGTCCCGGCGACAACGGCAGTGACAGCCACGGCTCAGATGTGGTGCCGCTGGTTGCCGAAGGGGAGTTCTACTGGGCCAATACCCCAGCAGTGCAAGCCCTGACCGGTGGCCCGGTCGATTTTTCTCTGGTGGCGGTGGGTGGCGTGCGCGCCGACCTGCCCGCTGGCGAGTGGCGCGAGGGGGATAGTGCCCTCACCCTGCTGCCGTTCAAGAACCAGCTCTCGGTGCTGACCCTGACCGGCGCCGAGGTGCGTGCCCTGTTGACCGAGACCATCACCGCCACCCTGCCCGCCAGCGCCCATGCCGGCAAGTTCCCCTACGGTGGCCACCTGCGTTACACCTTCCAGGAGACCGATGCAGGTAAGGCGGGCACCCTGACCCAGTTGCAGCGCAAGACCGCAAGCGGCGAGTGGCAGGATCTGGTGGATAACCAGCGCTATCGGGTGGTGATGAACGCCTACAGCGCCAACGGCAACGATGGCTGGCAGGCTCTGGCCAATGCCCAGAGCCAGAAGAGCGAGCGGGTCGACATCGCCAGCGTCAATGGCAAGTTGACCGCCTTCCCGGTGCTGAAAGTGGCACAAAACGGCGAGCTGCTGAGCGCCGTCTATGCCCCGGACCAGGCCCTCGATTGCAAGGCCAGCGGTGTGGATTGTGGCACCGATGCAGCTTCTTTCGTGGAGTATGTGCGCGATGCCCGCCCCACCCTGACCGCACTGGATGAAGAGACCGTCACCCTGCTGCGTGCCAAATAACGACTGTAGTCAACCGGGCACATTCCATCGGTAAGCCGAAACGGGCCTCACGCAAGAGGCCCGTTTGCCCACAGTTAGCCACCCATTAGCCGCAATAATGCTGCAAATCCCGCCATAACATGCGCATTGGTTGAGTGATCGCCACTCGGCGGCTAGAATATTGCGTCCTATTGCCCTGGGTAGTGTGCCCACGGCAGCTGCGAGTGAAGACATCAAGCGTGACAAGCGAAATCAAACTGATCGTCGGACTGGGCAACCCCGGCCCGGAATATGCCAAGACCCGCCACAATGCAGGCGCCTGGTATGTGGAGCAACTGGCTCGCTGGCACAATGTCAGCCTGCGTGAAGAACCCAAGTTCTTCGGCCATACTGCCCGCATCCTGGTCGAGGGGCAGGATGTGCGGCTGCTCATCCCGAACACCTATATGAACCTCTCTGGCAAGGCGGTGGCCGCACTGGCGCGTTTTTATCAGATTGAGCCGGAAGCGATGCTGGTGGCCCATGACGAACTTGATCTGCCGCCGGGCATCGCCAAGTTCAAGCAAGGTGGTGGTCATGGTGGCCATAACGGCCTCAAGGACATCATCGCCAAGATGGGCAACAACAATAACTTCTTCCGGCTGCGTCTCGGGATCGGCCATCCCGGCAGCAAAGAGCAGGTGGCCGGCTTCGTCCTGACCAAGGCCCCCAGCAGTGAACAGAACCTGATCGACGCCGCGCTGGACGAGTCTCTGCGCGCCACCGATATCCTGTTCAAACAAGATATGACCAAGGCCATGAATCGGCTGCACAGCTTCAAGGCTGAATAAAAGCATGACACGGGCCGCCTGCGGGCGAGCCTCACAGCATCCATCAAGTAAGGTAATAATCCATGGGTTTTAAATGCGGTATCGTGGGCCTGCCCAATGTAGGCAAATCCACCCTGTTCAACGCGCTGACCAAGGCCGGTATCGAAGCCGCCAACTTCCCGTTCTGCACCATCGAGCCGAACACCGGTGTGGTCCCAATGCCGGATCCCCGCCTCGATCAGCTGGCTGCCATCATCAATCCGCAGCGCGTTGTGCCGACCACCATGGAATTTGTGGACATCGCAGGCCTGGTTGCCGGCGCCTCCAAGGGTGAAGGTCTGGGCAACCAGTTCCTGGCCAACATCCGTGAAACCGAAGCGATCGGCCACGTGGTGCGCTGCTTCGATGACGAAAACATCATTCACGTTGCCGGCAAGGTCTCCCCTGCTGACGATATCGAAGTGATCAACACCGAGCTGGCCCTGTCGGATCTGGACGCCTGCGAGCGCGCCATTCACCGCCAGTCCAAGCGCGCCAAAGGCGGCGACAAGGATGCCAAGCTGGAAGTGGAAGTGCTGGAGAAGATCCGCGTCGCGCTGGAAAACGGTCAGATGATCCGTGGTCTTAAGCTGGATAAAGAAGAGCTGGCCGCCGTGAGCCACCTCAACTTCCTGACCCTGAAACCCACCATGTATATCGCCAACGTGGCGGAAGATGGCTTCGAGAACAACCCCTACCTCGACAAGGTGCGTGAAATCGCCGCCGCCGAGAACGCTGTCGTGGTCGTGGTCTGCTGCGCCATCGAAGCGGACATCGCCGAACTGGACGACGAAGATCGCGCCGAGTTCATGGCTGACCTTGGCATCGAAGAGCCGGGCCTGAACCGCGTTATCCGCTCCGGTTACCAGCTGCTCAACCTGCAGACCTACTTCACCGCCGGTGTGAAAGAGGTACGCGCCTGGACTATTCCGGTCGGTGCCACCGCCCCGCAAGCGGCTGGCAAGATCCACACCGACTTTGAAAAAGGCTTTATTCGCGCCCAAACCATCGCCTTTGAAGACTTTATCAACTACAAGGGTGAGCAAGGCGCCAAGGAAGCGGGCAAGATGCGCGCCGAAGGGAAAGATTACATTGTCAAAGATGGCGATATCATGAACTTCCTGTTCAACGTCTAAAATAAAATTATTGTTTATTTTCAATTACATAAAACCGCATGGCGCAGCTATTATTAGTTTGAGTACACTTTTGCGTACACACTAGGCAGCGCTAGGCATGCATAATTGTTATCAAAAGGGCCTATCTAAAATCTGATAGGCCCTTCTCTTTCCCCGCTCCAACTGTACCTCCTTTTGAGTCCAATCTTTTAATTTGTACACCACAGTGCAGCAGCAGCGCTGCATTCCATAGCTAGAAACCAGACAAGTAAATAAGTCTCATTTGAATTAATTTCAGCTATATATTATCTCCATGAACCTACCCAAGGGACTGCTCTGTGCAGTCCCTTTTTCATTGGAGATCTCTCATGGCTCACCTGATCGATACGATGGCCTACACCGGTCAAACGCCCTGGCATGGCCTTGGCAATATTTTGCCCCCGCAACAATCTCTCGATATCTGGCTGCAGGCAGCCGGGATGGATTGGACCATCGAGCAGAGCGACGTGATGTTTAACGTCGCCTCCGATGCGCTGCATATTCGCCCCTACAGCGACAGCAAGGTACTTTACCGCTCCGATACCCTCGCCCCCCTGTCGGTGGTCTCAAGCCGCTACAACGTGGTACAGCCTCACGAGGTACTGCACTTCTATCAAGACCTAGTGGAGGCCGGTGGCTTTGAGCTGGAGACCGCGGGCTCGCTCAAAGGCGGCCGCAAGCTGTGGGCACTGGCCAAGACCGGCCAGGATCTAAAACTCAAAGGCAATGACTTGGTAAAGTCCTATCTGCTGTTGGCGACCAGCTGCGACGGCACACTCTGCACCACGGCGCAGTTCACGTCTCTGCGGGTGGTCTGCAACAACACCCTGCAGATGGCACTGCGTGGCGCTACCGGCGCCATCAAGGTGCCCCACTCCACTCAGTTCGATGCGGCGACCGTCAAAGAGTCGCTCGGACTGGGGCTCTCCCATTGGGATGAGTTCAAAGTCCAGACCAAGGCGCTGGCACAACGGCAAGTCGCCCCCGAAGAGGCACTACGCTTTTTCAGCGACTTGCTGGCGCAACCGCTGGATGAGGAGAGCATCATTCTCACCAAGCCGGTACAACGGCTGCATGAGCTCTATCAGGGCGCGGGTATGGGCTCAGAGCTGCCAGCTCTCGCAATACCGCCTGGGGGCTGGTCAATGCGGTCACCGAATACGTGGATCACCACCGCCGTGCCCGCAGCCAAGATCACCGGCTTGATTCCGCTTGGTTCGGTCAGGGTGCCCAACTCAAATCCCAAGCCCTGAATCAGGCCCTCACCCTACTGCAGTAATTCCGCTTCCCCATTCAAACCGCATAACGACCTCACCCGGACTGGCGCAAGCCAATCCGGGCGTCGCCATTTATGCCGTCAACAAGGAGTCGTCATGAAAGCAAAAGCCAAATACGGCCAAGCCCTGCGGCTGACCTCTACTACCCAGTTAACCCGCGAGCAGTGGCTCGCTATCCGCAAGCTCGGCATTGGTTCTTCCGATGCCGCCGTGGCAGTGGGGCTATCCCCCTACAAATGTCCGCTCAGCCTGTGGCTAGAGAAGACTGGTCGCAAGGAGCCGGAAGATATCTCCCATAAGGAAGCGGTGCTGTGGGGCATCGAGCTCGAACCTGTGCTGGCACAGGTCTATGCCAAGCGCACAGGCTACAAGGTGCGCCGCGTCAATGCAGTGCTGCAACACCCCGAGCAACCCTTCATGCTCGCCAACCTCGATCGGGAGGTAGTCGGCCACCCCGATGGGCCGGGCATTCTGGAGATCAAGACCGCCAGCTATCACAGCGCCCCCCAGTGGGAGGAAGGAGTGCCGGTGGCTTACCAGTGTCAGGTGCTCCATCAGCTGGCCGTCACTGGCCATGCCTGGGCTGAGGTGGCAGTGCTCATCGGCGGCCAGGATTTTCGGATTTACCGCATCGAGCGCGATGAGGAGAAGATCCAGGATCTCACCGAGCGGGAAGCGCAGTTCTGGCAGATGGTGCAACAAGAGCAGCAGCCAGAGCCTGACGGATCCAGTGATGCCGCCAATGCCCTGAGCTGGCTGTTTCCGCGTGACGATGGCCAGACGGTGGATCTCTCCGATTCTCCCGAGTTCAACCAGCTGTTTGGCGAGCTACTGCGCTTGCGTCAGCAGAAGGAAGCTGTCGAGCTGCAGGAGTCGCAGCTCAAGCAGCGGCTGCAAGCCACTTTGGGTGAAGCGACAGCCGGGTTGTTTGCCGATGGCAAGATCACTTGGAAACGCAGTAAAGACCGGCTGGCTCCGGATCTGGATAAGCTCGGACAGGATCATCCCGACCTGCTCACCCGTTACGTCAAACCGGTGCCCGGCGTGCGCCGTTTCACCATTCAACCCTTGAGGCAAACACCATGATCAAAGGACTGGCGATTACCCCGCCCGTGATCGGGCGGATCTGCATCGGCAAGCTGGTGCAAAAACAGGATAAGTGGGTGCCGGAGAAGGACGACAGCTTCACCCTCACCACCCAGGTACAACAAAAGGGGGGATGGTTGCTCCATCCCCTGCATCAACACTATTCATCGCAAAAGAGTGGCCAAGGGCAGGAGCAGACCAAGATCCGCGCCATTCCAGTGAGGGTGCTGTTCAACGATAGCGACTTGAATCTGCGGGCGGAATACAGCGCGTTTGACCGGCAAACCGGCAGGCCGCTCTGTGTCGGCAATGGGGAGGTGGCGAGACGTGTGGGGGCGCAAGGCATGGAGGAGGTCAGCTGCCCTGGACCAGAGCGCTGCGCCTTTGCCGGGCAACAGGGTTGCAAGCTGTACGGGCGACTGAATCTGTTTGTGGAAGGGCAAGGGGATGAGTTGGGTAGCTTTATCTTCCGCACCACCGGCTACAACTCGGTACGCACACTGGCGGCGCGACTGAAGTACCTAGAGGCTGTGAGCGGTGGCCATACCCGCTATCTGCCGCTCACCCTGCGGTTGCGGGCCAAGAGCACCACCCAGTCCTACCGTACACCGGTCTACTACGTGGATTTAACCTTGCGGGAAGAAACCAACCTGACCGAGGCAGTCAGACAGGCTCAGGAGGAGGCCCAGCGTGACCAAGAAGCAGGCTTGGCCATCAAGCAGATGGAGCAGGCTGCTCGCGAGTTGCTGCGTAACGGCCAGTTTGAGGATATCGATGAAGAGGTGCCGATGCTGCTGGAGGAGTTCTATCCCGAAGCTAACAGCGACGAGACAGCGAATGGTAACGCTGATGCAGTGGCGACTACCTCGCTTAACGCACCGCAAAGCCAAGCAAGCAGAACACCGCAGAGGCCACAACCAAGAAGGAGCCCACTCACCAACAAATTGGGGAAAGGGAGCCCATCCCCTCCCCCAGTAACTGGCGGGTGATCAGCGGGGACGAGCCAACCGATCTACCAACCGCTCCACTGTTTCCAGCAACAGGCTTCGGTCGGCATCATCAAGCCGGGCCAGTTGCTGGCTCAGCACAATACCCTGCTCGGTCGGGCGGTTACTGGTCTCACGCAGAAAGTCGGCTAGCTCACAACCAAACAGTTGAGCGAGCTCCGCCAGCCGCACCACGGTCGGCACCACAATCCCCCGCTCCATCCGGGAGACAGCCTCCATCCCGATATTGAGGTGTTCAGCCACCTGCTCCTGGGTAAACCCGGCCTGGTTACGCTGACGCCCAATCGCCTTACCCACGTTCTTGGCTAACTGCTCAAAGTTGATATCTGTCATAAGTCCTCCAACCAACTCGTATGGTTGGATATAGACCTGTTGACATGAAGAACTCTGAAAGGCGAGGATCAACCAAATAGGTTGACATTGGTACTTTGGCGTGGGATTTCAGAACGAAAGTAAATCCATCAACCAATACTCCACAACCCTCATTTCCCGCTGTGCAACCACCGCATGGCCACGGGAAATGAAAAGTCATTTTTATCCATAAGGAGACATCATGAAACGTTACTTTGTTATCGCGGGCCTGCTTTTTCTGGCCCTGACCATCAACATCGCCTGGACCGGCAAAGCTCCCTGGCTTGGATTTTGGGGGCTAACCGCCTCCTTCGTGTTCGGCACGCTTTTTACCGGTGTTGGCATGTGTATCGGGGAGTGGTTTCGCCGCTTTACCCACCCGGACTGGATCTCGACCAGCGGCGCTGTCGAGACCTTCAAGGCCAAAGTGTTTTGGCTGATGGGGCCACAGGCCATCGGGGCGCTGATCGGCTTTTTCGCCTTTCAGGGCTTTATGAACAACATTCTCGGCTATGCCGTGTAAGGAGTGTGGGATGCATCAATGGATAATAGCCCTGCTGGGCTTACTGCTGACGCCCGCAGTACTGGCGTTTGGTGATCATGGCCGTTGGAACGATGGCTGGGGTCAGGGGGTGACGGAGTATTCGGCAACGGTTGATGACTCAACCTATCTCTATCTCTCGTGCCGGATGGGCCAGCTTAGCCGCATCGAACTCAACCAAGCAGGCCAAGCACCGACTGAAACCGTTTGGCTACGCATCGATGGCCATACCTATCCCCCGCTATCCAGCATGGTGGCAGGGAATGACAGTAAGGCGTTCTATGACATGTGGGCCGCGCTGCGCTCAGCCAAGTCGCTGCAAGCCATCACCCAGGATGGCCGCACCGTTGAGCTGCCGGTCGCTGGGGCACAAGAGACGCTAACTGCCGCTACGGACGCGGCCTTTGGTTGTGCCTTTCCGGCTCCGGAGCCTGAGCCAGCCGCCGCCCCCTTGAACTTTGAACTGCGCGCACAACAGGGCGTACTGCAGGTTGTGTCTCGTAATGACCCTGTCACGATTAAAGACATCACCATCAACCGTGGCCAGTGTCAGCTGGTTCGGGAAGTGCCGAGTGATGATTGTGTCAGCGGTCGTGTAAAATGGAGCACCTGTCTCGCCAGTAAAGACCGGTTAAAACCAGAGTACATCAAGCAGGTGTTCCCTGTTGCGATGAACTTTGGACAGCAAACTCGGTTCACCCTCAAGTCAACACCGCTGTGCCGAGTACTGGAGGTGGTTATTCATACCGACCGGGGAGATGCCGGTTACACCTTCGAGTGAGCCCACTCCACTTCGCTATGCCCGGTCTCGTACCGCAATGCTGTTCAGATAAACACTTTTTTGACTGATTATTCATAAATTAGATTTGAGTTGGGGGGGCAAGGCTGTGTCCAGTCGATCTTCCTCCAGCCTTTATCCAGCGAGGCTTGCAATAGAAAGAGGGAGGCATCATGCCTCCCTCGCTTTTTTGTCCTGATACTACGTGGACTGGAACTCAAATTCTCTTAAGTGAACAGCATTGCGGTCTCGTACCGGGCTTTTTGTTTTCTAAAAGGAGCAGACATGCAACCTGGTGACCATCTGGTCGTAAGCCGATGGGGCTACGACCATCACGGCCTCTACGCGGGCAATAACCAAGTTATTCACTATACCGGTCCTTTCTCGAGTGAAGGCCCGGTGACTGGGCAGATTATTGTCTCATCGTTGGAGATATTTACAGGCAATGGCGACTGCTACCTGCGTGAATACAGCCACCGTTACTACAGTCCGAGCGAAAGCCTGGCGCGAGCGCATCAACGGCTAGGAGAGCGGGCCTACAACCTGCAGTTCAACAACTGCGAGCACTTCGTGACCTGGTGTATCCAGGGTGTACACCACAGTGAGCAGGTAGACCAGGCGTGGTGTACCGTCTTGCTAGCCATCACGATTGCACAAACGCCCCTGCCGCCAATTCGCACCACCAAGCCGACTCTCCCCACACTGCTCACACCGCTGACGAACAAGCTACCAACCTGGCTTCTGCCCTGGCGACTGCGCTAACCCCAACCCTTTATTCGGAGAACACCATGACCATTCCCTTTTTCCGGGACGGCTTTGCCCTACCCGTTGATCACTCATTGCTGGTTCTGCTCAACCAGGAAATCGCTAAAACCGAGCTCAACCTTGAGCGCTTAACCCAACTGACCTTCAACTTTCGTAACCCAAGCTACAGCGCCGAGCAAGGCGGCGTGCACCCGGTCGAGATCCGCCTGATCCGTGGGCTCGATGGCTGGTTGTTCGATTACGTCACCGGCTTCAGCTACCAGGGGCTCGGCCATGATGCCGAGCTCTGCAAGGAGCTCGATTTCAACTTCCTCGATGGAGAACACACCATGCTGGGCTGGGGACCGCTGCGGCTTGCCGAAGCGCGGGAATTGTTCGACATCTGGCAGAGCAACTTCATTGCCTACTGCCGGTTGGAATGCTTCAGCGTCACGGTCGCAGGAGATTAGGAGGACACGATGAGCCAAGAATTAGCGCTCTCCCACTACTCACGTCAGTGGTTGGGACAAATCACCACCAACGCCAAGATAACACCCACCAGCAGTGGTCAGCGTTGGCTGCTGCACCTGACACCGGATAGCCAACAAGCCAGCACAGTCACCTTACAAGTGCGCTGGTCTGGCGTGCAGTGGCAACTGATCTCCCTCACCAATGCTGAGGACTGGCACACCATAAGCCAGCCGAGGGATGAAATCTGCATCGACCCCGAACGTCGCTGTTTCTGGCGCAGTCAAGCAGGACCCGTGCCACTCACCGAACAACCCCGCGTACTGGCCAACTTTCTGGCCGACCTGCAACGCATCTGCATTCATCGCGGCTATGCCGTGGCGAGTGACCCCATCCCTGACAAGGAGACCGAAGATGATTAACGCCGTGATCGCCATCGAGCTGGAGGCTTATCTTGAGCATGATGGTCAGATTGAAGCAGTGCATGACCAAAGCCAGCCGGTGGACGGTTACGCCCTCTACCTGCGCTATGAAAACGAACGGGGGACGCACTGGCGCAATGGCTGTGCGATCACCCGGATCACTACTGGCTAACACGGGTAGGTAACTTGCTCGCCACCAGTTACCACATTCCGCTGCACGACTACACCCCGCTCACCCTGGCGGCCAGAACACCGCCAACCAAGCCAGCGGTCACCCCCATTCAGTAACCCATTAACCAACTACCTCGCCTACCCTGCCGCATCCCACGCGGTGGGGCGATGGCGTATGGAGCACCATCATGTTGCATCACAAACTGATCGCCGGGGAGATCCCCGGTACCTATCGGGTAACTGACCTTGTCACCGACGACGACCTGCTCACCATAGCCCAAGCTGTTGCCCGCAAGAAACTCGCCAAGGGCGTTGCCATCACCGATAAAAACTTGGCCCATCAAGCCCTGCAAGGACTGCTGCAAACACGGGATCGCGAAGTGTTTGCGGCACTGTTCCTCGATAACCAACACCGGATCCTGGCCTACGAGGAGCTGTTCCTTGGCACCCTGTCCGCTGCGACCGTCTACCCACGCGATGTCGTCAAGCGGGCACTGCACCACAATGCAGCCGCCCTGATGCTGGTGCATAACCACCCGTCGGGATACCCGGAACCCAGCCAGGCAGATATCGAAATAACCCACCGATTGCAGAGCGTGCTAGAGCTGGTCGATATCCGGCTCCTGGATCATCTAGTGGTTGCCACAGAGGGAATAGTGCCGCTTGCGGACAGGGGGGGTTGGGTTAATCACCCTCGCTGTGGTTCAATCACCATTTTTGCTAAACTCTGCCGCTTAATTTCTACCAGAATGTCCGACGATGAAACTGCTAAATACCTACGATGACAAAGAGGAAGCCGAAGCGGCGCTGACCAAGATCCTCGGTGAAAAACGACTGGCCAGTGAACGGGATAGCACTGTGGTGATCTACAACCTGTTTGGCCAGCCAACCTGGGGCAACTTCCATCGTCTTGGCATGTTTTCCCTGCCTGAGCTACAAGACATGCTGGAGCGGCGTAAGACAGGCCAATTAATTGATAGTGCTCGCCATAAGGAGATCCTCGCCATGCTGCACTACGCGGCACGCTCTTTTGAACTCGTCATCCCAAAGCACTGGATGTGAAGAAGGCCGGATATTCCGGCCTTCATTCTTTTACTTACTCTTCATATTCCACGTTGTTGAAATTGAGCAAGCTACAGTTTCCTTTATCGCTCGTTACAGGCTGACATCCTGTCGTACCAAATTGGCTTCAATGGCCTTCGTATCACACATAGTCATTAGCCAATAGACCTTCGAACAAGCTCTTTGCGCTCGTTGAAGATAACACTGCTTGCCGAACATCTGGGCGAGTCAAATCAAGCACACGCAGTTTGCCGCTTGCTTCAGCCACCGCTTCAATACGGCGGTAAGCGTCAGGGTGTTCATTAGCGTACCCAGCCAATCCTTGCAACTTTGGCAATGCATCGGCCAGATGAAGCCCGTGTGGATCGACCAAATCCACCACGATCTTGCCATCTTGCTCTGCAAAAAAGATGAAGTCTGGACGAACGATCTTGAAAGGCTCATCCTTGCGTTCACGATAAGCAATACCCAATGAGGACTGTCCTGGTTGCTGCGGGTTACGATACCAGAACCGGAAGCCAGTGCGCTTGGATTCCGCTTCGACAACTGTGCGTTCCCATTCATTCAGCTCGGCTGGATACTTGCCATCTTTGTCAGACAGCAGATGGTTTTTCCAGGTCGGGAAGGCAATTTCCTTGTCGTTCTCCCGCGCCTTGGTAGCTTCATAGCGAGATTCAGGCTTTGCCAAATCCACACTCTGCGGCTCGGTGCTCATCTCGATAATCTGCCGATAAGACTCCTTGCGGTCGTCCGAGAGGGCCTTGATCTGCGGTGCGTATTTTGCCAGCCAATCTTTCGCAAGACTGTCGGCTGCTGCATCGAAATAGAGTTGAATCTCAGTGACCAGACCAAGGCCTGCGACAGTGACACGGGCCTCGACAATAGCCTCAAGGAATTCCTCTGGATCCTTGTCTAGGTCAGGGACCTGTCGGGCCAAATGCTCAACATATGTTTTCGCAATGTCCGGGCTGAAAATGCGCGTAGCACGCCGGTAGGCGTCATCGATCACTGCGACGTCGGCGTCTTCCCAAAACTGATCTAAGGTTTTTTCCTTGCCCTTCATGTCGGCAATAACCGTCTTACCATCCACAGTCAGCACAGACTTGCGCTTAGCCTCGATCTTCTCTTTCTGAGACTCCTGGAACTCATCTAGTGCTTTGTGCATCAAGCCATGGGCCAACCTGCCTGCACCAACCAGAATACCGTCGGATGCTAATTCGTGAGCCAACGCGGTAAGGCGCTTTGCCGGTTTCGCACCACGCTGTGGCCGAGTCTGAGACGGCAATAACTCAAAAGCTGCCCACACAGAGGCGTTGGCCTCGGGATGTGGCTTGACTTCCACATAATCGATCAAAATGCGTCCAGTGGGTGGTGCCGACTCATCGCCTTGCATCAAGGTATCGACCACTTCTTCAACCGTATTGCGGTTGAACTTCGGGAGCAAGCAATCAACCGCATTCAGTCGGTCATTGCCTGGAATGCGCCGAGCCAATGGTGAACGGACCATTCGGCCGAGCAATTGGGTGATGTGGGTACGGTCACAGGCGGCACGGAAAGACACCATTACTTCTGCACGTGGACAATCCCAACCAGTACTGATGGCATCCTTAGCGATCAGCACACGCACCCATGTGGAGTCCTGCACCCGTTGCGGTTCGATGTAAGGTACATTGTGGCTCCCGAATTGTTGGGTGGTATGATCCCCAAAAACGTGCGCCACACTGGCAGCAGGCAACTCTGGGTAGCGATCAAAAATCGTGTCCAGAGCCCGCCCTATCTCGTTGGGGTCTGGCGTATTGGGTACCTGCAGAACCATCAGCGGCACCACCGCGCGAGATTCCTCCTGTTGCTTGGCGTATTCGTGCCAGGCGATAGCGGACTCCTTCAGCTTGTCTGTAGCACGTCGTACCAGCACTGTGTCGAAGTCGCCAGTCTCAGTGGGAATGTCTAGCAGTATGGTATCTTTGATCAGGCCGGATTCCTGCACCTTCACCGCATCCACAACGACATTCGGCAGTTTGATGTGCTTACCCGCAAACTCGATAGCATTGTTGAAACGCTCCACTGTTGCCGAAATCCCCCATACCACTGGGATGCCCGGCACACTGCCAAAGCCATTGATCAGGCGTTGCACGATTGTGCCTTTTTCATTGACTGTTGCATTGCCCATGCCGCGATGAGCCTCGTCCAGCACCAGATACAAAGTAAGTTCAGGGTCTTCAATTGTGTTTTGGATCGTGTCCCAGATGGTGTAAGCACGAAGATCTGGTCGGGTTTCTGGAAACAGAGGCCCAGCCTTAGCTTCTAGCTCTTCTTGGTCATGCCCCCGCACCAGCAAGCTGTTTTTACCCAACTTTTGCGTGTTGAGAAAATAAATTTTTCCGGCCTCAAACCGTGGGCGGTTGAAGGTATTTTCCACCACCACAAGATCGGTGTGGTTGATGCGGTCGCTGGCTTCCATCAAGCGGAAGCGCGTTTGCTCATTCAGTGCCGGATCATCGCTGAACCAAATCACCACCGCGCCAGGATCAGCATCGAATTCAAACTCGTCATCGCCGTGAAACAGAGCTTCGAAAGCGGCAGCAGCCATTACGGTCTTCCCCGCCCCCGTAATAGCGGTTAGAGAGAACGCACTCTTGCGCGATTTACGACGCCAGTCATCCTGCGCATCTCTGATGTTGATTAATGCATCGCGCACTGCGTCACGTTGATAGTCCTTGAGGGTGAATTTCATCTTTATTCCCCGTTCGCGAAGCTGAAATTGGACAGGTAGGATTCATACATGCGCACAGCCTCAATGCCAGTAGGCAGGCGTTTGGTTATGGCCTGAAAGCGCCGGTCATCGTCGGTGACGATGTAAGCAATGCGCAAACCGTTGGCCGCGCAGACTGCATGGATGAAGGGCGTGGCCTGATCCACCTCGGTCAATAGCCCATAAGTATCGACAACCGCCCAACCTTCGACGGGCAATTTCTCGATGCGCCTGCCTTGTGCACCCGCCCGCAGCCACAGTATGGGCGCGATGCGCGCATACGCTAGGTTGTGGTTGACCGCGCTCTTAGCCTCGTAGGTCAGAGTGAAAAACTCCGCATTTTCCTCGAAACCATCGGCCATTGGGAATTCGTCGGTGAACTTGTAATCGCCCTTGATCGGCTCGCCGGCTGGCGTCTTGCCGGTAATGGCAGCCGCCACGCGTGGCTTGGTTATGTAGTCGCAGATACCATGTTTTTCCCAATCAGGATCACCAGGACGCAGCCCCTCCTCGCGTAGCTCCTTTTGCTCGGCTGCCGCGACTTCGTTATTCGTGACTGATATGCATTGACGGCATCCACCGTCCTGCTTGTTCAGCCGCATCACTGCATGGGCCGTTGTGCCTGAACCGGAGAAAAAGTCGAGGATAATGGCATTAGGTTTGTCGCCTACAAAAAAACGAAGGGAATCTTCCACAGCGTACAAAGACTTGGGAAATGGAAACCTGCGTTCTGGGATAAGGGATTTCAGAATTCCCGTTCCTCCATGCTCGGCACTGTGCGACGTGAATTCCCACTGAGTTGTCACGTGTTTCAAAGTCGCGTTAACATACTTTGCAATTACAGAACCGTCTTCACGTCTTTTCTCGATCACGGCCGTGCCGGCGGCAATTTCCTTTCTGGCCTTATTCGGTAGATGCTGAATAATGTAAGCCTGTGGCTGATCTTTTCTACCGTTTGCACGGATAAAACCCTTTGGCCACCAATTATCAAAAGCTGAATCAGTGTATTCCCAGTTCATTTCTGTTCCATCAGGACGAACAGGAAATACAGCTATGGCCCCTTTAGGTGGAACAATTGTGTCACGCAAGGTTTCAGGTGGCAATGGGTCACCACGCCCCACTATCGCCCCCGTCTTAGCATCAACAAAGATGGGGAAAAATTGATTTGGCCCACAAGCACCTTTTCCCTTTCTGCCGCGAACAGAAGCAAGATTACGTCGCCGCATAGTCTCCCATCCGACTTCGGCCCCTACATCTGTATCATCAAGCATGCCACCTACTTTTGCATCTCCAAATCGTACAAAAAAAAGGAACTCGTTCGTTCGAGCAAAATCTCCGGATCTACCCGTTCCTTTTGGATTGATGACTGAAGAGACCATTTCAATTTTGGCGCCCTCGTATATTTGCTCCAGTAACAAGCCTAGCCGCAGGTATTCCTTCTCATCGATAGTCGCGATAAGGACAGAATCTGCAGGATTCAGCAGTTCCTTCGCCACTAGTAATCGCCGCTCCATCATCGCCAACCATTTGCTGTGGCGATACAAATCGTCACCCTCGACGTAATCGTTGTTGTATTTCCAGTCCTTCGCACCAGTGTTATAGGGCGGGTCAATATAGATAGCGTCCACCTTGCCGCGATGCGTGTAGGTCAGGGCCTTCAGCACGTGGTAGTTTTCGCCGTTGATTACGGTGTGAAAGGGCTTGTTGTTGTCGCCGCACGTTACCTTGCCGGTGCTAACAAGGCCCGGATAAATCGTGTCGCGAAATTCAGCGACCACAATCAGCTCGGACAGCTGCACCGATTGCAGTACGGGCTCTGCCGCATTCAGTAGTTCCAAATCAGCACTTTTTTTGGTCTTGTGAATGGCCTTCACCAGCCAAAGACGCTGATCGCCTTTTTTGACCGAGCCACGCTCAGGCAGCACGCGCACTTTGTCGCCCTTGCGGATAGGGCGCAGTGGCAATTCAACCGCTTCCGGACTGTGGCGTTCAAAGTTCAGACCAAACGGTAACCGGGAGGACAGCGCCTTGAATTCGCGCTCCAAATCAGTACCCAGCAGTGAGTCCTTGGCCTTGACCTTAGCGAGTAGGTCAGTAAGTCGAGACACTGCAACCCCCTGTTTGTTGTGATGTGCAATGCATGGCAATAAAAAGTGGCATCAGCTTTTACCTTGTTTATGTGGGTTCCCGATACTGGCGGCAATCCAGTTGTCTAATTCAGCACGGCGGAAGCGCCAGCTGCCACCAAGCTTGAAGGCCGGTATTATCCCCTCCTGCGCCAGTCGATAGACCTTACGCTTGCCTGCTTTAAGATATGCGGCAACTTCTTCGAGAGTGAGAATTTCGCCTTCAGAGTCTGCCATGGCGGATCCTATATCAAGGATGGATTGAGATTGCAGAATTTAGCCAAATTTACCATAAAATCTCAATCAGCATCGAGAAATGACCAGGGGATAGATAGACAACAATGATCAGGATACGTGCTGGAAAACCGGGGCGAGTTGCAGGCCCTGGGTCGTATCTTCAAACTCCAGAGCCCGGATTTGCGCGAAAGTTAAGGAATTTAGGATGTCCCCAAAATAAGGGCGTGAACGCAGGAAGCCTAGCCCCGTTTGTACCTACTTACTTGCTCAAGAAAGTAGCTGCTCAGCTCACACTTATGCGGGCTTGCTTCGCTTTCTGCGCTGGCCAAGTGGCCGTTGCGCTCTTTCCATACCGCATATGCGGCGGCCTTCTCGACCTCGACCCGTTCTTGCTGCTCTTTCGGTAGGGCACACAGATTGTGACTCATACTGACCTCTTTGTTATTTGTTGGCGCCATAGCAAGCCATCTGTGGCATGCGGGACTTGCGCTGGTTCAAAGGTGGTGCGCTATAATGCCTGTATATAAACACAGGCATTGTTACCATGAAGCTGTTAACCCCAGACCCATCACCCGCCGAGGTGACCATCCCGCTGTTCTTGCACCGCGCCTCTTGCGGCTTTCCCAGCCCAGCCAGCGACTATCTGGAAGGGAAGTTGGACCTCAACACCCACTGCGTGGCGCACCCTGCCGCAACCTTCTATCTGCGTGCCGAGGGGGAGAGCATGACCGGGGTCGGCATCTTTCCCGGTGACTTGCTGGTGGTCGATAAGAGCCTGACCCCGCGCCATGGTGATGTGGTGATTGCACTACTCGATGGCTGCTTCACGGTAAAGACCTTGCAGCTCAAGCCGAGGTTGCGGCTGTTGCCAGCCAATCCGGCGTTCGCGCCTATCGACCCTTGTATGAGCCTCTCCCTGGAGTTGTTCGGAGTGGTCACCCATGTGATTGGCAATCTGAGGCAGCGTGATGGCTATAGCGCTCGTTGATGTAAACAACTTCTACGCCAGCTGTGAGCGGCTGTTTCGCCCTGAGCTGCGTGGCCGCCCGATCGTGGTGCTCTCCAACAACGATGGATGCGTGGTGTCGCGCAGCCCCGAAGCCAAGGCGATGGGCATCGAGATGACCGGGCCCTACTTCAAGATCCGCGAGCAGTTCGAGGCGCATGGCGGGGTGGCATTCAGCTCCAACTACGCGCTCTACGGCGATATGTCTGGCAGGGTGATGAGCACGTTGGAGACCATGGCCCCTGAGCTTGAGGTCTACTCCATCGATGAAGCGTTTATGGCGTTGTCGGAGTCGTTTGCCGGGGACCTGACAGCCTATGGACAACAGATCCGGCAGCGAGTGTGGCAGTGGACCGGCCTCACGGTAGGGGTCGGGATCGGCCCCACCAAGACCCTCGCCAAGCTGGCCAACTATGCAGCCAAGAAGTGGCCTGCCACGGGCGGCGTTGTGGACTTGCGTGACGAGCTGCGCCGTGCCCGGCTGATGGCTATCACCCCGGTGGACGAGGTGTGGGGCATAGGACGGCGCTTGGGCGCTAAGTTGGTGGCACAAGGCATCAACACCGTGGCTGACCTGGTGGCTAGCGACGCCAAAGGGTTACGCGCCCAATACGGCGTGGTGGTCGAGCGGATCGTACAGGAGCTGCGTGGCCTGCCTTGCGCAGAGCTGACCGTTGAACCGGCTGCGAAGCAGCAGATCCTCTCGAGCCGTTCCTTTGGTGAGCGCGTGACTGACCGTGGAGAAATGGCCCAAGCGTTGTCAGGCTTTATGGCTCGCGCAGCCGAGAAGCTGCGGGCCGAGGGGATGTGTTGCCAGCGGGTGCACCTGTTCGTGCGAACCAGCCCCTTTGACGAACGAGCCCCTTACTACAGTGAGCAGGCTGGCGTCCGGCTGGTCTGCCCTAGCGATGATACCCGGTTGTTGCTGCAGCAAGTGAACGTGCTGCTACCGCAGATTTGGCGCGACGGTTACCGCTATCAGAAGGGGGGCGTCATGCTGAGTGAGTTCACCCCCAAGGGGCAACAACAGGCCGACCTGTTTGCCCCGTCCTCTGCTCAATCGGATGCGCTGATGGCCGTGATGGACCAGATCAAAGCCAAGGGATTGGGGCGTGTAGGCTTTGCCAGCCAAGGCACGGGGTCGCCTGAGTGGATGATGCGACAAGAGCACCTGAGCCCCTGTTACACCACCCGCTGGGAGGACCTGCCGGTGGCGAGGTAGAGCTACATTCACCAGCTCAAACATCATACGGCCGCAGGATATACCTATAAAACACGCATATTCGCTACAGATAAAATACCCTTACGCAAATCTCGCCGTAGATTATACAAGCAACGGCTGTCGCTGGGTGACCTGCTCACTGTCAAAGTCAGCAGCCCATCAGGGCTGGTCAGCCGCCCATGTTTACCACCATTTTGAAAGACCCACCTCTGACGAATCAGTTGGCGGATCAACTGATCGATATCTTTATTTGTACAGTACTTCATACGCCCACATCCGTATTGGTCTGGATATAGCGTGCGCAAAATCGCTTATGGTCAAAGCTCATTTCGCTAAAGGCCATCCCTGCCCCAACCTCGAGGATTGGCCGACTGTAGGTATAACCCTGACCAGCAGCAGGCAACAGAGGTGTGTTCTGAAAAAAGCGCCCGTATGGATCAACCATCAGATATGACTCATGCATGTCTAGGTTGTCCTCGATACAAAGGATTTGAGAGAAAGGATTATGACGAGAGACAAACGAGGCAAACTGTTCGTCATTAACAGCTAGGTGCTGACTCACCACAGGCAACATGCGTAGGACTTTCCACTTATCAGGTGCAAGCCTCACGATCAGAGCACCGAGATCTTCGTGGTGATTAAGCTGGTTAACCACTGTATTAAGCTTGATACGCAGATCTGGGTTTAGCTGGCGAGCCATATCCAGACTGGCGACCAACTCATTCAAGTCAAGTTGTCGACCAAGGCGATCAACTCGTCCAATTGCGTGATTGTTTGCGGCGGATGCTGAATCAATGCTGATACCGAGCCAAGTCAGTTGTAGTGCGAGGCTGTTTAGCAGCCCATCGTTGAGATAGCTACCGTTAGTTATTAACGAGACCTCGAAGCCGAGGTCTCGTGCTTGGGTGACGATGGATGGAAGTTTGCCTGCATGCAACAATGGCTCCCCACCCGCCAGATTGAGCCGTATTGAACGCCATTCTAATTGGCCAGCTAATGGGTTTGCACGGTTCTCCGGTCGAAAGAAATGGTACAGCTCGGCCAGGAACCTAGCTGTTCGTTGTGGATCTCGGATCAACTCTCGCTGGCAAATTGTTTTATACCAAGTCGCATAACAGTAATGGCAACGATAGTTACAGGCTTCCGTTAAGTGCCAATTGATAACGATTTGAACGGGTAGTGACATGATTAGGCTCTCTTTGGTCAAGAATACGCAAAGGGTGCCTATGGATTGGCTTAAACGATATGAAACACCTTGTATCCCCCCAGTTTTAAGGCCTGTGAGGGGGGGTACAGGGCATTTCAGTGATCCGATGGATAAACATTGCCAGAATGGTCGAGACATCAGACAACCTCAGGATGAGACACAACATGAGCACCTTGCCACTACCCGAAGCTATCTTGCTGGAAATTCATCAAAGCCTTGGCTGCCAAAGCTATCCGACAACCAAGAAAACCAAGTTTTCGACTGGTCAGATAAGTCTTAAAGCTCACAAAAATATGGGCGAAGAAGTCTTTGACGATATCTTCAGGGCACTAGGGCTCGACCCGCTTGCACAATCAGATGCACTCGACAACTTCATGGAATTTGTGCATGCCTATAAGTTTCTCGAGCTCAATACTTGGACATTCGCAGCAGATCAACGCCAGGTTCTCTGGGCGTTGTTGACACATTTTTATATGCCGATTCTGGCCCGCCGGATGGGTTTTTGGAACCTTGAACCAGTGCTAGACAGAGGTATGCCGGGTGGGCGTTTTTGGTATCTTCCTGAGCCCTGCAAGGTACATGGCAAACCAAGTCTATATATGCCGGTTGCCCAAGTGGTCGATTGGCTGTTGGACCTGCTGGGTATGCCTCTGGAGGCGTTCGCAGAGCAACATAGTGAATTGATCGAGGATGGCAATGATGGCCTACGCCGATCCTTATATAACTGGCGTAGTGGAACCACAATTCGTCCAGAAAGCATCGAAAAGTACTTCTCCGACGAGACAAAACTACGTTTTGATGGAGCGATATCACTCCACAATGATGACAGCCCTTCTGCACAATTTAGTAACGCTATTATTTTTTTGGAAAAAAAGGGGCTGACTGCCGACAAGCTACGATGGGAAATCCCCATGACTCAACCTGGTCGCATAGAGTCAATTCTGGACGGGCAGGCTGATGAAGACGAGCAAGCCACCTTCGTGAAATGCATCGCTGAGCGTTATGCAGCACCTTTACCAAAAATTATCCGTCAACGCTTGTTACTTGCTCGGACGGTACAGGATGGTTATGTACGGCTACTCAAATACCTATTTCCCGATGTTGACAAGTTGTGTGCTGATCCCCAGCAAAATAAATTGCTTCAACTATTCGCCATCTATAAGGCTATCTACAACCTAACTATCGATGCATACCGATATTGCGGGGAGCAGGGTGAAGCAGCTGAAAATGCGTGGTTCGAAGCACATCTGCCTGAATGGGACAAACAAGGCATATTCCTTTCAATCCTTCCTTCTCGTCGTGAAACTGCAAACCTAGAACTCGCTCAGTTATTGACTCGTTATTTCTACCATTTGCAACCTGGGGCGATGCTTGAAGATCACTTTGCACTCGACGCAGCATCCGCTGAACCCATCATTCGGAAAAAGTTGGAACTCCTCAAGGCTCATGCTGATGAGACACAAGCTATCTATCGGTTGATTGACCGGATGAGAACCTCATCACCTTGGCGCGCCTTGCAGACCGAGCATCGATATTCGGTAGTCAGTCAGGTCGCGCAGCATCCATCCCTAACTCCACGAGCCAAAGAGGCCGCTATCCAGCGTTTGCATGAGATAGCAGCAACACCAGCCGAAACCATCCAAACAATTCTGTTCGGGCTGGAGGGCTACCTGAATAGTGATCGCAAACAAAGGCCAAAAGACACAAAAACCAAGGTACAAGTTCTACTCGATGAAGCTGAAGCCAGCTCAGGATATGAGTTATGGAAAGCACCCATTTTGCAATACAAAGCCAAACACCTGCTGGCCAGTAATGATTTTGAAGGGGCAACCAAATTATTCAGAGAGGCGCTGGACGCTGCTTTGGAACGTAATTATGGTCCTTTACGTGGGGAGATCGCGAGGGATGGTCTGGCCTTAGAAGTTGCCAACCAGAAACTAATCACCAATAACCACGAAAAGTACTATCGGGAGATGCTGGCCGGAGGAATGATGGCCGAGTGCGATACGGTTCCATCTATCGAGGATATTGCACGCTGGTCATCAGATTACTTTTGGGAGGAGCTGTATAAACCCTATCCTGGTACTGAGGCCGAAGTACGCAGCATGCAAAGTACGATGGATAAGTTGCTTAACGACCTGCTGCCATTGTTCAAAGCTGGCGAGCAAGGAGGATTGCAAAAGTGGATCAACGCCAATTGTTCATTGTTGAAATCTAGCCTGCCTGATGTCGATGGAAATTCCGTATTGATGGCTCTGCTCAAGATGCACTCTCTGTTTCTGCAGAACATGCCGATGATGAAGCAAATGGTTCCACCCGAGCTGCAAAGTGAAACGCATCGATTCGAAGCCATGTTGGCGCATTGGCGCTCGTTTATCGGCCAACTCGCACAAGAAAGCCCTAAACAACTAAATATCCCCGATATTAAAGGGCAATCCCCCTTGATGCTGATGGCTGAGAAAGGAGATACCGAGTTAGTAACCATCATGCTCAAAGCTGGCGCGGATCCAGAAATGCAAAGCATTAGCGGAATGACTGCTCTACATTCGGCGATCAAGTCTGGGGTAGATAGTTGTGTGGATGTACTCCTCGATCACCCCTGCAAGCGAGACAATCTCACGGATGATGGGCAATCACCACTGCACACAGCGAGTTGGACTGCCAATTTGCATGCCGTCAGGCGCTTACTACATCTATCCCCCAAACTCGCACGGCAGCGCAATTCTCAGGGAATGACCCCCCTAGAGCTAATTAACTACTTGATCGACAACCCAGAAGCGTTAAGCCTCTTAGCTAACCAGCGAGCTCAAAATGGGCAACGTTGTGCCACCAAGCAAGAGCTGCTCGCAACTGCAGACTTGCTTGCACAAGCCACTCCAATGTTGCAGAAATAGATTGCAACTCCAACTGCCCCCAAAGAGATGCTGATAACAGCATCTCTTTTTTATTACCTTTGCGGTATGAATGCTTGGAGATACTAATTCGATATTATTGATGCGCACCGAAGAGACTCAATGAGTTCCGATCATATCAAGAATTTCGACACAGTCATATTCCCCCCTAAGCGGGAAAAACGTCTGAATCTATTCGGTCAAATCCAAAGGTTATTTACATATCTCACACCACCAGCCATTCGGGCCGTTGCCTCTATCTCCCCCGCAGTGAGGGCAGGAACCCGGTTTGATAGAGGAATACCACTGGCGTTGCGTGTCGCTCACGGGTTGCGGACTGGCAACGGGGTTGGTCTGTTTCTGGGGAGTGAGGTTTACATTTGCGCCACCTCGCATGCTGGCGTAGGAATACCGTGTAGACGCTTCTGCCTTTTCTGCTCTTGCTATTCGTTTCGCACGAGATCTGATGCAAACCTCGCGATAGCAGTAGCCGTCAGCATCAAGGCGTTGGTGCTGTAGTTGGCAATTACGACACGCGGTCGGCGTAGATCGTGGATACTGCCCCCCATTGCTGGTCTTGTCGCTGTCTTGCGCAGCCCGTGCGGCATAGTCCCGTGCTCTCTGGGCGGCACGCTCCTGTTCAGCCAATCTCATCTGAGCCGTAATCGCCGCTTGGTGCTCGCGTTGCATCCTTTGCTTTGCCTCATACTGACGCCGAGCTTCCTCCAGTTGTTCTTGTTTTAGTTGCTGCTGTCTGGCTTTCTCCTCTGCTTCTTGCCGTCGCTGTTCGGCAAGCTGCTCCAGGGCGATCAGCGCCATCTCCTCGCGTGGGTGATAGAGCCAATGTAGGCAGTTGGGATTTTCGCTGAGAATCGTCAGCATCAAAGTCGTTGTGTCCATCCCTGCCGGGCGAGACTTATCGAACATCCGGTCGCCAAATTGGCTATAACAAACAGCCAAAACGCCTGTTTTAGGGTGTTTGGCAATGAATCGCCCCAGCCACAGCGGGTACAACCCTACAGGCTCGTGCGCGGCAGGAAAGTGTAGGGCAAGGTGAAAGTCTGGTCGGGACATCAACTGAAATAGCCCTGCCGGAACACCATGGGTCTCTGCTTGCGGAACAAATTGAACGCCTATATCAGCATGGGCCTTAGCAACCAGTTCCTTGACCCCATCAAACGAGGTGTAATGGGCAGGGGTATTGAGCTTCACTACACTTTCCAGCTTAGAGAGCAGCATCAACCGCACACTGGTTTCAAAGGCGTAGATGCATTTTTCCTTGCTGTCACGGTAATGAGCAAAGCAGTGGCGGTTTTGCTCACCTTTTCTGGCAACGAGCAATCCTTTACAACTGGGACAATGACAACCGGCTGCAAGTCCTCTTTCAACATCATCGACCGAGACAATTGCACCGGTCTCGGTCTTAATTGCGAAGGGTATTTTATTCTGAAAGTCCATCAATCGGTCACCTGAATAAGCTTCTGGTAAGCCGCAGAATAGAGTGGCAACGTTCTCTGCCTTATCCCTTTACCTGCTCCCTTTGAATCTCCACCACGTTCATCTGCTTGGTATCCTTGTACTCAATAAATACACCTAATCGTACTACACCATCCCGAAAGCCTTGAGGTATGGGGCCTTGCGGCAAAGCCTGGCATGAACTTGTGATTGTGAGAGCAACCGAAGTTGAGCTGCACTTCGGCAATATGCTGGTAGAACGTGGTACAGACAGCACAATCTTTTTCATCACACTGTGATTAACTCAGTATATGTCGCCTGTATACTCATGCCGATACTGGTTACATACACATGTCGCATTTTGGAGCACATATGGCCCCCAGAGAGCTCACTTGGGATCAGACCCTACGCTTTCGCCTGCTAGAGATCGTGTTGCAATGGGAAGGACGGCTGACCACCAATCACCTAATGACAGCCTTCAATATCGGCCGCCAGCAAGCATCACGGGATATCAATCACTACCTGACCTACTACTCACCAGTAGGGTTGATCTATGACCGAAGCCTGAAGGGATACAAGCCCACCGAGCAATTCGTGCCGCGATTTAGTGAAGGAAAAGTAGATGAGTACCTGATGCTGTTACATCGTGAAAAACAGCACCAACGCCAACATGAAGCGGGGCTGTTGACCCTGCCGCTGATGGATTTGCGCTACGGCCATATCGAGATCTTGGATGTACCCAACCGTCATATCGACCCCAAGATTGTGCGGGGTCTGGTGCAAGCGGCTCGCGGTCAGTTGCGGGTCGATGTCGATTACGTATCCCTCAGCTCAGAGGAGCAGAGCGGCCGCAATATCGTGCCCCACACCCTGGTCTATGACGGGATCCGCTGGCACGTGCGCGCATACTGCGAGAAGAAAGGGGTATATCTGGATTTTGTGATGAGCCGGTTTCGTGGGGAACCTGAGCTACTGGATACCTCCCCTCACGGCCGGGATCAGGACCTTGAGTGGAACACCCAGGTCACTGCGGTGGTCATCCCCAATCCAACCCTCAGCGCAGGACAACAGGCCATCATTGCCAGTGACTATGCCATGCCGGATGGCAAGCTGCTGCTCAACCAGCGCATCCCTTTGATGCATTACGCGCTGGAGCGCATGCAAGTGAGCTATAACGGCGATCACGAACAGTATCCGCTGCTCTACCCGCTGGTGCTGGCAAACCGGGACGAGTTGGTAGCCAAGGGCTGCATCTTCAAGCTCCGAAGCCCGGATTTGCGCGAGAGTTAAGGGCTTTATGATGTCCCAAATAAGAACGTGAATAAAAGAGGGAGCCTTGGCTCCCTCCTGCAACAAGGACTTAAAAATAGCCCGACTCCTGCTTTTTGATGTGACGACCGCAGAAATACTCCGCCTGTGCAGCGTTATCACCGTATAGCCGGTGGCCACTCATTAGCCATTCAAATACGGTTAAGGCAGTGTCCTCTTGGTCGATGCAGTGGTACGCCACACGCCCCAAACCTGGCTCCATAGGAAGCCGCTCTACTTCTTTGCAGAAACGAAAGCGCCGCAAGATACACTCACGCCAGTATTCTGCCACTCGATAGGCAAACCACTCAGGCCTTGCCGCATGTTTACAGTTACTGAATAAGAAGACCATACGCACCAACGTCATGTCGTGAGAGCGACTCACACGACAGACAACACACTCCAACTCTTTAAATAAAGCTCGAGTCTCGGTACTCGATGCCAGCGAGGTTGCTAGCCACTCTGTCGCAATACAAACATCATTAAAATGCCGGGCACCGAAATAGATTTCCAAGCTAACCGCATAACGCGCCGATACTGGGTCAGTCGCCCCCCACCACAATTGCCTTAGAAGCTCCTTAGTCAGGACAGGCTTTAGATCATAATGCGCCGAATAACCACAAACTGTAGGTGTATGCACATACTGTTCAAACTCTGGCTGTGCGTTTTCGCCTACTACTTCACTCTTGTTAATTTCCGTCATCTTACTCTCCTTACTTTACAAAAGGTTGACTACTACCAAAATTACGCTGACCGGGAACCTTTGTTCTGGTCTTCGCTAAATAAGCAGCTCGCAATAAAAACTCGCGAAACACAGGGGAATGTATCGTTGCAGCACGGCGGTCAAATACGTACGCAGGGCTCTTCGGAAAATGCACTAAAGACGCATAGTCCGGGTAGGTAAGCCCAAGGGCACTACACCAAGCACGCTGTATTCTAATAGCCATATTGTCGCTCTCAGCATTATGGTAATCTCCCAAGAACGCATAAATGTCTTTATTAAAAAGCAGCACCACGTGGTAATGCTGACTCGCACTCGAGTCCTGCTCACGCACCCAGATATATGCAGGAAAGGCAGGTTGTCCTCGCCTGTCTTTACGGTAGTGGTCCGCTACCAATTGGCTTTTAAGTGCACCAAAGAAACGTGTAATTACCGCTGAGTCCTGCCGAGGAAAGCACAGTGGGATATCAGGCGCCTCCGGCCAATTAGTTTGTGGCAAACGTAAATCAACACGTACGGCAAACACACGTGGATATATATCCAAGCAGCCGGTAATGACCTGTGACAACTTGGTTAAGTAATAAGGTGAAACACTCCCATAACGATGCTCAGCTGCTGCAAGCAGGTTATTAAGCTCCTCAGGGCTAAGCTGGTAGCCCAACGTTGAATTCATCTCGCCTCCTTTTCGGTAGGTATGGTTAGCCCCATGCCTGTTTAATGCATGTAGATTTTGTAGATGGGTCAAGAGTGGCCGTACAAGTCCACTCATCCATTAAGTGGATGATGTAATTTATTACAGTAGGACGTCAGTGCAGAGGGTATGTAGCCCTAGCGGACATACCCATTGAGTCAAGCCTGAGCAATGCTGCTTAGGCTGTACAGGTCAATAGCCACTTAGTGTGGCTGATATTCCCGTGTAGGGCTGCTGGTATAGCAGAACGTGTTGGTAGGTATATAGCAGAACGTGTTGGTAGGTATATTACATATACCGAATAGATAGAGGTTAAAAACTCTCGGCATCCTCAGTTCTTTTTGCTTAAGTGCTACGTGAATACCTTCATTCATAGACGACAACATACTCTTGAGTTATTACATCGACACGAAGCTACTCCAGGACCTGTTCTCAATCCAGGCGATGACATCACTTAACCGCCACGCCACAGCTCTTGGCCCCAAAGAAATTTGACGAGGGAATGAACCTTGCTTTATCAAACGATAAATTGTGGCTTTGGACAACGTGGTCATTTCGGTAACGTCTTTCAGTTTAATGAGTTTCATGGCTTGCTCTCCCGCTATTGGTTCATAGCTGGAGCAACACCGTAATAGTTTACGTATGGAGCCGGGTTACATCTCATATGGCCTGCTCACTGTCTTGGCTGCTCACCACCTCTAACGCAATCTACTCATACCAAGCCTATAGAGGGCTATGCTCACGATAATGGCTGAAATCAAGAGAGATTATCAATACCTAAAAAACTCGTGAAAACCATCACAAAAAACTCCATTTAAGATACACAAAAATACTCATTAAACACTACAATGTAGTTTTTGAGAGAGAGCAATATGCCAAATACATTACGTGACAAAATAATTACGCTTCAGTTAAGAGATGAAATATTTTCAGACTATGTATGGTACAGCGTATGTGAAATAAACGATGTCCCAAGTGAGCGGACGCCTTGTCGCACAGAATTGGAACGCCAATTAACCACTTTGGTGAACATGCCCCCATGCCAACACTTCATTTCACAGCATCCAATAAAATGCAGTGATTCATATGGACTCAATAGGCTTATTGAAATCATTAAAAATGAATTCAATGAAAAATGTCTTACAAAAGAAGATTACATCTGGCTGAATGAAAAGGATAATAGAACAATTTTTTATATATGGCGCCAACTAGAACACTTGATTAGTAAACCACTAGATGACAACCAATGCTATGATGACTTTGAGTTAACTTTTATGCCTGCTAGCAATATCAACAATGCCAAACAGATCACTGGCATGGGAAATATTGTGATTGAAGAGGCAACCAAGCAAAAAATAGTTTGCTTAATTAACAGGTTGAAAGTCAGCAAAAGTGATAAAGCAAGAATAAATAATGCAATAAAAGATGATGCACGCCGTGTCATTATAAATAAGAAATTGGTAAATTGGTTTGAAAAATACAGAGATACTAAAACAGAATGGCTATGTGAATATTTATACAGAAAAAACCTTGGGTATAGATCACTAACCCTGCCAAATTCAAAACACTTAACAGATGATATAATTTCATTCTTTGACGTGCTTTATTCTTTTAATGAAGACAAGTCCAATTTTATATTTGTCACCATGAAAAAAGCATGGGACCAGTGTAAATACAGAGAAAATAACAAGGAAAAGAAACAATACAGCATTAACATGAGAAATGATATTGGTAAAATTCTTGATGAACTCAGTCGTGCTAAAGGTGAGAATAAGAATGCGATTGTTGAAGCACTTATCAGAGCTGAGTATGATGAGATAACTAAAACTAGAACTAGAACTTGAACTTTCTACAAAAATACGGCAAGGAAACGCCAATTAGTTTCCTTGCCGTATTTAACCATAGTTCCAATACTGGCAACTAAACTTCCTCACATTAATCATGAACCATAATAGCCTCAAATATAACTGATGTAATTTATCAATGGCATCTATTTCCTGAAGTTTATAGTAACAACATTGTCTGGGATTATATTTTCTGTTGTTGTGAGTCTTTCAATATACTCACCCCATTGTTCAAAAAGCCGAGCTACCTGTTCCGCACGTTTACCCGCTTGATAAGTAGCAACGAGACGATCTCGCTTGCTGTGATTAAGAGCAAGTTCAATCACACTTTCATTTGCATCCAAATACTCTGCACAACAGCTAGCAAAGCTACGCCGTAAATCATGGACGGTGAATGGCTCACTTTGTGCCATAGAAATAGACTTTACCTTATTTATCACCCAACGAAGGGCATTGCCATCAATATGACCTTGTCCAGCTTCGTGTTCTCTTATTGCCTCAAAAACCCAAGGACTGCCACTGCTAATAGCTCGTTGATGAGCAAGGATCTCTAGAGACATCTTATGAAGCGTGACCGCATGCTCTTTACCATTCTTGGTATTACTGGCAGGAATGATCCATTTGTTGCCAATAACTTGCTCCCAGGTCATGCCCGTAGCTTCTCCACGGCGAACACCAGTTAACAAAATCAAACGTAAACAGTTTGACTGAGATGGATGGAACCCTCCTTCTGATAGCCCTTGCCAAAAAGAAGCGACTTCCTCACGACAAAGCCAACGTTGACGAGGAGGTGGCGCCTCAGCCCCAATTGTTGATGGCTTAATGGTTCGAGCTGGATTCAGTTCGAGCAATTCTAGGTTCACAGCATGATCTAGCATCTGAGCACAGATAGTCAGTGCCTTTCGCGCAGCCTGTATGCTGCGCCCTCGAACCTTAGATAAGTGAGCAAACAACACTGCTCGCGTCACATCTTTCAGTAACAGACGACCAATGGCTTTGCTTATATATAGTCGGTGAGTATGACGGTAGGCTTCAACGGTAGATGCTCGGGCAGGCTTGGCAACTTGCTTCCACTCCAACCACTCTTCAAAAAACGCATCAAATGTCGGCATAGCAGACCGCTTCACTTTGGATGCTTTGGCAACAGCCGCAGGATCTTCTCCTGCCTTAACCAAAGCAACAGCCTTACCGTGCTCAACCCGCGCAGTTGCCAAGCTCATTGCCGGGTAAGAGCCCAATGTGAATTTTCGGGCCTTATTATTGATACGATAACGGTAAAGCCATGTTTTAGAGCGCCCACCACTGCGAACCTCGATACACAACCCACCACCAGCACCACTAGCCACAGCAACCACCTGCCGTTGACCATCCTCCGCCTTCAAACTGGCGATTTCCCGATCTGTCTTAAGCGCCACCCTAGCCCCCTTTGTTCAAGCTGTGTACACAATAGCATTTTGAGTACGCAACTGCGTACACAAAATACCTGACTACCAGTGATTCCACCTGAAACGTCGCGAGACAAAAAACAATTTAATTTATTGATAATAAATAGATTTAAATAAAGGGTGAGACCTCATGACACGAAGAGAGACTCACTCAAGACCAACTTCCTGTTCAACGTCTGATCCCATGACAGGCCAGCATTTGCTGGCCTGTTTTTTATCTGCCATTGTCCGGGCAATAATGGCAATGTCTTAAAAAAAACCAGATTGTTGGGCTTTTGCGCAACAGAGGCCAATAACTGGTCAAACGCACTCAAATTGCGTTTTTCTGGCAAAAAAAGGGTTGACGCCCCAGAGCCAGATACGCATAATTCGGCCCGCACGGTGACAAGGTAACGACTCACCGGAAGCAAGGTTGGCTATGTAGCTCAGTTGGTTAGAGCATCGCACTCATAATGCGGGGGTCACAGGTTCGAATCCCGTCATAGCCACCATCTCTAGTTGGGGTATCGCCAAGCGGTAAGGCAGCGGGTTTTGATCTCGCCATCCCTAGGTTCGAATCCTAGTACCCCAGCCATTTTTAAAAGTTCTTTGCCAGTCTCATGACTGTTGAGGAACGCTGTTGGGGTATCGCCAAGCGGTAAGGCAGCGGGTTTTGATCTCGCCATCCCTAGGTTCGAATCCTAGTACCCCAGCCATTTTTACTTGTATTTGACTCACGTTGAACACAAGACGGCTATGTAGCTCAGTTGGTTAGAGCATCGCACTCATAATGCGGGGGTCACAGGTTCGAATCCCGTCATAGCCACCATCTTTAGTTGGGGTATCGCCAAGCGGTAAGGCAGCGGGTTTTGATCTCGCCATCCCTAGGTTCGAATCCTAGTACCCCAGCCATTTTTAAAAGTTCTTTGCCAGTCTCATGACTGTTGGGGTATCGCCAAGCGGTAAGGCAGCGGGTTTTGATCTCGCCATCCCTAGGTTCGAATCCTAGTACCCCAGCCATTTTTACTTGTATTTGACTCACGTTGAACACAAGACGGCTATGTAGCTCAGTTGGTTAGAGCATCGCACTCATAATGCGGGGGTCACAGGTTCGAATCCCGTCATAGCCACCATTAATATTGCGGAAGTGGCGAAATTGGTAGACGCACCAGATTTAGGTTCTGGCGCCCTAGGCGTGAGAGTTCGAGTCTCTCCTTCCGCACCATTAATAGCAGTACCAAACAAACCAGCTCACGCTGGTTTTTTTGTATCTGAAATTTACCTCTCCCCAGTTTTTCTCCCGCTCCTCTATGAACCCATCTCCACGTTAATTCACGTTCACGCCCCCTTCATTGATTCCGAGCACGCTCCTCTCACGACCACAAAAAGTGGCCCGCAGGCCGTTTGTGCGTACATTCATCAATTCGGCGGGAGCCATCTCGTCCCCCTTGGCAGGCTCTGCAGCAGCCGGATATAGCTCCAGTTAGCGGCCTAAGAAGTGGGAAGCCTCGCCGCTTGCGGCGGGGTGGAGTCACGGGATATGTTCGAGGTCATAAGCGGACTCGCTGATCTGATATGCCAAAGTATCCGGCAATGAACGGATTCGTGTCGCCCAAATCAGCAAGAGAGAAAAACGGTGGCCACCATCTGCCCAACCATGAAGCAGATCCCACAAACCGCCGACCGTTTCTGCTAGCCTGCTCTATTTGATTCGAGGAGCTCCCATGAGCGAGCGTGAGCAGTACGGGTTTGATCACTACGATGCCCTGATTTTCGATATGGATGGCACTTTGGTGGACTCCATGCCCCTTCATCTGGATGCCTGGGAGCTCACCTGCGCCGAGTTCGGCATCCCCTTCGAGCGGGAGCAGCTCTATCAGTACGGCGGCATTCCCACCCGCAAGATAATCGCCATGCTGGCCGAGCAGCAGGGACTGACGGTGGATGTCGAGGCCTTTACCCGTCGCAAGATTGCCCTCTACACGGCGCATATCGACAAGGTCAGCGTCTTTCCCCAGATGTGGGAGCTGGTCAGGCACTATCACGGCAAGGTGAAGATGGGGATTGGCACCGGCTCACCGCGCAGTCAGGCGGACTCCATCCTGAAGAGTACCGGGCTCGATGCCTATATCTCTGTGGTGGTGAGCGCTGATGATGTCACCAACCACAAGCCGCACCCCGACACCTTTTTACGGGTGGCCGAACTGCTCGGCGCCAATCCGGCAAACTGTCTGGTGTTTGAAGATACCCGTATCGGGCTTGAGGCGGGCAAGGCGGCAGGGATGGATACCGTGCTGGTCATCGAAGGTGACCTGCACCAGCGGTAAACGGCTCAGGGCAAGCAGGCAAACCGATAAAATGATGCTATTACAATGGCACCATTTTTGTGTACGCGAATATGGTGGCGGCGTAGTTCAGTGCCCGGACAGAGTAGCGATCGCCGCAGGAATAGCGGCAACCGTCAGGCAAAGGGCGTTGGCCTGCGCCTCATCCAGGAGTGCCTGCTGATTACGCAGCAGCTCAAGGGCTTCGGCCGGGGTATCTGCAAACGTTGGGGCGGCGATGGCGGAAAATCCCTGCTCGACCAGTTGACGACGCTCATCGCTATAGCTGGGCGCATTGGCATCTAGATAGGTAACCGCCTGACCCTGCTTGAAAAAATGATAGTTAGGCATCAATTGGCCCCACAAAAAGAAAGCCTCATTCTACTCCTTTTTACTCCACCGCCTGCGTCAATCTGTAGCGCGACAAGTGATCTCATTCACATTTTCACCAACAACCTGTGACTGCACCCCGCCGCAAGCGGCGAGGCTTCCCACTTCTTAGGCCGCTACCGTCAGATTGACGGATTTACGCTGGCCTCCATGGGCAGAAACGACGAGCCCCGCCGCTTTTAATTCCAATATTCCTTGCTGTCGAATGTTCATGGCCGCGTTGATGTCGCGGTCATGCTCTGCCCCACACGCTGGACATACCCACTGTCGTTGGTGAAGTGGCATCTCCGGCATCTTGTGGCCGCACTCACTACATAGTTTAGAGCTGGCGAACCACTGATCGAGTTTGATTAGGTGGCGGCCCGCCGCTTGGGCTTTGTACTCCAGCCTCATGATAAAACCATGCCAGCCAGCATCGCCAATGGCGCGGGCCAGCTTGTGGTTTTTCATCATATTGGTTGTTTTAAGCGTCTCCACGATGATCGCTTGGTTATCGTCAACTATCGTGCGAGAGAGTTTGTGCTGAAAATCAGCGCGAGCATGGGCTACCCGCTCGTGCAGGGCGGCCAGCTGTAATTTGGCCTTACTACGATTGGCACTGCCTTTTTTCTTGCGAGACAGTGCTTTTTGCTTTCGCCGCAGATTGCGACTGGCCTTGATAAGATGGCGCGGGTTGGCCATCTTTTTGCCACTCGACGCAATGAGGTAGTGGGACAGCCCCATATCATAGCCTGTCACCTCTGTGATGAGGGAGGGCTTGGCGGGAGCCTCACGGCCATCATCGCAAAGGATGGAGGCATAGTATTTCCCTGTCGGGCCACGGCTGACTGTGATGCTGGAGACCACGCCGATAATATCTCGGTGAATGACAGCTCGGATGGGCGTCATCTTCGGTAACAGGATGGCATCGGTCAGCACTTTGCCATTGGGGTGGTAGCTCGATTGCCTGCCTCTCTTGCTCTTGAAGGTGGGCATCCTGGCCTTGAGCTTGGGGTTGAAAAAATTGGCGAATGCCTTGTCCAGGTTGATCACCGCCTGCTGTAAGGCTTGTGAATCGTACTCTTTCAGCCAGCTGTATTTGCGCGATTTTTTTGCCACGGCGAGCAGGGGTTTCAAGTCGCGTTTGGGTTTCAGTGAAACCCCGTGGCGCTGGAACATGTGCCGCTGAATATGAAGGGCTTTGTTGTACGCGAACCGCACCGCGCCGAACTGGGCATTGAGGAATGCCGCTTGTTCGTCGGTGGGGTAAATACGTACTTTTGTGGCTCTTTTCATGATTAAAAACACAGGCTGTATATAAGCGGCGCTGTTCCCTTTACGTGTAGGTGAGCCGAGTGACTCCGCCAAGCAGCCATGAACAGGATGTATTCGGCTCCTGGTTCACCACTCGAAACCAAGCAAGGTAGTTTTCCAGGTAGTCTGTCCCTACTCCGTGAAATTTGGCCATCCATTCCCGCCAACGACTCACGTAGTTATTGAGGGTCTGGATGTGGAAAACATCATCTTCTACTCGATGATGAGCGCTGGCGATCAACCGCTTATGGATCACGCCCGGCGCGTTCTGTGCAATCGTGCTGTAACTTAGATTGCCATCCGTGCACAGGATTGTTCCCGCCGTGAGGAGTGGTTTTAGGGAAGGTTCGATTTGACTCAAGCTTTTATCTAACAACACAGCATCACTTTCTCGACCATATCGATCTAGCGCGATTAAGAGCGGGACCAAGGGTATATGCCCACGTTTTTTACCCTTCGCGCCCCGGCGCCTTGCTGGACGATCCAGATGACGTCGTCCCTTAAATGATTCGGCTACAAATACCTCATCGGCCTCGACGATCCCGGCCAATTGCTTGGCTCGAGTGGTCAGTGCGTAGCGCAGAAAGCGATGGCGCCAACGAAATGCGGTCTTCAGGTTGATGGCGCACTCTCTGGCAGCGGCTCGCAGCGACAACCCACGACTGAGGCAGTCAGCATAGGCAGCCCACTTGTGCTTGTGATGAAGCCCCGCCAAAGCAGAACCATCCAATTGATTGAATGTTTTGCCGCATGCCTTACAACGGAACCGCTGCTGACCACGAGCACGTCCCCAATGAATGACATGGGAGGAATTGCAACAGGGGCATGCTGCGACAGCCTCGCTCTGGTTTGCCAATGCCTGATGGAGTTGATCACGTTGCAGATGGTGACGAAGTTGTTCCTGGGCGCGTTCTAGTTGGATTGGGTCGAGCTGGGCAAAAGAACGCAGCATTGAGGAAAACGCTTGGCTGTCCATGGCAAGCTCCTTACTCAAATAACCTGAAATAAGTATAACGCTTGCCACCAATACGGCTCTGGAACAGCGCCATATAAGCACAGTTATAGCGCGTGCCAGTGAAATCAACAACCGCTGCGGACGTGCGGCAGGCGCGACTATCGAGACACTGAAGACATAGGCGGGCTCGCAAACGCATCAGATTAGCTCCCCTTATATCCCCGCCCGATTGGGCTAGGGTTTACGGGGCATCTGCTAATCAAATGGGGGTCGTGCAGATCCTAGTTCGTAGATTCAGGCAATACCTGACTCTCAAACAAAACGCCTCCGGCGAGGAGGCGTTGCGGCTGAAACAGAGTGGTTCCCATTACATGGCATTAGTCGATTCAAAGATTTTGTCGGCCGACGCCTCGACGAAGCCCGGATAGAGCACGCCGTCCGCCTGCGGATAGCGCAGGGCAAACTCGTAGAAGCAGCTCGGGATGGTACGCACCCCATCGCTGAACGGCACCTCTGCTTTGTCCGCCATGGTGGAGGATTGCTCCAGCATCACCTGCGGGTCCCCTTTCACCTCGCCACCCACGCTGTTGAGCACGAAACCCGCCGCCTTCAGTGCCGCATTGACCTGATGGATGGTGTCGAAATCCTTCAACTTGTTGATATTGACCGTGAAGTGGTTGGCACGATAGCCCCAAGCTGCCATCCAGGCTGCATACTCGCTCTCAGCCAGCAGGGTCTGGTAGTCGGCGTAAGAGACCTGCCAGGGGGCGCCGGTGTAGAGAAATGCCGGGGTATCGGTCAGATGATCGGGCACCTGATCCGCCAGCTTGTGGATGATGGCCTGGGCAGCCGGAGAGAGCTCTTCGACCTTCAGCTCGCTGATAAACACCTTGGGAGCGTCCGGATCCTGATGCTCGAAGTGCTTGGCGTAGAGCTTCTTGGCCTTGAAGACATACTCGCCCTTCTGCTCGTAACCGAGCGCCAGAAAGTGGGCTGCCAGCTTCTCCAGCCCCAGCTTGGGCAGGTTGTAGGTACGAAACGCCACGTGATCGTTGACGATGGGCTCGCCGCCACCCAGCAGGGTGTGCACCTTGAGGGCGCTCGGGGTCACCTTGATGTAGTTGTCCCACAGATGGCTGAACAGGGTGTCGATATCCTTTTGCATCTCTCTTTCCTTTGATTGCGGGTACAGATCGGGGCACCGCTGGATGCCCCGTGTCGTTATTAGAAGCGCAGGCCGGGCGACAGTTGATCCGGCATGGCGGCTTTGCTGTCTTCGACGGAGGCAACCGGATACGCACAGTAATCAGCGGCATAGTAGGCGCTCGCCCTGTGGTTGCCGGAGGCACCCACGCCACCAAACGGCGCGGCACTGGATGCACCGGTAATGGGCTTGTTCCAGTTGACGATGCCGGCGCGGATCCGCTTGAAGAAGTGGTGCCAGTCCGCCTCCTTGTCACCCAGCAGACCGGCCGAGAGACCATAACGGGTAGCATTGCCTTGATCGATGGCGGCATCGAAATCGTCATAGCGAATGAGTTGCAACAGCGGGCCAAAGTACTCTTCGTCCGGCAGCTCGCTGACTGAGGTCACGTCGATAATGCCCGGGGAGACAAAGCCGGTACCCGCTTCCAGATGCTTGAGGGTAAGCAGGCTTTCGCCACCCAGCTGTTGCAGGTTGGCTTGCGCCTCGACCATGCCCAGTGCAGCACGTTCGCTTATCATCGAGCCCATGAACGGCTGCTCGGCTGCGTCATAGAGGCCGACCTTGATCTGGCTAACCACCTCGACCAGTCGCTTGACCAGCGCATCGCCCCGCTCGCCCCGCTCGACAAACAGGCGGCGGGAGCAGGTGCAGCGCTGACCGGAAGTGATGAACGCCGACTGGACGATGGCATGCACAGCGCCGTCGATGTCGCTCACGTCTTTCACGATCAGCGGGTTGTTGCCGCCCATCTCGAGGGCCAGAATTTTGCCCGGCTGACCGGCAAACTGCTGATGAAGGAAATGGCCGGTGCGGGAGGAGCCGGTGAAGAAGAGGCCGTCGATATCGGGGTTGCCAGCCAGCGCCTTGCCGGTCTCGACCTCCCCTTGCACCAGATTGAGCACGCCCTTGGGCAATCCGGCCTCCTGCCACACCTTGACCATGGCCTCGGCCACCATGGGGGTCAGCTCGGAGGGTTTGAACACCACGGTGTTACCCGCAATCAGCGCCGGGACAATATGGCCGTTGGGCAGATGACCCGGGAAGTTGTAGGGGCCGAACACCGCCACCACACCGTGGGGCTTGTGACGGACAAACGCCTTGGCGCCCGGCATGGCATTTTCAACGGTGCCGGTACGCTCGTCGTGGGCACGGATGGAGATGGCAATCTTGCCCTGCATGGCGGCCACTTCGGTGCGGGTCTCCCACAACGGTTTGCCGGTTTCGCGGGCGATAGTCAGGGCCAGCGCCTCTTTCTGCTCGCCGAGCAGGTCGGCATAACGACGCACTATGGCCAGACGATCCTCAAGGCTCATATCCGCCCAGTGGTAGAAGGCGGCACGGGCGGCCTTGACGGCGGCATCCACCTGCGCCGCGCTGGCGGCAGCCCCCTGCCAGATCACCTCGTTTTTGGCCGGATCGGTTGACTCGAACGACTTGCCTTCACCAGCAAGCCATTGACCGTCGATCAGTTGTACAAACTGGCTCATTATATTTTACTCCCTGACTTGGCCACTCTTTTAATGCATATACCCGAGAATTCAGCTGGCGGTTGATGCCACTGACAATAGAAAAATTGCACTAACTGGCTCATCCATTCACTCCCTGTCGCTGGCAGGCAGCCTCGGCTGCCTGTCTGATAATCGGTTTGCTTGTGTTGTTTGCCTCAGTCGAGGTCAACCACCCGAACCATGTCGCCATCCTGCACCTTGAGTGCCGCCGCCATCTTGGGCGGGATGATGGCTTCGTGCTTGTCGAGATCGACCCGGATATTGCCGTAACAGGCGCGGTACTGTTCGAAACGGCTGTTGCAGAGCAGGTGGGTGCGACCGCCGATGGGCTCGCCCACCAGCACCCGCAGTTTCTGGCTGCGACGCACGCTGCGGATATTCTTCAGTTCGCACTCGACCGCCGGCCCCGCATCGAAGATATCGACATAGCCGCGATTAACGAATCCCTCGTCCTGCAGCATCTTGATGGCCGGGCGGGTCTTTTCGTGGGTCTGGCCGATGACGGCCCGCGCCTCTTTGCTCAGCAAATTGACGTAGATGGGGTACTTGGGCATCAGCTCGGCGATAAAGCGCTTCTTACCGATGCCGGTCAGATAGTCGACGGTGGGAAAATCCATCGAAAAGAAGTGAGTCTGCAGCCACTCGTAGAAGGGGCTGTGGCCATCCGCATCGGAGACGCCGCGCATCTCGGCGAAGACGGTCTCGTCAAACAGCTCAGGGTGCTCGGCCATAAACAGAAAGCGGTGCTTGGAAAGCAGGCGGCCGTTGAGCCCCTCACGGGCACATTCGCGCAGGAACAGGGTGCAGAGCTCGGAGTTGCCGGTGTAGTCGTTGGAGAGGGTCAGGGTTTCCACGACGTTGTAGATGCCGAGCTTGGGTGAGGAGTGCACCACCTTGCCGATGTGGTAGTTGTAAAACGGCTGAGATAGACCCACTGCGGCATCGATGGCGCAGGTGCCCACCATCTCGCCGGTCTCCAGATCCTCGGCCACGAAGAAGTAGAGGCAGTCCCCTTTGCCTGCGGGCTTGTCGGAAAAAGTCTGGGTAGAGGCGTCAATCTTGCGCTGCAGCAGCTCATCGTTGACAGGCAGCGAGGTCATGCCAGTGCCGGACTCGATGGCGCAGGTCTTGAGCCCGGCAAAATCTTTTTGCTCGATGGGACGGATAACCAACATAAATGACAACTCCCTTTCATTGACGACAGGTGGGGTCCCGGCTCCTGCCGGGAGAGCTCCCCACCTCAATTTGGAATCAGGCGTTAACCACTTGGGCAACCGCCTTCTCAAAGCGGGCCAACCCTTCCTTGATGTCCGCTTCCGGGATCACCAGTGAAGGAGCAAAACGGACCACATTGGTGCCGGCGACCAGGGCCATCAACCCCTGATCGATAGAGGCCAGCAGGAAGTCGCGCGAACGTCCCTTATAGTCCTCGTTCAGCACGGCCCCCAGCAGCAGCCCCTTGCCACGCACTTCGCTAAAGCAGTGGTATTTGGCATTGATCGCCTCAATCCCCTCGCGGAACAGCTGTTCGCGCTGCTTGATACCGCTCAGCACTTCCGGGGTGTTGATAACGTCGATCACCGCCTCGGCCACCGCGCAGGCCAGCGGGTTGCCGCCATAGGTAGAGCCGTGAGTGCCCACTTTCAGGTGGGAAGCGATATCGGTGGTGGTCAGCATGGCGCCGATGGGGAAACCGCCACCCAGTGCCTTGGCGCTGGTGAGGATATCCGGTGTGACGCCCAGCCCCATGTAGGCAAACAGATCGCCGGTACGGCCGACGCCGGATTGCACTTCGTCATACACCAGCAGGGCGTTGTGCTTGTCGCACAGCTCGCGCACCCCTTTGGCAAACTCGTCGGTGGGACGAATGATACCGCCCTCGCCCTGCAGCGGCTCCATCACCACGGCGCAGGTATTGTCGGAGATGACCGCAGCCAGAGCAGCCAGATCGTTGTAGGCCACATGGGTGATGTCCGCCGGCTTGGGACCGAAGCCATCGGAGTAGGCAGCCTGGCCACCGACGCTGACGGTAAAGAAGGTGCGGCCGTGGAAGCCCTGATTGAAGGCGATGATCTGGGTCTTCTGCTCGCCAAACTTCTCGATGGCGTAGCGGCGAGCCAGTTTGAGGGCCGCTTCGTTCGCTTCGGCGCCGGAGTTACAGAAGTAGACCTTGTCGGCGAAGGTGGCGGCGACCAGCTTCTTGGCCAGACGCAGGGCCGGCTCGTTGGTCATCACGTTGGAGAGGTGCCACAGCTTTTCGCCTTGGGTTTTCAGCGCCTCGACCAGCTTGGGATGACAGTGACCCAAGCCGTTAACCGCGATGCCACCGGCAAAGTCGATATACTCGCGCCCTTCCTGATCCCAGACACGTGACCCTTCACCACGCACCGGGATGATCTTGGCGGGCGCATAGTTGGGAACCATCACTTCATCAAACACTTCACGTGTCACTGCCAACAACTCTGACATATAGCTCTCCTTCGATTCGGCGACAGAATAATCCACCGCCCAAAAGTTAAATTCGTGTAAACGCAACGGGATTATCACAGAAAAAAAGTAAAAAGTCTGTAACAAGACGGCCTATGAGGAACAATATTCGATTGACCTTGAGATTTTAGGCAACCGCATTGCATAACGACTCAGGGGGGCTTGGCAAGAGATAATTTGGGCAGGAGAGGGGGTGAATAAAGTGTCAGGGGAATTTTTTTTGCCTTCTCTCGAACTTGAGAAGGCGATCACAATTTTTTATGAACGCGCCAGAAAATTGGCCAGCAACTGATGGCCCTGCTCGCTCAAAATACTCTCCGGATGGAACTGAACCCCCTCGATAGGAAGCGTCTTGTGGCGCAGCCCCATGATCTCGTCGAACGCACCATCGGCATGCTCGCTCCAGGCGGTGATGTCGAAGCATTCTGGCAGCGTGTCGCGCTCCACCACCAGCGAGTGGTAACGGGTGACCCGCAGCGGGTTGTTGAGCCCCTTGAACACCCCCTCATCCCGATGGCGGATGAGCGAGGTTTTGCCATGCATCACCTGACGGGCACGCACGACGCGGGCGCCGAAGGCTTGCGCCAGCGACTGATGACCGAGACAGACGCCGAGAATGGGCAGCTTGCCAGCGAAATGGCTGATGGCGTCGAGAGAGAGCCCCGCCTCATTGGGCGTACAGGGACCGGGAGAGATCACCAGAAAACGGGGGGATAACTGCTCGATATCGGTCAGCGTCAATTCGTCATTACGCTTGACCACCACCTGCTGGCCCAGCGCACCAAAATATTGCACCAGATTCCAGGTAAAGGAGTCGTAGTTATCAATTAACAGCAACATGAGATAACCGACGGCAGAAATTAACGATCGAGAAAACGACCCTGTTCCATTTCCCGCTCACGCTGACACTCGGCCAGATAGATGGCGGCTGCAACGGCAGGGGTTTTATGGTGTTTGTCGATGGCATTGGAGACCATCAATTGCAGGGTATTGAGGTTTTTCGCCTTGCGAAATTTACGTAGCCAGTGACCTTTGTCACTCAGCTCTTCAGCAGAAATAGTTGGTTGAACAGACATGCTTTCTCTTGGGGATATTACCCATGTTGAAATAAAGAAATTAAACAAAATAGTCGGGCAGAAAATAAAGAAAGCCAGGCAAATACCCAGCTCCCTTCTACTACACCTTCCCAGTATGTCAGGCTCGAGGAACGAAGCCGACTACATCATATACGCTGGTCAGGGTTTTTTCAGCTCTTTCGCGTGCCTTTTGTGCCCCTTCGGCCAGAATCGCGATCAGATGGGCCTCATCCTTACGCAACGCGTGGAAACGCGCCTGGATCGGTTCCAGCAGCGCGACCACGGCCTCGGCGGTCTCGGTCTTGAGGTGGCCGTACATCTTGCCTTCGAAGTGCTGTTCCAGCTCGGGGATGGAGCGACCGGTCACACCGGACATCAGGGTCAGCAGGTTGGAGACCCCCGGTTTGTTTTCCGGATCGAAACGCACCACAGCCGGCTCGTCGGAGTCGGTCACCGCACGCTTGATCTTCTTGACGATCTGCTTGGGATCTTCCAGCAAGCCGATGAAGTTGGCCTCGTTGTCATCGGACTTGGACATCTTCTTGGTCGGATCCTGCAGGCTCATCACCCGTGCCCCTTCGGTCGGAATGAAGGGTTCCGGCAGGGTGAACACCTCACCATAGAGGTTGTTGAAACGGGTGCAGATGTCGCGGGTCAGCTCCAGATGCTGCTTCTGGTCGTTGCCGACCGGCACCTGATTGGCCTGATAGAGCAGGATGTCAGCGGCCATCAGCACCGGATAACCGAACAGGCCGACGTTGACGTTGTTCTCGAAACGGGCGGACTTGTCCTTGAACTGGGTCATGCGCGACAGCTCACCCATCTGGGTGTAGCAGTTGAGGATCCAGCCCAGCTCGGCGTGCTGCGGCACGTGAGACTGGATGAAAACGGTGCTCTTCTTGGGATCGATACCGACCGCCAGATAGAGGGCGGCGGCATCCAGACAAGCCTTGCGCAGGGCAACCGGGTCCTGGCGGGTGGTGATGGCGTGCAGGTCGACGATGCAGTAGAGGCAGTCGTACTCATCCTGCATGTTGACCCACTGACGCAGGGCCCCCATGTAGTTGCCGATGGTCAGCTGACCGGAGGGTTGCGCCCCGCTCAATACGATTGGTTTAGTCATCAAAGTGTTAATCCTTGTTATTCAGCTAGCCCAGCGGCGCTATTAGCTCAGCAGCGCATCGAGCTGGGAAAAATGTTCGAATACCCAGTCAGGCCGGGAGTCGGCGATAGGCCGGCCATAGTTGTAGCCGTAAGTCAGGCCCACCACCTTCATGCCAGCCGCCTTGGCCGCCAGCACGTCGTTTTCGGAATCGCCCACCATCAGGGTGCGAGCCGGGCTCACCCCCAACTCCTGACAGGCGTGCAGCAAGGGCTCCGGGCTCGGCTTTTTGACCGGCACGCAGTTGCCACCAAGCCAGAGTGCGAAACAATCGCTGATGCCAAGCGCATCGAGGATCGGAGCCACGAAGTCACTAGGCTTGTTGGTGACGATCGCCTGCTGGTAGCCCAGGGTTTGCAGGCGACGCAGACTCTGCACCACCCCGTCATACATCGCCAGCCCTTGCAGCAGGCAGGCGTTGTAGTGCTGGAAAAAGATCGGGCGGGCTTTGGCAAACAGCTCGGGGTCTGCCTCGTGATAGGCAAGGGCCCGCTGGATCAGCTTGTCGGCCCCGTTGCCGACCCAGGTTCGGATCACAGCTTCATCGGCCTGTGCCAGACCCAGATCGGTCAGCATCAGATTGACTGCCAGCGCCAGTTGGGCGGCGCTGTCAATCAGGGTGCCGTCCAGATCGAACAGCACCAAATCAAATGCGCGATCAGCGTGTGACATGAGCCAGCTCCGCCCGCATCTTGTCGATCACCGCCTTGTAGTCAGGCTGGCTGAAAATGGCAGAGCCCGCGACGAACATGTCGGCGCCCGCTTCGGCGATTTCACGGATGTTGTCGACCTTCACCCCTCCATCGATCTCGAGGCGGATATCGCGGCCGCTCTCGTTGATCAGACGACGCACCTGACGCAGCTTGTCGAGGGTGCCGGGGATGAAGCTCTGGCCACCGAAGCCCGGGTTGACCGACATCAGCAGGATCACGTCCAGCTTGTCCATCACATACTCAAGGCAGGAGAGCGAGGTAGCAGGATTCAGCACCAGACCCGCCTGGCAGCCCATCTCTTTGATCAGGCCCAAAGAGCGGTCAACGTGGTCGGACGCTTCCGGATGGAAGGTGATGAGGGACGCACCGGCCTTGGCAAAATCGGGAATGATGCGATCCACCGGCTTGACCATCAGGTGTACATCGATGGGGGCCTCGATACCGTAGTCACGCAGCGCCTGACAGACCATGGGGCCAATGGTCAGGTTGGGAACATAGTGGTTGTCCATCACGTCGAAGTGCACCACGTCGGCACCGGCAGCAAGCACCTTGGCGACATCGTCACCCAGACGGGCAAAATCGGCAGAGAGGATCGAGGGGGCAATCAGAAAGTCTTTCATCAGCATCATCCATTGGCAGCCAGGGAGAAAAAGCGGCGCAATTTTAACGTAAAAGTCAGGCGAAAACGACTCGAATGCGGGGGAAATGGGGCAATCATTCCCCCTCCCCCTGCTACCCGTGTTCTGACGCATCAGCACGGGCGCGGGCTCGCCATGGCGCTTGCGGTGCGGCCAATTACGCTGCGCTCACCGACCCGACTGACTAGCTCGTAGGTTGGTGCTGAACGACGTGCAGCCCAATGTTTACTGCGAACCACTTGTTCACGGCAAGGCGTGGCATCAGGCCGCTGCGGGCCCCTTCTTCATCGTGTCCGTTGATCAGGCGTCAAAACCAAACGGGCCGACCTGTGGCGGCGCGTCCTGCTGCGCACGCTCGTCTAGGAAAATATCCCGATAAGCCACATAGATGGAGTAGTTGAGCGCCGGGATCACCACCAGCAACCCCACCAGCAGCAGCGCCGCGCCAAACAGCAGCAAAATGGCAGAGAGCAGCCCCCACCAGCAGAAGGGCCACATATTGCGCCAGCAGCCGAAGAAGCTCAGCCGTACCGCCTGGATGATGCCGATATCGTGGTGGTAGATCAGCGCCGGTGCAAAGGTGACCCCCATCAGCACGGGAATGATGAGCAGCATCCCCACCAGCAACACCAGCAGCAGTTGTTGCAACTGACTCGCAGAGACCACCATGGTGTCGGGATCCTGAGTCAGCAACGGGAGCAGCCCCCACATGGAGAGCAAACCGAGACAGACGAGGCCCACCAGACTGAACAGCAGCAACACCAGCAGACCGCCGAGCATCAGCGGGGTCAGCTTGTGGCGAAAACCGGCGAAGAGATCGGCAAACTGCAGCGGCTCGCCCCGATAGCCCCGTGCGGCGACCGCCACCCACCCCGCGCCCCACACCATATAGAGCAGTTGGGAGAGGAGACCACCCGCCGGCAGTTGCTCCAGCAGCATGCCCACCATAAACCAGACCAGCACCATGGCCACGCTGATCCCCATCCCCTTGTTGAAGATATCGAACCCGCTGCGAACCCAGAGCCAGCCACGACCTGTCGGGTGCCGGGCAGGCGCTGTGCGCAAAGGGGATAATCCGTTCATATCGTCTCCTCGGAGTGTCGGTGGCATCAGTGCCGGCAGTCGATTCTAGAGCCAGGGCGGGGGCGACTCAATGGCGAAGCGGCCCGACCACGACATAAAACCTGACGCAGCGATGCACAAAAGGGGCGTCAGCCACGCCCCGCCTCTGGCTGCCCCGACCATAACGAGGCACAATCTGCCCCCTCCCCCAGCAGCCACTGTCGTGGCCAGCGTGCCGTGGTCACTCTTTAGTGATCGACGAATGCCGGACAGGGGATTGCCATCCCGTCATCCCGGGCGTTTTAACATCGAGTGGTATCGTCATGAGAGTTGTGTGTTGTCTGTTGTTGTTACTGGCCAGCCAGTCGGCCCTGGCCGAGGGTTTTATCAGTCGCCTGCTCAACCATCCGGTGCCGGGTGGCGTTGCGGTGATCCCTCTTGGCGCGTCTGCCACTGCCCCCACGGCCCGCTATCACGACAAACCCGTGCTGGTAGTGCGCGAAGACAACCAGTGGATCGCCATCGTCGGCATCTCTCTCAAAAACCCGCTTGGGGCCCAGCAACTGACCACAGGTGATGGCCGCACTCTCGGCTTCACCGTGACCCCCAAGCACTACCGCGAGCAGCACATCAAGCTCAAGAACAGCCGTCAGGTCAATCCGCTCGCCGAGGATATGACCCGTATCAACCGCGAGCTGGCGGAGCAGACCCGGGCTTACCAGACCTTCAGCCCCAACCAGCCGAGCAACCTGATGTTCGACAAGCCGGTCAACGGCCCCCTCTCCAGCCCGTTTGGCCTGCGTCGCTTCTTCAATGGCGAGGAGCGCAACCCCCACTCCGGCCTCGACTTCGCCGTGGGCGCCGGCACCCCGATCAAGTCCCCCGCCGCTGGCAAGGTGATCCTGATCGGCAACTACTTCTTCAACGGCAACACCGTCTTTGTCGACCACGGTCAGGGGCTCATCAGCATGTTCTGCCACATGTCGAAGATCGATGTGAAGCTCGGCCAGAGTCTGCCGCGGGGTGGCATCGTCGGGCGAGTCGGTTCGACCGGTCGCGCCACTGGCCCCCATATGCACTGGAACGTCAGCCTCAACGACAACCGGGTCGATCCCGCCATCTTTATCGGTGCCTTCAAGCCCTGAATCGGCACCGCCCGCTCACAAAAAACCGATAACAACACAGGCAGCCCACGGCTGCCTGTTTTTTGTGTTATGAATCATTCATATAGACTGCTTTACCCACCTCCAGACCCTGTTTTAGGCTAGAGCCACCGCATCTGAACGGAAACGAACCTCATATTGAAAGGAGCAGAACATGCAGATTATTGCCCACCGTGGCGCCAGCGGTCTGGCACCGGAGAACACCCTCAAGGCGATAGCCAAAGCGCTGGCGTTGGGAGCGCCAGCCATCGAGATCGACGTACAGGAGGCCGATGGCGAGTTGTGGGTCTTCCACGACCGGCGGCTGGAGCGTTGCACCAACGGCAAGGGGGTGCTGACCGAGCAATCGCGCGGCTATCTGGAGCAGCTCGATGCCGGTGAGGGAGAGGTGATCCCGACCCTGTGGCAAGTGATGGCGATCATCGCCGGACGCTGCGAGCTGCATATCGAGCTCAAGGGAGCCCATACCGCCGATGCAGTGGCAACCCTGACCCGACGGGCAGAGGCCGAGCTTGGCTTTACCGCCGCCCAGTGGGTGGTATCCTCCTTCCATCACCCGGAGTTGGCCCGCTTTGCCGCCCTGCGGCCCGACATCAGGCTCGGCGCCCTGACCGCCAATCGGCCGCTCAACCTGGCACAGTTTGCCGACAAGCTGGGGGCCTGGTCACTCAACTGCGACGTGGACTTTGTGGATCACTCGCTTGTTGCAGATGCCCATCGCCGCGGGTTAAAGGTGCTGGTTTATACCGTTGATTATCCTGAGGATTATGAAAAACTTGCCAGTATAGGTGTCGATGGAATCTTCACCAATCGACCGGATCGTTTTCTGGCGCAGTGAGGGCGCGATATGCGTATGGATAACCACTGATTTCGGCAGTGACTTTAAATCGCTGACCGGGATACAAAGAGTTCAATTTCGGCCGATAAGAACAGGTGCATAACAATAATTAATTTCCAACTCTCAGACTGACACTCACAAGGATGTAATTATGAACTTATCCATTAAAAACAAGCTGGTCCTGGCTATAGGTATCATCATTTTGGTGATCACCGGCCTGCAGGTCTGGTACAACACCTCGCAACTGCGCAGTGAAACCCAGCGACTGGTCTGGAACATCATCGACGAAAGCTCCATGGCCAACGTCAAGGGGATCTCCCGCTGGGTCGACTCCCGCATCAGCATGGTCAGCACCACCAAAGAAGCATTCAGCAAAGAAGATGAGCCTATCAGCCATCTGGCACAGTCGATGAATGCAGGCAACTTCGATCTGGTCTATGCCGGCACCGCAGACGGCAAGATGATCCCGAGTAAACCGACCGAGCTGCCCGCCGGCTATGACCCCCGTCAGCGTCCCTGGTACAAGGATGCGATGGCAGCAGGCAAGCTGGTTATCACAGCCCCCTATGCCGACATCGCTACCGGGCAGCTGATTGTCACCATTGCCGAGCCGTTCCAGCGTGGCAACACCCGGGGGGTCATCGCCGGGGACGTCTCCATCAGCTCACTGATCTCGGACATTCTGGCGGTCACCACCGAGGGTACCTACGCCATACTGGTGGACAGCAATGGCACCATCATCGCCCACCCGGATGCGTCGTTGAGCCTCAAGCCTGCTACCTCACTGGCCCCTGAGCTAACCGCATCTTATATCAACCAGATCGCCCATGACGGCATGATCAACGAGTTGGTGATCAACGGCAAAAAAGAGGTCTTTGACTTTAACGCCATCCCCAATACCAACTGGTATTACGGCATGATGGTGGATGAGCGTACAGCCTACCAGTCGGTACGCAGCATGGTCACCTCCTCCCTCATTCAGGGGCTCATCACCATACTGATCGTGGCGGGCTTCTCCTATATCGCCATCAACGGCTCACTGGCGCCCCTTAAAACACTGGGCGAGGCGATTGCCGATCTCTCTCGTGGCAACGGCGATTTGACCCGCCGCATCAAGATCGAACGTGAAGATGAGGTGGGCGCGGTCGCCAAACACGTCAACACCTTCATCGAGCGGATCCATGTGATGGTGCAGGATATCTCCAACTCTTCCGGCCAACTCAACCAGCAGGCCAAGTCCTCCCACAGCATGGCGGAAAAATCGAGCCAGGGTCTGGCTCGCCAGCAAAACGAGATCTCCCAGATTGCCACCGCGGTACACGAGATGTCCGCCACCGCAGTGGAAGTAGCCAGCAACGCGGAACAGACCGCCGATGCAGCGCGCAGCTCCTCCAGCAGTTGCGAGCATGGCAAGCAGGTGATCGCCCGCAACCAGCGCTCCATCACCGATCTGGCCACTCAGGTCAAACAGGCATCCGGCATCATTCAAGAACTGGAGAAGAACGCCCAGGAGATCAACACCATCCTCTCCACCATTCAGGGCATCGCCGAGCAGACCAACTTGCTGGCGCTCAATGCCGCCATCGAAGCGGCCCGGGCGGGTGAACAGGGTCGCGGCTTTGCGGTGGTGGCCGACGAGGTGCGGGTCCTGTCCCAGCGTACCCACAGCTCCACCGTCGAGATCCGCAGCATGATCGAAACCCTGCAACGCAATACCCAGGGCGCCGTCAGCACCATGCACGAGGGTCAGTTGCTGGCCCAGAACAGCGTGGAAGATGCGAATGATGCCACCCAGGCACTGGAGCAGATCACCGCCTCGATCAACCAGATCTCCGACATGGCCACCCAGATCTCCAGCGCCGCCGAGGAGCAGCGGGCGGTGACCGACGAGGTCAGCCGCAACATCCAGGCGGTCAAGGATGTCTCGGACGAGCTGGCGGTCGATGCCGACAGCTCACGCCATCTCTCTGAACAACTTAAAAATATTTCGGGTGAACTGAGCAATCAGGTCGGCATGTTCCGCATTTGAGCATGAGCAAAAGGGGCCGTACAGGCTGTCTCTTATACACAAATCCCCAAGCATCGCTTGGGGATTTTTTTGAACCTTTTCCCTTCTCCGTGATCTGACTCTTTTGCCATCCCTTATCACGGCTCTAATATGCATCTCACCCAACTCGAACAATGGGCATTCGACCAGTTTGGCCATGCCAATCTCAAGGACCCCAGACGCACTGAACGTCTCGTCAAACTCGCCACCGCCCTTGCTCAACAACCCGGAGATTGCGTGTCACAACTTCCCCTCTCACCCGCCGACATGGAAGGCTCATATCGCTTTATTCGCAACCACCATGTCAATGCCGATGCCATTGCTGATGCAGGCTTTGCCACCACCGCAGCCCTAGCCAGGGACTACGACCTGTTGCTGGCACTGGAAGATACCACGGCCCTGACCTTCAACCATGCCAGCGTCCATGATGAGCTGGGGCACACCAATCAAGGCAGTAGTCGCGCTCTGCTGGCTCACTCCGTCTTGTTGTTTGCTCCGCATAAATCGCAGGTGGTCGGCATGATTGCACAGCGTATCTGGACCCGTGATGTCAGCAAGCGGGGAGAGAGCCACCGGCATGCCACCCGGCCTTACAAGGAGAAAGAGAGTCGCAAGTGGGAGGAGGCATCCGTGGCCTTTGCCGCCCGTCTCGGCACTCAGATGGCCACCGTTATCTCGGTCTGTGACCGGGAAGCGGATATCTACGAATATCTGCATTACAAGCAGAGCAACCAACAACGCTTTGTGGTGCGCTCGATGCAAAGTCGCTGTATCGAAGAGCATGACCACAAGCTCTACGACTATGCCCGGCAGTGCCACTCTGCCGGCACCAAGGTCGTCAAAATACCGCAGCGGGGCGGCAGAAAAGCCAGAGAGGCCGTGCTCGACATCAAGTTTACCAAAGTCACCCTAAAGGCTCCGGCCAACAAGCGTAACGAGCCGGATATCCCGCTCTACTACGTGGGATGCATTGAGCAGGGCGATGCCTCTGACCGGCTGGAGTGGCACCTGCTGACTAGTGAAGCCGTGACCGACGATGCACAGGCCCGCAAGGTTATCGGCTATTACGAGCGGCGCTGGCTTATCGAGGATTATCACAAGGTCTGGAAGAGTGCCGGCACTCGGGTAGAAACCTTAAGGATGCAGAGCATGGATAACCTGAAGCGGATGTGCGTCATCTTGTCGTTTATCGCGGTGCGTCTGTTGCAATTGAGGTTTATCAACGAGGAGTCATCGGCACAGAATCAAAGCTGCGAAACGGTGATAGGCCCGACGGGGTGGAAGCTGCTTTGGCGAAAGGTAGAGAAAACGCCGTTGCCAACCAAGGTGCCGGATATGAGATGGGCGTACCGGAGCCTGGCCAAGCTGGGGGGCTGGAAGGACACTAAACGAACGGGGCGGGCTTCAATAGCGGCATTATGGGAGGGCTGGTTTCGACTCCAGACCCTCCTGGAAGGCTACGAACTGGCGCAGTCTCTTGAGCACCAATAGTTGTGATCAAGAGACAGCCGTACAGGCCCCTTTTGTTTTTCTAAATAGCGCTTAATTTTCAGTGATTAATTTCACATTCCCCGTCAAATCCCCTGCCTTTACATCCTTGTAATCCGTCTGGATCTATCAAATCACCGCCGTTGCAATTGCTACCACTCAGATTACTTTTTTCTATCAAAAAATGAATACCAATAATTCTCATTAAAAAATTACAATAAAAAACTTAAACTTTTTTTCGCGAGTACCTAAAAAGAGAGGTAATTCGCATTTTATTGAAAGAAAACTACGTACAATCCAGAAGTTAACGTATTCGTAGCCAGGTGTTCAACTGCTCTACAACACCAATAATGACGATAGTAACGACATTTTCATCCAGGGATTTGGGTGTTTTATAGAAAAATAACCAATAAAAAGGGAATAAAACCTAGCAGTTTGACTTGCATCAAGCCTGCATTTTTTTCATAGAGCAAAATCATGCCCAGCAAATCTATCCCTAAGGAGGCAGATGTGGATATTATCAAGACCGATGTGGCCATCATCGGTGCTGGCGGTACCGGCCTGCGCGCCGCTATCGCTATAGCCGAATCACAGCCAGACCTGGACATCGCCCTGATTTCCAAGGTTTACCCGATGCGCAGCCACACGGTTGCTGCCGAAGGCGGCGCCGCCGGTGTCGTCCGTGATGACGACTCCCTCGAAAATCACTTCAACGACACCGTCTCCGGTGGTGACTGGCTGTGCGAGCAGGACGTCGTGGACTACTTCGTCAACAACGCGACCAAAGAGATGATCCAGCTGGAGCATTGGGGTTGCCCCTGGAGCCGCAAGCCGGATGGCAAAGCCAACGTGCGTCCGTTTGGTGGCATGAAGGTTCCGCGTACCTGGTTCGCCGCAGACAAGTCCGGTTTCCATATTCTGCACACCCTGTTCCAGACCTCCGTCAAATACCCGAGCATCAAGCGCTTCGACGAGCATTTCTGCCTTGATCTGATCGTGGACGACGGCCGTGTCCAGGGCGTACTGACCTTCGACATCCAGAACGGTATCACCCGCTTCATCCAGGCCAAATCGGTGATCGTGGCCACTGGCGGCGCTGGCCGTGTCTATCGCTACAACACCAACGGTGGCATCGTCACCGGCGACGGCATGGCACTGGCCTACCGTCACGGCGTACCGCTGCGTGATATGGAGTTCGTCCAGTATCACCCGACCGGTCTGCCAGGCACCGGCATCCTGATGACCGAAGGTTGTCGTGGTGAGGGTGGCGTCCTGCTCAACAAGGATGGCTACCGCTACCTGCAAGACTATGGTCTAGGCCCCGAAACCCCGATCGGCCAGCCGAAGAGCAAATACATGGAACTGGGTCCGCGCGACCGCGTTTCCCAGGCATTCTGGCAAGAGCAGCAGAAAGGCCGCGTCATTCAGGGCCCGATGGGCGATGTGGTTCACCTCGACCTGCGTCACCTTGGCGAGAAGTACCTGAAAGAGCGTCTGCCTTTCATCTGCGAACTGGCCAAAGCCTACGTCAACGTGGATCCGGCCAAAGAGCCTATCCCGGTACGTCCGACTGCCCACTACACCATGGGTGGTATTGAAACAGACAACAAGTGTGCCACCCGTCTGGCCGGCCTCTACGCCGCGGGCGAGTGTGCCTCCGTCGGTCTGCACGGTGCCAACCGTCTGGGTTCCAACTCCCTGTCCGAGATCGTGGTATTCGGCAAGCTGGCCGGTGAGCAGGCAGGTGAATTCGCCAAGACTCAGAAGCATGGCAACACCGAAGCGCTGGCCGCCAAGGCCGAGGCGCTGATCAAGCAGCACCTCTCCCTGATGGACGTAGACGGTACCGAAAACCCGGCCGATATCCGCAACGAGCTGGGCATGTCCATGGAAGCCGGTGTCGGTATCTACCGTACCGAAGAGCTGATGCAGGGCACCATCGACAAGATTAACGAGCTGAAAGCCCGTTACAAAAAGGTCAAGATCAACGACAAGTCCTCGGTCTTCAACACCGATCTGCTGTACGCCATCGAACTGGGTTACATGCTGGACGTGGCTGAAGCCATGGCGCACTCCGCTATCAATCGTAAAGAGTCCCGCGGTTCCCACCAGCGTCTGGATGGTTACGAAGAGCGTGATGACGTGAACTTCCTCAAGCACACGCTCTCGTTCTACAAAAATGGCGAAACGCCCTCCATCGATTACTCCGATGTGAAGATCACTAAGTCCCAGCCGGCAAAACGCGTGTACGGCTCCGAGGGTGAGAAACAAGACGAGGCTAAGAAGAATGGCTGAGATGATTGAGATTGAGATCCTGCGCTACCGTCCGGAACAGGATAACGAGCCCTGGATGCAAACCTTCCAGGTGCCATACCAAAGAGAGATGTCTCTGCTGGATGCCCTGCAGTACATCAAGGATCACCTGGACTCTACCCTGAGCTTCCGCTGGTCCTGCCGGATGGCGATCTGCGGCTCCTGCGGCATGATGGTCAACGGTGTACCCAAGCTGGGTTGCAAGGCGTTCCTGCGCGACTACCTGCCGGGCAAGATGACTATCGAGCCGCTCAACAACTTCCCGATCGAGCGCGATCTGGTGGTCGACATGTCCGACTTCATCGAGAAGCTGGAGAGCATCAAGCCGTACATCATCCCGAGCGAGCCGCGCAGCCTGTGTGATGGCGAATACATCCAGACTCCGGCCCAGATGGCGAAGTACAAGCAGTTCTCCCAGTGCATCAACTGTGGTCTCTGCTACGCAGCCTGCCCGCAGTATGGCATCAACAAGAAGTTCACCGGTCCGGCGGCACTGGCTCTGGCCTATCGCTACAACGTCGACAACCGTGATGCTGGTGCCAAAGAGCGTATGCGCATCATCAGCCAGGACGAAGGCGTCTGGGGCTGTACCTTCGTGGGCTACTGCTCCGAAGTGTGCCCGAAAGGCGTCGATCCGGCGGCGGCCATCCAGCTTGGCAAGGTCGAAAGCGCCAAGGACTACATGATCGCCATGTTCAAGCCAGATTGAGAGCAGGATTGAGACCATGAACAACACTGATAGCAAACGTAAACCTTACGTCCGCGAAATGAAGAAAGACTGGTGGCTGAAGAACGCCTTCTACACCGGTTACATGATCCGTGAAGGCACCAGTATCTTCGTCTCCATCTACGCCGTTGTGCTGATGTGGGGCCTGATGCGCCTGGTTCAGGGTCAGGAAGCGTTCAACGGCTGGCTGGAATCCCTGCAAAGCCCGATCGCCATCCTGTTCCATGTCGTCGCTCTGGCGGCGTGCCTGTTCCATGCCAAAACCTGGTTCGCCCTGGCGCCGAAAGCCATGCGTATCTTCCGTGGTGAAGACCTGGTACCGGAGAAGCCGATCGTTCTCGCCCAGTATGTGGCGCTGGCGGTGGTGTCCCTGCTTGTCCTGATCATCGTGGCCTGAGGAGAAAACAATGAGACGTTCTGACGAACCAATTTACTGGGGTCTGTTTGGTGCGGGTGGCATGGTCGTTGCCATGCTGCTGCCGGTCATTGTCCTCATCACCGGTCTGCTGGTGCCCATGGGCATCATGGACGTAGAAACCATGAGCTATGACCGCGTGCACGCGTTCGCCAGCTCCTGGTGGGGTGCCTGCATCCTGCTGGTGATCATCGCCCTGCCAATCTGGCACGGCATGCACCGGATCTACCACGGTCTGCACGATCTGGGGATCCACACCACCAAGCTGCACCACTATGTGTTCTATGGCTTTGCCTTCCTGGTATCTGCCATTACCGTCGGCCTGCTGATGGTGCTGGTCCTCCAGTAATCACATCTGACTGATTGACCAAACCGGGCCAAGTGCCCGGTTTTTTTATTGCCCCGCTATCCCGCCTCTGCTTTTTATTCACTCAAACAATTCGATAAAAACCAGATTATCGTCCAATCATATGGCGATCACAGTCACATAACCCCAATACATTCGCAATTTTCAGCAAACCATTTTGACCACCGTCAATTTAAGGATATCTATATCAATCATAATCATCACCGATTAAATAATTATTCATACGGAGCTTAATCATGACAGACAAAACACGCTCGGTGACCATAGGCAGTTACCTGGCTCTGGCCTTCGCCGTGGTCTTCTTCTCCGGACTGCTGCAATCCGGCGAGTGGTACGGGGTATTCGATTTCACCACGTTGAACGGTTCGTTCGGCACCATGGTACAGGGCGTCAGCGAGAATGGTGACGGCATCAAAACGGCCATGACCGACATGCGCGGCAAAGGCGGCAACGGGGCGCGAGACGGCTTTCTGTTCGCCCTGACCCTGATCCCCACCGTGATGTTTGCCCTTGGCATGATCAACGTGCTGGAGCACTACGGCGCGCTGGAAGCAGCCCGCAAGTTGCTGACCCCGCTGTTGCGTCCGCTGATGGGGATCCCGGGCAACACCGGTCTGGCGCTGATCGCCTCCCTGCAGAGCACCGATGCCGGTGCCGCCATGACCCGCCAGCTCAAGGATGAAGGGCTTATCACCCAGCGTGAAACCGACGTATTCACCATGTTCCAGTTCTCTGCTGGCGCCACCATCGTCAACTTCTTCTCCTCCGGTGCCGTGCTGTTCACCCTGACGCTGGCGGATGGCAGCCTGGCGGTCAGCTCCTCCATCGGTCTGGCGGTCATCGTGATGTTCGCCTTCAAATTTATCGGGGCCAACCTGTTCCGGGTCTACCTCAAAATGAGCGAAGGCAAGCAGACCGATAGCAGCAACACCCAGCAGACTCTCAACACCCAGGAGCAAGCCAAATGAGCCAGGCCAACGTCAAGAAACCCATCGTCACCGATATCTTCGTCGAAGGGGCCAAAAAGGGTTGGGTCATCGCCACCACTTCCACCGTTCCCAACGTGCTGATGGCCTTCGTCATCATCAAGGCGCTGCAGATCACCGGCGCGCTGGATGCCATGGGCTCCATCTTCTCCCCTATCATGGCCATCTTCGGTTTGCCCGGTGAGGCGGCCGCCGTGCTGATCGGCGCCTGGATGTCGATGGGCGGCGCGGTCGGCGTGGTCATTACCCTGTTCGATCAAGGGATCCTCAACGGCACCCACATCGCCATTCTGGCGCCAGCCATCTACCTGATGGGCTCTCAGGTGCAGTACATGGGCCGCATCCTCGGCTGCATCGGCACCGAGGGGCGTTACATCCCCATCATGGTCGCCATCTCGGTACTCAACGCCTTCGGCGCCATGCTGGTGATGAACATCCTTCTCTGACCCGAACCAGATAGTGGAGCAAGCAATGACTTTTTCTCTGGAGCAATACCTGACCGAACTGGTTCCGCTGATCAATCTGGATTGCGGATCCCTGCACCAGCCGGGCATTGCGGCAGTGGCCGACCTGATGGCCGCCAAATATGAGGCGATGGGCGGCTGGCAGATCAAACGAGTCGACTGCGGCGCCGCCGGGGTGGGGCTAGAGATCCGCAACCAGCCAGATGCCGCACAGATCGATGTGATGCTGATCGGCCATATGGATACCGTCTTCCCGCTCGGCACCGCCGCCGCCCGCCCGATGAGCATCGATGGTGAGCGCGCTTACGGCCCCGGCGTCTCCGACATGAAATCCGGCCTGCTCAACATCGTCTATGCCCTGCGTGAATTGCCCCGCGAGTTGCGCGATCGCCTGAGCATCTGCGTCTGCATGAACCCGGATGAGGAGATCGGCTCCCTGCACTCCAGCGACTGGCTGGCCTCGGTGGCCAAACAGGCCAAGCAAGTGCTGGTGGCCGAAGCGGCCCGCGCCGACGGTTCGCTGGTCAAGGCGCGCAAGGGGATGGCCCGTTATCGCATCGATTTCACTGGCAAGGCGGCTCACGCCGGCAACGAACCGCAGAAGGGACGCAGCGCCATCACCGAACTGGGTCACTGGATCCTGGCCATCAACGCCCTGACCAACTTCGAGAGCGGCACCACCCTCAACATCGGCATCGTCGAGGGGGGTAACGGCGCCAACATAGTGCCTGCCCATGCCAGCGCCGTGGTGGATGTGCGCTTCTGGGACAATCAGGAGTACCACCAGATCAACGATCAGCTGCTGACCCTGGCCGAGCGTCCCCATCTGGATGGCGTCACCATCCAGCTGACCCGCGAGGCCCACAAACCGGCCATGGTGCCGTCAGAGGGCACGCAGGCACTGATGCAGCTGGTGGAAGAGTGCGGCGCCGAACTGGGGCTGCCGATCAGCTGGCAGGAGGTAGGAGGCGGCTCCGATGCCAACCTGACGGCGGCGCTGGGCATCCCCACCCTGGATGGTCTGGGCCCCATCGGCGCCGGTTTCCACAGCGATGAGGAGTATCTGGATCTGGCCAGCATTGCCCCGCGCATCGCGCTGCTGGTGAAAGTGCTGACCCGTCTGGCGACCTGATCCCGTGAGCGAGTAATGACAAGGGCCAGCCGATATAAACCGGCTGGCCCTTTTTTGAGCCTGGCCGTTTGGCCCGGCATGCCACCGCCGGCAGCTTAATCTCGCAACACCTGCTGGCGAATAACGGTGGTGACACCCTGCTCATCATTACCGGGGGCACTGAAACGCGCCAACCGTTTGATGTCGGGATGGGCGTTGGCCATCGCATAACTGTGATAGGTTTCTTTCAGCATCTCGACGTCATTGAGAAAATCGCCAAAACTCATGCTCTGCTCGAAATTAAAATCAAACAGGGTTTGCAGCTTTTTAATCGCCGTGCCTTTCGACGCCTCTTTGTGCATAAAATCAAGCCAGTGTTCACCGCTGATCACCACCTGATGACTGTCGGCAAATTGCGGCGCCACCACCGGATAAACATGGCGCTCGGTGCTATTAAAATTAAGCACCGCGACTTTAATAAATTCATCATCGATGGCCAACAAATCATCCACCTGCCGCAGCGAGTGATAATAATTTTTTATTTCACTGAGCGCTTGCTGACACTTGGTTTCGGTATAGGCCAGCTGCTTGCCACACAGCACCAGATGGGAGCCCGGTATCGCGCGCACTGCGGCAATCATCCGATAGGCATCTTGCTGCGCAATCAGGGCGCTGTGCAACTCCTTCCCCTGATACACCACATAGGTGCCATTTTCGGCAATAAATACCATCTGATCTTTAATCGCGGCAAAGGTATCAGCCAAACTGTGATATTGTCGACCGGAGGCAGCGGCAAATAATACCCCTTGCTGTTGCAAACGGCCAAATACCTCAAAGAAATCTGCCGGTAACGCTTTCTGACTATTTAACAAGGTGCCATCCATATCGGTGGCAATAAATTTAATAGAATTATTCACTATCGGCTCCGCCGTCATCATATATCGTTCCTCAATGGCAACACCAAGCAAATAAATAATACAAACCATCGCGTCTGGCTGGCTATGTTATAGCAAGTGTGGTGTGGCGGCCAGCCTGAGGCGGCGCCCAGCCATGGCTATTTCAATCAAGACTTGAGCCCACACTCCCGGTGCGGCACTTTATCCAGCAGCTGGCCCGGGCGCCTGCGGCGAATCCGCATCGTCTTCGGTACGCACCGTTCGGTACGCACCGATGGCCGTGCCCTGCCCCGGTTGATCACCGGTTGATCGCAGATTGATCACAGGTCGATGCCAAATGAACGACGAGACCCCGTTGTTACGCTACCTTCAGAGACAAACCATTGACGCGCGGTGCAATATCGCGTGCATCACCTCAACTCGGGAGCCACCCACCATGACGATTTTGCCTGTTTATGCGGCCCTGTTGGCCCTGCTGTTTGTCTATCTTAGCGTGCGCACCATTCGCACCCGCCGTAGCCGCAAGGTGGCGCTGGGGCACGCCGATGACCCTGTCATGCTGCGCGCCATGCGAGTGCACGGCAACTTTGCTGAGTATGTGCCTTTCGCCCTGCTGCTGATCTATTTTGTCGAATCCAGCAGCCACACCCCCTGGCTTATCCATCTGCTGGGTTGCAGCCTACTGCTCGGCCGCCTCTGCCACGCCTTTGGCATGAGCCGCACCCCGGAAAATTTTCGCTACCGGGTAGTAGGCATGGCACTGACCTTTACCGTAATCCTGATCAGCGCGACATATATTATGGGCACGGCACTGATCCCCTGATGGTAACCTCTCAAGTCAGAACAGCATGACGCCACTTGTTTAGCCATCGATAATGCTCAGGATGAATGCGCTGCAGCTCCGTGATAACCGCTTCACGCTTATCAGCCGTCATTCGGGTAAGAAGCGACCTGACATCCGACATAATACTGTCACGACCAGCGCCTCTGGCTTCCGCCTTGCAATACCACTCATGTCCCTCACTAATGTTGCCAAGCTCGATACAGACTGCGCCAAGTAGAGTGCAGGGGCGAAAGTTGTTGGGTTGAAGGCGGTGAGCTTCAGCGCCCATGCTCAATGCGGCAGAATGTTCGCCACGGTCACGCATCGCACCACCATGGGTGGTGAGAATGGCGGATTTCAGCTTTGGCTGCACCTGCCGCTTGGCTGGGATGGCACCCAGCAGCACAATCGCCTCTTTCGATGCGGCACATTTACGCAAGTGTCCGCTGGCATTGACAGCACTCCATGGGTTCTTGCTGTTGCGGTAATCTGCTAGCCAGTGATCAGCTTCGAGTCGGTTGTATGTATGCTGAATTTCCTTTGTCTCATACTCACGGCCATTACTCTTGAGCCAGATAGTTTCAGTCTCCAGTAGCCTTGTGCCTGCATCCAGCTTGAGAAGGATCGCCATGAGTTGTCTGAGGTGATGTGATTCGACATATCCAGTTACACCATACTTCTCCCTGAGTGCTTGGTTCTTCATACGTGCAATATACTTGGGGTCACTCTCACGCTGAATCCGCTCAGCCTCAAGTCGCACACTTCGGGCTTTCTGCTCGGCTTTATAACGTTCTTCATCTGCGGCCTTCTGAGCGGCGATCTCCCGTTGTTTCTGTTGCACAAGCTCGTTTCGTTGCTCCTGTTCCGCTTTCCCTTTTTGGTCGAACTGCTCTTGGGAGAGTTCGCCGGTCAAGAAGCACAGCAAGGCATTCAACCCCCTGTTCAAGAGAAATTGTCTGTTTGCTGCTGATACTGTCGCGCCTTGTCCGGCAGCGACAAGGAGGCTGTGCAACCTGGCACCGCCCGTGATCGCACTGGTGATATCATCCACCCAGAATTGTTTGGCCAGTTCATGCGGGGGGAGGGACACAGAATTCTGACCATCGGCTAGACCATTTTTGATCCGGAATTTCTGCAGGTAATCCCAAGTGGAATTTTGACTGGTCTTCTCTATATTAGGTTTGTCGTCTGGCTGAGCAGCCAAGGGCTTCGTGATTGAAGGTTGGTAGCGATGCACAATCTTTCGGCCCTTATCTTATAGTAAAGAGATTTAGAACAGCGCTGCTCCTGTTCTACCGCAGATTGGCGTCTGAACTCAGGGAGAGTCATATCGCCGTTGATAAAGCCCCTTAAGGCGTTGAGATCGTAGCTGGCTAGAATGTCGTAGCGGGGCGTAGTCAGAGGCTCATTCCTGAATATGGCTACGAGCAAACTATGGAGGCTATCGCCTATCGATAGGGCAGCAGGAATGTCATCGACACCGTAATAAGTTGCGAGATCCATAGGCGAGATAGACATCAAGCACACTCCTTGTGCAAAAAACAATTAGTACAATAGCGCAGCTGGCTTTTTACCCGCAATCGGTGACTTCAAATTCAGCGCTGTGAAAAAACAACAGGGTCAGGGGGTTGGCCGCCCCCCCTCTGCCAAGGTGCGCTCATGCCACAACGCCAGCAACTTGGCCGGAATGGCACCATAACGGAGCTGCGGGGTCTGGTGCCAGTCAGCCAGCTTTTGCAGGGCTTGCGCCAGATCCTGTGCAAGCGTGCGGGTCACTCTCACCCCGGCTTCCAGATAGAGGCTCTTGATCTCGAAGATCCCCTGCTGGCGATGAGCCTTGGCATCCATTCTGCCCACCAGCTTGCCGCGATGCAGCAGCGGCAACACGAAGTAGCCGAACTGACGCTTGGGGGCCGGGGTATAGCACTCGATGCGATAGTCGAAGTTGAAGAGTTCGCTAGCACGCTTGCGATCCCACACCAGTGGATCGAACGGCGAGAGAACCGTGGTATGGGTTGCCTTGAGGGTGCCCGCCTGCGACCTTGCCAACTCATCGGCCAGCGAGGCGTGCACAAAGGCGCCATGCTGCCACCCCTCCACCCGCACCGGCAACAGCTCCCCCTCGTCTGCCAGTTGATGAAGCAGGGCGTCGTATTTGCCGCGCCGCAGCCGGTAGTAGTCCGCGACCCAGCCGGTTTTGACCAGTCCCAGCGCCCGGCAGCTGGCGCGTACCATATCCCGCTGCGCCAGCTCAACGCTCGGCAGATGCAGTTGGTCGCTCCATTCGGGAATGACCCGCTCGGCCAAGTCATAGACTCGCTGAAAATTGCGCCGCTCCCGCACCATCAGTTGCCCCGTGGTAAAGAGCACCTCCAGATGGCGCTTCTCCGGCTTCCAGTCCCACCAGCCGTTTCCCTTGCCGGTTGTGCGTTCAAAGTCGGCCGCCCGCACCGGGCCATGGTGACGAATGCGCTCGATCAGCTGGCCGATCTCCTGCTGATGGGTGGCAAGCCAGTTGGCCGAAAATTTCCAGCCCATGGCAACGGGATCGAGCATCCGGTGGCGCAGCAATCGGTAATCCTCGCGGGGCACAAAGCAGGCCTCGTGGGCCCAGTACTCGAAGATCTCGCCGTCGGCTAGCAGTTGCTCCAGCCAGCGCGGTTCGTACTGGCCAAGCCGGCTAAAGAGCACCAGATAGGGGCTGCGGGCCACCACCGAGATGGTGTCTATTTGCAGCAACGCCATGCGGCGAATGGTGGCCAGCAGATCGGCCGGGGTCGCCTTGCTGCGACGGGGGGCGAGCAGCCCCTGCGCCGCCAGTTGCAAATGGCGGGCATCCTGCAGTGAGAGGTGGGGTATGGACATGAAAACAGGGCATCCGTTCCAGACGTCAGGCCATCAGCATGCCCAATCCATGATCAAATGAATACATCCTGTTCAAGGTTTGGTGATAACCGCCACATCGGCATGAGGCAACCCAAGCTCAGCCTGCCAGCTGGCGGCCAACGCCAGAAACGAACCGCAGAAGGAACGCAGCGCCATCACCGAGCCGGGTCACTGGATCCTGGCCTTCAATGCGCTGAGCAACGTCGAGAACGCCCCCATCAGGAGCGGAGGTGGCAGCCTCCTGAACCTCCGTATCCGCACTACGCCCTGAGGCCTCCCCATCGTTTTGGTTAAAACGCCCGGCACGCGAGCCGCGGCCCCCGGGTATCCAGGCTGGCGCCGGGACTGGGAAAACCGAGCTGTTGTGCTGTGAGCGATGGGGATCTGGGCGCATGGTCACTCTCGACCTGAAGCGGGCGGGCTACTCATTACAGACCGCAGAGAGCGTTTAAGCAAACGCCTTGGCGACAAGCTCAATGGAAAACCGTGAGCGTTGATCAACGCGCTGCACTCCTCACGACACGCTGGTTCTGATAGCCCAGCTTTTCGATGTGAATGCGAACCCGATCTCCGTCCTGCAGCCACTTCGGCGCCGGCTTCATGCCCAGCGCTACGCCAGCCGGAGTGCCGGTAGCGATGATGTCGCCCGGCATGAGCGTCATGTAATGGCTCACGTACGAAACAATATCCGCCACCGAAAAGATCATCTGCGAGGTGTGGCTGTCCTGGCGGCGCTCGCCATTCACTTCAAGCCAGATGGACAAGGCATGCGGGTCTGGCACCTCGTCCCGCGTGACCAGATACGGACCGATCGGACCGAATGTGTCGAGACTCTTGCCCTTGTCCCACTGCGATGACTGGAACTGGAAGCCGCGGTCCGACACGTCGTTCACGATACAATAGCCGGCAACGCTTTCCATGGCTTCTTCCCGGCTGAGCTGCTTCGCATTCCTGCCGATGACGATGCCCAGTTCCGCCTCCCAGTCGAGACGCGTGGAGTTGGCGGGCGCCACCACATCATCATCGGGCCCGCTGATGCAACTGGGGGCCTTGAAGAAGATGACCGGCTCTTCAGGTATCTCCATCCGGGCTTCCTTGGCGTGGTCCCGGTAATTCAGGCCGATGCAGACGAACTTGGACACCGTTTTCAGGGGCGGGCCAAGTCTTGGCGCCCCAGATACCCGTGGCAGGCGGTCAATCACACCGGGTTGGCGCAGCCCCTCCAGCACCTGTTCGATCGTATCGGGGGTGATATCGCTGACCAGGCCTGAAAGGTCTCGCAGCAGCCCGTCCGTATCCATCACACCGGGCTTTTCGGCACCGGGTGCGCCATATCTGCAGATCTTCATCATTCACTCCTTGGGGATATCATTCAGAAAAAACGTGCGTCTCACCACTCGACAACAACCTTGCCGAAGTGGGCGCCGCGCTCCTGAAAGCGAAACGCTTCGGCGAGTTGTTCAAGCGCAAAGATCCGGTCGATTACCGGGCGAATCCCGGTTTGCTCAAGCGCCGTGATGTACTCTTTCTGGTCACGCCGACTACCCACAATCAAGCCCTGCAGACGTGCCTGCTTAGCCATCAGGAGAGCGGTCGGAACATCGCCCTGGCGGCCGGTAAGAACACCGATCAAGGCGATATGACCGCCAACCCGCACGGCGCGGATCGACTGAGCCAACGTTCCGGGGCCGCCGACTTCGACAACGTGATCGACGCCTCGGCCGCCGGTCAGCGCCAGCACCTTGTTGCCCCACTCGGCATCCGCACGATAGTTGATTATCTCATCAGCGCCTAGCGTCCGGGCTCGCACCAGCTTCTCGTCTGACGAGGAGGTGACAATGACTCGTGCCCCCATGGCCTTGGCAATCTGCAGCGCGGCAATGGAAACGCCACCGGTTCCCAGCACCAGCACACTTGCGCCCGCCCTGAGCTGTCCGTCCACCACCAGCGCACGCCAGGCGGTCAGCCCTGCGGTGGTGATTGTTGCCGCCTCGGCATGACTCCAGCCTTGGGGCGACCGGGTAAAAGAAGACGCCGCGCACACCACGAACTCGCAGGCATAACCATCAATGCCGTCGCCTGGCGTTCCACGGAAATTGCCGACCGCATCGAACGGCATCCCATCGGCCCATTGCGGGAAGAAGGCGGAAACGACGTGGTCGCCAGGCTTGAACTCGCTCACCCCCTCTCCAACGGCCTCAACCACGCCAGCGCCGTCAGCCATGGGAACCCGGCCATCCGCGGTTGGCGCTGCACCATTCGCAACGCGCAGGTCGTGGAAGTTCAACGATGTCGCATGCAGCGCGACCCGGATCTGTCCCGGGCCGGGCGTGCCGGGGTCTGGCAGATCGCGCATTTCAAGACGATCCAATCCTCCCGGCGCACGAATAACAATGCCTTTCATTTTTTTCTCCTTGGCCACCAAGGGCGAACCCGATACAAATTGGGCAAAGCCTGCAAACAGTAGCGTCCGTAGCGCGTGCCACAGACATCGCCGTTCATCAGGGCTTGCTGAACAGCCCCGCAACCGCCGTCATGTTTTCAACGCCAAGCCCTTGCTGGATGCCCTGCCTGAAAACCTCCAGCGCTGCGGTCAGCATCGGAGCTTGCGCTGCATCGCCGGCGGCGGCGAGCGCGTAAGCGAAATCCTTGGCAATCAGCTCGATCGGAAATTGCGGCCGATGCTCACCGCGCAGCATTGCGCCGGTCAGCGGCCCGGCCACGGGCGCCCAGACCGATGTACCTGCAATGGCCAGCAAGACCTTTGCCACATCCACCCTTTGGTGTCTGAGCAGCGCGATCAGCTCCGCGTAGGCGACGACCTGAATGCCAAGCAGGGCGTTGGTCGCCAGCTTCGCGAGCGCGCCGGCGCCCAAGGGGCCGACGGCGTGCATTGACGATCCCATCGCCGCCAGCAGCATTTCGGCGCGCGCGATGTCCTGCGCTTCGCCACCGAGCAGAAACACCAGCTGACCGGCCTCTGCCGCCGGTCTTGAGCCGGACACTGGCGCTTCGAGCAAGGCGTGTCCGCTGGCGTGCAGGTGCTCGCCCAGACGCCTCACCCAGTCTGGCGAGAGCGTTGAACTCTCGATGGCGAGCGCCCCCTGTGGCAGGGTGCGCAGCGCGCCGGTCTGTGGATCGCACCACACGGCGGCCGATGCCTGGTCATCACGCACCATGGAGATCGCAAAATCCACCCCAACCACGGCTTCGGCGGGGCTTGCGGCAATGCGTGCCCCGATCTGAGCGAGCGCCTCACAGGCGGCGGGCGTGCGGTTCCACACTGTGACATCGTGGCCCGCCTGGATCAGGCGAGCCGCCATGCGGCTCCCCATGGCGCCCAGGCCGAGAAATGCAACGCGGGCGATCATGCCTGCTTCGCCTTGCGTGCCGCAGCGACCAGCCCCTTCAGCCATTGGTCATGACCGTTGATCATCGGGTTCGGCTCGGCGGCAGCCAGCGCCTGCGCGGGCTGCCCCTTCTGGGTTTCCTGCGTGAGGATACGCAGGCGGCCGCCCGAGAGCTCTTCAATCAGCCAGGCGTGATGAACATCAAGCCGGTCGTCCGCCCCGGGCTCGCCTGCCCAGCCGTGCCAAGCCACGCGCGCAGCTTGCCCCTGTACGGGCGCCACATATTCCACGACCTGCGCTTCAACTGGGAACCCAAAAGTGGAGAAGAAGAAGCGCACGTCCTGAGCCAATTCAGGACCCTTGCCATCGTAGAAGCGGATGTCGGCCGAGTTGGCGTAGTAGCCCGGCCAACGTGCAGGAATGACCAGGAAGGGCCAGACATCCTCGACGCTCAGACCGGTGATGATCATTTCGTTGGAGGCAAAGTTTTCGGTGTAGCCGGGCACGTAGCCAGCCGGCCAGATGATGTCGTTCATCAGAAGTTTCCTTTCGTATGCATGGCGCTGCATCTCGCAGCGGGTATGCACATTCTGGAAAAGCTTAGATATAAGATCCAATCCTATATTATTATGTCTAATATCTTGATTGGTGATATCAGAAGCTTCTTGCGGCGACACTGCGGGAAGCGCAGGAGCCTGCATGCCGGACCGACAACTCGATCTCAACCTACTGAAAGCGCTGGATGCGCTGCTTGATGAATGCAACGTCACGCGCGCCGCAGAGCGCTTGGGTGTCACCCAGCCTGCCATGAGCGGCATGCTGCAGAGGCTGCGCGACAACCTTGATGATCCACTGTTCGTGCGTACCCAGCGCGGCATTGTGCCCACACCGCGCGCGCAGGAAATGGCTGCGCCGCTCAAACAGATCCTGAGCGGCGTGGGCGCCCTGCTGCAGCCGGCAGTGTTTGATCCGGCAACGGCCCGCTTTACCCTGACGATCGCCGCCACAGATTACGCGCAAAGTGCGATTGCCGTGCCTTTTCTCGCCGCGCTGCGCCGACAGGCACCCAATATCCGCGTCACCCTGCTGCCGATCCAGGATCTTCAGATCCAGACAGCACTGGAACGGGGGTCGGTCGATCTGGCGCTGCTCACCCCGGAAACGACACCGCCCGATCTGCACGTACGTAACCTGTTCGATGAGCATTACGTGTGCGTGATGCGCGCAGATCACCCCGCCGCGGCCAGGCCGCTGGATCTCGACACCTTCTGCCGCCTTGATCACGCCCTGGTCTCTTACAGCGGCGGTTCATTCTCGGGGATCACCGACGAGGCGCTGGCGCGCCTGGGGCGCCAGCGCCGGGTCAGCCTGTCGGTGAAGAATTTTCTCGTACTGCCGGAGATCATCCGCACCAGCAATCTGGTCGCGGTAGTGCCCTCGCGCCTTGTGCTGGGTCTGCCCGGCCTGACCAGCCTCACTCCCCCCGTGGAAGTGCCGGGCTTTACCAAGGTGCTGGCCTGGCATGCGCGTTCGCATCGGGATGCCGGACATCGCTGGTTACGCGAGCTGTTAGTTGAGCGCTGTGCCGCAGCGGCAGGCGACGTGAGCTGATTAACTTGCCCCGGGATTTGTTAGGCGCTGTCCCAATGGTTGATTCAACTCCGAAGTGCAATGTCAGCTTAAAAATCAGGCTGTTTTCAGTGGCTCATCAAAACGACCTGAGACTGTCTAAATTCAAGACACTTTCGAGGCCTGAAATTTATCCACCTCTCCAATCACTACCTTTGGGAACAGATTACCGCAGCGGACCATTGCGTTCTCGTTCTGTCCGCCCCCCCCCACTCCCATCCGGTAGGGTCGATTAGCGCAGCGTAATCGTCCGTTTACTGCGAATAACCGGATGGCAAGAGACGCAGAAAGCCTTAGGCGCCAGCGCCCTCTCGGCGACCGCGCCAATAAAACACCCGGCTCAGGGTTTGCTGAATACCGCCACATCGGCATGAGGCAACCCAAGCTCAGCCTGCCAGCTGGCGGCCAACACCCGAAACGATGCCTCGGCAAAGAAGACGATGTGGGTCGGGTCGTGGCGATAGCGCCAGCTTTTAAACCGCTCGTCACTGAGCACCCGCTGGGTCTGCAGCACCAGCAGGCCGCCGGGCTTGAGACAGGCCCACAAACGATCAAGCACGGCACGCGGCTCGGCAATGTGTTCGATCACCTCGGTACTGGTGATGAAGTCGTACTGGCGCGCCAATAATTCGGGAAAATCGGCGTAGAACTTGTCATACCCCGCCATCTGGTAACCCGCCTCGCGTCCCATCGCCACCAGCGCCGGGCCCGGGCCACAGCCAAAATCGAGGCCGCTGGCAGGTAGCGGCACCCGCGCCAACACCTCGCCAAAGGCCCGCATCAAAAAAGTGCGATAACGGGGGTCATCCACCCGGTTGTCGTGACCGTCATAGACCGCCTTTTCGGCCACCGCATCCAGATGATCCGCCTCGTCCAGCCAGACCAGCTCGCACGCGAGGCAACGATGGTAGCGCTTGCCTGCCACCGGCAGGGGATAACTGCGATGGCTGGTACACAGGGGGCAGCAGACGGTGGATGACATGGCGGTTCCTCTTGGGTGCTTCCTGTTGGATAACAGCGGCGCAGATTGCCTGCCCGTCGCATCGCTGACAACTTTTTTTGCTGCTTAAGGGTTTCTTAAGTTTGGGCTTTTACTCTCAAACCATCGCAAGAGAAGGAGTCACCCATGACCATCGAGATCCAGGCACCCTACCGATTGCTGCTAGCCGAGTCCCCGCAGCAGGTCATGGCGCTGCAAACCTATATCCAGGCCGCCTACACCCTCGAGTTCAACGCCCGCATCCCCCATTTCCTCCCCTGCCTGCTGGGGCTCTATCGGGCAGACGGGACGCTGGTCGGTGCCTGTGGTCTCAATCATGCCAGTGAGGGTCCTCTCTATCTGGAACAGTATCTGGAGCAACCCATCGAGGCCGCCATCAACACCCGCCTCGGGGTCTATCCGGCACGCAACCGCATTATCGAGGTGGGCAATCTGGCCTGCAGCGAACCGGGCAATGCCCGCCTGATGTTCGCAGCCCTGTGTCGCCTGCTGTGTGAAAACGCCCTCGACTACGTGGTCTTTACCGGCACCGCCCGGCTTCGCAACAGCTTTGCCCGTCTGCAACTCAATCCGGTGGAGCTGGCCCCCGCACAGGCCCATCAGGTGGGTGCCGACGCCGATGCCTGGGGTGAGTACTACCGCTGCCAACCCAAGGTGATGGTGGGTGATATCAGTCAGGGGCGCGAGGTGCTGGCCCAGAGCAGCCTGCTGCTCAATCTGCTGGCCCCCATGCCAGTGCTTTTTTCCGATGCAACCCTGACCTGTGAGAAAAGGTGCGCCCAATGAGCCTGTTCGACGCCATCGCCAAACATGCCCACGAGGATCCGCAATCCCCTGCGCTGCTGAGCAGCCAGCAGTGCCTCGATTACCAGACCCTGTGGCAACAGATCCAGCGTCTAGCCAACCAGCTGCAACAGCTCAACATCAGCCGTCTGGCGCTGCAACTGGATAACGGCCTGCCCTGGGCGCTGCTGGATCTCGCCTGCACCCGCGCCGGTATCGTGGTCATTCCGGTGCCCCACTTCTTCAGTCAGGCCCAGCAGGCCTGGTTGCTGGAGAGCAGCGGCGCCGATGCGCTGGTGGGCCCATATCATCAGGGGTGGCATGCCGCCGAGCCGCTCTCGCTGATCACCGGCGAGCTGCCATTGTGGCGCCATACCCCGGCCAATCGACCGGCACTGCCCAAGGGCACCGCCAAGATCACCTACACCTCCGGCACCACGGGCCAGCCCAAGGGCGTCTGCCTGTCACTGACCCAGATGATGGCGGTGAGCCATGCGTTGGCCGAGCGGGTCGCGCCAGCCAAGGTGGAAAAACACCTGACCCTGCTGCCGCTGGCCACCCTGCTTGAGAACATCACCGGCCTCTATGTGCCGCTGCTGACCGGTGCTTGCAGCCGCATTCCGTCCCTCGGGGAGCTCGGTTTCACCGGATCCAGTTCGCTCAATCCAGCCATGCTGGGGGAGGCCCTGCTGCGCTGGCCGACCCACAGTCTAGTGCTGGTCCCCGAACTGCTGCGCCTGCTGCTGGCGCTCTGCACCAGCACCCCGATGCTGGCCCCACAGCTCAAGAGCCTGCGCTTTATTGCCGTCGGTGGCGGCAAGGTGGCCCCCGACCTGATCAAACACGCCCGTCAGCTCGGCCTGCCGGTGTATGAGGGATATGGCCTCTCGGAGTGCGGCTCCGTAGTCGCCCTCAACAACCTGGATGCCGACAAGCCCGGCAGCGTCGGCCGCCCCCTGCCCCACTGTCAGGTCACCATTGCCAGCGATGGCGAAATTATGGTGAGCGGCAGCGCCATGCTGGGGTATCTCGGCAGCAACGAACCGACTCCCGAGCAGATTACCGCTGGCGAACCTTCTGCCATGCAGATCGCCACTGGCGATCTCGGTCATCTGGATGATGAGGGCTACCTCCATATCACCGGGCGCAAGAAGAATGTCCAGATCACCGCCTTTGGCCGCAACTTCTCGCCAGAGTGGGTGGAAGCCGAGGCCCAACTCTGCCCCGCCATCGCCCGCATCGTGGTCTTTGGCGACGGTCAGCCCGCCAACGTGGCGCTGATCCAGCCCCTGCCGGGGAAAGAGGCGGATCTGCCACGCCAGATCGCCGGTCTGAACCAGCGGCTGCCCGATTATGCCCGGCTGCACCACTGGTTGCCGGTCGCGCTGGATCAACATCCCGGGCTGCTGACCGCCAACGGACGGCCCCGTCGCAACGAGATTTACCAACACTTTTCCCAGCAAATTAGCCAATGCCTTACCGGAGAATCGTCATGAGCTTCTATCAGACTCTGCAACAAGCCACTGCCGAGGAGCGTGAGCATCTGTTCAACGCCCCCATTATCGAAGCCTGCCGCCGTGGCGACATCAGCCGTGACACCTATCTCGCCTTTCTGGCGCAGGCTTACTACCACGTGCGCCACACAGTTCCGCTCTTGATGGCGACCGGCGGCAAGCTGGGTCAGGAGTACGAGTGGGTGCGCGGCGCCCTTGCCGAGTACATCGACGAGGAGTATGGCCATCAGGAGTGGATCCTCAACGACATCCGCGCCTGTGGTGGCGATGCCGAGGCGGTACGCCACGGCCAGCCGGGGCTGCCCATCGAGCTGATGGTGGCCTTCCTCTACGACCAGATCCAGCGTGGCAACCCCATGGGCTTCTTCGGCATGGTGCAGGTACTGGAAGGCACCAGCGTGGCCATCGCGCTGACCGTCGCCGACCAGCTGAAAAAGGGTCTCGGCCTGCCACCGCAAGCGATGAGCTACCTGAGCTCCCACGGCACCCTGGATCAGGAGCACCTCAAGTTCTTTGAATCCCTGATGGATCGGGTCGAGAGTCAGGCGGATCAGGCGGCCATCATCCACGGGGCCAAGGTGGTCTACCGCCTCTATGGCGAGATGCTCTACAACCTCACCGCCACACCGTAAGTCGGCAGCGGATCAGCAGACAGCAAAAAGGGAACCCATACCATGAACCTTGAAGGGAAACTCGTGCTGCTCACCGGCGCCAGCGGTGGCATAGGTGAAGAGCTGGCGCAGGAGCTGGCGGCCCAGGGGGCCCACCTGCTGCTGCACGGTCGCCGCGGTCCGGCGCTGGATCGGCTGTGCAAGTCACTGCCGCATCCCGAGCGCCATCAGGTGGTACTCGCCGACCTCGGCTCTGCGCAGGAGCGGGCCAAGCTGTTGCAACACCCGGCGCTGGAGAACGGGCTCGACATCCTGATCAACAACGCCGGCTGCAACCAGTTTGCCTGGTTGGAAGATCAGAGCTTCGAACAGGTGGAGCGCCAGCTGCTGCTCAATATCGAGGCACCGATCCAGCTCACCCGGGTGCTGCTGCCCAGATTGCGCAAGCCGGGGATCATCATGAACATGGGTTCGAGCCTGGGCAGCATCGGCTACCCCGGTTACAGCGTCTACTGCGCCAGCAAATTTGCCATGCGCGGCTTTAGCGAAGCGCTGGGACGGGAGCTGGAGGGCAGCGGCATCAAGGTGCTGCACTTTGCCCCCCGCGCCACCCGTACCAAGCTCAATTCCGAGGCCGCCTACGAGATGAATGCAGCACTCGGCACCCAGACCGACAGCCCGCAGGAAGTCGCCGAAGAGGCTGTCATCGCCCTGTGCAACGAGACCCGCCGCAGCTGGCTCGGCTGGCCGGAAAAACTGTTCGTGCGGCTCAATGCCCTGCTGCCGGGCATTGTCGACAAGGCGCTGGCCAGACAGCTGCCGATCATCAAACGTTATGCCCGTCATCTTCAGCCAAGGACGACTGATGCCAACGCCAACAGTGCGCCACAACCAGACTTGTCCCGCCCGATCCCGACCAAGAAGGAGCATTAATATGAACGTTGTCCGTCAATCAGTGACCTCTTGTGCCATCGCCATCCTGCTGGGATCCACCTCGGTCATGGCCGCGGATGATGCCCTCGCGCCCATCCAGCAACAGTGGGCCGTCTGCCAGTATCAACAAACCGGCAAGGCGAAAGAGGGCTGCCTAGAAACCCTGAGCACCCAGGCCGAAGCGGCCAGCGCCAAGGAGCCTTTTCGCGCCGATCTGCTGATCTGGTCTGCCATCGTCAAGAGCACCTGGGCGGGGGCCAAAGGGGGGCTGGGGGCACTGGGTCTGGTGAAAGAGGCCAAGGCCAAGCTGGAGCTGGCGCTCAAGCAGGATCCCAAGGCGCTTGACGGCTCTGCCTACACCAGTCTGGGCTCGCTCTACTATCAGGTGCCCGGCTGGCCGGTCGGCTTTGGCGATGACGAGAAGGCGGAGCAACTGCTCAAGCAGGCGCTGGCCATCAATCCGGATGGCATCGACCCCAACTTCTTCTATGGCGACTTCCTGCTGGATCAGGGTCGCAAGGCCGAGGCCAAAACCTACCTCGACAAGGCACTGGCCGCCCCGGCCCGCCCGGGCCGCGAAGTGGCCGATGAAGGGCGCAGAATGGAGATCCGCGAAAAACTAGCCAAGCTATAAATCCCTGATGGATCAAAGATCTATTTAAACTCTGCCCACCAGCTTGCATACTGGTGGGCAGCGTTGTTTATGCCACGGTCAACCTTGGCGATTGAAGCACATCGCGACACCCAACAAACAGGGAGAAAAGAATGCGGATCCTGCTGGTAGAAGATGATGTGATGCTGGGGGATGGTATGCAGGATGCACTGCGCCATAGTGGCTACACGGTGGACTGGCTGCAACAGGGGTTGCCCGCCCTGACGGCCCTCAAGAGCGACGAGTTCGCCGCCCTGATCCTCGATCTCAACCTGCCCGACATCGATGGCCTCAGCCTGCTGCGCAAGTTGCGCCGGGAGGGCCACCAGTTGCCGGTGCTGATCCTCACCGCCCGCGATGCGCTGGACGATCGGGTGGTCGGCCTCGACGCCGGCTCTGACGACTACATGGTCAAACCCTTCGCCCTGCAGGAGCTCAACGCCCGCCTGCGCGCCCTGGTTCGCCGCAGCAAGGGGCAAGCTCAGGCAGCGCTGGAGTATGGCGATATCCTCATCTATCCCGAATCCCAGCAGGTCACCTATCAGGGGAAGCGGTCAGCTCACCCCCATGAATACAAACTGCTACAGGAGCTGATCAGCCAGAGCGGTCGGGTATTGAGCCGCGATCAGCTGCAACAGAGCCTCTACGGCTGGGACGAGGGGGCCGAGAGCAACGCTGTAGAGGTGCATATCCACCATCTGCGCAAGAAGTTCTACAGCGACCTCATCCGCAATATTCGCGGGGTCGGCTACATCATTCCCCAGCTCGAACAGCCTGGCCGGACACCTGCACAATGAGACGTCCCCGCTCTATTCGCCGCTTTCTGCTCACCGGCATCCTGACGCTGGTGAGCCTGAGTCTCACCATCAGCGCCTTTATCGGCTACATGGAGGCGAGTCACGAGATGGAGGAGCTGTTTGATGCCCGCCTCGCCCAGTCGGCCCGCATCACCAACCAGCTGCTGGCCCGCTACATGGCCCAGCAGGGGCAGTTGCCCGCCAACGGCACCGTCTATCAGGAGTGGGAGGCACAAAACCCGAATGAATGGCAAAAAGATCCCAGCCTCAACCTGACTGGCGAGGATCGGGAGATCACCCCCTATGGCCACGAGTTCGAGCGCAATCTCTACTTCCAGTTGCTCGATGAAAAGGGCGGCCTGCTGTTGCGTGCACCCAGCGCCCCGGCTCAACCACTGGTCGAACTCGCCCGCGGTTTCAGCACAGTGAAAAAGGATCACCATCAGTGGCGCACCTTCACCCTCTACAACGAGGATGGCCGCACCTGGCTGGTCGTCGCGGAGCGGGACGACGAACGCAGCGAGCTGGCCAGCAAGATGGCCACCCTTACCATGCTGCCGCTGATCATCACCCTGCCGTTCCTGCTGGCTCTGCTCTGGTGGCTCATCACCCGCGGGCTGGCCCCCCTGCGCCAGCTGGCCCAGGCCATCAGCGAACGCCACCCCGCCAACCTGAGCCCGCTCAGCCTCAAGGTCAGCGCGCAGGAACTGACCCCGCTCACTAACGAGATCAACCGGCTGATGCAGGCGCTGGCGGAGACCATCGAGCGGGAGAAACAGTTCACCAACGAGGCGGCCCACGAGCTGCGCACCCCGCTGGCGGTGCTGCGCATTCACAGTGAAAATGCCCTTGCAGCCGATGATGACGCCAGCCGCCAACAGTCCCTGCACAAGATGCTGCAGGCGCTCGACCGCAGCGATCGGCTGATCCGCCAACTACTGACCCAGGCCCGTATCGACAACCAGCAGGGGCTGGTATTAACCGAACTGGAGGTGGGTCACCTGCTGCAAGGCACTCTCGCGACGCTTGCTCCCATCGCCCTCAAGAAGGATCAGCAGCTGTCGCTGGAGTGTGAATTGCCGCAGTGGGTGATGGGTCAGACCACCCTGCTCGACCTGCTGTTCAGCAACCTGATCGACAATGCGCTGCGCTACACCCAGCCGGAGGGCGAGATCAGGGTGCGCGTACAACGGGAGGGCAACCGGGTGAGGGTGGATGTGAGCGACAACGGTCCCGGCATTCCCGCCAGTGCCTTGCCCCGGCTGTATGAACGCTTCTTTCGGGTCAACCCCCAGCAGGGGGATGGCGTGGGTCTCGGCATGGCTATCGTCTCGCGCATTGCCCAGTTGCACGGCGCCGATCTCAATGTTCACAACCGGCCGGAAGGGGGGCTGGAGGTAAGTGTGTTACTCCCGCTGCCGCCGGCAAGATAAGCGATAAGCAAACAGCCCGCGATGCGGGCTGTTTGCTTTCAATGATGCTTTTTTTTCACTGACAATGTGGCTGCACGGTAAAGGTTCGACTGGAGTCCACCGGGCCCAGCTCAGCCAGCAGACGGCGGCCCAGCAGTACCGGATAGATCATCTTGCTGCGATCCCGCAGGGTGAACCACTCCTCATACACCTTGTCCCCCAGACAGATGGACATTGTCACCGTTGGCCGCTGATCCATACCGCCTGCCCCGCTCACCGTCACGCTGCGCTCGACCCGCCGCTCGAACTGCTGCCTGACCAGTTTGCCGCTGTCGGCATCGGTCACCACCAGCATAAAGCGCACCCAGGGGTTACCATCCCGTTTGAATAGGGTGATGGCGCGGGCATCGAGGGAAGAGGTGAGCGCACCGGTGTCGAGTTTCATCTTCACCGCCACGCCGGTGGGCAAAATAAGTCCCTTCTCGATCCAGCCATAGCTGGTCGGGGTCGCTGCCAGCACACTGCCACACAGTGCCAGCATCAGGGTCATCCCCAGTATCATCTTGCCCATTTTACGGTCCTGCCTTGTCAATCCTGCGCCCAGATCTACCACAGTCCCATTGTGGGTCAATCCGATTTATTTCAGTGAGTTGGATAATGCCGATCGGGTCAGAAGAGAGACGACAAGGGGTGGCCGAACGGCGGCCCAAGCGGGCGGGAATATCGAAGGAGAGCAAGGCACCGGACGGTGCTGGATGAAACTGGTGGTTAACCTCAGATTGTGACGCCAAAGGCTACCACAAGGATTTACAAATTATCAGTCTTGTTCTGAAGGGATTTTTGCCTACACTGTTGTAAACCGGAGGCCTTGAAAACCTGCGGTTTTTTTGCGCCTGCCGAAAATTTGCCACTGCAAAAGTGACGTTCAACAAGGCTCAATAAGGAATTTGTAATGCGTATCGAAGAAGACTTGAAGCTCGGTTTCAAGGATGTCCTGTTCCGCCCCAAGCGCTCTACACTCAAGAGCCGTTCCCAAGTCAGCCTGACCCGTCAGTTCACTTTCAAGCACACCCAGACCCAATGGCAAGGCGTCCCCGTTATCGCCGCCAACATGGATACCGTCGGCAGCTTCGCCATGGCCAGAACCTTGGCTGGCTTCGAGATGATGACTGCAGTCCACAAGCACTACAGCCTTGAGCAGTGGCAAACCTTCGTCAACGAAACCGATCCGGCGCTGCTGGGCCATGTGATGGTATCGACCGGCACCTCGCCCGATGACTTCGCCAAGACCCGCCAGATCCTCGCCATGTCAGAGGCACTGCGCTTCATCTGTGTCGACGTGGCCAACGGCTACTCCGAACACTTCGTCGAGTTCGTGCGCAAAATTCGTGACGCCTGCCCCAACCACGTCATTCTGGCGGGCAACGTAGTGACCGGCGAGATGGTGGAAGAGCTGATCCTCTCCGGCGCCGACATCGTCAAGGTCGGCATCGGCCCGGGCTCGGTCTGCACCACTCGCGTCAAGACCGGTGTGGGCTACCCGCAACTCTCCGCCATCATCGAGTGTGCCGATGCGGCCCACGGCCTCGGCGGCCAGATCGTCGGTGACGGCGGTTGCACCTGCCCGGGCGACGTTGCCAAAGCGTTCGGCGGCGGCGCCGACTTCGTGATGCTGGGCGGCATGCTGGCAGCTCACGAGGAGTGCGGTGGCGAAATCGTTGATGTGAACGGCGAGCCCTTCATGAAGTTCTACGGCATGAGCTCTTCCAGCGCCATGGACAAGCACGCCGGTGGCGTTGCCGAGTATCGCGCTTCCGAAGGCAAGATGGTGCTGCTGCCCTATCGCGGCCCGGTCGAGAACGCGGTGCGCGACATTCTGGGCGGCGTGCGCTCCACCTGTACCTACGTCGGTGCCAGCCAGCTGAAAGAGCTGACCAAGCGCACTACCTTTATTCGGGTGCGTGAGCAGGAGAACAACGTCTATGGCAAGGAGTAAAACTGGTTTATCTGCTTTGCCGCCAGCTTAAAGAGCTGAACAAAGCACACACCACCTTTATCCGGGTGCGTGAGCAGGAGCACAACGTCTACGGCAAGGAGTAACCTGTCGCAGACCGTTGTCACGCGCTGACGGTTAGAAGCCAATCCACCGGTGTGCTACCCTGCGCACCGGTTTTTTTGCATCTGGAACCCCGAGCCATGACCAGCCCCCTGCCCCCGTTTGACTGGGATATTTTCTGTTGCGTCGTCGACAACTTCGGTGACATCGGCGTCACCTGGCGACTCGCCCGCCAGCTAAAACGGGAGGGGAATATTGCGGCACATGGCAATAAGGCTCAGGTGCGGCTCTGGGTGGATGATCTGGCCAGTTTTGCCCGCATCTGTCCGGGACTGGATCCGGCGCAAGATGGCCAGTGGGTCGAGGGCATCTATATCCAACACTGGCATGAAACCCTGCCCGCCGATGCCACACCGGCCACCGTGGTGATCGAGGCCTTTGCCTGCGAGCTGCCCGCCCCCTTCATTGCACGAATGGCCGAGCGGATGGCGAGCCAACCCAAGCCATCCTGCTGGATCAATCTGGAATACCTCTCGGCGGAGAGCTGGGTCGAGGATTGCCACGGCCTCGCCTCGCCCCAGCGAGTTGGCAACCAGAGCCTCAATAAATACTTCTTCTTCCCGGGCTTTACCGCTAAAACCGGCGGTCTCCTGTGCGAGCACGACCTCATCGCCGAACGGGAGCAGTGGCAGCAAGATGATGCGCGACTGGCAGCCTACTGGGCCAGCTTAGGTTTGCCACCCAAACAAGAGCACGAGCTGCGGGTCAGCCTCTTTACCTACGAAAGCGATGCGCTGGTAACTCTGGTCGAGAGCTGGTGCCAGAGCGCCACGCCCGTCACCCTGCTGCTGCCGCTGGGGCGCTCGCTGCAGGATGTGCTGCGCGGCGCAGGCCTTGAAGGGGCCATCACCACCGCCAAAGCGGGGGATCTGCTCCACTCGGGCAACCTCACCATCAAGCTGCTGCCGATGACCGATCAGGCCGGTTACGATCGGCTGCTGTGGAGCTGCGATCTCAATCTGGTACGCGGGGAGGACTCCTTCGTGCGGGCCCAGTGGGCAGCCCGTCCTTTCCTCTGGCACATCTACCAACAGGAGGATGAGGCTCATGTGGTTAAGCTGGAGCAGTTCCTCGACCACTATCTCGCTGATCTGCCCGCCGAATGTGCTCAATGGCTGCGCCGCTTTAATCTGGCCCTCAATCGTGGGGAAGATTGCCGCGCACTGTGGGCCCAATGGCCAATGCACACCACAAGCTGGCAGCAACATGGGCGAAGCTGGTCACAGAAGTTGCTCCGGGATGGGGATCTCGTCACACGGTTGGTGAAATTTTTAGAAAGCCGTATATAATCTGGCAGTTTTTATCCGTCCGTTTCACGAACAGGAATTTTTTACATGAAAACCGCACAGGAAATCCGCGCTGGTAACGTAGTCATGATCGGCACCGAGCCGATGGTGGTTCAGAAGGCTGAATTCAACAAATCCGGCCGTAACTCCGCCGTGGTCAAAATGAAGCTGAAGGGCCTGCTGAACGGCAGCGCCACCGAGACTGTCTTCAAGGCCGACGACAAGCTGGACGTTGTTCAGCTGGAGCGTAAAGAGTGCACCTACTCCTACTTCTCCGATCCCCTGTATGTCTTTATGGACACCGAGTACAACCAGTACGACGTAGAGAAAGACAACCTGGGTGACGTGCTGAACTACCTGGTAGACGGCATGGAAGACATCTGCGAAGTGACTTTCTACAACGAGAAAGCCATCTCCGTAGAGCTGCCGACCACCATCGTGCGCGAAGTTGAGTACACCGAGCCGGCTGCCCGTGGCGACACCTCCGGTAAAGTGACCAAGCCTGCCCGTCTGAAGGGCACCACCTACGAGCTGGCTGTTGCCGCCTTTGTAGAGATCGGTGACAAGATCGAAATCGACAGCCGCACCGGCGAATTCAAGCGTCGCGTCAACTAATTGACCGCTTTGAATTGATTGCAAAAAAGCGAGCCACCGGCTCGCTTTTTTATTGGCTATGTCCCAATTACGTGTTGCATGGGGTGCCCCAGCGCCTCATGCAAACACGCTTTGATATTTACGCCCCTCCCGTAACGCGCCAGCATCCTGCGCCAACCCAGATAATTCCTCAGATAATGAGTTGCCACACCATGAAAGCGCACCATCCATTCTTTCAACCGATGGTGATATCCGTTTACATGTTGGATGTGGAATGCCCCTACCACCCTCTCACCCTGACGATTGCGCACTACTTGATGAGTCACGCCCTGCACTTTACTGAAACTGGCATACACGCCCGCACCATCGCTACACAACACCGCATCCGGTGACACCAACGGCTTCAACACCGCGATGACCGTCTCGGCATCCATTTTCTCCAACTGAAAATCCGCATGGTGGCCTGCACGGTCTTGTACCACCATCACCGGGATGTAATCTGACCCGGTTCCACGAGTTCGACCTTTACCCCCGCGATGACGTGGCGGGCGCGGCAGCCCCCGTTGCCCCTTGAACGATTCGAGGAAAAAGGTCTCGTCTACCTCAACGATGCCCTCTTCCCTTGTGGCTTGATGGGTTGCCATTGCACGCAAGAAGCGGTGACGCCAGAGGAAGGCGGTATTTTTGCTGACTCCGCAACGCCGCGCTGCCTGGCGGACGGTCAGTCCTTCGATGAGGGCTTGCGCGTAGTCTTCCCAGCACTGTGCTTTGCGCAACCGCGCCAGAGGCGTCTTTGTCAGCACGGAGCTGGTGCGTAGGCACACTTTGCAACGGTAGCGGCGCAGTCCCCGACTCCATCCCCAAGGGGCCAGCTGATTGGCATCGGCCTGACAATGAGGGCAACCGCTGCATGCTGGTAACTGGGTATTGAGCGAGGTAATGGCGTGTGGCGCAGTGAGCTCCTAGTGAGCAACACGGCGCTGGCGCAGGGTTAACTGGGGAAAGAGGGACAACAGGTGTTGAAAGGCTGGGGTATCCATGATGGTAGACCTCAAGGTGATGGCCTACTTCAAGCTTAGCCTTTCAACACGTAATTGGGACAGCGCCTTTTTATTGCCTGCGTATTGCCATTACACCGCCTCCCCCTTCAGAAAATCCCGCTGCCGCCGCTAACCCGGATAACCGGGGGAGCACACTATGGCCAGATTATCCTTATCACTGCTGATATTGACCATGCTGGCTGGCCATGTTGCGCAGGCGAGCGAGGTTGCACCGCCCATCGCAGAGCCACAGCCCCTCGACCACTGGCAAGCCAGCGACTGGAAAGGGCGGCCCGATGCCACCCAGATCGACAAGCAGACGGTGCTGTTCGCCAAACACGACAGTGCAAACTATCTGGGGCTCGCCATCCTGCTGCCAGACTGGCAGCGCGGCGGCCAGCTGTGGCAACTGACCCGCGCCCTCGGCCAGCTGGGCTTTGATACCCTGCTGCTGCTCCCCTCCCCCAACAGACCGAATTGGACCCTGCCGCCGAGAAAAAAGCGAAAAAAAGCGATGAATTTCGCAAGCAACTGGCCGAGCGGATCAGCAAGCTGGCCGATGCCAAGCTGCAGGAGGGGGGCTTCAAGCTGATCCTGGCGCAAGGCACCGGCGCCGCCTGGACCGCCAACCTTATCGCCAGCGAACAACTGCCTGCCCCCGATGCGCTGGTGCTGCTCGACGGCTTTTTCCCCGACCAGCAGAGCAACCAGATCCTCGCGAAAGAGATAGCGCAGGGCACCATTCCGACTCTGGATCTCTATCAGGAGGATGGCGGCCGCTGGCCGCTGCTGGCGGCCGAGGCGCGCCAAACCGAGAGCCGCCGCAGCCACAAGCTCAACTATCGCCCCTACGCCCTGATGGCACTAGACGAAACGCCCGCCCGCATTCAAGGGTGGCTCAACCACCTGGGTTGGCTCTGAGTCAATACACACAACCTCTGTCATGATGCGACAAAGCGCGCGCAAGCTCACATCTGCCGGATAAAGCCCAGCCATAACACAGCGGCGGGCTGGCCCTGACCGCATCCTCTTTGGCATCATGGCTCTTCGAACCTGAACAATGGCAGGAAGGTCCATGCAGCAAATCGTATTTCTCGACAGCGATACCCTGGATGCGGGCATCACCCTGCATCATCCCGACTTTCCCCACCACTGGCAGAGTTATCCCAGCACGGCCCCGGAACAGGTGGTTGAGCGGCTGAAAGATGCCAGCATCGCCATCATCAACAAGGTGCGCATCGGCGCCGCCGAGCTGGCCCAGCTGCCGGAGCTGAAACTCATCGCGCTGGCCGCCACCGGTAGCGACAACGTAGATCTGGAAGCGTGCCGTGCCGCCAACGTCGGGGTGTGCAATATCCGCAACTACTCGGGCCCCTCGGTGCCGGAACACGCCATGGCGCTGATGTTGTCCCTGTCACGCAACCTCTTCTGCTGGCGCCAGTCGCTACTGGAGGGGCGCTGGCAACAGAGCGGCCAGTTCTGCTTCTTCGACCACAACATCATGGATCTGCACGGCAAGCAGCTTGGTATCATCGGCAAGGGCACCCTGGGCCAGGCGCTTGGCGAGCGGGCCACAGGGATGGGGATGACGGTGCGCTACGCCCAGAGTCAGGTCGGCGCCAGCCACGACGAGGATCGGTTGCCGCTCGATGAACTGTTGCAAAGCTCGGACGTCATCAGCCTGCACTGTCCGCTCACCCCCTACACCCGCAACCTGATTGGCGAGCGGGAGCTGGCGCTGATGAAACCGGGCGCCCTGCTGATCAACGTCGGCCGCGGTGGCCTGGTGGATGAAGAGGCGCTGCTGCAAGCGCTGGCCAACGGCCGCCTCGGCGGCGCCGGTTTCGATGTGGCGAGCGTCGAACCGCCGCCTCCCGATCATCCCTTGATGAAGGCGCTGCAATACCCCCACTTTATCCTGACTCCTCATGTGGCCTGGGCCAGCGAGGAGTCGATGCAGCGTCTTGCCGATCAGCTGATCGACAACATCAACGCCTTTGCCGCCGGTCGCCGCCAGCACCGGCTGGTGTGATCTCGCGATCGGGTAACCACAAAATAGAGTGACCACACCATGCAAAACGGGGCCAACAGGCCTGTCTCTTGATCACAACTATTGGTGCTCAAGAGACTGCGCCAGTTCGTAGCCTTCCAGGAGGGTCTGGAGTCGAAACCAGCCCTCCCATAATGCCGCTATTGAAGCCCGCCCCGTTCGTTTAGTGTCCTTCCAGCCCCCCAGCTTGGCCAGGCTCCGGTACGCCCATCTCATATCCGGCACCTTGGTTGGCAACGGCGTTTTCTCTACCTTTCGCCAAAGCAGCTTCCACCCCGTCGGGCCTATCACCGTTTCGCAGCTTTGATTCTGTGCCGATGACTCCTCGTTGATAAACCTCAATTGCAACAGACGCACCGCGATAAACGACAAGATGACGCACATCCGCTTCAGGTTATCCATGCTCTGCATCCTTAAGGTTTCTACCCGAGTGCCGGCACTCTTCCAGACCTTGTGATAATCCTCGATAAGCCAGCGCCGCTCGTAATAGCCGATAACCTTGCGGGCCTGTGCATCGTCGGTCACGGCCTCACTAGTCAGCAGGTGCCACTCCAGCCGGTCAGAGGCATCGCCCTGCTCAATGCATCCCACGTAGTAGAGCGGGATATCCGGCTCGTTACGCTTGTTGGCCGGAGCCTTTAGGGTGACTTTGGTAAACTTGATGTCGAGCACGGCCTCTCTGGCTTTTCTGCCGCCCCGCTGCGGTATTTTGACGACCTTGGTGCCGGCAGAGTGGCACTGCCGGGCATAGTCGTAGAGCTTGTGGTCATGCTCTTCGATACAGCGACTTTGCATCGAGCGCACCACAAAGCGTTGTTGGTTGCTCTGCTTGTAATGCAGATATTCGTAGATATCCGCTTCCCGGTCACAGACCGAGATAACGTTGGCCATCTGAGTGCCGAGACGGGCGGCAAAGGCCACGGATGCCTCCTCCCACTTGCGACTCTCTTTCTCCTTGTAAGGCCGGGTGGCATGCCGGTGGCTCTCTCCCCGCTTGCTGACATCACGGGTCCAGATACGCTGTGCAATCATGCCGACCACCTGCGATTTATGCGGAGCAAACAACAAGACGGAGTGAGCCAGCAGAGCGCGACTACTGCCTTGATTGGTGTGCCCCAGCTCATCATGGACGCTGGCATGGTTGAAGGTCAGGGCCGTGGTATCTTCCAGTGCCAGCAACAGGTCGTAGTCCCTGGCTAGGGCTGCGGTGGTGGCAAAGCCTGCATCAGCAATGGCATCGGCATTGACATGGTGGTTGCGAATAAAGCGATATGAGCCTTCCATGTCGGCGGGTGAGAGGGGAAGTTGTGACACGCAATCTCCGGGTTGTTGAGCAAGGGCGGTGGCGAGTTTGACGAGACGTTCAGTGCGTCTGGGGTCCTTGAGATTGGCATGGCCAAACTGGTCGAATGCCCATTGTTCGAGTTGGGTGAGATGCATATTAGAGCCGTGATAAGGGATGGCAAAAGAGTCAGATCACGGAGAAGGGAAAAGGTTCAAAAAAATCCCCAAGCGATGCTTGGGGATTTGTGTATAAGAGACAGGCCAACAGGCCCCGTTTTGCATCTTCCGCATTCACTGCTCGCGCATTAATCGTCGTCGTGCCATTTATGCTTTTTATGTTTCTTGTGCTTTTTGTGGTGCTTGTGATGGTGGTCATCATCATCGTAATAGCGATCCTGACTCTTGTGACCATCGCCGGTCTTGGCACCGATGGCCGAGCCACTGGCCCCACCAACCCCGGCTCCGATCAGCTGACCGGTATCGCCACCGACACTCTTGCCGATGGCAGCACCACCCAGCGCCCCCACTGCGCCGCCAAGGGCCGCTTCATTCTTGTTGCCCTTCTTGGCCGTCGCCGCGCCACCGGCAGCACCGCCCAACGCAGCCCCCACCAGCGCGCCGGTATCACCACCCAGCTCCTTGCCGATCATGGTGCCCGCCACCCCGCCTGCGCCGCCACCGAGAATGGTGTTGAGGGTCTCGGAGGCGTGCACGGTCGTGCTGCCAGCGAGCAAGGCGCCCAACAGGGCCAGTGTGCGAAGCGCGCGCGAATTCATCTCCATGGATACTCCTGTCAAACCTGATTAATTCCCCTGCACTATACAAAGAGCCATCAGGTTCGCCAGCCAGCAGAAAAGAGGGATGCGACAATCAATGGCCACACGGTCGCAGCCAATACTGAAAGTGTATAATCAAGCTATTGAATTTAAATGTGAAAATTGAAATCGTACCAAGCCGCCACGGCAAGATGGACAACAAACTGTCTGTCGCATCGCGACGAATATTCGCCACGCTGGGACAAAAGCTGTCAGTCTGCTGCACCTTCTGCCAGATGCCAGCAGTTACGGCCACCCTCCTTGCTGCGGTAGAGGGCAGCATCAGCCCGCTCGAAGATGGGGTTGGCCGCGGGCGAATTGCAGGCTCCGCCGGCACTCAGGGTGATCGACCCATGGTATTCACGCCACTTTTGCTGACGCACCAGTTCAAGCAGACAACTGAGCTTCTCCACCAGCTCATCCTGTGGCGGTTGCAGCAAAGCGGCAAACTCATCGCCACCAATCCGGTAAACCGTGCTCACCCCCAGCACATCAGCAAGGCAGTTGGCTACCCGACACAGCACCTGATCGCCGAAGGCATGACCCCAACGGTCGTTGAGCCCCTTGAAGTGATCGACATCAAACAACAGCAGCCAGAAGCGCTCCCCCCTCTGTTCCAGCGCAGCCTTGTGCTGCTCGAAAGCTCGTCGGTTCATGATACCGGTCAGGGGATCTCGCAACAGCGCATCTTGCCCTTTTAGAAAACTGGCCCTGACCTGATCGATTTCGTTCAAGCTACGCCGCACAAACCAAGTCTTTGACTCGGAGATGGGGGCGAAAGTCTCTGAATCGCGCACGATCCCGGTCAATGATCCCGACACCAACTCCTGCTCCTGGCGGAAGATCCGCACCAGCAGAATCAGACTGCAACACCAGATGGCAAACAGCGAGAGCAGTGGCAACACCACCATCAGCAACGCATCACAGAGGCTGTCACGAAACATCACGGGCGGCAGATAGATATTGAGATCCCAGCCAATATCCGCCAGCTCGCGCTTGATGTAAGCCCCATGCCACAGCACATCCAGACCGAGCCACTGCTGGCCCTGATGCTGCTCGATAGGGTGATCCGCCAGCAGATCCATATTGCTGCCCACCACCAGCTGATCGCTGCCGCGCAAGGTCAGATAGAGTGCCGCCTGATTGCCGCCAACCGTGCGCTGTAGCGCCTGCTGCAGCGAGTCGAATGACATGTCGACCATCAGCAAACCCAGCAGTTGCCCCTGATCGTCCCTCACCCGTTTGATCAGGCTGAGTATCAGCTCCTGAGTATCGTATTCAGGGTAGGGACCAAACCAGACGGGCTCGTCACCCGGCATAGCGGTCAGCTGATACCAGGGACGCAGTGCCGCCTTAAAACCGGGGGGAGCAAGCCACTCCGGGTAGCTGTCGATGCGATCCGCATTCATGTTGTAAAAGTAGATGTAGTGGTTGCCAGGCTTGATCTGATGCGCAATGGCCCAGATAGGGGAGTCTGCCGGCTCGCCGCGGGCAATCTTCTCCTTGTCGAGGGAGGCCTCCAGCACCGCCAGTTGCCGCTCATTGACCTTCACCATCTCGTGGATCAGGGACGCCTCAACGGAAGAGGCCATGTGGCCAAAGCCGGATATCGTCATGTCGATATCCCGCAGATAGCTGGCAATGGCCATGATGAGTGTCATTATCAGGATCAACAAGCCAAGTAGTGCAGAAAGAGGGGCCAGCACATAGTAGCGCTTGTTAAGATACGAGCGACTCACATGACATCCAAACAGTGGAAAACATAGCGGGATTGTGCGAGAGAAAGGCGAGGAAATCATTGATTAATATCACATTCCCCCTCCTTAGATGACATTTCCAACAGTGACTGCTCCCCGCCGCAAGCGGCGAGGCTTCCCACTTCTTAGGCCGCGACCGTCAGATTGACGGATTTACGCTGGCCTCCATGGGCAGAAACGGCGAGCCCCGCCGCTTTTAATTCCAATATTCCTTGCTGTCGAATGTTCATGGCCGCGTTGATGTCGCGGTCATGTTCTGCCCCACACGCTGGACATACCCACTGTCGCTGGTGAAGTGGCATCTCCGGCATCTTGTGGCCGCACTCGCTACATGGTTTAGAGCTGGCAAACCACTGATCGAGTTTGATTAGGTGGCGGCCCGCCGCTTGGGCTTTGTACTCCAGCCTCATGATAAAACTATGCCAGCCAGCATCACCAATGGCGCGGGCCAGCTTGTGGTTTTTCATCATATTGGTTGTTTTAAGCGTCTCCACGATGATCGCTTGGTTATCGTCAACTATCGTGCGAGAGAGTTTGTGCTGAAAATCAGCGCGAGCATGGGCTACCCGCTCGTGCAGGGCGGCCAGCTGTAATTTGGCCTTACTACGATTGGCACTGCCTTTTGTCTTGCGAGACAGTGCTTTTTGCTTTCGCCGCAGATTGTGACTGGCGTTGATAAGATGGCGCGGGTTGGCCATCTTTTTGCCACTCGACGCAATGAGGTAGTGGGACAGCCCCATATCATAGCCTGTCACCTCTGTGATGAGGGAGGGCTTGGCGGGAGCCTCACGGCCATCATCGCAAAGGATGGAGGCATAGTATTTCCCTGTCGGGCCACGGCTGACCGTGATACTGGAGACCACGCCGATAATATCTCGGTGAATGACAGCTCGGATGGGCGTCATCTTCGGTAACAGGATGGCATCGGTCAGCACTTTGCCATTGGGGTGATAACTGGATTGCCTGCCTCTCTTGCTCTTGAAGGTGGGCATCCTGGCCTTGAGCTTGGGGTTGAAAAAATTGGCGAATGCCTTATCCAGGTTGATCACCGCCTGCTGTAAGGCTTGTGAATCGTACTCTTTCAGCCAGCTGTATTTGCGCGATTTTTTTGCCACAGCGAGCAGGGGTTTCAAGTCGCGTTTGGGTTTCAGTGAAACCCTGTGGCGCTGGAACATGTGCCGCTGAATATGAAGGGCTTTGTTGTACGCGAACCGCACCGCGCCGAACTGGGCATTGAGGAATGCCGCTTGTTCGTCGGTGGGGTAAATACGTACTTTTGTGGCTCTTTTCATGATTAAAAACACAGGCTGTATATAAGCACAGTTATAGCGCGTGCCAGTGAAATCAACAACCGCTGCGGACGTGCGGCAGGCGCGACTATCGAGACACTGAAGACATAGGCGGGCTCGCAAACGCATCAGATTAGCTCCCCTTATATCCCCGCCCGATTGGGCTAGGGTTTACGGGGCATCTGCTAACAACAGAACAAGGTTCACAAACGAATATCAACTGACAGGAAAAAAGCTCGTTACCCAGGGTTAACACCACTCTGCATTATGGGTGTTATAGTCTATTCCTGACGCGGCCAGCGCTGGGCAAACCGTCCATCATCGGCAGCAACGCCAAGCAGAACAAGGAGATGTTATGAGCAGTCCGTTTATCGAGCAGATCAAAGCACGTCGTACCATCTATGCCCTGGGTGACCAGGTGTCCCATACGCCGGAGCAGCTGACGGCCCTGATCCAGGATGCCATCAGGCACAGCCCCTCCTCTTTCAACTCCCAGAGCTCCCGCGCCGTCATCCTGTTTGGCGCCCAGCACCACAAGCTGTGGGATATCGTCAAAGCCGAGCTGAAAAAGATCGTGCCGCCGGAGGCCTACGCCCAGAGTGAGGCCAAGGTGGATGGCAGCTTCCGCGCAGGCTTTGGCACAGTGCTGTTCTTTGAGGACACCGACGTCATCAAGGATCTGCAGCAAAAATTCGCCCTCTATGCCGACAACTTCCCCATCTGGTCGGAACATGCCACCGGCATCGCCCAGTTTGCGGTCTGGACGACGCTGGCGCAGGAGAAGGTCGGCGCCTCCCTGCAGCACTACAACCCGCTTATCGACGAGGCGGTACGCAAGGAGTGGAACCTGCCCGCCAGCTGGCTGCTGCGCGCCCAGATGCCCTTTGGCAGCATCAAGCAAGCGGCCGGAGAGAAGACCTTTATCGACGACGCCACTCGCTTCCGCGTCTTCAAATAACTGTCAGATAACAAAACGCCCCCGCATCTCGGGGGCGTTTTTATTGTGGCAGGCCGTGTTGATGGCGATAGCTCATGCCGCAGTATGAGGCCGCAGCGCACACTCCGGCGCTCAGGATGGCAGAGGCCAAACAGGTGCCAGTCCGGTTAGATGGACTGCTCTTCGCCACCCAGGGCGGCAAACAGCGCCGGGATAAACTGGGCCAGCTCGGAGGTGACCAGCGCGAAGTCGGCATCCAGACGGGCGGCCGGATCCTCGCTGGTGACGTCGTCGTTCTGTTCGCGCAGCTCTTCGCTGAATTTCAGGCGCTTGATGGAGAGATCATCCCCCAGCACGAAGCTGACGGTCTCGCCCCAGTTGAGGGCCAGCTTGGTCACCAGCTTGTCATTGGCCAGATGGTTCTTGATCTCGTCGGTCATCAGATCCTGCTGCTTGCAGCGGATGATGCCGCCGTGCTCCATGGCACTGCGCAGCTCGGCTTCGTCTTCCAGAGTGAAGGAGGCAGGCAGATTGCCCTCGTTCAGCCACTCGGTCATGGTGATCTCGGGCGGGTTCTTGAGGGCCACCGGCACCACCGGCAGGGAGCCGATGGATTTGCGCAACAGCGCCAGCAGATCGTCTGCCTTCTTGGCAGAACCTGCGTCCACCACCATTAAATTGTCGGCCGGATTGATCCAGGCGAAGGTCTGGCTGGTACGACTAAAGGCACGGGGCAGCAGGGTGTGGAGGATCTCCTCTTTCAGCGCTTCCTTCTCTTTCTTCTTGAGGGCGCGTCCCTGTTCGAACTCGATCGCTTCTACCTTCTCGGCCAGCATCTCCTTGACCACGGTACCGGGCAGCATCTTCTCCTCTTTGCGGGCGCAAATGAGGATGTGGCCGGAGGCAGAGTGGGTCAGGGTTGAGCCGAATTTGCCAAGGGGCTTGACCCACCCGAAACGGGAGATGTCCTGACTGCCGCAAGGGGTGAAGGCACAGGCTTCCAGCTGGGTTTCCAGCTGATCCACGGTCAGGTCAAAGGGGCGGGTAAAGCGATAAATCTGCAGGTTTTTAAACCACATGGCGTCCTCGGTCTTTAGATTGTCCGGCGGGCATTGTACTAGAGAGGCGCTTTGTGATCAGCCAATCATTCTCGCTAAATAAAGGGCGATCGACCTCACAGGGTCTCATTTATAACACCTGAGCCCGTGCCAAGTTCCCCTAGACTGCGAGAGTGCCAGTTGTTAACAAGGATGAAAGTATGTTACGGCCAAGTCGCCCGGAAGACATGGAAGAGGTCGTCGAAATCTGGCTGCTGGCCTCCCTGCAGGCCCACGATTTCGTTGATGCCTCCTGCTGGTGGCAGGCCCAGGAGGATCTGCGTACCCGCTATCTCGATCGCGCTGCCATCTGGGTGTTCGAGGAGCGCGGCGATCTGCTCGGCTTTATGGCGCTGGTGGACAACTTCCTCGCCGCTCTCTTTGTGCGCCCCGACCGTCAGGGCCGCGGCGTTGGCCACGCCCTGCTGCAGGAGGCCAAACGTCAGGGGGCGTCGCTCCACGCCCGGGTCTTTGTTGAGAACGATCAGGCGGTGCGTTTCTATCGCCGCCACGGCTTCGTCATCGAGGCCGAGGAGTCCGATCCCCTCACCGGCCACCCCCAATACCGGATGTGCTGCGAACCGGCCTGAATCCAAAGCCAGCCCCCTGTTTTACTTGAAAAAAGCACGGGGCATCCTCATCTTGTCTCCATCAGGTGCCGCGGGCACCATCCCTGCAACCGGGCTGCTTTCCAATGAAAATCCTCCATACCGCCGACTGGCATCTTGGCCATCAACTCCATGGTCATGACCGCCGTTTTGAACACGATGCCTTTCTCAACTGGCTGAGCGACACCCTCAAGGCGCGCGAGATCGACGCCCTGTTGGTGGCGGGAGATCTGTTTGATACCGCCAATCCGCCTGCCTGCGCCTGGCAACAGCTCTACCGTTTTCTGGCGCGGCTGCGCGCCGAGATGCCCCACCTCAACATGGTGCTGATCGGCGGCAACCACGACTCCCCCTCCAAGCTCGATGCTCCCCACGAGCTGCTGCGCGCCTTTGATCTGCATCTGGTGGGCAGCATCAGCCGCGACAGTGAGGGCAAGCTCGAGACTGACCGCCTGCTGGTGCCGCTGCAAGACAAAGAAGGCAAGATTGCTGCCTGGTGCGCTGCCGTGCCGTTCCTGCGCAGCAGCGATTTGCGGGTAGAGCAGCTGGCTGAGGGGCAGGACAGGTTGATCGAAGGGGTACGGCAGGTCTATGCCGAGGTGCTGGCCGAAGGGCGCGCTCGCTGCGGCGAGGATCTGCCGCTGATCGCCATGGGCCACGCCTATCTGGCGGCGGGCCAGCTCTCCGAGCTTTCAGAGCGGCGGGTGCTCGGCGGCAACCAGCATGCCCTGCCCGCAGATCTCTTTGCCAATGCCGACTACACGGCGCTCGGCCACCTCCATCTGGCCCAGAGCCCGGCCACTGGGGTGCACTACAGTGGCTCTCCGCTGCCGCTGTCGCTCGCCGAAGCCAACTACAACCATCAGGTGCTGGAAGTGACCTTTGCAGAGGGCAAACTGACCGGATTGGAGCGGATCCCGGTACCCCGAGCGGTGGAGATGATCCGCCTGCCCCAGAGCACCCTCGACGACGCACTCAAAGCCATCGCTTCGCTCGAACTACCTGCTTGTCCACAAGAGGCACAACCCTTCCTCGAAGTGCGGCTGCTGCTGCCCAAACCCGAAGCCCGCATCCGCGAGCGCATTCTGGCGGCCATCGCCGACAAACCGGTGCGTCTGGCCCGCATCAGCACCCAGTATCAGGGCTCGGGCGAAGGGCTGGCCGATGGTCGCGAGCGGCGCAGGCTCGATGAGCTCTCCCCCACCGAGGTGTTTCGCCTCTGCTATCAGCGCCAATTTGAAGGGGAGCCCGAGGCAGAACTGGTCGCCTCGTTTGAAGAGATCCTGGAGCAGGTGAAGGAGTCTAACCAATGAAAATCTTGTCTCTGTCAGGTGAAAATCTAGCCAGTCTGACCGGCCCCTTCACCATCGACTTTACCAGGGGGGCGCTCGGCTCCGCGGGCCTGTTTGCCATCACCGGCAATACCGGCGCAGGCAAGAGCACATTGCTCGACGCCATTTGTCTCGCCCTCTACGACGAGATGCCGCGCTTTATCGCCAATCGCAAGAACGTGGCCGAAGTGGGCCGCATGGATGACGAAGAGAAGCTCAAGGCCAACGACGTGCGCGGCATCCTCAGCCGCGGCCACGCCAGCGGCTTTGCCGAGGTGCAGTTTCGCGGCTGTGATGGCCGCATCTGGCTGGCCCGCTGGGCGGTGCGCCGCGCCCGCAACCGCTCGGAGGGTCGTTTTCAGGCGCAAGAGCGCACCCTGACCGATGTGGAGTCCGGGCAGGTTTTCTCCGGCAGCAAGCGGGAGCTGCAGGATCGCATCGACGAGCTGGTGGGTCTCTCCTGGGAGCAGTTCCGCCGCGCGGTGATCCTGCCGCAGGGGGAGTTTGCCGCCTTCCTTAAGTCGGACGCCAACGAGCGCTCCGCCCTGCTCGAACGGATGACCGGCACCGAGCTCTACTCCGCCATCTCCATCCAGACCTATGAACGGGCGCGGGAGGAGCAACAGAAGCTGGCCGCCATCACTCAACGCCTCGGCGACGTGGCGCTGATGGACGAGGCGACCCGCGAACAGTGGGTGAGCCAGCAGATAAGCCTCTCCACCACCCTCAAGCACGAGCAGCAACAGCAGCAGCTGATGCAGGACTTGCGCGACCTCAACAGCCGCATTGCTGCCCAGATGCAGGGCTGTGCCGAAGGACAGGCGGCGCTCGATGCCGCCCTGCAGGCCCACGGTGCTGCCGCCCCCGAGCGCGAGGAGTTTGCCCGCGCCGAGCAGGCGCTGGTGGCCCGCGCCGATCACGACGAACTGGCCCGCCTCACTCTGGAAGTGCAGCAGCAGGAGAAGGTGATTGCCGAGCTAGGGCCGGAGCTGGCCAAGCTCGAGGAGCAGACCCAGCAGAGCGCGTTGACCGAACAGCAACTGCTGGCTGAGAAGATCGCCGCCGAGCGGGAATGGGGCGCCCTGCAACCCGAACTCAAGCGGGCGCAGGAGCTCGATACCCGCATCCGGGAAAAAGTGCAGCAGTTGCAGAAGATCCAGCAGGAGGGAGCGCAGGAGCGAGAGGTCCAGCTCACCCTCGAGCAGGGCTGGCGCGAGCAGAGCCGACAGGTGGAGCTGCTCAAGCAGCAGCACCAGCAGTGGGGGCTCTGGCTCGAAGAGCACAAGGAGCTGGCCCCGGTGGCCCGCCAGTGGCAGCCCTTGCTCACCGCCATGCAGGATTGGGCCGACGATGCCGACAAGCTGCAACAGCTGCTCACCCTGCGGGATCACCAGCTGCGCGCCCTGCAGCAGTTGCTGCGCCAGCTGGAGCAAGGTCAGCAGGAGCGCGACTACTGGCAACAGGAGCAGACGCGGCTGCAACAGCAACAGCACGAGCTGCAGGAGCAGCAGTGGGAGAGCCGCCTCGCCAAGGCGCAGGAGCAGTGGCAACAGCAGACCGAACAACTGGGTCAGCTGCGCCAGTTGCTGGAGCTTGCCGACTATGGCCGCAACCACGGCGAGCAGCATGGCCGCTTGCAGCAGGAGATTGCCCAGCTGGAGCTAGCGCTAGGCAAACTCGCCACCCTCGGCGAAGAGCTGGCGCCCGCCCGCGAGCGGCTGGCCCTGCAGCGGGATGAGGTGCGCCACGCGCTGGAGCAGTCCCGCGCCATCGCCAGCTTCGAGCAGTATCGCCATATTCTGAGCGATGGCGAACCTTGCCCGCTGTGCGGTTCCGGGGAGCACCCATACAGCCAGAGCCAGCCACAGGTGGCGGGGATCCTGGGTCAGCTGGCGGAGCGGGTCAGAAGCCTCGAACTCGAATGGGAGCGGCTCAACCATCAATACATTCAGTGCGAGAGCGAGCGTCAGGAGCTGGCCCGCCAGCTGGCAGTGCGTCAGCAACATCTGCCGGAGCTGGAGGCGCGCGCCGAGCAGTTGACCCAGCGCTGGCAACAGCTGGGGGGCGATACCCTGCTCGGCCATCCGCTGCCGCTGCGCCAGAGCCCCATTGAATGGAATGAACTGATGAGCACCCTGCTCGGCCGCGGCCAGGCGCTGGAGCTGGGGTTGGCCCACAGCCAGCAGCAGCTGCGTCAGGCCCAGCTCGGTCAGCAACAGTTGCAAGGGGTGCGTCAGCAGCTGAGCCAGCTGGCGGCCCAACACCAGCAGTTTGACCAGCTGTGGCAGGAGGCCGACCGCCAGCGCATCGCGCTGGAAGGGGAAGTGAAGGGGATGGGCGAGCAGGAGGCGACCCTGCGCCAGCGCCTCGAACAGGGTGCCCACCGCCTCGACGAACAAATGGGCGGCCAACCGTGGCGCCAATGGCTCGGCAGCCAGCAGTGGCACGAATGGCAGCGGGCCTGCGAAGCCTGGCTGCACGGCCAGAGCGAGTGGGAGCGGCTGGCCAGCGAGATCGCCAGCCTCACCCCGGCCCTGAGCGCACAGGAGGCGCGCCTGCAGACCCAGCGCGAGCTGCTGCACAAGCTGGAGCGCGACTACAAGGAGCACGAACAGCAGCGTCAGGGGCTGCTCACCAGCCGCGCCGCCTGTCTGAATGGCGAGGAGATCCCGCTGGTCGAGAGCCGCTGGCAACAGCGGCTGCAACAGCTCGCCAGCGAACTGGAGCTGATGCAAAGCGGTGCCCGCGCTCTGCGCGAGCGGCAGACCGAGCTCAAGACCCGCCTCACCCATGTGGAGCAGGAAAAGCAGACCAGCAGCCGCCGCAAGCGGGAGGTGCTGGGGCGCTGGGCTGCCCACGCCAGTACCCTTGGCATTGCCGAATACGACCTGCGCCGCCTGCTCGCCATCAGCCCCGATGAGCTCAAGGTACGCCGCACTGCCCTGCAAGGGCTGGAAGATGCCCTTGGCGAGGCGCGTACCCGTCTTGCCGAGCGGCAACGGGCGCTGGCACTGGAGGAGAACAAGCGGGATCGCTATCGGGAGCACCATCCCGAGCTGGCCGCCCTGCCGGATGCAGAGCTGAGCGAGCAGCTGGCGGCACTCGATGCCCGCTGCCGCGCCCTTGAAGAGCAGCTGTTCGAGTGCAAGAGCAAGCTGGCACAGGCCGAAGCTGCGGCGCTCAAGGCGGGCAGCCTGCAACAGGAGCTGGCCACCCAGCAGGCGGTGGCCGACCACTGGCAGCAGCTGTGCGATCTGATCGGGCAAGCCAACGGCGCCAAGTTCCGCACCTTTGCCCAGAGTCTTACCCTCGAGCGTCTGCTGCTAGAGGCCAACGCCCAGCTCGCCGAACTGTCGCCGCGCTACCGGCTGGAGCGGGTACCCGGCACCGATCTGGCGCTGCAGGTGGTGGATCTCGACATGGGGGACGAGGTGCGTTCGGTGGACTCCCTCTCCGGTGGCGAGAGTTTTCTGGTGTCGCTGGCGCTGGCGCTGGCTCTCTCCAGCCTCTCGTCACGGCAGACCCAGGTCGAGTCGCTGTTTATCGACGAAGGGTTCGGTACGCTCGATCCGGACAGCCTGGATCTGGCGCTTGCCAGCCTCGACTCCCTGCAAGCCGCCGGTCGCCAGATCGGGGTCATCTCCCACGTCCAGACCCTGGTTGAGCGGATTGGCGTGCAGATCAGGGTCGAAGCCCTCGGCGGTGGCGAGAGTCGGGTGCTGGTCCCCTGAGTCCCATCGGGTCAAGCACCAGCACCATCGGCTCAATCACCACGCCGTAAACAGCAAGACCCCGCCAATTGGCGGGGTCTTGCTGAGAGGCTATCAACCGAAGCGGTAGGCGCCCATGTAGAGGCTGCCGCCATCCCAGCTCTCGTGCAGCCGGGTCGGAGCTACACCATCGGCCGCCCCCAGCGCCACAAAGAGCGGGCGCAGGTGGTCGTCGTGGGGATGGGACTCCACCGCTCCGGGAGCCAGCCGACGATAGTCGAGCAGCGCCAGCCGATCCTCGTCGGCCATCTTCTGCTCCAGCCAATCGACAAACTGGCTGGCCCACTCCGGTACTGGCGAGCCTTCCGGTGCCAGCGCCCGCAGGTTGTGGGTGATGGCGCCGGAGGCGAGGATGCCAATCCCCTGACTGCGCAGCGCCCCCAGCACCTCCCCCAGCTGCCACAACTGGGCTGGAGTGAAGCTCGCTGGGATGGAGATCTGCACCAGCGGGATCTCGCTGTCGGGGTCGATCAGGGAGAGCGGTGACCAGACCCCGTGATCCAGCTCGCGCCGCGCCGGGGTGGCGGTCAGTCCGGCCAGCGCCAGCTGGTCGCTCACCCCTTGCTGCAACCACTCGGGACTGCTGGCAGGCCAGCGCATCCGGTAAAGGGGTTCGGGAAAGCCGTAAAAGTCATACATCAGCGCCGGTTTGGGCTCGACGTTGATCTGCAGCTCGCGGCTGAACCAGTGGGCGGAGATGACCACCAGCCCCTTGAGCCCACCCAGACGCAGGGTTCGCAGAAAGCGGGTGGCGGGTTGCTCACGCAGCACCAGATCCGGTGCGCCGTGAGAGATAAACCAGACGGGGGCGAGGGACATAAAGCGGACTCCAACAAAGTATCAGGGGGCGATACCGGAGGGGATATCGCTGTTGGAATCGATTATCCCCTCGCCACTTAAGGTGAACAATCCAGCAAGATAGATAAGCACTATCAACCAATGATTGATAATTTCACTCCTTCACTCCTTCCTTCACGACCGGGAAACGGCAATAGATATCAAGGCTGCGGTGCATCCGGCAGCGGTCGGGCTGCACGAAGCGCCATCCGGGTCGCGGCACAGTGAGCCTGCCACTCTCGCCACGCCAATCCCTCGGCGGCCGCCTCCCCTTTCACCGGATGGGAGAAGATCGCCAGCAGACCGGCATTGTCAGGCCAGTCGCGAGCTGGCAGCGCCTGAACCAGCATCAGGGCGACGCCCAGCAAGAGCAGAGTCCATCCGGTTTCATGGCTGTTTTTCATCCCGACCTCCTTCACCCGTGCGCCAATGAACTAACATTTTTGCGCAAGCCGGTGACAAGACGGTGACAGCGGGCGGGTGGTCATTTTACAACATCTGAACCACAACCCGGCCAAACAACCACAGATGGCAACATTTGTATCCCTTCAGCCCAAACCTGTGGCCGTATGCTCTAAAATGTGACCCACAGGAAAACGTTATCCCTGAAAAGAAAACGTTATCTGGTCAAAACGTTGTTTCTGGATCATAAAAAGATTCCAAAAACTGGTGTATATTGCTCGGCGGAAATTCCTTAACCATGAAGATTGACATGAAAAAGACCAAAATTGTCTGCACCATCGGTCCGAAGACCGAATCCAAAGAAATGCTGGCCAAAATGCTGGACGCCGGCATGAACGTCATGCGCCTGAACTTCTCCCACGGTGACTACGCCGAGCACGGCAGCCGCATCAGCAACCTGCGCGCTGTGATGGCCGAGACCGGCAAGCACGCAGCTATCCTGCTGGACACCAAGGGTCCGGAAATCCGTACCATGAAGCTGGAAGGCGGCAACGACGTCGCGCTGGTCGCTGGCCAGACTTTTACCTTCACCACCGACCAGACCGTGGTTGGCAACAAAGACAAAGTGGCTGTGACCTATGCAGGTTTCGCCAACGATCTGCGCGTCGGCAACCGCATCCTGGTTGATGACGGCCTGATCGGTCTGGACGTGATCGAAATCACCGAGCGCGAAGTTGTCTGTAAAGTGCTGAACAACGGCGACCTGGGCGAGAACAAAGGCGTTAACCTGCCGGGCGTCTCCATCAAGCTGCCGGCCCTGGCCGAGAAAGACAAGCGCGACCTGATCTTCGGTTGCGAGCAAGGCGTTGATTTCGTTGCTGCTTCTTTCATTCGTAAGAAAGAAGACGTTCTGGAAATCCGTGAGCACCTGAAAGCCCACGGTGGCGAGAACATCCAGATCATCTCCAAAATCGAAAACCAGGAAGGTCTGGACAACTTCGACGAGATCCTGGCTGTTTCCGACGGCATCATGGTTGCTCGTGGCGACATGGGTGTCGAGATCCCGGTTGAAGAAGTTATCTTCGCCCAGAAGATGATCATCGCCAAGTGCAACAAAGCCCGCAAAGTGGTTATCACTGCCACCCAGATGCTGGACTCCATGATCAAGAACCCGCGTCCGACCCGCGCCGAAGCTGGCGACGTGGCCAACGCCATCCTGGACGGTACCGACGCAGTGATGCTGTCCGGTGAGTCCGCCAAGGGTAAGTACCCGCTGGAAGCCGTGACCATCATGGCCACCATCTGCGAGCGTACCGATGCAGTGATGCCGTCCAACCTGTCTGCTGCCAACGACAGCAACAAGCTGCGCATCACCGAAGCCGTATGTAAAGGCGCGGTAGAGACCTCCGAGAAGCTGGACGCCCCGCTGATCGTGGTGGCTACCGAAGGCGGCAAGTCTGCCAAGGCCATTCGCAAGTACTTCCCGAAAGCCTGGATCCTGGCTATCACCACCAACAAGAAAACTGCTGCCCAGCTGGTGCTGACCAAGGGTGTGGTTGCTCACGTGGTTGACAGCATCGCCTCTACCGACGATTTCTATCGCATCGGTAAAGAAGCCGCGCTGGAAATCGGCATGGGTCTGAAAGGTGACGTGGTTGTGATGGTCTCCGGTGCTCTGGTACCGAGCGGCACCACCAACACCGCATCTGTTCACGTTCTTTAATCAGAGCTGAACAACTTGAAAACGGCGCCTGCGGGCGCCGTTTTTTTTGTCCCTCCCCCCTGCTTACCTGACAAGCCCGGTGTTAGAATCCACGCTAATTTAATCTATGCGGGAAATTTCCCGAATATCGCGCAATAACCCGGAAGTTATATGTCCTCAACATATTTGAAAAGAGTCTCGGCTACCCTGTTGCCGCTGCTCTGTCTCCTTGCCAGCCTCTGCGCCCCGCAAGCCATGGCGCAAGATGTCCCCTCTCGCAACGTCGTTCAGCGAGCACTGGATGGTCTGGGTAAATCAGAGACCCTGACCGTCAGTCAGCAAGCGGATCAGAAGTTGCTGACCGACACCCTCGCCCTGCTCGACAGCATCGACAAGGAAGAGGCCAAGGCCAAGACCCAGGCACAACGGATACGCAACCTGCCCACCGAACTCAGAGAGATCAGCGCCAAACTCGATGCCCTGACCAAGGGCAAGAGTGCCGAGCAGCTCAAGAGCGAATACGCCAGCATGAGTCTGGCGGAGCTCGACAGCCGTCAACCGGAAGTGCTGGCCAACATGCAGGAGGCCCAGGAGGTCCTCGGCACCATCGGCAGCCAGCTCACCAGCTTGCAGACCCTACCGGAGCGGGCCCAAGCCAACATGAGCCGAGCCTACCAGCGCAGTCAGGAGATCCGCAGCCGTCTCAACGCCGGTGAAAGCATCTCCAGCGCCGAAAAGATGAAGCTCAATACCGAGCTGGCGCTGCTGGATCTGCAACTGGCCAACCTGCAAAAAGAGCTGGATAACCGCACCAGCATGCAGGATCTGGTGGTCAAACAACGGGACTACCAGAGTGCCCGTCTTGCCAACGAGGAGATGAAGCTTCAGGTGCTGCAGGAGCAGAGCAGCGCCAAGCGCCTCGGCGATACCGAGAAAACCGCCGAGCAGACCGGCGAGCTGGTGGCCACCGAAGACAACCCCTTGGTACAAAAAGAGCAGGAGATCAACCACCAGCTCAGCCAGCAGCTAGTCAGCGCCACCACCAGCCTAAACTCGCTGGCACAGAAAAATCTCCAGGCAAAGACCGCCCTTGAGCGCGGCACCCAGACCGAGCGCAACCTCAACGAACAGGTGCAGATGCTCAAGGGCAACCTGCTGCTGTCGCGTATCCTCTACCAGCTCTATCAGCAGTTGGAAGCGCTGCCCTCTAGCCTGGTGAAAAATCTGGAAGAGCAGATCGCCGATCTGCATTTGGCCCAATTCGAACTGAGCCAACAGCGTGACCAACTGTTTCAGAAAAACCAGTATTTGGATAACCTGCTTGCCAGCAGCAGTGAACCGGTGAGTGATGAGGACAAGGCAAGCCTCGCCAAGCTTATCGACACCCGCATCAGCCTGCTGGATCAGCTAAACCGCCAGATGGATGCCCAGCTCACCAATGCCATCAGTCTACAGTTGACCCAGCAGCAGTTGAGCCGCGTCTATGCCTCCATCGAGTTCACCCTGCAACAGCACATTTTCTGGGTCAGCAGCAACAAGACTATCGACACCAAATGGTTCATCAACTGGCCAGCTCAGGCCTATAAGCAAGCATCCGACTGGGTGCTGAAACCGGACTGGAAGGGCTGGGGACGCATGTTACTCCCCATTACATTGCTTTCCCTTCCCCTGCTGTTGGTCGGCGGCCTGCTGCTGTGGAAGCGCCCTACTCTGGCCGATCGCCAGAAGCGGATAGCCAAGGATCTTGGCCGTTTCCGTCAAGACAGCCAGTGGCACACCCCCCGTGCCCTGCTGTTCACTGTCCTGCAACGTCTACCGGGTTCCCTCTTCATCTTGGCCGCCGGTCTGATGCTCACCTTCTGCGGCCTGCTCAGCCCCAAGCTCATCATCCAGATCACCCTAAACCTTGCCCTCGGTTATTTGGTGTTCAGCGTCTATCTGGCGGTGATGCGCCCCGGGGGGATCGGCGAGTCCCATTTTCGGATCCCCAAAGCCGACCTGCAGGCTAAACGCACCAGCATGCGCTACATCTGGCTGCCACTGCTGCCGCTCATCATGCTCGCTACCAAGGCGGTGGTTGAACCCTCCACCCTTGGCAACGACGTGATCGGTCAGGCCATGACCCTGGCCCTACTGGGGCTAACCGCCTATCTGGTGTTCCCCATCTCCCGCGCCCGCATCAAGGGCGAGGCCAGCATGCAGAAATCGCTGATCGCCATCGCTCTCGCACTGGCGCCGGTGGCACTGATCGTGCTGGCGGTACTCGGTTACTACTACACCGCGCTGAAGCTGACCGGTCGCCTGATTGAATCCTTCTACCTCATCATCATCTGGAGCCTGGTCTACCGCACCGCCCTGCGTGGTCTGGAGCTGGCGGCACGTCGTCTGGCCTACCGCCGTGCGGTGACCAAGCGTGAGCACAAGTCTTCGGAAGATGCGGAAGGGGGCGAGTCCATCGAAGAGCAGCCCATGGATCTGGAAGATGTCAGCCAGCAGTCCCTGCGTCTGACCCGTACCGTACTGCTGCTGATCTTCGGCGTCGCCTTCTACTGGCTCTGGTCCGATCTTGTCGCGGTCTTCTCCTACCTCGACAGCATGGTGCTGTGGCACCGCAGTGAAGGCACCGGCGCCAACGCCGTGCTGTTCCCCATCAGCCTGAGTGACGTACTGATCGGCTTCCTGCTGCTCGGCGGTGCCTGGTCACTGGCGCGCAACCTGCCGGGCTTGCTGGAGGTACTGGTACTCTCCAAGCTCAATCTGGCTCAAGGTACCGCCTACGCCATCACCACCATGCTCAACTACGTGCTGATCGGTTTTGGCTCACTGACCGCTCTCTCCATGATGGGCGTGCAGTGGGACAAGCTGCAGTGGGTCGCGGGTGGTCTGTCAGTCGGTATCGGTTTCGGCATGAAGGAGATCCTCTCCAACTTCGTCTCCGGCATCATCATCCTGTTCGAGCGTCCGGTGCGGATCGGTGACACCGTCACCATCGGCTCTTTCTCCGGTACCGTCTCGCGGATCCGCATTCGCGCCACTACCCTGACCGACTTCGACCGCAAAGAGGTGATAATCCCCAACCAACAGCTGATGACCGAACGGCTGATCAACTGGTCGCTGAGTGACACCGTCACCCGGGTGATCGTGCGGGTGGGCGTGGCGTACGGCTCGGATCTGGAGCTGACCCGCACCCTGCTCAAGCAAGCAGCCGACGAAAACAGCCGAGTGCTGAAAGACCCGGCCCCCATCGTCTATTTCCTCACCTTTGGCGCCAGCACCCTAGATCACGAGCTGCGCTTCTTCGTGAGCGAACTGGGTGATCGCAACCCGGCGGTGGACGAGTTGAACCGCAAGATCGACCAGCTGTTCCGCGAGAATGGCATCGAGATCGCCTTCAACCAGATGGATGTCTACATCAAAAACATGCAGGGCGAAGAGCAGAAGGTGGAGTCCAGTAAGGCCACTCTGTCAACGCCCACAGAAGAGGGCAAGCAGCCGACCTGATCGCAGGTCGCAATACCCGGATGGCTACAGCCGCTCACCAAGGTGAGCGGCTTTTTTTGGCGATAAATCGCCGTTGAGTTGATCCGACCCTGCCCTTTTCGGCAAATTGCGTGCCAACGGGTGTTCATATGAACATCCCATATGCCGAAATCAAAAAGCCCTGAACATCAGGGCTTTCTCATTTCTTCGACAATCGGGGAGACGTTACTTCGCCACCGGAAGCGCATCCTGCTGGCGACAGCGGCGCAGATGACGCCGCCACAGCGAGCAGCCGCCGTAGCCAAGACTCAGCACCACCGCATAGAGCACCTGAGACGCAAGTGCCACCAGCACCAGTGCGCAGAGCAGTACGCTTATCCCCGCCAGCCCCTTGCCCACCCCGCTGAGCAGGCGCCAGCCCGCCGCCATGCAGAGCAGGTAGACCAGCACGAAGTTGCCGTTGGCGTAGCGGATCAGCTCATCGAGCGGCAGTCTCAGCCAGATGATAAGGGTGATGCAGAGCAGACAGATGGCAAGCACCAGCGTGAGCGCCCGCAGCGGCGCACCGCGCGCGGTGAGCCGGGCCAGCGAGACGGGCAGCTTGCCTTCCCGCGCCATGCTCCAGATCAGCCGGGCAAAACCCTGAATGTAGATGTTGATGCTGGCAAAGCAGGATAGGTAACCGAGCACCGCCACCAGCCACTTGGCGGTGGGGCCAAACAGCAGCGCCAGCAGGGAGGGAATGGCGGTGGCATTTTTTGCCTCATCGCCGTAGAGGCCATATTTGAGCACCACCAGCGAGTGCACCCAGTAGATAAGCCCCGCCAGCAACACCCCGCCCAGCAGGGCGATGGGGTAATCCCGCTCCGGACGCTTGAACTCCTCCCCCATATGAGCAAAGGCTTCCAGCCCGACAAAACACCAAAACATCACCGCCAGCGCGGTGGTCATAGCAGGCCACTCATCCGCGCTCGGCAAGGGCCGGGCTGCGTCGCGCCAGCTCACCTCCCCCTTGAACCAGATCAGCAGGGTGAGCCCCAAAATGGCGAGCGCAATCAGCAGTTGCAGGTTGCCGGAGGATCGCGCCCCGCGCAGCCCCAGCAGAAAGACCCCAAGCAGGGTCAGCAGCTGGATGGCCCACAGGGTCCACTCCCCCATCTCGAACAGGGCGTGCCAGAAACCGGCGGCGATCATCAAGGCCGCAGGCAGGCCCACCGGCAGCACCGCCAGAAACAGGAAGGCAGAGAAGCGCTCGGCACCGTTGCCAAAGGCGAGGCCAATCAGATGCGGCGCCCCACCCGCGTGGGGATAGCGGCGGCCGAGGCGGGCGAAGGTAAAGGCGATGGGCAACACCAGCGCAATCAGCAACAACCAGGCCCAGAGCGACGCCCCACCCGCCAGCGAGGCGGCAGTCGCCGGTACCACGAAGATCCCGGTACCCAGCAGCGAGGTGGCGAGCAGCCCCATCCCCTGCCAGAGCCCGAGATCCTTTTTCAACGCAGACATATTCCTTTGTCCCGATTTATAAACAGATGTCGGGCCATGTTAGGCCGCAGCACCTTGCTTGTTAAGGGCTATTCCTTGCCCAAATAAAAAAAGCCGCTTCATTGCTGAAGTGGCTTTTTCACAAGGATTAACCAGAGTTATCAGGCAATCAGCTTGTAGATGATACCGGACATGGCGATCAGGCCAATCAGGGTCACGAAGCCGTTGCTGATGTTGCCAGCATATTTGCGCATGGCAGGAACCTTGGCGATGGCGTACATCGGCATCAGGAACAGCAGCATTGCGATGATCGGGCCGCCCAGGTCTTCGATCATGCCGAGGATGCTCGGGTTGATGGTGGCGATGGCCCAGGTGGTCAGGATCATGAACACCGCAGTGATTTTGTTCAGTTGCTTGGTGTCAACGTTCTTGCCCTTCTCGCGCAGCGCCTTGGCCATCAGGCCGTTCATGCCCTCTTGTGCTCCCAGGTAGTGACCCAGGAAGGATTTGCTGATGGCAACCATGGCGATCAACGGAGCCACGGTGGCGATAACCGGGTTGTCGAAGTGGTTGGCCAGGTAGGACAGGATGGAGATGTTCTGTTCTTTGGCAGCCGCCAGATCAGCCGGAGAGAGGCTCAGTACGCAGCTGAATACGAAGAACATCACGGTCATCACCATCATGACGTGGGCGCCCAGCAGGATGTTGCTGCACTTCTTCTCGGCACCTTCACCGTAACGACCTTTGTTATCCACCGCGAAGGAGGAGATGATCGGGGAGTGGTTGAAGGAGAACACCATAACCGGGATCGCCAGCCACAGGGTCTTGATAAAGTCACCGTTGAAGGCGTCGGACAGAGCCGGAGCTTCAGTGATGATGGCACCGTTCCAGTGCGGGATCAGGTAGAACGCCAGGCCCATCAGGGTGATCACGAACGGGAATACCAGCACGCTCATCGCTTTGACGATAACCTGGCCACCCAGACGAACCACGGCCATCAGACCGAGGATCAGCGCCAGTGACAGGATGGCACGGGGAGGCGCAGTCATGCCCAGCTGGTGAACAATCACGCTCTCGACGGTGTTGGTGATGGCGACTGAATACATCAGTACGATCGGGTAGATGGCAAAGAAGTAGAGCAGGGTGATGAATTTGCCTGCGGTCTTGCCGAAGTGCTCTTCTACGACTTCAGTGATGTCGCCATCACGGGTAGAGCCGGACAGCACGAAGCGGGCCAGACCACGGTGAGCAAAGAACGTCAGCGGCAGGGCCAGGATCAACATGGCAACCAGCGGCCACAGGCCACCGACACCGGCGTTGATCGGCAGGAAGAGTACACCGGCACCGATCGCGGTACCGTACAGACCCAGCATCCAGACCACATCGGCCTTGTTGATGCCGCGGGAAGTGTTGCTGGCTAAACGACCATCAGCCGCAATATTCATGTCAGACATACGTTGTTCCTGTCATCTAGGAAAAATGGGATTCTTGTTTGTTCGGGCCTTGGCCCGGTTCCCTCTCCCTGGAACGCCTGCTGTCCGTCCTTGTAGCTCTCACACCCCGGCAATCTGGTCATCACGTCATGTGACAACAAGCATGCAACAAACAACGGCATGAGTGTTTGACTCTGAGGGGGACACCTGTCTGCCTTAACAACTCGACAACATGCGTCTTTCTCGATGGAGTGACTGTAATTAAATGACCTTATTAATCACATCATTTTTTGAATTAATCAACAGAAGTTTGATTGCAGCCACCTTTTGGCCAACCGAGATCACATTAACAAAGCCTTGTTGTGGTTTTTTTTTAACAATTCAACTTAGTTTCACTAGAATCAATGTCTTGCCGGTTGATGCAATTTTGCAACATATCGTCCGTTGCGCGCAGATTGTGTGCAGCACAGCCTTGGCGTACCCTTGTGACTCACGCCTTTTTGTTGATTGATGATGACTATTACCCGTACCGATCTCGCCGAACTGGCGGTGTTTGCCGCCGTCGCCCGTCACCGCAGTTTCAGCAAGGCCGCCCTCGAACTCGGGGTCTCCGCCTCTGCCCTCAGCCATAGCCTGAAGGGACTGGAAGCCAGGTTGGGGGTGCGGCTGCTCAACCGCAGCACCCGCGCCGTGGTGCCGACCGACGCGGGCCAACGGTTGCTCAAGCAGCTGCTCCCCACCCTCAATACGCTGGAAGAGGCGCTCAGCGAGCTGGCCCGCCACAGCGACGAGCCGGTGGGACGGCTCAAGCTCTGCGCCCCCCGTGGCGCCATCGACAGCCTGCTGGCACCGGTACTGATCGACTATCTGCGCCGTTATCCCAGAATGCAGGTGGAGGTGGTGGAGCAGGAGCTGATGCCCCGGCTGATTGAAGATGGCTACGATGCGGCGCTCTTTTATGGCGATCTGCTGCCCAAGGAGATGATCGGTATCCCCCTCGGCCCGTCCCAGCGCTATCTGGTGGTGGGCTCCCCCGCCTATCTGGCCGAGCACGGCGCGCCGGAGCACCCGAGCGAGCTGAGTCGCCACGCCTGTATCGGCTATCGCCTCACCCCGCACCATCACTATCGCTGGGCCTTTGCCGCCGACGGCAACATGCTGGAAATTGAGGTGACCGGGCCGCTCACCACCAGCACCCCGGCCCTCTATCTCGGTGCCGCCGAGGCGGGGCTGGGGCTGGCCTACTGTCTGGAAGAGGAGGTGAGCCAAAAGGTCGCGGAGGGGAAACTGCTCACCGTGCTGGAGCCCTGGTGCCCCACCTTTGCCGGTTTCTATCTCTTCTATCCCAGTCGACACCAGCTGGGCAGTGGCCTGCGCATCCTGATCGACATGCTCAAGGCTCACTACCAACACCCCGGATTGGTGAGTAATACTCAGCAATTCATCAAGTGAAACCCTGATTATCACCAAATAAGTATTAATCTAGACTAGCTGTTCGATATTCGAGCTCCTCGAGAGAACAGATATGTCTGCCTATTTAACACTGCGGCGACGGGCCATGACCCGTCGCTTCTGGGCTTACGCCCTCCCCTCCATTCTTGCCATGCTGGTCTCGGGGGCCTACTACCTCATCGACGGCATCTTCGTCGGCCACTATGTCGGCGCCGCAGGCCTCGCCGGGATCAACCTGGTCTATCCGGTCATCATGGTGCTGATCGGGCTGGCCGCCATGATCAGCATGGGGGCGGCCACCGCCATCTCCTTCCAGCAAGGGGCGAAGAATAACAACCTGGCCCGTCAGGCGCTGGTCAACGCCCTCTGGCTGCTGGCAGGTCTCGGGGGTGTTGCGCCGGGTCTGCTCTATTACACCCACACCGATATCTTGCTGGGGCTGGGGATTGAACAGGGCACCGAGACTTGGAAACAGGCGAGTGACTACCTCACCTGGATCGGCGGCGGTACCCTGCTGCTGGCTAGCAATCTGGCGGTGCCCTATCTGCTGCGCAACGATGGCCGCCCGAAACTGGCCATGGTGCTGGTGAGCAGCGGCGCCGTGCTCAACATCATCCTCAACTACATCATGGTGGGTCGGCTGGGACTGGGACTGATCGGTACCGCGCAAGCCACCCTGATGGCAGAAGGCGCCGTGAGCCTGATCGGCCTTGGCTACTTCTTTACCCCCTGGGCGCGGCTGCGCCTCAGCTGGCGGGATCTGGTGCCCAACCTCCCCGCCATGCCGCACCTGCTTTTTACCGGTCTGCCAAGCCTGATTGCCCAGTTCAACCTCGGCCTGCTGCTGATGCTGCACAACAGCCAGCTGATGGTGTATGGCAATGTGAAGGATCTGGCGGGCTTTACCGTGGCCGGTTACACCGAAGCGGTCTTTATCGTCATCCTGCAGGGGCTGGCGTTCGGCATTCAGCCGCTCATCAGCAAGGCGGCGGGGGCCAAGCGCCATCGCAACCTCAAGTACCTGATGGAGATGGGGCTCACCTTCACCTTTATCTACGGCATGCTGGTGTGGCTCACCATCCAGCTGCTGCCGGGACAGGTCGCCATGCTCTATACCGGCGACAAGGATCCCGAACTGCTGGCCGCCGCCATCAGCAGCCTGACCCTCAACCTCGGCGCCATGCCGCTGGAGGGGATCATCATGTTCGGCATCGTGCTGCTGCAATCCATGGCGCGTACCCGTCAGGCGCTGGTTATCTCCATCGCCAAAACCGTACTGCTGCTGCCGCTCATCTTCCTGCTGCCACAGCAGTGGGGCCGTGACGGTGTGCTGATGGCCCAGCCCGCCACCGTGCTGCTGCTCACCCTGCCGCTCTGCTGGCTACTGTGGCGCGAGTGGCTGCGCCTGAAAGTGGCCTGCGCGCCAAAAGCCAGGCTCCGCCCGCAACCGGCCAGCGCGCGCGCCGCCGTCCAACTGGCCCGCTAAGGCCGCAGACCGCACTGCAACAATAAAAAACCGGCATCATCCGATGCCGGTTTTGCTATCTGCGCTTCCCGCCCATATCGTACATACAGAGAAGCCTCCGCAAGGGAGGCTTCTCTTATTCAACGCAGCAGACTGGATGACCCGTCAGCGTGGACTGAGCGATCAGGGCTTACTTGACCGTCACCCGGGCAAACTTGCGCTTGCCAACCTGATAGACAGCGGTACCGGCACCAATCAGTGCTTTGCCATCGTCCAGCTTCTCGCCATCCACCTTGACCGCGCCCTGCTTGATCATCCGCAGCGCTTCGGAGGTGGTGGCCACCAGATCGGCCTCTTTGAGCAGGTTGGCGATGGCCAGCCCGTCGCCTTCCAGGGCCAGTTCGACTTCCGGCATCTCGTCCGGAATAGCGTTCTTGGAGAAGCGCTGGGTGAAATCTTCGTGGGCCGCTTCGGCCGCCGCTTCATCGTGATAGCGGGTGATGATCTCCTTGGCCAGCCAGATCTTCACGTCACGGGGGTTGAGGGTGCCGGCAGCGATGCCCGCCTTGAACCCTTCGATTTCAGCCAGCGGACGGAAGGAGAGCAGCTCGTAGTAGTTCCACATCAGATCGTCGGTGATGGACATGATCTTGCCGAACATCTCGCCCGGGGCATCGTGTACGCCGATGTAGTTAGCAGCGGACTTGGACATCTTCTTGACGCCATCCAGACCCACCAGCAGCGGCATCATCAGCACGCACTGGGTCGCCATGCCGGCATCTTTTTGCAGCTCGCGACCCATCAGCAGGTTGAACTTCTGATCGGTACCGCCGAGCTCGACGTCCGCCTTCAGCGCAACCGAGTCATAGCCTTGCAGCAGCGGATAGAGGAATTCGTGAATCGCGATGGACTGGCCGCCGGTGTAGCGCTTCTTGAAGTCGTCGCGCTCCATCATGCGGGCTACAGTCTGCTTGGCCGCCAGCTTGATCATGCCGGTCGCACCCAGCTCGCTCAGCCAGGTCGAGTTGTACTCGATGCGGGTCTTGGCCGGATCGAGGATCTTGAACGCCTGCTCCGCATAGGTGAGGGCGTTGTGCTTGATGGCCTCTTCGGAGAGCGGCGGACGGGTGCTGTTCTTGCCGGAGGGGTCACCCACCATGGCGGTGAAATCGCCGATCAGCAGGATGATCTCGTGGCCCAGATCCTGGAAGGTCTTCAGCTTGTTGAGGATCACGGTATGACCCAGGTGAATGTCGGGGGCCGTCGGGTCCATGCCCAACTTGATGCGCAGCGGGCGCCCTTCCTTCAATTTGGCGACCAGTTCTTCTTCAACCAGAATTTCTTCCGCTCCGCGCTTGATCTCGGCTAGCGCCACCTCGAGCTGGGACATTTTTTGACTCTCCATCACGATTCCACAGGGCCAAACATATTACTGGAATGGCGGGCCAATTGGAAAGGCTGTAAAATCCGTCCATTCTACCCGACTTCGTCAGCGTCATATGACCATTTGCAACACTCTCCCAGTGTGGCTGGCATGGCAGGCTAATTAGAAAGGCTGTAAACTCCGACTCTCTTTTCTGCCCAACTTCATCTGCTTCTCATGGTTATTTGGCACGCCTTTAACGCACTCCCCCACTGGCACCGCAAGATGGTGCTGATTTTGAGCATCATGATCATGATGCTGGCGGCCTGGCCAAGCGAACAGGCAGTAGCAACACGAGTCGATGAAAATGGCAACGAGATTGCCCTGCGGGAACCGGCTAACGACAACGCGTTGAACCACGAGCTGACGGCCGAGGCCGCCCAGCCTGTCACCCCGCCCAAGCCGCGCTACATCACCAAGCAGGTAAAGGTACACCGTGGCGACAACATGGGGGTGATCTTCCAGCGCATTGGTCTGAGCACCACTGATCTGCACCTAATCGACCAGCTCGAGGGCAGTGATCCCCTGCGGATGCTGCAACCGGGGCAGGAGCTCACCTTCAAGCTCACCGAGAACGGCGAGCTGCACAGCCTCTATTACCCCCACAGTCTGGAGCAGGCGCTCAAGGTGAGCCGCAAGGAGGAGACCTTTGTCGCCCGCAACGTCAAGATCGCCCTCGATACCCGCGAACAGGTGAGCAAAGGCGAGATCCGCTCCAGCTTCTGGGGCGCGGCGGTGGACGCGGGGATGACGGAAGATCAGATCATGGATCTCGCCGCCATCTTCGGCTGGGACATCGACTTTGCCCAGGATCTGCAGCCGGGGGACAGCTTCCGGGTTGTCTATGAAGACAAGTTCCGCGACGACGAGCGGGTGGCCTCCGGCGATATTCTGGCCGCCGAGTTCGTCAACCAGGGCACCGCCTACCGCGCCGTGCTCAATGAAGATGGCAACTACTACACCCCGGAAGGGAAGGCGATGCGCAAGAGTTTCCTGCGCGCGCCGGTCAATTTCAAATACATCAGCTCCAACTTTAACCCGCGCCGCCTCCATCCGGTGACCGGCAAGATCCGCCCCCACAACGGCATCGACTATGTGGCGCCGGTGGGCACCCCCATCATGGCGGCGGGCTCCGGCAGCGTGGTGGCCGCCGGTTACAACCAGTTCAACGGCAACTATGTCTTTATCAAGCATGCCGGCAACTTCGTGACCAAATACCTGCACCTCGCCAAGCGCACCGTCAACAAGGGACAGCGGGTGAAGCAGGGGCAGACCATCGGTACCCTGGGTGGCACCGGCCGCGTCACCGGGCCGCACCTGCACTATGAATTCGTGGTGGGCGGCATTCACAAGAATCCACGCACCCTCAACTTGCCGCAGGCGGAGACGCTCAGCGGACGCGAGCTGGCCAACTTCAAAATGCTGGCCACGCCGCAACTGGTCAAGCTCGACAACCCCACGCTGCAACTGGCCCAGAACAAGCGGGATAGTCGCGGCAACTAAGTGAGCCAGATGAGGGTCTCTCTTTATCCTGCCCCACGTTTGGCAACCATATTGAGGAAAGCTCATGGCTGAGCGTTATATCGGATTGATGTCTGGCACCAGCATGGACGGAATTGACGCCGTGCTGGTGATGATCGACGGGGATGAATTGCGGGTCGAAGCCGCGCTTTGTCACCCCTGGCCGGAAGAGACCGCCCGCGCGCTGCATGCCCTCTGCACCCCGAGCGACAACGAAATCGACCGCATGGGAGTGGCCGGCAAGCAAGTGGCAGAGGAATTTGCCACCGCCACCCACGCGCTGCTGGTCAAGGCGGGGCTAACCCCCAAGGATATTCGCGCCATCGGCAGCCACGGCCAGACCATCCGCCACCGCCCCCAGCTTGGCTTTACCCTGCAGATCGGCAACGCCGCCCTGCTGGCAGCCCTGACCGGCATCGACGTTATCGCCGATTTTCGCACCATGGATATGGCCCTCGGTGGTCAGGGGGCGCCGCTGGTGCCCGCGTTCCATCAAGCACTGTTTGCCAAACCCGGCGTATTGCGGGTGGTGCTGAACCTCGGCGGTATCGCCAATATCTCGGTACTGCCGGGCAATCCGGTCGGCGTCTATGGTTTTGATACCGGCCCGGCCAACACCCTGCTCGATGGCTGGTATCGCCGCCATCAGCCCCACGGTGGCAGCTATGACGCCGGTGGCAAATGGGCCGCCAGCGGCACGCCCATCCCGGCTCTGCTGGAGAAGCTGCTAGCTCACCCCTACTTCGTCGCCCCTTCCCCCAAGAGTACCGGACGGGAGATGTTCACCCTCGCCTGGCTCGATGGCGAGCTGGCAGGCAATGCCTACGCCCCCGTGGATGTGCAGCGTACCCTGCAGGCACTCACCTGCCACAGCATCGCCCGCCAATTGCCCGCCCAGCCAAACTCATTGAGCGCCAGTCAACCGAAAGCCGAGCTGTTTGTCTGTGGCGGTGGCGCCCATAACGCTCCGCTGCTAAGCGAGTTGGCCAGCCTGCTGCCCGCATGGCGCATTGCCAGCACCCTTGATCTGGGCCTGGCCCCCGATTGGGTTGAAGGCGCGGCATTTGCCTGGCTGGCCATGTGCTTTGTCCATCGCAAGCCGGGCAATCTGCCCGCCGTCACCGGTGCCCGCCGTCCGGCTGTGCTGGGGGCGCTCTATCCCGCCTGAGTGATAACAACGGGTGTTGTCGGCGGATGGCCCCGTATTAGTGCGCCCCCTTAAACAGACGCACAACCTGTTGCCGGATCGGAGCAAACAGTGGCGGTTTGGGCGGTTCCAGATTGATCTGACGCCGCCCGGCACGGGTTTCACAGCGCAGCAGATTCTGGATGTAGTGATGATGGGAACGATGAAGCAGTTGTGAGGCCTGATATGCCCACTGTCTGGGCACGCCCCACAGGGTGCTGGCAATCGCCCCGACGATGCAGAAAAAGGCGGGCTCCTGTATCCCCATCCTGCTGGCGTTCTCCAGCGCCTCCTTGAGCGAGTTGGCGTGAGCAATACAGGTCATGATATTGACCATGAAGGCCTCGTAGTCGTCCTCCCCCCCCTTGCCAACGCGCGCCGTCAGGGTCGCGGCGGGCTGATAACCAAACTGATAGCCGATATTTTCCAACACCGCATTACGCTGGCGGATCACCTTGCCATAAAACATCAGCATCACCATGCAATCGATGACCTTGCACAGCGTCTCGTAGTGGGGATGGCTCTTCTTGGGACGCGGCGCTGTTGCCAGGGCCAGCTCTTCGGAGATAGCCAGTAGGCCCACCGGTACGGCGGTGCTGACAAACGAAAGGTCTATCGACAGCTCCAACCCCTCTTCCCCTTCCATGCGGGCAACGATGACATGTTCGCCAAACAGCCGGCGCTGGCGCTCGATAAAGGCGCCATAGACCAGATCGCGAAACTGCTTTTGCGGATAAGGGGTATCGAGCAGGCTCTCGATGGTCATGATGGCGGCGGATACCCGGCCACGCAGTCGGTAATCAGCAGGAATGGGAAAGATCTTTCCCAGGCGAGGAGGTAACGCCTGCACCGATGTTTGACAATACATATCGCCCAGAACGAAACCCAGCATAAATCCTCCACAGTCAGGTAATGATGATCGCGACGCGATCTCGCTTGCCAGTCCTGGGCAATGGCCTGCCGGTGCATCGATGCTATCCGTCAGGACTCCTTGAATGCTTTATTAATCTTACAATTAATCAGATGTTGAAAAAGCGACCTGACTCGCAATCACGCCACTAATTAACAGTTTCATCAAGAAACAATAAAGAGTGGTCTATTTGTCCATTTTTGATTATTTTCCCCTTTGCAAACAGTCTATTGCACTTCATGCTTGGAAAGGCATCCCGCACTGTGCCACACCCTTCCCCCCTCCCAATCATCACAACCAGCCACAGCTGAGGGGGCCATCGGATAAACCCGAAACAAGGGGGCACACCTGCAAGAAAGAGCAAAAATCGACGACGCGGGACAACCCCGCTCGTTCATGCACTGCATGTTCCGGACACGTTCCGACACCAATGGAGCTGTAATCATGAATAAAGTACATATGATGGCCGCTGGTGCGATGGCCCTCGGCCTGCTCGCCGGCTGCAATCAGGGCAATACCCTCTCTGTCACCGGTGGCGAACCGGTCAGTTATCAGTGCGAGCAGGGCAAGAAGGTGCTGGTGCGCTACTTCTCCCTCTCCGATGAGAGCCTCAACTTTATCAAGCTGTCGCTGCCGGACGGCAAGGATTACACCCTGCCCCAGGCCGTCTCGGCCTCCGGCGCCCGCTATACAGACGAGCACGAGGCCGTCTGGTGGAACAAGGGGGATGGGGGCTTTGTCGAACTGCGGGATCAGGCTGGCGAGTGGCAGACCGCCTACAACGACTGCAAACAGCAATAAACGTGACCCCGGCTAGGCCGGGGTCTCTGTTTCTGACATCAGAGTGGTGGGGGATCAGTTGATCTCGATCTCGAAGCGGTTGGTCACCTCGACCGGAATGGCATCCGGGTTGCCCTCTGCCGGGCTGTAGCGGATCCGCGAGAGGGTCGCCAGCGCGCTCTGCTCCAGCTCGCCGGGGGGCTCGGCCGCCACCACTTCCGGTTTGACCGGCGTGCCGCTGGCGTCGATTTGATAGCGTACTTCCACATACCCCTTGACCGGTTTGGCCGGCAGGGCGGGCTCGTCATTGCCAAGCCATGACCACTGCTTCTCCTGAACCCAGTAGCTGGACAACTGCTCAAGAGGGATAGCGATCGGAGCACGTTCGTGCGCCACCTCCTGACGGGATGAGCAGCCCAGCAACAGTGTCACGGCCAGACCTGACCATACTGCGACTTTCCACTTCATGTAACGCTCCTTGTTCTTTGCCGGTGCTTGTTGCCGGACTGCGGGCCGCTTAACACGAGCCCCCTTGGTCAGTGACCCATCTTGACGAAAAAGTATTCGTATGAACATGAACAAAAGGACCAACCCCGAGAGGTTGGCCCTTTTATCGTCTATGAGCTCACTACCCAGCCGAAGGTATCAGCCGCGCTTGTCGCTCACCACCAGCCAAAGCGCATGCACCATGCCGGGCAGACCGCCCAGCAGGGTCAGCACTATGTTGATCAGAAAATGCAGGCTGAAGCCCACCTGAAGAAAGGCACAGACCGGGGGCAGAAAGATGGCCAGCAGGATCTTGAGCAGATTGTTCATCTCGGCTCTCCTCTTCAAGAATGTCGTCGGGATAGGAATGGGCTAACCATAAACATCCCGGGCTTCAACTGCAAACCAGACAGGGAATTCGCTCACCCGTATCACGCCAGGCATTGAGGTCGTGGATCTGCTGGTTGCTGCTGCCACGCCAGAGCAGGCCCGGATCTGCCAGCTCTTTTTCAAACTTGCCATCCACCAGCACATCCAGCAGGGCGACCAGCTCGCGCTGGGCAGCGGAGAGCTCGCCGAGCCGATAACCGGTCCAGCACCAGATATCCTTGCCCGGACACTCGGCACGTACCCGTTTCACCAGCACCATCACGTGGGGCACGTTGGCCGGGTGAAGCGGATCGCCGCCGGAGAGCGACAGACCACGCCGTTTGATGCGGCTGTCGTTGAGGTCGCTAATGACGCGATTGCTCATCGCCTCATCGAATGGCTTGCCGCCATCGAGCCGCCAGGTGCTCTGGTTGTAGCAGCCGGGGCACTGGTGCTCGCAACCCGAGACGAACAGGGTGGCGCGGGTGCCGGGGCCGTTGATCACATCAACCGGGTAGTATTGGTGGTAGTGCATCATCTCTCTCTATTACGGCCCCTCATCCCCGCCCCCCGCCCCTTCTCCCACTCTTTTTCAAGTGAGCAGGAGAAGGGAGCAAAGCAGCACAAACAGTACATCGGCCGGTTCCCTCTCCCCTTGGGAGAGGGCTAGGCTGAGGGCTCGGCTTACATATGTTTGACGCGGCGCTTCACTTCTTCCTGCTTGCCCGCATTGAAGGGGCGCGCATCCGGGCTGCCGAGGTAGCCACAGACACGGCGAGTCACCGACACCTTGGCGGGGTCGTGGTTGCCGCAGCGCGGGCAGGTAAAGCCCTTGGAGGTGCACTCGAACTCGCCGGTGAAGCCGCAGTCATAGCACTCGTCGATGGGGGTGTTGGTACCGTAGTAGGGCACCTTGTCGTAGCTGTAATCCCAGACGTTCTCCAGCGCTTCCAGGTTGTGCTGGATGTTGGGGTACTCGCCGTAACAGATGAAGCCGCCGCTGGCGATGGGCGGATAGGGCGCCTCGAAGTCCAGCTTGTCGTACGGATTGACCTGCTTCTCCACATCGAGGTGGAAGCTGTTGGTGTAGTAGCCCTTGTCGGTCACGCCGGATACTACGCCAAACTCTTTGGCATCGATGCGGCAGAAACGGGTGCAGAGGTTCTCGCTCGGAGTGGAGTAGAGGCTGAAGCCGTAGCCGGTCTCCTCTTTCCACTCGTCGATGGCCGCCTTGAGACGGGCGATGATGGCGATGGCCTTCTGCTGCAGCTCGGCGCTGTCAAACAGGTGCACCTTGTCACCAAACAGGGCGTTGATGGTCTCGTGAACCCCGATATAGCCAAGCGAAATGGAGGCCCGGCCGTTCTTGAAGATCTCGCTGACGTTGTCGTCCGCCTTGAGGCGCACACCGCAAGCCCCTTCCATATAAAGGATCGGAGCAACCCGCGCTTTCACCCCGTCCAGACGGGTGATGCGGTACATCAGCGCCTTCTTGGCGACCCGCAGAGAGGCATCCAGACGATCCCAGAAGTCCGCTTCATCACGGGATTTCAGCGCAATGCGCGGCAGGTTGAGGCTCACCACGCCCAGGTTGTTGCGACCTTCGTGGATCAGCTCACCATTCTCCTCGTAAGCGCCGAGGAAGGAGCGGCAACCCATGGGGGTTTTGAAGGAGCCGGTCACCTTCACCACCTGGTCGTAGTTGAGGATGTCCGGATACATCCGCTTGGAGGCACACTCCAGCGCGAGCTGCTTGATGTCGTAGTTGGGATCGCCCTGCTTGTGGTTGAGGCCATCCTTGATGGCGAACACCAGTTTCGGGAACACGGCGGTCTTCTTGTTCTTGCCAAGGCCAGCGATACGGTTGCTGAGGATGGCGCGCTGGATCATCCGCGACTCCCAGCTATCCCCCAGACCAAAGCCGAAGGTGACGAACGGCGTCTGACCGTTGGCGGTGTGCAGGGTGTTGACTTCATACTCCAGCGACTGGAAGGCGTCGTAACACTCTTTCTCGGTGCGGGCCATGGCATAGGCTTCCACATCGGCAATGCCCCACTCTTCGGCCACTTCACGGTGTTTCTGCCAGCTGATGGTAACATAGGGCGCCAGCACTTCGTCGATGCGGTTGATGGTGGTGCCGCCATAGATGTGGCTCGCCACCTGGGCGATGATCTGGGCGGTCACGGCGGTGGCGGTGCTGATCGATTTCGGGGTATCGATCTCCGCATTACCCATCTTGAAGCCGTGGGTCAGCATCCCCTTCAGATCGATCAACATGCAGTTGAACATCGGGAAGAAAGGCGAGTAGTCGAGATCGTGGAAGTGCAGATCACCGTTCTCGTGGGCCTGCACCACATCACGGGGCAGCATGTGGCTGGTGGCATAGTGCTTGGCGACGATACCGGCCAGCAGGTCGCGCTGGGTCGGGATCACCTTGGAATCTTTGTTGGCGTTCTCGTTGAGCAGGGCGGCGTTGGTCTGCTCGACCAGACCACGGATCTCCTGCGCCAGACGGCCGCGCGCCTCACGGGCCTGATCCCGGTCGTGACGGTATTCGATGTAGGCACGGGCAATGGCCTTGTCGTCGGACGCCATCAGGTGGTTTTCAACCCGGTTCTGGATCTCGTGGATATCAACTTCACCACGCCCTTCCAGCTCCTGGCTGACCGCGTTTGAGATGCGCAGTGCCAGCGCCGGATTGGCCTGATTGACCGCTTCCGCCGCACGGCTGACCGCATCGCTAATCAGCTGGGCATTGAATGGTGCGCGACATCCGTCACGTTTGATCACAACCGGTTTCATGAATTATCCCCGTTAAAAGGCCAGGCATTTGCCTCTGGCTCACCCTTGTTAGATCCCCTTCCCGGCATCTCGTCCTGGACGCAAACAAATTCAGCCGGGGCTTGACAAGCCTGGGCTGAAGAGAGGAAGGGAACAGCTTATACACAGCTTAATAACACTACATATAGGGATTAAAACTGAATGCACGCCTATATGTGGTGTCTATTAGGCACCAAAGCGTGACCGTATTTCTTGATCCAGAACAGGTTTTTCAGCGAGCGGGACAGTTCACAACCAACCACAACAAGCCCCAATCAAATCCAACCTCAAGCAGGGTGCGGGCTGGCGTCCGATCCGCTCATCCGAAAAAAAATCGCGTCCCGCCACACCGTTTCGAGATGACAGCGCCAACCAAAACCGCCCATACTGAGCGAGTACTCTCTACCGCTCGACAAGGGACACCGCATGCGTATCTCCCTGCTGTTGCTACTGCTCTCCACCCTCTCCCTACCACTTTGGGCCGCCAACATTCTGGTGATCAGCAGCTACCATCCCGAATACCTGTGGGACCAAAGCTACAATGAAGGTCTGCGCAAGGGGTTGCAGGGAGAGCACCAGATCTCTCACTTCTATATGGACACCAAACGCCATCCGCGGGAGGCGTTCGACGGCATCGCCCAACGGGCCATCGCTTTTTATCTGAAGAACAAACCGGATTTGGTGCTGCTGGGCGATGACAATGCCATCAACTATCTAGCCAACGAGATCGCCTCGCTGGGTACCCCGGTAGTCTTTCTCGGCATGAACGAAAATCCCCGGCTCAAAGGCTTTGTCGGCCACCCCAAGATCACCGGCGTGCTGGAACGTCCCCTGCTCAAACGCAATATCAGCGAGATGAGCCAGCTGATGGGGGGGCTCGACAAGGCGCTGGTACTGTTTGATGCCAGCCAGGTCGCCCTCACCGCCATCGAGGATGAGTTCAAAACCCAGACCGAACTGCGCGTCGGCCAGACCCGGGTCTACAGCCAGCTGCTCGGCGAGTATGACCTCTGGCAGGAGGCGGTGCTCAACAGCAAGAAAAACGGATATGGCGCCATCTTCCTCGGCCTCTACCACACGCTGCTGGATGAAAATGGCAAGCATGTGGATGAGAAGACGGTATTGGAGTGGACCAGCCGACACAGCCCGGTGCCGGTTTTCTGCTTCTGGGAGTTCACCGTGGGCAAGGGGATGGCCATCGGCGGGCTGGTGCTCGATGGCAAGGATCAGGGGCTGCAGGCTGCAGCGCTCATCAACACCATACTGGCGGGAGCGCTGCCCAAAACCCTCTCCCCGCGGGCCGCCCTGCGTGGCGAGTATCTCTTCAGCAAGAGCGAGCTGGCCCGCTGGCAGCTCACCCTGCCCGACAAATGGCGCCACAAGATCCTCTGGCGTGAGTGAACACCCACACAAAAAAAGAGAACCCGGCCATGCCGGGTTCTCTTTTATCGGAGGCTGCGGTTAGCAGGCTTGGTGAGGGCTATTCAGCCCTGCAACGCCTGTTGTAGCTCCTCTTCGGTCCAGATGGTGATGCCCAACTCCTGCGCCTTGGTCAGCTTGGAACCGGCCGCTTCCCCCGCCACCAGCACATCGGTCTTGGCAGATACCGATCCCGCCACCTTGGCCCCCAGCGCCTGCAGCGCCACCTTGGCGTCGTTGCGCGACAAGGTGGTCAGCGTACCGGTCAGCACGAAGGTCTTGCCGGCAAAGGGTTGAGCGCTTGCTTCTTTCTTCTCGATGGCCGGCCAGTGGATACCGGCGGCCAGCAGGGCCTCCAGCACCTCCACGTTATGGGGCTGACGCAGGAAGTAGTAGACGTGCTTGGCCACCACCTCGCCCACATCGGCCACCGTCAGCAGTTGCTCCACCGAAGCCGCGCGCAGGGCATCCAGGGTGAGGAAGTGGTTGGCCAGATTGAGGGCGGTCGCCTCCCCGACTTCGCGGATCCCCAGGGCAAACAGGAAGCGCGGCAAGGTGGTGCTGCGCGCCGCATCGATGGCGGCCACCAGATTAAGGGCCGACTTTTGCCCCATCCGCTCAAGACCGGCCAGCTGGATGGCGTTGAGGCTGAACAGATCGGCCGGGGTCTTCACCAGCCCCTTGTCCACCAGTTGCTCGATAATCTTGTCGCCAAGGCCATCCACATCCATGGCGCGACGGGCGGCGAAGTGCTTGAGCGCCGCCGATCGCTGCGCCTCGCAGAACAGGCCGCCGGAGCAGCGGGCGACTGCTTCTCCCTCCAGTCGCTCGACTGCAGAGCCACAGACCGGACACTCGGTCGGGAAGAGGATCGCGCGGGCGTCGCTTGGGCGCTGCGCCTCCACCACGGCGACGATCTGCGGGATCACATCCCCCGCCCGGCGCACGATCACGGTGTCGCCGATCATGACGCCGAGCCGCTCAATCTCGTCGGCATTGTGCAGGGTGGCGTTGGAGACGGTCACGCCGCCGACAAACACCGGTTTGAGCTTGGCTACCGGGGTCACGGCGCCGGTGCGGCCGACCTGAAACTCGACGTTCTCAAGCTCCGTCATCTCCTCCTGCGCCGGGAACTTGTGGGCTGTCGCCCAGCGCGGCGCGCGGGCCACAAAGCCCAGCTCCTCTTGCAGAGCGATGGCATCCACCTTGTAGACCACGCCGTCGATCTCGTAGGGCAGCTCGCCACGACGGGCCAGAATGTCGTCGTGGAACGCCTGACAGCCAGCGGCCCCTCTTTGAGCTTCACCTCGGGACTGAGCGGCAGCCCCCACGCTTTGAGCTGGTTGAGACGACCGAAGTGGGTGTCGCCCAACTGCTCGCCCCCCACCCCCACGCCATAGGCGTAAAAGCTCAGGGGACGGCTGGCGGTGATACGTGAATCGAGCTGACGCAGGCTGCCAGCGGCGGCATTGCGCGGGTTGACGAATACCTTCTCGCCCGCGGCCAGCGCCTTGGCGTTCATCGCCTCAAAACCGGCCTTGGGCATAAAGACTTCACCACGCACCTCCAGCCGGGCAGGCCAGCCAGTGCCACGCAGCGCGAGCGGAATGGCCTTGATAGTGCGCACGTTCTCGGTGATCTCCTCACCAGTGGCGCCATCGCCCCGGGTAGCCGCCTGCACCAGCTGACCATCCACATAGAGCAGGCTCACCGCCAGACCGTCGAGCTTGGGCTCGCAGCAGAAGGTGAAACGCACGTCACGCTTGAGGCGATCGCTCATCCGCTGTTCGAACGCCTGCAACTCTTCGCTGCTAAAGACGTTATCCAGACTGAGCATGGGGATCTCGTGACGCACCTGACTGAACGCCGTCAGCGGCTGGCCACCGACCCGCACGCTGGGGGACGACGGTGTTTTCAGCTCGGGATGCTCGGCTTCCAGCGCAATCAGCTCGCGCATCAGGCGATCGTATTCGGCATCCGGCACTGTGGGGTTATCCAGCACATAGTACTGGTGACCATATTCGGTAAGCAGTTCACACAATTGACGGTGACGGGAGAGGGTGTCGCTCATGAAAAAGTCTCGAAGTGTGATTGAACATCCGGCCCGGGGTAGAAACAAAAATGCGGTACCAGGGTACCGCACTTTTTCTTCACTCGACCCGCATGGCGTATTAGTCGCGACTGGCCTCGTAGGTAGCCAGCTCGTGACGGTAACGGGCAATGGTCTCGTCGCTCAGCGGGCTGCGATCCATATCTGTCAGCATGGCATCGAGATCGCTGGCCAGCTGATCGGCGGCCTGCAGCATGTCCTCGAAGGCAAACGCGGCATTGCTGCGCAGCGGCAGTTGCATGAAGAGCGACACGCCCGGGGTGGCGAACTGCTCCATCCGGTACGGGTTGAAGGTGCCCGGCTTGACCATGTTGATCATGGAGAAGAGCACTTCGCCATTGCCGTTCGGGTCCTCGTGACGGTGGAAAATATCCATCTCGCCAAACTTGAAGCCCAGCGCCATCAGGGATGAGAGCAGGGTCGCCCCTTGCAAGTCGTGACCCGGACGGCCCATCAGGTTGATGACGTAGACATCCTGCCAGATCTTCTCGACCGGCTGTGGCGCCATGCGCTGCTCTTCAACCACCGGAGCAGGTGCCACATAGACCGGCTCTTCATAAACAGGCTCGGGAGCGTGCACCGGCTCGGCACGAACGGTGTCAGCGGTACGGACTGTCTCTGTACGGGCGCCAAAGGTCGGGGCGGTCGCATAAGCGGGCTCGACCAGCGGCTCGTCGTCCAGTGACTGCATCATGGGCTCACGCTGGGGGCGGGAACGGTAGACCGGGGTACGACGATTGACCTGAGCTGGCTTGCGCACCGGCGCGGCGGGCGCCTCGTCGATCTCCTCGGGCAACGGTTCGTCGAACGCTTCCTCTTCTTCATAGACAGGAGGCGGCGGAACCGGGCGGGCAGCAGGCTTGCGCACTACGGGCGGCGGCAGATCGTCCTCGTCATCTTCATCATCAAAGGCGGGGACGGCAGGGCGACGACCGAGTTCCGGCTGGCGGCTCTCTTCACTGCGCAGCTTGGGCTCGGCACGACGGCCACCACTGACCACGCGCACCTGGCCGATGCCATCACTGTCGAAGGTGTCGTTATCACGATCCCGCGACTTGGAGTCCATCCGTCCAATCGGTTTCTCTTTGATCGGTGCCTGACGATTCTTTTTGTTGCTCCACAACCCGTGAATGAGCAATGCCGCAATAGCAATACCGCCCAGGGCAACCAAGATGTAACGCAATTCCTGCATTAGCTGCTTCTCTTTCTAGTTTTGCTCAGCCAAAGCGACGGCTTCACCGATATCGACCGACACAATGCGAGAAACCCCGGGCTCTTGCATCGTGACGCCAACCAGCTGCTCAGCCATCTCCATGGAGACCTTATTATGACTGATGTAAACGAACTGTACTGTGCTCGACATCTCTTTGACAAGAGAACAGAAGCGACCAACGTTCACTTCATCGAGCGGTGCATCCACCTCATCCAGCAGACAAAAAGGTGCTGGGTTGAGTCTGAAGATGGCAAAAACCAGCGCAAGTGCGGTTAACGCCTTCTCCCCCCCGGAAAGCAGGGCAATGGTAGCATTCTTCTTACCCGGAGGTCTCGCCATGATGCTCACTCCGGCCTCCAAAAGATCATCGGAGGTAAGCTCAAGCCAGGCACTGCCCCCACCGAACACTTTCGGAAACAGGGATTTTAAATCTTCGTTGACCTTATCGAAAGTGTCCCGGAACCGTATTTGTGTCTCTTTATCAATTCTTTTAATGGCTTGGCTCAAGGTTTCCAGCGCTTGCTCGAGATCCTGACACTGATTTTCGAGGTAGGTTGCCCGGGTTTTCGCCTCTTCGTACTCCTCCAGCGCCGCCAGGTTGATGGCGCCGAGCGCCTCCACTTGCCCCTCCAGAGTCTGGATCTCCTGACGCAGCTTGCTGCGATCTGCTGCGATCAGCACCGCCTGATCGAGATCCACCAGTCGAACCCCCAGCTCTTCGAACTGTTCGTGCAGCCCCTGTCGACGGGTGAGGTTGCGTTCGCGCTCAAGGCGCAGGGTTGCCAGCTTCTCCTGCAAAGTAACAAGCTGCTTGTGATCGGCACTTCTGGCCTGCTCCAGCTCACCGAGCTGACGCTCCAGCTCGGTGAGCCGCTGATGGCAGGCGAGTTGCAGCGCCTCCAGATTGCGCTGCTCGGCCAGCAGTGGCGCCAAATCAGGCACCGTCTCGCTATCCGGCCCTTTCAGCCCGGCCAGCTCCAGCCCTAGCCTCGCCAGCTCCTCTTCACCCAGAGTAACGAGTTGGCGCAGACTGCCCAGCTCCAGTTGCAAACGCTGGCAGGCCGCTTGTTGCTGCTCGCGGCGCAAACGGGCCTCGTCAACCGCCCGCTCACAGCGGGTCAGCTGCTCCTGAGCAACTTGCAACGCTTGTGTCAGCGGCTCCCCCTGCTCCTGCAACTCGGCAAGGCGCGTCTCATCGAGTTCCAGTTGTTCACGGGCGATGGCCAGTCGCTCTGCCTCTTCGGCCTGCTCCTGATCGAGCCGGATCAGCTCTTCGCCGAGCTGGCCGAGCCGCTGCAACCGCTCCTGCCGCTGCCCCTGTTGCAGGATCCAGGCTTCGCGCAGTTGTTGCCATTTCTGCTCCTGCTCACGCAAGGTTCGCTGCGACAACTCCTGCGCGCTGGCCAGCTGGGCGCGCCGGGCATCGGCAGCCACAAGTTGCTCGCTCAGCTGTGCCAGCCCCGCGGCAACCTTCTCCTGCTCGGTATGCAACCGCTCACGCTCACCGAGCAGCGCCAGGGTGCCAAGCGCCGCCCCCTGCCCCAGATCGGCCCAGTTTGGCCCCAGCCAGTCGCCAGCAGGAGTCAGTACCGACTCACCGGCCGCAAGGCTTGGCTGGCGGGCCAAGGCGGCCTCCCGGCTCTCCACCAGCCAGATGGCATTGAGGAAGGCGGGAATGTGCTCGCCGCCCAGTTGCGCCGCCAGGGTACCAGCAATCGCCGGTTGCGCCGGGCCAATCCAGAGTCCCTCTTGCGCCAGATTATGCTCGTCCGCCGGGGTTGCGGTGAGCCAGCGACCCAGCACCTTGTCGAGCGCCTGTGCCCATTCGGGGGCAACGTGCAGCCGATCGGCCAGGGTCGCCCCCTCCATCTGTTCGCCGAGGATCTGATCCAGCGTCGCCAACCGCGCCTCCAGCTCCCGTTGCAGGCTCAACTGTTGGCCATGCTGCTGCTTGAGTTGTTCATGGGCGTCGACCGCCAGCGCCAACTGCTCGGTCAGCTCGCCGGTGGCAGCCCGCGTCAGCTCCAGCTCGCCACTCTGGGCATCGAGGGCCGGTTGCAGGTCATCGGCCGCTGCGCCGAGTGGACCCGCGCGTTCATCTTCCAGCTTGAGGCGGGCCAGCCGGGTCTTGGCTTGCAGCTCCTGCAGGCCACCCAGCCGGGTGCGGGTCTGGTTGAGCTGCCCCTGCAACCCTGCCAATTGTTGTTGCCACTGCTGCTGGCGCAAGCGGGCCTGCTCCAGCTGCTCGCTGGCGTGCTGGCGGGCCTCCTGTTGCTCGGTGAGCAACTGCTCACACTGCTCCAGCCGGGCGCTCTCCTGCTCAGCGCGCAGAGCCCCTTCGGTCAGCTGATCCTGCTGGCTGGCAAGCTGCGCCTTGCGGGTGGCGATCCGCTCGCCCAGCGCCTGAGCACGAGCCTGCCAGTCGCGCCCCAGTTCACTCTGGTGCAATTGTTGCTGCTCAAGACGGGCGATGGCTTGCCCGCCGAGAAAAATCTGTTGTTGGCGACTCGCTTGCTCGGCTTGTGCCTCTTGTCTGGCAACCGATAGGGTGACGTGGCGCCCGTCATCGGCGGTGCGCTTGGCATCGAGCGCCGCCAGCGCCTGCTCGGCCTGCGCCAGTTCGGTTTTGGCCTCGCCAAGGCGCGTCTCCAGCGCCCACAATTCGGAGCCAATCAGCTCGGCGCGGGCCGCGCGCGAACGACTCTTGAGCTGTTTGTAGCGCTCGGCGGTCTCGGCCTGGGCTTTGAGGTGGTCAAGGCGCGAGCCCAGCTCGCCGCGAATATCGCCGAGGCGCTCCAGATTCTCCTGAGTGTGGCGAATACGCTGCTCGGTCTCGCGGCGCCGCTCCTTGTAGCGGGAGACCCCGGCGGCCTCTTCCATAAAGAGCTTGAGATCGGCCGGACGTGACTCCACCAGTCGGCTGACCGTGCCCTGCTCGATGATGGCGTAGCTGCGGGGGCCAAGACCGGTGCCGAGGAAGAGGTCGGTCACATCCTTGCGGCGGCACTTCTGGCCGTTGATCTGATAGTGGTTGGAGCCGTCGCGCAGCACTTCGCGGCGCACCGAGATCTCGGTAAAGCGGCCGAACTCGCCGGGCACCCGGTTGTGGGGATTGTCAAACACCAGCTCGACCGAGGCGCGCCCGTGCGCACTGCGATTGATGGAGCCGTTGAAGATGACATCGGTCATGTTCTCACCGCGCAGATGGCGGGCGGAGCTCTCCCCCAGTACCCAGCGCACCGCGTCGATGACGTTGGATTTGCCACAGCCATTGGGGCCCACCACGGCGGTCATGTCTGCCGACAGTTCGATGCGGGTCGGCTCGACAAACGACTTGAAGCCGGCGAGTTTGATCAGTTTCAGACGCATGGCGACCTGTATCAGTGGCTAAATAAAGAGGAGGTGAGCAGGCGATTTTACCAAATCCAGACCCGGCTTTGTTTGTAATATGCAGGCATAATCCCCATCCATGCCCGCTTTTCAGTCGCCACGGCAAGAAATAAGGAATAGTCGGCGACTTTACCAAATCAAAGGCTTGTTTGTAATATGCAGGCAGTTTCCCATGAACAGATGGAGCTCAGATGAGCCACTCCCCCCGTATGGTAAAAGACTCGATCAGCGGTGCAGACTACTTCCTGCGCGGCTTCTCGCTCATTCGTCAGCCCGGCATCCGCACCTTCGTGCTGATCCCCTTGCTGGTCAACTTCGTGCTGTTTTCCGGGGCCTTCTATGCCCTACTGCTGCAGCTGGACGGCCTGTTCGCCTGGCTCCATCAGCAGATCCCCGCCTGGCTCGACTGGCTGGACTACCTGCTGTGGCCCATCGCCCTCATCACCATCCTGGTGGTCTTCTCCTTTATCTTCAGCTCGGTCGCCAACTGGGTAGCCGCCCCCTTCAACGGCCTGCTGGCAGAGAAGGTAGAACAGATCCTCACCGGCCAGCCTGCCAATGACAGCGGCATGCTGGATATCGTCAAGGATGTGCCGCGCACCTTCGGCCGCGAATGGACCAAGCTGAAATATTACCTGCCCAAGGCCATCGGCTGCCTGATCCTGTTCCTGATCCCGGTGGTGGGCCAGACTCTGGCGCCGGTGCTCTGGTTCCTGTTCAGCGCCTGGATGATGGCCATCCAGTATGTGGACTATCCGTTCGACAACCACAAGATCGGCTTCATCACCATGCGCGATGCCTTGAAGCAGCGCCGCGGCAAGTGCCTGAGCTTTGGCGCTTTGGTCACCCTCTTCTCCGCCATTCCGGTGGTGAACCTCTTCGTGATGCCGGTCGCTATCTGCGGCGCCACCGCCATGTGGGTCGATCACTACCGGCAGGAGCAGTTGGGGCGCTAACCCTTGAACCTTGATTAGAAAAGGCACCCGAAACGGTGCCTTTTTTGCATTTAGCATGAGTTAAATTAATGCATGCATTCGATCGCTTGTCCCATATGACACGAGTTGGTAGGATTCGGGGCTTTTCATTCCCTGGGATATCTCATGTTACATGCACTCTTCTTGGTGGGCTTGGTGGCCGAAGGGATGACCGGCGCGCTGGCTGCGGGCCGGCGACGGATGGATCTGTTTGGTGTGGTGATCATCGCCTCGGCGACGGCCATCGGTGGCGGCACCATTCGCGATGTGCTGCTGGGCCACTATCCGCTGCTCTGGATTGAGCATCCGGAGTATGTGCTGCTGGTTGCCGCCGCAGCAATGGTGGGAGTGGTCTCCGCCCCCCTGATGCGCTATCTCGGCAAGCTGTTCATGGCCCTCGATGCCCTGGGACTGGTGGTCTTCTCCATCTTCGGTGCCGCCCGTGCGCTGGAGATGGGCCACGGCGCCGGCATTGCCTGCATCATGGCGGTGGTGACCGGTGTCTTTGGCGGGGTGCTGCGGGATCTGCTGTGCCAGCGCATTCCGCTGGTGTTTCGTCGCGAGCTCTATGCCGCCATTTCGCTGATCACCGCAGCGCTCTACTGTCTGGCGCTGGATCAGGGCTTGCCGACTAACTGGGCCGCGTTCGGTTCCATCGGGATCGGCTTTGTACTGCGGCTGCTGGCGGTTCGCTTCAAGTGGGGATTGCCCACCTTCAACTACCAGTACGCGACCCACTGAGTACGCCAGCTTCTGGCGAGGCAGGTTGGATTGCGAGCAACAAAAAAGCGCCCGAGTGGCGCTTTTTTCATGGCAGTGCTGTTTTACCCACCCAGCTACGACTCAGTTAATCCCTTCCGAGCTGAAGAAGGTCGCCTTGTCGGCGATAAAGCGGATCTTGATGTTCTTCCCTTCCCCACCCCAGAGGCAGCTGGTAGTACCCAGCACGTCATCACAGCGCTCCGCCTTGCCAAGAATGGTGCTGGCTTCGGCGTAACTCATCCCCATCTTCAACTGGTCGTAATTTTCGCGGTTGAGCTTGCTGCAACCGGTCAACAACAGGGCGATCAGGCCGCCAATCACTATCTTTTTCATCGCTATCTCCTCACCGATGGGAAGAGCTTGACAGCTTGCCCACCCCTTTACCAGCTTCGTACCGGGCCGGTATCGAGGTGAACGAAGTTATCGCGGGGATAGTAGCCGACCCCACCCACCTTGAGATTGAGGGCCGCCTTGCGCAGATGGGCCAGCTGTACGCCGGGGATCCGCACATCCACCGCCTGCCCCAAGGTGTGGTAGCTGTGCTTGGCCACGCCGCGGCTCTTGTGGCGCTTCTGACGATTGGTCTCCGGGGCGCGATAGCCGGAGATCAGCTGGATTTCGCTGCGCTGGCCCAGCTTGTGCTGCAACAGGAACAGCTGATCAAACAGCTTCTTATCGATGCTGAACACTTCATTGCGGCGGTAATCGCGGAAGATGTGGTTAAGCTCGGCCAATCCATCGCTCAGATAACGGCCATTCTCCCAATAACTGGCGCGTACCCGCTCGCCGGTATTGAGATTGAAGAAACTGAGTTCACGCCCAGTGGTACTGCGGCTTGCCAGTGCAGGGAAGGAGATCAGCGAGCTACCCAGCAGGCAACCGGCTCCCAACAACAGGCGACGTCGACTTATCTTTTGTTCCAGCATAAGGGGTTCGTCCATCGCAGCTTCAAACGAAAATATTCAAGCGAAAAAATAGTTGAATAAGATCACTGAGTGAATGTGATACAGGCGCTTGAAACTACCCTCCGGCGGGGGGCCTGTCAAACCTCAATCGCCCATAGAAAAGCCCGGCACAGGCCGGGCTTTTCACTCTGTGGCAGGGATCACAGCAGGCGGCTCTGGAAGCTGACCCGATCAAATCCGTAGATGTCGTTGCGCAGCTGCTGGCGGCCATTTTCGTCGATCCAGCTACTCCAGTAGACGGTAAAGACCGGGATCGGCGTGGTGAGCGGCAACCATTTGGTCTGGCTCTCCTTGAGGATATTGGCCACCTTGTCCGGCTGATAACGGGAATCTGCCAGCAACAGCTCGGCCAGATCGTCCGCTTGCTCCACCCGGATGCAGCCCGAACTGAAGGCGCGCGCCCCTTGCTCGAACAGCGCCTTGCGCGGGGTGGAGTGCAGATAGATGGCGTCATTGTTGGGCAGGTAGAACTTGTAGCGCCCCAGGGCATTGTGATCCCCCGGCTTTTGCCGCAGGCGATAGGGGAAACCGGCGGCCAGCGCCTGATGCCACCCCTCTTCGGTGAACTGGACCGGATTGCCCTCGCTGTCGATCACCTCGAACTGCTCGCGACTCAGATAGGCGGGATCGCGACCCAGCTTGGGCAGGATGTCCTTGCTCAGGATCGAGCGCGGCACATGCCAGGAGGGGTTGAGCACGATGGAGCGAATTTCGCTGGCCAGAATGGGAGTAGCCCGCTGCTCCTTGCCGACGATGACCCGGCTGGTGAATACCTCGTTGCCGGACTCCACCACGCTCAGGCGGTAGTCGGGAATATTGACCAGCACGTAGCGGCCACCGGCGAGCTGATCCACCAGATCGCGACGCCACAGGTTGCGCAGCAGCAAGCTGGCGCGCACTTGCGGGCCGGTATTGAGCCAGGAACGGGTCTGACGGCCGATGATGCCGTCTGCGGTGAGACCATGACGACGCTGGAACTGTTTAATGGCCTGCTCGGTGTCACCATCGTAAATCTGATCACCATGGCTCGGGGCACTGTCGCCCAGCTCGTTGAGCATGGCGCGGATCTGGCCAAGCTCGGCTGAGCTCTCTCCGGCACGCAGGGTCGGCATATCGAGAGTCGGCCATTTGCTGGCCATCGGCATCGCCAGCAACTTGTGCACTTTGGCTCGCACCGCCTCGTATTCCGCCACCTGGGGGCGCAGGGATTTCACTTGGGTGAGCAGATCCTCATCGCTGGGCTTGGTCACCACAGGACGGTTCAAATCGAGCTTGAGGGTATTCATCTGCTCGCGAGAGACCAGATCCATCCCCCGCCAGGCATGCTGGAAACGACTCAGCTTGGCAAAAATGTCGTCATAGGTGGCACCCTGTTTGGCGGCTGGTGCAGCCTTCAGACGCTGCCACAAGGTGAAAAAATCGGGGTGCAGTTGCGCCAGCACAGCCTCTTGTAACTGCTGCTCCAGCTCGACACGGGCCTGTTCGGCCTGACGGCCCTGATACCAGTCGTGTCCGGTCTCACTGGCCGCCACCACTACTTGCGCGTCGGTCGCATGTACCGCGCCAGCGGGCAAACATCCCAACCACATCAGATTGGCAAGGGCCAGCCAATACTTCATCCCCATGGATACCTCAAAACGGTTTGTTCACTCTGTCAGGCCTGACAGGCAGACCCGATGCTAAGGCCGCTCATGATGCGTGAACGGCCAATACTTTGCTAGCGCCCGGGGGCATAACGTTGCCAGATAATGTCATACGCATCCGTCTCCTTGAACCGGGCTAACGCCTGATTGAACTGTTGCAAGAACTGCGGCGAAAAGCGCCGCTTGCTCAACATAAAGCAGCTCGGCGATTCGTAAACCACCATGGGGTGACTGGTGAACTGACCGCTCATCCCCTCCTTGTTAAGGGCGCTGGGGGTGGCCAGTGCGTCACCGAGGAAGCCATCGATACGCCTGCGGGCCAGCTTCTCGACATTCTGTTTGTCGCTCACCGCACTCACCTGTTTGGCATAGCGAGCGAGCAGCGACATCACCTCATCACCATAAAAGTACTCTTTGGTGACGCCGAGGGTGTAGCCACTGGCCAGCCAGCTCGCCAGATCCTGCTCGGGATAGTGGCTGTCCTTACGGATCCACAGCAAGGTACGTCCCGGGTTGTAGGAGTCAGAAAACCAGGCATAACGGGTGCGCTCATCGTTGATGTTCGCCTCCATCGCCATATCAATCTCACCATAGGCCATCTCATGGAGCACCCGCTTCCAGGGCAACTCCACATAGTTGATCTTGCAGCCCATGGAAGAGAGCACCGCCGTCAGCACCTCGGCGGCATAACCGCGCACCTGTTGCGGTGTGTCGGCCTGATAGTAATGGTAAGGGGGCCAGTTATCGTAACCGACCCGAATGGGCTCGGAACACAGGGCCTTGGCCAATGCCATTGGCGCCCATAATCCAAACAACAGGCACAGGCAATAGCAGATCCACTTCATATATCATCCTTGACGAAACGGTGAGTCATCATAAATCGCCCCCCGCAAAATGGCGATAGAGGCCAGATGTGTATCGAATCAGCTAGACAATAACGCTGCAAAGCAACCATATCAGCCAAACTGCCCGCCGGAGTGCCCCTTGCCACAGGCGACTTGCCCACGCCAGGTCTGTTTGACCAGAAAACCGCAACGTTTGGAACAAGGGGAAAAAAGGGTTAATATGTGACCAAATTTTTTTTTGTGATCCACTATGCTTTTTTTGCAATTGGATTAGCATATGCGCAACATCGGCCTACCCATTCTGTCAGGCGTAGAGAGTGATATGACGTACAAAAAGTTCGGTTTTTTGACTGCCATTCTGGCGTTAAGCGGTTTTTATCTTTACACCCTCTATCTGGCTGCTCACCCCAACGTGAGCCTGGCCTACAAACTCTATTATCTGGAAGGCAAGACCCGCTTCTGGGAACATAACTCCAGCATGACCTACCAGCCGGGTAACGAGCTCAATCTGACCAAACCGAGCCGCTTCCTCTCCAGCGAAGGCTGGGCCAAGAAGCCGAGCGATGAAGGCACTCTGCTCACCGGTCAGGGCGGTCTCTACTTCGTGCTGCCCAAGCAGGCGGCCAATCCGGATCAGCTTACCGTACAGGCCCGCATCAACAGCCCGGAAGCCGGTGCCCTGTTGCAGGTGGCGCTCGGTCACGACTTCACCACCACTGTGAAACTGGCCAAAGCGGGCATCAACGAAATCCGCCTCAGTCTGCCCGGTGACTCGCTCACGGCAGATCCCAAGCGCCCCAATTTTCTGGCGCTCTCGGCACCAACCCCCATCAACGTTCAATCAGTGCGCCTGACCGTTGCCCAGTGATATTTGCCCTGAACACCGTTTTATAAAAACTACTATCCAATAAGGACGTTCTTATGTCGTATCCAGATTTTCGACTCTCTCTGGTCGTTCCCGTTTACAACGAGGAAGAGAGCATCGATGCCTTCATCAACGCGATAGACAACGAACTGGCCCCGCTGAAAGACCAGCTTGAAATTGTATTCGTCAACGATGGCAGCCGTGATCGCACCCGTGAAGTGGTCGAGCAGGCCATCGCCCGCGATCCGCGCGTAACCCTGGTCAACCTGGCCCGCAACTTTGGTAAAGAGGCGGCCCTGACCGCCGGTCTGCATCAGGCCAAAGGGGACGCCATCGTGCCGATGGATGTGGATCTGCAAGACCCGCCCGCCCTGATCCTGGAGTTCGTCAAACTGTGGCAGACCGGTGACTATGACACCGTCTACGGCATCCGCGTCGATCGCAGCGCCGATACCCCGATGAAGCGCCTGACGGCCGGTGGCTTCTACCGCTTCTTCAACGCGCTCTCCACCAGCACCAAGCTGCCGGAGAACGCCGGTGACTTCCGCCTGATCGACCGTCGCGTGGTCGAGGCGATCAAGCTGCTGCCTGAACGCAATCGCTTCATGAAGGGTCTGTTTGCCTGGGCCGGTTTCCGTGCCGTTGGCGTCCCCTACGAGCGCCCGGCCCGTCACGCCGGTGAAACCAAGTTCAACTACTGGAAACTGTGGAACTTCGCCCTCGACGGCCTGCTCAGCTTCTCCAGCTGGCCGCTGCGGGTCTGGAGCTATGTGGGTGTCGGCGTCTCCTTCGTTGCCTTCCTCTATATCCTCAAGATCGTGACCCAGGTGGTCTTCTTCGGCATCGACGTGCCCGGTTACGCCTCCCTGATGTCCGTGGTGCTGTTCCTCGGCGGTATCCAGCTGCTGTCGCTCGGCATCATCGGCGAGTACATCGGCCGCATGTTTGTAGAAGTGAAGCAGCGCCCGGTCTACCTCATTGAAGGGGTCTATGGCCAGTATGCCAAGCAGGATGCGGCCACACCGCAGAACGCTGAGAACAATCAGCAAGAGCAGCAGGAGCAAGCGCCTCAATGATCTCCCGCGAGGAATTCTGGCGGCTGGTACGTTTCGGTTTTGTCGGCGGGGGGGCCACCCTCGTCGACCTTGGCACCTCCATCGCACTGTTTCATACCTGGCCCACCATCTCGGAGCATCTGGTCACCACGCTGGCTTTTGCCATCGCGTTCTGGTTCTCCTTCTTTGGTCACCGCTACATCACCTTCCAGAAGCAGGGAGCCGCCAGCAAGTTTCTGCTGGTCGCCCTCTTCTCGCTGGCGGTGCGTAACCTGATCCTGAGCGGCCTGCTGTTTGCGGGGCTCTCCGGTCTGCTGCCGGTGGTCATCGCCACCCTGACCGTTACCGTCCTCACTTACGTTCTCTCTCGCGTCTGGGTTTTTGCCTGATGAATGATATGACCAATACCGCCCCGCTCACCGGGGCTGCACAGCCCTATCGCCCGTCACTGCGCATCAGCGGCCGTGACTGGCTGATGATCATCGCCGCCTTCATGCTAAGCCGGGTGGCGCTGTATGGCATGGGCTACTTCGGTGTCCAGCTCTATGGCACTCCCGGTATCGGGCCACTGCAAGCCTATTGCCAGTTCGACTGCGTCTGGTTCCAGCGCATCATCGAAAACGGCTACGACCTCTACCCGCGCTGGCTGAGCAAGGGCAATGCGGCCAACTGGGCCTTTATGCCGCTCTATCCGATGGTCTCCGGTGCCATCTCCAACCTGTTCAATGTCGAGAGCCTGATCGGCCTCATCATTGTGGCCAACACCTCCTTCTTCGCCAGTTTGCCGCTGATGCTGCTGGTGCTGCGTCAGCTAAAGCTGGGTGACGATACCGCCCGCTTCGGCGTCTGGCTGCTCGCCTTCTCCCCCTTTTCCGCCTACTTCGTCTCCGGTTATACCGAGTCGACCTTTATGGCGCTGATGCTGGGGATGTTCCTGTTCGCCTATCGGGAGCAGTGGCTGATGGTGGCCGTGTTGGGGGTCTGTATCTCCGGTACCCGCAACCTGGGGGTGATGATGGTCTTCCCGGTGCTGATCCTGGCGCTGCAAGCCTACGGCTGGCGGGAATTTTTCCGCTTCACCGAGCGCGCCTTCAAGGTGGTGTTCACCCTCTGGATGATCCCGTTTGGCCTGTTTGCCTACATGGTCTACCTCTATCACCTGACCGGTGATGCAATGGCCTTCAAGCACATTCAGGTGGCCTGGGGTCGTTACATGGACAGCCCGCTGGACTGGTGGCTGAGCGGTTTCGAACTGGGCGGCCGCAAGGCTTATCTCTCCATCATGGTGATCTTCGGCTGGTGTCTGAACGGCTACCTGTTCAGCCAGAAACGCTGGGCTGAAGCGACCCTGATGTTCATCTGCTGCACCATTCCGCTGATGACCGGCCTCAACGCCATGCCACGCTACATGTTCGGGCTCTACCCGACCCTGCTGGCCATCATTCTGCTGACCCATCGCTGGCCTGCCATCCGCCCTGCAGTACTCTGCATCAGCGGCATGGTGGCCTCCTTCATCGCGGTGGCCTTCGTCAACTTCAAGTTCTTCACCGTCTGATGTGACGATGATGCCTGACACACCAAATGCCGGTCGCCTGACCGGCATTTTTATGGCCGCTATTTTTATCGACAGCGTCCCCCCACCACTCCCCATCACACTTTGCTCGGCTTGAAAACGTAACCATTTGAACTGATGTCACAAATCGGCATTTTGCCGATCCAAGGCGCGCTTTGCTGCTCCTAGAATGGGCCCTTGTCCGAACTGCCCTGCTCAAGGAATGGCTTATGCGTCGCGCTCCCAACTTATCCTCTCTCTGGCTTGCCCTGCTGGCCGCCCCTCTGTTCACCCCAAAGGCGATGGCCGCCCCCGAGGTTCACCTCTATGTGGATGGTCAGCCGGTCGCAACCCCGATCGCACTGGACAAAGGCACGGTGGAGCTGATCCATCCCCTTGCCAAGGGGAGCCACCAGATCCGCATCAGCGACGCAGGCAACAGTTGCGGCACCAGCTTTGGCCCGAGCGAGAGCAAGCCGCTTCCCTTCGGCACCGCCCAGCCCATGGACAAATGCAGCAAGGATCACAGCTTTACCCTGCGGGTCATGCTGGCTGGGGAGTATCAGTTCACCTTCAACCCGGATACCCCCAGCCTCAAGGTGTTGCGGGCGACCAAGAAGAGCGAGTTCAAGCGCCAGCCGCCGGAGGAACCCTGCATCAGCTGGGATGGCAGCCCGGTTACCGTATCCCTGAAAGAGGTCTGGCCTGACGGCACCCGGTTGCGGGATGCCTACTCGAAACAGGAGGCGGTGGTCAAACAGGGCAAGCTGACCCTGACCCCGAGTAAAGAGAGCGGCGGCCTGCTGCTACTCGAACCGGCCAAGGCGACCAAACCAGCGCCGTTCAGCTGGGATCAGGCGAGCGTCTACTTCCTGCTGACCGACCGCTTCCACAACGGCGATCCCGCTAACGACCACAGTTTCGGCCGCCAGAAGGATGGTCAGGATGAGGTGGCCACCTGGCACGGCGGCGACTTCAAGGGGTTGACCGCCAAGCTCGACTACATCAAGAGCCTCGGCATCAACGCCATCTGGATCACCCCCATGGTGGAGCAGGTGCACGGTTTTATCGGCGGTGGCGAGCAGGGTAACTTCCCCTTCTACGCCTACCACGGCTACTGGGCGCTCGACTTCACCAAAATCGACCCCAACTACGGCGACGAGGAGAGCCTGAAGACCTTGGTGGACGAGGCCCACAAGCGCGGCATGCGGATCATCCTCGATGTGGTGATGAACCACGCCGGTTACGCCACCCTCGCCGACTTGCAAGATCTCGGGCTCACCGAGCTGACTCAGAATACAGCCAAACTGCCGACCGTCTGGAACCAGTGGCACCCGAGTGGCGGCCTCAACTGGCATGGCTACAACCAGTTCATCGACTATCAATCTCCAGCGTGGAACAAGTGGTGGAGCGGTGACTGGGTGCGCGCCGGTCTGCCAGGCTACCCGCAGCCCGGCACCGACGATGTCACCGGCTCCGTGGCGGGGCTGCCAGACTTCCTGACAGAATCAACCAAGCCGGTGGGGCTGCCGCCACTGCTGGCCGCGAAAAAAGACACCCTCGCCAAGGCGTTGCCCGACGCTACCGTGAGCGACTACCTGATCGCCTGGCACACCGACTGGGTGCGCCGATTTGGCATCGACGGTTTTCGGGCCGATACCGTCAAGCATCTGGAGCCCGAAGTGTGGGCCAAGCTCAAGCAAGCGGGTACCACTGCGCTCAAGGAGTGGAAGGCCGCCAACCCGGGCAAGGCCCTCGACGATCTGCCCTTCTACATGGTGGGCGAGGTGTGGGATCATGGGGTGGCCAAGGATTTCTGGTATCAGAACGGCTTCGATTCGCTGATCAACTTCGACTACCAGCGCGAGTTCGCCCTGCCCCAGGCCCAGTGTCTGGCCAGCGCCGAGCCCACCTATGCCAGCTACGCCAGCCGCATCAATCAGGATCCCGAGTTCAACGTGTTGAGCTATATCAGCTCCCACGACACCAAGCTGTTCTTTGGCGACTATCAGGATGTGCCGCTACAGCGCCGGGTTGCCAACAGCTTCATGCTGCTGCCGGGCGGCATCCAGCTCTACTATGGCGACGAGTCCGGCCGCGGGCTGGCCAAAGATGGCGGGGTGTTCGATCTGGCATTGCGCTCGGATATGAACTGGCATGAGCTGGCCAGCGGAGACAAGGCTGAGCTGGTCAAGCACTGGCAGCAACTCGGCCAGTTCCGCGCCGCCCATCCGGCCATTGCGGCAGGCAGTCACCAGAAACTCTCGGATGCCCCCTACGCCTTCGTACGGGAGAAGGGGGATGACAAGGTGGTGGTGGTCTTTGCCGGTAGGCAGAAGTAACCCTTGAGCCATATTGACCAGCAACAGAGAGGGGAGCCACTGGCTCCCCTCTCTTGTTTCCTGCATGAGTTGCCTGCCACCGGCCGGTCTGCCCTGATGGCTACACATCCGATGGTCGCTTCACATTTGCGCACCGGCGGGTTTGACCCTCTTGGTGAGCGATGCTAGTTTGATTTTTCAAAACAATCAGTTAGCAACAATGTGAGCCATTAACCGAAATATGGACAGCCAATTTACCATCGTCATCGCAGATGACCACCCCCTGTTTCGGGGCGCCCTCTACCAAGCGGTGCACATGGCCATCAACGACGCTCAATTGCTGGAAGCGGACTCCATCGACAGCCTGACCAGCCTGCTCGGCGAGCACCCCGAGGTTGACCTGCTGCTGCTCGATCTCAAAATGCCGGGGGCCAATGGCTTCGAGGGACTGGCTCACCTGCGCGGTCAGTATCCCGACCTGCCCATCGTGGTGGTCTCCGCCTCGGAAGATGCGACCATCATCCAGCAGGTGTTGCGGCTCGGCGCGCTCGGCTTCATCCCCAAATCGGCACCGATGAAGGAGCTGGTCAACGCCCTCAATACGGTGATCGGGGGGGATAACTGGGTGCCGGAAGGCATCTCGCTCCATCCCGAATCGGAAGATGGCCCCGATTTCGCCAGCAAGCTGGCCAGCCTCACCCCCCAGCAGTACAAGGTACTGATCATGCTGCGCGATGGCAGCCTTAACAAGCAGATCGCCTGGGAGCTCAACGTCTCCGAGGCCACCATCAAGGCCCATATCACCGCCATCTTCAGAAAACTGGGCGTCAAAAACCGCACTCAGGCGGTCATTGCCCTGCAGCAGCTCGATATCAAGGAGAGCTGAAACCCGCGCGCAATGACACGCGCAAAACAACATAGCCAGCTAGGCTGGCTATTTGTTGCTCGACAATTAGCACGATCGTACTTTATGCTGCCAGCGCCAATGAGGAGAAAGCTATGAGCAAAGGTCGCCTGACCCGGGAAACCATTTTGCAGACTGCCTTTGAGCAGGCGAGCCAGCAAGGGCTGGAAAGCCTGACCATCGGCTCACTGGCCAGCGCCTGTGAGATGTCGAAAAGCGGCCTGTTTGCCCACTTTCAATCCCGCGACAATCTGCAGATCGCCGTGCTGGAGTACGCCGCCGAGGTGTTCCGGCTGCGGGTTATCCAGCCGGTACGCCAGCAGGAGCACCAGAGCCAGCATGACAAGCTGATCGCCTTGCTGCGCGCCTGGCAGGCGTGGAACCACTGTTTCGCCGGACGCTGCATGTTCCTCGATGCCTGGACCTCGGCGCAGGATGGTCATGAGCAAAAGAGCCAGGTGCAGCAGGCCGCCCATCAACTGGTGCGCTTCTGGCTCGACTATCTGGCCCGTCAGGTGGTGCAGGGTCAGGCCGCAGGCGAGTGGCGACGGGAGATGGATCCCTGGCGCGCCGTTTACCGCCTCTATGGCCTCTATCTGGCGGATCAGGTGTTCAACGATCTCGAACTGTGTCAGGATCCAGCCCGCCATTTCTGGCCCGAAGTGGAGGCTCTGCTGAGCAGCTGGCGCTGATGTTTTGGCATCCGTTCAACACGACTTTTTAAAAACCGATAAAAAAGCACGACCGTTCGCACACAAAAACCACAGGATGACCATGAGCAGCAAGATCTACTTCAACACCCGCCGCTTCAGCCCGAGCAAATGGCTGCTGGGGATCGGCACCCGGTTGCACCACAGACTCGCCCCTACCCATGCCAAGCGTACCGCCAGCAAGTTGTTGCTCACCCCCCAGCGCAACCAGCGGGATGACCACGAGCCTGCGGGTCTGGTGAAGCAAGCCGTCCATACCAGCGAAGGGTTATTGATGAGCTATCGGCTCGGTCAGGGGCCACTGTGGCTGCTGATGCACGGCTGGTCCGGCAGCGCCAGCCAGTTCTATCCGTTGATGAGCCATATCGCCGCGCAGGGTTTCACCGCCATTGCCTACGATCATCCGGCCCACGGCCAGAGTGCAGGCAACACTGGCCACCTGCCCCGTTTCGTGCGCGCCTTCGACGAGCTGGCGACCAAGTTGGCCAGCGAAGCAGGCCCGCTGCACGGGGTCATCGCCCATAGCATGGGAGGCGCCGTCACCCTCTCCAGCCGTCAGCCGGGTATCGATACCCTGCCGCTGCTGTTGATTTCGCCAGTGCTCGACTATGTGCCCCAGCTCTACGGCATGGTGGCGCGCTCCGGCTACTCCATCCGGTTGTTCGATGCGGTGGTCAAGGAGATTGAGCAGGAGTACCAGCACCCCTTGAGTACGGTCAACCCGCTGGGTTGCCTCGCCAGTCGCAGCGGCGCGGCGATGATAGTGCACGACGAGGAGGACAGATTTGCTCCGCACGGCGACTCCTTGCGAGCCAGTCAGGATGGTCATACCCGGCTGGTGAGCACCCGAGGTCTGGGTCACGGTCGCATCCTCGCCAGCGCCCCGGTATTCGCCGCCTTCGATCAGCTGGCTCGGCCGGAAAATCCTCACCGAGCCCTTTGACATGGGGCATTGAGTAGGCGGAGGGATCACTCCACCGTCCTCTCACACCACCATACGCGGTTTTACATACGGCGGTTCATGTTAACGCCAGCGCTGTCGATGACGTTCCTGCAGTGATACCAATCCAGCCTCTCGAACCACGGCGTCTGAAACGCATGGTTCAAGTGGCTGGCTCTAGCACGGACTACGCTGGCTACACGCCGACCTGCAGACTCTGCGTTCGTCCTGGCCGCTTTCATCTGTTGTTTGGCTCGGGTCACATGGCGCGGCCCCTGTACGTCAGGCCTGCATGTTGCTTTCAGCGTCCTTCAGATTTCACCTCGCGGTGAATCCCCTGCCGCTCAGGTGACTGCTCCCCGCCGCAAGCGGCGAGGCTTCCCACTTCTTAGGCCGCTACCGTCAGATTGACGGATTTACGCTGGCCTCCATGGGCAGAAACGGCGAGCCCCGCCGCTTTTAATTCCAATATTCCTTGCTGTCGAATGTTTATGGCCGCGTTGATGTCGCGGTCATGCTCTGCCCCACACGCTGGACATACCCACTGTCGCTGGTGAAGTGGCATCTCCGGCATCTTGTGGCCGCACTCACTACATGGTTTAGAGCTGGCAAACCTCTGATCGAGTTTGATTAGGTGGCGGCCCGCCGCTTGGGCTTTGTACTCCAGCCTCATGATAAAACCATGCCAGCCAGCATCGCCAATGGCGCGGGCCAGCTTGTGGTTTTTCATCATATTGGTTGTTTTAAGCGTCTCCACGATGATCGCTTGGTTATCGTCAACTATCGTGCGAGAGAGTTTGTGCTGAAAATCAGCGCGAGCATTGGCTACCCGCTCGTGCAGGGCGGCCAGCTGTAATTTGGCCTTACTACGATTGGCACTGCCTTTTTTCTTGCGAGACAGTGCTTTTTGCTTTCGCCGCAGATTGCGACTGGCGTTGATAAGATGGCGCGGGTTGGCCATCTTTTTGCCACTCGACGCAATGAGGTAGTGGGACAGCCCCACATCATAGCCTGTCACCTCTGTGATGAGGGAGGGCTTGGCGGGAGCCTCACGGCCATCATCGCAAAGGATGGAGGCATAGTATTTCCCTGTCGGGCCACGGCTGACCGTGATACTAGATACCACGCCGATAATATCTCGGTGAATGACAGCTCGGATGGGCGTCATCTTCGGTAACAGGATGGCATCGGTCAGCACTTTCCCATTGGGGTGATAACTGGATTGCCTGCCCCGTTTACTCTTGAAGGCAGGCATTCGAGATTTGAGCTTTGGATTGAAGAAGTTGGCAAACGCCTTGCCCAGGTTGATCACCGCCTGCTGTAAGGCTTGTGAATCGTACTCTTTCAGCCAGCTGTATTTGCGCGATTTTTTTGCCACAGCGAGCAGGGGTTTCAAGTCGCGTTTGGGTTTCAGTGAAACCCCGTGGCGCTGGAACATGTGACGCTGAATATGAAGGGCTTTGTTGTACGCGAACCGCACCGCGCCGAACTGGGCATTGAGGAATGCCGCTTGTTCGTCGGTGGGGTAAATGCGTACTTTTGTGGCTCTTTTCATGATTAAAAACACAGGCTGTGTATAAGCACAGTTATAGCGCGTGCCAGTGAAATCAACAACCGCTGCGGACGTGCGGCAGGCGCGACTATCGAGACACTGAAGACATAGGCGGGCTCGCAAACGCATCAGATTAGCTCCCCTTATATCCCCGCCCGATTGGGCTAGGGTTTACGGGGCATCTGCTAACACGCTCCTTACCGGGGGTATAGAGGAGAGGCACCTCCAAGTGAGCGATTTGACCACCGCTGTCATCCCGGTCGAGCTAACACGCAACGTGCCGTACCCGGCGCACCAATAAAAAAACCGAAGCACCAGGCTTCGGTTTTTTTTATTGCAACAGCTGGCGTGAGCCAGCCGGGCATTACTTCTTGATACGGATAACCGGGGTCTCGCCCACTGTCACGGCACCGGTCATTTTGATCAGCTCTTTGATCTCGTCCATGTTGGAGATGACAACCGGAGTCAGGGTAGATTTGGCTTTCGCTTCCAGAACGGCCAGATCGAACTCGATGATGGTGTCGCCGCGCTTGACCTGTTGGCCTTCCTGAGCGATACGGGTGAAGCCTTCGCCTTTCAGTTCAACGGTATCGATACCGAAGTGAACGAACAGCTCGATACCAGAGTCGGATTCCAGAGAGAACGCGTGGTTGGTCTCGAAAATCTTGCCGATGGTGCCATCGCACGGAGCAACCATCTTGTTGCCAGCCGGCTTGATGGCGATACCGTCACCCACGATCTTCTCGGCGAAGACAACGTCAGGCACATCTTCGATCGGCACGATTTCGCCAGACAGCGGAGCAAAGATTTCGATGCCGCCGGTGTCAGAGCTATCGTCAGAAACCAGTTTCTTCAGTTTGTCGAACAGACCCATATAAAGCTCCTAGAGATGATTTGTCGCTGTTTGCAGCCGATCTTAGCAGACTGCCTTCTGCTTAATAAAGTTATCTACGCACGCTTCGATTTCAGCGGCGGTGGCAAAGCTCAGTGCTTGATCAGCCATTGCCTTCACATCTTCGAAGTTGGTGTTGCGGATAAGCTTCTTGATACGCGGTACAGAGATGGCGCTCATTGAGAACTCATCCAGACCCATACCCAGCAGCAGCAGGGTAGCGCGCTCGTCACCAGCCAGTTCACCACACATACCGGTCCACTTGCCTTCGGCGTGGGACGCATCGATAACCATCTTGATCAGGGTCAGGACGGAGGGTGACAGCGGGTTGTACATGGCGGAGATCATCTCGTTACCACGATCGACAGCCAGGGTGTACTGGGTCAGGTCGTTGGTACCGATACTGAAGAAATCCACTTCCTTGGCCAGATGATGAGCCATCACGGCAGCGGCCGGGGTCTCGATCATGATACCCACTTCGATGGATTCATCAAAGGCTTTGCCTTCGGCACGCAGTTCGGCTTTCAGCGTCTCTACGGTCGCTTTCAGGCTACGGAACTCTTCGACCGAGATGATCATCGGGAACATGATGCGCAGTTTGCCGAAGGCAGACGCACGCAGAATGGCCCGCAGCTGAGCGTGCATGATGTCTTCGCGGTCGAAGAAAATACGCACGGCACGCCAGCCCAGGAAGGGGTTCATCTCTTTCGGGAAATTCATGTACGGCAGCTCTTTGTCGCCGCCAATGTCCATGGTACGCACGATGATCGGCTGATCCGGCATCGCTTCGGCCACTTCTTTGTAGGCTTTGAACTGCTCGTCTTCGGTCGGCAGCGCGTCACGGTCCATGAACAGGAACTCGGTACGGTACAGACCCACGCCTTCGGCGCCATTGCGGATGGCACCTTCGGTATCCTTGACGGTACCGATGTTGGCACATACTTCGACCTGATGGCCATCCAGGGTGATGGCAGGCAAGTCTTTCAGTTTGGCCAGCTCATCTTTCTCGGCCTGGAACTGAGCCCGGAACTTCTTGGCTTCGGTCAGCTGTTCGGCGGTCGGATTGATGATGATCTGGTTGTTGATCGCATCCAGCACCAGCATGTCACCGTTCTTGACGCGCTCGGTGATGTCGTTGGTACCCACGATGGCCGGCAGCTCCAGAGAGCGGGCCATGATGGAGGTGTGAGAGGTACGGCCACCGATGTCGGTGACGAAACCCAGCACATATTTCAGGTTGATCTGAGCGGTTTCTGACGGGGTCAGGTCTTTGGCGACCAGGATCACCTCTTCGTCGATGGTGCTCAGGTTGACAACGGCGATGCCCAGTACGTTCTTGACCAGACGGGTACCGATGTCACGGAAGTCAGTCGCGCGCTCGCGCAGATAAGGGTCATCCAGCTCGGCCATCATAGTGGCGTACTGTTCGATCACCTCATAGATGGCTTTGTCAGCGGAAGCCTTGTTGTCTTTGATGAAGGATCTGATATCCCCTTCCAGCTCCTCATCTTCGAGCAGCATGATGTGGCCTTCGAAGATGGCCTCTTTTTCCTCACCGAAGGTACGACCGGCCATCTCTTTGATGGCTGCCAGCTGAGTAGCTGACTTGGTACGAGCTTCGAGGAAACGGTTGATCTCGGCATCAATCTGCTCGGCGGGAATCTTGCCCTGATTGATAACGATTTCATCTTCTTTCAGAAGAAGCGCCTTGCCGAATGCGATACCGGGGGACGCAAGAATGCCAGATATCATAATCCTTCCTATTAAAACGACTGTGGGGGAGGAGTAAAGCTGGATTACTCCAGCTCGTCCATCAGGGCAACCAGCTTCTCAACAGCTTGCTGAGCATCCGGGCCGTCAGCCTGGATAGTCACGTTGGTACCCTTGGTCAGGCCCAGGGTCTGCAGCTTGAACAGGCTCTTGGCGCTGGCGGACTTGCCACCGGAGACCACAGTGATCTCGCTTTGGAATTCTTTGGCTTCTTTCACGAACTGAGCTGCCGGACGGGTGTGCAGGCCGTTTTCAGCAGTGATAACAACAGACTTCTCGTACATGGTTTCACCCCATATTATTGATATTTTTTGGTGGATTGGTCGTTTTTGAAGCAACCTGACCCACCGTGTCAGTATGGATATGTTGTAAAGTAACGAAAGCAGACCCGCAATGGTTTAATCCAGGTCAAGTTTCTGTGCAGTAATCGGTGCGCTGGTTGGCAATTTTCAGTTATTGGGCTACAAGCCGCATCAGGACTGGCCTGAAATTATTTTATAACGAAAAATAACACTTTGTTACTTTGTGATACCCAGCCAACAAACACCGCGTGACGCCGCACAGGATATGAGATTTACAGCGGAATGTCTGCTTTTTTTCTCATCCCAAAACTTGTTATTTTACCCCAAAAAATAAGGACCAAGTGACACTGACAGAATTGAGTCTAGCCCATAAAGAAGCGGCGCTCCTGAGAGCGCCGCTGTTTTGACAGAATCTGATCACTTACTGCTGCAATTCCTGCTCGCTGAACACCCCGGCAAACAGGGCGCTCGAGAGGTAACGCTCCGCCGCACTCGGCAGGATGACCACTATCGTTTTTCCTTCGAATTCGGGCAGCTCGGCCAGACGGCTGGCGGCAACGACGGCAGCCCCCGAACTGATACCGGCCAGGATACCCTCCTCCTCCATCAGGCGGCGGGCCATCTCGATGGCTTCATCGCTGGTCACCTGCTCCACCCGATCGATGAGAGAGAGGTCGAGGTTGCCCGGGATAAAGCCTGCGCCGATCCCCTGGATCTTGTGGGGGCCCGGTTTGATCTCTTCACCGGCCAGCTTCTGGCTGATGACCGGCGACTCGGCCGGTTCGACCGCGACAGAGACCACCGCCTTGCCCTGGGTCTGCTTCAGGTAGCGGGAGACACCGGTAATGGTGCCGCCGGTACCGACCCCGGCCACAAACACATCCACCTCGCCGTCAGTGGCATCCCAGATCTCGGGGCCGGTGGTCTTTTCGTGGATCTCCGGGTTGGCCGGGTTTTCAAACTGTTGCAACAGCACATACTTGCCCGGCTCGGATTCGAGGATCTCGTTGGCCTTGGCAATGGCCCCCTTCATGCCGAGCGGCCCTTCGGTTAACACCAGATTGGCACCGAGCGCCTTGAGCAACTTGCGGCGCTCCAGGCTCATGGTGGCCGGCATGGTCAGGGTGATGGGATAGCCGCGAGCTGCCGCGACAAAGGCCAGAGCAATACCCGTGTTGCCGCTGGTGGGCTCGATGATCTCCTTACCCTTGGTCAGGATGCCGCGCTTCTCGGCATCCCAGATCAGGTTGGCACCGATCCGGCACTTGACGCTGAAGCTGGGGTTGCGGCTCTCGATCTTGGCCAGCACGCGGCCTTTGGTAACACGGTTGAGACGAACCAGCGGGGTGTGACCGATAGTCTGGCTGTTGTCCTCAAAAATTTTGCTCATGGTGCTATCCCTGTGTTTGTTACGACGATGAAACAAGATTACCCTGTGGTTTCTGAATGAGAAGTGACTATTCGTTATAACCATATGGCATTACAACATATAGAGCTTATTCTCTCTGGCCCCTGACTCCGGGCGCCAATCGTCAAAGGAACCGACGTTATGGGATTTTCAGGAAGCAGCCAGTATCTCGCCTCCGATGCATTGAGGATGGCGGTCAATGCCGCCATCACCCTCGAAAAACCGCTGCTGATCAAGGGGGAGCCGGGCACCGGCAAGACGGTGCTGGCGGAAGCGGTCGCCGACCATCTCGGCACCGACCTCATTGCCTGGCATATCAAGTCCACCACCAAGGCCCAACAGGGACTCTACGAATATGATGCGGTGGCCCGGCTGCGGGACTCCCAGCTCGGCGACCCCAGAGTGGCCGATATCAGCCACTACATTCGTAAAGGCAAGTTGTGGCAGGCCTTCAGCGCCGAGCAGCGACCGGTGCTGCTGATCGACGAGATCGACAAGGCCGACATCGAATTCCCCAACGATCTGTTGCTGGAGCTGGATCGGATGGAGTTCGATGTCTACGAGACCGGTGAGCGAGTCAAGGCACGCCAGCGGCCGGTGGTCATCATCACCTCCAACAACGAAAAAGAGCTGCCGGATGCCTTCCTGCGCCGCTGTTTCTTCCACTACATCCGCTTCCCCGACAAGGCCGAGATGCAGGCCATCGTCAAACTCCACTACCCCGACCTCAAGGAGAGCCTGCTTGGCGAGGCAATGGATCTCTTCTTCGAGCTGCGCGAGGTAGAGGGGCTGCGCAAGAAGCCCTCCACCTCGGAGCTGCTGGACTGGATCCGCCTGCTGCTGGCCGACGATATCGCCCCCGAGGCGATGCGTACCCGCGAGCCCGGTAAGCTGGTGCCCGCGCTATATGGCGCTCTGCTCAAGACCGAGCAGGATTTGCACCTCTTCGAGAAGCTCGCCTTTTTGGCCCGGCGCGGCAGCTGACCCATGCTGATCGACTTTTTTACCCACCTGCGCCGCCACAAGCTGCCGTGCAGCCTGCGCGAGTTGCTGGACTTGCACGCCGCACTGGCTGCCCGGCTGGTCGCTGTCGATATGGACGAGTTCTACCAACTCTCCCGCTGCCTGCTGGTGAAAGACGAGGCCCACTACGATCGCTTCGATCGCGCCTTTGCCGAGTACTACGAGGGGCTGGAAGCTATACCCCTGCTGCCGGAAAGCCTGCCCGAGGAGTGGCTGCGCAAGGAGTTCGAACGGCTGTTGAGCCCAGAGGAGAAGGCGTTACTCAAATCCCTCGGCGGACTCGACAAGCTGCTGGAGACCCTTAACCAGCGGCTGAACGAGCAGAAAGAGCGCCACGCCGGTGGCAACAAGTGGGTGGGGACTGGTGGCAGCAGCCCGTTTGGCCACGGCGGTTTTCACCCCGAGGGCGTCCGCATGGGTGGAAAAGGGCAGCACGGCAAGGCGGCCAAGATATGGGAGGCCCGACATTACCGCAACTTCAGCGACGACTCACCACTTGGCCAGCGCGCCATCCAGCTGGCGCTGCGCAAACTCAGGCGCTGGGTGCGCAAAGGCAATCCCGACGAGCTGGATCTCGACGACACCATAAAAAGTTCGGCCCGCCAGGGCTGGCTCGATGTGAAACTGCGGCCCGAGCGCCACAACGGGGTGAAGCTATTGGTTTTCTTCGACGTGGGAGGCTCCATGGATGCCCACGTGGCCGAGGTGCAGCGCCTCTTCTCTGCGTTGCGCCACGAGTTCAAGCATCTGGAGTACTTCTATTTTCACAACTGCCTCTACGACTTCGTCTGGAAGGATAACAAGCGCCGCTTTGAGGAGCGGTTCGATACCCTGCGGCTGCTGCGCACCTATGGTAGCGACTACAAGGTGATCCTGGTGGGGGATGCCACCATGGGCCCCTACGAGATCACTTGGCCGGGCGGCAGTGTCGAGCAGTGGAACGAGGAGTCGGGTCAGGTGTGGCTTACCCGCTTGCAGCAGCACTTTCCCAAACTGGTGTGGATCAATCCCACCCCGCGGCGGGAGTGGCTCTGGCATCCCTCCATCAAACTGATGAATGACGTGGTTGGCGGACGGATGCATCCGCTGACCCTGGCGGGTCTCGCTGCGGCGATCGACCAGCTGTAACCCTCTCTACCCTATAAACCGACAAGCCGGGAACGCACCCGGCGAGGAGCAAAGATGACCTCTATCGTGATCAGTGGCTCAGGCCTCTATACCCCACCCTTTGCCGTCAGCAATGAAGAGCTGGTGGCCGCCTTCAACCAGTATGTGGATCTCTACAACGAGGAGAACGCCTCCGCCATCGACGCCGGCCAGCTCTCCGCCAAGCAGCACTCCAGCTGCGAGTTCATCGAGAAGGCCTCCGGCATCAAGAGCCGTTATCTGGTGAGCCGCGAAGGGGTGCTCAACCCCGATATCATGCAACCGCTGATGGCGGAGCGGCCCGACGAGATGCCCTCCATCATGGTGGAGATGGCGGTGGCCGCCGCCGAGCAAGCGCTGATCGCCGCTGGCCGCGAACCGGGCGAGATCGATCTGGTGATCGTCGCGGCGTCCAACATGCCGCGCCCCTATCCGGCGCTGGCCATCGAGCTGCAGCACTATCTGGGGGCAAGCGGCATGGCCTTTGACATGAACGTGGCCTGTTCCTCCGCCACCTTCGGCATCAAGACAGCCGCCGACATGCTGGCGGCAGGCACCGCCAGAGTGGCGCTGGTGGTCAATCCGGAGATCTGCTCTGGGCATCTCAATTTTCGCGATCGTGATAGCCACTTTATCTTCGGTGATGCCTGCACCGCGGTGCTGCTGGAGCGGGAAGCCGATTGCAAGGTGGCCAATCCGTGGCAACTGGTAGCCAGCAAGTTGGTGACCCAGTACTCCAACAACATCCGCAACAACTTCGGCTTTCTGAACCGGCTCAGCCCGCGTACCCGCTACAGCGACGACAAGCTGTTTCGCCAGCAGGGACGCAAGGTGTTCAAGGAGGTGTTGCCGCTGGTGTGCGACCAGATAGCAAACCAGCTCGATGAGCAGGGCTGGCCTGCCGAGAGCCTGAGCCGGCTCTGGCTCCATCAGGCCAACCTCACCATGAACCAGTTCATCGGTCGCAAGCTGCTCGGCCACGATGCCAGCCAGCAGGAGGCGCCGGTCATTCTCGATAGCTACGGCAACACCAGCTCGGCGGGTTCTATCATCGCCTTCCACCTGTTCAACCAGGACTTGTCGAGCGGTGCCCGCGGTGTACTTTGCTCATTTGGCGCTGGCTACTCCATCGGCAGCCTGCTGCTGCTGCGCCTGTGAGGGGCCAGACCGCAAAGCCCTCTGTTCGGCAGCCGCTGCCGAACAGAGGCTCAAGCGGCAGAAGAGGGAAAGTGTTCAGGTCGGCAACTCATCGACAAAAACTTGTTTTTAGCCTCGGTGACGATCTTTCGAACGCAATATCCCGGCGCGCCGCTATCTGGATCACAAGATGGCAGGAAAAGGCCGCAATTTGCCCCCCCCCCTTCGCCAATGATGGCTTTAAATGAATTCGAGGTTTGCTATCATCCTGAGACATTATTTCATCTGTCTCCGGCCACAAAAGAATCCCCTCATGTACACACAGTTCTTCGGCCTCTCGGAACATCCGTTTTCCATCTCGCCCAATCCCAAGTACCTCTATATGAGCGAGCGCCACGGCGAAGCCTTGGCTCATCTCAACTATGGATTGCAGGATGGCGGCGGCTTTGTGCTGCTGACCGGCGAAGTGGGCACCGGCAAAACCACCGTCTCCCGCTGCCTGCTGCAACAGTTGCCCGCCGAGACCGAGATCGCCTACATCCTCAACCCCTCCCTGACCGAACGGGATCTGCTGGCCACCATCTGCGACGAGTTTCAACTCCCCTATCCTGACGATGCCGGGATCAAGCGGCTGTTCGACCTTATTCGCGATCACCTGCTGGCCAACCTGGCGGCGGGCAAGCGCAGCGTGGTACTGGTGGATGAGGCGCAGCACCTGCTGCCCGGGGTACTGGAGCAACTGCGGCTGCTCACCAACCTCGAAACCGACGAACGCAAACTGCTGCAGGTGGTGCTGATCGGCCAGCCCGAGCTGCAACAGATGCTGCGCCAACCGCTGCTGCGCCAACTGGCCCAGCGCATTACCGCCCGCTATCACCTGCTGCCGCTCTCCCACCGCGATGTGGATGCCTACGTCCGCTTCCGGCTGCAAGTTGCGGGCTGTGTGCAGCCCATCTTTACCCCGCGCGCCATCAAGACACTCCATCGCCTGAGCGGCGGCATCCCCCGCTTCATCAACCTCATCTGCGACCGCGCCCTGATCGCCGCCTTCGCCCGTGGCAGCTACAAGATTGTCCACGGCGATATCAGCCAGGCCGCCTTTGAGGTCAATGGCGTTCGGGACGAAGGAAGCTGGGTCGCCGCTCTGATGGTGACGCTGGCTGGCGCCCTGCTGGTGGCCGCAGGCTGGTGGGGCTGGCAATTTTTCGGCGTGTTCCCCACCCGACCGGTGGTCAAGGTCGAGGTGCCGGTCACCATCGACGAGACCGCCGAGCAACAGGAGCAACTGACCGAGGCGATCAATCAGGCCATCGACCCCGACAGCGCCATGCAGAATCTCTATCGGGTCTGGGGTTATGAACCGGAACCGTTCGAGGCGACCTGCGACAACGCGCCCCGTGCCGGTCTGCGCTGTCAGGAGGGAGAGGCGAGCCTCGACGAGCTGCGCGCCCTGCAGCATCCCGCCATGATCACTCTGACCGACGACACCGGCGGCCTCTACTACGCGACCCTGGTCAATCTGGGGCCGGGCAAGGCCAGCCTGATGATCGGCGACCAGAGCTGGCAGGTGGATCGTCAGTGGCTCAGCGACAACTGGGGCGGTAGCTACACCCTGCTCTGGCGCATGCCGAAAGGGGGCGTCAGCCTGATCGCCAGCAATGCCGGTCAGACCCAGATCCAGTGGCTCGACAACGCCCTGAGCCGTGCGCTGCAACAACCCGAGCGCAAGGTGCGCCGTTTCGATGACGAGCTCAAACACAAGCTGCGCCAGTTCCAGCAAGACCAAGGCCTGACCCCTGATGGCATCGCTGGCAGCAACACCCTGCTGCGTCTCAACGCCCTCTCCGGTGAACCCATGCCCAGACTGGAGGAGGCCTCCTGATGTCTACCCTGCTAAAAGCGCTGCACCGAGCGCAGCAACCGCAACTCTCCGCCCATATCCCGGCCATGGGCTTGCCCATGCCCCGGGAAGAGGAGCGCAGCCCCCGCCGCATCGGCTGGCTGCTGGCCCCTCTGGCCCTGTTGTTGGGGGCGGGAGCCAACTATGGCTGGCACCTGATCCACCTGCGCCCCATCGAGGAGAAGGTGGAGGTGAAAGAGGTAATCACCCCACCCTTCGTGCGGGTCGAACCCAAGGCGATGGTGACCCGTCCGCTCCCCCCGCCCCTGCCGGAGCCGGTGGTCCAACCCAGAGCTGTGGCCAAAAACGAAGGGGCCAGCAAGGGGAATCCCCCCACACTGAGTCTGGCCGAGCAGCTGATGAAAGCCCTCAATGAAACGCCATTGCAGGAGACGCCACACACCGCCAGCCAGAGCGTGCAACCGGCCCAGTTGATGGCGCTGGGCTCGGCGCCCCTGTCGGTGCGCCAGCAGGTGCCGCAGCTGAGCTACGGCTCTCATGTGTTCTCCTCCAACCCCGCCAAGCGGGCCGTGGTACTCAATGGCCGCGAATACCGGGAGAGCAGCGAAATCGCCCCGGGGGTCGTGCTCGCCACCATCGACCAACAATACATCGTGTTGCAGATCGCCGGACAGAGCGTGACCCTCAAGGCACTGCAAGATTGGCGAGGGTGAGTACGCACCGGGCCCTGATGTTCGCTGGCAAGCAGGAAGTACCTCGCCAGAGTGCCACTTTATATGCGCATTCAAAGGGTTACGGTGTGATGAAACATCCATTTTTACGGCTTGGCGCGCCCGGAACCGTTGTGTCACGGCTCTCAGCCGTACACAATACGCAGCCACCCCAGAACCTGGAATTTGTTGATTAATATGACGCTACGATTCAGGGATGAGATCTTGACCATGCTGCTGGCCCAGTGCCGGCGGCTTCCCATGACCAGAGTCACCCAGCTGGCCTTTCTGGCGCTGCTGATCATGCTGGCGCAACAGAGCGCCGCCCTCACCTGGCGTCTGCTCACCCTGGCCAGCCCGCAAACCAGCCAGCCGTGGCAACCGTCCGCCGTGGCGGTCAGCGGCCAGAGCAACCCGCGCCTAGAGCTGGGCGAGGTGAGCCGACTGGCGCTGTTTGGCAAGGCGATCCCCAAGGTGCAGGCCAAAGCCGCTGTGGCCGCCAATGCGCCGCGCACCCAGCTCAATGCTCAGTTAAGTGGCGTGCTGGCCAGTTCAGATCCTGCCAAATCCATCGCCATCATCGCCATGTCAGGCATCCAGAACTCCTATGGTATTGGCGACATGATTGACGGCACCCAGGCGCGGATCCGGCAGGTCTATCCGGATCGGGTGATCATCGAGCGGGATGGCCGCGACGAGACCCTGATGTTGGATGGCGAGGAGTATGGCAAACCGCTGCCGCAGACTGGCAAAGCAGCCCCCCTTGGCTCCCTGCGCAGCGAGCTGATGGCCGATCCGGGCAAGATCACCGATTACCTTAATATTTCACCGGTTCAAGTGAATGGCCGCATGACCGGCTATCGCCTCAACCCGGGCCGCAATCCGGAGTATTTCAACCAGAGCGGGCTGCAGACCAATGACTTGGCCATCAGCATCAACGGGCTGGACTTACGGGACAACATGCAAGCCATGCAGGCGATGCAGCAGCTGGCTGGCGCAACGGAAATGACAGTGACCGTCGAGCGACAGGGCGAACAGTTCGATGTCTATGTGCGCTTGTCAGAATAATGATTTGGAGTCGTACCAATAATGACCACTAAAGGGAAAGGCTGGCGTCTGGCCACTGTCGCAGCGGCACTGTTGATGGCGGGCTCAGCCTGGGCCACCGAATACTCGGCCAGTTTCAAGAACACCGACATCGAAGAATTCATCAATACGGTGGGCAAGAACCTCAATAAAACCATCATCATAGAGCCCTCGGTGCGCGGCAAGATCAACGTGCGCAGCTACGACCTGCTCAACGAGGCGCAATACTACCAGTTCTTCCTGAGCGTGCTCGACGTCTACGGCTTTGCCGTGGTGCCGATGGACAACGGGGTGCTCAAGGTGCTGCGCTCGCGGGATGCCAAGACCTCCGCCATTCCGGTGGTGGATGGCAGCAACCCGGGCTCCGGCGACGAGATGGTGACTAGAGTAGTGCCGGTGCGCAACGTCTCGGTCCGTGAACTGGCGCCACTGCTGCGCCAGCTCAACGACAACGCCGGTGGTGGCAACGTGGTGCACTACGAGCCCTCCAACGTGCTGCTGATCACCGGCCGCGCCGCCGTGGTCAACCGGCTGGTGGAAGTGGTGAACCGGGTCGACCGCGCAGGCGATCAGGATGTGGACATCATCAAGCTCAAGTTCGCTTCGGCGGGTGAAATGGTGCGGCTGGTGACCAACCTCAACAAGGATGGCAACCCACAGGGCGGCACCGCCTCCTTGCTGCTCTCCCCCAAGGTGGTAGCCGACGAGCGCACCAACTCTGTGGTAGTGAGTGGTGAGCCGAAAGCGCGCGCCCGCATCATCCAGATGGTGCGTCAGCTCGACCGCGACCTGCAGAGCCAGGGCAATACCCGGGTCTTCTACCTCAAATATGGCAAGGCCAAAGACATGGTCGAGGTGCTCAAGGGGGTCAGCTCCAGCATCGAGGCCGACAAGAAGGGCGGCGCAACCACAGGGAGTGCCAGCATCGGCGGTGGCAAGCTGGCCATCTCCGCCGACGAGACCACCAATGCGCTGGTCATCACCGCCCAGCCGGACGTGATGTCCGAACTGGAGCAGGTGGTGGCCAAGCTCGACATCCGCCGCGCCCAGGTGCTGGTGGAGGCGATCATCGTCGAGATGCAGGACGGTGACGGCCTCACCCTTGGCGTCCAGTGGGGCAATGCCAACGGCGGCGGCACCCAGTTCACCAACTCCGGTCTGCCCATCGGCGGCGCCATCGCCGCCGGTAAGGATTACCAGGACGGCAATACCGACACCGCAGCCAATCTGCTAAAAGAGTTCAACGGCATGGCCGCCGGTTTCTATAGGGGGGACTGGGCCATGCTGGCCACGGCGCTGGCCTCCAACACCAAGAACGATATTCTCTCCACCCCGAGTATCGTCACCATGGACAACAAGGAGGCCTCCTTCAACGTCGGTCAGGAGGTCCCGGTCCAGAGCGGCTCGCAAAGCTCCACCACCAGCGATCAGGTGTTCAACACCATCGAACGCAAGACGGTGGGCACCAAGCTGGTGGTGACCCCGCAGATCAACGAAGGGGATTCGGTGCTGCTCAATATCGAGCAGGAGGTCTCCAGCGTCGCCCAGACCCAGGCGACCGGTACTGCCAACCTTGGCCCCACCTTCGATACCCGAACCGTCAAGAACGCGGTACTGGTCAAAAGCGGCGAAACCGTGGTGCTGGGCGGTTTGATGGACGAACAGACCAAGGAGCAGGTCTCCAAGGTACCCTTGCTGGGTGATATCCCGGTGCTGGGTTATCTGTTCCGCTCCACCTCCAACACCACCGCCAAGCGCAACCTGATGGTCTTTATCCGGCCGACCATCTTGCGTGATGCAGACGTCTATACCGGTGTCTCCAGCAACAAGTACTCCCTGTTCCGCGCCGAGCAGCTCAATGCCGCCTCGCAGGAGGGGTATCTCACCTCCCCCGCCCGTCAGGTATTGCCTGCCTACGGTCAGGATGTGATGGTGTCGCCCGAGCTGCAAAAAGAGATCCAGAAGCAGATCAACGAGATGCGGAGCAGACAGCAGAACACTGTCGAGACCACCACCCCGTTTGTGCAGAGTAAGCCCTGATGAGTGCCTACCATCTGGATGGAAGCGCCGGGCCTGCGCCACTGCCCGAGCTCCCCTTTGTCTTTGCCCGCAACTTCGGGGTGATCCTGATTGAGCGGGACGGCACCCCCGTGCTGCAGTGTCGCCCCGGCGTCACCCCGCAAGCCCTGCTGGAAGTGCGGCGGGTGGCGGGTTGCAGCTTCGCGGTGGAGCAACTCGACAACGACGCCTTCGAAGAGTTGCTGATGGCCCACTACCAGCGCGACTCCTCAGAGGCGCGCCAGCTGATGGAAGATCTCGGCAACGAGATGGACTTCTTCGCCCTGGCCGAAGAGCTGCCGCAAAGCGAAGATCTGCTGGACGCCGATGACGACGCCCCCATCATTCGCCTCATCAACGCCATGCTGAGCGAGGCGATCAAGGAGGAGGCCTCCGATATCCATATCGAGACCTTCGAGCGGGCACTGGTGATCCGTTTTCGCATCGATGGGGTGCTGCGGGAGATCCTGCGCCCCCATCGCAAGCTAGCCTCACTGCTGGTGTCGCGGATCAAGGTGATGTCGCGGATGGATATCGCCGAGAAGCGGGTACCGCAGGATGGCCGTATCTCGTTGCGCATCGGCGGCCGGGCGGTGGATGTGCGGGTCTCCACCATGCCGTCCAGCTACGGCGAGCGGGTGGTATTGCGTCTGCTCGACAAGAACAACGTGCGCCTCGAGCTCAAGCAGCTGGGGATGACCGCGGCCAACCGCACCATTATCAGCGAGCTTATTCGCAAGCCCCACGGCATTATTCTGGTCACCGGCCCGACCGGTTCCGGTAAATCCACCACCCTCTATGCGGCGCTGTCTGAAATCAACTCGCGGGATCGCAACATCCTGACGGTGGAAGACCCCATCGAATATGACCTCGAAGGGGTGGGCCAGACCCAGGTCAACACCAAGGTGGACATGACCTTCGCCCGCGGCTTGCGCGCCATTTTGCGTCAGGATCCGGATGTGGTGATGGTGGGGGAAATCCGAGATCTGGAAACCGCCCAGATTGCGGTACAGGCGTCGCTGACCGGTCACCTGGTGATGTCGACCCTGCACACCAACACCGCCATCGGCGCTATCACCCGGATGCGTGACATGGGGATCGAACCCTTCCTGCTCTCATCGTCCCTGCTGGCGGTGCTGGCCCAGCGGCTGGTGCGCACCCTCTGCCCCGATTGCCGTGCCCCGCGCCCCATCACCGAGCAGGAGCGCCTCGCCATGGGCATCGAGCTGGCCCCCGATCAGCAGGTGTGGCGTCCGGTCGGGTGCGAGCTGTGCAACCACACCGGCTACCGTGGCCGGACCGGCATCCACGAGCTGGTGGTGATCGACGAAGCGGTGCGTGAAGCCATTCACAGCGCCAGCGGCGAGCTCGCCATCGAGCGGCTGATCCGCGGCCACACCCCAAGCATCCGCCGTGATGGCATCGACAAGGTCCTCAAGGGGCAGACCAGCCTCGAAGAGGTGCTGCGCGTGACCCGGGAAGATTGAGATGGCGGCATTCGAATACAAGGCCCTCGACAACAAGGGACGCAGCAAGAGCGGCGTAATGGAGGGCGACTCGGCCCGTCAGGTACGCCAGCTGCTGCGTGAACAGGGGCTCACTCCCCTCGAGGTGAACGAGACCACCGAGAAGGCGAAACGGGAAGCGACCCGCTTCGCCCTGTTTCGTCGTGGTGCCAGCACTGCCGAGCTGGCCCTGATCACTCGCCAGCTGGCGACTCTGGTGGGCGCCGGTCTCACCATCGAAGAGGCGCTCAAAGCGGTGGCCGAGCAGTGCGAAAAAGCCCACTTGCGCTCTCTGGTGGCGACCGTGCGCAGCAAGGTGGTGGAAGGTTATTCGCTGGCCGACTCGCTGGGGGCCTTTCCCCATGTATTCGACCAGCTGTTTCGCTCCATGGTGGCGGCCGGTGAAAAATCGGGCCATCTGGAAAAAGTGCTCAACCGCCTCGCCGACTACACCGAGCAGCGCCAGCATATGCGCACCAAGCTGCTGCAGGCGATGATCTACCCCATCGTGCTCACCTGTGTCGCCATCGGGGTTATCTCGATCCTGCTCACCGCGGTGGTACCCAAGGTGGTGGCCCAGTTTGAACACATGGGTCAACAATTGCCGGGCACCACCCGCTTTCTCATCGGCACCAGCGAACTGATGCAGGCCTACGGCCTCTGGTTCCTGCTGCTGATCTTCCTTGGCAGCTTTGTCTGGCGCTGGTGGCTCACCGATGAAAAGCGCCGCCGACGCTGGCATCAGGTGCTGCTCGGCCTGCCGGTGATTGGCCGGGTCAGTCGCGGTCTCAACACCGCCCGCTTCGCTCGCACGTTAAGCATCCTCAACGCCAGTGCGGTACCGCTGCTGGAGGGGATGAAGATCTCCGGCGAAGTGCTCTCCAACGACTTTGCCAGAATGCGCATTCTCGAGGCCGCCGAACGGGTGCGCGAAGGGACCAGTCTGCGCAAGTCGCTGGCCGAGACCAAGATTTTCCCGCCCATGATGCTGCACATGATCGCCTCCGGCGAGCAGAGCGGCGAGCTCGACAGCATGCTGGAGCGGGCGGCAGACAACCAGGATCGGGAGTTTGAATCCCAGGTGAACATTGCCCTCGGGGTGTTCGAACCCATGCTGGTGGTCTCCATGGCCGGGGTAGTGCTGTTTATCGTGATGTCGATCCTGCAGCCGATCCTGGAACTGAACAATATGGTGAATATGTAAGGTTCGGACGTCCAAATACGCGACCCTATGCGAACCTACCAATCCAATCGACCCCGTAGGTTCGATTAGCCGACAGGCGTAATCGAACGATCGCGGTTTAACAATCAATCGTCGATGGTTCATGCCATCTCATCTGTGAGGGAGTCAAAGTAATGCAAAAGCGTCGTCAATCCGGTTTTACCCTGCTGGAAGTCATGGTGGTCATCGTGATCTTGGGCATTCTGGCCAGTCTGGTGGTGCCCAACCTGATGGGCAACAAGGAGAAGGCTGATCAGCAGAAAGCGGTCTCCGATATCGTGGCGCTGGAAAACGCCCTCGACATGTACAAGCTGGACAACAACCGCTACCCGAACACCGAACAGGGTCTGGACGCACTGGTGACCAAGCCCTCCATCGATCCGGCGCCGCGCAGCTACCGCGATGGCGGCTACATCAAGCGCCTGCCGCAAGATCCCTGGGGCAACCCGTACCAGCTGCTGAGCCCGGGCCAGTTCGGCAAGATCGACATCTTCTCCATGGGTCTGGATGGTGAAGCAGGTACTGATGACGACATCGGCAACTGGAACCTGAAGGATTTCCAATAAGTGATGTGCCGCCAGCGCATTCACTCCGCCTTGCTGGAGCAGCCTGAATGAGGGCTGCGCCATCTGCTCGTCGCCAATCCGGCTTTACCCTGCTGGAGGTGCTGCTCGTTGCCATGTTGATGGGTCGGCTTGAGGCTACCGCTATGCAGTTGAGGCTGGCGCCATGAAACAGAGTCGCCAAGCCGGTTTTACTCTGCTGGAAGTGTTGCTGGTCGCCATGTTGATGGGACTGGTGGCCACCGCCGTCACCCTCAGCATGGGAGGCGCCAGAGGGGATCGGGAGCTGGACAAGCAGGCGCGTCGTCTGATGGCGACGCTGCAGCTGGCGCAGGAGTATGCGGTGATGGATGGTCGGCTGGTAGGCATTCGCATCGAGGATAACGGCTGGCAGTTTATGCAGCGTCAGGCCAAGGATCGCAAGTGGCTGGCCCTGACTGGCGACAAGCAACTGGGGCCGGTGCAACTGGCCGAGAACATGACGCTGACACTGGAGCTGGAAGGCTTTGGCTGGCAACCGGACTCCGACGAGAAAACCGAACAGAAGCGCGACGAGAAGGAGCGCACTCCTCAGTTGCTCATCTTCCCGGGAGGCGAGCTGAGCCCGTTCGTGCTCACCTTCACCCAGCAGGATGAGGATGTCCGCTACACCCGCATCGTCAAAGGGGACGAGTTCGGCCGCCTCACCCAGCTCACCGGCGATGAAGATGAAGAGGTGAGCAAATGAACGCCCGCGGCATGACGTTGTTTGAGAAAGGAGTGATGGTGGCGCTACTGCTGTGCCAACCACACCCTCAACAGGTGGCACGATGAACGCCCGCGGCATGACCTTACTCGAAGTGATGGTGGCGCTGGCGGTCTTTGCCATCGCCGGGCTTGCGGTAATGAAAACCGCCAGCGAACACCTCTCGGCCCTCAACTATCTGGAGCAGAAGACACTCGCCACCTGGGTGGTGGAGAACCAGCTGGTGCAACAGAAGCTCGAGAACAAGTGGCCCGGCGACAGCTGGGTGGAAGGGGATGAGCAGATGGCGGGCAGCACTTGGTACTGGCGCTATCGCGGCGTTGCCACCGCTGACAACAACTTCCGGGCGCTCGATATGGAAGTGCGTACCGAGCCCAAGGCCGAGAACCCGGTCGCCATGATGCGGACCTATATCAGCCGATGACCCAGCACGTTGCCCGCACGCCTCGCCCCGTCCGTCACGCCGGTTTCACCCTGCTCGAGACGCCGAGAGAGCGATCGTCAATTCGCTTGCCGCATGCTCGGCCAGCTCGTCAGCGCGGTTTTACCCTACTGGAGATGCTGGTGGCGATCGCCATCTTCGCCAGCCTCAGCATGGGTGCCTATCAGGTGCTGCAGGGGGTGCTCACCAGCGACGAGGTGGCCAAGCGCAAGGAGGCCCGCCTCAACGAACTGCAACTCGCCTTCACCCTGCTGGAGCGAGACGTCACCCAGATGGTGCCGCGCAGTGGCCGCATCGAGGGGGAGAACAACAAGGTGCTGCTGGCGGCCTCCCGTTTCGGCCAACAGAGCGATGACTGGGGCATGGCCTTTATGCGCAGCGGCTGGCTCAACCCGGACGGCATGCTGCCCCGCTCCCATCTGCAGCGGGTCGGCTGGCGCCTCAAGGATCAGAAGCTTGAGCGCCTGAGCTACCTCTATCCGGATCCGGTGATCGGCACCGAACCGCGCATCCAGCCGGTGCTGGCGGGGGTCACGGCGTTTCGCCTCTACTTCTTCGACAAGGGTAACTGGAAGGAGGAGTGGACCCAGCGCAGCGTGCTGCCCCATGGGCTGGCAGTGGAGCTGGATCTGGAAGATTACGGCACCATTCGCCGTCAGTTCCTGATTGGTGCCGGTGGCCAGCGCGCCGAAGAGAACAGCCAGAGCAGCAACCCCGACCAAGGGGGTGGCAGCGACAGCAATAATGGGAACAATGGCGGCAACAACAATACCAGCGGCGGTAATGGTGACAGCCAGAACGGGGGTAGCGCCAATGCGGGCTAATCTCGCCGCTCCCGGTCGCCAGCGCGGCATGGCGCTGCTGATGGTGCTGCTGATCCTCTCGGTGATGGTGATCATCGCCAGCAACATGAGCGGCCGCCTGCAGCTTGAGCTGCGCCGCACCGCCAACATCACCACCGGCAAACAGGCGTGGTGGTATGCCCTCTCGGCAGAAGCGCTGGTGAGCAAGGTGCTGACACAGGATTTCAAGGACAACCCCGAGGTGGTCAATCTCAGCCAGAACTGGGCCCGCAAAAATACGGTGTTTCCGGTGGACGATGGCCAGCTCAAGGGCGAGGTGACCGACCTGCAATCCTGCTTCAACCTCAACAGCCTGAGCGTGGCCTCCAAGGCGGGGAGCGGCGAGGAGTTGGAACAGCAACCCTATCCGGTGCAGGTGTTTCGCGAACTGCTCAAGCAACTGGCGATGGATGATTACGAGGCGGCCCAGCTCACCGATGCCATCCGTGACTGGACTGACAAGGATACGGTGCTGGTCTCCAGCCTTGGCGCAGAGGACGCCTATTACGAGGGGCTCAAGCCACCCTACCTCACCGCCAATCAGTGGATGCTGGGCAAGGATGAGCTGCGGGCGGTGCGCGGGGTGACGGCCAGGGTCTATGCCAGACTGGCCCCCTACGTCTGCGCCCTGCCGAGCGACAAGTTGAAAATCAATATCAATACTCTGGCGCCCGACAGCCCCGAGCTGCTGGTCGCCCTCTATCTGGGCAAAATAGGGCTGGATGATGCCAAACGGATATTGAACGAGCGACCGCAGAAGGGGTGGAAAGAGAGCAAGCTGATGACGGACATGCTCGCTCCGCCCGATACGGTCAAAGGATTGAAAGAGGCGCTGGTAGTGAAAAGCGACTTCTTCGAAGCCCGCATGGTGGCGGAAGTCGGCGATAACCGGGCCTGGCTCGAGACCCTGTTCCAGCGGGGCAAGGACAATAAACTGGTCATGCTGCGCCGCCTCAGTAGCGGCGCCGAATAAACAGCGCACCTGCAGGCACTCGCCCGCGGGTACGAGAGATGTTGGATGCAGCCTGCGGGCTGCGCACCAGTGGCCAGGGCGCATAACGCCCTGCGCAAACCGGTATCGCAGGAGAGAGATGCGTGAGCGAAAGTCTGGTCATCCGACTGGGGACCAATAAACAACAACCCGTGGCCTGGCTGGTCTGGTCCGGTCAGGAGCAGGAGATCATCGCCTCCGGCACCCTGCCCTCGGCCAATGCCCTGGGCGAGCTGCAGGAGCGGGCCGGTGGCCGCCCCGTGGTCACGCTGGTGCCGGGCAGCGATCTGATCTTCCGGCGCGTCACCCTGCCGGGTCGCTACAACCGCCAGTCGGCAGCAGCCCTCCCCTACCTGCTGGAGGAGCAGATCGCCTCCGACGTAGACGAGCTCCATCTGGTGGTGCTGGCCCACGACGGCCAGCAGGTGGATCTGATGGCGGTGGATCGGCAGAAGATGGCCGAGTGGCTCGGCTGGCTCGATGCCGCTGGCCTCAAGAGTCTGCAACTGCTGCCCGATGTGCTGGCGCTGCCACAGGCCGCTGATGGCTGGTCTGCGCTGCAACTCGGCAGCGAATGGCTGGTGCGCCAGGGCCCCTGTCAGGGGATCGTTGCCGACGAACCGCTGCTGGCTATCTTGCTGGCAACCGAAGCCGAGCCGGTCACCATCCACAGCCACACTCCGGTGCCCGCCATTGCAGCCGCCAACTGGCAGGCGGCGGAGCCCGAGCTGCCCATGCTGCTGCTGGCCAAAGGGGCCCTCACCTGCCGCGCCAACCTGCTGACCGGCCCCTACCGGCCGCAAACCGAATATGCCCGCTACTGGTTGCAGTGGCGCAAGGTAGCCATCACTGCGGGTCTGTTGCTGCTGGTGGCCCTCGGCCAGCGCGGCGTGCAGCTCTATCAGCTCACCGAGCAGGACAAGGCGCTGAAAGCGGAGATCCGTGCCGTCTATACCCGCATCTTCCCGGGCGAGAGCCGCATCGTGAATGTGCGCAGCCAGATGAACCAGCACCTGCAACAGATGGGACAGGCCCCGCAAAACGGCGTGCTGCTGATGCTCACCGAGCTGGCCCCCACCTTTGCCGAAGTCCCCGGTCTGAAACCGCAGGTGATGCGCTTTGATGCCAGTCGCCGCGAGCTGCGGCTGCAGGTAACCGCCCCCGGCTTTGCCGAGATCGAGCGGTTCCGCGAGCTGGCAGGCAAGCAATTCGAGGTACAGCAAGGCGAGGTGCGCAGCACCGAGGGCAAGGTAGAGGGTGCACTGGTGCTCAAGGGTAAATCATCATGATGGAAAAATTGCAGAGCTGGTGGCACGGCATCACCGCACGGGAACAGCGGCTGGTGGTCGCGGGTGGCGCCCTGTTGCTGGTCGGTCTCTTCTACTGGAGCGTCTGGCAACCGATCAATAATCGCATTGCCGAGCGGGAGCGGCAGGTGCAGAACCAGCAGCAGACCCTCGCCTGGCTCAAGGAGAAGGGCGAAGAGGTGCTGGCCATGCAGGGTGGCGCGGGGCGCCAGATCGACACCAGCGGCACCCTGGAAGGGGTGGTCAACCGCACCGCCTTCAATCACAAGATCAAGATTGCCCGGCTGCAACCCCAGGCGCAGGAGCTGCAAGTGTGGATCGACACGGTCCAGTTCGATGACTTGCTGCTCTGGCTCTCCACTCTGGTGGAGCAGCACGGCATTCAGGTTCAAATCATCGAGATCGCCCGCGAGGACCTGGCCCCGGGTCTGGTCAAGGTCAGACGTTTGCAGTTGAGTCGTCCTCAATGAAACATCCCATCGTCACTCCCCGCCGGTTGCAGCTCTCTCACCGCCATGTAGCCAGTGCGCCGGGCCGGGTTTCTCTCTTGCAGTTGAGTCGTTTCCTATGAAAAAACGCATCCTGATTGCCAGCCTGTTTCTGGCAGCCTATCTGGTCTTCCTGCTGGCCACCCTGCCTGCAGCGCTAGTGGCTCGCCATCTGCCGCTGCCTGCCAACATTGCCAACCTGCTGAAACTGGAAGGGGTGAGCGGCACGCTCTGGAGTGGCCAGATTGCCCGACTGCAATATGCCAGCGAATCGGTGAACCAGCTGCGCTGGGATCTCAACGGCTGGTCGCTGCTGCGCTTCGCCCCCGAAGTGGCCATTCGCTTTGGCGATCGCAACGGCCTCAACGGTCAGGGCGTTGTCGGCTGGAATGGCGCCGCCTTCGGCCGGGATCTGACCCTCAACGCCCCCGCCCCCTGGTTGCTGAGCCGGGTGCCGATGCGCCTGCCGATCCCGTTCACCGTCAGCGGCCAGCTGCAGCTCAAAGTGGAGCAGTTTGCCCAGGGCAACCCCTGGTGTGACAACCTCTACGGCAACCTCGACTGGTACAACGCCAGCGCCGATACCCCGGCGGGCAAGCTGGATCTGGCCGACCCCGAGCTGAAGCTCACCTGCCTCGACTCCAAACTGGTGGCCGAACTCAAGCAGGGCTCCGATGCGGTGCAGACCATGGGTCGCCTCGAGCTGCAACCTAATGGCCAATACCTGTTCCAGGGCACCCTGAAACCGGGCCCCGAACTGCCGCCACAGATGCAGCAAGGGCTCCCCTTCCTCGGCCAGCCCGACAGTCAGGGCCGCTTCCCCCTGCGCTATCAGGGGCGGATCTAAGCCATCATTCAAGTTGAAAATGGCTCTGGGACAACCCGAGCCATTTTTATCGTCCATGTGACATGTCAGTTAAAATGCCAGAAACGAAAAAGCCCAAGCGGGTGACCGCTTGGGCTTTCTCTTTGAATATGGCGGAGGAGGTGGGATTTGAACCCACGGATGGTCGCCCATCGCCGGTTTTCAAGACCGGTGCATTCAGCCGCTCTGCCACCCCTCCGAACGGCGTGCATACTACGCTAAGCCCTTGTTCATATGCAATACATATTTCCTGTGGGATAGTGTGCGGGAGCAAAATGGCCGGTGGCTTGAAATTGTTCCTCGTCATCCCTATTTGTTCTACATACAATGCCTATTACATGCAGTAACAAACAGCGATCACGAGGCGGCCGCTCGCCGTCTCACCCGGACATCAAGAGGACACCCAAGATGGATACCCGTTCTATCTACACTGGCACCCAAAGTGCCGTACGCGATACCAACAAGGTGCTGCGTAACACCTATATGCTGCTCTCCCTCACTCTGGGCTTCTCTGCCGTGGTAGCGGGGATCGCTACCGTGATGAACATGCCGCCGCTGCACTGGGCCGTGTTCCTGATCGGCGTCTACGGTCTGATGTTCCTGACTCAGAAAAATCAGAATAACGGCATGGGGCTGGTCTTCACCTTCGCCTTGACCGGTCTGCTGGGCTATAGCCTGGGCCCCATCATCAACATGTACATGAACAATGGTGGTGGCGAGATCGTGATGACTGCCCTTGGCGGCACCGCGCTCACCTTCTTCGGTCTGTCGGCCTATGCCCTGACCACCAAGCGTGACCTCTCTTTCATCGGCGGCATGCTGTTCGTCGGTTTCTGGGTACTGCTGGTCGCCATGGTGGCCAACATCTTCCTGCAGATGAGCGCCCTGAACCTGGCGCTGTCCGCCATGTTCATGCTGTTCTCCTCCGGTGCCATTCTGCTGACGACCCAGCAGATCGTGCGCGGCGGCGAGACCAACTACATCTCCGCTACCGTCACCCTGTATGTCTCTATCTACAACATCTTCCTGAGCCTGCTGAGCCTGCTTGGCGGCAACCGCAACTAATCAGAAACCCCGCTTCGGCGGCAATGCTGTTCACTTAAGCGGAGCCGCATTGCGATCTACCGGAAAGCGGGTCTTTGATATCTTCACCGCCCTGGGTCTCGATGGCCTGGGGCGTTTTTCTATGAACATGACGCCTATGCTCCCCCGCAACTCCGCCAACCTCCGTGGGGTATGGGCTGGCGATATCGCGCCCGCCATCACTGCCATCTGGTTCGCGATGAACTGACAGGCAAACTTGAAGCTCACCTCATTGGGCGCTCGCTGATGAGCTACGGCGGCCTGGCTCGCCTCCCGCCTGACCAGATTGTATCCAAGCAGCAAACCCCACAGTTCCTGATAAACCAAGTCCACTTTCTTGCTTCTCAGTGTGATGGCGTTGTGCTGCATCGCACTTTTGATATCCCGGTATCCCAACTCGATTTCCCAGCGCTCGTGGTACAGGGTCGCCACCTGCGCTGCGCTGAATCGGGTTACGGGCAGGGAGGTAAAGACCGTTTTCTCCTTGCCTGCCACCTCGTAGGTCACTGCGCGAACTTGCCAGTGCGTCGGTAACTCGGGGTTTTTCTTGCGAGCCTGAGGCGAGACCGTCATTTGCAACAGACGGTCACCGTCGCCATAGCGCTCAAGTTCCGTGTATACCAACCCCTTGCGTTCCGGGATGAGCCAGTGACGGTCGGTGTCTTCGGCCTGAATTCGTAGCAACAGGTCGGCACCGAAGAAACCTTTATCCAGCAGGGTCACCGACTTGTCCGGCAATGAGTGAATGAACTCACTGGCCAGGGGGATTTCCCCTTTGCGATACGGGCTGATGGCCGCGTTGGCAATGACATGCGAGCGGACATTCATCAGCGTGACCAGCCGCAGCATTGGATAGGGTGTCTGCCGGTTGGTTGACGTGTTACCCGAACCGAAATGCGCCCTGAGTTCAGGCATATCCTGGGTACGAAACAGGGCTCCATCGATGGCAAAGACCTGTAAACCGTGCCACTGGTCTTCAGGATAACGTTCCCGTCCCCACACATCGGCACACTGCTTGAACAGCCACTCGAGCGGCTGTTTGCCGAGTCGCTGACGGGCTTGAGACAGGGCACTGTCCGCGAGCAAGGCGTCATTGGCCAACCCTTCTGCACAGATATTGAGGCGCCGAGCGACCTCGGAGATGGGCTCATTACGGAAAAAGGCCATCCCCACGACGAGCCACAAGACCATATCAGAAGGTAAGCGGCGTCGGCGGATAGTGGCCTTTTCAGACAAGGCGGCTGCGGCAGTAATCCATTCGTCGGGAATATGGTCGGCAAAAATTGCCAGCCGAGCCAGCATGTCGCCAGATGTCTCAACAACATCGCTCAGGTCGTTTGCAATAGACATAAAAAAATCCGGAACCAGTGATTGGTTCCGGATTGTCCTACAGCAGAAGGATCGGTCAATGGATCCTTAACTGATCAGCATTGCGCTTCGGCGGGGTTTTTATTGGCGCTGTTTTTTGTCAGGATAATTTGTAAATCAAGGATATGAAGCGAAGTGGCCCTGATCCAAATCAGGGCCACTTCGCGCTTGGTGGGCTACTATCTCGCTCTCGTTTCGATCAAGGGTTTCACCTGTCTCATGCCGATGGACGTCTCTGGTTTGTTACGCCGACTGCTGACTGATAGTCACATCGATTTTGCTTCGCTCAAGGGTGGTGCCTAGCATGCCCATGGACTTCTCCGGTTTGTTACGCCGACTGCTGGCCGATAGTCACATCTACTTCGCTCTCAAGGTACTGCTGGCCATTCTCGGTCTGCTAGCCTTCACCCTGGCCACCGGCAATATCCAGCTCACCGTGCTGCTCTCTCTCGGGGTCGTGGCGGGCGCCATCGCCGAAACCGACGACAGCCTGTGGGGACGCCTCAAGAACCTCGCCATGACGCTGATTTGCTTCATGTTTGCGTCCCTGTGTGTGCAGTATCTCTACCCCACCCCCTGGCTGTTTGCCATTGGGCTGGCCAGCTCCACCCTTATCTTCGTGATGGTAGGGGCGCTCGGCGCCCGCTACGCCACCATCAGCTTCGGCTCGCTGCTGATCGCCATCTACACCATGCTGGGGGCCGCCAAGTCGCCGGATCTCTTCTACCAGCCGCTGGCCCTCGGCGCTGGCGCCCTCTGGTACGGGCTGGTCTCTTTCATCTGGCTCTGGCTGCTGCCCTACAAGACCCTGCACGAGCAGCTGGCCCAGGGCTACTTCGCCCTTGGCCGCTACCTGCTGGAAAAATCCCGCTTCTTCCCGGCGGACGAGCACGGCGCCCAGGCCATTCGCCACAATCTGGCCCAGCTCAACATCAATCTGGTGAGTGCGCTGACCCTCACCAAATCGGCCCTCAACGCCCGCCTTAGCCGCCGCCATCCGGCGAGCCCCGAACTTGCCAGCCTGCTACGCCTCTACCTGCTGGCGCTGGAAATTCACGAACGCGCCACCTCCAGCCACTACCCCTACAGCCGACTGGAAGCGGAGCTCAAGCAGGGCATCGTACTGGAAGGGTTTCAGGAGCTGTTCCTGCAACTCTCCGAGGCGTGCCAGCGGCTCGGTTACGCCATTCTGGTGCACAAGCCCTACGCCCATAACAAGCGCATCCACTGGACGCTGGAGGCCCTCGGCGATCAGCTGGAGTTCACCCATCTCAAGCAGCACTACCCGAAAACCCTGCTGACGCCGATGAAGTTCCTGCGCCGCAATCTGGCCAGCATCAACCAGCTGCTGGGCAGCGCCGAAGTGCTGCAAAACCCCGAACAGCCGCAGCAGGAGCTGCCCGCGCTGGCGCGCCCGCCCCGCCTGCCGCTGCTGGCCCAGCTCAAGCAGCACCTCACCTTGCACTCCATGGTGTTTCGCCACGCACTGCGCCTCTCATTGGGGCTGGTGATCGGCTACGGCATACTGCAAGCCTTTGATATCGAAAAGGGCTACTGGATTTTGCTGACCGTGCTGTTTGTCTGCCAGCCCAGCTACAGCGCCACCCGGCGCCGACTGGTGCAGCGGATGCTCGGCACCTTTATCGGGATCCTGGTGGGACTCCCGGTGCTCTGGCTGTTCCCCGAGCTGCACGTCCAGCTGGTGGTGATGGGGCTCGCCGCCTTCCTGTTCTTCACCCAGGTGCGCAACAACTACAGCGCCGCGGTCTGCTTTATCACCCTCTACGTGCTGATGGCGTTCAACCTGCTCGATGGCATCGGCTTTGCCATTCTGGGGCCGCGGCTGCTCGATACCCTGCTCGGCTGCCTGATCTCTTACGGGTTGGTGGCCTGGCTGTGGCCGGACTGGCAGTACAAGCGGCTGCCGACCCTGATCGCCAATTCGCTGTCGGCCAACGCCCGCTATCTCTCGGCGGTGCTGGCAAGCCTCAAGCAGCAGCGGGACGAGTCCATCGACTATCGGGTGGCGCGCAAGAGCGCCCATCTGGCGGACAGCGAGCTGGCCACCGCCTGGCAGAGCATGCTGGTGGAGCCGCAAAAGCGCCGCCGCTTCCTCGATCTCTGCTTTACCCTCACCTGGCGCAACCACGCCCTGCTCTCCTACATCTCGGCGCTGGGGGCCCATCGCGACAAGCTGGAGGCCATCAACGGGCTGGATGAGATGCGCCACCACATCTGCCACACCCTGGAGCAGGCCGCCGGTCATCTGGCAGGCACCCCCTCCAGCTCCATCGGCAGCAAGAACCTGCTGCTCACCACGGATGGCGATAACGAGTGCAGCGAGGAGCAGCTGATGCTGACCCAGCAGCTCAACCTGATCAGCGAGCTGGCGGATGAGTTACTCCATCTGGCCAACGAGAGCCGGTTGCTCACCGGGGATCAAGGCGCTACCATGCCCGCCCAATCCTGATAGCCCCATTAGCGAGGAGCCCTCATGTCTGCGTCCGAACAACATCAGCTGGAATTCAACGGCCAACTCATAAAGACCGATGCCAAGGGCTACCTGCTCAACAGCAACGACTGGAGCGAGGAGCTGGCGCTGATGCTAGCGGCGCAGGAGGGGATCGAGCTGGAGGAGCCGCACTGGGAAGTGGTGCGTTTCGTGCGCGCCTTCTATCTGGAGTTCAACACCTCCCCCGCCATCCGCGCGCTGGTCAAGGCGATGGAGAAGCAGTACGGCCCCGAGAAGGGCAACAGCCGCTACCTCTACAAGCTGTTCCCGGAAGGGCCCGCCAAGCAGGCGACCAAGATTGGCGGCCTGCCCAAGCCGGTGAAGTGCATCTGATCCCATAACAACGGGGGCCGCAACTGCGGCCCCCGTTGTGTTTGGTGCGCTATCTTCGCGCACCGTCCATTCATATCCCTCGCACTGACTCGGCCAGCCTTAACTCCGCTGGTCAGCCAGCGCCACCAGCTGCTCTGCCAACCGGTGGCCGTGCAGGTAGGAGGCGATCAACTCGCTATCAGCCTTGCCGATTGCAATCTGCTGATACCAGTGCTCCAGCATGGCGGCAAAGCCGCGCTGGGCCAGCACCGGCTGCCAGTCGTTGGGGGCCAGCGTCTGGGCCTGCTTGTCGCGGGCGATGATGCCGCGGGTGCAGTTCTCAAGGTGCAGGGAGAGGTTGTCGCCGTAGGCATCGATACGCTCCTCGGTGATCCCGGCGCTGCGGTTCATGCTGCCACTGATGGCGCGATCGCCGCGTTGCCAGCTGACGCTTACTCCGGCCAACAGACTGGTGTCCTGCGCACAGGGGCGCAATACCGCATGAAAGTCGCCATCCGGCACGCCGCCATAGAAGCAGAGGCTGTCGAGCACATGGATAAAGTCGTCGAACATAAAATCCCGCGCCTTGCCCGGCAAGGCAAAGCGATGCTTTTGCCAGTTAAGATCGGTGAGCGGCTGGGCGCGGGCGGCATCCATGGCGGGCAGATAACGGCGATTAAAACCGGTAAAGAGGGCGCAATTTTGCACCACGGCGAGATTGGCCAGCGCCTCGGCCTCGGCCAGATTGTCGCACAGGGGCTTGTCGACAAAGGTGGGGATCCCTGCGCGCAGGGACTGCTCGGCCAGCTCGCGATGCACTGCGGTAGCTGCGTGGATCATCACGGCATCGGGGCGGCTGGCCAGCAGGGCCGCCACGTCGGTAAAGCACTCGGCGACCCGATATTGGCGGGCCAGCTTCTCCAGCACCGATGGACTCCGGGTGCAGAGCAGCGGGGTGACCCGCTCATCGCTCGCCAGCAGCGGCAGATAGGCTTTCCGGGCGATATCCCCCAGACCAATCATGGCAATGCGCATCTCAACTCCTTTTCACTCGATAACGGGACAAACGGATAACTGCCCGCACCATTGCAGGATTTCCCCCGCAGATCCAGCCTGCCGTTATCGCTGCATATTCCGACCGATCATGCACACCAATTCCGGTTCAATCTGGACTCGTTGCCCTCCTTTCCGGAAACATAATGGGGACATCCACAACATTGCCTTACCGAATAAGCTGATAGCGATCACCATCCCACCGAATTTACATCACCTCCGTGGACTCTACCCAAAAAGGTGGCTGTCCAAGAGGTCTCGTCATTCTGCACATAAAGGTGGAGTCCCACCGTAGATTACCGTGGGATGGATCTGGCGCAGTGAGGCCGAACGTGGATATAGCCAATGCCTGCCACAGCGCAGGCATTGGGTAGCTGCATATCAGCAGCCAGGAAAGAATAAAATCGTAGGGGCGGCACCGGACGTTACGGCATCGATATAAGTGACATTACAGACAACCGTATGGTCAGATGCCGAGGCATAGCGCCCTTTGGGCCAGATACCGATGGTATTGGGAGCCGTATCCAGAGAGGCGTAAATAAAATCGGTGGTAGTCGATGTGGCATCGCTACTAGCTGAAATATCAATAACTTCCATCAGATCCTGACCATTGGGGTACCCATAAACGGTACGAACAGTCTTACCACTACCCAAGGTTATCGTTGCGGCACTGGCGGTCTCCACCCCCGATATCACGGCTTTGGCATGCACCATCTCGGCCGCACTGCTTACGGCCGCCTGAACGCCCTTCAAGGTGCTCTCGCGGGCATCGTCTTGCATATTCAGAAACTTCGGTGCGGCGGTAATGGCCAAAATACCGAGTATCACGATCACAATAACCAGCTCGATCAGGGTAAAACCGGATTGATGTTTCATAGTTCTCTACCAAACAAGTGGTGGGCACCGCATCAACTCGTGAACGGTGTAAAATTAGATACATATCATACGCTGACGTTCCGTGTGGCGCCATCTCATCAGGACCCGGGGCTCGCATCATGAACAGGCTCTTTAGCGGCAACCAAGTGAAATAGACATGAAATGGGATTCGTTTGTGAACTTATTTTATCGCCAAACAAAACCGCCACGCCCGAAGCCATGACGATTATCCACAGCTACCACTATCTCGATCAACGCCTCGCGCCAGCCGAACTTGAGCGCATTGCCCATCAGCGCATCAGCCAGCCGGTGACTGAGGTTGCCTAGGGAGCCTTCAAACAGATGTTGCTTCAGGATGGACCGACACAGCGTCAGCACGCCAGTTTCTTCCAGATGCCAACAGCCTGGCAGGCTGAAGGTGCAGATGCAGGGAGTACGAGCGGCAAGGTGTCAGGACATGAGATGGCGAAGATGGCAAATATGCAGGATTTCCAGCCAGTGAATGGCCCCATGGCCCAGAGCCAAATAAAGAACCCCCTCTTTGGAACAGAGGAGGTTCTTCAGCAAGCTGAGGAGGCCTCGTGGCCTCCTTTCAAATCGGACTACAGGATTACTGTTTGACTTCCTGTACGCCGGTGACGCGAACTTCCACACGGCGATCCGGCGCCAGGCAGGAGATCAGCTGAGCCTTGCCCTTGACGCTGTTGCACTGGGTACCGGTGACCGGATTGGCTTCACCGCGACCTTCGATGGCAACCTTGCCAGCCGGCAGACCTTTGCCAATCAGGAAGTCGGCCACAGTACGGGCGCGCGCTTCAGAGAGTTTCTGGTTGTGAGCGTCAGAACCGATACGGTCGGTGTAACCGACAACCACGGCACTGCCATCTTTCGGCTGAACGTCAACGATCTGCTGATACAGCGTGTTGAGCGCTGCGGCACCCTCTGGCTTGAGGGTGGATTTGCCAAAGGCAAACAGCACGTCAGAGCTCAGGGCGAAGTTCTTGTCGACCAGTACCGGCTCGGGAACCGGCTCAGGTGCGGGAGCTGCAACCGGGGGCACATAGGAGGTGCGGTTCGGGTGCATCACCAGCTCCAGGGTCGCGACGCTCATGTCGCTCTGCCAGGTTTTCTGCTCGTCACCCAGATTCCACAGATAGCGGTAGCGGGCTTGCAGATCGATAAGGTCGGAGACCTTGGCAGTCAGGCCGAGGCCAGCCAGCGGCGCTGTGCCGTTGTCGCTATTGCCATTGCCGTTGACGTGATTGAAGTAGGCACCACCCTCAGCAAACACCGAGAAGATATCGCCTAGCGGCAGACGGGCAATACCGGACAGTGTTGCCCCCTGGGTCTTGAAGTCGACACCGTCAACGCCCGCTTTACCGGCGTAGAGGTAGCCCAGTTCCGCTGCATAATAGTCGTTGAAGTTGTAACCGCCGAACAGGCTCAGTGCGGTGGCGTCTTTGTCTGTATCCAGACCTTGTACATCGTCAAGGTTATGAGCATATGCCCAACCTGCACCAACACCGGTATACCAGTCATCGGCAGCCTGAGCCGTGGTACCTGCGGCAGCCAGTGCCAGTGCAATCAGGGTAGGAGCCATTTTAAGTTTCATCGGTTTATCCTCGTTGTATTAGCCCAGGTCGGGCAATGCACTTGTTCTTATTGCTGCGAGAACATCGCCAGCAAAGTGGATAGCGAAGGCTTTGGACTCTCATGATGCCTTGGCGTCATGGACAACAGACCGGACAATAAGCGCTTTTTAGTGCTTATCCAATACCTTACAGACGCAACTACTTTATGCTTTCACGACGGATCAGACAAGGGTAAGGAGGGATGATTGAGGGATGCAAACGAAAATCAGAGAAACAAAAAGGGATGCCGCAGCATCCCTTTTTTTCGCACAATCTGAACGAGGTCAGATTATTGCTGAGCTTCTTGTACGCCAGATACGCGAACTTCTACGCGACGATCCGGAGCCAGGCAGGTGATCAGTTTAGCTTTAGCTTTCACGCTGTTGCATTTGGTGCCGGTAACCGGGTTGGCTTCGCCACGACCTTCGATAGCGACTTTGCTGGCCGCCATACCTTTGCTCACCAGGAAGTTAGCAACGGTACGAGCACGGGCTTCAGACAGCTTCTGGTTGTGAACGTCAGAACCGATACGGTCGGTGTAACCAACAACAACAGCGTTGCCATCTTTCGGCTGGAATTCAACGATTTGCTGATACAGACCGTTCAGGGCGGCCACGCCGTCCTGCTTCAGGGTGGATTTGCCGAAGGCAAACAGCACGTCTGAGTTCAGGGCGAAGTTCTTCTCTACCACTTGCGGAGCAGGTGCCGGCACGTCTTCAACGACCGGAGCCGCGACCGGCTCTACGTAGGAAGAACGGAACGGGTGGTATACCGCTTCCAGAGTACCAACGTACTGGTCAGCTTTGGCGCTGATGCCATCGTTGTGCAGGTCAGCGACATTCCACATGTAACGGTAGCGGGCTTGCACATCCAGCGCGTCGTTGACTTTGTAAGTCACACCGGCACCGGCCAGCGGGGACACTTTAGTGTCGCTTACACCCAGACCGTCGGTGTGAGCCCAGTAGGCGCCGCCTTCAGCGAACAGGGAGATGTCGTTGCCAACTGGCAGACGAGCGATACCGGACAGGGTGGCCCCCTGGTTTTCGTAACGCAGGCCGTTGGTGTTGCCACGACCGGCGTACTGGTAACCCAGTTCGGTACCGAAGTTTTCGGTGATGTTGTAACCCGCGAAGGCGTTGGCGGCAGCCGCATCTTCAGTACCGCTAGTTACGCCAGCGATATCGTTCAGACCGTTGAAGTGAGCAGCACCGACACCGGCACCGAAGTAGATGTCGTCAGCAGCGTGAGCAGCGGTAGCACCCAGAGCAGCCATGGCGATGGCGATCAGGGAAGGAGCCATTTTCATCATAAAAAAATCCTCGTTGAGATCGCACGTTATTTACGTGCTTCGCACTTTGTAATTTATGTAAGCTGCAGGCTCCGCCGTACGGCTGGCGTCGAGTCTGACAGATGACCCGGTATAACCGGGTTGCACACTCTCCTGGTGTGTCGAGTGCGCTGGCGCGCGAGAGCGACTGCCAGGCAACTGATGTCATTCCGATGACGATGCGCACTCTATGCCGATTTTAAAACATGATCAAGCTCACAAATGAACCTTGTGGCAAATTGTGTCGTGCCCTTAATTGCCTATTTATCCAGATTAATTAATGATCCAAATAGGCCCTATGCAGTTTCTTTTCAAGTTTCATATAGGCCTGAGCCCAGTCAGAATGCGGGTTGGCAGGATTCGCTCTGGCGGCAAAGACCGCGAGGTAATCAGCCTGGGTTGCGCTCTGCAGCAGGGGGGTCAATGTCATCAAAAAATGTCGGGCCAGATAGGGGTCAAGGGGCCAGATATTGAGGATGGCGCGCGCCACAGGCTGAACCGCCGCAGAACAGATGAAATGCCGGTGTCCCGCCTCCAGCCAATCTGCCATCTCGCACATGCCCGATTCGGGCACCAGACCACCATCACCCGGGGTCACCGCCAGAGCCATGGTCTGACCGTTTACCATGATGAGTTGTTCATTGTTATGCAGGGTGCCATCGTGACTGCGCAGGGCAAGGTCCGAGCACTCCTGTTCAAGGTACAGACTACAGCTATCCGGCAGTGTGGTCAGGAGCTCGCTGGCATGGCTGAGCATCGAGGCAGGAAGCCAGAATGCTTCGGCGCGATATTGTTCACCTTGCAGACGCTGTTGCGCCAGTATTGCAGGGCAGGAAACGGGGTGCAGGCGAGAGATAATGCCGGGAAAAGCCATACTTATTCCTCTTAATGGGTATCCAGCGGATTATACGAGTTATCGGAGTGGCCACAATAAAGGTTTCTTTTCGAGACTGTTTACCTGAAGCGGCTGAGCGATTACCATCCGCGACGAAGAGAAGGGTTGTCGCCGAAAGGCGCTCATAAGATAGAGGCTCGACCATAACGAGTCCGTACAAAACTGATACACTTGACTACGAGTCGTCGCGAAAAATAAAGGCGGAGTAAATCCGCCAAACGGAGTATGGAACATTATGAATTCAAATATCGTCACTGTTGGCAAGAAGATCCGTCAGATCCGTGAAGCAGTCGGTTTGAGCCGTCCGAAGTTTGCAGATTTGCTGGGAGTTCCTCCTACCACCCTGAAAAACTACGAGCTGGGTTACCGTGAAGTCGGAGGCGCCTTCCTGGTTGCCTTGGCTCACCACCCGGATCTGCACAAGTTCACCCTCTGGCTGTTGGCAGACAAAAAAGTCGCCGAAATCGGCCAGATTGGACCGGATGACCTCGCCAAGGCGTGATCATCGATATGAATAGCAATGCCGCCTTCGGGCGGTATTTTTATTGGGCCAACTGCTTGCTCATCAGCGTGGCTATCGAGGTAGCCAACTCGTTGAAACAGGGGCGGCGCACCGAGTAGTGGCGATAGAGCAGCGAGATGGTGCGTCCCGGCACAGGGTCGACCACCGGTCGATAACTCACTCCCCCCTCATCATGATCGGCAGGTACGGCCAGCTTTGGCACCAGGGTCATGCCGCTACCGGCGGCCACCATGTTGCGCAGGGTCTCGAGACTGGTGCCCTTGAAGCGTTGATCCTCACCAATCCCGCCGGCAAAACAGAATCCCATCGCCTGATCCCGCAAACAGTGGCCATCGGCCAGCATCAGTAATTTCTTGCCCTTGAGGTTGCCAAGCGGCACCTGTCTGGCCTGTGCTTCGGGATGATGGCAAGGCACCGCCAGCCACATCGGCTCGTGGTAGAGCTGGATTGAGCCAAACCCCTCCATCCCCGGCATCTCGGCCAGAATGACGCAATCCAGCTCCCCCTCTTCCAGCCGTTTGAGCAGGGTTTGGGTCTGCTCCTCATAGAGATAGAACTCCAGCTGGGGAAAACGCTCACGCAGGGTCTGGATAATGCGGGGCAACAGATAGGGGCCCACGGTCGGAATAAAACCGATATGGATCTCCCCGGACATCGGCTCGGAGAAGTGCTGACCGATGCTCTTGAGCTCGCGCACCTCCTTGAGCACCCGACGCGCCTGATGGGCCATGGCATCGCCAGCAGGGGTAAACAGCACCTTGCGCGAGGTACGTTCGATCAGAATGACCCCGAGTTCATCCTCCAGCTTGCGCAGCTGGCCGCTCAGGGTGGGTTGACTGACAAAGCAGCGTTCGGCGGCTTTGCGAAAATGTTTTTCCTCATCCAGCGCCACCAGATATTCGAGATCGCGAAGATTCATACAGCAAGAGTCCTGCCTGGAAAATGGGCCATCAGCATGCACAATATCAGCGGGCGGGACAAGTCATGCTACAAGTGAGCCTTCTCGCATGAAGTCATTCACCCGTCATTCCGCACCTGATTTTGGCATTTTCAGTGCTTGACTGTGCTACGGCGACTCGCACTATCCGTAACCACAAATAGTAAGAGGGAGGCTTTCGCCTCCCTCTTCAAACACGCTGATATTCAGGCAACAGAATTAGTTGCTCTTCATCCAGATGTCCATGTCGGTTTTCAGGTTGTCAGACTTGGTACCGAAGATGGCTTGAACGCCGGAGCCTGCGACCACCACACCGGCAGCCCCCAGCTTCTTCAGACCAGCCTGGTCAACTTTGGCAACATCTTTCACACCAACACGCAGACGGGTGATGCAGGCATCCAGAGAAGCGATGTTCTCTTTACCACCGAAGGCGGCAACCAGAGCTGCAGACATTCCGTCTTTACTTTGGCCAACGGTCTCTTCAGCAACCTCGTCTTCACGACCCGGGGTTTTCAGGTTCATGGCACGGATAACGAAGCTGAATACGACGTAGTAAATGGCAGCGTAAACCAGACCCAGACCCACCAGCAGCAGCATCTTGTCGGCACGTGGAGATTGCACCACGAAGTCGATGAAGCCGTTGGAGAAGGTGTGACCGTGTACGATCCCCAGAGAGTTGGTCAGCACATAAGCCAGACCAGCCAGTACCGCGTGGATAGCGTACAGAACCGGAGCGATGAACAGGAAGGAGAATTCAATCGGCTCGGTGATACCAGTCAGGAAAGAGGTCAGGGCAGCAGAGGCCATGATACCAACAATCTTGGCACGGTTTTCCGGCTTGGCGGAGTGCGCGATGGCAAACGCGGCGGCAGGCAGACCGAACATTTTGAACAGGTAGCCACCAGCCAGCTGACCGAAGCCGTTACCCGCAGCGCGGGAGGCGTCATCAGCAGTCAGGAAGCAGGTCATGATACCGTGAACAGTTTCACCAGCACCGTTGACGCAGGTACCAGCCTGATAGAAGAACGGTACGTTCCAGATGTGGTGCAGACCGAACGGGATCAGGGAGCGCTCAACCACGCCGTAGATACCAAAGGCCAGTACCGGGTTCTGGTTGGCAGCCCAGTCAGAGAAAGCACCGATAGCGCCACCCACTGGCGGCCAAATCACGGACAGGATCACACCCAGACCGATGGAGAGGAAACCGGTGATGATGGGCACAGCACGCTTGCCCGCGAAGAAGCCCAGATACTCTGGCAGCTGGATCTTGTAGAAACGGTTGAACGCCCAGGCAGCGATACCACCAGCCAAGATGCCACCCAGCACACCGGTTTCGATGGTTTCAACACCCATCACAGGTGCCATGACCTTCAGGGTAGCGACCATGATGCCGTAGCCAACGATAGCTGACAGACCAGATACGCCGTCGTTATTGGTAAAGCCCAGAGCAACACCGACTGCGAACAGCAGAGCCATCTGACCAAATACGGAACCACCAGCTTGCTCCATCAGTTGGGAGACAATTTCTGGCAACCAGCTGAAGTGGGCAGCACCCACCCCCAGCAGAATACCTGCGACCGGCAAGACTGATACGGGCAGCATCAGCGCCTTACCAACCTTTTGCAGATTAGAGAAAGCATTTTTGAACATTGTGTGCGCTCCTGAATGGATTGTCTTCCCTGAACGATCTATCTGGATGAAATAAGCACTGATTCATTCAGATATCTTCGAGTCGGGCTTGTTTATTTTGACCATCAGAATATAACCCAGCAGGTTATAAATTGCTGCTTTCGAAGGCGGGGGAATATTGAATTTGGAGGGGAGATCACAACTTGTTTAGTGGCTAAAGAATTACGCTAATGCAAGTTAATAATCCGCATCATCACTCTATTACAAATAAATATAAATTGCAGTTTCACTTTGTATTTTAATAATGCAAATTACATCAACAGGAAACCAATTGTAACTCAATGTAACCACATCATTTTTATTTATTACAGTCTACCGATTAAAAAGGCCTCCAACAAGGGAGGCCTTCATAAATATATCTGACTAGCAAAGGAGCGTATTACGCTATTTTTGCGAGCGCTTGACCGCATCAATAAACACGGTTTTTGCTTTGCTTGAACCGGCCCGTTCGGCCTCGTTCACCAGCTTCATTGCCTTGTCGATATCCCCCGCCTTGACCGCTTTTTCGATCTGGCTCTGATAGAAGGCTTCGGTTTCACTCAGCATGGCAGGTACTGAAGTCGGTACTGGCAACACAATGGCACTTTTGCTATTGCCTACGGTAGGCTGAGGTGAGGGAGTGATGGGCTGTTTTTGCACTGAGCCTAATGACATTAACTGTCCTGAACTCAACATCTGGCCAGATGAGCTCACTGAAAGAGCTAAATTACCTGACATACTATGTGGGAACATAGGATCAGCTTCCACCGGCTCGGCCAAACCAGTCTCTTTTGCCCATTTTCTTGCCGCTGACATTACCTTCGTCTCACCCTGACGACTCTTGGGGTCAGCCTTGATAATCATAAACTCAGCCTGCTGGCCAGGCGAGGCATGGCCTAAGGTAATATGACTATCCAGGGAAATGCGACGACCAACACTGCCATAAACGAGTTGGAATTGTTCAGCATTTACCTCTTTGATAACTTTCAGATTTTTGTCTAAAAAGAGCACGCTGGGCAACATAATGCTATCGGTAAAATAAGACTTAAGCGTGATATCTATTTGGCTACGTTGCTTAGGTAGTTGAAAAGCTTTGAAGTAAGACTTTCCGTCTTTGAAATCAAATACGGGTGATGAAGAATCTAAGACTACTTCCAGAGTGCTGTCATCGTCCGGCAATGCATCAAGCGGCATCTGAGCAAAATCTGCACAACATGCAGGAGACGCCATCAAGGTCGCGAATCCAGAATCCGGAATTGACTGTGAGCTATGGCTGGCACACCCACCCAACAGCAGAACGCCAGCCACGATCATTGCTACTTTCGTGTTACGTCTCATAATAGTTATTCCTTTAAATCAAGAAGCGACGCATGAACATGCGTCGCTTCTTTTGCTGTTAGCTGAGAATCAGCTTAGAACCATACTTCAGCCTCAACCCCGAAGAATACTTGCGAGGTAGACAGCTTGCCGTTGTCTTTAGTGGAATCAATACTGATACCGCCAGACGCATTTTCGTCGCTGGATTTAACCCAAGTCACGAAGGGTTTGATCTGTGGGCGTCCCCAGTAATCTGCATCAACAGTGAATGCTGTAGCTACTTCCAAAGCATAGAACTGGGTATTTACATCTGTGCGACCCCACTGTGCCTTACCGTTCTGATCTTCAACTTTCTCGTTCGCATAAGAACCGGTCAGTATCAAACGCAGATTATCATTGATCTTGTAGGATGGCTGTAGGGCAAAGATGGTACGAGCAACGTCGAGATCCCCACCCCAGCTCACATGTTGTGGAGCCCAATAAGTCAGCTCACTACCAAGCTGTAAGCGAGGAGTGACTTCTGCAACACCATAAGAGGTGAAGAACAGAGCGCTGGAGTCTTTACCGAAGCCACCATTCCAGGAACCGAAGTTAACACCACGGTTGGAGGCCATGCCTTCACCGTAAGCAATCGCGGTCTTGGACCAACCCTTAAAGCCGTAATAGTCACGGTTATAGGCAATAGAGGCACCAATACCGGTATCTGCATTGATGGTATATTTTCCGGTCACCGGATCTTTGTTTGATACGGCATCAGCATCAGTATTAGCTTGTTTCATGCCTTTCAGGTCAAAATCAAAGGTACCGCCCAGAGCCGCCAAGCCGTAATAAAAAACGTTCAAAGACGTTGCGGTACGAACAGACCCAGTACACTTGAATACGTTACTTTCATTACAATCGCTGTTGAATGGATCATTATTACGAACTTGGCCTGCATCATCAGCCGAAACAATAGCAACCCCAAAGCCACCATTCTGGAAACCAGCACCGATACCGGAAGATTGCTTCCAGAACTCTTTGGTCAAAATACCTTGTTCACGGTTCAGAAAACGTTGACCGGCCCAAATTTTGGTATCCTTATCAAGGAAATCAAAACCAGCCAGTTCCACATAAGCTTCTTTCATTTCAAATTGGGCATCATCACGATGTGTCTGCAGAGAACTTTCTGAGGAGACAAAATAACCTGTGTCACCTGCATTCTGGTTACCATATTCAGCACGGGTAACAAATTCACCCTTTACACCATTTTTGCCTTCAAATTTCTTTTTTACAGACAACTCGACCTGGTTGGCATTTTCATCCATAGAGGTCACAGTACGGTAATCCTGTTTACCCAAGGTGTTCATTTTGCTGGCGCCATCGCCATTCCATTGTCCACCCAGACGACCATAACCATGTACTTCCCAACCATTATCTGCGTCAGCAGCAACAACAACACCGGAAGAGAGGGCCATACTTACTGCGGCAGCTATCGGAAGCCATTTTGTATTCATTGTCATTTTCCTTTTCCCGCTGAGGATGAGTGATGTCATAATAATCAAGGCTTAGCCAGTAGATATATACAAGTGACAAGCAGAAGCGATTATATGGAGCATAACATTTGGGTGATATGACAACACTCACAAAACGAACACATATTGCCAACACCCCATAAAAAACACAAAAACACCCCCAGAAATAGCAATAAAACAAAAAAAATAACAAGAAATTAAAAATTCCAGCAACTAGATACCACTTGAAAACGATATCAACAAAAATATCAACCATCAAAAAACTTCTTATTAGCTCTACGATTTCTTAAAAACATGACTGAAATCGCTTTCAAAATTGAACTTTTATTTGGAGGACGGGTCTGCGCTGCGCTGGAAACCATTACGGCGATGGCATGCAACGAGGGCGAAATATCCCCCCGTTAGCCATGCTCAATCACGACATTATCCTCAACCATATCGACGACCTATTTGGCCAAAACATGCATGCCAAGGGGGTCTTGTCACTCGCCAATGCCACCCACGGGGTTATCGAGTGTGGCTCAGTGGCCCTCCAAGCCATTAGCAATGGCCTTTCACTGGCAAGTGGTCTTGCACGAAAGTACACCGTCAAACAGGTCGCTCATGTGCTGACCAACACCAAGCCGAACGTCTGGTGCCGCTTTGATGACTGGGTTCCCTATATGGTGGCCAAAGGTGGCCAAACGCATCGGGATCCTAGTATCCATGGATTGGCTGACGCCGACCGGCCGGACTCGCGCGCTAGAAAAGAGGTCGAATTAACCGGTCAGCGACACCCAACTCTCGAGCTTGCTTGTCGCGGCTGTGCAGATCTGCGGTGCATCTTTGTGGGCCGCCATCTTATGACGACAGCCTCTGACTGATTCAGCATGACCCGCGTTGGCGGGAGCGATTGTTTTTATTTCCTCTTGTTGATCGTCAGCCAAACACACCTCTTGGCAAAAATGCCCCCCATTTGAAGCCCTTAATTATCACTCGTAACAACTTGCAACATTACATCGTCATAAAAAATGACATACGAAACTCATAAAATGAAAACGACGTTTCATTTAATTGAATCTGATCACTGAAATCGTGGCGGATCCGAGTAGCATGTACATCATCAAGATAACCAACCCATAGAGGGGTTACACATGCGTACAAAAAATGCTTTGCCCAAGTTGTCTCTTATTGGCACTGTTGTAGCCGCTGGTCTGTTTCTGACTGGATGTGGTGAAGACAGCAAGGCTGCTGGTCCCGTGATTTTGAAAACAGCATTCAATCAGTCCGAAAAAAACCCCCAGTACAAGGCCCTTGAAGATTTCAGCCAGAAACTGGAAGCGGCTACCGGCGGGAAATACAAGCTGGAGATCCATCCGAACGAGCTGCTGGGTGATCAACGTGCCGCGCTGGAGCTGGTTCAATCCGGCGCCATCCAACTGGCTGTCGTCGCCAACCCCCTGGTCGAGAACTTCAACAAGAACTTCTCCGTACTGGCTATGCCCTACATCTATGACAGCCCCGAGCACCAGCGTAAAGTGTTCACCGACGGCACCCTGGATGCGCTATTCAGCTCCACCAAGGGCAACGGCTTCGAAGTGTTGACCGCCTATACCGCCGGTGCCCGCAGCATGTATGTCAAGGGAGCCCCCATCAAGGTGCCCGGAGACATGAAAGGGAAGAAGATCCGGGTCATGCAGTCCGACACCATGGTCAAGATGCTGGGCTGCATGGGAGGAACCGGTGTGCCCATGGGACAGGGCGAGGTCTACTCAGCCATCCAGCAAGGGGTACTCGATGGTGCCGAGAATAACGAGATCACGTATGCTGACCTGAAACAGTACGAGGTGGCTCCGCACTTCTCCTATACCCGTCATGTGATGGTGGCCGACCTGCTGGTGGTCAACGAGAACTTCCTGAACAAGATGGATGCCGCGGATCAGGCTACCTTCCGCAAGTTGGCCAAGGAGAGCACCTCGACTGAGTTTGACCTCTTCGGTCAGGCTCTGGAAAGTGCCAAACAAACCGCCACCAGCAAAGGGGCTACGTTTACCGAAGTGGACATTGCTCCCTTCCAGGCTAGCTGCAAACCGCTGCAGGAGGCCCTGCTGACCTCCCCGGAACAGAAAGATATTTTCAACAAGATCCGAGCATTGGCCAACTAATGTCGTTCATTGTCTGGGGCTGCCATTGCAGCCCCTTTTATAAGGTTCCATCATGAAACCCGCTGAACAACCAACTCCCTTTTCCGCATCGAGTGAACCTGCTGTTCAGAAGGGCTTCTTCGCCACCCTGACCAACATCAAACAGAAAGTGGATCTCGCTGTCTCCTATTTTTGCATCGCCCTCGTGGGGGTGATGGCACTGCTGGTCACCTATCAGGTGGTGACCCGTTATCTGTTCAACAGCCCCAGTGCCGTGAGCGAAGTGCTCTCCCGCTACCTGTTCATCTGGCTGGTCCTGATCGGGAGCGCCTACGTCTTCGGTCTGCGCGAGCACATGGCGATCACTTTCATGCGCGATCGGATGCCACACAATGTCCGCATCCTGATGGAAATGATCGGCGAGCTCGCCACCACGGCCTTTGCCCTGCTGGTTCTGACTGTGGGCGGCTATATCGGCATGAATCGCCAGATGGGACAACTCGACTCCGCACTGCAAATCCCTATCGGGGTCATCTACGCCGCCATCCCCATCAGCGGTGCGCTGGCTGTCTTCTACTGCCTGTACAACCAGTACGGGTTGGCCAAGCAATTCTCCTTCAAGCAAAAGGTGTAACCATGGATATTGCGGTTGCGGTTGCGCTGGTGATGTTCATCGGTGCGTTTATCTTGCTGTTCATCGGTGCCCCCATCAGCATCAGTATCGGACTCTCCTCCTTCCTGGCGATGGCGATGATCCTGCCGTTTGATGGTGCCATCCTGACCTCGGCCCAGCGGGTCTTCGTTGGCCTGGACTCCTTCGCTCTACTAGCTATCCCCTTCTTCATCCTGGCTGGCAACCTGATGAACAATGGCGGCATCGCCATCCGGCTGATCAACTGCGCCAAGATCGTCAGTAACTTCCTGCCTGGCCCCCTCGCCCAGACCAACGTGGTCGCCAACATGCTGTTTGGCTCCATCAGCGGCTCCGGCGTCGCCTCTGCCGCGGCCATCGGCGGCATCATGTCACCGATCCAGAAGAAGGATAACTACGATCCCGCCTTCAGCGCCGCGGTCAACATCGCCTCAGCCCCGACCGGCATGCTGATCCCTCCCAGCAACTCTCTGATCGTCTATGCCACTGTCGCCGGCAGCGTCTCCATTACCGCCCTGTTCATGGGAGGATACGTCCCCGGCATCCTGTGGGGACTGGGGGTCATGCTGGTGGCAGGCTTCATCGCCAAGCGTCGTGGCTATGTGGCGGAGAAAAACTCCCTCAAAGGGCAACATCTCAAGCTGCTGCTCGATGCAATCCCCAGCCTGATGATGATAGTGGTGGTCATTGGCGGCATCCTGGGCGGCATCTTCACGGCCACCGAAGCCTCTGCCATTGCCGTGGTCTACTCCCTCGTGCTCGGTATCTGCTACCGGAACATCAAGGCTGCCGACCTGCCCGCCATCTTCCTGGCGACGGCCAAGATGACGGCCATCGTGATCCTGATGTTGGCCGCCTCTTCCATCATGTCCTGGGTGATGGCGTTTACCAAGATACCGGCGGTGATCGCCTCGGGTCTGCTCTCCTTTACCGACAGCTTCCTGATCATCCTGCTGATCATGAACCTGGTACTGCTGCTGGTGGGCACCTTCATGGATCCGACCCCGGCAGTGCTGATCTTCACACCTATCTTCCTGCCCATCTGCACCCAGTTCGGCATGGATCCGGTGCAGTTTGGCATCATGATGATCTTCAACCTCTCCCTTGGCACCATTACGCCACCCGTCGGCCCGATCCTCTTTACCGGCTGCAAGATAGGGCAAATAAAGATTGAGGGGGTCATCAAGCCACTGCTCCCCTTCTTTGCCGTCATTGCGCTGATATTGATGTTAGTCACCTATGTACCGGCCATTTCGATGGCGCTGCCAAAAGCAATGGGGCTCGTAGGTTAACGCCTTCTATCGTCCTAATATGACGCATTGATTATCTAGATAATCCTATGCCGGTCAGATGACCTGTCTCTCATACCAAAATCCCCAGCATCGGCTGGGGATTTTTTTGAACGTCTTTCCTATTTCGTGATCTGAATTTTTCATCACCCTTCATCAATACGAGTACCCGAGTCGCGGCGAGTGCCGTTGCGATTGATCAGAGAGACCGCTGATGTGGGATCATGCCATTGCCAAGCGTTACTGGCGGGCCTTGTTCATCACCTTTGCTCCTTCGCGAATTCAGCCCGTGCTATCTGGTTTCTACCTGTCAAACCAGCCCCAGTGCATAGCGCAGCGCCATCTCCTTTAAGGGGCCAGCTTTATCCGCCAGATTGAGGGCCAGATTGCGGGCCAGCTTGAGGGGGCCAATCTCGTTGCTGAACACCCCGTAGAAGAGATCCATCCCCGACTGCATCAGCAGGTTGTCGGGACGACGGCGCCGCTCGTAACGCTCGGCCAGCACAGCGTGATGCCAGTCGGCACCGGCCCCTTGCAGCAAGTCGACCCAGCAGGCCACATCCTTGAAGCCGAGGTTGACCCCCTGCCCCGCCAGCGGGTTGATGGTGTGGGCGGCATCACCAAGCAGCACCACCCGACCGGCGTGGTAGTCGTTAGCGTGGCGGCGTACCAGCGGGAAGCTCCCCTTGCCGGTGACAGTGAACCCGCCGAGCCGACTCGGGAAGTGGCGGCGCACTTCGGCGGCAAGCCCTTCGTTGCTCATGGCAGCCAACGCCCGGATGCGGGCCGGACTGTCATACCACACCAGAGAGCCGTGCTGGCCGGGCAGCGGCAAGAAGGCGCGCGGGCCGCTCGGGGTGAACTGCTGCCAGGTGATATCTTCCTGCGCAAAGTCGGTGTCGATATTGATCAGCATGCAGTGCTGGCGGTACTCGAAGCGCGATACGCCGATGCCGGCCAGCTTGCGGGTATGGGATTCGGCGCCGTCGCAGGCCAGCACCCAGCGGGCCGCCAGCTCGGTGCCGTCGTCCAGAGTCAGCACAGCTTCATCCGCACTCTGACGCAAGCTCGTCACCGCCGCCGGAGTGTGGGTCTGGATATTGGGGAAATCTTCCATCCGTTTGAGCAGGGCGAGCTGCACCAGCCGGTTCTCGATGATGTAACCGAGCTGGGGCAGGCCAAGGTCGGCGGCGTTGAAGCGGGTGGCAAAGCCGTCCAGCTCCCAGGTCTCCAGTCGGCGGTAGGGGCAGAGCCGCATCTGCTGCAGATGGTGCCAGGCACCGGCCTGCTCCAGCAGCGCTACCGAGGCCTGACTGATGGCGGAGACCCGCAGATCCAGCGGCTGCTCCGGCGCGTATTGCGCTGGCAGTTGGGTCTCGATGACCCGCACCGAGAGGCCCTGAGCCGCCAGCAGACAGGCGGTGGCGGCGCCCACCATGCCGGCGCCGACGATGGCGATATCACACTGTTCCATACATTTATTCCTGAAAGGATGCGTCCGGCGACAGCGCCCGGACGTGAACCGAATGGCTGCATGATAGCGCAAGGGCGCGGGATAAACAGTGAGGCAAACGGGGAATTGCTGCGTCAAATCAAGGGGAAAGCCTATTGATCTTGCTGGCAACAGGTATCGGGTGAGCATCATGGCCAGCAGCATATTAGCTAGGCAGTATCCAGATTGCGGAGTAAAATGCGCGGTCCTTTGACCATGCCGATTTCAAAACAAGTCAAGAGAAGCAATGAGCAAGAAACTTCACATTAAAACCTGGGGTTGCCAGATGAACGAGTATGACTCGTCCAAAATGGCCGACCTGTTGGATGCCAGCAATGGCTACACCCTTACCGAAGAGCCCGAAGAGGCAGATGTCTTGCTGCTCAATACCTGCTCCATCCGCGAAAAGGCGCAGGAGAAGGTGTTCCACCAGCTGGGACGCTGGAAAAAGCTCAAGGCCAAAAAGCCCGGTCTGGTGATCGGCGTGGGTGGCTGCGTCGCTTCTCAGGAAGGCGATGCCATTCGCCAGCGCGCTCCCTATGTGGATATCGTGTTCGGCCCGCAGACCCTGCATCGCCTGCCCGCCATGATCAAGGAAGTGCAAGAGGGCCGTGGTGCCCAGGTTGATATCGCCTTCCCCGAGATCGAAAAATTCGACAGCCTGCCCGAACCGCGCGCCGAAGGGGCCACCGCGTTCGTCTCCATCATGGAAGGCTGCTCCAAATACTGTACTTACTGCGTGGTGCCCTATACCCGCGGTGAAGAGGTGAGCCGACCGCTGGACGACGTGCTCTACGAAATCGCCCAGCTTGCGCAGCAGGGCGTGCGCGAAGTGAACCTGCTAGGTCAGAACGTCAACGCCTGGCGCGGCCCGACCTTTGATGACGGCATCTGCACCTTCGCCGAGCTGCTGCGTCTGGTGGCCGCCATCGACGGTATCGATCGCATTCGCTATACCACCAGCCACCCGATCGAGTTCACCGACGACATCATCGAGGTCTACAAAGACACCCCGGAAGTGGTCAGCTTCCTGCACCTGCCAGTGCAGAGCGGCTCTGATCGCATCCTGACCATGATGAAGCGTCCGCACACCATCCTGGAGTACAAATCCAAGATCCGTCGCCTGCGCGCCGTCCGTCCCGACATCACCATCAGTTCCGACTTCATCGTGGGTTTCCCGAACGAGACGGATGAAGACTTCGAAGCCACCATGAAGCTGATCGAAGAGATCAACTTTGACATGAGCTACAGCTTCGTCTTCAGTCCGCGCCCGGGCACTCCGGCTGCCGACATGCCCGACGATGTCGACATGGAAGTGAAGAAAGCCCGGCTGGCCCGCCTGCAGCACGTCATCAACAACCAGGCGATGCAGATTGGCCGCGCCATGCTGGGCACCACCCAGCGTATCCTGGTGGAAGGGCCTTCCAAGCTCGATCCGATGCAGCTGTGTGGCCGCACCGAAAACAACCGGGTGGTCAACTTCGAAGGGGCCCATACCCTGATTGGCGGCTTTGCCGACGTGGAGATCACCGAGGTGCGTCCCAACTCCCTGCGCGGCAAGTTCATCCGCGGCGAGAGCGAGATGAACCTGCGGATCGCCACCGCCCCGAGCGAAATCCTGGCCCGTCGTCCCGACAATGTGCCAGACGAGCTGGGCGTGGCCGCCTTTACTCCCCATTAATCTCCCCCTCCCCATTCGCCCGACGGATGGGGAGCGCCTTGAGACGAGGATATTTTGAGCCGACACATCTCGACCCTGAATCTGCATCTGGAGCCCGCCGACAATCAGCGCCTTGCCAGCCTGTGCGGCCCCTTCGATGACAATATCAAGCAGCTGGAGCGCCGCCTCGGCGTCGAGATCAGCTACCGTGACAGCCACTTCCAGCTGGTGGGCAAACCGGCCCAGCTGGATGCCGCCGCCGTCATCCTCAAACACCTCTATGTGGAAACCCAGCCCCTCAAGGGTGGCAAGGTGACCGACATCACTCCCGACATGGTCCATCTGGCCATTTCGGAGTCGCGGGTGCTGGAGCAGGATGACGAACCGGCGCCGAGCATCCCCTATGGCAAGGAGGTGACGGTCAAGACCAAGCGAGGTCTCATCAAGCCACGCAGCCCCAATCAGGCCCAGTACATCGCCAATATCGTACGCCACGATATCTGCTTCGGCATAGGCCCTGCCGGTACCGGCAAGACCTATCTGGCGGTCGCGGCGGCGGTGGATGCGCTGGAACGTCAGGAAATTCGCCGCATTTTGCTGACCCGCCCGGCGGTGGAAGCGGGCGAGAAGCTGGGCTTCCTGCCGGGCGATCTCTCCCAGAAGGTGGATCCTTACCTGCGCCCGCTCTACGACGCCCTGTTCGAGATGCTGGGCTTTGAGCGGGTCGAGAAGCTGATGGAGCGCAACATCATCGAGGTGGCGCCGCTCGCCTATATGCGCGGAAGAACCCTCAATGACGCCTTTATCATTCTCGATGAGGCCCAGAACACCACCACCGAGCAGATGAAGATGTTCCTGACCCGCATCGGCTTCAACTCCAAGGCGGTGGTCACCGGCGACATCACCCAGGTAGACCTGCCGCGCAACGCCAAATCCGGCCTGCGCCACGCGCTGGAAGTGCTGCCAGGGGTCGATGGTCTGTCGTTCAACTTCTTCGAGTCCAAAGACGTGGTACGCCACCCGGTGGTGGCCCGCATCGTGCAGGCCTATGAGGCGTTCGACGCTAAACAGGCAGCCGAGAAGGTGGCCGGCCAAACAAACGCCAGCAAAGAGAGTGAGCAATGAGCGTAACCCTGGATCTGCAACTGGCCAGTGCCAGCACTGACGGCCTGCCCACCGAAGCCCAGTTGCAAGGCTGGCTCGACGGCACCATTCTCGGCTTCCAGCAGGAGGCAGAAGTGACGGTGCGCATCGTCGACGAGGCGGAGAGCAACGAGCTCAACCTCACCTATCGCGGCAAGGACAAGCCCACCAACGTGCTCTCCTTCCCGTTCGAGGCGCCACCTGGTCTGGAGCTGCCGCTGCTCGGCGATCTGGTGATCTGCCGTCAGGTGGTAGAGCGCGAGGCCGAGGAGCAGGGCAAGCCCCTCATGGCCCACTGGGCCCACATGGTTGTGCACGGCAGTCTGCATCTGCTAGGTTATGACCATATCGAGGATGAGGAAGCCGAAGAGATGGAAGCACTTGAGCGCGACATCATGCAGGAGCTCGGTTTTGCCGATCCTTATTTGAACGACGAAGAGTAAAATGCAGGACGGTCATCGACTTGAAACAGCAGATGGCCATCCTTATATAATTCGAACAATTTCAAGTATGTTTAAGCGAGTAACCAAGAGAAAAAATGACCGACGATCACCCTAGTACCGGCTCGCCGAAGAAAACCTGGCTCGACAAACTCAGCCAACTCTTCCAGGGCGAGCCAAAAGACCGCAATGATTTGGTAGACGTGATAGCCGATGCCGAAGAGCGCGACCTCATCGATCAGGACACCAAGGACATGATCGAGGGGGTGCTGGAGATCGCCGATCTTCGCGTGCGCGATATCATGATCCCCCGCTCCCAGATGGTGACCATCGAGAAGTCCCAGCCGATCGACGAGATCCTGCCGGTGATCATCGAGTCCGGTCACTCCCGCTTCCCGGTGATCAACGAAGACAAGGATCATGTGGAGGGCATTCTGCTCGCCAAGGATCTGCTCCCCTTCGGGTTTGGCGGCCATCACGCCAGCGAGCCGCTGCAGCTCGAGAAAATCTTGCGCCCCACGGTGATCGTGCCGGAAAGCAAACGGGTTGACCGTCTGCTCAAGGAGTTCCGTGAAGAGCGCTACCACATGGCCATCGTGGTCGACGAATTTGGTGGCGTCTCCGGTCTGGTGACCATCGAAGACATACTGGAACTGATCGTTGGCGAGATTGACGACGAGTTTGACGACATCGAGGATGAGCCGGACGAAATCCGCCGCCTCAGCAAGCGGGTCTTCTCCATCAGCGCCCTGACCGAGATCGAGGATTTCAACGACTTCTTCGGCACCAAATTCAGCGATGAAGAGGTGGATACGGTGGGCGGTCTGGTGATGCACGCCTTCAGCCACCTGCCCAAGAAGGGCGAGGAGATCGAGCTGGACGGCTACCTGTTCAAGGTGATGCATGCCGACCGGCGTCGTCTGCAGCAGCTGCAGGTGAAGATCCCCGAGCACCACGCGGCGGCGCAATCCGAGCCGCAATAAGCAAATCCGCTCGATGTGTGAAACAACGCCCCGACCTCGGGGCGTTGTGCTCTCTGCCACCGGCATCGAGGCTCGCCGTTGCCCCGCTTACAGGTTAAGATACCGGCCATTCGACCCCAGTTGCACACCAAGACGAGCACCATCGCCCGTGAGATTATCCCCTGTTACTTCCAAAATTCTGTTAAGCCTCAGTGCATTGGCCTCTGGTGCCATCGCCGTGCTGGCCTTCTCCCCCTTCGGCTACTGGCCGCTGGTGATCCCCTCCCTGCTTGGCCTCTACGCCCTGCTGGACAAAGCCACGCCGAAACAGGCCGCCTGGCGCGGTTTTGGCTACGCCATGGGACTCTTTTTGCCGGGGCTGTGGTGGATCCACGTCAGCATGACCGAGTTTGGCGGCATCCCGCTGCCGGTCGCCTTCGTGCTGCTGGCCGGGCTCTCCGCCTATCTGGCGCTCTACCCGACCCTGGCCTGCTGGGTCTTTGCCCGCTTCTTTGGCGGCCGTCACTGGAGCCGCTGGCTGCTCGCCTTCCCGGCCCTGTGGTTGGTCGCTGACTGGCTGCGCGGCGCCGTGATGACCGGCTTCCCCTGGCTCTGGTTTGGCTACAGCCAGATCGATGGCCCGCTCAAGGGCTTCGCCCCCATCCTCGGGGTGCAGGGCATCACCCTCGCCCTGTTGCTGTCCGCCTCCGCCATCTGGCTGGTGTGGAAATCCCGCTCCCCGCTCTGGCTGGCGGTGCCCGCCCTGCTGGTGGCCGGGGCCCACGGCCTGATGCAGCTCAACTGGGTCACCCGTGGCGAGCCGGTCAAGGTGGCACTGGTGCAGGGCAATATTGCCCAGTCCCTCAAGTGGGATCCGGAGGCGCTGGCCCCCACGGTGCGCACCTATCAGGACTTGAGCCGCGAGAATCAGGATGCCGACATCATCATCTGGCCGGAGTCGGCGATCCCGGCCATCGAGAAGGCGATGGGCCCCTATCTGGAGAATCTGGACAAGGCGATGAAGGTGAACGATACCGGCCTGCTGGCGGGGATCATCCACTACGACGAGCAGCAACAGCGTTTCTACAATACCGTGCTCGGCATGGGGGTGCAGGATGCGGATGGCAAGGAGTCCTACTTCTACAACCACTCCAACCGCTACAACAAATACCACCTGCTACCCATCGGCGAGTTCGTGCCGTTTGAAGATCTGCTGCGCCCCATCGCCCCCTTCTTCAATCTGCCGATGTCCTCGTTCAGCCGGGGTGACGAGGTGCAGCCCAACCTGATCGCCAAAGGGCTCAAGTTTGCCGCCGCCATCTGCTACGAGATCATCTTCCCGGAGGAGGTACGCCGCAACGTCAATGCCGATACCGACTTCCTGCTGACCGTCTCCAACGATGCCTGGTTCGGCACCAGCATCGGTCCGTGGCAGCATATGGAGATCGCCCGGATGCGCGCGCTGGAGCTGGCTCGTCCGCTGCTGCGGGACACCAACACCGGCATCACTATCGTCACCGAGATCGACGGCAGCATCATCGGCCAGATCCCGCAGTTTGAAGCGGGCGTGTTGCGCAGCGAGGTACGTCCCGCCCACGGCGAGACCCCCTACATGCGCTTTGGCAGCTGGCCCCTCTACTGTCTGACCGTGCTGCTGCTGGGTCTGGCGCTGGCGCTGCGCCCCAAGGCTCACCCCTGGGCCCGCGAGCTGTAATGGCCATCCGCAATCCCTGATAAACAACGAGGCGCCCACAGGCGCCTCGTTTTTTTTTACGACAACTTATCACGCATCTTTTTGCAGGCAGCAGATCACATAGCCGTAACTTCCCAGATATTGGCGGTGGATGGCCACTTCCCGGCTCAAGTCCTGCCAGGCGGCACTCTCCCCCAACTCGTCTCGATAGCGCACCAGATTGACCTCGATAGGGTCCAAATAGTTGTTCCAGGCGCTCATCGGCAAGGGAGTGTGTGACAGGCAGCGGTAGCCTGCCGCTTGTACCGTCTCAAGCAGGCCCGCCAGCGTCTGCATGGCGGGGTAATCCTGCTGCCAGAATGCCAACGCCTCCTCGGGCGGGTTATCGGTCAGCCAGACCGCATCACTCAGCACGATGCAAGCCTGTGGGCTCGCGAGCAGCGGACGCCACGCCTTCAGTGCATTGGCAACCCCCATCACGTAAGCGCTCCCCTCTGCCCAGATGAGGTCGGCCGGGGCCAGATCGTCCGGCAGTGCCGCCATGTTGGCGCAGAGGGTGGAGACATGTTCAAAGCCCACAGCACGGGCGGAGTGCGCCACGGCGGCCAGCGCCTCCTCTTCCAGATCGATGGCCACAATGGCGGCATCGGTCACCTGAGCCAGCGCCATGGTCGAGGCACCGCGCCCGCAGCCCATGTCGAGGATCCGGCGCGGCCGGATTGGCAAGGCGGCAAACTGCTGCTGAGTGAAGGCGCGATCCCCCGGCCCCCAGTAACTCATGCCATCCAGCAGCTGGATAAAGTCCTTGATGTAATGCTCATGTTCATTCATGTCTTTGCTCAACCATTGCAAGTGGTAGCGATCTTTCTCGCTAAAACCCTGTTTCATCACCCACGTGAAGTAGGCTTCCGGTGCCTCGCGCTGCAGTTGCAGCTGCCAGGCCTTGAATTCCTCACCGGAGCGCGGACGCAGCCCTGCCAGATCCGCCAACAGATCCCGGGCGCGCTGCATCCGCGCCAGCTCCTCATCCAGCTCCCTGACCCGGGCCTGCAATGCCGCCTGATCTATCTCGCCAGCCAGACAGGCGAGGCACTGCTTGAGGCTGAGACCACCCGCCTGCAGGGCCTGCACCATCTGCAGTCGCTGCAGATCCCCCTCGTCATAGTGGCGATAGCCATTGGCGGCCCGGGTACCGGCAATCACCCCCTGCTTCTCGTAATAGAGCAGGGTGGAGCGGACGAGGCCGCAGCGGCGGGCCAGTTCGGATATTTTCATGGCAATCACTCACGGTGCGGGCCCTCAGGTGACCCGATAGAGACGAGCTTAAACTGTGAAGCTATAGACAGGTCAACGCCCTTTTCCAGAGATCCGCCAACAAAAACGGCCACCCGAGGGTGGCCGTTGTCAGCGCTATCTGTGATAAAGCAGCGATGCTACCGGCTCAGAGACCGGCCGCCTCCAGATGCTCCACCAGCAACTGCACGCTGCGGTTGCCGCGCCACTCGTTGACATCGAGCCGATAGACCAGCCGCACCCGCTTGACCGAGGCATCGGGCCAGCGCTTGAGATCGACGCCAAAGGCGATGGCATCCACCGCGTGACCGGAATCGGTTGTCAGCATCATCTTGAGGTGCTTCTCCCCCACCAGCCGCTGCTGCACCAGCACGAATTCGCCGTCAAACAGCGGCTCGGGGAACGCCTGACCCCAGGGGCCGGAGGCGCGAATAAGCTCCGCCAGCTCCAGACTCAGCTCATCGGGCAGCAGCTCGCCATCGGTGAGCAGCACCCCGGTCAAGAGCTCAGGCGTCACCAGCTCGCCGATGACCGCCTCAAAGGCCCGACCGAAGGCCTCGATATTGGCCTTGGGCAGGGTCAGCCCGGCCGCCATGGCATGGCCGCCAAACTTGCCCATCAGGCCGGGGTGGCGGGTATCGAGCAGTTCCAGCGCATCGCGCAGGTGCACGCCGGGGATGGAGCGCCCGGAGCCCTTGAGCTCGGTCTCGCTGCTCTCGGCAAAGGCGATGACCGGGCGGTAGTACTTCTCCTTCACCTTGGAGGCCACCAGCCCCACCACCCCCTGATGCCACTCGTCCCGGTGCAGCACTATGCCCGACGGCACCTCGCCGTCACGAAAACGGATCTGCTCCAAAGTGGCGAGCGCCTCCTGCTGCATCCCCTGCTCGATCTCCTTGCGCTCCTGGTTGAGGCTGTCCATTTCGGATGCGAGCTGGCGCGCCAAATTGAGGTCATCGCAGAGCAGGCAGGCGACCCCGAGGGACATGTCATCGAGCCGGCCCACCGCGTTGAGGCGCGGCCCCAGCGCAAAGCCGAGATCGGCGGCGCACAGACGGCGACCATCGCGACCCGACACATCCACCAGCGCCTGAATGCCGGGGCGACAGCGCCCAGCCCGGATCCGCTGTAACCCCTGATGGACCAGAATGCGGTTGTTGCCATCGAGCGCCACCACGTCGGCGACCGTGCCAAGGGCCACCAGATCGAGGTAATCCGCCACATTGGGCGCGCGCAGCCCTTGCCGCTCATACCAGCCAAGCTGGCGCAGATGGGTGTTGAGGGCCGCCATCAGATAGAAGGCCACCCCCACCCCGGCCAGCGACTTGGAGGGGAAGTCGCAGCCATGCTGGTTCGGGTTCACTATCGCATCGGCGTCAGGCAGCTCCTGACCCGGCAAATGGTGATCGGTAACCAGTACCTGCATGCCAGCCGCCTTGGCCGCCGCTACCCCGGCGATGCTGGAGATGCCGTTATCCACCGTGATCAGAAACTCGGCGCCACGGGCCACCGCCAGCTCGACGATCTCGGGAGTGAGGCCGTAGCCGAACTCGAAGCGGTTGGGCACCAGAAAATCGATGTGGCGACCGCCCATGGCGCGCAAGGCCAGCACGCACAAGGCCGAACTGGTGGCCCCGTCGCAGTCGAAATCGCCGACAATCAGGATCCGTTTCTGGGCGGTCAGAGCCTCCGCCAGCAGCGGCACCGCCTGCTCCATGCCATAGAGACGCTGGGGCGGCAACAGCTGGCTGGCGCTGCGCTCCAGCAGGGCGGGATCGTCTACGCCACGGCTGGCGAAGATTTGGCGAAGCAGGGGATGCAAAGTGGCAGGCAGATGGGAATCATCAACTCGCGGACGGCGACGAATGTGCAGAGGCATCTATATTATCCAGTATCTTGAGCAGCTGTTCGGGGCTCTGATACCCGCGCACCAGATCCCCGTCAGAGGAGACCCAGGCCGGCAGTACCTTGACCCCCAACCATTGGCTCAGGCCAATATTTTGGATAAGGGTCTCACTACATGCCGTTTGAGGCAAATAGGCTTTTAACGGATCATTTTGCAGCAGGGGATCACTGCACCAGTCAGCGGCCCGTTCAGCGTGGCCAATCACCGGATAGAGTTCCACGCTCACCCCGGATGCCTGTAGTTGATGCAAGGTACTGGGGAGCTGACGACGTTTGGCATCCTGCTCGCCGAGAAACAGCGCCACCCGGTGACGTTCATCACGGGCCTTGAGCACAACGGGGGCATGGGCCACCTGCGCCAGGCCAAGTCGGCGCTGCTCGCGCATACCCGAGATGGTCAGGTTCTTCATGTCACGGGTCATATCCAGCATGACCCCCTGCACCACATAATCCCCTTTGGCATCGCTGTAGAGCACCCCCTGCGAGGTGCCCAGCATATACAACCCTGCAATCGGGGTCGGTTCAACCAGATAGACGGGCACCCCCAGCCGGGACGTAATGGTCTGTCTCAAGGCTTGGGCATCCATCTCAGCCATGGCAGTAAATGCGAACAAAGGCATCAGTATTAGTATTAAATACTTCATTTTATTGATCATGCGGCATGAATGAATCGATAGAGTAAGCTACAGCAGCACAGCTTATTATTCAACCTGCTACTTACCAAAAAATTAATATCGGTTTGTACCCAAAAAATGGTTTCCCCCGATTGCCAAGGAATCATAACGCCCGCAAGCTAGTCTGGACGACAGGAATAACGCGGCTTCGCCTCTGTTTTCCTGACAAGAGTTCGCCCTTTGGCAAGAGTCATCAACGCGCTATCTTGTTTAATTTCGGAGGAAATAATGAGTCTGATCCAAGAGTTCAAAGCCTTTGCCGCCCGCGGCAACGTCATCGACATGGCCGTCGGTATCATCATCGGTGCCGCCTTCGGCAAAATTGTCTCCTCTTTTGTCGGTGACGTGATCATGCCGCCCATCGGCCTGATCCTCGGCGGCGTGGACTTCAGCGACCTGGCTGTCACCCTGAAAGCCGCAGAGGGGACCACACCCGCCGTGGTCATCGCCTATGGCAAGTTCATCCAGACCATCATCGACTTTCTGATCATCTCCTTCGCCATCTTCATGGGACTGAAGGCCATCAACACCCTGAAGAAAAAGCAGGAAGAGGAAGCCGCCGCCCCGGCAGGCCCGACCAAGGATCAGGAGCTGCTGACCGAGATCCGTGATCTGCTTAAATCCCGGCAGGATAAATAAGCGCCATCTCCTGTCGTGTAATGCCAAAAAACCGCCTGCTGGCGGTTTTTTTGTTTTGGGAGGCCCGACACTCAGGCTCTCGGATGGTGCTCACCGTGCAGCGCCTTGAGCCGCTCGTTGGCGACATGGGTGTAGATCTGGGTAGTGGAGAGATCTGCGTGGCCCAGCAGCATCTGCACCACCCGCAGATCGGCGCCGTGGTTGAGCAGGTGGGTGGCAAAGGCGTGGCGCAGGGTATGAGGGGATAATTCGCCGTTGATCCCGGCCCGCTGGGCATAGAGCTTGATGCGGTGCCAGAAGGTCTGGCGGGTCATCATACGGGCCTGCTTGGAGGGAAACACCACGTCCGAGCTGGTACCACCGAGCAGCAGGGTGCGGGCCTCCCGGTAGTAACGCTCCAGCCAGTGCATCGCCTCCTCGCCCATCGGCACCAACCGCTCCTTGTTGCCCTTGCCGACTACCCGCACCAGCCCCTGACGCAGACTGACATGCTCGGCAGTGAGCCCCACCAGCTCGGAAACCCGCAAGCCGGTGGCGTAGAGCAGCTCCAGCATTGCCTTGTCCCGCAACTCCAGCGGGTCATCCACCAGCGGCGCACTCAAGAGTGCCTCCACCTCCGTTTCGCTTAAATCGGAGGGGAGTTTTTTCGGCAGCTTGGGCCCCTCCAGCAGCACGGTCGGATCATCGCTGCGCAGCTTCTCACGGTTGAGATACTGATAGAAACGGCGCAGGGCCGAGAGAAAACGGGCGGTGCTGCTGGCCGCAAACTGGTGATCGACCCGCCAGGCGAGGTAGTGCTGGATCTCGTCCATCCCCGCCAGCAGCAGCGAGCTCCCCTGCTCGTCGAGCCAGAGGGAGAACTTCTCCAGATCGCTGCGATAGGAGCTGACCGTGTTGTCAGACAATCCCCGCTCCAGCCAGAGGGCATCGAGAAAGGGTTCAATCAGGGGATGGGGGTCGGGTTTGCTCATGGTGCGCTGCAATCAGGGGATCAATGGCCCATTGTAACTCGCCAACTCCTTGGAAAGACAAGGCACTTTCATTGGAAAGATAAGGCACGTTTGCCACGCCCCTTACCGGGCGGTGAAGGTCGAATGGCAATCTGCTAGACTGGCGCCCTCCCCTTACGTTACCCATCGTGTTGCCAACATGGCGCTGCCCACACGAGCATGCGAGAACGCGCCAAAAGCAAGCGAGAAAGCGCCAACAGAGAGAAGAGCGATGAAGATTGGTCTGTTTTACGGTTCCACCACCTGCTACACCGAGATGGCTGCCGAGAAGATCCGCGCCCTCATCGGCCCCGAGCTGGTGGATATTCACAATATCAAAGATGTCTCCCTGCGCCGGATGGAGGATTACGAGATCCTGATCCTCGGCATCTCCACTTGGGATTTTGGCGAACTGCAGGAGGACTGGGAGTCCCGCTGGGAAGATATCGCCGACCTCCATCTGGAGGGACGCATCGTTGCCCTGTTTGGCCTCGGCGATCAACTCGGTTATGGGGAATGGTTCCAGGATGCCCTCGGCATGCTGCACGACCAGCTGGTGCCAAAAGGAGTCAAGCTGGTGGGCTACTGGCCCAACGAAGGGTACGAATTCGATGCCTCCAAGGCACTGATCGACGATGGCCGTCACTTCGTCGGGCTGGCCCTCGATGATGCCAACCAATATGACCAGACCGATCCGCGCATCGAGCAGTGGGTCGAACAGATCCTGAGCGAAATCCACGCCCTGCTCTGATCTTTTTCACTCATCTTAAGGCGGCCACTCCCTGTGGATGTGGCCGCCCGGGCGCAGTTATCGCACCGATTTTCTCAATCGGTATCATCGCGTGACGCTATAGCGACTTTTTTGTGCTGGTCTGCAACAATGGACTCGACATTCCATAACAATCAGAGCCGGATGTCGGAAGCAAACGGACAGACCAGAAAAGGATATTCTATGACCCCATTCTCCCTGTTGGCCCCCGCCATCGCCCGTGACGTGCTCGATCACGCGCTGGCGCTGGGTGCCGATTTTGCCGAGCTGTTTGTCGAGCGCAAGCGCCGCAGCCAGCTCAGCCTGCTCTCCAGCCAGATAGAGAACATCAGCGGCGGCCTCGATTTCGGCATCGGCGTGCGCCTCTGTTACGGCCACAAGGTGCTCTACGGCTACACCAATCTGGCCAACCGCGACGAGCTGCTGCGCATCGTCACCCTGCTGGCGGCCAAAGACCGCCGCGACCCCGTGGTGACCGCCACCGCCTTCGATTTCACCCGCCTGAGCGATCGCAACCCGGTGGCGCTGCCGCTCTCGGCAGACAAGCTGCTGGAGCAGAAGATCGCCTATCTGCACGCCATGGATGCGGCGGCCCGCGCCGAGAGCAGCAAGGTGAGCCAGTTCTCCGGCAACGTGCTGGGCTGGGAGCAGGAGGTGGAGATCTTCAACAGCGAAGGAGTGCAAGTGGCCGATCGCCGCCACTACAACCGCATCATGGCCCAGACCATCGCCATGGAAGGGAGCGAGCAGAGCGTCGGTTACGAGGCCCCCGGCGCCCTGATGGGCTGGGAGCATGCCGATCGCATCGATCCGCGCGAGCTGGCCCTCACCGCCACCCGTCAGGCACTGGTGAAGCTGGGCGCGGCTCCCTGCCCGAGCGGCACCCTGCCGGTCATCATGGAGAACGGCTTTGGCGGCGTCATCTTCCACGAGGCGTGCGGCCACCTGCTGGAGACCACCTCGGTAGCCAAAAAGGCCTCGGTATTCCACGACAAGATGGGCCAGCTTATCGCCAATCCGGTGGTCAATGCGGTGGATGAAGGGCTGCAAGGCAATGCCTGGGGCTCCATCAACGTCGATGACGAGGGGATGGCGACCCAGCATACCCAGCTCATCAAGGACGGTGTTCTGACCGGCTTTCTGGTGGACAGAATGGGCGCCCTCAAGACCGGTTATGCCCGCACCGGATCAGGTCGGCGCGAATCCTACAAGTACGCCCCCACCTCGCGCATGCGCAACACCTATATCGAACCAGGCAACCACAGCCTCGACGATATGCTGGCCACCGTCGAACATGGCATCTACGCCAAGAAGATGGGGGGCGGCTCGGTACAGCCCGGCACCGGCGAGTTCAACTTCAATGTGCAGGAGGCCTACCTCATCGAGCACGGCAAAATAACCAAACCGCTCAAGTCAGCCACCCTGATCGGTACCGGCCCGCAGGTGCTGAAAGAGATCTCCATGGTGGGCAGCAATCTGGCGCTGGCCGCAGGTATGTGCGGCTCGGTCTCGGGCTCGGTCCCCACTTCGGTGGGCCAGCCGGCGCTGAAAGTGGACAATATTCTGGTGGGAGGGAACGCCTGATGAGCCAACTCGACATGAACCAACTGCTCACCCGCCTGCTGGATAAAGTGGCCGACCTCGGCGCCGAGGCAGACATCATCGCCAATCAGGAGAAGGCCTTCTCCCTCAAGGCAGACAAGGGCGAGCTGGGTGAATACAAGGTCACCAGCAGCCAGCAACTCGGTATTCGCCTGATCAAAGAGGGCCGAGTCGGCATCGCCTACTCGGAAGCGCTCGATGAAGCGGCGCTCGATGCCATGCTGCAGGATGCGCTGGATGCCAGCCGCTTTGCCAAGGTAGACCCGGATCAGCGCATCTCGGTGGCCAATAGCCGGCTCACTACAGATTGCGAAGAGATCAACCAGCCCGATACCACGCCGGTTGAGGAGAAGATCGCCTTGGCCCTGCGCCTGGAGTCAGACATGCTGGCCATGCCCGATGTGAGCGGCGCCCCCTACAACAGCTTCTTTGAAGGGGAGAGCCAGCTCTGGCTCGCCAACAGTCAGGGTACCCTCTGCCAGCACGGCGAGTTCAGCGTCAGCTGCTACACCTCGGCACTGGTCGAACGGGATGGCCGCCAGTCGATGCACTCGCAGGGGCAGTATGGCCGTCGCTTCGACAAGCTGGATAGCCAGCGGCTCATCGCGCAGATCTATGCCGTCGCCAGCGACCTGCTGCCGGGCGAGGCGGTACCAGGCGGTCGTTACAGCGTCATCTTCAGTACCAACTGCTTCGCCAGCCTGTTTGGCTGCTTTCAGGGGGTACTGTCGGGCAAGTGGGCCCAGCAGGGGATCAACCCCTGGCGGGAGAAGGTGGGGCAGAGCGTCGCCTCGCGCTGGCTCACTCTGGAGAGCCGAGTCTATATGCCGGGCGGCATGAACATCAAGGCGTTTGATGGCGAGGGGGCGGCCACCTCGGATCTGCTGCTGATTGGCGAGGGGCAGCTGAAAACCCTGCTCCACAACAGCGCCACCGCCCGCCACTTTGGCGTCGCCAGCAACGGCTCGGCCGCCCGCGGTGCCCGCAGCGCCCTCGATGTCACCGCTCGCCATCTGGTGTTTGGCGCGGGCCCCCACCGCGAAGCGGAGGTGCAGAGCGGCGACTATCTGGAGCTGGTCAAGCTGGATGGCCTGCATTCGGGTGCCGATGCGGTGAGCGGCGACTTCTCGTTTGGCGCGTCAGGGTTCCTCTGCCGCGATGGCGTACGACTCCAGCCGGTGCGCGGCATCACGGTAGCGGGCAACTTCTACCGCCTGCTGGGCGAGCTGGAAGCGGTCGGCGATACCCTGCACCACAACGATGGCAAGGGCTTCTACGCCCCGCTGATCCGTTTTGGCGGCCTCTCCGTCGCGGGCAAGTAATCCCGCCCATCAACAGAGTGAGGCGCCTGATGGCGCCTCTCTCTTATTGGCAAGCAAATTAGCAAGCCGAGTGTCGATACCTCTGGCTAAATGGACGATTACGCTTCGCTAATCGACCCTACAGGTCGGTACATAAACCTGATAATGCGAACCTGATAATGCGTCTACTCAAGGCGAGAGCGGCTCGCGGTGATACTCGGCGCAGCCACACTCGGGGCAGGTATCGAGCTGCTCGGGATGCAGCACCGTATGGCGCCAGCCACACTGGTCGCACACCATGACCCCCAGCCCAACCCAGTCACCCGCCTCATAGACGCCCTTGTGCTCCAGCTCGTCGGCCAGCTCTCGCCACTCCACCTGGGCGCGGTCGGTCACATCTGCCAGCCAGGACCAGGCGGTGTCTTTCAGGGCCAACATAAAGGCAGACTCTTCCACCTGCGCACTATCGTCATGGCGCCCCTCGTCATAGTTGCCCAGATCCCGCTTCACGTACTCGGCGATGAGCGCCAGTTCGTCCTGAGTCAGGTCGCTGGCAGCCTCCAGATAGGCCTGCACCTTGGCAATCATCCGGTTGAGGCGCTCCCCCTGGAACTCTTCAGTCTCTTGCCACTGTTTTTGCAGCTCGGCAATGAAGGCTTCGTACCCTTTTTGACGTTTGTCCATGGCTCTAACTCCTCTACTAAACCCTGATCTGGCCCGGCTTCAGGCCCAAGGGACGCTGGCGGTTGTTGCCGCCGCAGGATATGGGTATTCTATTGCGATTTCCCAGCTGATTTATCTATTCATTTCACAGATCCGGATGTCACCAATGCAAGAGCAATACGTTCCCCAATCCATTGAACCAGCAGTGCAACAGCACTGGGATGCCAAGAAAACCTTCAAGGCCGTGGAGAAAGTAGACAAGGAGAAGTTCTACTGCCTGTCCATGTTCCCCTATCCGTCTGGTCGACTACACATGGGGCACGTTCGTAACTACACCATAGGTGATGTGATCTCCCGTTATCAACGCCTCAATGGCAAGAACGTGCTGCAACCCATAGGTTGGGATGCATTCGGTCTGCCAGCGGAGAACGCCGCAGTCAAAAACAACACTGCACCGGCGCCCTGGACCTACGAAAACATCGAATACATGAAGAACCAGCTGAAGATGCTGGGTCTGGGTTATGACTGGGATCGCGAGCTGGCCACCTGCAAACCGGACTACTACCGCTGGGAGCAGTGGTTCTTCACCAAGCTCTACGAGAAGGGTCTGGTCTACAAGAAGACCTCCTCCGTCAACTGGTGCCCGAACGACATGACCGTACTGGCCAACGAGCAGGTAGTGGACAACTGCTGCTGGCGCTGTGACACCCCGGTGGAGCAGAAAGAGATCCCCCAGTGGTTCATCAAGATCACCGACTACGCCGAAGAGCTGCTCAGCGACATCGACAATCTGGAAGGCTGGCCGGAGATGGTCAAGACCATGCAGCGCAACTGGATTGGCCGCTCCGAAGGGGTCAACATCAGCTTCAATATCGAGGGTCAGACTGATCAGCTGGAGGTCTACACCACCCGTCCGGACACCTTCATGGGCGTCACCTATGTCGGTATCGCCGCCGGCCACCCGCTGGCCCTGCAGGCCGCCGAAAACAATCCGGAACTGGCAGCCTTTATCGAAGAGTGCAAGAACACCAAGGTAGCCGAAGCGGAACTGGCCACCATGGAGAAGAAGGGCATGGCCACCGGCCTCTATGCCATTCACCCGCTGGATGGCCGCAAGGTACCGGTTTGGGTCGCCAACTTCGTGCTGATGAACTACGGCACCGGCGCCGTAATGGCGGTTCCGGCCCACGATCAGCGTGACTTCGAATTCGCCACCAAATATGGCCTCGACATCAAGGCGGTGATCAAGCCGGTTGATGGCGACGTCGATGTGAGCGAAGCGGCTTACACCGAGAAGGGCGTACTGTTCAACTCCGGCGAGTTCGACGGTCTTGACTTCCAGGGCGCTTTTGACGCCATCGCCAACAAGTTGGAAGCGCTCGGCCACGGCAAGCGTACTGTCAACTTCCGTCTGCGCGACTGGGGTGTCTCCCGTCAGCGTTACTGGGGTGCCCCCATCCCGATGCTGACTCTGGCTGACGGCACAGTAGTGCCGACTCCGGAAGATCAACTGCCGGTACTGCTGCCGGAAGATGTGGTGATGGATGGTATCCAGAGCCCGATCAAGGCCGACGCCGAGTGGGCCAAGACCACTTACAACGGTCAGGAAGCGTTCCGCGAGACCGATACCTTCGACACCTTTATGGAGTCCTCCTGGTACTACGCGCGCTACTGCTCTCCGGACTACGACAAGGGCATGCTTGACCCGGCGGCTGCCAACCACTGGCTGCCGGTGGATCAGTACATCGGCGGTATCGAGCACGCCTGTATGCACCTGCTCTACGCCCGCTTCTTCCACAAGCTGCTGCGTGACGCAGGCCTCGTGAACAGCGACGAGCCGTTCAAGCGCCTGCTCTGCCAGGGCATGGTGCTGGCCGACGCCTTCTACTACAAAGACGAGAAGGGCGGCAACGTCTGGGTCAGCCCGACCGACGTCAAGGTAGAGCGTGACGAGAAGGGGCGTATCACCAAGGCCATCGACAACGATGGTCGTGAAGTGATCCACTCCGGCATGACCAAGATGTCCAAGTCCAAGAACAACGGCATCGACCCGCAGCTGATGGTCGAGCGTTACGGCGCCGATACCGTCCGTCTGTTTATGATGTTCGCCTCGCCGGCCGAGATGACGCTGGAGTGGTCCGACTCCGGCGTAGAGGGAGCCCAGCGCTTCCTGCGTCGCCTGTGGCGCACCACCTTCGAACACGTTTCCGGTGGCGCCGTTGCCGCGCTGGATGTGGCGGCTCTCACCAACGAGCAGAAAGCGGTACGCCGTGAACTGCACAAGACCATCGCCAAGGTGAGCGATGACGTGGGTCGCCGTCAGACCTTCAACACCGCGATCGCCGCCATCATGGAGCTGATGAACAATCTGGCCAAGCTGGGTAGCGATGAGCAGGACCGCGCCCTGATGCAAGAAGCGCTGGAAGCCGTGGTAGTCATGCTCTACCCCATCACCCCGCATATCGGCTTCGAGCTGTGGAAGATGCTGGGCAAGGGCGACGACGTGGATCACGCTGCCTGGCCGGTGGCCGATGACGCGGCCATGGTCGAGACCGAGAAGCTGGTGGTGGTACAGATCAACGGCAAGATGCGCGGCAAGCTGACCGTACCGGCCGAGATCAGCCAGGCTGACGTTGAGAAGCTGGCGATGGCCGATGCCTCCGTGCAGAAGTTCACCGACGGTCTGACCGTGCGCAAGGTGATCTATGTACCGGGCAAGCTGCTCAATATTGTCGCTAACTAATTGGCTGCCAACTGATTGGTTACCAACTGATCATTGCCAATCTGTGACAGCAAACGGATGATAACGGCGGGCCCTGCGCCCGCCGCTTTCCCTTCATGCAAAGAGGATTTTCTATGGGCACCATCTTCACCCGCTGGATGGCCATCGTGCTGGCTGGTCTGCTGCTGCAAGGCTGTGGCTTTCACATGCGCGGCAACGGCATTCCGAGCGAGCTGATGACCATGAAGGTCGTGGGCGACAACAAGAGCGACTTCTACCGGATGGTCACCACCCGCCTGAAAGCCTCCGGCGTGACCCTGGCTGACAAGGAGGGCATTCCGGTGCTCACCCTGGGCGGCGTAGGCAGCACCAGTCAGGTCGCCTCGGTCAACGCGCTGGGGACGGACACCGAGTATGTGATGGGCTTTGGTACCCAGTTCACCATCTCGGTACCGGGCAAGCCGACTCAGGTCTTCCCCATCAACTTCAACCGCAGCTTCCTCAACAAGCCGGATGCAGCGCTCGCCTCCTCCCGTGAGCAGGAGCAGCTCAACCGCGAGATGCAGGAGCAGGCGGCCAATCAGGTGATCCGGCAGTTGAGTCAGGTCAGCTTCTGATGCGAGTACTTTGATGAGAGTCTACCCTGAGCAATTTGGTGACCACCTCAAAGCAGGGCTTCGGCCCTGCTATCTCGTTTTTGGTGACGAGCCCCTGTTGCGACTGGAGGCCATCGATGCCATCCGTCAGGTCGCCCGCAAACAGGGTTTCGATGAACGCCACACCTTCGTGGTGGAGCAGGGGCTGGACTGGAATCAGGTCTACGATGCCTGTCAGGCCATGAGTCTCTTCTCCGCCCGTCAGATCATCGAGCTGGAACTGCCCGCCAAGGTGGACAAGGATCTCGCTGCCCGCATCAGCGAAATCGGCAAGCAGCTCCATCCCGACCTGCTGCTGGTGCTGAGCGGCGGTCGCCTCAATCAGACCCAGATGAAAGCAGCGTGGTTCGACAAGCTCTACCAGATTGGCACCTATGTGCCGGTCAACCATCCGGAACCCAAGTTCTTTCCGCGCTGGATGAGTGCCCGTTTTGCGCGTTTCGGCCTCAAGGCGCTGCCGGATGCCATCAACTTCATGTGCCACTCCTACGAGGGCAACCTGCTGGCCGCCAGTCAGGAGATCGAGAAGCTGACCCTGCTTTCGCCGCCCCAGCCCATCAGCGTCACCTATCTGCAAGAGACCATTATCCGCCACGCCCACTTCACCCCGTTCCAGCTGGTCGATACCCTGCTGGAGGGCAAGGTGAACCGGGCCCAGCGCATTCTGGCCGCCCTGCGGGCCGAAGGCTCCGAGCCGGGGATGCTGGCCTGGACCCTCTGCCGCGAGCTGGAGCAGCTGACCGAGCTGTCACTGGCGATGCGTAACGGCCAGCCACTGGGGGAGCACTTCAGCCGCCTGCGCATCTGGCAGAGCCGCCAGCAGCTCATTCAGCAGGCACTGACCCGACTGCCGTTTGCCAAGTTGCAGCAACTGTGGCAACTGATGGCCCAGCTGGACGATGCCCAGCGCCGCTTCGATACCGAGCAGGCTTGGCTGATGCTGCAGACCATAGCCCTCGGCTTTCGTGACGGCACGCCGTTGCCGCTGGCGATGGAGTGCAGCCCGTGCTGAAGGCTGCGATCAATCTGCTGAAGGCTCCGGCCAACCAGCTGAAGGCACCTATCGGTTTGCTGGGGGGCACGTTCGACCCCATCCATATCGGGCATCTACGCCCGGCCATCGAGGCGCGCGATGCCCTCGGGCTGGCCGAGGTGCGGCTGATCCCGAACCATATCCCGCCCCACCGCGCCAATCCGTTCTGCTCCAGCGAGCAGCGTCTTGCCATGGTCAGACTCGCGGCGGCGGAGAACCGGGACTTTGTGGTGGATGAGCGGGAGCTGCGACGGGACAAGCCCTCTTACACCATCGATACCCTGATCGAGCTGCGTCATGAACTGCCCGATACGCCGCTCTGTTTTCTGATGGGGATGGATTCACTGCTGAGCCTGCCAAGCTGGCACCGCTGGCAAGCGCTGCTCGACTATGCCCATCTGGTGGTGAGCGTGCGGCCGGGCTGGCAACCGGAGTATCCGGCCGAGGTGGCGCAGTTGCTGGCGCGCCATCACACCACTGACGCCAGCGCGCTGCACCAGCGTCTGGCCGGTCATATCTGGCTGGCGGACAACCAGCCCATCGAACTGTCAGCCACCCGACTGCGGGCCTTGCTGGATGAGGGGCAAGACACCCGCTACCTCTTGCCCGAGTCGGTTGCGCACTATATTGATCAACAGGGGCTCTACCGCGCCAACCGCCGCTAGCCCCTGTCGTAATCCCATCCCACCCGATGGGAAACGGGAGTGACCATGATATAATCCGCCGCCCTGACGCAAACGCTGCGCGCCGGAACAGAGGAGAGACTCATTGCAAGGCCAAGAACTGCATGCCTTTATCATCGACAAGATCGATGACATGAAAGGCCGCGACATCATCACCCTCGATGTACGCGGCAAATCCAGCATTACTGACACCATGATCGTCTGTTCCGGCAACTCCAGTCGTCACGTCAGCGCCATTGCCCACCATCTGGCCAGCGAGGCCCGCCACGCGGGTCTGGATCTGCTGAGCGTGGAAGGACAACTGAGCGGTGAATGGGTGCTGGTAGATATGGGCTCGGTGATCGTGCATGTGATGCAGGATGAACATCGTGACTTCTACCAACTGGAAAAGCTGTGGAGCGGTGCCGCTCAAATGAATACGCAATAAGAGCACAAGTGTAACGACCATGAAGATCCAGTTGATTGCGGTGGGCACCAAGATGCCCGCCTGGGTAGAGCATGGCTTCGAAGAGTATCGTCGCCGCTTCCCCAAAGACATGCCGTTTGAACTCGTCGAGATCGGCGCAGGCAAACGGGGCAAAAATGCCGACATTCCCCGCATCCTGCAGAAGGAAGGGGAAGCCATGCTGGCGGCTGCGGGGCGCTCGCGCATCGTCACCCTCGATATTCCGGGCAAGCCCTGGACCACGGAGCAGCTGGCTACCCAGCTGGAGGCGTGGAAACTCGATGGCCGGGACGTGGCCCTGCTGGTCGGCGGGCCGGAAGGCTTGTCCCCCGAGTGCAAGGCTGCCGCCGAACAGAGCTGGTCACTGTCACCGCTCACCCTGCCCCATCCGCTGGTGCGGGTACTGGTGGCCGAAAGCCTCTATCGGGCCTGGAGCATCACCACCAATCATCCGTATCATAGAGAGTGAGCCATGCGTCTCTGGAGTCTCACCTCTCATATTCACCCGTATCACAGAGAGTGAACAATGCAGTTCCCGCTGGTATTGCCCCCAAGGGTCTTGAGGTAAAGGCATGCTGAAACAACGCATCGAAATGCGCGATCACAGTGCCGAGGGCAATCTGTTCTTCCGGCGCACCCTGGTAGCCTACATCGGCATCGTCGTGCTGATGCTGGTGCTGCTGGGCAATCTCTACTATCTGCAGGTCGAGTCTTACGATACCTATCAGACTCGCTCTAACGACAACCGCATCCGCGTGGTGCCGGTGGCGCCGCCACGGGGCCTGATCTATGACACCAACGGCGTGTTGCTGGCGGAAAACCGCCCGGTCTACAGTCTGGAAATCGTGCCGGAAGAGACCACCGATCTCGATCGTACCGCCGACCAGCTGATCACCCTGCTGAAGCTGCCAGAGGGCACCAAGGAAAAGTTTCTGGCTGAGGTCAAGCGCCAGCGTCGCTTCAAGCCGGTCGCCCTCTACGAGAAGCTGACCGAGTATCAGGTGGCCCTCTTCTCGGTCAACCAGCACAACTACCCGGGCGCCAGCATTGAGGCCTACCTCAAGCGCTACTACCCGTTTGGTGACACCCTCACCCACGCCCTGGGCTATGTGGCCAAGATCAACACCCGTGACGTGGAACGCCTCGACAAGGAAGAAAAACTCGCCAACTACGCGGCCACCAAGGATATCGGCAAGCAGGGGGTGGAGAAGTATTACGAAGACGAGTTGCACGGGGTCGCGGGCTATCAGGAGGTCGAGGTGAACAACCGTGGCCGGATTGTCCGCACCCTCAAATTCCAGCCGCCTATTCCCGGCAAGGATATCTACCTCAATATCGACGTCCGGATGCAGCTCAAGGCCCAGCAACTGCTGGCGGGCCAGCGCGGTGCCATCGTGATGATGGACCCGAAAACCGGCGCCATCCTGGCCCTGGAGTCGAGCCCGAGCTACGACCCCAACCTGTTTGTGACCGGTATCTCCGGCGCCAACTACTCGGCGCTGCTCAACGATCCGGCGCGGCCGCTGGTGAACCGCACCACTCAGGGCATCTATGCCCCCGCCTCCACCGTCAAGCCCATGATGTCCATCATGGGCCTCAACGAGGGGGCTATCACCCCAGGCTACCGCTATTTCGGCGGCCCGAGCTTCTCCATTCCCGGCACCACCAAGAAGTTCCGCGACTGGCGCCGCTGGGGTCACGGCTGGCTCGATGTCTATCGCGCCATCGAGGTCTCGGCAGATACCTACTTCTACGATCTCGCCTATCGGGTCGGCATCGACAAGATCCACAGCTACATGACCAAGTTCGGCTTCGGTCAGTACACTGGGGTCGATCTCTATGAAGAGACCAAGGGCGTCATGCCGTCTCGCGACTGGAAGATGGCCCGCTGGCGCCAGCCCTGGTATCAGGGTGACACCATCTCGGTCGGGATCGGTCAGGGCTACTGGAGCGCCACCCCGCTCCAACTGGCCAAGGCGATCAGCATCCTGACCCAGAACGGCCACGACGTGACGCCGCACCTGCTCAAGAGCACCGCCTCACAGGCGGGTGTGGTCGATGCACCGATCAATCCTAACATCGCCCTCAAGCTCAAAAATGACAGCTTCTGGAAGGTGGCGCAGGACGGGATGTGGCGCGTCAACCATGGCAGTGAAGGCAGTGGCCGCCACTCGTTTATCAATGCGCCATACACCTCGGGAGGAAAGTCGGGTACCGCTCAGGTGGTCGGCCTGAAGGAAAACCAGGTTTACAACATCAAGACCGTCAAGGCAGAGCATCGCGATAACGCTCTGTTCGTCGCTTATGCCCCCTTCGAGGCGCCCAAAGCGGTGGTGGCATTGGTGCTGGAAAACTCCATCGGTGGTGGTGGAGGCCGGGCTGCATCGCCCATTGCACGTCAGATGCTGGATGCCTATCTGCTGCCCCCTGATCCGCAACTGCCACCGGCACCGGAAAAGCCATCCCAACCGAGTGAGGTCGCCCCCCATGAGTAATTCAGCCCGTCAGCAGAGTATCTGGTACAAGCTGCATATCGACCTGCCCCTGCTGCTCGGTCTGCTGGCCGTGGTGGCCCTTTCCATGGTGGTGCTCTACTCCGCCTCCGGTCAGGATATGGACGCCATCGTGCGCCAACTGGTGCGCGGCGGTCTCGCCTTTGCCCTGATGATCGGCATGGCCCAACTACCCCCCTCCCTCTACGCCCGCTGGTCGGTGCCGCTGTTCGCCGTGGTGGTGCTGATGCTGATTGCGGTCGACGTATTCGGACACATCGGCAAAGGGGCCCAGCGCTGGCTCGATCTGGGCTTTATGAAGTTCCAGCCCTCCGAGGTGATGAAGCTCTCCATGCCGATCATGGTCGCCGCCTGGCTCAGTCGCCACTCGCTGCCCCCCAAGTTCAGCCATGTGGTGATCGCCCTCATCATGGTGCTGCTGCCCACCCTGCTGATCGCCGCCCAACCTGACCTTGGCACCTCTATTCTGGTGGCCGCTTCCGGCTTCTTCGTGATCTTCCTGGCGGGGCTCAGCTGGTGGCTGATCGGCTTGGCGGTCCTGCTGATGCTGGCCTTTATGCCGGTGCTCTGGTTCTTCCTGATGCACGACTACCAGCGCCAGCGGGTGCTGATGCTGCTCGACCCGGAGAAAGACCCGCTCGGCCGCGGCTATCACATCATCCAGTCCAAGATTGCTATCGGCTCCGGCGGCGTCTTTGGCAAGGGGTGGCTGCAAGGGACTCAGTCCCAGCTGGAGTTCCTGCCCGAGCGCCACACCGACTTCATCTTCGCGGTCTTCAGCGAGGAGTTCGGGCTGGTGGGGGTAGCCCTGTTGCTGGTGCTCTACCTCTATGTCATCAGCCGCTGCCTGTTTATCTCGATGCAGGCCCAGAACAGCTTCGAGCGACTGCTGGGTGGCGCCATCACCCTCACCTTCTTCGTCTATGTGTTCGTCAACATGGGCATGGTGAGCGGGATTCTGCCGGTGGTAGGGGTGCCCCTGCCGCTGGTGAGCTATGGTGGCACCTCCATGGTGACCCTGATGGCCGGCTTTGGCATACTGATGTCCATTCAGACTCATAGAAGACTGCTCGCCTGATGAGACGGGTTGGATTGCTGCTTTCTCTCGCCGCCTCGATGACAACCGCCGCCGTAGCGCCGGATCGGTTGGCTCTGCTCGCCCAACAGCAGCAGGTGCCGCTGGCGGAGTTGCAGGCCGCGGTCGCCCGTGCCCAGCTACGGCAGGAGGTGCTCGACACCATCAGCAAGCCGTGGGAGGCCAAACCCTGGCATCGCTACCGGCCGCTGTTCGTTACCCCGGATCGCATCCGTGACGGGCAACAGTTCTGGCAGCAACATGCGGCGACGCTGGCCCGCGCGGAGCAGACCTATCGGGTGCCCGCCTCGCTCATCGTGGCCATCATCGGGGTCGAGACCTTCTATGGTCGCCAAATGGGCCGTTATCCGGTGCTCGATAGCCTCTACACCCTGGGGTTTTACTACCCCGAGCGCAGCGACTTCTTTGCCAAGGAGTTTGCCCAGCTGGTGTTGCTGGCAAGGGAAGAGGGCTGGTCGCTGGAGCGCCTCAAGGGCTCCTATGCCGGCGCGATGGGGATGGGGCAGTTCATGCCCTCCAGTTACCGCCACTACGCCATCGATTTTGACGGGGATGGCAAGCGGGATCTGTTTGCCAACGCGGTCGATGCCATCGGCAGCGTGGCCAACTATTTTGCCAGCCACCAGTGGCGCTGGGGCGAATCCGTGGTGGAACCGGCCCAGATCGGGCTGATGGCGGTCGAACCGCTGCTGAGATCTGAGCCCGAGCTCACACAGCCGTGGTCAGAACTGGCAGCAGCAGGGATTGAGCTCGCCACGCCGCTGGCCCCGCAGACGCCGGTCAAGTTACTGGCATTTGATCAAGCCGATGGACCGGAATACTGGGTCGCACGGCATAACTTTTATGTGATCACCCGTTACAATCGCAGCCCACTCTATGCGATGGCGGTGTATCAACTTAGCCAAGCCATTCAGGAAGCATATGCATCTTCGTCACACACTCCTCCCGCTCAGCCTGAGCTTGTTGCTGGCCGCCTGTAGCAGCCAGCCGGAACAGACCGCCCCCATCGAGCCGCAAGCACCAGTCAGCAAGCCACCCGTTATCGAGATCCCGCAAGCCACCGGCGCCATCTCGCGCCCCGAGCCCCTGAGTGCCAGCGGCAACCGGGACTACTGGATCGGCAAGCAGAAAAACGAGGTATGGCGCGACATCAAACACTACAGCGAAGAGGGTACCGCCAGCTGGATGTCGCCGGATCTGGATGGCCAGAAGACCGCCAACGGCGATGTGCTGGACAGCAAGCTGTTCAGCGCCGCCCACCGCAACCTGCCTATCCCGAGCTATGTGCGGGTCACCAATCTGGACAACGGACTGGAGACCACAGTGCGGGTCAACGATCGCGGCCCGTTCAACAGCACTCGCCTGATCGATCTCTCCTACGCGGCGGCCAAGCAATTGGATATGGTCGATAGCGGTGAAGCACGAGTGCGACTGGAGCTGATCAATGACACGCCGGATCAGATGGTGATCATGGAGCCGATGAAGCCCATCGAGATGACTCCGACAGCCCCGGCCGCCGCACCCAAGGCGATGTCGCAGGATGTCTTCATTGGTCAGCCGACGGCGCTGGCGATAGCCACTCCCACCGCCGAACCAGCTCCCGTCAAGGCACCCGCCGCCAAGCCCGCCAAAGCAGCGCCTGTCAAACCCTCGCCAGCCAAGGCTGCAGCACCTGCCAGCAGTGGCGATGGCAAGATGATCCAGGTGCTGGCCAGCGGCTCCCGGGATCGGGCCGAGGCGATGGGCAAGGTAATGGCCCAGCGGTACGGCGTGCCCTACCGCATCGATGCCCATAGCGCTATTTTCCGAGTGCTGATTGGCCCGGTCGCAGCCAACCAGCAGGCGAGTGTGCTGGAAAAAGTACGGCAAGGGGGACTGGAACAGGCCTTTATCGTGCCCTGATCGCCCCCTTTTGTAGCGAGTGTGAGTGACTGCTCCCCGCCGCAAGCGGCGAGGCTTCCCACTTCTTAGGCCGCTACCGTCAGATTGACGGATTTACGCTGGCCTCCATGGGCAGAAACGGCGAGCCCCGCCGCTTTTAATTCCAATATTCCTTGCTGTCGAATGTTTATGGCCGCGTTGATGTCGCGGTCATGCTCTGCCCCACACGCTGGACATACCCACTGTCGCTGGTGAAGTGGCATCTCCGACATCTTGTGGCCGCACTCACTACATGGTTTAGAGCTGGCAAACCACTGATCGAGTTTGATTAGGTGGCGGCCCGCCGCTTGGGCTTTGTACTCCAGCCTCATGATAAAACCATGCCAGCCAGCATCGCCAATGGCGCGGGCCAGCTTGTGGTTTTTCATCATATTGGTTGTTTTAAGCGTCTCCACGATGATCGCTTGGTTATCGTCAACTATCGTGCGAGAGAGTTTGTGCTGAAAATCAGCGCGAGCATTGGCTACCCGCTCGTGCAGGGCGGCCAGCTGTAATTTGGCCTTACTACGATTGGCACTGCCTTTTGTCTTGCGAGACAGTGCTTTTTGCTTTCGCCGCAGATTGCGACTGGCCTTGATAAGATGGCGCGGGTTGGCCATCTTTTTGCCACTCGACGCAATGAGGTAGTGGGACAGCCCCATATCATAGCCTGTCACCGCTGTGATGAGGGAGGGCTTGGCGGGAGCCTCACGGCCATCATCGCAAAGGATGGAGGCATAGTATTTCCCTGTCGGGCCACGGCTGACCGTGATACTAGATACCACGCCGATAATATCTCGGTGAATGACAGCTCGGATGGGCGTCATCTTCGGTAACAGGATGGCATCGGTCAGCACTTTGCCATTGGGGTGGTAGCTCGATTGCCTGCCTCTCTTGCTCTTGAAGGTGGGTATCCTGGCCTTGAGCTTGGGGTTGAAAAAATTGGCGAATGCCTTATCCAGGTTGATCACCGCCTGCTGTAAGGCTTGTGAATCGTACTCTTTCAGCCAGCTGTATTTGCACGATTTTTTTGCCACAGCGAGCAGGGGTTTCAAGTCGCGTTTGGGTTTCAGTGAAACCCCGTGGCGCTGGAACATGTGCCGCTGAATATGAAGGGCTTTGTTGTACGCGAACCGCACCGCGCCGAACTGGGCATTGAGGAATGCCGCTTGTTCGTCGGTGGGGTAAATACGTACTTTTGTGGCTCTTTTCATGATTAAAAACACAGTCTGTATATAAGCACAGTTATAGCGCGTGCCAGTGAAATCAACAACCGCTGCGGACGTGCGGCAGGCGCGACTATCGAGACACTGAAGACATAGGCGGGCTCGCAAACGCATCAGATTAGCTCCCCTTATATCCCCGCCCGATTGGGCTAGGGTTTACGGGGCATCTGCTAACCACTGTCTGTCATCACGTCGTGTTATGGCGTGCTGACAGGGAGTGATGGATAAAAACCAGTTCTGATCGTCATGTCGGGCTATAACCTGCGGGCGCATCTGGTATAGTTAGGCCCGCATTTTATCCCCATCTGGCTCGCAGGAATTTCAAGATGTCCAAATTTGCCCGTTCAGTTATTCTGGCCTCACTGATCAGCGCCGCCGCCCAGGCCAATACGCCAGTACCGACCCCGACCCCGAATGCCACGCCCGTGGTGGTGCCCGCCGCACCGGAGATCTCCGCCAAGGCCCATATTCTGATCGACTACTACTCCGGTCAGGTGCTGGCCGAGCAGAACGCCGAAGAGCGTCTGCCGCCCGCCAGTCTGACCAAGATGATGACCTCCTACATCATCGGCCACGAGCTGCTGAAGGGGAACATCAAACGCACCGACATGGTGACCATCAGCCAGAACGCCTGGTCCAAGAACTACTCCGACTCCTCCAAGATGTTTATCGAGGTGGGCAAGCAGGTCTCCGTCGATGACCTGAACAAGGGCATCATCATCCAGTCCGGTAACGATGCCTGTGTCGCCATGGCCGAATTCCTGGCGGGCAGTACCGACTCCTTCGCCAGCCTGATGAACAGCTGGGCCGCCAAGCTCGGCATGAACGACAGCCACTTCATGAACCCGCACGGTCTGGATGCGGAAGGTCACCACAGTACCGCTCACGACATGGCCCGTCTGGGCCAGGCGCTGATCCGCGACCTGCCGGAGGAGTACAAGATCTACTCCCAGAAATCCTTCGTGTTCAACGGCATCACCCAGCACAACCGCAACCGCCTGCTGTGGGATCAGTCCCTGCAAGTGGATGGCATCAAGACCGGTCACGTCAGCCAGATCGGCTATAACCTGGTCTCTTCTGCCACCAACAACGAAGGCATGCGCCTGATCGCCGTGGTACTGGGCGCCAGCAGTGAAGCCTCCCGCGCTGCCGAGAGCAAAAAACTGCTCACCTATGGCTTCCGCTTCTTCCAGAGCCTGACCCCGTACAAGGCCGGCACCGAGCTGGTCACCCAGAAGATCTGGATGGGCGACAAGTCTGAAGTGAAACTGGGCGTCGACAAAGATGTCTCCGTACTGGTCACTCGCGGTCAGGGCAACAACCTGAAGGCAGACTTCCAGCTCGACAGCGAGCTGAAAGCGCCGCTGGCCAAGGGGCAGCGCGTCGGCACCGTGTTCCTGAAGCAGGGCGACAAAGAGATCAAGCAGGTGCCGCTGGTCGCCCTGGAAGAGGTGCAAGAAGGTGGCTTGATGAGCCGTCTGTGGGACTACCTGGTACTGCTGGTCACCAGCTGGTTCAAGTAATCCAACGCACAATCCTCACTAAACAGCGGCGCCAACAGGCGCCGCTGCTGTCTGTGCTGGGCAAAGGCAGTGAATAACCCTGTAAACTGCAGGTTCCGCCTTACTCTGATTTGTGGTAAAAAGCAGCACTTCCATCCTTGTCTGACCGATCCTGGCCTTGATCCCGGTCCGGGCAGTGCCCATATAGTAATGAGCTGTGCCCATATAGACTTGAAATGGCGGCCTACACGGGCCATCGGCCACTAGCCATCCAAGATAAAGTCATCCCGGTGATGACGCAAAAGGTGAGTAAATGAATACCAAGTTTGATGAACTGCTGGAGTTTCCCTGCAAGTTCCCGTTCAAGGTGCTCGGCGTTGCCGACCCGGCACTGCCGGAAAGAGTGGTTGCTGTGCTGCAGCAGCACGCCCCCGGCACCTACAGCCCGACTGTCCAGCCCAGCTCCAAGGGCAACTACCACTCGGTCCGCGTGACCGTGACGGCTCAGAGCAAAGAGCACATCGAAGCGATGTACCACGCCCTTGGCAAGATCGAGCTGGTGAAATACGTACTGTAATTTCTCTCTCGCCCCGTTCTGCGGGGCGACTGTTTTTGGCCGCAGCACGCCGCGAGGACACCATGTCATCCCAGATCCCCGCCCAGTCCAGCCTGATTGTCAGGCAGCTGGGTCGCCGCCCCTACCAGCCGGTATGGGACGCCATGAAGGCCTTCACCGACAACCGCACCAGCGACACCCCGGACGAGTTCTGGGTGGTCGAACATGATCCCGTCTATACCCAGGGTCAGGCCGGCAAGGCCGAACACCTGCTCAATCCGGGCAACATCCCGGTGGTGCAGAGCGATCGCGGCGGTCAGGTGACCTATCACGGCCCGGGCCAGCTGGTGCTCTACGTGTTGGTGGATGTGCGCCGCTGCAAATTCTCGGTCCGCGAGCTGGTGACCGCGCTGGAGACAGCCATCATTAATACCCTCGCCAACAGTGATATCCTGGCCTACGCCAAGGCCGATGCCCCCGGGGTCTATGTGAAAAATGACCTTGGCATGGAGGCCAAACTGGCCTCGCTGGGCCTGCGCATCCGCAAGGGGTGCTCGTTCCACGGGCTGGCCCTCAACATCAACATGGACATGACCCCCTTCCTGCACATCAATCCGTGCGGCTATGCGGGCATGGCCATGACCCAGACCAGCGCCCTGGGCGGCCCGCAGAGCGTGGCCGAGGCGCAATCCATTCTGGTGGCCGAACTGGCCCGCCTGATTGGCTATCAAACGATCATCAATACCGAAGAAGCAGCATGAGCAACCCCATGCCGTGCAACCATGAGGGCTCCGAGCAGACCCTGATGGCGACCAACCAGACAATAACAAACACCGAGAGTGAATCATGAGCAAACCCGTTCGTATGGAGCCGGGCGTCAAGCTGCGCGATGGCGACAAGATGGCCCTGATCCCGGTGAAATTCATGCCGGATCCCAACGAGGAAGTGCTGCGCAAGCCGGACTGGATGCGGATCAAGCTGCCACCGTCGAGCCAGAAGATCGATCACATCAAGAGCACCCTGCGCAAGAACAAGTTGCACTCGGTCTGTGAGGAGGCCTCCTGCCCCAATCTGGCGGAGTGCTTCAACCACGGCACCGCCACCTTCATGATCATGGGCGCCATCTGCACTCGTCGCTGCCCCTTCTGCGACGTGGCCCATGGTCGTCCGCTGGCGCTCGATCCGGAAGAGCCGAAGAAACTGGCGCTGACCATCAAGGAGATGAAACTCAAGTATGTGGTGATCACCTCGGTGGACCGCGACGATCTGCGCGACGGCGGTGCCCAACACTTCGCCGACTGTATCAAGCAGATCCGCGAGCACAGCCCGCAGACCCGTATCGAGATCCTGACCCCGGATTTCCGCGGCCGGATGGAGCAGGCGCTGGAGGTGTTCCGCGAAACGCCACCGGACGTCTTCAACCACAACCTGGAGACCGCCCCGCGCATGTACCGGGTCGCCCGCCCGGGTGCCGACTACAAGTGGTCGCTGGAGCTGCTGCGCCGCATCAAGGAGATGCACCCCCATGTACCGACCAAGTCCGGTGTCATGATGGGTCTGGGCGAAACCAACGAAGAGATCGTGCAGGTACTCAAGGACTTGCGCGAGCACGGCGTCAACATGCTGACCCTGGGCCAGTATCTGCAGCCGAGCCGCCACCACCTGCCGGTGAAGCGCTACGTGCCGCCTGCAGAGTTCGACGAGCTGAAAGAGGTCGCCATGGCGCTGGGCTTTACCCACGCCGCCTGCGGCCCCTTCGTGCGCTCCTCCTACCACGCGGATCTGCAAGCCAAGGGCGAAGAGGTCAAATAACGTCCTCCCAAGCAACAAAAAGAGCGCCTTTTGGCGCTCTTTTTGTTGCTATCCCTGACCGTTACCGCTTGATGTGCTCAGCGGCCGTTGTCGAAGATCCCCTGCTGATGCCAGCGTTGCAGCTGGGCCAGCACCCGGGTCTCCCGCGCCGTCCATTGGGGGCAGGGCCCCGCCAGCTGGGTCTTGTTGGTCTGCAGCGCCTCGTCGAGGGCAAACCAGCCGGGCACAAAGCCAAGGCGGATCTCGTAGGGCTGCGGCTGCGGGGCCACCAGCTGATCGTCAATCTGACACCAGTAGTAGAGCGAGCGGATGCAGTAGGCATCGACCCCCGGCTCGCGGGCGGTGCGGTATTCACGGGTCTCACCAAGCATAGCCCCCACTTCCCGCAGCTCGGCACCGCACTCTTCCAACAGCTCGCGGGCCAGTGCCGCATGGTGGCTCTCCCCCGCCTCAATGCCGCCACCGGGGAACATCAGATCGCCGTTGACCCGGGAGTGAACCAGCAGCAGCTCATCGCCACGGGACACCACGGCGCGCACCGTGAGCCGCTCGAGGGTGCAGCCATCGGTGAACACCTCGCCATGAACGAAAGAGAGATCGAACGGAGTGGGCCAGCTACTGACCGGGGAGAGCGTCGTCATCACTGTCTCGGGGCCGATAGTTGCCACGTTTGAGCTGCTCGATGATCTCGGCCGCCCGGACATCGTAGCCATCCTGCTCGAGCTTGCTCAGGGTGTGGTAGATGCCAAATCGCTTGGCAGAGACCTCTGGCGCATCCTGAAACGACTCGCTCACCTTGCCCCACAGATAGGCCAGCCCGTACTGCTTCTGGCCCATGTAGAGGGTGCTGAGGGAGGTGAGCAGGCGGCTGTTGACCTTGTCCCCCTCCTGATAGAGGGAGAGGCCACGCTGCAGGGTGGCAATAGCCTTCTCGGGGTCGCTCTTGGCGTAGATACCGCCGAGCGCCAGTTGCAACTCAGGTTCATCCAGCGCCTTGCTGCCTTCCAGCGCTAGAAATTGGTGGCGGGCCAGCTCGTTGGTATTGTTGGTCCAGTGCCAGAGCAGCAGATAGGGATCTTGCGAATTGCGGGTCGCCGCATCGAGCTGGGCCAACTGATCCCCTGCAGCCAGCATCCCTTCCACCCGCGGGCTCTTCTGTTCGCGGGCATTCTTGTACTCGATGTTGGTAGAGCGTTCGGCACACTTGAGATAGCGCTCAAGGTTGCGCATCAGCGCGTACTTGCGCCGCTCTGTCCCCTCCTCCTTGAGATAGAAGCGGCTGCGGATCACATCAGTACGCTCGTAGCGGCACCAGCCATCGTCCACCAGATCCTGACAGAGCTCGGCATGGTTGCTGCAGATGTTGTGGATCCGGTCGTCATTGCAGCCCGCCACGGCAAGGCCGACGGAAAGCATGATGAAGGTCTGTCGCAGAGGGAAATTGGCCATGGTTCACATCTTGTTGGTAAGGCGGGTTGGTAACAACTGGCGCCTTCACAGGCCACCTCCGGCTAGCAAACCGGTTACATATCCATTACAATGCGCGCGCCATATAAGGCCGCGATTGCAGAATAATATAACGAAATATAGACCCCTACAGTGATCTGCATTCGACGAATTTTCTATTTACACCAACAACGTGAAATAAAGGATCTGGTCAATGACCCACGAGCACTACCTGCAAGCGTGGCAGGAGAGCCAGGCGCTCGCCGAAGCCATGCAGCCCTTGATTGGTCGCCTCTACCGACAACAAGGGGTCGAGATCACCCTCTACGGCCGCCCGCTGCAAAACGCCTCCACCATCGATATCCTCAAGGCTCACCGGGTCGTCCGCCGCCACCAGGGCGCTCCCCTCCCCATCCAACAAAGCTTCCCCCTGCTCCAGGCCATCGTGGCCCTCAAACCCACCGCTGCCGAGGTTGACCTTGGCAAGCTAGCGGTCGGTTACTGGCAGGATCATCAGGATGAAGCGGGGATCGAGGACTATCTGCAAACCAGACTGGCACCGGCCCTTGGTCACAGCCAGATGCCGCAGCCGACCGACGTGGTGCTCTACGGCTTTGGCCGTATCGGCCGCCTGCTGGCCCGACTGCTGATCGAGCGCACCGGCGCCGCCAATCCGCTGCGGCTGCGCGCCATCGTGGTGCGTGGCGGCCGCGACGGGGATCTGGAGAAACGCGCCAGCCTGCTGCGCCGCGACTCGGTGCACGGCCCCTTCAACGGCTCCATCGAGGTGGATGTGGAGCGCAGCGCCATCATCGCCAACGGCACCTTCATTCAGGTGATCTACGCCAACAGCCCGGCCGACATCGACTACACAGCTTACGGCATTCACGATGCGCTGATCGTCGACAACACTGGGGTCTGGCGTGACGAGGCGGGTCTATCCGAGCACCTGAAAGCGCGCGGTGCCGGCAAGGTGCTGCTGACCGCCCCCGGCAAGGGCGAGATGAAAAACGTGGTGTTCGGCGTCAACCACGAGGTGATAGGCCCGGATGACAGGATCATCTCCGCCGCCTCCTGCACCACCAACGCCATCACCCCGGTGCTCAAGGTGATGCAGGAAAAGTTCGGCATTCGCCATGGCCACGTGGAGACGGTCCACTCCTACACCAACGATCAGAACCTCATCGACAACTATCATAAGGGCGAGCGGCGCGGTCGCAGCGCCGCCCTCAATATGGTGATGACCAGCACCGGCGCCGCCAAGGCGGTGGCCAAGGCGCTGCCCGAACTCAAGGGCAAGCTGACCGGCAACGCCATCCGGGTGCCGACCCCCAATGTCTCGCTGGCGATTATCAATCTGTCGCTGGAGCAGGCCACCGATCGGGAGAGCCTCAACGCCTATCTGCAGCAGATGGCGTTAAGCTCGGCCCTGCACCGCCAGATCGACTTCAGCGCCAGCACCGAGCTGGTCTCCTCCGACATGGTGGGTTCCCGTTATGCGGGCATCGTCGACTCCCAGGCGACCATCGCCGAGGGGGATCACTGCGTGCTCTACGTATGGTATGACAACGAGTTCGGGTACAGTTGTCAGGTAGTGCGGGTGATGGAGCAGATGGCTGGCGTAGTCCGCAAGGATCTACCGGCATAGTCCGCAAGGATCTACCGGCATAGTCCGCAAGGATCTACCGGCATAGCCCGCAAGGATCTACCGGCATAGCCCGCCAGGATCTACCTGCATAGCCCGATAGGGTCTACCTGCATGGCCCGCCAGGATCTGCCGGGCTGACCCCGTAGTTTATGGCTCAATAGTTCAAGGAGAGGCCGGATGTCGTTTCAACAGGGTGAGTTTTTGCAAGCAATCAGGCTGATGCCACAAGAGGTGTACAAGCGGCTCAAAACCGCGGTCGAGCTGGGCAAGTGGCCCGATGGCAAGCCGCTCACCGACGAGCAGAAGGCCACCTCCCTGCAAGCCGTGATGGCCTGGCAAGCGATGCATCTCGACAACCCGGAGCATATGAACATCGGCCGCGACGGCGAGATCGTGATGAAGAGCAAGAGCGAGCTCAAGCGGCTGTTTCGTGATGAGAATCAGCCGGTTGAGGAGGAGATAGTGCGGGTCAATCTCAACCACTGAGACCACTCGCTATCCCGTCTCGCGGCGGCCAGTCGAATAGCGATAGTGCGATACATTGTTCGATAAAGAGTGCGATAAATAGCAAAGAGGGGAGCCATGATGGCTCCCCTCTTTTTTCCTCTCTCTGCAGGATGACTCATCCCCCTCATCCCCAGCCCTTCTCCCGCCGGGGGAGAAGGGAGCTGGCTCGCAGCCTGCGGACAGTAAGCGGGCCACCTGCCGGCGATCTTCATGACAAGCCTTGCTGCCAACTCCCCCGAGCTATCCCCTCTCCCCCAGGGAGAGGGTTAGGGTGAGGGACGCACGCTCAGGGGGTCAGCTCCCCACGCAGGGACTGCTGCATCAGCTCGCGAATGCGCGGTGCCGGCAAGTCCTGGCTCAGCAGGAAGTGCAGCTTGGTCAGCGCCGCCTCGGCGGTCATGTCGAAGCCTGAGATCACCCCGGCCCGGGAGAGGGCATTGCCGGTCGCATAACCGCCCATGTTGACCTTGCCGTGCAGGCACTGGCTCAGGTTGACGATGATGACGCCGCGGGCCGAGGCCTCGGAGAGCAGCGCCAGCATGGCCGGATTCTGCGGCGCATTGCCCACCCCGAACGACAGCAGGATCAGCGCCTTCACCGGCTGTTGCAGGATGTTGGCGATCACCTCGCTGGAGATGCCCGGATAGAGGGTCACCACGCCGATGGGCTGGGGAGTGATGTCGTGCAGAACCAGCGGTCGCTCGGACGGCACACCCAGCTCACCCGCTTCCAGCGAGATGGCGATGCCGGCATTGAGCAGCGGCGGGTAGTTCGGCGAATCGAAGGCATGGAAGCCGTCGGCATGTACCTTCTTGCTGCGGTTGCCGCGATAGAGCTGGTTGTTGAAGAACAGCGTCACCTCGTGGATCGGGTAGTTGGCCGCAATATAGAGGGCGTTGAGCAGGTTCTGCTGGCCGTCGGAGCGTAGCTCTGCGAGCGGGATCTGGGAGCCGGTGATAATGACCGGCTTGTGGAGATCTTCCAGCATGAAGGAGAGCGCCGAGGCGGTGAAGGACATGGTATCGGTGCCGTGCAGGATCACAAAGCCGTCGTACTTGTCGTAGTTGCTCTTGATGTCCTCGGCGATGCGCTGCCAGTCCGCCGGGGTCATGTCGGAGGAGTCGATGAGGGGCGCATATTCGTGGATATGGTAATCCGGCATCTCGGGGCGGTGGAACTCGGGCATCCGCGCCAGACAGTCTTCCATAAAGCCCGCCATCGGCACGTAGCCGTGATCGGAACGCTGCATCCCAATGGTGCCGCCTGTGTAGGCAATGTAGATAGACTTCTTCACACCCTCTCCTCTTGATGAAGTGAACACCGCCAAAACATGAACCATGTCGGGGTGAACCACAATGTCAACGCCCGCCAGCGCCTCTGCGTGCAGCGGAAACCGGCGAATTATAGAGACTGGCGCCCCAAATGACAGCCGTTCCATGCACCCTTTTCGGCTTTTCTGCCCTCTACCCACATAGTGTTAAATGTCACAATAAACGACTAAAACGAGCATTAATACGACAAAGATGGAATTAAACGATGCTTTTTGCTACAATCCGCCGGATTTTACTAAAATCTCATCTGGATGCCTGAGCATTTCAGGCCCGCACAAGCCCCATCTTTCCTGGGGCGGGGAGATGTTTCCCCTTCTTTGCTGGCACATAAGCCACACTGTTTTCATCCCGGCTGAATCTGTAAGTCTTTTGCTATGAAAGACACAGCCAATCAACATGGGAGTACTGAATGTTACAACTTGATTCCTACGCAACGCTGGTCGCTGCCACTCTGGTATTGCTGCTTGGCCGGGTGCTGGTCACCCGGGTCGGGCTGCTGCGTACCTTCAACATCCCCAAACCGGTTGCCGGCGGCCTGGTGGTCGCGCTGGTACTGCTATTGCTGCGCTCCACCCTGCAGATGGAGCTGCAATTTGATACCAGCCTGCAAACCCCGCTGATGCTGGCCTTCTTCGCCTCCATCGGTCTCTCTGCCGATCTCGCCAGCCTGAAACGCGGCGGCAAGGCGGTCGCAACCTTCCTGCTGGTAGTCACCGGCCTGCTGCTGGTGCAGAACAGTCTGGGTGTCGGTCTGGCGACCCTGCTCGGCCTGGATCCCCACATGGGGCTGTTGGCCGGCTCCATCACTCTCTCCGGCGGCCACGGTACCGGTGCGGCCTGGAGTGCCACCTTCTCCGAGAAGTACGGCGTGCAATCCGCCGCTGAGCTCGCCATCGCCTGTGCCACCTTCGGTCTGGTGCTGGGCGGCCTGATCGGTGGCCCGGTGGCTCGCTATCTGGTGAAGAAAGTGCAGGTGCCCGGTGAAGAGCATAACCAGGATGAGGCGCCCAAGGGCTTCGAAATGCCCGATATGGAGCGCCCCCTCACCACTTTCAGCGTGATCGAGACGCTGGCGTTGATCGCCATCAGCCTCAAGGGTGGCGAGCTACTCTCGGCTTCCCTCAAAGGGGGCGCCTTCGAGTTGCCGATCTTTGTCTGCGTGCTGTTTGTCGGTGTGCTGTTGCGCAACGTCCTGACCCTGCTGAACTGGCATGAGGTGAGCGACCGCGAGGTCTCCCTGCTGGGCAACGTCAGCCTGTCGCTGTTCCTCGCCATGGCGCTGATGAGCCTGAAATTGTGGGATCTGGCCAGTCTAGCCCTGCCTATCTTCATCCTGCTGGCCGCCCAGACCGTGGCGATGGCACTCTACGCCATCTTCGTCACCTTCCGGGTGATGGGCAAGAACTACGATGCGGCCGTGCTGGCAGCCGGTCACTGCGGCTTCGGTCTGGGGGCAACCCCGACCGCTATCGCCAACATGCAGGCCATCACCCAGCGCTTCGGTCCCTCCCACCTGGCGTTTCTGGTGGTGCCCATGGTGGGCGCCTTCTTTATCGACATCATCAACGCCATGGTGATCAAGCTGTTTATGGCGATGCCGTTCCTGTAATTCCCGTTTCGTCAGACATATATGATCAGAGCCCACCTTTTCGGTGGGCTCTTTGCTTGTGCGCTCTCCCCGCCAGCCGACGTAGGCAGGGGCGGATCACTTATCCAGCGCGAGGATGCCCGGCAGACAACCCGGAATCCTCATGCTTTGCATTCCCCCGAACAACAAAAAGCCCCGTACTCGAAAGAGGGCGGGGCTTGTTTATCTCAGCCGAAACAGGCCGCGAGTTGCACCTTACAGGATAAAGGTCGACACCTGCTGGTTCAGGTCGGTAGCCCGACCTTTGAGGCTGTGGGCCTGATCCAGATCGCGCATGGCAGCGGCGGTGATCTCGTCACTCACATCCTTGATGGCGGTGGTGTTCTGGGTGATCTCGCCGGTCACCTGGGTCTGCTCCTCGGCAGCGGTGGCGATCTGACCCGCCATGTCGGAGATGAGCGAGATGGCGCAGGTGATCTCTTCCAGCGCGCGCACCGCCTGATCCGCATCCTGCACGCTGTTGTCCGCCAGCCCCTGACTGGTCTGCATCAAGCTCACCGCACGGGCGGTGGTCTGCTGCAGAGTCTCGATGGTGGACTGGATCTGCTGGGTGGAGTCCTGGGTACGGCGCGACAGCACCCGCACCTCGTCAGCAACCACCGCAAAACCACGACCCTGCTCACCGGCGCGGGCCGCTTCGATGGCTGCGTTCAGCGCCAACAGGTTGGTCTGCTCGGCAATCCCCTGAATGGTGGAGAGGATGCTGGTGATGGCTTGCGCGTGGCGGCTCAACTCACCGATCACTTCGGTCGCCTGCCCCACCTCTTCAGCCAGACCATTGATGGACTGGCGGGTCTTGTTGACCAGCATCTTGCCCTGCTCACTGCTCTGGGCAGATTGCTGAGCCGCGGCGGCAGTGTTCTCGGCGTTGCCGGCGATCTCCATGGTGGCGCTCGCCATCTCGGTGACCGCCGTGGCGACCATGGTCACCTCCTGCTGCTGACGTTGCAGCTCATCCACCGCGGCCTGGTTGGTCACCAGACTGCGCTCGGCATCGGCATTCAGTTCGTTGGCCAGTTTGCGGATATTGCCGATCAGCTGGTGCTGGCTGCCGACGAAACGGTTGAAGCTGTTGGCCAGTTGGCCCACTTCATCGTTGGCATCGATCTTGATGCGCTGGGTCAGATCGCCATTACCATCGGCAATGCGGGCCAGGGCCAGGGAGACCTTGGTGAGCGGGCCAAGCAGCATGCTGACCAGCCAGGAGATAGCGAGGATACTGCCCACCAGCACCAGCAGCGCCATCCCCAGCTGGGTCATCAGCAGGGAGGAGAGCGGCGCTTCCAGCGCGGCCTTGTCCAGCACCAGCACCAGTTCCCAGTCGGTATCGGGGATATCAACTGCCCACAGCAGCTTGTCGCGCCCTTCGTTGTCGAAGTAGGCCGGAACCAGCTCCTTGCTCGACTTGCTCTGCTCGATCAGCGCATTGGTCAGATCATTGTCGATCTCGCTGGCCGGTTTCATCGCCTTGGCGGCATCCTTGTAGGCGATGATGGTGCCATCCTTGTGCATCATGATGGCGAAACCGTCGGCAGGCAGTTGCATCTTGGTCACGTCTTCCACCAGCGAGGCGATGGAGAGGTCCCCCCCGATCACCCCGCCAGAAACCGGCTGGGCCAGGGTCACCACCATGATGTTGTAGGCCACGTCAAGATAGGGCTTGGTGACGATAAGGCCCCCCTTGCCCATCGCCTCCTGATACCAGCCACGGGAGCGCGGGTCGTAGCCATCACGGTTGATGGAGGGATCGGAGTCGTGCATCTTGCCGCTGCTCTCACCGAAATAGGTGAGCTGGAAACGGCCGGAGACTTGTGCCTGTTGCAAGGCATTGAGAGGTTCGGAGCTGACCTTGTTGCCGAGCGCCTGGATCACATCGCGACGGGCTGCGAGCCAGTCACTGACGCTGGCAGCCTGTTGGGTGCCCAGCCGCTGCAGTTGCTCCTGGCTGCCTTGCAGCAACAGACTCTTCTGGCTGCTATAGCTCTGCCAGGAGAGCAACGAAATCACCAACGAAAGGGCGATCACCACTGACAACAGTATCTTCTGCTTGAGTGACAGGTTTTTCATCATGTGTTCTTCTTATTGAGGTGAGGAGCGGGTTTTTCCCTAAATGACACAACACTACACCTAGTCATTAGCGACCCGAATGGCCAAAACTGAACCTGAAAATGGGGCGATGGACAATATTTTCTACCGAGGTGGAGAAAAAAGTGCATCAGAAAATGACGGCATGAGCCGCACAAGCCAAGGCAACCCTGTTTATTCCTTCCACAATTGGCTAGAATATCCCGTTTTTAAGTCACATCGACCCTGAGAGTTTTCACGATGTTCGAAGTTAATCCCGTATTAAATAAACTTAAGGAGCTGTCTGAGCGGACCGAGCTTCTTAGGGGGTACCTTTGACTATGACGCCAAGAAAGAGCGTCTAGAAGAGGTCAACGCCGAGCTGGAACAGCCGGACGTCTGGAATGAACCCGAGCGTGCACAGGCGCTGGGCAAAGAGCGCGTCGCGCTGGAAAACGTGGTTGGCACCATCGACACCCTGACCCAGGGCGTGGATGACGTCGAGATGCTGGTGAGCCTGGCGGTGGAAGGGGAAGACGAAGAGACCTTCAACGAAGCCATTGTCGAATCCGAACAGCTGGAAGCCAAGCTGGTGGATCTCGAGTTCCGCCGCATGTTCTCCGGTCAGCACGACGGCTCCGACTGCTATATCGACATTCAATCCGGCTCCGGTGGTACTGAAGCACAGGATTGGGCCAACATGGTCCTGCGTATGTACCTGCGCTGGGGCGATGCCCACGGCTACAAGCCCGAGCTGATTGAATGCTCCGACGGCGACGTGGCCGGCATCAAATCCGCCACCATCAAGTTCACCGGCGAATATGCGTTCGGCTGGCTGCGTACCGAAACCGGCGTACACCGCCTGGTGCGCAAGTCCCCATTCGATTCCGGTGGCCGCCGTCACACCTCCTTCTGTTCTGTGTTCGTCTACCCCGAGATAGACGATGACATCGAGATCGAGATCAACCCGGCGGATCTGCGGATCGACGTCTACCGCGCCTCCGGTGCCGGTGGTCAGCACGTTAACCGAACCGAATCTGCGGTGCGTATTACCCACGTTCCGACCGGTGTCGTGGTACAGTGCCAGAACGATCGTTCCCAGCACAAAAACAAAGACCAGTGTATGAAGCAGCTGAAAGCCAAGCTCTACGAGCTGGAAATTCAGAAGCAGAACGCTGAGAAACAAGCCCTTGAAGAGACCAAGTCCGATATCGGTTGGGGCAGCCAGATCCGTTCCTATGTGCTGGATGACTCCCGTATCAAGGATCTGCGCACCGGCGTCGAAACCCGTAATACCCAATCGGTGCTCGACGGTGACTTGGACAAGTTTATCGAAGCCAGCCTGAAATCAGGTCTGTAAACAAGCAGGAATCACCATGTCTGAACAAACCATCACTCCGGAAGTCGATCATTCACTCGAACTCAACAACGAGATGACTGAGCGTCGTTCCAAGCTGGCCGCCCTGCGCGCCCAGGGCAATCCTTTCCCCAACGACTTCCGTCGCGACAGCCTCTCTGGCGATCTGCACGCAGAGTTCGACGACAAGAGCGCCGAGGAGCTGACGAGCCTGGGTAAACGGGTGAAGATTGCCGGTCGCATCATGACCCGACGGATCATGGGCAAGGCTTCTTTCGCCACCCTGCAGGACATGGCCGGCAAGATCCAGGTCTACGTCACCCGTGACGACCTGCCGGAAGGTTTCTACAACGAGCAGTTCAAAAAGTGGGATCTGGGCGACATCGTGGGTGTCGAAGGCACCCTGTTCAAGACCCAGACCGGTGAGCTCTCCGTCCACGTTTCCGATATCCGCCTGCTGACCAAGGCACTGCGTCCGCTGCCCGAGAAGCACAAAGGGCTGACCGACCAGGAAGCCCGCTGCCGCCAGCGCTACCTGGATCTGATCGCTAACGAAGAGTCCCGCAAGACCTTCATGATCCGCACCCAGGTAGTTGCCGGTATCCGCAAGTTCTTCAACGAAAAGCGCTTCATGGAAGTGGAAACCCCGATGATGCAAGTCATTCCGGGTGGTGCCTCCGCGCGTCCGTTCGTCACTCACCACAATGCGCTGGACATCGACATGTACCTGCGTATCGCTCCGGAGCTCTACCTGAAGCGTCTGGTGGTCGGTGGCTTCGAGCGTGTCTATGAGATCAACCGCAACTTCCGTAACGAAGGTATCTCGGTGCGTCACAACCCCGAGTTCACCATGATCGAGTTCTACATGGCCTACGCCGACTACATCGATCTGATGGACCTGACCGAAGAGCTGCTGCGCACCCTGGCGCAGGACATTCTGGGCGACACCAAGATCCGTTACGCCAAAGAGGGCGAAGAGGGCCTGACCATCGATTTCGGTCAGCCGTTCCAGCGCCTCACCATGGTTGACTCCATCCTGAAGTTCAACCCGGATGTGACCCTGGACGATCTGGCTACCCTCGAGAGCGCCAAGGCCGTTGCCAAGCGTCTGCACATCGAGCTGATGAAGGGTTGGGAGCTGGGCCACGTGATCACCGCGATCTTCGAAGAGACCGTGGAGCACATGCTGCTGCAACCGACCTTCATCACCGAGTACCCGGCGGCCGTTTCTCCGCTGGCTCGCCGCAACGACGTGAACCCGGACGTGACCGACCGCTTCGAATTCTTCATCGGTGGCCGCGAGCTGGCTAACGGCTTCTCCGAGCTGAACGATGCAGAAGACCAGGCCAAGCGCTTCCAGGATCAGGTTGATCAGAAAGAAGCTGGCGACGACGAAGCCATGTTCTACGACGCCGACTTCGTCACCGCGCTGGAACACGGCCTGCCGCCGACTGCCGGTCAGGGTATCGGTATCGACCGTCTGGTGATGCTGTTCACTAACAGCCACACCATCCGTGACGTCATTCTGTTCCCGGCCCTGCGTCCGCAAAAGTAAGATCCGCAGAAATAAGGCCCGTAGTAGCAGAGCGCTACCGCCAACGGCAATCAAAAACGCCCCGCAACTGCGGGGCGTTTTTTATGATGCTCACAACCATTGACGAATGCTTACCGCTTATGAGGCTGGCGGTAGCAGCCACTCTCCCTGCCACAAGGTGACGGCCTGACCGGCCATCAGTACCCGCTCCTCCTGCAGTTCAAGCCGCAGCTCACCACCACGGGCCGAAATCTGACGGGCCTGCAGTTGCCGTTTACCAAGCCGTTCGGCCCAGAAGGGCACCAGAGCACAGTGGTTGGAACCAGTAACCGGATCCTCATCGACGCCCACCCAAGGGGCGAAATAGCGGGAGACAAAGTCATGGTTCGAGTCGTTTGAGGGCGCCGTCACTATCACCCCCCGTCCCGGCAGGGCGCGCAGGGCATGGAAATCAGGCGAAATAGCGCGGATCTCCTCTTCACTTGCCAGCTCCAGCAAGAACTTGGCCCCGACCGCCAAGGTCTGTCGTGGCTGGCAACCAAGCGCGGCAGCATAGGCGGGATCCAGCGTCAGTGGCGTCAACGCGATACGCGGAAAATCGAGCCAAATCCACTCCCCTTCGCGCCGGGCCAGCAGCTCACCACTGCGGGTCTCGAAGCGGATAGTCTCGTGTGCAGCTACCGCCCCTGTCTGCCACAACACATGAGCAGCCGCCAAGGTGCCATGACCGCAGAGATCAACCTCGACTTTCGGCGTGAACCAGCGTAACTGGTAATGGGCCCTGCCAAGTTGCACCAGAAAGGCCGTCTCGGAGAGATTGAACTCGGCCGCCATCGCCAACTGGCTGGCATCAGGCAGGGCTGCTCCCAATACGACCACCGCGGGATTGCCACCAAGGGGCTGCTGACTGAACGCATTGACATGAAACAATCGGATATTCGACATGGCACTTCCTGTGTTATCAAGTGGCTCTCATTTAACGCTCTTTATACCACGCCCCTCTTTTGCTGCGGGAACAGGCGTACCTCTGCCCCTTTAATGCATTAATAGAATAAAGAATACATTTTTATTCTTTGTTGTTATCCAACACACCCTTTAATCTGGCCAAAAATCAGACCATGGAAGACGCGTGTGATGCAATTGAAGGATTCCCCATTCAACCTCTCCCCCCTCTCTGACGAGCAGCAACGTCAGCTGGGTCAGGTACTCTCGACCCTCAATACCCAGCAACTGGCCTGGGTGAGCGGATATCTCTACGGCCTCTCCCAGACCGGTCACCAGAGCGTTGCAGCCAGCGCCGCCGTGGCTGCGCCCAGCGGCAGCCTGACCATTCTCTACGGCTCCCAGACAGGCAACGCCAAAGGCGTCGCCACTGCCATCAAGACGCAGGCTGAAGCCCGTGGCCTACCGGTCACCCTAGCGTCGATGGCCGACTACAAACCCAAGCAGCTCAAGAAAGAGAGCCATCTACTGGTGGTCGTCAGCACTTACGGGGAGGGTGAACCGCCGGAGAGCGCCGTCGATCTGTTCGAGCAGCTTAAAAAAGGCAAGATTGGCAAGCTGGAGGAGCTCAAGTTCGCGGTGCTGGGGCTGGGTGACAGCTCCTACGAATTTTTCTGCCAGACCGGCAAAGATTTTGACGACTTCCTCGCCAAAGCTGGGGCCGAGCGCATTTATGAGCTCGCGAGCCTCGATGTGGATTATCAGGATGCCGCCAAGGCGTGGAGCGAACAGGCGCTCAATGCCATTGCCGCAACGCTCACCACCGGTGCGGCCAGCGGCAGCGTGGCAAGCGCGGTGCAGCAGGCGGTTGGCCAAAGCCAGTACAGCAAGGAGAACCCCTTCCCTGCCCGTCTGTCAGTCAATCAGAAGATCACCGGCCGGGATTCCACCAAGGATATCCGCCATATCGAGATCAGCCTCGAAGAGTCAGGGCTGACCTATCAGCCTGGGGATGCCCTCGGCGTCTGGTTCGACAATGACGCCGAACTGGTGGAGGAAGTGCTGGCCCTGACCGGCCTCTCCGGCGATGAGGCCACGGCCCACGGCACCTTGCGTGCAGCCCTGACCAGTCACTTCGAACTGACCCGGCTGCACGGCGGCTTTATCACAGGACTCGCTGATGTATCGGACAACGCGGCGCTGAAAGACTTGGCCGGCGACAAGGCCCAGGTCAATGGGCTGGTCGCCTCTGCCCAGGTGGTGGATGTGCTCAAACGCTTCCCGACCGAACTCAGCGCGGAGCAGTTGACTGGCCTGCTGCGCCCCCTCACCCCGCGCCTCTACTCCATCGCCTCCGCCCAGAGCGAAGTGGAAGAGGAGGTGCATCTCACCGTTGGCGTGGTGCGCTACCCACAGGAAGATGGCACCTGGCGTTCTGGCGCCGCTTCCTCCTATCTGGCGGACCGGCTGATTGAGGATGGCGAGGTGCGGGTGTTTGTCGAGCACAACGACAACTTCCGCCTGCCCGCCAATCCCGACACCTCCGTCATCATGGTGGGCCCGGGTACCGGCATCGCCCCGTTCCGCGCCTTTATGCAGGAGCGGGAAGCTCAGGGCGCGGAAGGCAAGAACTGGCTCTTCTTCGGCAACCCCCACTTTACCCAGGATTTCCTCTATCAGGTGGAGTGGCAGCGTTATGTGAAATCAGGGCTGCTGTCGAAGATCTCCCTGGCCTTCAGCCGGGATCAGGCCAACAAGATTTATGTGCAGGACCGCCTGCGCGAGGCAGGGCTTGAGCTCTACCAGTGGCTGGAAGCAGGCGCTCACTTCTATGTGTGTGGCGACGCCAACAAGATGGCCAAGGATGTGCAGGAGGCCCTGCTGGATGTGATTGCCGAACACGGTCACAAGAGCCGTGAGGAAGCAGAAGAGTATTTGAGCGAATTGCGTCGTGCCAAACGTTATCAAAGGGATGTCTATTGATGAGCAAGCAAACAATCTCGGAACAGAAAGCGGGGCCGGTCGAAGGGCCGCTGGCCGACAACGAACGCCTCAAGCGCGAGAGCAACTTCCTGCGCGGCACCATTGAGCAGGATCTGCAGGACCCGCTCACCGGCGGCTTCAACGGCGACAACTTCCAGCTGATCCGCTTTCACGGCATGTACCAGCAAGATGACCGCGACATTCGCCCCGAGCGCGCCGCCCAGAAGCTGGAGCCGCTGCACAACGTCATGCTGCGTGCCCGCCTGCCGGGTGGGATCATCACCCCGGCCCAGTGGCAGATCATCGACAAGTTCGCCGAGGAGCACAGCCTGTACGGTAGCATCCGCCTGACCACCCGCCAGACCTTCCAGTTCCACGGGGTATTGAAGCGCCACATCAAGCTGATGCACCAGACCCTCAACAGCACCGGCATCGATTCCATCGCCACCGCGGGCGACGTGAACCGCAACGTGCTCTGCACCAGCAATCCGGTGGAGTCCGAGCTTCATCAGGAGGCCTACGAGTGGGCCAAGAAGATCTCCGAACACCTGCTGCCCAAGACCCGCGCCTACGTGGAGATCTGGCTGGACGGCGAGAAGCTGGGGGACGACGAGGAGCCGATCCTGGGTTCCAACTATCTGCCACGCAAATTCAAGACCACTGTGGTGATCCCGCCTCACAACGACGTGGATATCCACGCCAACGATCTCAACTTCGTGGCCATTAGTGATCACGGCAAGCTGGTGGGCTTCAACGTGCTGGTGGGCGGGGGTCTCGCCATGACCCACGGCGACACCAGCACCTATCCGCGCAAGGCGAGCGACTTTGGCTTTATTCCGCTCTCCCACGTACTGGAGGTGGCGGCCGCCGTAGTCAGCACCCAGCGCGACTGGGGTAACCGGGTCAACCGCAAGAACGCCAAGACCAAGTACACCCTCGAACGTGTTGGCGTCGAGGCGTTCAAAGCCGAGGTGGAGAACCGCGCTGGCATCCAGTTTGGCGAGGTGCGCCCCTATGCATTTACCAGCCGTGGCGATCGCTTTGGTTGGGTCGAGGGGATCGACGGCAAGCACCACCTCACCCTGTTTATCGAAAATGGCCGCCTGCTGGACTTCCCGGGTAAGCCGCTCAAAACCGGCATGCTGGAAATTGCCAAGGTGCATCAGGGGGATTTTCGCCTGACCGCCAACCAGAACCTGATCATCGCCGGGGTGCCTGCCAGCGAGAAGGCCCGCATCGAAGGGCTGGCACGCCAATATGGCCTGCTGGATGACGGCGTGAGCGAACAGCGCAAGCAGTCCATGGCCTGTGTTGCCCTGCCCACCTGCCCGCTGGCGATGGCCGAGGCCGAGCGCATGCTGCCGACGTTTGTCACCGACATCGAGGGCTTGCTCACCAAACACGGGCTGGCAGATGACGCCATCATCTTCCGGGTCACCGGCTGCCCCAACGGCTGCGGCCGCGCCATGCTGGCGGAAGTGGGGCTGGTGGGCAAGGCGCCCGGCCGCTACAACCTCCATCTGGGAGGCAATCTGGAGGGCACCCGCATTCCTCGCCTCTATCAGGAGAACATCACCGAGCCGCAGATTTTGGCCGAACTGGACGCGCTGATCGGCCGCTGGGCCAACGAGCGCAATCAGGGTGAGTGCTTCGGCGATTTCGTGATCCGGGTTGGGGTGGTTGCCCCCGTTATCGATTCTGCGAGGGACTTCTATGCTGCTTAATCTGCCGCTTAATGTCACTGAAGATGGCCGCCTTGACCTGCAGGCACTGCTGGCCCTCGGCCGTGAAGAGCAGGCCGAGGCGCTGGCCCCCCTCAACCGGGAGCTGGATACCATGAGTGCTCCCGAGCGGGTGCGCTGGGCACTGGCCAATCTGCCGGGGGAGCATGTGCTCTCCTCCAGTTTCGGCATTCAGGCAGCGCTGATGCTCCATCTGGTAAGCCGCGAACGGGCCGACGTGCCGGTGGTGCTGACCGATACCGGTTATCTTTTCCCGGAGACCTACCACTTTATCGATGAGCTGACCGAGCGCCTCGCGCTCAACCTGAAGATCTATCGGGCCGAACTCAGTCCGGCCTGGCAGGAGGCCCGATTTGGCCTCTTGTGGGAGCAGGGGGTGGAGGGGATCACCCGCTACAACCAGCTCAACAAGGTGGAGCCGATGGACCGCGCCCTGCGCGAGCTGGGGGCCCAGACCTGGTTATCCGGTCTGCGCCGGGAGCAGGCGGGCAGCCGTGGCAAGCTGCCGGTGCTGGCCATCCAGCGCGGCCGCTTCAAGTTCCTGCCGGTGATCGACTGGAGCAACAAGGACGTCTTCTACTACTTCAAGGAGTTCGACCTCCCCTACCACCCGCTGTGGGAGCAGGGCTATCTCTCGGTGGGCGACGTGCACACCACCACCAAGTGGGAGCCGGGTATGAGCGAGGAGCAGACCCGCTTCTTCGGCCTCAAGCGCGAGTGCGGCCTGCACGAGGAAAACGGCGAGCACGACGGATCAGGTATCTGACAGCCCAAACAACAAGCGCATCCGAAATCCTGTCTCTTATACAAACATCCCCAGCATCGGCTGGGGATGTTTTTGAACACCGCCCCATTTCGGGTTCTGTCTATTTCATCCCCCTTCCTCATCAAGGTTCTGCCCCCCTCACTCAACCGGCACGCTGAGTGGGAGCTGGCCCAATTTGGCCACACCACCCTCAACGACCCAAGACGCACCAGAAGGCTGGTCGCCCTCGACATGAGGTTATTAGCAGATGCCCCGTAAACCCTAGCCCAATCGGGCGGGGATATAAGGGGAGCTAATCTGATGCGTTTGCGAGCCCGCCTATGTCTTCAGTGTCTCGATAGTCGCGCCTGCCGCACGTCCGCAGCGGTTGTTGATTTCACTGGCACGCGCTATAACTGTACTTATATACAGCCTGTGTTTTTAATCATGAAAAGAGCCACAAAAGTACGCATTTACCCCACCGACGAACAAGCGGCATTCCTCAATGCCCAGTTCGGCGCGGTGCGGTTCGCGTACAACAAAGCCCTTCATATTCAGCGGCACATGTTCCAGCGCCACGGGGTTTCACTGAAACCCAAACGCGACTTGAAACCCCTGCTCGCCGTGGCAAAAAAATCGCGCAAATACAGCTGGCTGAAAGAGTACGATTCACAAGCCTTACAGCAGGCGGTGATCAACCTGGACAAGGCATTCGCCAATTTTTTCAACCCCAAGCTCAAGGCCAGGATGCCCACCTTCAAGAGCAAGAGAGGCAGGCAATCGAGCTACCACCCCAATGGCAAAGTGCTGACCGATGCCATCCTGTTACCGAAGATGACGCCCATCCGAGCTGTCATTCACCGAGATATTATCGGCGTGGTATCCAGCATCACGGTCAGCCGTGGCCCGACAGGGAAATACTATGCCTCCATCCTTTGCGATGATGGCCGTGAGGCTCCCGCCAAGCCCTCCCTCATCACAGAGGTGACAGGCTATGATATGGGGCTGTCCCACTACCTCATTGCGTCGAGTGGCAAAAAGATGGCCAACCCGCGCCATCTTATCAACGCCAGTCGCAATCTGCGGCGAAAGCAAAAAGCACTGTCTCGCAAGACAAAAGGCAGTGGCAATCGTAGTAAGGCCAAATTACAGCTGGCCGCCCTGCACGAGCGGGTAGCCAATGCTCGCGCTGATTTTCAGCACAAACTCTCTCGCACGATAGTTGACGATAACCAAGCGATCATCGTGGAGACGCTTAAAACAACCAATATGATGAAAAACCACAAGCTGGCCCGCGCCATTGGCGATGCTGGCTGGCATGGTTTTATCATGAGGCTGGAGTACAAAGCCCAAGCGGCGGGCCGCCACCTAATCAAACTCGATCAGTGGTTTGCCAGCTCTAAACCATGTAGCGAGTGCGGCCACAAGATGTCGGAGATACCACTTCACCAGCGACAGTGGGTATGTCCAGCGTGTGGGGCAGAGCATGACCGCGACATCAACGCGGCCATGAACATTCGACAGCAAGGAATATTGGAATTAAAAGCGGCGGGGCTCGCCGTTTCTGCCCATGGAGGCCAGCGTAAATCCGTCAATCTGACGGTAGCGGCCTAAGAAGTGGGAAGCCTCGCCGCTTGCGGCGGGGAGCAGTCACCCAGAAGCGGATATCGAGGAAATATTGTAACAACATGCATGTTACTGATTAACAGCTAGCATCTTGTGCTCACTCATAATGTGACCCACTTCACCTTAGGCATGATCCACCCACAATCGTTCCATTCTCGTGACGTACGTCAATTTAAAAAAGAAACGCTATTCCTATAATTTAGGAATGGCGGGTGTACAGCCCAATTTGCGATGCTAACCAGCAAGAGGAACATATGGCCAAGGGCTCAATCGTCTCACTCACTTATCACCACTACCTAGACCAGGACACAGGCGCAGCAATCTGCCGTCTCACGCCACCTGAGGTAACCTGTCACCGCAACTATTTCTACCAGAAGTGTTTTACCAATGACGGTAGCCAACTGCTGTTCGCCGGTGAGTTTGATGGCTACTGGAACTACTACTTGTTGGATCTGGCCAGTGGCCAAGCTCGTCAATTGACAGAAGGGGCTGGAGACAACACCTTTGGCGGCTTTCTATCCCCCGATGACAGCGCATTCTACTACGTTAAAAATGGCCGCAACCTGCTGAAAGTAAACCTTGATACCCTGGTGGAAACACTCGTCTATCAAGTCCCTGAGCAGTGGGTAGGCTATGGAACCTGGGTAGCGAACAGTGACTGCACTAAATTGGTGGGGATCGAGATTGCCAAAAAAGACTGGATCCCGCTGACCGACTGGAACCTGTTTCACACCTTCTACCATACCAAACCCCACTGTCGGCTGTTGCGGATCGATCTCGCCAGCGGGACGACACAAGTCATTCATGAGGAGCATGGATGGCTCGGCCACCCCATCTACCGTCCCTTCGATGATCACACCGTAGCCTTCTGCCATGAAGGTCCTCACGATCTGGTCGATGCCCGCATGTGGCTGGTCAATGAAGATGGTTCGGCCGTGCGCAAGGTGAGATCTCATCAGGAAGGCGAGAGCTGCACCCACGAATTTTGGATACCGGACGGCTCATACCTGATGTACGTCTCCTACCTCAAGGGGCAACAAGACAGGATCATCCGCCGCTTCAACCCGGACAACGGCGTAGATGAACCCGTCATGGCGATGCCTGCCTGCTCACACCTGATGAGCAACCATGACGGCTCCTTGCTGATTGGCGATGGATCCGGTACGCCTGTTGATGTGAAAGATACCCATGGTTATACCATCGACAATGACCCCTTCCTTTATGTCTTCGATGTAAAGCAGGGTTATTACTATCAACTAGCTGCCCACAACACCTCTTGGCGGGTGTTTCAAGGGGATCGCCAGGTGACTCATCCACACCCCTCCTTTACCCCGGACGATCGGCAGGTATTGTTTACTTCCGACTGCGATGGCAAACCCGCCCTCTACCTGGCCACTCTGCCAACAGATCCCGTCTAAACCACCGGGTAACCCCACTAAATGGAGGCGTCCTCGGCGCGGCGCCTCCCTCTCTTAATGCCAACAAGGTCGCCACCATGTCCCAGACATTGCTGCCCAATATCATCGACTTTCTCGCCAGGATAGATCCCTTCAACAGGTTGCCTCCTGAGTTGCAACACTGTGTGGCCAGCACCATAAAGATCAGCTACCTAAGCCAAGGAGAAAGCCTGCCGTTCAACATCGAGGATCCAGAGCGCTACCTCTATATAGTACGCACAGGCTCGCTGGAGCAACGGATGCAAAATGGCGTGCTCAGGGGGCTGTTGGGACCAGACGATCTGTTCGGCTTTACTTTTTTGGAAAGTACCCCGGGCAATCCTGCAGATTGCTACAACGTGACCGCACTCGATCACACCCTGCTCTACCAGATCCCCCACAGCAAGCTGAAACACATGCTGGTTGAGTATCCGCAATACGCCAACCTGTTCGCCTCCCAGGCGAGGGAGCGTCTGCAATCGGCCCTCAATGTCATCTGGTCTGACAACGACAAAGGGCTCTTCATGCGCAAGGTCTGCGAGGTGAACAGCGGCAAGATAGCCGTGGTCGATGCCGATATGAGTATTCAGCAAGTGGCCCGGGAGATGCGCATGGTCTGCCGCTCCTCCACCGCCGTTGTGATGGAACAGGGAGAGCTCAAGGGGATCGTCACTGATCGCGACATGACAATGCGGGTGATCGCCGAAGGGCTGGCGACCAGTCGCCCTATCCGGGAGATAATGACACCGGCCCCCATCACGATTCATCCGGACGAGCTAACGCTGAAAGCCGCCTACCTGATGATGCAGCACAATATTCGCGGCCTGCCCATTGTGCGAGAGCAGCAGGTGCTGGGTTTGCTGACCACCTCCCATCTGGTGCAAAACCACAGGGTGCAGGCGATATTTCTCATCGAGAAGATCAAGTATTGCGAAACGGTGGAGGCCATGGAACTCCTGACGGTTGAGCGTCAGGCCATCTTTGAAGCCTTGGTGGAAGGGGAGGTAGCGGGAGAGAGCATAGGCAACGTCATGACACTCATCATGGATGCCTATTGTCGACGACTGCTGCAACTGGGAGAAGCCAGACTGGGAGCGGCCCCTTGCGACTATGCTTGGGTAGTTGCCGGTTCACAGGCCCGCAACGAAGTCCATATGCTCTCGGATCAAGACAGCGCGCTCATTCTGGCTGATGACGCCACTGACAACGACAGACTCTACTTCAATCACCTGGCAATGTATGTCTGCAATGGGCTTGATGCCTGCGGTTATCCGCTCTGCTCTGGCCATTTCATGGCTACCGCCCATAAATGGTGCCAACCGCTGAAGGTGTGGAAAGAATACTACCGCAAGTGGATAGCCAACCCCGAATACGACAAACTGCTCAATGCCAGCGTCTTCCTCGAGCTGCGGGCCCTCCACGGCAACATGGCGTTGTGCGATGAACTGCAGCACCACCTGTTTTCCCTCGTACAAGCACACCCCTCGTTCATTCGCTCCTTAACCCGCGATGCTATCTCAACCCAGCCGCCCCTGGGCATCTTCAAGAATCTGGTACTGGAGAAAAATGGCGATAACAGCAAGGTCCTCAATATCAAACGCTATGCCCTGACGCTGATCACCGATCTGGCGCGTATTTACGGACTCAGCGCCGGATCTACCCATAACAGTACTGAGGCGCGTTTCCTCCACGCCCATGAACAGCAGCAGCTCTCGGAAGAGAGCTACAAGAACATCATCGGTGCTTATCACTTCATCATGAAAGTGCGCTTTGCCCACCAACTCATGGCATTGAAGAAAGGCCTCAAACCCGACAATCACATAGACCCGAATCGCTTTGGCAGCTTCGAACGCAAGCACTTGAAAGATGCCTTTCGCATCATCGGCGAGCTGCAGGATTTTGCAAAATTACGCTTTATTAAAGAGTGAGTACACTAATGGGTTGCCTTGATTACTTCTCTGCCCGCAAGCGTCTCGAGCGGGCAAGGGCACGCTATATGAGAACCTGGGACGGGTTGCCCGCTATGGTACGCCAACTGCTGAGCGCCCCTCTCCCCTCCCCGGGAACCTCCCTAAAAGAAGCGCGCCTGCTATCTCTGGATTTTGAAACAACGGGGTTGCAGCCCACGGAGGATCACATTCTCAGCATTGGCACGGTCGATGTGCTGAAAGGGAGAATCGATCTCGAGACCGCGACCCATGCGTTCGTTCACGGCCACCACCGGATCAAGGCCGACACAGCCATCATCAACCACCTGATGCCCGAGCAGCTAGCCGGCGGGAAGAGTCTGGATGATGCGATGGAAGAGCTCTTTCACCAGATGTCGGGGGCCATCTTGCTAGCTCATGGCGCCATGGTGGAACGCCGCTTCATCGACCACTACCTGCAGCAACGCCATCGCCTGCCCCCCTTGCCACTACCCTGGCTGGACACGCTGGAAATTGAGCGTCGCCGGAGACGATACATGAGGGATATGCCCGCTGACCTGCGACTCTCTTCGGTCAGAAACCGCCATGGATTGCCCAGTTATTCCTGCCACGAGGCGCTGATCGATGCGGTAGCCACGGCAGAGCTGTTACTGGTGCAATACAAGCAGCTACACCCGACCTCACTCCATCAGCTCATGAGGTGACAGCGCTGGGGATCCCTGTTTTGCCGACACCGGATAGCCGAATCACGATAGCAATGTGGCCATCGCGGTTGAGCTGCATTATCACGAGCAGCCCCCGCACAGCACCTTGGGATACAGTTCACCTCGGGCATGTTTGCGCTGTCGGCTATCACAATAGGTGACTGCACCCCGCCTCAAGCGGCGAGGCTTCCCACTTCTTAGGCCGCTACCGTCAGATTGACGGATTTACGCTGGCCTCCATGGGCAGAAACGGCGAGCCCCGCCGCTTTTAATTCCAATATTCCTTGCTGTCGAATGTTTATGGCCGCGTTGATGTCGCGGTCATGCTCTGCCCCACACGCTGGACATACCCACTGTCGCTGGTGAAGTGGCATCTCCGGCATCTTGTGGCCGCACTCGCTACATGGTTTAGAGCTGGCGAACCACTGATCGAGTTTGATTAGGTGGCGGCCCGCCGCTTGGGCTTTGTACTCCAGCCTCATGATAAAACCATGCCAGCCAGCATCGCCAATGGCGCGGGCCAGCTTGTGGTTTTTCATCATATTGGTTGTTTTAAGCGTCTCCACGATGATCGCTTGGTTATCGTCAACTATCGTGCGAGAGAGTTTGTGCTGAAAATCAGCGCGAGCATTGGCTACCCGCTCGTACAGGGCGGCCAGCTGTAATTTGGCCTTACTACGATTGGCACTGCCTTTTTTCTTGCGAGACAGTGCTTTTTGCTTTCGCCGCAGATTGCGACTGGCGTTGATAAGATGGCGCGGGTTGGCCATCTTTTTGCCACTCGACGCAATGAGGTAGTGGGACAGCCCCATATCATAGCCTGTCACCGCTGTGATGAGGGAGGGCTTGGCGGGAGCCTCACGGCCATCATCGCAAAGGATGGAGGCATAGTATTTCCCTGTCGGGCCACGGCTGACCGTGATACTAGATACCACGCCGATAATATCTCGGTGAATGACAGCTCGGATGGGCGTCATCTTCGGTAACAGGATGGCATCGGTCAGCACTTTGCCATTGGGGTGGTAGCTCGATTGCCTGCCTCTCTTGCTCTTGAAGGTGGGCATCCTGGCCTTGAGCTTGGGGTTGAAAAAATTGGCGAATGCCTTATCCAGGTTGATCACCGCCTGCTGTAAGGCTTGTGAATCGTACTCTTTCAGCCAGCTGTATTTGCGCGATTTTTTTGCCACGGCGAGCAGGGGTTTCAAGTCGCGTTTGGGTTTCAGTGAAACCCCGTGGCACTGGAACATGTGCCGCTGAATATGAAGGGCTTTGTTGTACGCGAACCGCACAGCGCCGAACTGGGCATTGAGGAATACCGCTTGTTCGTCGGTGGGGTAAATGCGTACTTTCGTGGCTTTTTTCATGATTAAAAACACAGTCTGTATATAAGTACAGTTATAGCGCGTGCCAGTGAAATCAACAACCGCTGCGGACGTGCGGCAGGCGCGACTATCGAGACACTGAAGACATAGGCGGGCTCGCAAACGCATCAGATTAGCTCCCCTTATATCCCCGCCCGATTGGGCTAGGGTTTACGGGGCATCTGCTAAGCGGGAAAACGTGTCTGGCGCCACAGGTGAATGCTTAAAGCTTTTAGTTTTAAATCAATGAGTTATATAACTTCAGCTTATTCATTTAGGAACAGCGAAGAGGCCGAAAACGGCAATCCAGTATCCCCACCCGCTATCATGACCTTCTCTTTTCTGCATTCAGAGCATGCGCACTCTCTGATAGACTGATGCCCTTTGGCTTGTCCGTGTGGGCCAAGCCCTGCTTCATCTTGCAAGGGAGTGTTGGATGTCCGGTTGTTCCTGGTGGAATAGATCCACCGGTTTTGCGTTGCTGACCATTGTGCTGTGGGCCTCGCTGGCGGCGCTAACGTCACGGGTCACCAGCGTGTCACCGCTGGTGCTGGTCGGGTTGGTGCTGTTTTTCTGCGGGGTCGGGGCCTTGCCGTTCTGGCGCCAGTGGCGTGCTCGCCCGATTACCTGGCTGGTAACGGTGGCGGCATTGCTGCTCTACCATCTGCTGCTATTTATGAGTTTTCGCCATGCCCCGGTGCTGGAGGCAAACCTCATCAACTACCTCTGGCCGCTCTGCATCATTCTGTTCACCCCGCTGCTGCTGCCCGGCCACCCCCTTCATGCCCGTCACCTGCTGGCTGGCGCCTTTGGTCTGGCGGGCTCCATGCTGGTGATGGTCAATGGCGAGCTGCAACTGCAGCAAGCTTATCTGCCGGGATACCTGCTGGCGCTGGGGGCTGCGGTCATCTGGGGGGCCTACTCGGTGCTGTCGCGCCGTCTGCCATCCGCCCCTGCCGTGGTCACTGCGGCAGCCTGCCTGCCCGCAGGTTTGTTGGCGCTGTTGCTCGCCTATTTGCTCGAAGGGCCTCTGCCGCTGGCACAGATCCCCACCAGTGACTGGTGGCTGATCATCGGGCTGGCACTGGGCCCCATGGGGGCAGCCTTTGTCACCTGGTATCTGGCGCTACGGGATGGAGACCCACGGCAGATTGGTGCGCTGGCCTACCTGACACCGCTGCTGAGCACCTTGCTGCTGGTATTGCTCAATGGAGAAGCGCTGACCTCGCGCCACCTGTTGGCCGGCGCCCTGATCATGGGGGGCGCCCTGCTCGGTATGTTGGGACAACGCAGCAGCACGCAGGCATCCCCAGCCAGTTAAGTCGGTAAAATAAGGTCACCTGACCATGCTGTCATAAAAACGCCATCATCCCTGTTTAGGCTCGGGCCACGCTCCCCCCATGGTCTGTGCTGACAGGAATTTCCCCGTGAAAATCGCCCATTACGCCACCCTATCCTCCCTTGTTCTGTTACTGGTTGCGGGAGGACAGGCGCTGGCCCTCTACCACGGCTGGCAACAGCTTGCCCGAACCAATCAGGCTCAGCATCAGCACGAAACGCTGCAACAACGGGTGACGGTGACCCTGCAAAACAGTCTTCGGGACTACCTCAACAGCGGCGATCCACAGCAACTGACCGCGGCGGAGAAGATCCGCCAGCAAGCGCTCTCCTCGCTGGCCGCTCAGGATGATGCCGTGGCAGCCCCGCTCAGGCAGCAACTCGAGCAGATGGCGCAGCGCATCGCGCACGACTATCAGGCCGCTGGCAAGCTCTCGGGCAACAGCCAGCTGCTGCAAAATGCGGAGAGTGAGCTGGGCAGCCAGGCTATGGCGCTGATCCGCTATGGGGAGCAAGGCGCCAGCACGGAACAATCTGCCGCGGCACAACAATATCGCCGCGGTGCGGCCGAGATCCTGGCGGGCCTGCCGCGCCTCGCCCATTTGCGCCAAAGCTATATGGAACAGGGCAATGAAAAGCTGCTCGAAGGGATCCGCTTCGAGCTGGAGGCACTGCAAAAACAGGCGCAAGCGCTGCAAGCCTTGCCGCTGCTCGGCCTGTATGAAGAGGCGCCCGCCGATGAGTTCACGCTGGGGGAGCCGGTACGCAAGGAGCTGGGAGATCAACCGCGCAGCGAATTACGCTCGCTGCTGGGCCGCTATCCACAGGAACTGGCCAACAGCCGCACGGCGCTACAACAGCAACAGGCTGGCCGCCAGACCGTGCAGCAAGACATCATGGCGATGTTGCAAGCGACCAGACAGATGGGGGAACAACTTGCCCGCGAGCGGCAAGCAGTCAATCAGGAGTTGGCCACCATCCTCGGTACGCTGGCGCTCTGTCTGGTGATAGTCGCTCTGCTGTTTGCGCTGGTGCAACGACGCTGGCTGCTCGCCCCCTTGTTGCGACTGCGTGGAGCCTTTCTGCAGCTCGATCAGACAGGGCAGGCCGAGCCGTTGCCTGCCGGGCGCGATCACAATGAGCTGGCCGATATCGTTGCCAGCTACAACCGACTGATCGGGCGCTTGCAACTGGACCAACAACAGAAAGAGGGGCTGCTGTCTGCGGTATCCCTCAGTCTGCAAGGAATGGTCTGTCAGGTTGACGAAATCCACCACAGCACCCGCACCACCGAACAGGTGGTCGACGAGAGCGGTCAGATGATGGATGAGCTGAACCAGCTGGCCGGAGAGGTCCATCAGGTCGCCGCCGACATCGCCCAGCATGCCCACCATAACGAACAGGCGATGAGCCAGAGCGAAGATCTGGTGGGTAGCATGCTGCACGCCACCCATCAGACTGGACTGGCAATTGACGAGAGTGATGAGGCGCTGAAAGCTCTCACCCGCTCGGTTGTCGATGTGATCGGTCATATCGCTCAGCAGACCAACTTGCTGGCCCTCAACGCCGCCATCGAAGCGGCCCGCGCTGGGGAACAGGGGCGCGGCTTTGCCGTGGTCGCCGATGAAGTGCGCCACCTCTCGGCCAATACCCAGCAATCCCTCAACCAGATCACCGATATTCTGGGGCGTCTGACCCAATCCGGTGAACAGCTTGGCACTGTACTGAACCGGATCACCAGCGAGTCAAGCCGCCAGCGGGCGCAGGTGGAACAACTGCGCCAGACCACCCAGGCGGTACGGGAGATCGCCCGCAACACCGCAGTGATCGCCCTGCAGGGCGCCGACAACGCCAAAAGTCAGGAGCACAAGCTGGCCAGTTTTGCCGATCTGATCGCCCATATCCATCAGCATGCCCGTCAGGTGAGTCAGCTATCGGTGCAGGTTTCGTCCCATATTCACCATCAGGCGCAGCAGATCCCCCGCATCCTCGGCCAGCAAGGCTGACCCCTACTCGCTCCACATCTTTGCCAGATCACTTTCCCTCGACCAGAGGGAAAGTTTTTTTGTGGCGCAAAATTATCTGTTAGCAACAGGTTAACAGACACCGCTTCCCCCGTACCGGATAAAACCCGCACTGGCGCTGGCTACAGCCTCAAGAAAACGCTCTCATCACCGTGTTGCCTGCCATGATGCTGTTTACGACCTTACCCATGATTATTTGCACTCGGTCATACTTTTGAAACGTTGAGGGAACTTTTCATTGATATTTCGCACCGCGAACGTACTCTTGAGTTGTCCGATAGCCAAGAATCGGAACATAAAAAAACAACATGTAATGATCAGGACTGCCAACGACAGATGTGCCAAGACATCCGGGTTTGCAGGTAACCAAGACACGATTTTTTGCCCTTCGGGGCTTTGATTGCAATGCCAATACCGAGCGGTAGGCCCGATGCCAACTGCCGGAAAAAAAAGCTAAGTCCATAAAATCAGGAGCAATAAAAATGGAAAAAGTGATCTTCAAGCGCGCCGCGTTGAGTGCCGCTGTGGTAGCCGCTCTGGTCGCGCCCGGTATGGCGTTGGCAGCTCAGGACTTGATGAGCCCGGAATATGGCCAGTCCTATGAAACTTTCGTCAAAGACTCCAAACTGACCGGCGGTCTGTTCTACTTCCAGCGTGATCGTCAGCGCATCGATGGTGACCCGACTGCCGCCAAGAAAGAAGGCAAATACCAGTCCAACCTGAGTCATTCCACTGTTCAAGCTGCTCTCAACTTCAACTCCGGTTATGCCTGGGACACCGTAGGTCTGGATCTGGGCGGCTTCGGTGCCTATGACTTGGCTGTTACCGAAAATCACCCGGTAAACCAGGAAAACGAATTCTCCTTCGCTGGCCGCACCTGGGGCAACAACGCCAAAGATGGCTCCCCTGAAGGTGGCTTCAGCCTCTCCAACGCAGCGATGAAGCTGAAATTCCTGGACGGCGGCATCACTGCCAAGGGTGGTTATACCCAGCTGTATGTCCCAGGCCAAATCGGTGTTAACTGGTCTTATCAACCGGGTACCTATCGTGGTGGTCAAGTCGAAGGCAACTTCGGCGGTCTCTACCTGACCTACGCCATCGCTGACGAGTACAAGGCTCCCTGGTACAAAGAGACTCAGGTATTCTCCCGTGCCAAAGCATGGATGGATCCGTTCGCTGACGAAAACGTCATCGACTACATCCACGGTATCGCAGCCCGTTACACCTTCGAAAATGGCACTGCTGTGACCGGCTCTTTCGGTCAGTCCGAAGGCTACATGGACAGCTACCACTTCAAACTGGCTCACAAGTTTGACGTAATGGGTGGCCTCTCCACCAGCTACCAGTTCTACGGTTCTGAAACCGAGACTTATACCAAGGGCACTTCCCAGATCGAAACTTATGATGGTCTGGCATGGCAACAAGCACTGACTGCAGCCTGGGGCATGGGCCCGTACGGCTTCCGTCTGGAAGGTCTGTGGACCAAGGCTGAAGGTAACGAAGGCAACTACCTGCCCCGTCTGACCCGTGGCTACGCCAACTCCCAGGGCGCCAACGAAATTTGGTGGGATTCCCGCTCTGACTGGAACGCCAACAACGAGAAAGCGCTGTTCTTCGGGGTGAGCCGTTCACTGGATGACCTGGTTGGTGCGCCAGGCTGGTCCGTCGGTGTATCCGGTGCTTACGGTTGGGATATCGAAACCGGTCAAGGCAAGAAAGCAGCCAACGGTGAAGATACCGAATGGGCTGCCAACTTCGACGTCACCTATACCGTGCAGGATGGCAAGCTGAAAGGCACCCTGTTCAAACTGCACTACACCGACTACAACAACGACATCAGCCAAGGCGGCGGTTGGACCGATTACCCCAACATCTTCGCCTCCGAGCACGACGTCAAGTTCCACATCATCATGCCGCTTACCTTTATGTAATCAGGCAAGACGATGTCAGCAAACCGGGCCACTTGGCCCGGTTTTCTTTTTTCCGGTTGGCAGCTAACATGCGAGCCGGATAAGGGTTTTATCCGCTCACCTGTCAGCACGCTTTTGTCAGCAGTCACAAGGACGCCATCATGCCCCGTTTTGTTCTGATCACAGGTTGTTCCAGCGGTATTGGCCTAGCCGCCGCGCAAGCGCTCGGGCAGCACGGTTTTACCGTGATCGCCTCGGCGCGCAAGGCGGAAGATGTGGCCCGTTTGCAGCAACAGGGATTACTGGCAGTACAACTGGATCTGGCGGATCCCGCCTCCATCGAACTGGGTGCCAGTGCGGCGCTCCATCTGGCGGGCGGGCGCCTCTATGGCCTGTTCAACAACGGCGCTTATGGCCAACCCGGGGCGTTGGAAGATCTGCCCACCGAGGCGCTCAGGGAGCAGTTCAATACCAACCTGTTTGGCTGGCACCATCTGATCCGTCAGGTGCTGCCGCCGATGCTGGAGGCCAAAGAGGGTCGGATAGTGCAGAACAGCTCGGTACTGGGGCTGGTTGCCATGAAGTATCGCGGCGCCTACAACGCCAGCAAATTTGCGCTGGAAGGTTATAGCGACACTCTGCGCCTCGAACTGGCGGGAAGCGGGGTACATATCAGCCTGATTGAACCGGGTCCCATCGATACCCGTTTTCGTGCCAATGCCCGCAGCGCCTTCTTACGCCACATCGACCCGGCCCAGAGCCGTCATCAATCGGCCTACCGCCAGACCCTGACGCGGCTGGAAAAAGAGGGTGCCACCAGCGGCTTTACCCTCTCCAGCACAGCCTGCATCCCGCCGCTGCTCCATGCGCTGACCCACGCCCATCCCAAGGCGCGCTATCCGGTGACCACTCCGACCCGGCTGTTTGCCTTCTTGCGACGGGTATTGCCCACTCGCTGGCTCGATAAACTGCTGGCCAAATCGGCCTGATCCCGTGATGGGCGACAAGCATCCTGCCGCCCAAGTGGCGTTAGCCGGGTAGCGGCGTCACCCGTCCCGCCAACCTGGTTTATCCCTCTCTTCAATAGTGCTCGCCATTGCTGTAGTAGGCACTCTTGACCAAGGGGATCACCTGCACCACCACATAGGTCTGCTCCCCCAGTACCTGTTTCAAATGGCGCGTGATAAGGCGTGCGGCGGCGTCCTGCATCTCCTGCGGCCGTTCGAACCAGTGCAGCTCGACAAACGGAAAACCCGCCTCTGGCTCGCCGTTGCGTATCCAGCAGCTATCAATCCGCTCCATGGTGACAAACTCCGGCTTGCCGCCGGTCAGCTCGCAAAGCTCGGCCAGCAGCGGGCCGCTCACCTGTTGCAGGGTATCGAGCGTCACGGCGCGAAAACGAAGATGGGGCATGGCAAACCTCTTGGTTATCTGAAATGAGGACTTATCATAGGAGTTATTGTCAGCAAGAGAAGTCACCCGGCGCATATTAAGGATCCCCATGAGATTTCATCGCACCCTCTTTGCCTTCCTGCTCTGCCTGCTGTTACCGCTGCACGCCTTTGCCGATCCCGCCTTCTATCGGGTGAGCAAGGGCAACCAGCAACACTGGCTGCTGGGCTCTATCCATGCGGGCAAGCCAGCCCTCTATCCTCTGCCCGAGCCGGTCGAGCGCGCCTGGCTGCAGAGCCGCGCACTGGTGATGGAGGTGGACATGAACAGCATCACGCCGGATCAGTGGCAACAGACCGGCTCCCTCACCCGGCTGGTGGATGGCAAACAGCTCAAGGATCATCTGCCTGCCGAGCTCTATCAACGCACCCTGATGGCGGGCGCCCGCTATGGCATCGACGAGGTTACCCTCGCCACCCTGCGCCCCTGGTTTGCCGCCATTACCCTGACCCAGGCCGCCATGGCCCGCTCCGACTTCAAGACTGAACTCGGGATAGACCAGCACTTTGCCACCCGGGCCGCCAAAGAGGGCAAGCCGGTAGTGGGCTTTGAAACCCTGCTGGAGCAGCTCGGTTATCTGGCCAGCGTGGGTGACAAGCAAACCCTGATGCTCGCCAGCACCCTGGATGAGCTGCCGATGCTGGAGAGCGGTTTCGCCGCCGTGATGAAGGCGTGGCAGCAGGGGGATGAGGCGACGCTGATCAATCTGCTCAAGGAGGAGATGGCTCCCCCCCCGTTGCAAAGCTGGATGGAGCAGACTCTGCTGGCCGAGCGCAACCATAACTGGCTGAAAAAATGGTCCACCCTGCCCAACGAGAGCTTTATCGTGGTAGGCGCCCTGCACCTTTACGGCGAACAGGGGTTGTTGGCGTTGCTGGAGCAGCAAGGGTGGCGCATTACCCCGCTCACCACACCGGGCCCTGTGCAGGCTCGGTAGCAAGGAGTCCAGTGAGAACGATCACAGATCGCGCTGGTTATTAAACAACCTGAGAGGGAGTTGATCGGGATCATCCCGGACGGGGCAAAGAGGTATTTATCATGCCTGTCATCAACCGGGTGACAGGAGCAATAAAATGGACTTTTGGCTGGACCTGATGTTTGGCAACAGCGTGGGATTGATGTCGATGCTGGTGATTATCGGCACCTTCTTGCTCATCAGCTCTTACGCGGCCTACTTCATCTACAAGGTGATGCACTCGCAACCGCCTCATTCACAGCAACCCCATTCTCAACAGCCCAAAGAGGGAAAATAATCCTCTGACCACAGGCGGCAGTTCACACTGACCGCCTGTGCTGTTTTATGGTTCGCGGCGGTGATTCCCGGGCCAGACTGCACCAGTGTCCATGCCGGGTGCCCCTTATCCCCTGACCCTTTCCCCGTTTTCTGTGCCGGTTGCGGCCGTTATAATGGCCGCCACTTTTTCTTATGGGGAGCCTGCCGTGTCTCATAACGACGAACTCTCGCTATTTATGAATGAAGTGGCCGACGTTCGGCCCATTCGCAGCGACAACATCCATCCCCATGCGGCCAAATCCGCCCCGACCGAGGCGCAGCTCGCTCGCCGTCAGGCTGCCACCGCCGAGCAACTCGCCCTCGACCACCTCACCATGGAGGCCATCGAGATGCGCGATCCGCACGAAATCATCGGCTTCAAGCGTGATGGGGTGCAGGAGGGGGTCTACAAGAAGCTGCGGCTCGGCAAATACGAGCTGCAAGCCAGCCTGGACTTGCACCAGAAAACCCTCAATGAGGCGCGCCAGACGCTGGTGCAGTTCATTGCGGATTGTGAAGTCCGGGATATCCGCTGCCTGCTTATCCTGCACGGCAAGGGGGAGCGCAGCACCCCGCGTGCCCTGCTGAAAAGCTATGTGAGCGCCTGGTTGCCGCAACTGCCCGCCGTCATGGCGATCCACAGTGCCGAGCGTCGCCACGGCGGCAGCGGTGCCCTCTATGTGCTGCTGCGCAAAAGCGAACGCAAAAAAGCGGAAAACCGCGAGCGGCACCAGAAGCGGCTCGGCTAATCCGCCTCTCGCCCCCACGCCTTTGGCCCGCCTGCATGATGGTGGTCAACGATGCTGCGGCGGTGTTAGCATCGAACGGCCCCGATCATGCCAGGTACGGGGCGGTATACCATCAGGGACGATAACAAGGACAATCCCATGTCATATCAAAAGCTTGAACAACATCAGCAACAGATCCACCGCTTTAGCCACCTCGCCGCCATCTGCGGCTGGGATCAGGCGGCCATGATGCCGGAAGGGGGCAACGATGCTCGCGCCGAAGCGATGGCCGAACTCGGTCTGCTGATCCACCAGAAGCGCACCGCTCCCGAGCTGGGCGACTGGATTGCCAAGGCCGAGAGTGAGCCGCTCGATGAAGTGCAACGGGCCAACCTCGGCGAGATCAAGCGCCAGTGGCAAGATGCCAGCCTGCTGCCCGGTGAGCTGGTCGAAGCGCTATCGCTCGCTGGCAGCAAGTGCGAGCACGCCTGGCGCAGCCAGCGCAAGCAAAACGACTGGGCCGGTTTTGCCCCCAATCTCGAGGAGGTGGTGAAACTCTCCCGTGACGTGGCGCAACTGCGGGCCGATGCGCTTGACGTGCGCCCCTACGACGCCATGCTGGCCCTCTATGAGCCGGGCATGACCAGCGCACGGCTCGATCAGATCTTCGGCGATCTGGCCAGCTGGCTGCCGGCTCTTATCCAGACCGTGAGTGAACAACAAAAGGGCGATGCCCTGCTGCTGCCGCAAGGCCCCTTCCCCATCCCCACCCAGCAGGCGCTCGGTCAGGAGGTGATGGGACTGCTCGGCTTTGACTTTGCCCACGGCCGTCTCGATGTGAGCAGCCACCCCTTCTGTGGCGGCGTGCCGACCGACGTGCGGATCACTACCCGCTATAACGAGCAGGAGTTTGTCTCCAGCCTGATGGGCATAGTGCACGAAACCGGTCACGCCCGTTACGAGCAGGGGCTGCCGCGCCATCTGCTGGGTCAGCCGGTGGCCGAGGCCCGCTCCATGGCGATCCACGAGAGCCAGAGCCTGTTTTGCGAGATGCAGCTGGGCCATCATCCGGCCTTCCTCGCGCTGCTGGCACCACGCATTCGTCACCACTTCGGCGAGCAGGCGGCGTTTGCGCCGGACAATCTGGCCAAGCTCTACAGCCGGGTCGAGCCGGGCTTTATCCGGGTCGATGCGGACGAGGTGACCTATCCGGCCCACGTCATTCTGCGCTACGAGCTGGAGCGCGATCTGGTGGAGGGGAAGATCGAGGTGGCCGACATCCCCGAGCTGTGGGATGCCAAGATGCAGCAGTGGCTGGGGCTCTCCACCCGGGGCAACGACCGCAATGGCTGCATGCAGGATATTCACTGGACCGGCGGCTCGTTCGGCTACTTCCCGAGCTACACCCTGGGCGCCATGTATGCCGCCCAGCTGCGTTTTGCACTCGAGAAAGAGCTGGGCAGCATGGGTGAGGTGATCGCAGCGGGCCGTCTGCCGGAGATCTTCGACTGGCTCGGTCGCAACATCTGGTCACAGGGGAGCCAGCACAGCACCGACGAGCTGGTGCGCCGCGCCACCGGTGAAGCGCTCAATCCGCACTGGCTGCGCCAGCATCTGGAACAGCGTTATCTGAAGTGATGCGTGCAGCAAACTAACTGCAGAACGGGGCCCTTTATAGTTGACCACTACAGGGCCCCGTTTTTATGGTGGTTCATTTTTATGGCGGTTTATGCCACAGCACGCCCTCACCATAATGTGGCTAACAGATTGATTCAGAGGGGATCAGGGGAACCCAGCAACTCGCGCAGTTGCAGGATATTGCCCTCAGGGTCGAAGGCGTTGCGCACCACAAAGCCGGGTCCTGTCCACTGCTGTGGCAGCAGGCCGCCACCGAGATCCGCCGCTTTCGCTTCTGCCCAGGCGAGACTGGAAACGGTGAAGAACAGCTTGATAGCCCCCTCTTCCCGCAGCGCCGGCGGCCTCTTGATAACGACTTGCCCAGCATAGGGCTCTGGAATGGCGTGGATCAACAGCTGGATATCACTGTTTTCCAGCACCACCAGCTGCTCATCCTGACTGCAGACCACCATCTGCAGCAGCGTACGGTAAAACAGGGTCAGCAGGCCCGGATCCTTGGCATAGATCAGGGCACCGGCACGAGCGGGTCCTGGCATGGCAATCTCCTCCTTGGGGGTTGTCACCCCAGATTCGCACACTTGCCTTGCCAAACCGATCTGTTTTTCATGCCCCCGGGTCACGCACACGGCTTCGGCTTTATTTCAATGACTGTCCGTTTCTGGCTAGTCATCCCTCTCGATCCTGCTTAGTCTCTCACTCATCCGGGCCGCAGCGCCCGCCCCGTTTTCGGCGCAAGGAGCCACCGATGCCAACAGATCACGCCATGACGATGCCGCCAGCTACAGAGGCTGAATCAGGCCTCCCGCTCAGCGCCGAGCAGTGCCACGCCGCACGGCTCGCCCGCGACGCTCGCTTTGATGGCCGTTTTTTTACCGGCGTACTCTCGACCGGCATCTACTGCCGGCCGGTCTGCCCGGCACGGCCACCGCACGAGCACAATGTACGCTACTTCCAAAGCGCCGCAGCTGCCGAGCAGTATGGGCTGCGGCCCTGCCTGCGCTGCCGCCCTGAGCTGGCCCCCGCCGCCCGTGGCGATCTGCCGGTTGAACTGGCACGTCTGCTGGCGCGCATCGATCGTGGCGAGCTGGCTGACGGCACGCTCGCCAAACTGGCCGCTGAGGCCGGGATCAGCGAACGTACCCTGCGCCGCCAATTCGAGCAGCACCTCGGCGCCTCGCCAAAACAGGTGGAGCAGACGCGCCGCCTGTTGCTCGCGAAACGACTGCTGACCGAAACCGGGCTGTCCATTACCGACATCGCGTTTGCCGCCGGTTTTGCCAGCATCCGCCGCTTCAACGACGCCTGGCTGAACGCCTACGGACTGGCCCCGCGCACCCTGCGCCAGCAGGAGCAGCACGCTGACGCGCCAGAACAAATGAGCGCGCAGCCACGCGGCGCAACCCTGACGCTGCAACTGCCCTACCGCCCCCCGTATGACGTGGCGGCCATGCTGGCGTTCTACCGGCTGCGGGCGATCCCTGGGCTGGAGCGGGTAGATGGCGAGGTGTATGAGCGGCGCTACCGGGTCGGCGATCAGGTCGCGTTGGTGCGTATCGCGCAGGGCAAGGGGCATAGCCTGCAGCTCACCGTCCATGATCTGCCGCTCGCGGCGCTGCCCGATCTGCTCTATCGGGTGCGCAGGATGTGGGATCTCGATGCCGATATGCAGCGGATTGGAGATCTGCTCGGTCAGGATCCGCTGCTCGCGCGTTTGCAGACGCGCTGGCCGGGCGTACGGCTGCCGGGGGGCTGGGATGAGTACGAGGTGATGCTGCGCGCCATCGTCGGCCAGCAGGTCTCGGTCAAGGGGGCCATCACCATACTGGGGAGACTGGTAGCCCGCACCGAGGCGCAATTCGGGGTGGCGCAACTACCGACCCCCGCCCTGTTGTGCGAACTCGATCTCGACGGCATCGGCATGCCCGGCAGCCGTATTCGTACCCTGCGGGGAGTGGCGCAGGCACTGGCCAGCGGTGAGCTGACCCTCACGACAGCCAGTGATGAGCAGTTGCTGGCACTACCGGGCATAGGCCCCTGGACGGTCTCTTACTGGCGGCTGCGCTGCGGGATGGATACCGATACTTTCCCCGCTTCCGATCTGGTGCTGCAAAAGGCACTCGGCGGCGGCAGCAAACTGCCGGTAAAAGAGGTGTTGGCGCAAAGCGCAGCATGGCAGCCGTGGCGCAGCTATGCGGCCAGCTGGCTGTGGCATGCCATGAGTGAAGCGCCCGATTTGCTACTCCGTGCCACTGGCAACGAAAACCAGCAGGATAGCCAACAACAGGAGATAACCCCATGATCCGCTACGATATCCTGCCGACCCGCTGCGGCGATCTGCTGGTCGCCATCAATGAATCCGGTCTGGTGCACGTGGACTTTGTGGCGGGCCTGCGGGCACTGCCCGATATGAGTGGCTGGCAGCAAGATCACGAGACTCTGGCCCCCTTCCTCGCCGAATTTGACGCCTATTTTGCCGGTCGCTTGCAGCGCTTCTCCCTGCCCCTTGCCGCCCGTGGCACCGACTTTCAGCAGGCGGTGTGGCAAGCGCTGTGCGAAATCCCCTACGGCGAAACCCGCAGCTACAGCGATATCGCTCGCACCATCGGCAAACCCGATGCGGTGCGGGCAGTGGGCGCGGCGAATGGCCGCAATCCGCTCTCGATCATCGTCCCCTGCCATCGGGTGATCGGCCAAAACGGCAACCTGACCGGCTATGCGGGGGGATTGGAGATTAAAAAAACGCTGCTGGCGCTGGAGAGGGACAATTAAAGGAGGGTAGGCAGAGAACCTGCGATAAAAATTGCCCCTTTCCGGATGGAGAAAGGGGCTCATGGATCAGCGTTTCAGGCTGCCCATCACATGCATTTCGCAGCGGTTGCAGTCAAAGCGCAGGCGGAAGGTGTCTTTACCCATCTTGAGTTCCAGCGGCTCGGCCTTGAGACCTGGCACCTCGTTCGGGCAGAGGTTCTGGCTATAGCGGATGCAGTGTTTGGTGATCATCAGCACCACTTCCCGCTCCTCCTTGTTCGCCTCATAGGCGGGAGCAATCTGCTCCACCCCGTGTTCGCGGAAGAACTGCTCGGCCGCGCTGTTCAGCACATTGCCAAGGTAGGAGAGACGGTGCTGGGGATAGTTGATATCCCGCAGGGCAATGCGTCGCTCGGGGCGCTGGTAGCTGGCCACGCGTGCGGCCTCCAGCGCGGCGATACCATCCCGGCGCAAGCCGTTGAGCTGTGATGCGGCGATAAATAGCGGGTGAGTGAATGCCAACTCAATCTTGCGCGCCACAAACAGGGTATTGCCGAGTTTGCCGAGCTGGTCACGCGCCTGTTGCAGCGCCCGCTCCGGATTGTCGGCAGGCTGTTTGTCGCAAGACAGCGTCACCGCGGCGCTGATACCCTGCTCGTCGGTGAGCGTGAGGCTCACGCCCTCATCGCACTCTGCCAGCACCATATCGACCCGGATACGGCGATCCGCGCTCGCCTTCTCCAGCATCTTGCTGAACGCCTGATCGTGGTTGCGGTAGATTTCTGTCCCCACCTTCAGCCCCGGCATGCGTTCTGACAGGAGTAACTGCTTACCTTCGACTTTGTTGAGGCGCATCCCCACCAGCTCGTTATTCGGCTTGAAGAAGCCCAGACCGTCGCCGTTGTTGAGGGTGACCTGTTTGCCATCAATCTCGATGCCGTCACGGGTCACCTTGGTAACACGCCCCAGCGGCTCGCCCACATATTTTGGGCTCTTGGTGGAGTCGATCCCCTGCTGGCGGCCATGGAGGAAGTAGTCGGTGCTGCCACGGTTGAAGCTCTTCTTGGGGTCAGGCGTGAAGCCGTAGCTGCAACGACCCGCAGAGGCAGCCACCAGATCGGAGCGGCTATCCAGAATGGCGTCCAGCTTCTGCCGATACCAGGCGGTGACGTTTTTGACGTAGTCGAGCCCCTTGAGACGCCCTTCAATCTTGAAGGAGCGGATCCCCGCCTCGATCAACGCCTCCAGGTTGTCGGTCTGATCCATATCCTTGAGGGACAACAGGTGGCTGTCGGCCACCAGCACTTCGCCATCCGGCTTTTGCAGCGAGCAAGGCAGACGGCAGAGCTGGGCACACTCACCGCGGTTGGCACTGCGGCCGGTACGGGCATGGCTGATGTTGCACTGGCCGCTGTAGGAGACGCAGAGCGCACCGTGGATAAAAAACTCCAGCTGCACATTGGTCGCCGCACTGATCTCGCGGATCTGCGCCAGCGACAGTTCGCGCGCCAGCACCACCTGAGAGAAGCCCACATCCTGCAGAAACTTCACCTTCTCCGGGGTGCGGTTGTCAGTCTGGGTACTGGCATGAAGGGCGATGGGTGGCAGATCGAGCGCCAGCAGCCCCATATCTTGGACGATGAGCGCATCTGCTCCCGCTTCATATATTTGGTGGGTCAGGCGCCGGGCCTGTTCCAGCTCATGATCGTGCAGCAAGGTGTTGAAGGCTACAAAGACCTGGGCACCGAAGCGATGGGCGTGGCGCGCCAGCGCTTCGATATCTTCGATGGTGTTGCCCGCCGCGCTGCGGGCGCCAAAGGCAGGGCCGCCGATGTAAACGGCATCGGCGCCATGGTTGATGGCTTCGATGCCGTAGGCGAGGTTCTTGGCCGGAGCCAGCAGCTCCAACCGGTTGTTGTGGCTTAACGGGTGCTTGTTCTGGTGCATGGTCTCGGGATCAGGGCAGACAGCAAATGGGCGCTACTCTAGCCCATTCACCACCCGCGTGCCTTGATCCCGCTTAAGGTATCCGCAAAATGCAGGATTAGATAACCACCTTGAGTGCCAGTCCCAGCAGCACCAAGCCGCTCACCTTATCGATGACAAAGGATTTGGCTTTAAGCCACGCCAGCACAGGCCCGCGCGAGAGCACCAGCGCCACCAGCACGTACCAGACGGCATCGATCCCGCCCGCGGTGAGCATCATGATGCCCCCTTCGCTCCAACCGGTATCGGCCCGCACAAACTGGCTGAACAGAGCGATGAAGAAAACCGCCAGCTGGGGGTTAAGGAAGGCCACCATAAAACCTTCAAAGGCCCCTTGCCGACCACGCAGCTGGTGAACTTCTTCACTCGCGTCACCACTGGCTGGTTTTGCCAGCAGGGCTTTCACCCCAAGCCAGGCAAGAAACGCAGCGCCGCCGTAGCGGATCAGATCAAACAGGATAGGGGTCTGGGTGATCAGGATCGAGAGGCCAAGCGCGGTGACCAGCGCATAGATACCAACCCCGAGGCCGTGGCCAAGCGCCGTGGCGACGCCGTGCCCTTGCCCGCCCTGCACCGTGTTGCGGATGATCAGCGCCAGACTCGGCCCCGGGCTGATGGCGCCCATCACGCAGATTGCGGCCAGTGCCAGCCAACTCGTCAGTTCCATGCATTTCCTCTTTATATGCTCGATATGATGACCTGCATTCAGGGTACGGGCTGAGCCATTATGCCAGTAGTGAAAGTTATGAATAGATTCCATAACCAATGGCTATGGCACCACACAACTGACTGGGGCTAACCGCCGAGATCGAGCAGCTTGCGACTCTCGCCGACGGTACGTTGCAGGTGATCCCGCAGGAAGGGGTAGGCCAGCTCGCGAAACCAGCGGTGAGCCGGATCCTGATGATGGCGCTGATGCCACAGCAGATGATACTGCTGGTCGCGGGTAGCAAAGGGCAGATCGACAAAGGTGAGCTCATGGCCACAGGATAGCTGCCAGGCGATATGAGCCGGAGTGGTCATCAGGCAATCGGTGCGCAGCAACACCTCAACCGCAGCCTGAAAGAAGGGAACTCTGGCAAACCAGCGCCGACTCAGTCCCTGCGGCGCCAATACCTGCTCAACCGGGCTGTCCTTGTCACCACCGCCACTCACCTGCAGGTGAGGCCAGGCGAGATAGTCATCGAGATTAAGCGTCTTGCCTGCCAACGGGTGGTGACATCCCATCAGCACCGCCAGCCGATCTTCCCCCTGATGCAGACCACGGATCTGCTCCGGTACCTGCTCGGTGATGGTGGAGACCAGATCGAGCTCGGACTGCCACAGTTGCGGCAGCTGACGCTTGTCCCACAGGCTGTACTCCAGCGCCGCCAACGGCGCCTCTTTGGCGAGCGCGGCACAGATATCGGGCAGGATATGCTGGGCCACATAATCGGAGGAGGCGAGCCGAAATACCCGCTCGCAGCGGCTCGGGTCAAACCCGGGGGCCTCGTAGAGCCGCTCCAGCGCACCGAGAGAATCCGCCAGCTGGGCGGCCAGCGCTTCGGCCCTTGGCGTCAGCAGCCAGCGTTGCCCCTCCCGCACCAGCAACTCGTCGTCAAACTCGCTGCGCAACTGGGCAAGCTGCTTGCTGATGGAGGGCTGACTCAGGTGCAACAGCTCGGCGGCGCGGCTGATATTGCGGGTTTCCAGCAGTACCTTGAGGGTCGGCAACAAGTTGAGATTGGCTCTGAGCAAGGAGATACCCTCATCGGTGGTGAAACGCCTATCTTAGGGCAGAGGAGTCCCGCGTTTTAAGCAAAATTTCCAGCCACGCTCAGCACCTTGCAGCCCTTTGCGACCAGATGGCACAGCTGAGCCCCCCGCACATAACCATGACCACAAGATGACAGTGGTTGTCTCGTACGGCATAATTGCACGATTTTCCGCCCGCGGGCGATCCACTTTGAGAAGCGGTAACAAGATGAAATACGCCAATATCACCGGCTGGGGCAAATGCCTGCCTCCCTCCGTGCTGACCAACGACGACCTCAGCACCATCATGGATACGTCAGACGAGTGGATCTATCCGCGCACCGGCATCAAGGCCCGCCGGATCTCCCATGTCAGCACTTCGGATCTCGCCACTCTGGCCGGTCGCCGTGCACTGGCCTGCGCAGGTCTGGAAGCGAGCGACCTCGATGGCATCATCCTGGCCACCGCCACCCCGGACAACCTGCTGCCAAGCGCGGCCTCTGCGGTGCAGAAGAAGCTCGGGGCCGTCAACGCCGCCGTGTTTGACCTCAATGCGGCCTGCACCGGTTTCGTCTACTCCCTCTCCGTCGCCACCTCGCTGGTGCAGACCGGCATGATGAAGAAGGTGCTGGTGATCGGTGCCGAGCGCCTTACCTACCTGCTGGACTGGGCACGCCGCGATACCGCCGTGCTGTTTGGCGACGGGGCAGGTGCCGTGGTGATCGAGGCAAGCGAGCAGGAGTGTGGCCTGATCGCCAACAAGCTGGGCTGTGACAGCGAAGCGCGGGAGATCCTGCACGTACCGAACTTCGGTACCGATCGGGTGCGTTTTGCCGATATCGATGGGCTATTCACCTTCAACTTCGAAGGGCCGGAGATCTTCAAACGCGCCGTGCGCGGCATGGGTGAGGCCACCAGCACTGTGCTGGCGCAGGCCGGTATTGCACCGGAGCAGGTCGACCTGATCGTGCCGCACCAGGCCAATATCCGCATCATCGAGACCCTCGCCAAGCGGATGAATGCGCCGATGGAGAAGGTGATGGTCAACATCGAAAATTACGGCAACACCTCCGCCGCCACTGTGCCCATCGCCCTGTGTGAAGCGCTGGAGCAGGGCCGCGTCCAGCCAAACTCCTATCTGCTGACCGCCGCTTTCGGTGCCGGTCTGACCTGGGGTGCCGCCATCATCAAGTGGGGCGATCGCGTCACCCCCATCAAGGCGTGCGATGCCGAATTGCCCCCTGCGACCAGAGTGCGCTGGAGCTCATCGCCCACGCCGTGGAAGGGTGCCAGAAGGCCCACGCCAACGAGGCGTGATCCTCATCAGGAGCCTGAATCCTCAGGCTCCTTGCTCCCCCTGCCCCGTTTCCCTCCTCTTTTGTGACACCGCTTTTCTAACCTGGCCTCTTGAGGCTACAGGGATGCCCCACCATATCCTTAGCAGAGGGCCTACTTCGAAGTGACAAGAGTGAGCGCATAAAAAAGTCCGGCTCCCCTTGGGGAGCCGGACTTTTTACATCAATCGGAACAGGTCCGGTATCAGGCAAGCAGATTACTCTGCAGCAGGCGCTTCTTCAGCAGCCGGAGCGGCGTCAGCAGCAGGTGCAGCTGCTTCGGTCGGGGCGTTCGCTTCCTTGATGGAGAGACGTACGCGGCCCTGACGGTCCACTTCCAGTACCTTGACCTTGACCACGTCACCGATGGTCAGGTGGTCAGCCACGTTCTGTACGCGCGCGTCGGTGATCTGGGAGATGTGTACCAGACCATCTTTGCCCGGCAGAATGTTGACGAATGCACCGAAATCGGCCAGACGGACCACTTTACCTTCATAGATGCGGTTCACTTCGATCTCGGCGGTGATGGCCTCGATGCGACGGATCGCTTCCATGGCGGCTTCGTTGGCCACGGCGGAGATACGTACAGTACCGTCATCATCCAGCTCGATGTTGGTGCCGGTCTCTTCGGTCAGCGCACGGATCACGGAACCACCCTTACCGATCACATCCTTGATCTTCTCAGGATTGATCTTGATGGTGTGGATACGCGGTGCGAAATCGGAGATTTGGGCACGCGGAGCCTGGATGGCTTCGTCCATCACTTTCAGGATGTGCAGACGAGCGCCACGAGCTTGCTTCAGCGCAATCTCCATGATCTCTTTGGTGATGCCTTCGATCTTGATGTCCATCTGCAGCGCGGTCACACCTTCGGTGGTACCGGCCACTTTGAAGTCCATGTCGCCCAGGTGGTCTTCGTCACCCAGGATGTCGGACAACACCACGAAACCTTCTTCTTCCTTCACCAGACCCATGGCGATACCGGCAACGGAGGCTTTGATCGGCACACCGGCATCCATCAGCGCCAGGGAGGAACCACAGACAGAGGCCATGGAGGAGGAACCGTTGGATTCGGTGATTTCAGAGACCACGCGCACCACGTACGGGAACTCGGCGGCGCTCGGCATCACGGCAGCAACGCCGCGCTTGGCCAGACGGCCGTGACCGATTTCACGACGCTTCGGGCTACCCATCATACCGGTCTCACCGACGCAGTATGGCGGGAAGTTGTAGTGCAGCATGAAGCGATCGGCACGGTTGCCGGTCAGCTCGTCGATGTTCTGCGCGTCACGCTCGGTACCCAGAGTGGCGACCACGATAGCCTGAGTTTCACCACGAGTGAACAGGGCAGAACCGTGAGCACGGGGCAGAATGCCGGTACCTACGCTCAGGGCGCGGATCATTTCCGGATCGCGACCATCGATGCGCGGCTCGCCACGTACGACGCGACCACGAACGATGCGGCTTTCCAGGCTGTGGAACTCTTCGCCGATCTTCTTGGCGTCGATTTCCACGCCGGACGCGATAACTTGCTCAACCACACGACCCTTGATGGCAGCGATGGTTTCGTAACGAACAGCCTTCTCGGTGATGCGGTAGGCTTCACCCAACTCGGCAGTCGCCAGCTCGGCAACCTTGGCTTTCAGCGCTTCGTTGACGGCAGGCGGAGTCCAGTCCCACGGCTTGGTGCCGACGGCAGCGGCAAACTCGTTGATCGCATTGATCACGGTCTGCATCTGGTCGTGACCAAATACCACGGCGCCCAGCATCACCTCTTCGGAGAGAATGGCCGCTTCGGACTCAACCATCAGTACCGCGTTGGCTGTACCGGCAACCACCAGGTCCAGATCGCTCTGCGGCAGTTCGGTGGTGGTCGGGTTCAGCACATACTGACCGTTCATGTAACCCACGCGAGCAGCGCCAATCGGGCCACCAAACGGGATACCGGAGATTGCCAGTGCCGCAGAGGCACCGATCATGGCAACGATGTCTGGGGATACGGCCGGATTCACGGACATAACAGTCGCAACGACCTGAACCTCATTGAGGAAGCCTTCCGGGAACAGCGGGCGAATAGGACGGTCGATCAGACGGGAGATAAGGGTCTCGCCTTCGCTCGGACGGCCTTCACGACGGAAGAAACCACCCGGGATACGACCAGCAGCATAGGTACGCTCCTGATAGTTGACGGTCAGCGGGAAGAAATCACGGCCGTGATCGGCCTCTTTCTTGCCAACTACGGTCACAAATACGCAGGTATCGTCCATGCTGACCATAACGGCCGCAGTGGCTTGACGGGCCATCACACCGGTTTCCAGCGTGACGGTGTGTTGACCGTACTGGAATGACTTTACAATAGGATTCACGTGAATTTCCTTTTTACAATTTGGCTCTTTAAATTCGCGCACAAGTATACTTGATTCGATGCAAAAGGTAAGCGGCGACGCGAATTCTGTGAGGCAGGCAACGGCTTGAAGAGCAATAAAAAAAGGGGAACCTGATGGTTCCCCTTTTTCGCGAAATCTGATGGTCGATTAACGACGCAGACCCAGCTTGGCGATCAGAGCAGCGTAACGCTGAACGTCTTTACGCTTCAGGTAGTCCAGCAGCTTACGACGCTGGGAAACCATGCGCAGCAGACCGCGACGACCGTGGTGGTCCTTGGAGTGCTCTTTGAAGTGACCTTGCAGATGGTTGATCTGAGCAGTCAGCAGGGCAACTTGCACTTCGGGGGAGCCAGTGTCGTTGGCGCAACGAGCGTTGTCAGCAACGATGGAAGCTTTGATCTCAGCATTTAGAGACATGGTATTACTCCAGTAGAGTGTTTAAAGGTTCACAGCCAATCTCTAATTCAGCCGTGAAATGAGGGCGGTATCATAATCGTCCCCGCCCCTTTACGCAATGATAAAGACGCGCGCTGGCAAAGTGATGCCGATACCGCCCGAGGATTACTCCTCGTCGCGATCGTCGTGATAACGCACCAGTCGCTTGGGCGCGACGCGGCCATCATCATCAATCTCGCCAACCCCGATGAACTCGCGCTCCGGGCCGACCGTCATGCGAACCTGACCGCTTTGCGGCGCGCCGGCCACCTGCACGGCCTGGCCCTGATTCACATAGGCAGCCACAACGGCCAGCATGTTCACCTCGGGCAGGGAAGCCACGGCGGTATCCATCGGCAGCAACAGCGGATCCAGCTGCTCACGCGGCGGGATGCTCTCGGCCTTGGCCTGCTCGAAGATGCACTCAAGCTGCTCAAGCGTCAGCATCCGATCATACGGATAGCTGGCCACCTGGGTACGTCGCAGTTGGGAGACGTGAGCACCACAACCCAGCACTTCACCCAGATCATCCACCAGAGAGCGGATGTAGGTGCCCTTGCTGCAGTGTACTTCGAGGCGCACTTCATCACCTTCAAAGCTCAGCAGTTTGAGCTCGAATACTGTGATGGGACGGGCTTCGCGCTCGATCTCGATGCCTTCGCGGGCATATTCGTAGAGCGGACGACCGTTATGCTTGAGCGCCGAGTACATGGAGGGCACCTGCATGATCGGGCCGCGGAAATGGTCCAGCGCCTCGATCAGGGTACCGACCGCCACGTTCACCGGACGGGTGGAGACCACCTCACCGTCGGAGTCGCTGGTGTTGGTGCGCTCGCCCAGCTTGGCGGTCACCTCATAGCGCTTGTCCGCTTCCAGCAGATACTGGGAGAACTTGGTGGCCTCACCGAGGCAGATCGGCAGCATGCCGGTCGCCAGCGGATCCAGTGCGCCGGTGTGACCGGCCTTGGCGGCGTTGTAGATGCGCTTGACCTTCTGCAACACATCGTTGGAGGTCAGGCCGGTCGGCTTGTCCAGCAGCAGAATGCCGTGCACATCACGGCCCTTGAAACGACGTCTTCGGGTCATCTCAGGCTTTATCCTCAGTCGTATCATCCGGTGCGGATTCAGCTTCTTCGTCACGGCCGGATTCGGCCATGCGACGCTTGTCTTCACGCACAGTGTTGGTCACCAGGTTGGAGAGACGCATCCCCTCGACCAGGGTCTGGTCGTAGTAGAAACGCAGCTCGGGCACCACGCGCAGACGCATGGCGCTGCCCAGCAGGCTACGAATATAGCCGGCAGCTTCGGTCAGACCCTGCAAGCCTTCCTTGATGCGCTCGGCATCATTTTCCAGCTGCAAGAAGGTAACGTAAATTTTGGCATAGTTGAGGTCACGGGACACTTCCACATCGGAAACGGTCACCATGCCGATGCGCGGGTCTTTCACCTCGCGCTGCAGGATCAGCGCGATTTCACGCTGGATCTGCTGTCCGACCCGACGGGTCCGGCTGAATTCTCTGGCCATATTCTATCCTGCGATAAAAGGGGGCCGCGGCCCCCTATTTTGTCTAACTCTCGGCTTACAGAGTCCGTTGGATTTCAACAGTCTCGTAAACTTCGATCTGGTCGCCTTCGCGCACGTCGTTGTAGTTCTTGACCGCGATACCGCACTCGTAGCCGTTGCGAACTTCGTTGACGTCATCCTTGAAGCGGCGCAGGGATTCCAGCTCGCCTTCATAGATAACCACGTTGTCACGCAGAACGCGGATACGGTTGGAACGCTTGACCACACCTTCGGTAACCATACAGCCGGCAACGGCGCCGAACTTCGGAGACTTGAAGACGCTACGCACTTCAGCCAGACCGATGATTTCCTGACGATACTCAGGGGCCAGCTTGCCGCTCATGGCCTGCTTCACTTCGTCGATCAGGTCATAGATGACGGAGTAGTAACGCAGATCCAGGCTCTCGGATTCGATGACCTTGCGCGCAGAAGCGTCGGCACGGACGTTGAAACCCACCAGGATGGCGCTGGAAGCAGCAGCCAGGGTCGCGTCGGTTTCGGTGATACCACCTACGCCGGAACCCACGATCTTCACCTTCACTTCGTCGGTGGAGAGTTTGACCAGCGCATCGCAGATCGCTTCCACAGAACCCTGTACGTCGGCCTTGATCACCACATTCACTTCGGACACTTCGCCCTCGGTCATGTTGGCGAACATGTTTTCCAGCTTGGCCTTCTGCTGGCGAGCCAGCTTGACTTCGCGGAACTTGCCCTGACGGTAGAGCGCCACTTCACGGGCTTTCTTCTCGTCACGGACAACGGTGGCTTCGTCACCGGCAGAGGGAACGCCGGACAGACCCAGGATTTCCACCGGCAGGGACGGACCCGCTTCCTTGATCTCGCGACCCAGTTCGTCACGCATGGCGCGAACACGGCCGTACTCGAGACCACACAGCACGATGTCACCCTGACGCAGAGTACCTTCTTGTACCAGTACGGTAGCAACCGGACCACGACCTTTATCCAGGAAGGATTCGATCACGACGCCGTTGGCCATGCCATCAACCACCGCTTTCAGTTCCAGCACTTCAGACTGGATCAGGATGGCTTCCAGCAGATCGTCGATGCCTTCGCCAGACTTGGCGGATACGTGCACAAATTGGCAGTCTCCACCCCAATCTTCGGACATGACGTTGTAACGGGCCAGCTCGGTCTTGACGCGATCCGGATCCGCTTCCGGCTTGTCGATCTTGTTGACCGCAACAACCAGCGGCACACCCGCTGCCTTGGCGTGCTGGATAGCTTCGATGGTTTGCGGCATGACGCCGTCATCGGCAGCAACAACCAGCACCACGATATCGGTCGCCTTGGCACCACGAGCACGCATGGAGGTAAACGCCGCGTGACCCGGGGTATCCAGGAAGGTGATCATGCCACTGTCAGTTTCGACGTGGTAAGCACCGATATGCTGGGTAATACCACCGGCTTCGCCCGCAGCAACCTTGGCTTTACGAATGTAGTCCAGCAGCGAGGTCTTACCGTGGTCAACGTGACCCATGATGGTGACAACCGGTGCGCGCGGCTTGGCTTCGGAGGTCTCGTCACGATCGGACAGTACCGCCTCTTCCAGCTCGTTCTCACGACGCAGCACCACCTTGTGACCCATCTCCTCGGCGACCAGCTGAGCGGTCTCCTGGTCGATCACCTGGTTGATGGTGGCCATGGCACCCATCTTCATCATCGCCTTGATGACTTCAACGCCCTTGACGGCCATCTTGTTGGCCAGTTCGGCCACAGTGATGGTCTCGCCGATGACGACGTCGCGGTTCACCACGGCAGCAGGCTTGTTGAAGCCGTGCTTCATAGCGTTCGGCATGGCGACCTTGCCACGCTTGCCTTTACGGGCACGCGGGTTGCGAGAATCGCGATCATCTTCACGACGACCGGCTTTCTTCGGGGCCTTGGCAGCAGCGGCAGTGCGGCGGCTGGTCTCTTCTTTCCGATCCAACTCGTCTTCTGCGGCTTGCGCATGCTTGTTGGTGGTCAGATGGTAGTCGCTGCTCTCTTTGGCGCGAGCGGCCTCTTCTTCAGCCCAGCGGGCTGCGTTCTGTTCCGCCATGAGACGAGCCTCTTCGGCTTTCTTCGCGGCGAGTTCTTCAGCTTTTTGCAAAGCTGTTTGTTCCTGTTGGCGCTTCAGTTCTTCTGCTTCGCGCTTGGCCATCTTTTCTGCCTCTTGCTGAGCTGTGCTACCGGCTGCTTTGGCGGGCTGTGGAGCCTGTCGAGCCTTTTGTTGTGCCTCGATCCGCGCCTTTTCCTCAGCTTCACGATGAGCCTGCTCAGCCTCACGGCGAGCCTTCTCTTCAGCATCGAAACGGGCCTTTTCTTCGGCCTCGCGACGAGCTTTTTCTTCTGCTTCCAAACGCGCTGTTTCCTCGGCTTCCGCCTGGCGCTGCTCATCTTCCAGCGCCGAACGTCTTACATAGGTGCGAGACTTGCGCACTTCTACCTGCACTTCCTTGTTCTTGCCGCCAGTACCCTGAACACTGATGGTGCTCTTGGTCTTGCGCTGCAAAGTCATGCGGGCAGGTGCGGCGACCTCGTCACCTCCATGCTGTTTCTTCAGATGGGCCAGCAGTGTCTGTTTCTCAGACTCGCTGACCATGTCGTCGGCCTTGCTCTTGCTGATACCGGCATCGACAAACTGCTGGAGAAGACGATCAACCGGTGTGTCGATGTCAGTGGCAAGTTGTTTGACTGATACTTCTGCCATTCATTTTCCTCCGTTTGATCTTACTCAGACTGCTCTTCTCCGAACCAACAGATGTTGCGAGCAGCCATAATGAGCTCACCGGCTTTCTCTGCCGTCAGCCCTTCAATATCAGCAAGGTCATCGATGCCTTGCTCTGCCAAATCTTCCAGGGTACCAATACCGCGTGCGGCCAGGGCGTACGCCATGTCACGGCCAAGGCCGTTCAAACTGAGCAGATCTTCGGACGGCTCGACGCCATCGAAAGACTCTTCTTTGGCCAGAGCCTTGGTAGTCAGGGCATCTTTGGCGCGTTTGCGCAGCTCTTCCACCATATCTTCGTCCAGACCATCGATCGCCAGCAGCTCGTTGACCGGGACAAAGGCGATCTCTTCCAGGGTAGAGAAGCCCTCTTCCATCAGCAGACCGGCGAAATCGTCATCGATATCCAGGGTGCTGGTGAACAGGTTCATGATGCGGTCGTTTTCAGCCTGGTGCTTAGCACGCATGTCCTCAACGGTCATCACGTTCAGCTCCCAACCGGTCAGCTGGGAGGCCAGACGCACGTTCTGACCATTGCGACCGATGGCCTGAGCCAGGTTGGCCGCTTCCACGGCGATATCCATGGTGTGGTTATCTTCATCAACGATGATGGAGGCCACATCGGCAGGCGCCATGGCATTGATCACGTACTGGGCCGGGTTGTCATCGTACAGCACGATGTCAGCGCGCTCACCGCTCAGCTCGGCGGAGACAGCTTGCACACGGGCTCCACGCATACCGATACAGGCACCGATCGGGTCGATACGACGATCGTTGGTCTTCACCGCGATCTTGGCGCGGGAACCCGGATCACGGGCAGCACCCATGATTTCGATCATCTCTTCACCGATTTCCGGTACTTCGATGCGGAACAACTCTTTCAGGAAGTCCGGGCTGGAACGGCTGACAAACAGCTGGGAACCACGTGCTTCCGGACGGACTGCGTAGAGCAGGCCACGGACACGGTCGCCCGGGCGGAAGGTTTCACGCGGCAGCATGTCGTCGCGGAAGATCACGGCTTCAGCATTGCTGCCCAGATCCAGAATGATGTTGTCGCGGTTGCTCTTCTTGACCACACCACTGATGATGGTGCCTTCTTTATCTTTAAACTGATCAACGACCTGTGAACGCTCGGCTTCGCGCACTTTCTGCACGATAACCTGCTTGGCGGTCTGGGTAGTGATACGGTCGAAGGTCACAGAGTCGATCTGGTCTTCAACATACTCACCGATCTGGATTTCCGGCTGATCAATCTGCGCCGCTTCCAGGGTGATTTCAGCATAGGGGTTTTCCATCGCGGCTTGATCCGCAATGACGACCCAGCGACGATAAGTGTCGTAGTCACCGGTCTTGCGATCGATCTCGACCCGAACTTCAATCTCGCCTTCATATTTCTTCTTGGTCGCAGTCGCCAGCGCGGTTTCCAGAGCCTGGAAGATCTTCTCGCGGGGTACCGCTTTCTCGTTGGATACTGCGTCAACGACCAGCAAAATCTCTTTATTCATATCCGATAGCCTCGTTAACCAAAGTTCGGCACTATGTTCGCTTTTTGGATATTGGTGAAAGCCAACACGTCGTCCTTACCATCTACTGTCAGGGTGATCATGTCGCCTTGCACAGCTTTGATTACGCCTTTGAACTTGCGGCGGTTGTTTGTTGCCATCCGAAGCGTTACCGCCGCCTCTTGGCCAACGTATTTTTCGAAATGGGCAACCTTGAACAGGGGACGATCCAGGCCTGGGGAGGACACCTCGAGGTAGTACTCCTCGGTGATGGGATCTTCGACGTCCATGATGGCGCCAACCTGATGGCTGACCTCAGCACAGTTCTCGACAGTCACACCCTGCTCGCCGTCGATATAGACACGCAAGGTGGAGTGTTTACCCGCACGGATAAACTCAATACCCCAAAGTTCAAAACCCAAGGCAACGACCGGAGCCTCGAGCAGATCGGTCAAACGTTGTTCCAACGTAGCCAAAGTCACCCTCCGAAAAACAAAAAAAGGGCATAAAGCCCAGATAGATATCGATTCAGAGTAAATTGCACATAACAAAAAGCCCCGATGTCAAATCGGGGCTTGGCGCTTTACCCTGATTGTCGCCTCGCAGCGACCGCCTTCCTGAGCGTAGGAAATGCGTGAAATTTGGTTGCGGGGGCCGGATTTGAACCGACGACCTTCGGGTTATGAGCCCGACGAGCTACCATGCTGCTCCACCCCGCGTCCGAAATCGTGCGAGATTATAGCCAGTTCAATCTATTCATACAAGAGTGACTGTCTATAATACACTCGGTTACCCGAGCTCACTGCTTAATTGGTGCCGTGGGCGGGACTCGAACCCGCACACCCTAGAGCACTACCCCCTCAAGATAGCGTGTCTACCAATTCCACCACCACGGCAAAACTCACTTACTGGGGAACGTCAGTATCTTTATTTACTGGCGCTTTAGTCTGCTCAACCTGTTGGGTTTGTTGCAGATTTTCCCACTCACTACCCTGCTTTACCTTGTTGCTGGACATAGAGCCGAGCACCAGGCTGATAACGAAAAACAGAGTAGCCAAAATTGCTGTTGTTCGGGTCAGGAAACTGCCTGAGCCACCGGAGCCGAATACTGTGTTCGATGCCCCTGCGCCGAAGGAGGCGCCCATATCAGCCCCTTTACCTTGCTGAATCATCACCAGACCAATCAGAGCCAGTGACACCAACAGATAAACGACTAAAAGAATTTCGTACATTTAACTTGCACCCTTTGCCGCTTCAACAATTCCTAAAAACGCATGGCTATCAAGGCTTGCTCCGCCAATCAGGCCGCCATCAATGTCGGGCTGGGCAAACAAATCTCTCGCATTGGTCGGCGTTACGCTCCCACCATAGATGATTCTCACTTTCTCACCTATTACCGGAGTATCCTCCGCCAAGCGACCACGTATAAAGGAATGAACCTCTTGTGCCTGCTCGGGTGTGGCGCATTTACCTGTACCTACAGCCCAAATCGGCTCGTAGGCGATGATAGCATTATCGAAAGCCATCGCGCCATTTTTCTCTATGACGATATCCAGTTCTTCGGCGATCACCTCGAAGGCTCTTCTCGCCTGCCTCGCTGCACCTGACTCACCTAAACAGAGGATGGGAATCAAGCCTGCCGCTCTGGCTGCCGCAAACTTCTCTGCGACGATAAAACTGGTCTCACCAAAGAGACGCCTGCGCTCGGAGTGCCCTACCAATACGTAACGACACCCTGCCTCAACCAGCATCCGACACGAGATTTCTCCGGTGTAAGCGCCAGTAGCGTGCTGACTCACATTCTGAGCCCCCAACTTTATTACTCCCTGCTCGTTGAGCAGTGAAGCGGTAAAGTCGAGATGCACATGGGAAGGACAGAGAACCACATCTACATTTTCATCAACACCGTTCAGGCATTGACTCGTAAACTGCTCTAGCTGCGACCTACTACCGTGCAACTTCCAGTTGGCTGCTACAAACGGCTTGCGATGTCCCATCGGCAACTCCCTTGCGAAAGCGGGGCTGATAATATCCAGAGGATGCTCAGCTGACAAGTGCTATTTTTAAATTTTCGAATCGTTTGAACAAGATACAACCAGGGCGGCTAAAAAGTCGCCCTGGTTGTTCATTAAAACGCCGATTCGACCTGTTTGGCGATGCGTTGAGCCATGTCACGCACCTGCTGTTCATGCTCACCTTCGACCATGACCCGGATCAGCGGTTCGGTACCGGATTTACGCAACAGCACGCGACCACGACCAGCCAACTCTTGTTCTACCTTGGCAACCTCAGCCATGACAGCATCAGCAGCCAGTGGATCCTTGCCTTCGGCAAAGCGAACATTCACCAACACCTGCGGGAACTTGCTCATGCCGGAGCGCAGCTTGGCCAGCGGCATCTCGGCACTGCGCATGGCGGTGAGCACCTGCAAGGCGGCCACGATGCCATCGCCTGTGGTGGTCTGATCCAGACAGATAATGTGGCCGGAGTTCTCGCCACCGATGCGCCAGCCCTTCTCTTCCATCATCTCCAGCACATAGCGGTCACCCACCTTGGCTCGGGCAAACGGAATGCCCAGGGTCTGCAGCGCCAGCTCCAGGCCCATATTGGCCATCAGGGTGCCGACAACGCCACCTTTGAGGCGACCATTGCGCAGGGCATCGCGCGCGATGATATAGAGCACTTCATCACCATCAATGAGATAACCGGTATGGTCAACCATGATCAGACGGTCACCGTCACCATCAAAGGCAACCCCCAGATCGGCCTTGCACTCCAGCACCTTGGCAACCAGCGCTTCAGGCGCAGTCGAACCGACACCATCGTTGATGTTGAGGCCATCCGGGGCACAGCCCATGGTGATCACGTCGGCGCCCAGCTCGCGGAATACCGACGGCGCAATGTGGTAAGTAGCGCCGTGGCCACAGTCGACCACCATTTTCACCCCATCCAGATTCATGTGGGAGGGGAAGGTGCTCTTGCAGAATTCGATATAGCGACCGGCGGCATCATCAATGCGCACCGCTTTGCCAAGTTCGGCAGACTCGACACACTTGAGCTCGTGATCCAGCTCGGCTTCGATAGCCAGCTCGACATCATCAGGCAGCTTGGTGCCATCTGCGGAGAAGAACTTGATGCCGTTGTCATAGAAGGGGTTGTGGGAGGCGCTGATGACGATGCCCGCTTCGGCACGGAAAGTGCGAGTCAGGTAGGCAACCGCCGGAGTGGGCATGGGCCCCATCAGAATGGCCTTAAGGCCTGCCGCAGAGAGTCCTGCTTCCAGCGCAGACTCCAGCATATAGCCTGAGATACGGGTATCTTTGCCAATCAGCACCTTTTTGGTGCCCTTTTTGGAGAGCACCTTGCCGGCAGCCCAACCCAATTTCATCACGAAATCAGGGGTGATCGGGTATTCACCAACCTTGCCGCGGACACCATCGGTACCGAAATACTTTCTTGTCATTGTCTGTTCTCTTTATTATCTGGAAATAAAATCTTGTCCCGTCATTGCCAGCCAACCGACGCGCAATGCGTCCACGGTCTCCCGTACATCATGTACCCTGATGATGCGGGCCCCATGCTGCATGCCGATAAGAGCGCATGCCAGACTGCCCCCCAGACGCTCATCCACCGGACGCCCCAGCAGATTGCCTATCATAGACTTTCGCGACATCCCCACCAATAGCGGCAAGCCATAATCAAGCAACTCCTGTTGAGCCGCCAACAGCTGATAGTTGTGTACAAGGGTCTTGCCAAAGCCATATCCCGGATCCAGCAACAGATCTTCGCGCCGGATCCCGACAGTCAAACAAGCCACAATGCGTTCATCAAAAAAGGCGCGTACCTCTGCGATAAGATCGTCATAGTGGGGCTCGACCTGCATGGTTCGTGGCTGCCCCTGCATATGCATCAGACAGACAGGGACCGCAGCCTCGGCCGCCGCCTGCAGTGCTCCCGGCTCTTGCAGCGCCCGCACATCGTTGATCAGATGGGCGCCGACCTTGCAACCCTCACGCATCACCGCCGCTTTGGAGGTATCAAGGGAGATCATCACATCCAGCTCACGGACCATCTGTTCCACGACAGGAATAACCCTGTCAAGCTCCTCCTGCTCGCTCACATCGGGCGCACCAGGGCGGGTTGACTCGCCACCAATGTCGATAAGAGTCGCACCGTCCGAGACCATCTGCCGCGCATGGACCATGGCCCGTTCAAACTGGTTGAAATGGCCGCCATCGGAGAAGGAGTCGGGCGTTACATTGAGGATCCCCATCACATGGGGACGATCGAGGGAGAGGCTAAGCCCCTTGCTGGTTAACTGCATTTTCACGTCCATCTGATAAAGAAAAACCCCGGGCAAGCCCGGGGTTTGGAGAGTCACGATTATTTGGCCGGGACGTCGTTGGCTTTGTCGATAGTGACATCCGCCACCGGAGCGGCTTCATCGGCCGGCTTGGCCTCGGCAGCCACAGTGGAACCACCTTGCGGGGTATCTCCGTGCTCGTCGTGCCAGTTGCTCGGAGCTCGGACCTCGCGACGCGCCATCAGATCATCGATCTGTTTGGCATCGATGGTCTCGTACTTCATCAACGCATCTTTCATGGTGTGCAACACGTCCATGTTATCCAGCAGGATCTGCTTGGAACGGGCGTAGTTGCGGTCGATGACCTGCTTGACCTCGGCATCTATGACGCGAGCGGTATCGTCGGACATGTGTTTGGCCTTGGCCATGCTGCGACCAAGGAACACCTCACCATCTTCTTCCGCGTAGAGCATTGGGCCGAGACGCTCGGACATCCCCCACTGAGTCACCATCTTGCGTGCAATGTCTGTTGCCCGCTCGATGTCGTTGGAAGCGCCAGTGGAAACCTTCTCGGCACCGTAGATCAGCTCTTCTGCCAGACGACCGCCATACAGGCTGGAGATCATTGACTCTAAGTGCTGTTTGGAGTGGCTCCAGCGATCCTGCTCCGGCAGATACATGGTCACACCCAGCGCACGACCACGCGGAATGATGGAGACCTTGTAAACCGGGTCATGATCCGGAACCAGACGACCAATGATGGCGTGACCGGCTTCATGATACGCAGTCATCTCTTTCTCGGACTCTTTCATCACCATGGAGCGACGTTCCGCCCCCATCATGATCTTGTCCTTGGCCTTCTCGAATTCCAGCATGGAGACCACTCGGCGGCTCTCACGGGCAGAGAAGAGGGCAGCTTCGTTAACCAGGTTGGCCAAATCCGCACCAGAGAAACCGGGTGTACCACGGGCAATCAGCGCAGGATTGACGTCATCCGCCAACGGAACTTTGCGCATGTGCACTTTCAGGATCTGTTCGCGCCCACGGACATCCGGCAGACCGACCACAACCTGACGGTCGAAACGGCCCGGACGCAGCAGTGCAGGATCCAATACATCAGGACGGTTGGTGGCCGCAATGACGATGATACCTTCATTGCCTTCAAAGCCATCCATCTCAACCAGCATCTGGTTAAGCGTCTGCTCACGTTCATCGTGACCACCACCCAGACCGGCACCACGCTGACGACCGACCGCATCAATTTCATCGATGAAGATGATGCAGGGGGAGGATTTCTTGGCCTGTTCGAACATGTCACGCACCCGGGAGGCACCGACACCGACGAACATCTCCACGAAATCGGAACCGGAGATGGTGAAGAACGGCACCTTGGCCTCGCCCGCAATGGCCTTGGCCAGCAGGGTTTTACCGGTACCCGGAGGACCAACCAGTAGCACACCGGTCGGGATCTTGCCACCCAGTTTCTGGAATTTGCTCGGGTCGCGCAGATAGTCGACCAGCTCCTTCACCTCTTCCTTGGCTTCATCGCAACCTGCGACATCAGCAAAGGTGGTCTTGATCTGATCTTCGCTCATCAGGCGAGCCTTGCTCTTGCCAAACGACATGGCACCTTTGCCACCGCCGCCCTGCATCTGACGCATGAAGAAGACCCAGACACCGATCAGCAGCAGCATCGGGAACCAGGAGATGAAGATAGAGGTCAACAGAGACGGCTCTTCCGGCTTCTCGCCCATCACTTTGACATTGTGATTGAGCATGTCGTTGAGCAGCTGGGGATCCGGCGCAGGGATGATGGTGGTGAATCGTTCACCAGTACGCTTGACGCCATTAATGACCTTACCGTCCATCCGTACTTCACGGATTTGCTCTTGGGTCACCTCTTTAACGAAGCTGGAATAGTCCAGCTGGCGACTGGTGGTATCGCTGGGGCTGAAGCTATTGAACACCGACATCAAAACGACGGCGATGACCAGCCACAGGATTAAGTTTTTCGCCATGTCACTCAAATCAGTAACCTCGCAGACTGACAGTTAACGATGAAGGTTAGGGTACTACAGTTTAAAACCGGTAGCCACAATGTAGACTTCCCGTGATCTGGCGCGGGATGAGTCTGGTTTACGAATTTTGACAGCGGAGAAAAGTTGACGAATTTCATTGAGATAGGCATCAAAGCCCTCTCCCTGAAACACCTTCACCACGAAACTGCCGTCACTACGCAATACCTGATTGCACATGTCCAGCGCCAGCTCGACCAGATACATGGCGCGAGCCTGATCCACCTGCTGGGTACCGCTCATGTTGGGCGCCATATCAGACATCACGACATCAACCTTGTCAGGCCCTACTCGTTCCAGCAAGGCGCCAAGCACAGTTTCCTCCCGAAAGTCCCCTTGCAGGAAATCGACACCGGCAATCGGATCCATCGGCAAAATGTCACATGCGATGACACGACCCGAATCACCAACCTGTTCAACCGCGAACTGGGACCAACCACCGGGGGCGGCACCCAAATCCACTACGGTCATGCCATTTTTCAGCAAGCGATCCTTGCCCTGGATCTCGTCAATCTTGAAAACAGCACGAGAACGCAGGCCCATTTTCTGGGCTTTTTTGACGTATTGATCGTCGAAATGTTCTTTTAACCAGCGTGTTGAACTGGGGGAACGTTTTTTCTGGGTCATGATAATCGACTTTAAAAAACCACAAGGGTTATTAGTATTAAGGGCTAAGTGGGGGTAGAATACGCCCCTTTCAACCCTGACTTATGAAGAAATTGCGATGATTCTCAACAATAAACAGAAACAGTACCTCAAGGGCCTTGCCCATAGCCTCAAGCCTGTCGTCCTGCTGGGTCAGCATGGTCTGACCGAAGGTGTACTGGCCGAGATCGATCTGGCACTGAACCATCACGAGCTGATCAAGGTTAAGGTTGCCTCTGAAGATCGCGAAATGAAACAACTGGTTATGGATGCTATCGTCCGTGAAACCGGTTCAATCAAGGTGCAAAGCATGGGTCATGTGCTGACCATTTATCGTCAAGCCAACGAACCCAAAATCCAGCTGCCCCGCAAGTAAAAGGAAAGAGCATCGCTCTTTCCTTATTCCACTTCTTCCCGAGTCGCTTGCCAAAGTAGTCGCAAAGCCCTTAACCTGCGATGAATACTTCCGGACAGGCATTATGGCTCACCATCCAATTCTGACCGACGATGAGCTGGCCATGCTACGGGACTTGGGGAGCAATCAGGACCCCCATGTTCTGAGTGGTCATCTCGACGCCTCCATGCTTGGCTTGCTGCAAAAAGCCGAATACCTTGTACTAGAAGCCCGCTTCGCAGGCCATCAGCTGCATTTTCCTCTGACCTTTACCCAAGGGGAAGACGGCTTTGTCGAGACTCGGTTATCTGCTCCGGTCATCAGGGAGCTGGGGTTTGCGCAACCGCGTGCCTGGCGTCTCACCCAAAAAGCCAAGCTTTGCAGCGAACTGGGCCTGTTTCAGGTGCTCAGCCTCTCCTTCAACGGCCTCATCGTGGAAAATTTGCCAACCGACATGGTCGCCGATACCCCCATCAACGGCGAGCTCTGCATCGAACAAGAGGCCCCTCTTCCACTGCAGGGACGGCTGGTAAGGCGCATCAAGGTCAATGCTGACCATGCCACCTGGGCGCTGAGTTTTCAGATGAACGAGTGCGACCTCGAACGGCTACGCCACTGGTTGTTTCAGCGTCATCAGGATGCCTTTACCGAGGCGTATCTGTCCTGATCGTTATCAGTAGTGATGCCGACAAAGACAAACAGGGGAGCGCCAGCCCCCCTGTTTCATCATCTGTGGCATTCGCTTAGATATAAGCGACTTCCAGTACTTCGTATTCCACATCACCGCCCGGCGTCTTGACGATAGCAACATCGTCCACTTCCTTGCCAATCAGGGCGCGGGCAATGGGGGAGTTGACTGAAATAAGGTTCTGTTTGATATCAGCCTCATCGTCCCCCACGATGCGGTAAACCACCTCTTCCTCTGTCTCGCTCTTGAGCAGAGTCACCGTCGCGCCAAAAATAACGCGGCCGTTGTTGGTCATCTTGGTGACGTCGATCACCTGCGCATTGGAGAGCTTGGCTTCAATCTCCTGAATGCGCCCTTCACAGAACCCCTGCTGCTCGCGAGCGGCATGGTATTCGGCGTTTTCCTTCAGATCGCCGTGCTCACGGGCATCGGCAATCGCTTCGATAATCTGGGGACGAAGCTCGGTCTTGAGATAATCGAGCTCTTCGCGCAGCTTCTCAGCGCCGCGAACAGTCATCGGAGTATGATTCATAGTCGAAACCTGGGTTGCTTGAAAATAGAAGCTACGGCCATCTGCAAGGAGGCCGCAGCAATCGGTTCGGATGGGGCATCTTAATATGAAGCCAACACAAAATCCACGTCAGCCCCCTGATGCTGATCCCACTTGCGTCATCGACATTCCCCTCGCCTACTTCCCTTCCGGTACTGAAATGGGCGCCGACACGGTCGGTTTACCCTGCATGATGGCGATCTCCACCCGCCGGTTCATCCGACGATTTTCCGGGGTCGTGTTGGGCACCAATGGTTGGGAATCCGCCATCCCCTGCACCACCAGCCGACCCTGATCAAAACCTGGGACCTTGATCATCTGATGCGCGACCGCCACCGCCCGCTGCGTCGAGAGCTCCCAGTTGGACTGGAACAGCTCATCTTCGGTCGCCACGTTGTCGGTGTGACCGGAGATGGTGATTTCACCCGGCACATCCTTGAGCAGGGTCGCAACCTTGCGAATGACCGGCCAGAACTGGGGCTGCAGAAACGCCGAACCGGCCGGGAACGACGCTTTTTCCCTGATCCGGATAATGATCTGCTGACCCAGCGCCTCAATTTCGATGGCGCCATCCTGGATCTGATCTTTCATCTGCTCGGCGAGGGCTTTTGCCAGGGTGTTGGACTGCTGCTGCACCTTCTGCGCATTCTGAGCGGTATCGCCCCCCGTCAGTTTGCCATCACTCTTGTCCTGACCACCGGCCTGATCCGCCTCACCGGGCAGAAAGTCCAGCTCGGTCTGGGTCATATCGATGGTCTGCTGCATCACGGTATCAATCGGCGTGGGTTCCGGGCGACCGGGCCTGAACTCCTGGGCAATCACCGAGGTTCCCTTGGGAATATCTTTCACCTCGAGGATGTTCTGCACCCCGAAGGCATTCTTCATAGAGCCCGCGATCTGCTTGAACTTGAGCACATCCATCTCAGCAAAGGAGAGCAGCAACACGAAGAAGCACATCAAGAGCGACATTAAATCGGCGAACGTGCCCATATAGGCAGGAAGACCGGGGGGCGGACATTTACATTTAGCCATGTACTATGCTACTCCGCCGCTTGTCCGCGTTTGGATTGATGCAAATAATTCTTGAGCAATGACTCGATCACCCGAGGGTTTTGACCATCCTGAATGCCCATAATGGCATCAAGAATCAGCGAACGACCAAGGCGCTCTTCGGCATTGCGCAGATCCAACTTATCGGCTATCGGTATGGCAAACATATTCGCCAAAATCGCACCATACAACGTCGTTAACAAGGCCACAGCCATCGCCGGACCGATCGACTTGGGGTCACTCATATTTGACAACATGGCTACCAACCCCACCAGAGTACCGATCATCCCCATAGCGGGGCCCAAATCTCCGAGAGCTCTGAACACCTTGATCGCATTAGTGTGCCGCTCCTCGGTTAGATCGATATCTTTTTCCATCACAGCACGTACCACATCGGCATCGTGACCATCCACCAGCATGTCGATCCCTTTTTTCATAAAAGGATTGGGGATTTCTGCCGCCTCCAACGCCAGAAACCCCCCTTTGCGGGCAGCATCAGCCAGCTCGACAGACTTGAGGATCAGATCATCGAGCTTATCGCTTTTATACATAAACGCTTTCCCGGCGACCTTGAAAGCGAGAAAAAACTGACCCAAGTTAAATTTCATCATTCCGATGAAAATTGACCCCATAAAAGTGATCAGAATGGATGGAACATCGACAAACATGCCCACACCACCACCAAGAACCATGGCGTATACCACCACCCCGAAACCCAGCACTATCCCTATCAGACTGCCTAGATCCACGTCCCTACTCCTGTCACCGATGCTTATGCCTAATTTATAATTTGTTGAATTTTCTGCTATTGCGACCCAAGCGGCAAGCCTGCATCCACTGAGTATGATGGCTCATTATCGGCCAGTTTAGCGAGAGTTTGAGGGCGCAGTGCTTTTCAGCCTCCCCCCTGTGGACGGTCGATGCTAATATAAGCCGTTTTTTTCAATCCCCGAGGATGGACATGGCCAGTAAAAAAATCGACCGTCTGAGTTTTGATGCCACTCTGGAAGAGCTGGAAACCATCGTTCATCAGCTGGAACAAGGTTCCCTACCCCTGGAAGAGGCACTCAAGCAGTTCGAGCAAGGCGTTCATCTGGTACGGGCCGGTCAGCAGAAGCTGGAACTGGCCGAGCAGAAGATCCAGATCCTGCTCAGTCAAGCCGATGGCAGTGACCAGCTCGCCCCCTTCCAGCCAGAACAAGGAGAGGAGTGAGTGGCGCTGGACCATTTTTCCCGTCTGCATCGTCAGCGTATTGACGACTGTCTGTCAGCACACCTTGAATCCTTGCCCACCATGGCACCGCGTCTGCGCGATGCCATGAGTTACGGCCTGCTGCTGGGCGGCAAGCGGGTTCGCCCGTTTCTGGTCTACGCAGTCGGCGAGATGCTGGGTGTAAAGAGCGAGCTGCTGGATGGCCCCGCAGCTGCCGTGGAGTGCATCCACGCTTACTCCCTGCTACACGATGACCTGCCCGCCATGGATAACGACGACTTGCGTCGTGGCCAGCCAACCGTTCACAAGGCGTTTGACGAAGGGACCGCCATTCTGGCCGGTGATGCGCTGCAGACCCTGGCGTTCTCCATTCTGGCCGATCACCCCATGCCCGATACCTTGATGACCAACCGGGTGCGGATGCTGAGTACCCTCGCCCGCGCCTCCGGCTATCTCGGTATGTGTGGCGGTCAGGCGCTGGATCTGCAGGCCGAAGGGCGCCAGATCTCGCTGGCCGAACTGGAACAGGTACACCGCCACAAGACCGGTGCACTGATTGAATGTGCCGTGGCGCTCGGCGCCCTGTGCAAAGCCGATGTCGATGACGCCACCCTGGCGGCACTGCAAACCTACGCCGCCGCGATTGGCCTCGCCTTCCAGGTGCAGGATGACATCCTCGACATCACAGGTGATACCGCCACCCTGGGCAAACCGCAAGGCTCGGACCTGGCGCTGGAGAAAAGTACCTATCCGGCCCTGCTCGGACTCGAAAACGCCCGTGAGCTGGCTCGCGAACTGCACGGTAAAGCCTTAACAGCCCTGCAATCCTTGCCCTACAATACCGACATTCTGGAAGCGTTTGCCGATTACATCATCGAGCGAACCCACTAAACGCTGGATAACAGTAACAATATGAGCGTTGATATTAGCAATTTCCCCAACCTGGCCCTCGCGGACACTCCGGTCGAGCTGCGTTCCTTGCCCAAAGATCGGCTGCCGGTGCTGTGCAACGAGCTGCGCGAATATCTGCTGCGCTCTGTCAGCCGCTCCAGCGGACACTTTGCCTCCGGTCTCGGCACGGTCGAATTGACCGTCGCCCTGCACTACGTCTACAACACCCCGTTCGATCGGCTGATCTGGGACGTGGGCCATCAGGCCTATCCCCACAAGATCCTGACCGGGCGCCGTGACCAGATCCACACCATCCGTCAGAAAGATGGTCTGCACCCCTTCCCCTGGCGTGGCGAGAGCGAGTACGACGTGCTCTCCGTTGGCCATTCCAGCACCTCCATCGGTGCGGCGCTCGGCATGGCGGTCGCCGCCGAGAGCGAAGGGCTGGGTCGCAAGGTCGTTGCGGTGATCGGTGACGGTGCCATTACCGCAGGGATGGCCTTTGAAGCGCTCAACCACGCCGGCGATGTTCACAAGGACATGCTGGTGATCCTCAACGACAACGAGATGTCCATCTCAGAGAATGTCGGCGCGCTGAACAACCATCTGGCCCGGGTCATGTCTGGCAAGCTCTACACCACCATCCGCGAAGGCGGCAAGAAGGTGCTGGCAGGTCTGCCACCGGTCAAGGAGCTGGCCAAGCGGGCCGAAGAGCACCTCAAGGGGATGGTTGTGCCCGGTACCCTGTTCGAGGAGTTCGGCTTCAACTATATCGGCCCCATCGACGGTCACGATATCGAGGCACTGGTCGAGACCCTGCGCAACATGCGCAACCTCAAGGGCCCGCAACTGCTGCACGTCAAAACCAAGAAGGGCAAGGGCTACGAGCCGGCGGAGAAAGACCCCATTGGTTATCACGCTGTGCCCAAGTTCAATCCTGACGATTGCTCCCTGCCCAAGGCGAGCAGTGCCAAACCAACCTTCTCCGCCATCTTCGGCCAGTGGCTGTGCGACATGGCGGCCAAAGACGAGAAGCTGGTCGGCATCACCCCCGCCATGCGCGAAGGCTCGGGGCTGGTGAAATTCAGCCAACAATATCCGGATCGCTACTTCGATGTGGCCATTGCCGAGCAGCATGCGGTCACTTTCGCCGCGGGTCTCGCCATCGCCGACAAGAAGCCGGTGGTGGCCATCTATTCGAGCTTCCTGCAGCGTGCCTACGATCAGGTGATTCACGACGTGGCGCTGCAAGACTTGCCGGTGCTGTTCGCCATCGATCGGGCCGGTCTGGTGGGTGCCGACGGCCCGACCCATCAGGGGGCGTTCGATATCAGCTTCCTGCGCACCGTGCCCAACATGGTGGTGATGACGCCATCTGACGAGAACGAGTGCCGCCAGATGCTCTATACCGGCTATCTCCATCAGGGCCCTGCCGCAGTGCGTTACCCGCGCGGCAGCAGCCTGAGCGATGCGCCCATCTCATCAGAGATGCAGGCACTGGCGCTTGGCAAGGGACGCATCATTCGAGAGGGCAAAGGCACCGCTATTCTGGCGTTTGGTACTCTGCTGCACCACGCGAAAGCGGCCGCAGAGGCACTGGATGCCACTCTGGTGGACATGCGCTTCGTCAAACCGATGGATGAGGCACTGGTGCTGTCGCTGGCGGCCAGCCACAATCACTTCGTCACCATCGAAGACAACGCCATCATGGGCGGCGCCGGTTCGGCGGTGAACGAGCTGCTGATGCTCAATAAACAGTGCAAACCTGTGCTCAACCTCGGCCTGCCGGATCGCTTCGTGGAACAGGGCACCCAGCAAGAGATCTATGCCCTGCTCGGTCTGGACGATGCAGGCATCCAGCGCAGCATCGAAACCTGGCTACAAGCCTGATAACCCTTAAAGCTATCAAGCAAAAGAAGGGCGCCTCATTGGCGCCCTTTTTATTTTTGCGTTTCTAACCCGGATTACCCTTTGTAGATCTTGGGGTTAAACACATCCCGCAGCCAGTCACCCAGCAGGTTGATGACCAGCACCAGCACCACCAGACAGATGCCCGGGAACGCGGTGATCCACCAGGAGCCGGAGAAGATGTAGTTGAAGCCGACGCTGATAAGCGACCCCAGTGACGGCTGATCAACCGGCATCCCCAGACCGAGGAAGGAGAGAGCAGCTTCACTCATGATGGCGTTGGCCACCTGCACGGTGGAGATCACCAGAATGGGCGACAGGCAGTTGGGCAAAATGTGGCGGAACATGATGCGCGGGGCACGGAACCCCATTACCTTGGCCGCTTCCACATACTCCTTCTTCTTCTCCGCCAGCACAGAGGCACGCACGGTACGGGCGTACTGCGGCCACTCGGCAATACCGATGATCACCACCAGCATCATGATGGCGAACTTGGAGTAGAACTCGGAGCCAAAGGTTGCCTGAAAGATGGCGGAGATGATGATCGCCACCATCATGGTGGAAAACGACAGCTGCACGTCGGCAAAGCGCATCAGCAGGTTGTCGATGCGACCACCGAAGTAACCCGCAATCAGACCGATGACGATACCCAGCACCAGCTGCAACGCCACCGCAAACAGGCCGATGGAGAGCGAAATGCGGGCGCCATAGAGGATGGTACTCCAGATATCCCGTCCCTGGTTGTCGGTACCGAGCCAGAAGCGCTCTTCGCCCCCTTCCAGCCATGAGGGAGGCAGTTCGGCATCCATCAGATCAAAACTGGTCTGGTCATAGACGTTGTGTGGGGCCAGCCAGGGGGCCAGCAGCGCCGCCAGCACAAATACCACGAACACCGCAAAGCTGAACATGGCTACCTTGTCCCGCAGGAAGTAGTAGACGATGTCAGAGTTCTTGAATCGTGCCCAACGGCTTGGGCTTGCAGTTACAGCGTTACTCATGCTTACCCCTTGGCAGTCAGGTTAACGGTCGGGTTAATCAACCCATAGAGCAGGTCGACCAGGGTATTGGTCACCACGAAGATCAGCCCCACGAAGATGACGTAGGCGGTGATCAGCGGGGTATCGACCCGGTGGATCGCCTCAAGGAACAGGAAGCCGGTGCCCGGCCACTGGAACACGCTCTCGGTCAGGATGGTGTAGGCCACCATGGTACCGATCTGCACCCCGCCAACGGTAATGACCGGCAGCATGGTGTTTTTGAGGGCGTGCTGATAGTAGACCTTGTTGTTGTCCAGCCCCTTGGCGCGGGCGAACTTGACGTACTCGGAGGAGAGCTGCTCCAGCATTTCGGAGCGCACCAAGCGGATAAACAGCGGCAACATGATGGAGGAGAGCGACACCGCGGGCAGGATCAGGTGCTTGATGCCATCCCAGGTGAAGAAGCCCGACTCCCAGCCCAGCAGGTTACGGGTCTCGCCGCGGCCATAGGCCGGCAGCCAGCCCAGCTGGATGGAGAAGAGGTACATCAGCATGATGGCGGTCAAAAATACCGGGATCGAGATACCGATACTGCTCCCCGCCATGATGATCTTGGTGGGAATGCTGCGCGGGCGGATCGCCGAATAGACACCGAGTGGAATGGAAACCACCACGATGATGAGCGCGGCAGCAAACACCAGCTCAAGGGTAGCCACCAGCTTGTCGAGGATCACCTCGAGAGCGGGTCGCTTGAAGAAATAGGAGGTGCCCAAATCCCCATGCACCGCATTTTTCAAAAAACGGCTGTATTTGATGAGGAAGGGATCGTTAAGGCCCATCTTCTCGCGCAACTCGTGACGCTGGGCTTCGGAGACGGATTGTCCCACCAGCTCGCGCAACGGGTCACCCAGGTTATCCTGGATGGAGAAGGCGACCAGGCTGATGACGAACATCACTATCACGGCCTGATAGAACCGTTTCAGCAGGAATGTAAACATGCTTGTCCTTCTACGTGGCCTGTGTCGTGGCACAGGCTTCTGTTAGTGGGCGGAGTGGCCAGCTGACCACCCCGCCCCGTCCTTCCTTGCGACGTTCTCTTACTTGCTGACCACCAGGTCACCCAGGTAAGGGAAGTTCATCACGTTGACCACCGGCTTGATGTCGACGTTTTTCTTGGCGCCATAGGCCAGATCTTCCCAGTGCAACGGCACGTAGGCAGCATCTTCGATCAGCATGGCCTCGACCTTTTTCAGCATCTCGGCACGCTTGGCCGGATCGGTCTCGGCATTGGCATCCATCACCATCTTGTCAGCTTCGGCGTTGGCATAACCGGCGCAGTTGTACTGGCCCATACCGGTCTTGGCATCCTTGGTGAAGGTCAGGAACTCGAAGAAGTTCGCGGTATCTTCAGTGTCGGAGTGCCAGCCAATCAGCTGCATGTCGGCGGCGCACTTGTCAAACTCCGGCCAGTACTGGGCCACCGGCATGGTCTTCAGATCCACCTTGATGTTGATCTTGGCCAGCATGGCGGAGACAGCCTGGGCAATCTTGACGTCGTTGACGTAGCGCGCTGCCGGGGAGATGAAGGTCATCTTGAAGCCTTTCTCGTAACCGGCCTCCTTCATCAGCTCCTTGGCCTTGGCCAGATCATACTGGGGCACCAGCGCCTCGTTGTGACCGGCATAGCCTTTCGGGCTCAGCTGGCCAGCAGGGGTACCGAAGCCCTTGTTGATCTTCTCGACGATGCCCACTTGGTTGATGGCGTAGTTGATCGCCTGACGCACGCGCTTGTCTTTCAGCGCCGGGTTGGTGTTCTGGTTCAGCTCGATGATGATGGCGCGGGTACCGGACAGGGTGACCAGCTGGGAGTCCTTGCCATTCTTCACTCGCTCCAGATCGTTCGGCGCAACCGGATAGATCATATCCACGTCGCCACCCAGCAGGGCTGCAACACGGGTCGCATCTTCCTTGATCGGCACCACGGTCAGGTTCTCGACGTTACCCTTGGAGGCTTTGTCCCAGTAGTTGGCGTTGCGGGCATAATCCAGCTTCACACCCTGCTCGCGGAACTTGACGGTGAACGGGCCAGTACCGGAGACGTGGGTAGAGGCATAGGAGTCGCCGTTTTTGACGATCTCGGCCTTGTCTTTGCCCGCTTCGGTCTTGCCGGTGTAGAACTTGGAGTCCATCGGGAAGATGTAGGTGACGGTCTGCAGCACCAGCGGGAACGGCTTGGCGGTGACGAGATCCACGGTGTAGTCATCGACCTTCTTCACTTCGCTAATGGGATCGAAGATCGCCTTGAAGTCGACGGAGGCTTTCAGACGGTTGACGGTCCACACCACGTCGTCAGCGGTGAAGTCGTTACCGGAGTGGAACTTGACCCCTTTGCGCAGGTGGAAGCGGACGGTCTTGTCATCGACACGCTCGAACTTCTCGGCCAGACGGGGCTCGAACTGCAGGTCCTGGGTGTAACGCATCAGGGGATCGAATACCAGGTGCGACATCTCCAGGGTCTGACCGGAGAGCTGCTCCTGCGGATCCAGCGACGTGGCGTCAGAGGCGACACCCACCTTGATATCAGCGGCTGAGACACTGAAGGCGAAACCGGCGGCAAACAGCGCCAGGGCAATCTTGGACAATCCTTTTTTCATCTTGTTCTCCATGCTTTTGGCTTTTTTATGACACTTTTTTTGACAAGCAGACCGGCGCACCGGCCCAATCCTAGCTTGCGATTTCCAGCCCCTCGCGGGACATTCCCTTGAACTCCGGCATGAGGGAGATCAGCTTGCGGCTGTACTCATGCTCGGCATTGGTAAAGAGTTTCTCGGTCTCGGCCACTTCCACCAGATGACCGTGCTGCATCACCCCGATGCGGTCGCACATCTGACGGATCACCGGCAGATCGTGGCTGATGAACAACATGGTGAGCTTGAGCTCCTGCTGCAGATCCTTGAGCAGGTTGAGGATCTGGGCCTGCACCGACACATCCAGCGCCGAGGTTGGCTCGTCGCAGATGAGAAAACGCGGGCGCGTGGCCAGGGCGCGGGCGATGGAGATGCGCTGGCGCTGGCCGCCGGAGAACTCGTGGGGATACTTGACCCCGGCACCGCGGCCGAGCCCGACGTGATCCAGCAGATCGTTGACGATCCCCTCGATCTGGCTCTCGCTGCTCGCCAGCTGATGGAAGCGGATCGGCTCGGCAATGATGTCGCGCACCTTCATCCGCGGGTTCATTGACGAATAGGGGTTCTGGAACACCATCTGCATCTGGCGGCGCAGCGGACGGCGCTCACGCTCGCTCTTGAGCGCGGTCAGATCGATCCCCTCGAAGAAGATCTTGCCGGTATCAGGCGGATAGAGGCCGGTGATGGCGCGGGCAATGGTCGATTTGCCGGAGCCGGACTCCCCCACCAGACCGAAGGTCTCCCCTTCGAAGATCTCGAAGCTGATGTTGTTGCAGGCCCGCACATACTGGCGGCGGCTCGGGAAGATGGAGTCCTTGGTGACGAACTTCAGATCGACGTTCTCCACCCGCAGCAGCGCCCCTTCATAGGCACGCTCGTCCTGACTCTGGCCGAGCCAGTGGGTCTTGAGGTCGATATTGGTTTCCGGCGCACTGGCATCCTCGATATAGGAGACCAGCGGGAAGCGCACCAGCTTCACGTCGGAGCGGGGGACCGCCGAGATGAGGCTGCGGGTATAGGGGTGATTGGGGCTGCCCAGCACCTGCTCGGTGGTGCCGAACTCCACCAGATCACCGCGATACATCACCGCCACCTTGTCGGTGACGTTGGAGACCACCCCCATGTCGTGAGTCACCAGCATGCAGCCCACCTGACGCTCTTTGCAGAGGGTGCGGATAAGCTGGAGGATCTGATCCTGAATGGAGACGTCCAGCGCCGTGGTCGGCTCATCGGCGATGATCAGCTCCGGATCGCAGGAGAGCGCGATGGCAATCACCACCCGCTGACGCATGCCACCGGAGAACTGGTGCGGATACTGCTTGATGCGCAGCTCCGGCTGCGGGATCCCCACCGCCCCCATCAGCGCCAGCGCCTTGGCAAAAGCAGCCTCGCGAGAGAGGTCGGTATTGGCCAGAATGGTCTCCACCAGCTGATGCTCAACGGTGAACAGCGGGTTGAGGGAGGTCATGGGGTCCTGGAAGATGAACCCGATACGGGAGCCACGGATGGCCCGCATCTCGTTCTGGCTCTTGCCGGAGATAAGCTCGCCATTGAGATAGATATCGCCACGGGCAATGTGCCCGGGGGGGCTGAGCAGATCGATAACGGCGTTGCCGATGGTGGACTTGCCGGCGCCGGATTCACCGACCACCCCGACAATCTCACCCTTTTCGATAGAGAAAGAGAGATCCTTCACCGCGGCCAGCACCCCGTAGCGGGAGGGGTACTCGATCCGCAAGTTCTTTACTTCGAGCAAGGACATGTTTACCTCTGCGGGGGACATCCGTCCCAAATAATTCGTCCGTAAATCAGCCGCAGATGCCGGTTGTTACCTTGGGCAGTTGATATTGAGTGTTTATAGAATAAAAAACGCTCAATCCATGAGGCAGCGAAACCAGCGATCCGGGCGGGTTTTTTGCATTTTTTTGGAATAACCCGCGAGTAACTTAGACGGTTTGACCACGGGTGTAAATGATTGAGTTATACAATTCCGCAATGTTTTGTGCAGATAACAACCAATTCAGTAGAGATAAATGATGATTTTTATCACATAAATGGCCGGTGCATCCGTACATCTATCTGTATCATTACTTTAATTTCAACAATAGCGCAACAAGCAGCATTTATCACTATTTCAAAAACGATCGCAAGCTCCGAATGAGTAGTGAATATTTATGTGAAATGGATGATAAACGGCAGCATATGCCGATGAATGAAAATTAAGCAGAGATAAATCGGGGGATGCCAGAACGGTCATCCCCCGGAAGGTGGCATTCAGCCGAGCCAGAACGCCAGTAATTGCATACAAAACAGGGCGAACAGGCCGGCGATCAGATCGTCCAGCATGATGCCGAATCCGCCATGAATGCGGCGATCAAACCAGGAGATGGGCCAGGGCTTAAGCACATCAAACAACCGGAACAGCGCGAAGCCCGCCACCACCCACTCCCAACCGGCTGGCGCGGCGATCATGGTGACACCAAAACCAATCACCTCGTCCCAGACGATGGCGCCGTGATCCGGCATGCCGATGGCATCGGTAGCGCTCTGGCAGATGCGGATCCCCACCACAAAGCCCGCCGCCAGCAAGGCGATGAACCAGTGGGTCGGCAGACCGCTCACCAGCAGATAGAGCGGAATGGCCGCCAGGGTGCCCATGGTGCCCGGCGCCTTGGGGCTGAGACCGGAACCAAACCCCACCGCTAAAAAATGAAGCGGATTTTTCAGATCCAGTCGTGTCAGCTCGGGTTTTATCCTGAACAAACTCATGCGAAGTGATCCCACCCTTTCAGTTGCAACGCCACCACTTGTTCGCCACGCAGGTAGTCGATGCCGGGCTCGCCCGCCACGATACGGCCGATGCGGCTGAACTTGACCCCGCTGTGGGCCAGCGCCGTATCGAGCGCGCCGCGGTGCTCCTCCGGTACGGTAAAACAGAGCTCGTAGTCATCGCCACCGGCCAGCGCCAGTTGCCACGCCTCCTGCTCGCTCACCGCATCCTGCAGCACCGGCGAGAGCGGCAGCAGATCGAGATCGATCTGGGCCCGCACGCCGGACGCTTTGAGGATATGGCCGAGATCCGATGCCAGACCGTCGGAGAGGTCCAGCGCACTGCCCGCCAGCCCGCGCAGCGCCTGACCCGCCAGAATGCGGGGATGCGGATGGTCGAGCCGTGGCAGCACGGCCGCCAGCTGGTTCTCGTTGAGGGTGCGTTTGCCCAGCAGGTGGGAGAGCGCCAGCGCGGCATCCCCCAGAGTGCCGGTGACATAGATGCCGTCACCGGCTTTGGCGCCGCTGCGCATCAGGGCGCGCCCGGCAGGCACCGACCCCTTCACCGAAATGGTGATGGAGAGCGGCCCGCGGGTCATATCTCCCCCCACCAGCGCGACGTTGTAGTACTCGGCCAGCTCCAGGAACCCTTCGGCAAAACCGGCAACCCAACCTTCGTTGATGGCAGGCAGGGTCAGCGCCAGCGACACCCAGCGCGGCTCGGCCCCCATGGCGGCGAGATCGGAGAGATTGACCGCCAGCGCCTTGTAGCCGAGATCTACCGGATCCATGTCGGGAAAGAAGTGTACGCCGCTCACCAGAGTGTCGGTGCTCACCGCCAGCTGGGTATCGGGGGGCAGGGTCAGCAGGGCACAGTCATCTCCAGGGCCCATCACCACGTCCTTGCGGGCGTGGGGAACCTTGAAGTACTTATCAATCAGCTCAAATTCACCCATACAGTAAAAAGCCAGCAATAAGCTGGCTCCTCTCTTAGATGCTGACGGACAGCAGGATCAACGCTTGTTCAGCGACTTGATCACCTTGTCCAGTACACCGTTGACAAACTTGTGGCTGTCATCGGCGGCGAAGGCTTTGGCCAGCTCGATCGCTTCGTTGATGACCACGCGCGGCGGTACATCATCACGACGGGTCAGCTCGTAGGTCGCCAGACGCAGGATCGCCTTGTCCACCATGTCCACTTCTTCCAGCGGACGGGAGAGGTAAGGTGCAAACACCTTGTCCAGCTCGTTGCAGTGGAGGGCTACCCCGAACAGCAGATCGCGGAAATAGCTCAGGTCTACACCCTTGGTGTCCTGATCGATCTTGAACTGCTCTTCGATGTCACCCACGTTAGCCTTGGTCATCTGCCACTGGTAGATGGCCTGGGTGGCGCAATGGCGGGCTTTACGGCGCTCAGACGGTTTCAATGTACTTCTCCTCGTTACACGTCCAGTTCTTTCAGGACGTTGATCATTTCGAGCGCTGCCAGTGCAGCCTCTGCACCCTTGTTACCCGCCTTGGTACCTGCACGCTCGATGGCTTGTTCAATGTTTTCAGTGGTCAGCACACCGAAGGCAACGGGAATTTCATATTCCATCATTACCTGGGCCATGCCCTTGCTGTTCTCGTTTGCCACCAGGTCGAAGTGGTAGGTGCCGCCACGGATGACAGTACCGACCGCCACGATGGCGTCGTATTGACCACTCTTGGCCAGCTTCTTGATGACCAATGGCATTTCAACCGCGCCCGGCACTTTTACCAGTGTCAGGTTGCTGTCCTGCACTTGACCTTGACGCTTCAGTACGTCCACCGCGCCGTTCACCAGACTGTCGTTGATGAAGCTGTTGAAACGGGCAACAACAATAGCAACGCGCGCCTCAGGAGCGGCGATATTTCCTTCGATAACCTTCATTGGAAATCCTGTATCTGTGCAATCAAAAGGGCCGGAGTCAAAAGTGCGCACATTCTAGCACAACAGACCCACGACAAAAACCATGGCCGCAATAGACAGCCATGATCACGATTTAACCAGTCCGGCGCGCGTACTCGCCGATGTATTCCACTACTTCCAGACCGAAACCGCCCGGAAGGGGATGGTACTTCTCTGGTGGAACTTTACTCGCCGATGTACTCAACCACTTCCAAACCGAAACCACCCGGAAGGGGATGGTACTTCTCTGGTAGAACCTTGAGTCCTTTACTCGCCGACGTATTCCACGACTTCCAGCCCGAAACCACCCGGGAGGGGATGGAACTTCTCTGGTGGAACTTTACTCGCCGACGTACTCAACCACTTCCAGCCCGAAACCGCCGAGGGCATGGTACTTCTTCGGCGAGCTCAGCAGACGCATCTTGCTCACGCCGAGCGCCTTAAGGATCTGGGAGCCCACGCCAACCCGGCGTGAGGTGCCCTGCCACTTGGCCCCTTCCGGCGCCAGCCCCTTGTCGGCGGCTTCAAAGCCCTTGACCCGGGCCAGCAGCTCCTCGCCATGGGATTCCGCCCCCAAAATCACCAGCACCCCGCCTTCGCTGGCGATGCGCGCCATGGATTTGGGCAGCGGCCAGCTGCGGGCAGCGTGGCGGTCGGTCAGCAGCAAATCGCTCAGCACATCGTGCAGATGGACGCGCACCAGCGTCGGCTGATCGGCCTGAACCTCACCCTTTTTCAGGGCGAAGTGAACCTGATTGTCGATGGTGTCGCGGAAGGTGATGAGGTCAAACTCGCCAAACTCGGTGGGCAGCTTGCACTCGGCCACCTTCTCGACCGTGGTCTCGTGCTGGTTGCGGTACTCGATAAGGTCGGCAATGGTACCAAGCTTGATGCCGTGCTGTTCGGCGAAGATCTCTAAATCCGGACGGCGCGCCATGGAGCCATCCTCGTTGAGGATCTCGACGATGACGGAAGCCGCCTCGTAACCGGCCAGACGGGCCAGATCGCAGCCCGCCTCGGTGTGACCGGCACGGGTCAGCACGCCGCCATCCTGCGCCATCAGCGGGAAGATATGGCCCGGCTGCACCAGATCGGCCGCCTTGGCATTGGGCGCCACCGCCGCCTGCACGGTCACCGCGCGATCGGCGGCGGAGATACCGGTCGTCACCCCTTCGGCCGCTTCGATGGTCACGGTGAAGGCGGTGGAGAACTGGGCATTGTTGCGATCCACCATCAGCGGCAGCGCCAGCTGCTTGCAGCGATCCCGGGTCAGCGTCAGGCAGATGAGGCCACGGCCGTAGCGGGCCATGAAGTTGATATCCTCCGGACGGACGCAGGAGGCGGCCATGATGAGGTCACCTTCGTTCTCCCTGTCTTCGTCATCCATCAGGATCACCATCTTGCCCGCCTTGATATCGGCAATGATTTCCTGGGTTGTGCTCAGCGCCATGGGCTACTCCATCAGTGTGCTTGGGGGTCGAGCCAGCAGGCTCAACGCAAATGCGAGTGTATATTGCTCTAGATTGGGGCGAACGGCCCCATTTCAATCAGAGCGGGATCACAGAAAATCGTTTTGGTGGCCGGATTTAGCGCACACCATTAGAGAAAACCGGCCTTGGCCAGCGTCTCCATGGTCAGGGTCGAGGCACTGCTCTCCTGGGGCTTGCCCATCATCAACCGCTCCAGATAACGGGCGATCTGATCCACCTCCAGGTTGACCTTGTGACCCGGCCTCCAGCTGGCGATGGTGGTCTCCTGCGCGGTGTGGGGCACGATCGTCAGGCGGAAAAGGTCGCCCTGCACGGCGTTGACGGTGAGGCTGATGCCATCCACCGCAATGGAGCCCTTCTCGGCGATGTAGCGGGAGAGCTCCCCCGGCGCCTTGATCCAGTACTCGATGGCGCGGCCGCTGCTGGAGACGCTTTTCACTTCACCTACCCCGTCCACGTGGCCGGAGACCAGATGGCCGCCGAGGCGGGAGGTAGGCATCAGCGCCTTCTCGAGGTTGACCCGATCACCCACTTTGGCCGCGGCAAAACCGGTACGGGAGAGGGTTTCCAGCGACACATCGGCGGTATAGCTCTTGTCGCCCAGCGCCACGACGGTGAGGCAGACACCGTTGGTGGCGATGGAGTCGCCCAGTTTGACGTCGCTAAAATCCAGGCCTGGTGCATGGACGGTGAGGGCCATGTCGTCGCCCTGACGGCGCAGTTCGGCCAGGGTTCCCACCGCTTCGATAATTCCGGTAAACATGCAGATCACCTTGCTGATGACGGGGGCAGATAATGCCCCCTTAAATATTGATAAATCAGGCTATTTTGGCGGTAATGCGAATATCCTGGCCGACCATGCGCACATCCTTGATGTTGAGCTTGGGGGCCTGGAACAGCCGGGTCAGGCCCGGCAGATGGAACAGGCCGCGCCCCTCATCCCCCATCAGTTTGGGCGCCTGATAGAGCACCAGCTCATCCACCAATCCCTTATCCAGCAGGGCGCCGCACAGCCGCGGGCCCGCCTCGACCAGAACCGAGTTGATGTTCTGTTTGGCCAGCAGCATGAAGAGGCTGACCAGATCCAGCTTGCCATCCAGCAGCGGCAGCTCCAGCTGCTGCGCCCACGCGGGCCACTCGCCGGACGCCTTGTGGCGAGCGAGCAGCACTGGGCTCTCGCTCTGGAACAGCGGCAGATCGGGGGTGAGCCGGTTTTGCGAATCGACAATGACCCGCAGCGGCTGGCGCAGGGTCTCTTTGGGATAACTCGCCTTGACCGAGGGGGGCAGCTCGTCCCAGCGCACGGTCAGGGAAGCGCCATCGGCCAGCACGGTTTCGGCGCTGGAGAGCACCGCATCGTGACTGGCCCGCAGCCGCTGCACGTCACGACGCGCATCGGGGGAGGTGATCCACTGGCTCTCGCCGCTCGCCATGGCGGTGCGGCCATCGAGACTGGCCCCCAGCTTGACGGTCACCCGCGGGAAGGCGGTACGCATCCGCTTGAAAAAGCCCGGATTGAGCGCTTCGGCTTCGCTCGCCAGCAGGCCAAAATCGGTCTTGATACCCGCTTCGGAGAGCATCCGCAGGCCACGCCCGCCCACCTGGGGATTGGGATCAACCATGGCCGCCACTACCCGGGCCACACCGGCTTTAATCAGCGCTTCGGCGCAGGGGGGAGTACGACCGTGGTGGGAGCAGGGTTCGAGGGTCACATAGGCGGTGGCGCCACGGGCGTTGTCACCGGCAGCGCGCAGGGCATAGACCTCGGCATGGGGCTCGCCCGCCTTCTGATGCCACCCTTCGCCCACCACCACGCCATCCTTGACCAGCACGGCACCGACGCAGGGGTTGGGGGCCGTGGTGTAGCGGCCGCGGCGGGCCAGTTCGAGGGCCCGACTCATCCATTGGTAATCATCTTGACTAAACATTCGGGCTCCTTTGACAACACATCTCGACTTTACGCAGTATCGTAGGTTCGATTAGCGCAGCGTAATCGGACGCGGCAACATGGGTGAGAATGGCGGTTTACTTCTCCAATTTGGCGATCTCTTCACCAAATTCGCGGATATCTGCGTGTCCTGAGGTAGAGAGGGGCAAAGCGGATATCCGCCTGCCCATCCGATACCATCATTTCTCCAATTTGGCGATCTCTTCACCGAACTCGCGAATATCTTCGAAGCTACGATAGACGGAGGCAAAGCGGATATAGGCCACCTTGTCCAGATTCTTGAGCTCATCCATCACCAGATTGCCCACCAGCTCGGAGGCGACTTCGCGCTCACCGGTGGCTCGCAGGCGGGATTTGATATGGTTGACCGCCTTTTCGATGGCCTCCATGCTCACCGGCCGCTTCTCCAGCGCCCGCAGGATGCCGGCGCGCAGCTTATCTTCGTTGAACGGCTCGCGCGAGCCATTTGACTTGATGACGCGGGGCATCACCAGCTCGGCCATCTCGAAGGTGGTAAAACGCTCGTGACAGAGCAGACACTCACGACGGCGGCGCACCTGATGGCCTTCTGCCACCAGACGGGAATCGATCACCTTGGTATCAACCGCACTACAGAATGGGCAATGCATCGGACCTCCGGCGTTAATGGAACAGGGACCGGCCCGGCGGGCCAGGATCTAGGTCGGCCAGTGTAGCATGGCCATCCAAAACCGGTAAAAGCCTGAAAAAACAATGCCACCCGCAGGTGGCATTGGTCTCAAACCGAACGGTCTGGCTTATCAGCCATAGACCGGGAGACGGCGGCAGATATCCAGCACCTTCTCGCGCACGGTGGCCAGCACGGCATCGTTGTCGTGGTTGTCCAGTACGTCGCAGATCCAGTGGGTCAGCTCGATGGACTCGGCTTCCTTGAAACCGCGGCGGGTGATGGCCGGGGTACCGATCCGCACACCGGAAGTGACGAACGGGGAGCGCGGGTCGTTAGGCACGGAGTTCTTGTTGACGGTGATGTTGGCTTTGCCCAGCGCAGCGTCAGCATCCTTACCGGTCAGCTCGCGGCCGATCAGGTCAACCAGCATCAGGTGGTTGTCGGTACCGCCGGAGACGATCTTGTAACCGCGCTCGATAAAGGTCGCAGCCATCGCCTTGGCGTTTTTCACGACCTGAGCCTGATAGGTCTTGAACTCGGGCTCCAGCGCCTCTTTGAAGGCAACGGCTTTGCCGGCGATGACGTGCATCAACGGGCCACCCTGACCACCCGGGAAGACGGCGGAGTTGAGCTTCTTGTAGAGCTCCTCGTCGTCAGCGGCGGAGAGGATCAGACCACCGCGCGGACCGGCCAGGGTCTTGTGGGTGGTGGAGGTGACCACGTGAGCGTGGGGCACCGGGTTCGGGTAGACGCCAGCGGCAATCAGGCCAGCCACGTGGGCCATGTCGACGAACAGGTAGGCACCGATCTTGTCGGCGATTTCGCGCATGCGAGCCCAGTCAACGATACCGGAGTAGGCGGAGAAGCCACCGATCATCATCTTCGGCTTGTGCTCAATGGCCAGACGCTCCATCTCGTCGTAGTCAATCTTGCCGGACTCATCGATACCGTAAGGAATGATGTTGTAGAGCTTGCCGGAGAAGTTGACCGGAGAGCCGTGGGTCAGGTGACCGCCGTGGGCCAGGTTCATGCCCAGTACGGTGTCGCCCGGTTGCAGCAGCGCCATGTAAACGGCGCTGTTGGCCTGGGAGCCGGAGTGCGGCTGCACGTTGGCGTAAGTGGCACCGAACAGCTCTTTGGCGCGCTCGATGGCCAGGGTTTCGACCACATCCACATACTCGCAACCACCGTAGTAACGCTTGGAGGGGTAACCTTCGGCGTACTTGTTGGTCAGCTGGGAGCCCTGGGCTTCCATGACACGGGGGCTGGTGTAGTTCTCAGACGCAATCAGCTCGATATGCTCTTCCTGACGACGGGTTTCGTCTGTGATGGCCTGCCACAATTGCGGATCATAATTGGCGATGGTCATGTCACGTTTCAACATCCGTTTCTCTCCTGAAAATCGTTTGCGCGTTAGGTGAAGTGGGCCCGGGCATTGTAACGTGAGCTGGATCAAAGAGACAGTCCAACCACCTAAAAAAATGTTGAATTTATGTTGTAAAAAGCAAGATTCCCTCCCCGTTCAATACCCTGGCCCCTTCGCCAAACGACACATTTTTCATCCCGCGGTTGGGCGGGTAAAACCCGAAGGGGATCACAACGCCATCGTGATCCATCCTGTAACATATTCATTCGAAACAAATTTAATGATGATGGAGCTGATTGCAGCCATGCATCCGAGGGGCTGCACCTAACCGGAGGAGTTCAAGATGGACCATCTGCTGACATTCGTGATCCTGGCTGTCTTTTTTCTGTTCTACTGGGTCTACTACACCAGCCAGCGCAAACATGTTTCCACCACCTCGTGGGATCAGCTCCCCACCAAAGCCGAATATCTGGCGGCCCACCCTGAATCAGTCGATGGCGACATCATCTTCTGCCACCACTGCGGCCATCACGAGTTGCTGGAGGTGGGCATGGTGCACCTGACCGATTTTCGCCGGGAATGGGTCTGCGCCAAGTGCAAGCAGGTGCTGTTTCGCGAGATCGAATAACGGCGCAGGGGCTGGCCACCCCCTCTGAACGTTGTGCATCGCCAACAGGGATCAGGGCTGCGCATCCCTGTTGGCCGCCAGCCAGAGCTGCAACCCGCTCACCGCCGCGTCAAATTGCACCCCGATTGCCCCAGGCTCACCACCTCCCGCCTCTAGGGCCGCACAGTGGCTGGCAAACCCGGTCAACCCCAGCGCCAGCGCACTCCCCTTTAGCTTGTGCGCCAGCTGCCGCTGCTCACTCCCCTCCCCCTGAGCCAACTCGTCCACCAACACCCGCCCTTGCGACTCAAACAGCGTGACCAGCTGGCGGATCCGCGCCATGCCGAGCAGGGGCAGATCGGCATCAAGCACCGGATTGGCCCACTCTGGCTGGTTAGTTGAGGGCGCGGCAGATAACTGCACAGGCGGCTCGATAGAGGCCCCATCCTGCCGAAACAGCCCTTCAATGGCATTGGCCAACACCGCCAACCGCACCGGCTTGCCAACAAAATCGACGAAACCGGCGGCGAGGCAGTGGCGGATATCCTCCGGATACATCTGGGCCGAGATGGCGATGGCGGGCAGCGGCCGCTCATGCACCTCTTCACTGATGGCAGCCAGATCCTCGCGCAGGGTAATGCCGTCCATATCGGGCAGATTGATATCGAGCAACGCCAGCTCGAAGAGGCGCTCGGTCACCAGCGCCAGCGCACTGCGACCATCCTCCGCCAGAGTCACGCGATGGCCGAGGCGGGTCAGCATGCCATGCGCTACCAAGCGGTTGATCTCGTTATCCTCCACCAACAGGATGTCGCGGGACTGGCCAAGGTGCAGCGGTTGCGCCTCGGCGGGCAGTTGGGCGCTTGAGCTTTGCAAGGGCAGGCTGAAGCTGAATTCACACCCCTTGCCCGGTTCGCTGGCAAGGATCAGCTCGCCCCCCATGGCGGCCACCAATTTGCGGCTGATCGCCAGTCCCAGCCCGGTGCCGCCCTGATGGCCTATGTCGCGCTGGCGCTGGCGAAACGCCTCGAACACAGCCTCCTGCTCATCGGCCGGAATGCCGGGGCCGGTATCGCGCACTACGAAGCGGATGCAGGGCTCGGCGCAAGGGCCCTGACAGACAAGGGGCGCTACCGTCAGGGTAATCTGGCCACGGGCGGTAAACTTGACCGCATTGCCGAGCAAGTTGCCGAGCACCTGGCGCAGTTTGCCCAGATCCCCCTCGACCACAGACGCCAGCCCGGGCGCATATTCCAGCGCCAGGGTGACCCCCTTAGCCGCCGCCTTTGGCCGAAACAACGCGCTGAGCTCATCCACCAGCTGGAACAGGGGGAAGGGCTCGCGGCGCGCCTCCACATGGCCCGCCTCTATCTTGGAGTAGTCGAGAATGTCGTTGAGGATCTCCAGCAGGGATTCGCCACTGTGCTCGATGGCGGCCAGATAGCGCTGCTGGGTCTCGCTGAGGTGGGTATCTTCCAGCAGTGTCAGACCGCCCAGAATGCCGTTCATGGGGGTGCGGATCTCGTGGCTCATGGTGGCGAGAAACACCGACTTGGCCCGGTTGGCCTGCTCCGCCTCGGCGCGAGCCTGCCGCTGCTTCTCCACCTCCTCATTGAGCCGCTCGTTGGCGTGGCTGAGCTGGCCGGTGCGCTCCTCGACCCGCGACTCCAACTCGCGCTGATAGCGGCCCAGCTCCACTGCATTGTCACGAAACACCTGCAGGGCCCGGCCCAGCTCCGCCAGCTCATCGCGCCCGGCACTGGCGATCGGCTCAAGGGGGGTCAGATCCCCGCGAGCCAACCGGCTCATCCCCGCCACCGCCCGTTGCAGCGGCCAGACGATCCGGCCGTAGACCATGCGCCACATCAGCAGCATCAGCAGTACCAGCGTGAGCAGGCCAATACCCATCAACGCCTGCTCCAGCAGCCTGAGACGCTGGCTTAGCGCCTGCTGGCTCTGCCCCAGCGAATCGCGGGCACGGCTGACCAGCTCACCGACCTGCTGGTTGAGGCTGCTCATCAGGGCTTCGTTGGCATTAGCCAGCAACCGCAGCGCCTCTCCCTTGCCGAGCCAGTCGCTGCGCAGTTGCACCAGCTTGTCACTCTGCGCCAGCACGGTCAGCGCCAGCTCCACCGCCTGCCGGCGGGCCGGATCGGTCACCGCCCCGGCCCGCAGTTGCAAGATGGCCAGCTCCCGCTGCCCCTCTTGCAATAGCGTTTGCAACTGTTCCTGCCGTTCGCTGCGCCACATCTCCTCAATGCGCTGCTGCTGCATCAAAGTGCGATGACGCAACTCGGTCATCTGCTCCAGCCAGTCGAGATCCTGCTCCAGCAAGCGATCCAGCGTCCGGGCCGCTTGCGTGCCTTGCTGTTGGTAGAGGGAACCCAATCCCGCCACCATCACGGTTTCGGCGTTCTCCATCTGGCTGCGCGCCAGCTCGGCAATCTGCCCAGCTGCCGCCACCAGACGGGCCCGCCGCGCTTCACCCTGCACCATCAGGGTCAGTCGCTCTCCCACCAGCCAACCCTGCTGACCCAGATTGCCGATAATGCTCTGGCTGAGCTGATCGAGGCTTGTTGAACCCTGCCCACGGCCGAGTTGCGCCAGCACCTGTTGAAGCTGTTGCCCCTGCAGGGTGAGCAGGCGTCCCTGATGCTCCCGCTCCTGCTCGCTGGTTGCGGTGGCCAGCAGCCGCGACGCGCTCTGGATCTCGCCGCTGAGGCGAGAGAGCGTGCGGGCCAGCTCCTGATCGACCAGAGTCTGCTGCACTCCTTGCTCCAGCTGGCGCAGATGACTAAGCCCCACCCAGCCCAGCAGGGAGGCACTGAGGGTCAGCAACGCCATCAGGGAGAAGGCCAGCAGCAACTTGCCACCCAGGCCAGAAAAGATTCTCACGGGAAGTCCCTTGGTTGTGGTCGGCTTTGACCGGATAATATGGCCCAACACTTTAACAAAACCCCTGGCCATGCGAAGCGTCTATCTCTCCCCGTTGTTGCTCATGTGGTTGCTCACGCTGCCTCGCGCCGCCCTCGCCTTTGCAGTCGATATCTGGCCCGGCGGCGAATTCAGCGGCCAGCCGGTGCGCCAGCAGTGGCCGGAACCCGCTGCCGCAACCCAACCGCTGACCCTCTGTGCCCTCTACCCCCATCTGCGCGACGCCTACTGGCTCTCGGTCAATCAGGGCATGGTGGACGAGGCGAAGCGGCTGGGAGTCAAGTTGCAGATCCACGAAGCGGGGGGCTATGGCGCCCTCGCCGAGCAGCGCCAGCAGTTGCAGCGTTGCGTGCAGGAAGGGAGCGACGCCATCTTGCTCGGCGCGGTGAGCTATCTGGGCTTGCGCGAGGCCATCAAGGCCACGCCGCTGCCGGTCTTTGGGCTGGTCAACGATCTACCCAGCGGTCTGGTGCAGGCCAAGGTGGGGGTCTCCTGGTACCAGATGGGCTGGCAAATCGGCCACTGGCTGGCGCAGCGCCACCCCGCCGGCAGCAAGCCGGTCTCGGTCGCCCTCTTCCCCGGCCCGCAGGCAAGTGGCGGCAACAACTTCGTCGAGCCGGGCTTTGCCGATGCCATCAAGGGAAGCGCCATCAAGCTGGTCACCACCGAGCGCGGCGACAACAGCCGGGAAATCCAGCGCACGCTAGTGCAGCAGACGCTGGCCCGCTATCCCGACCTCGACTATCTGGTGGGGGGGGCCATCGCCGCCGAAGTGGCGGTCAACGAGCTGGCGCAGCGCCATCTCGACAGGCCCCAGGTGCTGAGCACCTACTTCAGCCACGGGGTACAGCGTGGCCTGCGCCGAGGCAAGGTCCTGGCCGCCAACAGCGATCAGATGCGGCTGCAGGGGCGCCTTGCGGTCGCTCAGGCGGTCTGCCTGCTGCAACACCCTGATGCCAGTGCCGAGCAGTGCCCGCGGGTGATGGGGCCACCCATTCTGACGCTGTCTGCACCGCTGGCAGACCCCGCCGATTCCCTCTCGGATGGCGCTTTTCGTCCCGTCTATCGGGTCGAATAGCCGTTCCAAATCCGATTAACACACTCAAGGAGAAGAGATGAAAGAGTTACATGCCAGCTGCCTGTGCGGCGCCGTTGCCCTGACCCTGCCGGATCAATTCGACTATATGGGTAACTGCCACTGCAGCGAATGCCGCAAGTTTTCAGGGGGAGATTACGCCTCTGTCGGCGGACTGGATGGCAACAAGGTCACCATCGTAAAGGGCATTGATGCCATCAGCCGCTACCAGAAATCGGCAGAGACCACCCTGGCTTTCTGTCGTCACTGCGGCTCCAGCCTGTTCAGCCAGAAGAGCAGCAGCGGCAAGATCAACCTGCGCCTCGGGGTACTGGACGATGTGCCGAGCCAGCGGCCCGCATTTCACATCTTCGTCGGCTCCAAGGCGCCCTGGCACCAGATTGGCGACGACTGCCCGCAATTTGATACCCGCCCGCCGGTCTGATACCCGGTCAAACAGGCCAAGACCACTACGCCGCAGTCAGAAGGCTATCTCGCCAGCAAACAGATAGCCTTCACCATGGACGGTGACAAACAGCTGGGGATCCCGAGGATCCGCTTCCATCTTGCCGCGCAGCCGCCGGATCAACACATCGATGGTGCGATCGCTCGGGCCATCGCCGCGATGGCTGATAAGGGTCAGGATCCGCTCCCGACTGAGCACCCGCCCGGCATGGGCGACAAAGGCCACCAGCACTTCATATTCGGCCTTGGTCAGACGCACCGGCACTCCGTCCTTGCTGAGCTGGCGGCGGGGAATATCAAAACGCCAGGGGCCAAAGCGCACCGCATCGTCAGCCACCGCAGGCTCGCTCGGCGCGGCGGCCGCCAGCGAGATCCGCCACAGCAGATTCTTGACCCGCACCAGCAGTTCCCTGAGCTCGAACGGCTTGGTGACATAGTCATCGGCCCCCATCTCGAGGCCGACAATCCGGTCCACCGCATCGCTGCGGCCGGTGACCAGAATGATCCCCACCGTGCTGCGCGCCCGCAGTTCACGGGTCAGCAGCAGACCATCTTCCCCCGGCAGGTTGATATCCAGCATCACCAGATCGACCCTCTGCTCCGCCAGCACGGCGCGCATCTCCTGGCCGTTTTCGACCGCCGTCACCCGATAGCCCTCCCGCTCGAAATAGCCGGTCAGCTTCTCGCGGGTAACCGCATCATCTTCAACAACCAGAATGTGGTAGCTCATGGGCAGGGTTCACGATGGTCGACAAGGGAGGATTATTCTATTCACATTTTGTCATAAATACCCCTATTTCATTAATTTGTGGTGGCAGCCCTGTTCACAACGCCTCCCTATCATGGCTCCCATCAAAAAAGTGATGTGAGAGAGCATGATGAAAAAACTGTGGCACTTCCTGCGCACCCCCAGCCGCCGCTGGTCGGTACTGGCGCTGCTTCTGGTGGGCATCGGCGTCACCCTCGCGGGCACCGTCGGCCTGCACTACGGCTTTGAGAAAACCAGCAGCCTCGAATTCTGTATCTCCTGCCACTCCATGAAAGACACCGTCTATCCGGAGTACAAGGAGTCCATCCACTTCAAGAATGCCTCAGGGGTACAGGCGGTCTGTACCGACTGTCACCAGCCGAAGGACTTTGTCGGCAAGGTGGCCCGCAAGATGGAGGCGGCCAACGACCTCTATCAGGAGTACATAGGCCACAGCATCGACACCCAAGAAAAGTTCGAGGACCGGCGCCTGCATCTGGCCGAGAAGGTGTGGGCACGGATGAGCAGCCAGAACTCCAAGACCTGCAAGTCCTGCCACAGCTACGACAACATGGATCACGCCAAGCAGTCCCCGGCGGCCGCGCTGGCGATGAAAGACGCGGCGGCGAAGAACATGAACTGCATCGAGTGCCACAAGGGCATCGCCCACGAACTGCCCAACATGGCGGGCGGCTTCCGGGCCACTTACGCCACCCTGGTCAACGACGCGCAACAGGCGCCAGCCGCCGAGACCCTCTACAACCTGGGTGAAAAAGATCTCTATGCCAGCGAACAGAGCAGCGACCCGGTCGGCAAACTGCTGCCTGCCTCCCGCATCGACGTGGTGGACCGCAGCGGCGATCGCCTCAAGGTGACCATCGAAGGGTGGCGCGAGAGCGATGGCAAGGGCCGGGTGCTGAGCGAATACATGGGCAAGCGGGTCTTCGTCGCCACCATCCGTGACGAACTGAAAGCGAGCGAGAAAGTGCTCAAGCAGGAGACCGACAGCGCCACCCATATCAAGTGGGAGCAGGTTCAGGTGCAGGCCTGGGTCGATGGCAAGGGCTTTGAGTCCTCGCTCAAGCCGATCTGGGATTACGCCGGCGAGATGTACAAATCCACCTGCAACTCCTGCCACGGCGCGCCGGATCCCGCTCACTTCACTGCCAACGGCTGGATCTCGGGACTCAAAGCGATGTCTGCCTACTATCGCCTGAGCAAGGAAGAGGAGCGCACCCTGCTCAAATACCTGCAAAACCATGCCGCCGATACCGGTGGTCAGGGCAGCCACTAAGTCCGGATTCGAGTTCCGGATCCGAGAGAGGAATAACAAGATGATCAATATTTCCCGTCGTGGTTTTCTGGGTGGCTTGCTGGCCAGCGGTGCCTCTGCCCTGATCGGCCCCTCCCTGCTCGGTCGCGCCGTGATGGCCGCCGAGTCCGGCGAAAAACTGGTGCAGTCCGGCTCCCACTGGGGCGCCTTCCGTGCCCGGGTGGTCGATGGGCGCTGGGTCGAGACCCTGCCGTTCGAGCATGACAAGCACCCCACCGACATGCTCAAGGCCTTGAGTGAGGTGGTCTACAACCCCTCCCGCATCCGCTATCCCATGGTGCGGCTGGACTGGCTGCGCAAGGGCCACCAGTCCGACACCAGCGAACGCGGCCAGAACCGCTTCGTGCGGGTGACCTGGTCCCAGGCGCTGGACTTCTTCTATCACGAGCTGGAGCGGGTGCAGAAGACCTATGGCCCGAGCGCCCTCTATGCCGGTCACTCCGGCTGGCAGTCGGTGGGCAAGCTGCACTCCGCTGGCGCCATGCTGGGACGCGCCATGAACCTGCACGGCACCTATCTGGCCAAGGCCGGTGACTACTCCACCGGCGCCGCCCAGGTGATCCTGCCCCACGTGGCGGGCGCGATGGAGGTGTATGAACAGCAGACCTCCTGGCCGCTGGTGCTGGAGCACAGCAAAACCATCGTCATCTGGGGCTCCGATCCCATCAAGAACCTGCAAGTGGGCTGGCTGGTGCCGGATCACAGCGTCTACGACTACTGGGCACAGCTGAGAGAGAAGGTGGCCAAGGGCGAGATCCGGGTGATCAGTGTCGATCCGGTCAAATCCAAGACCCAAAAGTACCTCAACTGCGATCAGGTGACCCTGAATCCGCAGACCGATGTGCCGCTGATGCTGGGCATCGCCCACACCCTCTACAGCGAGAAGCGCCACGACGAGGCGTTCCTGAAGAACTACACCACCGGCTTTGACAAGTTCCTGCCCTACCTGCTGGGCACCAGCGATGGTCAGGTGAAGGACGCCGAGTGGGCCGCCGCCATTTGTGGCGTCCCTGCCGAGACCATCCGCGAGCTAGCCCGCGCCATGAGCAGCGGCCGCACCCAGCTTATCGGCGGCTGGTGTGTGCAGCGCATGCACCACGGCGAACAGTACGCCTGGATGCTGGTGGTACTGGCCTCGATGATTGGCCAGATCGGCCTGCCGGGCGGCGGTTACGGCTTTGGCTGGCACTACAACGGGGCGGGCACCATCACCTCCAGCGGCCCTATCATGTCAGGTTTCAGCTCGGTCATTCCCGGGGCCAAGCCGCTCCATGACGGCGACTGGAAGGGCTACTCCAAATACATTCCGGTGGCCCGTTTCGTCGACTGCATCCTCAATCCGGGCAAGCAGATCGCCTTCAACGGCCAGACCATCACCTACCCCCACATGAAGATGGCGGTGTTCTGCGGCAACAACCCGTTCCACCACCAGCAGGATCGCAACAAGATGGTCGCGGCCTGGCGCAAGCTGGAAACCGTGGTCAGCATCGATCACCAGTGGACCGCCAGCTGCCGCTTCGCCGATATCGTGCTGCCCGCCACCACCACCTACGAGCGGGATGACATCGAGCAGTGGGGTTCTCACTCCAATGCGGGCATTCTGGCCATGTACAAGGTGGTGGAGCCGCTGTTCGAGGCGCGCGATGACTACGACATCTTCGCCGATCTCTGCCGTCGCTTCGGTCGCGAGGCCGAGTTCACCGGTGGCAAGAGCAAGCAGGAGTGGATCCAGAGCATCTATGACGACGCCCGCCTGCAGGGCCGCGGCATCGGCATTCGTCTGCCCCGTTTCAGCCAGTTCTGGCACGGCGAAGGCTTCGTCACCTTCCCGACTGGCCAACCCTGGGTGCGTCACGAGTCGTTCCGTCAGGAGCCGGATCTGGAACCCCTCGGTACTCCGTCCGGCCTTATCGAGATCTACTCCAAGACCATCGCCGACTACGGCTATGGGGATTGCCCGGGCCACCCGGTCTGGATCGAACCCTACGAGCGCTCCCACGGCGGGCCGGGCAGCAAACAGTACCCGCTGCACCTGCAATCCTGCCACCCGGACAAGCGGCTGCACAGCCAGCTCTGCTCCTCCGACAACTACCGCGCCACCTACACAGTACAGGGTCGCGAGCCTGTCTACATGAATCCGCAGGATGCCAAATCCCGTGGCCTCAAGGACGGCGATCTGGTGCGGGTGTTCAACAGCCGCGGTCAGGTATTGGCTGGTCTGGTGGTAAGCGATGACTACGCCCCCGGCGTGGTGCGCATTCAGGAAGGGGCCTGGTATGGGCCGCAAGAGGGCGGCAAGGTCGGTACGCTCTGTACCTACGGCGATCCCAATGTGCTGACCGCCGACATCGGCTCCTCCAGCCTGGCACAGGCCACCACGGCCCACACTGCGCTGGTGGAGATCGAGAAGTTCCACGGACCGGCGCCCGCCGTCACCGCGTTCGGCGCGCCGGAATCGGCCAAGGGCATCGACCCCATGTTCCCGGCACTCTGACCCCGGGGGGACGAAAGCGCCCCCTTGAGTTTCCTTTATTTTTAAAGTCGTTAGAATCGGGAGCCATCAAGGCTCCCGATTGCCATCCACGGAGGAAAAATGCAGGAATTTATGGCTACCAGCGAACGCCGGGCCGAACTCTACTGGTGGTTCTCCACCCTGTTCGCCGCCGAACTCAGTGATGAGCAGATCGCCGAATATGACACCTATGATGTGCGAAGCTTTCTGAAAAGCCTCTCGACCCTGGATCCGATGCGCGACGCCGTGGCCGAACTCAATGACGCCATCGCTCGCCTGCTGGTGCGCCCGGATCGCCAGCTGGAACTGGCCGCCGACTTCGCTGGCCTGTTTCTGGTGGATCCCAAGCAGGGCCCCCTGCCCTACGAATCGCTCTATCGTGGCGAGGCCAAACTGCTGATGCAGGCCCCGATGGCCGAGATGCAGGCCCGCCTCGATCGCCTCGGCATCAATGTCAGCGATAAATACAAAGAGCCTGCCGACCATCTGGCCATCGAGCTGGATCTGATGGGCAACCTCATCATCCGCGCAGCGGAAGCAAAGAGCGCCGCCGAGCGGGAAAACTGGCTCGACGAACAGGAAGCGCTGCTGCACGGTCATCTGCTGGGCTGGTTCGACAAGTTCGAAAGCGCCTGTCGCGCCGCCGACCGGTTTGGCTTCTACGGTGCCAGTGCCCGTCTGCTGGGGGTTTTCCTCAAGATGGATGCCAACTATCTCTCTCTGGTCAAACCGGCACCGTCCGCCGACTGAGCCCGAGATGAAGACAGCCCTGCTTCTGATTGCATGCTGGCTGCTGGCCCTGATCCCGCTGGATCAGGGCATTACCCCCCTGATTGCGCTGCTGTTCAACCCGGATCGCGAGCTCTACGGCACCGCCCAGCTCACCGGCTTTGCCGGCATCCTGCTCACCCTCTACCTTGCCAATCTCGGCGTCGAGGTGGTGTTGCGCCGCCGCTTCCAGATCGCCGGCATGCTGGCGCTGCTGGCCGCCTGGATCGACTTCATCAACAGCAGTGGCAACCAGTCACACTTTCTGCTGCTCTATCTGCTGGCCCTCCCATTCCATCTGATCGGCTGGCTGGTATTTGTGCGCGGTATTCAGGCGTTTGGTCGCCAGAAGGGATAACCCCGCCCTCTTTACCCGCTCACCGATTAATCGTCACTCTTTGTCCTGTAACCAACTGTTGCCGCCTATCCAAAAGTCTAATTGCCCCCCGCCACCAAAGGTATAAGTTGTTAAGAAACCATTAAAAGATCTATTCAAAGGAGTGACAGATGAGCGAGAGCAAGGTCTACCCGGTCAAATCCCATATCAGCGACAGCGCCCTGCTGGACAAGGCCGGGTACGAGGCCATGTATCAGGCCTCCATCGACAATCCGGACGCCTTCTGGGGAGAGCAGGGAAAAATCCTCGACTGGATGACCCCCTATACCAAGGTCAAGAACAGCTCCTACGATCCGGGCCATGTCTCCATCAAATGGTTTGAAGATGGCCAGCTCAACGTCTCAGCCAACTGTCTCGATCGCCATCTCGCCGAACGGGGTGACAAGGTCGCCATCATCTGGGAAGGGGACAACCCCGCCGAAGATCGCAAACTCACTTACCGCGAATTGCACAGCGAAGTGTGCAAGTTTGCCAACGTATTGAAAGCACAAGGGGTTCACCGCGGCGACGTGGTCTGCCTCTACATGCCCATGGTGCCCGAAGCCGCCATCGCCATGCTGGCCTGTACCCGCATCGGCGCGGTACACAGCATCGTCTTCGGCGGCTTCTCGCCGGAAGCGCTGGCTGGCCGTATCATCGACTCGGGCTCGCGCATCGTGATCACCGCCGACGAGGGGCTGCGTGGTGGCCGTCCGGTACCGCTCAAGAAGAATGTGGATGAAGCGCTCACCAACCCGGATACCCAAGTTAACAAGGTGATCGTGCTCAAGCGCACCGGCGGCAATGTCGCCTGGCACAACCACCGCGACATCTGGTGGCACGAAGCGACCGCCGCCGTCAGCAGCGACTGCCCGCCCGAGGCGATGAACGCCGAAGATCCGCTGTTTATCCTCTATACCTCCGGCTCCACCGGCAAACCCAAAGGGGTGCTGCACACCACCGGTGGCTATCTGGTCTACGCCACCCTCACCTTCAAATATGTGTTCGACTACCACGAGCAGGATATCTACTGGTGTACCGCCGATGTGGGCTGGGTCACCGGTCACTCCTATCTGGTCTACGGGCCGCTCGCCAACGGCGCCACCACCATCATGTTCGAAGGGGTGCCCAACTACCCGGCCACCAACCGCATGAGTCAGGTAGTGGACAAGCACCAAGTCACCATTCTCTATACCGCCCCCACCGCCATCCGCGCCCTGATGGCCAAGGGCAACGAAGCGGTCACCGGCACCTCGCGCCAGAGCCTGCGCATCATGGGCTCGGTGGGCGAGCCCATCAACCCGGAAGCCTGGGAGTGGTACTACCGCACCATTGGCGACGAACGCTGCCCCATCGTCGATACCTGGTGGCAGACCGAAACCGGCGGCATCCTGATTACGCCGCTGCCCGGCGTCACCGACCTGAAACCGGGCTCGGCCACCCGCCCCTTCTTCGGGGTGCAACCGGCGCTGGTGGACAACATGGGCGAGCCACTGGAAGGCGCCACCGAGGGCAATCTGGTGATCACCGACTCCTGGCCAGGTCAGATGCGCACCGTATTCGGCGATCACGAGCGCTTCGAGCAGACCTACTTCTCCACCTTCCCGGGTCGCTACTTCACTGGCGACGGTGCCCGTCGCGATGCCGATGGCTACTACTGGATCACCGGACGGGTGGATGATGTACTGAACGTCTCCGGCCACCGCATGGGTACCGCCGAAATTGAATCGGCGCTGGTGGCCCATCCCAAGATCGCTGAAGCCGCGGTGGTGGGGGTTCCTCACGAGATCAAGGGTCAGGGTATCTATGCCTATGTCACCCTGATCGCCGGGGAAGAACCGAGCCGCGAGCTGCACAAAGAGGTGAAGGAGTGGGTCCGCAAGGAGATTGGTGCCATCGCCACGCCAGATGTCATTCACTGGGCGGAGGGGCTGCCGAAGACCCGTTCCGGCAAGATCATGCGCCGCATCTTGCGCAAGATCGCCACCGGCGAGACCGACAGCCTGGGGGATATCTCCACCCTGGCGGATCCGGGCGTAGTAGACAAACTTATCCGCGAGAAGTCGGAAGCTGCCTGATCCCGCTTCGTTTGTTGCTCAATAAAGCCGGCCCTGCGCCGGCTTTATCGTTTCTCATCCGCCAGCAAACAGCAGGACGGCAGTCACGGCGCCTTGCCGACCGAAACGCGCAATAAATAGCCAGATGTAGAGATTAGACCAGTAAAATGCTGCTAATTTTCACGAAATCAATATAATTGCGAAATCTGTGTGCCAGGGCACACCGATTTGCGCAGAAAATGGCTAGATTTCTGGTAGTCCACAAGATAGCTGATAGATAGCAGCATTATCATCGAGGATGCACTCAATATGTCGCAACATCACCGAATTCTCCTGCTCAACGGACCAAACCTGAATCTGCTGGGCAAACGGGAACCGGGTATCTACGGCAGCAAGACGCTCGATGAGATCGTCGCCGATCTGAAGCTTAACGCCAGCGAACTCGGTGTCACTCTGGAACATCTGCAATCCAACGCCGAACATGAGTTGGTCAGCCGCATCCATCAGGCCATGGGCCAGGTGGATTTTATCATCATCAATCCAGCCGCCTTCACCCACACCAGCGTCGCCATCCGCGATGCGCTGCTGGGCGTTGCCATCCCTTTTATCGAGGTTCACCTGTCAAACGTCCATGCCAGGGAGCCGTTCCGTCATCACTCCTATCTGTCTGATGTCGCCAAAGGGGTCATTTGTGGTCTGGGGGCCGATGGCTACCAATTCGCTTTAACCGCGGCCGTGCACCATCTGCGCGCGGCTTGATAATCACTGATCAGATAAAGAAGAAAGAGAATGCTAATGGATATCCGCAAAATCAAGAAGCTGATTGAACTGGTTGAAGAGTCCGGCATCGCCGAACTGGAGATCTCCGAAGGTGAAGAGTCCGTTCGCATCAGCCGCAACTTCTCCGGTCAGGTGACCACCGCCATGCCGCAGATGATGATGCAGCAAGCCGCTCCGGTTGCCGCACCTGCCGCTGCCGCCCCGGTTGCCGCTGCACCGGCCGCCGATGCCGCCCCGAGCGGTCACCTGATGCGCTCCCCCATGGTTGGCTCCTTCTACCGCTCCTCCAGCCCGGATGCCAAACCGTTCGCGGAAGTGGGTCAGCACGTCAATGTCGGCGACACTCTGTGCATCGTCGAAGCCATGAAAATGATGAACCAAATCGAGTCCGACAAGGCCGGTGTGATCAAAGCGATCCTGGTTGAAAATGGTCAGGCCGTCGAATTTGACGAGCCGCTGTTCATCATCGAATAAGGGAAATCGCCACCCATGTTGGACAAAGTAGTCATCGCCAACCGCGGTGAAATTGCCCTGCGGATCCTGCGCGCTTGTAAAGAGCTCGGGATCAAGACAGTGGCCGTTCACTCCACCGCCGACCGGGAGCTCAAACATGTGCTGCTGGCCGACGAATCCATCTGTATCGGCAAACCGGCCAGTACCGACTCCTACCTCAACGTCCCGGCCATCATCGCCGCCGCCGAGGTAACCGGTGCCGTGGCCATCCACCCGGGTTACGGCTTCCTCTCCGAGAACGCCGATTTCGCCGAAGTGGTCGAAAAATCCGGCTTCATCTTCATCGGCCCTAGGCCTGAGACCATTCGCCTGATGGGTGACAAGGTCTCTGCCATCGAAGCGATGAAGAAAGCGGGCGTACCATGCGTACCGGGCTCTGACGGCCCCGTCGACAACGACGCCAAGCACAACGCCGCCATTGCCAAGCGCATCGGCTATCCGGTGATCATCAAGGCCGCCGGTGGCGGTGGTGGTCGCGGTATGCGCGTGGTGCGCAATGAAGCGGAACTGGCGGGTGCCATCGCCCTGACCAAATCCGAAGCAGGCCAGTTCTTCAAGAACGACATGGTCTACATGGAGAAGTACCTGGAAAACCCGCGCCACATCGAAATTCAGGTGTTGGCAGACGGCCAGGGCAACGCCCTCTATCTGGGCGAGCGTGACTGCTCCATGCAGCGTCGCCACCAGAAAGTGGTGGAAGAGGCGCCGGCACCCGGCATCACCGCCGAAATGCGCAAGTTCATCGGTGAGCGCTGTGTGCGTGCCTGTATCGAGATCGGCTACCGCGGTGCGGGTACTTTCGAGTTCCTGTACGAGAACGGCGAGTTCTATTTCATCGAGATGAACACCCGTATTCAGGTTGAGCATCCGGTCACCGAGATGGTCACCGGTATCGATCTGATCAAGGAGCAGCTGCGCATCGCCGCCGGTCAGCCCCTGTCGATCACCCAGCAGGATATCCGCATCCGTGGCCATGCCATCGAGTGCCGGATCAACGCCGAAGATCCGGCCACCTTCATGCCCTCTCCGGGTCTGGTGCAGCGCTTCCACGCGCCGGGTGGTCTGGGCGTGCGTTGGGACTCCCACATCTATGCCGGTTACAAGGTACCGCCCCACTACGATTCGATGATCGGCAAGCTGATCTGCTACGGCGAGAATCGTGACATTGCCATCGCCCGCATGCGCCATGCGCTGGACGAGCTGGTAGTGGAAGGGATCAAGACCAACGTACCGTTGCAAAAAGAGATCATGAAAGACGAAAACTTCCAGCACGGTGGCACCAATATCCACTATCTGCACAAGAAGTTGGGTCTGTAAGGATCGCTGATAGAGACCGGACTTCCGATGGAAGTCTGCTCCGCAAGGAGCCTCTGCTGAAAAAGGGCCATGGCGACATGGCCCTTTTTTGTTATCCTTGCGCCCCTCAAATTTGTCGGAGGCCAAGGTGAACCGTTTTGCTCTCGCCCGCCGGGAAGCCGCTTTCTGCCTGCTGCTGACCCTGTTCTACTTCTTTGCCTGGTATGGCACCGCCTATTTTATCCCGCTCCAGCTGGAGTTATGGGGGCTGCCGCTGTGGTTCCTGCTCAGCTGCATGGTGATGCCACTGCTGTTCATTCTGCTCTGCGCCCTGATGGTAAACCGGCTGTTTGTGGAGATCCCCCTCGATACCCACTCCCCTTCCGGCAAGGAGTCATCCCATGAATCTTGAGCTGATGCTGCCGCTCGTCATCTATCTGGTGCTGGTGCTAGGGGTCGGTTTCTGGGCCAGCCGCCATCGCGCCGAAGGCAACTTCGTGCAGGAGTACTTCATCGGCAACCGCAGCATGGGCGGGCTGGTGCTGGCGATGACGCTAGTGGCTACCTACACCTCGGCCTCCTCCTTTATCGGCGGGCCGGGCGCCGCCTACAAAATCGGTCTGGGCTGGGTGTTGCTGGCGATGATCCAGCTGCCCACCGTCTGGCTCACTCTGGGAGTGCTTGGCAAGAAGTTCGCCATCATCGCCCGCCGGGTCAATGCGGTGACCATCAACGACATGCTGTGGGCCCGCTATCAGAGCAAGGCGGTGGTGATCCTTGGTTCCGTTACTATCATCCTCGCCTTTATCGCCACCATGGTGGTGCAGTTTATCGGCGGCGCCCGCCTGCTGGAGACCGCGACCGGCCTCTCCTACCAGCAGGGGCTGATGCTGTTTGCCAGTTGCGTGCTGCTCTACACCATCATCGGCGGCTTCCGGGCAGTGGTGATGACCGATGCGCTGCAGGGGATCATCATGCTGATCGGCACCGGCGCCCTGCTGGCGGGGATTCTGGTCGCCGGTGACGGCCTGCCGAACCTCATCCACCAGCTCAGGGAGATCGATCCCAAGCTAGTGAGCCCGCAAGGGGCCGGCGACATGCTGACCCAGCCCTTTATGCTGAGCTTCTGGATCCTGGTCTGTGTCGGGGTGGTGGGGCTACCCCACTCGGCGCTGCGCTGTTTTGGCTATCGCGACAGCAAGGCGCTCCATCGCGGCATTCTGATCGGCACCGTGGTCAGCGCCCTGCTGATGTTTGGCATGCATCTGGCTGGCGCCCTTGGCCGCGCCATCCTGCCCGGCATGGACAGCCCGGACAAGATCATGCCATCGCTGATGATGGCCGTGCTGCCACCCTGGCTGGCCGGGGTCTTTCTGGCGGCGCCGATGGCGGCCATCATGTCCACCATCGACTCCCAGCTGATCCAGGCTTCCGCCACTCTGGTGAAGGATCTCTACCTCAACTACCTGAGCCCGAAGCAGGAGAAGCTGGAAGTGCGCATTCCGCGCCTCTCGCTGCTCTGCACCCTGATCCTCGGCACCCTGGTGCTGCTGGCGGCGTTGCAACCGCCCGAGATGATCATCTGGCTCAACCTGCTCGCCTTTGGCGGTCTGCAGGCGGTGTTCCTCTGGCCGCTGGTGCTTGGACTCTACTGGTCGCGAGCCAACGGCCCGGGCGCGCTGGCCAGCATGGTCAGCGGCATCATCAGCTATGGGGTGCTGAGTCAGTGGGGGATCAAACTGGCTGGCCTGCACGCCATCGTACCGAGCCTCACGCTGGCGCTGGTGGTCTTTATCACGGTGAGCCTGTTGACGGCGCCGCCCTCGCGGGAGGTACGCGAGCTTTTCGAGCAAAAATAATAAAAAGATAAAACAGGAATTCCAAAACTATCCCCAAATGGGTGCTTTCCGGTTAAACTGTGCGCCAAGTCACAGAATGTAGCCGCTGTATGTCCGTTAAAGCCACTCGACAAGTCGTTACTCAAGCCCTGCAGCGGCTCGGTTATGCCCTGCTGCTGCCCGTCTCCATCCTGCCGATGGCGGCGTTTGTCCACCGGCTTGGGCAACCCGATGTGCTCGATTTGGCGGTGCTCTCCCTCACCGGTCAGGCGATCTTTAGCCAGATGCCGCTCATCTATGCGGTGGCGATCGCCTTTGGCCTGAGTCGGCAGGAGCTGGGCGGACAGACGCTGGCGGGGGCGGTCAACTTCCTGCTGCTGAGCGCCGCCTTCAATACCCTGGCCCCCAACCTGCACGCCGACATGATCTGCGGCCTGCTGGCGGGGCTCACCACCGCCATTATCTACCCTTGGGTACACCAGCAAACATTGCCTCGCTGGCTGCACATCGCCAGGGGGGAGTTTCCCAGCCTGCTGATCTCGGCACTGGCCTGCCTGCTGATCGTCATCCCCCTCTCGCTGCTGTGGCCGCCGCTGGAACGCGGGCTGACCCTGCTCACCTCGGATCTGCTCACCACACCGTTTGGCGCCTTCTGCTACGGCACCCTCAACCGGTTGCTGATCCCGCTCGGACTGCATCAGGTGCTGGGCAGCGTCATCGGCCTTGGCCAGAGCAACCTGCAGGCGCTGGCCGCCGCCCAACCACTTAATGAAGGGTATGTGGCCGGGCTCTATCCCATCATCATGTTCGGCCTGCCGGGTGCCTGTTTTGCCATCTGGTTGCACCGCCAGCGGATGCAGCGGCTGCCACAGGGCGGGCTGCTGCTCACCCTGGCGCTCACCTCGGCACTGGTCGGCATTACCGAGCCCATCGAGTTTCTGTTCGCCTTCACCGCCCCCTGGCTGTTTCTGGCCCACGCCCTGCTGACCGGGCTGTCGCTGGCGGTCTGCAGCGGGCTGGGGATCAAGGTGGGCAGTTACTTCTCCGCCGGTCTGCTGGATCTGGTGCTGAGCTATCAATCCGGCGAGCACAGCTTCTGGCTCATTCCGGTCGGGATCCTGTTCTTCGTCGCCTACACTCTGATCTTTTATCAACTGCTGGAGCGCGCTCCCCTCAGCATGTCGAGCAAGCCCATTGCGGTGGAGCACCCGCGCCTCGCCAACGTCGCCCCCTCCGACCCGCAGATGCTGGCGATCCAGTACCTCAAGGTGCTGGGCGGGATGGACAACCTGCAGGCGATGAGCCTCTGCCTCACCCGCCTCAGCCTGCGGGTGCGTGATATTTCGCTGGTGGATCAATCCCGCCTGCTGGGCCTGGGCTGCCTCTCCTGGGTCCAGCTCAACGACCACCAGCTGGTACTGGTGCTGGGCCCCTGCGCCAGCCTGATTGAAGGGCAGATCCGCATGCTGGCGGAGCGCCAGTCGGTCCCCCTCGGCCTCAAACCCAATCAGGAGTCGACCAGCCAGAGTCGTTGGTAACTCAGGCGAATGGCAACCGCTCGGCCACGAAGTCCATCAAACTACGCAAAGCGGGCGCCAGATGCTCCCGGCTCGGATAGATCAGGTAAAACGGGTTGGCCGGTATCGGCTGATCCGGCAACACCTTCTGCAGCCGCCCCGCCGCCAAATCCCCTTCACAGACATGGTGGGGCAACAGGGCAATCCCCCCGTCATGGAGCGCCATCTCCCGCAGCGCCAGCAAACTGTTGCTGACACAGGCCCCCTGTGGCCGCCAGCCCCCCTCCTGCAATGGCCACACCGGCATGGCCGAGTGCACCAGACAGGCATAACGGCCCAGCTCACTCAGCTGTTGCGGCATACCATGAGCGGCCAGATAAGCGGGTGCCGCCACCAGATGGCGCACCACCTGACCGATGCGCCGACAGATGAGGCTGGAGTCTTTCAGCGGCGCCGCCCGCAGCGCCAGATCATAGCCCTCCCCCACCAGATCGAGCTGTTCATCGCAGAGGGTCAGCTCCAGCACCACTTCGGGATAGAGGGCACGAAACTCGGCGAGGATCCGACCGAGCAGCAGGGTACCGGTCGCCTCGGGGGCGGTGATCCGCACCCGCCCCGCCGGGGCCGAGCGCAGCCGCGCCATCGTCAGATTGGCGCTGCGGGCCAGTGCCAACAGCCCCTGACAGTGCTCCACATAGAGCTCCCCCTGCGGCGTCAGGCTCAGCCTGCGGGTGGTGCGCTGCAACAGCCGCACCCCGAGCTGGGATTCGAGCCGCGAGATCTTCTGGCTCACCGACGACTTCGGCATACCGAGCAGATCGGCAGCCCGGGTAAAGCTCCCCTGCTCCACCACGGTGGCGAACAGTCCCATCAACTCCAGATCAATATTGTTCATATATTCAAACAGTCTTTACTGATTACCCATCTTAATCTTGATAATTAACCAGACTAGAGTGAGTGGCAATCCCGAACACTGCGATTTGAAAGGAATAACCATGAAAGCCATTGCCCTGACTCACTACCTGCCGAGCGACCACCCCGACTGCTTTATCGCCGCCAACCTGCCCGATCCCGTTCCGGGCCCGCGGGATCTGCTGGTGCGTGTCACCGCCACCTCCGTCAATCCGGTGGATACCAAGGTGCGCTCCCCCAAGGCCAAAATTGAAAGCTCACCCCGGGTGCTGGGCTGGGATGCGGTGGGGGAAGTGATCGCCACCGGCAACGAAGTGACCCTGTTCAAGGCAGGCGACCGGGTCTGGTATGCCGGCGACATCAGCCGCCCCGGCAGCAACAGCGCCCTGCAACTGGTGGATGAACGTATCGCCGCGATCGCCCCCACCACCCTGAGCGATGTGGAGGCCGCCGCCCTGCCGCTGACCGCCATCACCGCCTGGGAGACCCTGTTCGAGCGCATCTCCCTCACCCGCGAAAGTCGTGGCAAGCTGCTGATCATCGGCGGTGCCGGTGGCGTGGGCTCTATCGCCATCCAACTGGCTCGCCAGCTCACCGGTATGGAGGTGATCGCTACCGCCTCCCGCGCCGAGAGCCGCGAGTGGTGCCTCGAGATGGGCGCCCATCAGGTCGTGAACCACCACAAATTGCAGGAAGAGCTGACCGCCCTTGGCATCACTCAGGTCGACGCCATCTTCTGCACCAACGCCACTGCCGAGCACTGGGCCACCATGGCCGGGCTGATCCGCCCGTTCGGCCATATCTGTACCATCGCCGAATCGAGCGAGCCGTGGGATCTCTCCCTGCTCAAGAGCAAGAGCGTCACCTTCAGCCAGGAGTTCATGTTCACCCGCTCCCTGTTCCAGACGCCAGACATGATTGAGCAGCACCGCCTGCTCAGCCGAGTGGCGGCACTGGTCGATGAAGGGGTATTGCAGACCACCCTGACCAGAACCATCCCGTCACTGACCCCGGTCACGCTGGCTCAGGCCCATGCCGAGGTGGAAGCGGGCCGCATGGTAGGCAAGCTGGTGATCGACATGAACGACTTTGCCAACTAAGCACCCAAACGCACCATGATAGGATAAGTTCACCAAGGAGATGCCCCAAACGGGCACAACCTCCGGCACGCATGCCAGCCAGCGGCAGGCCAACGTCCGGCAATCAGCCAAAAAAGAGGCCATTTCGCGAGAAATGGCCTGAATACCTGAACATTGGGGTAACAATCACACACATATCCTTATGCAGGACACATTAGTCTTTGCATCTGGCGTGCCAACAGCAGAATAAATGCGCCAAAACGGCGCCTGCCGTCCTTGAGCAAGGTGTCGACCTTGCTCTTTTTTTGTCTGGCAGATTTGTTACCAGGCAAACAAGCGCAGATAAAAAAAATGCCACCCGGGGGTGGCAGTGAAAGATGACGGAACTTGAGCAAAGCGTTCAGCGAAAACCGATCGTCTTCGCCTGCATAGAGTAATACAGGAACCGTGCCAATCCGGCAAAAGCCCCCATATCCCCCCACATCATGGGCAAACCACGACAGCACAGCCCCATGATGGTAGAATCTCGCGGTTTCACATTTATGAAGAGTCGACGCCATGCCCTGGATACAAATTCGAATCAACGCCACTGCCAAGACCGCAGACAAGGTGAGCAACATGCTGCTGGGGCGTGGAGCCCAGGCTGTGACCTTTATGGATGCCAAGGATGTGCCCGTCTACGAACCCATGCCCGGTGAAACTCCGCTCTGGGGCGAGACCGAAGTGATGGGGCTGTTCGATGCCGAAACCGATCCGGCCCCCACCATCGCCTTCTTCCAGCAGATCTTCGGCGAAAACGTCGGCTACAAGGTCGAGCAGCTGGAAGACAAGGACTGGGTGCGCGAATGGATGGATCACTTCCACCCCATGCAGTTTGGCGAGCGCCTCTGGATCTGCCCGAGCTGGCGCGATGTGCCGAACCCCGATGCGGTCAACGTGATGCTGGATCCGGGCCTGGCCTTCGGTACCGGTACCCACCCCACTACCGCCCTCTGCCTGCAGTGGCTGGATGGGCTGGATCTGACCGGTAAAACCGTGGTCGACTTTGGCTGTGGCTCCGGCATTCTCGGCATCGCCGCCCTGAAACTGGGCGCCGCCCGCGTCATCGGCATCGACATCGACCCGCAGGCCATCCAGGCCAGCCATGACAACGCCGAGCGTAATGGCGTTGCGGGCCAGATTGAACTCTACCTGCCGGCCGACCAGCCGCAAGACGTCGAAGCGGACGTAGTGGTCGCCAACATCCTGGCCGGCCCGCTGCGCGAACTGGCACCGCTTATCGCCGGCCACGGCAAACCGGGCAGCCTGATGGCCCTCTCCGGCGTGCTGGAGAGCCAGGCCCCGGAGCTGGAAACTATCTACGGCCAGTGGTTCGAGATGGACCCGACCGCCGTCAAGGAGGAGTGGTGCCGCCTCTCCGGCCGCAAACACGGCTAAACACAGGCAGCCAACCTTACAACTGCATAGAGTGGGAGGCGAGCGTCAAAGCCGATGCCGCTATTAGCTCACCTGCCGCCCCGACACCCCATAAAAAATAAAGCCCAATGTCACGAAGACGTTGGGCTGTTAAAAGGTGCTACGGAATTGCGACTCTCATCGCAGAAAATTAGAAGGAGTGCCCTTCTAAACTGGCAGGGAGATATTAACGAAGGCGCAAACGTTTTACATAGTGAAATACAACAGGATTGCGAGGTACATCGCACTATTTAAATAATTACCTGCTATGGCGCGCGAAGCCTCTTTGACCCATTTATTTTCCCCAACCACTCTGGTTACTATTCACGGTTAAACAAAAAAGCCCCGATTTCTCGAGGCTTTACTTTTTCTAGCGCAACGTGACCGAAGTGTCAGAAACGGCGGACAAACACATCGAGCGGCAGCTCGCGCAGTTTGCGTGCTTCCAGCATGGGAGTACCGAGATAGAGGAAACCCACCAGCTGATCCTCTGGCGCCAATCCCAATCCCTTGTTGATCTGCGCATCGAAGATAAACCAGCCGGAGCGCCAGATGCCGTTGAAGCCCTGCGCCTGCGCCGCCATCTGCATCGCCATCAGAGCGCAACCGGCAGAGAGCTCCTGCTCCAGTTTCGGCACCTTGGGGTGATCCTGGAAACGGGTTGCCACGGCGACTAACAAGGGTGCCCGCAGCGGCGCTTCGCTGCACTTCTTGACGCTATCCTCATCCTCGCCACGGGCGCGGGCGGCGTCCGCCAACAGCTTGCCCAGCCGCTCGCGGCCCTCCCCTTCAAACAGAATGAACTGCCAGGGAGTCAGGGTGCCGTGATCAGGCGCGCGCAGACCCGCCTTGAGGATATTGTCGAGCACCTCACCACTGGGGGCGGGTGTGGTCAGGCGGCCACAGGAGTGGCGGTTGAGCAACAGGGTGAGGGCATCCATGGGCAATTCCTTCTCTGGGGCAATGATGGCGCTACCTTAGCACAGCACCGAATGAAGAAAACCCCTGAGGCTCAGGGGTTTATCGCACGATAGAGGGCAGGATGACACAGTTGGCTAGATGACCGCAGCCAGTTCGGCCCCCTGGCGGATGGCGCGCTTGGCATCCAGCTCGGCTGCCACGTCGGCTCCGCCGATGATATGCACCGGCTTGCCTGCCGCCTGCAACCCAGCCTGCAGCTCCTTGAGGGGCTCCTGCCCGGCGCAGATGATCACCTGATCCACCGGCAGACACTGTTTGGTCTCGCCCACCTGAATATGCAAGCCCTCGTCATCGATCCCCAGATATTGCACCCCGGAGAGCATCTGCACCTTGCGGTTTTTCAGCACGGTACGGTGGATCCAGCCGGTGGTCTTGCCAAGGCCGTCACCCACCTTGCTTTCCTTGCGCTGGAGCAGCCAAATCTGGCGCTCGGGGGCGTCGATTTCAGGAGTCGTGAGGCCGCCACGCTCGCCGAGCTGCTTGTCGATGCCCCACTCCTTGAGCCAGTGATCACGGTGGCTCCCGGCATCTGCCTCAATGCTTTTCTCTACAAGGAACTCGGCCACATCGAAGCCGATGCCGCCGGCGCCGATCACCGCCACCTTCTCACCGACCGGCTTGTGATCCCGCAATACATCGAGGTAGTTCAATACCTTGGGATGCTCGATTCCCGGGATGTTGGGGGTGCGCGGGCGGATACCGGTGGCGAGGATCACCTCGTCAAAACCGCCGCCGAGCAGGCTCTCGGCACTCTGGCGCTGACCAAGGTAAAGCTCGACGCCGCACTTCTCCAGCCGTTTGGCGAAATAGCGCAAGGTCTCGTGAAACTCCTCCTTGCCCGGGATCTGCTTGGCGAAGTTGAACTGGCCGCCGATTTCGCTGGCCTGATCGAACAGGCTTACCTGATGACCACGCTCGGCAGCGTAGCAGGCAAACGCCAGCCCGGCCGGGCCAGCCCCCACCACCGCCAGCTTCTTGGGCTGGGGCACCCGACCAAAAGTCAGCTCGGTCTCGAAACAGGCGCGGGGATTGACCAGACAAGAGGCGCGCTTCTGCTTGAATACATGGTCGAGACAAGCCTGGTTGCAGGCAATGCAGGTATTGATCTCGTCCGCACGGTTCTCGGCCGCTTTGATGACAAATTCGGGATCCGCCAGGAAGGGGCGCGCCATGGAGACCATATCCGCCTCGCCCCCCGCCAGAATCCGCTCGGCCACCTCCGGGGTGTTAATCCGGTTGGTAGTGATAAGCGGCACCTTGAGATGCTTTTTCAGCTCGGCGGTCACCCAGCTGAAGGCGCCGCGCGGCACGCTGGTGGCGATGGTGGGAATGCGCGCCTCGTGCCAGCCGATGCCGGTGTTGATCAGGGTCACCCCCACCGCTTCCAGCGCTTTGCCGAGCGCAATCACCTCTTCCAGGCTCGAACCCTGTTCCACCAGATCCAGCATGGAGAGGCGGAAGATAATGATGAAGTCGGTGCCGACCCGCTCGCGGATGGCGCGGACAATCTCCACCGGGAAACGCATCCGGTTTTCGCTGCTGCCGCCCCAACCATCGGTGCGCTTGTTGGTGCGCTCGCAGATGAACTGGTTAATGAGATAGCCTTCCGAGCCCATCACCTCGACGCCGTCATAACCTGCCGCTTTGGCCAACGCTGCGGTGGCCGCGAAGTCGCGAATGGTGCCGCGGATCTGCCGCTCGCTCATGGCACGCGGCTTGAACGGGGAGATGGGGGCCTTGAGGGCACTCGGCGCCAGACTGAACGGATGATAGGCATAACGACCGGCATGGAGGATCTGCAGCGCTATCTTGCCCCCCTCCTGATGCACGGCGCTGGTCACCTTCTTGTGCTTGCTCACCTGCCAGGGGAAGCTCAGTTGGGAGCCGTGAGGTACCAGCCGACCGCGCAGATTGGGGGCGATACCGCCGGTGACGATAAGGCCGACGCCACCACGGGCTCGCTCGGCGTAAAAGGCGGCCAGCTTGTCAAAACCGCCCTTCTCCTCTTCGAGGCCTGTGTGCATGGAGCCCATCAACACACGGTTGCGCAGCTGGGTAAAACCAAGGTCAAGGGGCGTCAGCAGATGGGGATAGCGACTCATGATGCCTTCCTCTTTAAGGCCAGGGTGCATGGAACAACGCCCAACACCCGGTTGCGCAGCTGGGTAAAACCAAGGTCGAGCGGGGTCAGCAGGGTCGGATAGCGGCTCACGATGCCTCCAGTTAATTTTTTGTTATCAAACTGGGGCTAGAGTAAAGAATCGAAAATTCTTTTTCAAACAAATGTTTGGACAATTTTTCAGCGAACAGCCGTGCCCTGAACGAAGATAGGCGGGATCCGCCAGTCGGAAATGGCAATTTCACCCGCAACGGGTTAATAATGACCCTTCTTTACCCATTAACAGGGCGATAACGCGACTATGTCTATTTTCAAAGGTCTGGGTTGGTTGTTCCGCAGCCTGTGGCGCCTGCTCAATTTCACCCGGCTGATGCTGGTCAATCTGCTGTTTCTCATCGTAGTGCTGGTCATCGTCTTCAGCGTCAGCCAGAAAGAGGCCCCCAAGGCGCCCATCGAAGGAGCGCTGACCCTCAATCTCAACGGCGTGCTGGTGGAGCAACGCTCCCAGACCGATCCCACCGTACAACTGCTGCGCCAGATGGACAGCAGCGATGAGCAGCCGAGCGAGATCGTCCTCTCCGACCTGCTGTGGGCCATCAAGAGTGCCAAGGATGACGAGCGCATCAAGGCGCTGGTGATCAAGCCGCAAGGGCTGCAGGGGGCCAACTTCAGCAAACTGCAGGAAGTGACTGCCGCCATCGACGAGTTCAAGGAGAGCGGCAAACCAGTGATCGCCATGGCCGACTTCTACACTCAGGGCCAATACCTGCTGGCGGCCCACGCCGATCACGTGTTGCTCAACCAGAGCGGCGCCGTGGTGATCGAGGGGCTTGGTGTCTACCAGACCTACTTCAAGTCGGCGCTGGAGAAGCTCAACATCACCCCGCACGTGTTCAAGGTCGGTACCTACAAATCCTTCGTCGAGCCCTATACCCGCGACGAGATGTCCCCCGAGAGCAAAGAAGCGAACCAGCGCTGGCTGGATCAGCTGTGGCAATCCTATGTCGCCGATGTGGCCGAGCAGCGCGAAATCGAACCGGACGCCGTGGCACCCGGCAAGGAGCGCTTCCTCGAGCTGTTGCGCAAAGCCGGTGGCAATGCCGCCAACTATGCCCTCGACAACGGTCTGGTGGATCAGCTGGCCACCCGTGACGAGATGACCCAGGCGGTCATTAAAGAGGTTGGCGAAGCGGACGATCACGGCTGGAAAGGGGTCGGCCTGAAAGAGTATCTGGCCGCAGTGCCCGAACAGTATCCCCAGAGCGGCAAGGATGAAGTGGGTCTGGTGGTTGCCAGCGGCGCCATCATGGATGGCGTGCAGCCTGCCGGTACCATCGGCGGTGATAGCCTCTCCGACCTGCTGGCCGATGCCCGCCGCGATGACAAGGTTAAAGCCGTGGTCCTGCGAGTCGACAGCCCGGGCGGCAGCGCCTTCGCCGCCGAACAGATCCGCGCCGAGCTGCTGGCCCTGAAACAGGCAGGCAAACCGGTGGTGGTCTCCATGGGCAGCTATGCCGCCTCCGGTGGCTACTGGATCTCTGCCGATGCGGACAAGATCTTTGCCTCCCCCTCCACCCTGACCGGCTCCATCGGGGTGTTCGGCATGTTCGCCACCATCGACAAGGCGTTGGCCCAGTTCGGGGTACACACCGACGGGGTCGGCACGACCGATTACGTCGGCGTGGGCCCGACCCGCGCCCTGCCGGAGCACGTCGGTCAGGCTATCCAGTTGAGCGTGGAGGATACCTACCAACGCTTCATCGGTCTGGTGAGCAAGGGCCGCGGCCTGAGCTCGGAAGAGGCCGAGAAAGCGGCCGAAGGTCGGGTCTGGACCGGCCAGGATGCCAAGACCCTGGGTCTGGTGGACGAGTTCGGTAATCTGGACGACGCCATCAAGGCCGCCGCCGAACTGGCCAACCTCAAAGAGTGGCAGGTGACCCCCATCGAGCAGGAGGAGTCCACCAAGGACAAGTTCCTGCGCCAACTGTTTGACAGCAGCGCCCAAGTACTGGCCCCGCAGTTGCAAAACTGGTTGCCGGCGGGATTTGGCAAGGTGCTGGTGGACGTAAACCGCAGCCTGGACCCACTCACTCGCTTCAACGATCCGCAAGGCACCTACGCCTTCTGCCCGGTCTGCATGCCATAAGATGCAGCAAACGAAGCAATAAAAAACGGCGACCATCTGGTCGCCGTTTTCTTTATTCAGCCAGTGCGCGGCACCAGCAACTTGCCTAAATCAGGGATTGATCCGGGTCGGCATACCAGTACGCTGTTCCAGCACCTGCTTGACCACGTTGGAGTCAGACTCGACGTGGGCGATAAAGCGGGTGATGGCCGGAGTCATCGGGAGCGGCGCTGAGGCAGTGGAGTTGAACTCCTCTTCGTTGCGTGACAGCGGCTCGTGTACTTCCATGTAGCGACCGCCATCCGGCTCGACCGTGGTCTTGACCGGCTGATTGACGAACTGGACGCGGGTGCCGACCGGCACGTTGTCGAACAGATACTTGATATCGTCAGCGCGCAGACGCACGCAACCGCTGCTCACCCGCAGACCGATGCCGAACGTAGCGTTGGTGCCGTGAATGGCATAGAGGTTGCCGATGTAGAGCGCGTGCAGACCCATGGGGTTGTCAGGGCCGGCCGGCCAGACCGCAGGCAGGGTCTTGCCCTGGGCGGCGTAGCGGCGACGGATGTTTTCAGTCGGGGTCCAAGTCGGGTTGGCGCGCTTGCGCTCGACCTTGGTGATCCAGTTTTCCGGGGTATCGGCACCCAGCTGACCGATACCTATGGGCAGTACTTCCACCACGTTCTTGCCTTTCGGGTAGTAGTAGAGACGCATCTCGGCGACGTTGATGACGATCCCTTCGCGGGGAGCGTTGGGCAGGATCAGCTGGTGGGGGATGATCAGGGTGCTACCCGCGGTGGGCAGATAGGGATCTACACCCGGGTTGGCTTCCATGATGTTGGTCAGACCCAGCTGGAAATCAGCAGCGATCTGCTCCAGCGGACGGTTGTCCGCAGGCACCACGTATTCCTGGTTTTCACCGATCAGGCGGCTGTTGGCCGCAGGCAGACGGTACTCGACGGCGGCAGCCTGCTGGCTGACCAGCGCAAGTGTGCATAAAAGGGCCGAAGCGGCAATGCGAAGGGGATTCATAAAATTCCTGTGTGGTTTCCTGTACCAAATGGGCCGGGGGCCGTCTCATCCTCGGTCTGCCGGTGGCGGGTCAACCTGTCCCACGACGCCAATAACCGAGCGCGCATTCTTTCCTGAGTCGGCCAAAATTTCAACTTCGATATGTTGCTTTTCTTGTTAAAAGTGGCCGTTTTCGGCGTAACGCCTATCAACAGGGCAAAAGCTACCTTAGCAAGTCGCAGCTGAGAGAAAGATGAACAGCACGGCCCCACAGCCAGCAGGCCACCCGCGCCACCCATCAAGCACGGCGTAGCGTCACCAGGTGTCACGGTTGCAGCAGAGAGGAAAACGTTTGCCACCTCCGGGAAGATAAACCAATACCGGTAGTGGCACCTGATCGGCATGAAATGGGGCAAAACAGCGCATCGGCCACTAACAGGTGCTGGCGGCCATCGCCATAAAAAAAAACCGCTCCGAAGAGCGGTTAATGGAGCCACCAGGCAACCATAAAAGGGACTACAGGTGTTGTCATTGGAATTACTGGACGGCCGCCGCCCCTGTGCCACTCTGCTCCTTGAGGAAGCTGATCCACGGGGATGCCCGGCCGCTGACGTTGCCATTCTGAGCCGCCTGGGTGAAGGCGTTGAGGGCCTCCTTCGGCTTTTGTTGCTCAAAATAGGCGACCCCGGTCAGGAACTTGAGATCCGCACGCTGCTCACCATTCGCATTGGCTGCCGGTTTGGCCGCTAGTGCCACCAAATCCTGATAGCGCTTGCTCTGGATCATCATGCGCGCCATTTTCAGCTGCAATTCGGCATTCGGAGCCAGCTGGTAAGATTTGGCCAGGGTGTCGATAGCCGGATCCAGCTCCTTGGCCTGATGCCAGTAGTTGGCCAGGGTCTTGTAGTTGCTGGCACTCTGCTCAATCACCCCCTCCTTCATCCCCTTCTCCATCACCCGTGCCGCGCGATGGGGAATGCCGGTGAAGGCGAGATAGTTGGCCAACCGCTGCAGCTCGGCGGCCTCGGTCAACATGCCGAGGTTGTAGGCCGACTCCAGCGCCGCCAGTGCCTTGCCATCGTTACCCGCCTGCATATGCATGGCCGAGAGCTGGGTCCAGTACTTCTTCTTCTCCGGGAACATGTTGACCAGAGAAGTCAGCACCTCGGTCGCCGGTTTGTACTGTTTCAGCTCGTAGTGGGCGCCCATCTTCAACAGATACCAGGACTCCGGCGCTTTACCTGCCGAGAGCTTGATCGCCTGATCCACCGCCGGGATCGCGTCACGGTACTGTTTGAGCTGCACGTGGGCGTTGGCCAGGGTGATATAGGCATGGGAGTTGGGCTTGTCATCCTTGCCCTGGTTGGCAAACCACTCCTTCATGGTCTTGATCGAGCCCTGATAATTACCCTCAGCCATATAGAGCTGGGCCAGGTTGTAGCGCACCTGCTGGGCCACCGGTGGCGGCAGGCCGCCTGTCGCGATGGCATCGGCAAAGTACTTGGTCGCCTGGCCGTATTTCTCCTGCTGGGCGGCTACGAAACCGAGGGTCTGCAATATGACCCCCTTGTCGTAGACCCGCTCGCCCGCGCCGGAGAGTGCATCTTGCAACTTGGCATTGGCCTCACCGTATTTCTTCTCGGTGATCAGCTCCTGCGCCTTGTTGACCGCCCGATAGGCCCGATCCGACAGGGTCGGCTGCTCGGCGGCCCAACTGGCGGTGCTGAGCAGCACCGCCATGGCGACCGGGGCGAGGATCATCTTGTGTAACTTGTTCATCGCCACCTTCCTTAGTTGACCGCAAACTCGATTTCTTGCTGCATCCGGCTCGCCTGCGGCTTGCCATCCACCATGGCCGGTTTAAACGTCCACTTGGCGATGGTTTTGCGCGCCTCTTTGCCGAGGTCATAGCTGCGCGGCTCTTCCTTGACGATCCGCACGTTGCTGACAGTACCGCGATCAGTGACAGTGAACTCCACCAGCACCTTGCCGGAGGCCAGCCCCGCCAGTGCCGCCTTGCGGGGCATCATGGGTTCGAAGGTCGCCAGCGGAATGGCACCGTTGTTGCCACCGACTCCGCCGCCACCGCCGCCGGTGCTGTAGGCACCCAGCGCGTTGCCACCACCGATGTTGACCGGGATGTCGAGCTTGGGCATGTCCATCGGTGCGCTATCCATCTTCGGCCGATCGGTGCTGGCCACTTCCATCTCGGGAGGGGGCGGCGGACGCTTGGGCGGCGGCGGTTTGGGCAGCTCCCGCTGTTTCTCTTGCAGGGTCTCCTGGGGCTTGAGGCGGATGAAATCGGTCATGGTGACGTCATCCTTCTCCACCAGCTCCCGGTGATCCGGTGTGATCAGCTTGTTCATTCCCAGAAACAGAAAGAACACCACCACACAGGAGACCGCCAACGATATCAGGTATCTCATAGGTCTCTCTCCGGCATCAGCTGCTCTTGTCTGCCGCGATGGAGATGTTCTGGACACCGGCCATGCGGATCTGATCCATGACCTGCACCACCAGACCGGAACGGGATTCGTTATCGGCCTGGATCACCACGGCGCTCTCCGGGTTTTCGGCCCGCAGCCGCTCGATGTTGGCGCGTACCGCCCCCACCTCGACTACCCGCTTGTCGACCCAGACCTGACCGTTTTCGCGCACCGCGACCATGATATTGCCCTTCTTCACCGTCTCGGCCGTGCTGGCACTGGGACGGTTGATCTCAACACCGGACTCCTTGACGAAGGAGGTGGTGACGATGAAGAAGATCAGCATGATGAACACTATGTCCAGCATGGGGGTCAAATCGATAGCCGCCTCGTCAGCACCGCTGTCGCTGTAACGTTTTCTCATAGCAGAAACTCCTTGCTTGTTCTGTGCCCCCGGCAGGCCGTGCCTCGCCGGGGGTATGCATCCTGCATCAGCCGTGTTTCAGGTTGTCTTCCAGCTTTTGCACCGCCAGTTTGGCCTTGTGATCGAGCTGGTTGACAAAAAACAGGCCGGAAAGGGCGGCAATCATGCCCGCCATGGTCGGTACCGTTGCCTTTGAGATCCCCGATGCCATCGCCCGCGGCGAACCGGTGCCGGTGATGGCCAGGGTGTCAAACACCTGCACCATCCCCACCACGGTGCCGAGCAGCCCCATCAACGGGCAGAGAGCGATCAGCACCTTGATGACCGGCATTCCCTTGTCCACCGCCATGGCCACCCGAGAGACCAACTCGCGCCGGATCTGCCTGGCAGACCAGGAGAGATGATCGGTGCGGGCCAGCCAGGTAGCCTTGGTCTGCTTCACCTGCTTGGGGTAGACCGCCGTGAAGTAGAACCAGCGCTCCAGCAACAGGGCCCACATCATCAGGGTCAGGAAGAACAGGGCGACCAGTACATCGCCCCCCAATCCCAAAAACCGGCGGACCGACTCGACTTCTTCAATCAACCAGAACCACATGGGTGACTCCTTACGCTGCGGCTTTGGAAGCGTGCAGACTTTCCTGATAACGGGCGACGAAACCGGCGCTCTGCTCTTCCAGCACCTGGATCAGACGACGGCTCTGGGTCTGCACTATGGTGTAGAGGAACAGCATGGGCACCGCGACGACCAGACCCTGCATGGTGGTCACCAGCGCCTCGGAGATACCACCCGCCATCAGCTTGGGATCGCCGGTACCGAACAAGGTGATGGCCTGGAAGGTGGCAATCATCCCCACCACGGTACCGAGCAGACCCAGCAGCGGTGCGACCGAGGCGATCAGCTTGATGATGCTGATGCCCTTCTCGAACTTGGGCACGTTGCGCAGGATGATCTCGTCGAGCTTGGACTCCAGATCCTCGATGTTGTCACCACGATGGTTCTGGTAGGCCCCCAGCATGTCACCAATGGGGTTGCCCTTGATGATCTGATCGGATTTCAGCTGCTTGCGCATGGACGAGCCGATCAGCGACAGGCGGATACCACAGAAGATGGCCAGCAGGGTACCGAGCACGCCGAGCACCATGATGACGTAACCCACTTCACCACCCTGATCGACACGCTCCTTGAGGGTCGGCGACTGCACCAGCAGGGAGAGGATCACCCCGCGAGACGGGTCGATGAAGATGGGTTTGACCCCGTCCCCCCCCGCTTCAAACTCGGCGATGGGAGCCAGCACGCTCTTCTCCGGTTGACGGGAGAGCTGCTCGAATTTGCCGGTCTCCGGCACGAAGGTGAGGTACTTGCCTTCGGAGACGGTGTTGAACTCACCGATCTGGGTGACGGTCTTCTCGGCCTGGTTGCCCTCGCCGTAGACCACGGTCGCCGGGATCTGGCTCACCTTGCCACCGTCCACCATGCGGCTGAGGGTGGTGGTCCAGAACGCTTCCAGATCGTCGCTGGAGGGGAGCTCTTTACTCTCGGCCAGACGAGTCAACAGGGCGGATTGCTCCGGATGCTCGACCCGGCGGGCGGAGGCGTTGAAGATCCCCTTGAACTCACCGGCAAACTGACGCAGTACACCAAACATCTCGCCCATGTTGCCGGAACGCTGGCGCAGGGTTTCGGTCAGCTCGGTCAGTTGCTTGTCGTTGGCATCGAAGGTCGCCTTGAGCTGCTCGCCCTTGGCGGTTTCGGCAGCCAGCTCGGCCTTGGCCTTGGCCAGCAGCGCCCCCTGCTCGTTCTTGTCAGCCAGGAAGCGGGCTTCCCGCTCCTTGTTGAGTTGGGATTCGCTCAGGCTGGAGGCCTTGACCTGGTTCAGCAGTGCATTGAGATCCACCGGTTTTTCGGCGGCGGTCACCGGCAGGGTGACCAGGGTTGCTCCCGCAATCAGGGAGGCAATAGCAAGTTTGATTCCTTTCATGATGCTTTCTCCGCAGTTTGAACCGGCAGCTTGATCAGCGCAGGAGGCGCCTGCTTCTTGGCGATGCGAAGGCCCTGTTCAACCGCACTGCGATACTCCTGGGGCAACACTTCCCACTGACGGGTCTGCTTGTTCCACATACCGGTCTCATTGCCATCCGGGGATTGATAGAGCAGCGCGATGCGGCCTACCCGCAGGAACTCATAGGTCTTCTCGCTGCCATCCTTGTCCAGGCTCGCCTTGTAGGACTCGATGGTGCGGCTGAAGCCCTCCTCGATCTGGTAAGCCTCCAGGATCTTGCGGTACTTCTCGGAGATGGTGACATCGGCACGGTTCATCAGATCGGTCAGGGCCGCTACGCGGTCCTCCCGCTCGACCTTCTGGAACGGCAGATCCAGTGACACAAACTGCTCGAGGGAGTCGATCATCTTGAGCATCAAGGGCACCACTTCGGTGCTGGTCTGATCAATCTGGGCTATCTGCTTTTGCATCGATGCCAGCTCGGCGCTCTGGGACTCGACCATCTTGCCCACCTGCTCGTTATAGGTGCGCAGACTGTCGACCTGACGCAGGGCAGCCTTGTACTGGGCCAGCGCGGACTCGGCAGATTCGGCATAGCTGTCGATCTTCTGCTGGGAAACTTTGGATGCATTATTGGTGGCGGCTTGAGCGTCCACGGCCTGACCGGCAGTGGCGGCACTCAGATTGAAGCTGGTCAACAAGGCGGCCGAAACCAGGCTGCCAAGAAGCGCTTTCTTCATTGTAATGGTCCTTGTCTTCATAGGATTACCCTATCTCCGTAACTTCCTTGGACGTTGGGCACAGCCGGCCCGACCGGGCCGGCTGAGGTTGTATATCAACGGGGTTGATTAGAACTTCTGGGTGTAGTCGATGTAGTAGATGCGACCATCGATGCCGTAGAGGTCTTCCGCGTAGGTGAAGCCATCACTCGACAGGGAAGGCCCGCGGTTGAACAGGTTCTTCACACCGGTCTGGATTTTGCCGTTCCAGCTGGTATCGACCGCCACGTTCAGGTTCCAGATGGTGTTGGAAGCGATATGGCCATCTTCCTGACCGTCCACATAATCCTGACTCTGGGAGTCGATATAGTTGGCGCTCAGATAGGCGTCCAGATTCCACCACTGCGGAACGTTGGCACCGATCCCGGAGTTGAAGCGAAGGTCAGGCAACCCGTTCCAACCCTTCTTGTCGATCATTGGGCCACCAGCAAACAGACCCTCTTCATACTTCAGGATGTAAGTGCCACCGAAGTCGTAGCGCAGGGTGAAGACGTTGAAGTCGTACTTGTAGTCCGCCTTGAAGTCCAGACCGCTGGTCTTGAGCTGGCCCAGGTTGACCATGCCGGCGTAAACCATCTCGACATCGCCGTTGGCGTCACGAATGACGTTCGGGTTGCTGCCGGTGTTGAGCTCCTGATAGAACTGGGTCTGGGTAGTCGCCAGCTGGATCACATCATCAATCTTGATGTAGTAGTAATCGAGCGACAGGTTCAGGTTGTCCAGCGGGTTGTAAGCTGCACCGATGGTAAAGGTATCAGCCGTCTCTTCCTTCAGGTTCTTGTTGGCCTGCCGGGTGGTGTCGTACTGCGCTTCCGGACAGTCGCTAATATTGTTTGCCTGGCAACCCACATAATCTTTGGCAAAGTCGGCCGAGAATGAATCTGCAGCGTAGAGATCATCCAGCCCCGGCGCACGGAACGACTGGGACCAGGAGGTGCGGAACATCAGTTGGTCGAGCGGCTGATAACGTAGACTCGCTTTGGGCGAGAAGGCGCTGCCAAAGTCGCTGTACTTGTCGAAGCGACCCGCCAGGTTCAGCTCGATCTGCTCGGTGATGGGGATCAGGCTCTCGATATAGGTGGCAAACACATCGCGCACCCCGGCGCCGGAGTTGCCGGAAGAACCCAGCACGTTGCCCGCTTCGGACTGGCTGTCATAAGTATCGGCGTAAGCCCAGTCGTTATACTCGGCGCCCCAATACCAGCTGACCGGACCGGCCGGTAATTGGCCCATCTCCCAACCCATACCGCCAGACCACTGGAAGAAGTCCATCTTGGATGTACGACTGGTGTCGTAGGAGAGGTCGCTGGTGGCGCTATCCGAGAAACTGCCATTGACGAAGTTGCCGCCATTGACCTGGGTCTGTACCGCAGGTCCCAACACATAGCCGGTACCCGAGCTCTTGTTATCGGTCTTGGAGTACATATAGCCGGCGTTCCACTCCACATCCCCGACGGCGTCAGTGGGCATCACGCCTTCAAAACCCAGGTTGATAGTGCCGGTCAGGTCAGTCACATTGTTGTCGCGGGGACCGACGTTGTTGAAGCGGTAATAAACGGTAGCTTTTTCACCCACACCGGTGTTAAAGCCATTGTCTGCCAGCACGGCATCGCCGCCAGCAGTACCACCATTGATGGAAAAGGCGCCGGCAGCCGGAGCAAAACGACCAAAGCTGGTGACCCGGGAGCCGATCAGCTGAGGAACGAAGTCCACGTTATCGTTGATATGGTAGCGACCATTCACATAGACGGTGTCACGGGTACGGGAAGCGGTCTTGGCGGCAACCTGGGCGAAGTCGAAACGGCAGGCAGTGCCCTTGGTAACGAAGCCTGCGCCGGTGCTTGCGCAATCAACCCCATCCAGGGTGCGGGTGACGGTCTTGCCGGTCGCCGCATCCACCCCTTTGATATTACGGCCATAGAGGCTGGGGGCCAGGGCGCCCTGCAAGGCCAGATAGTCGCGATCACGGTAGAAAATCACGTCTTTGACATCGTGCTCGTAGACCATCATCAGGGAGCCTTTCTCACCAGTGATGCCGCTAACGATGGAACCGCTCTTCTCGTCACCACCTTCCTCGGTCGGTGAACCGACACGCCCCTGGAAGGTCAATCCTTCAAAACCCTCTTTGAGGATCACGTTGATCACGCCGCCGATGGCATCGGAACCATACAGGGCGGAGCCACCATCCAGGTTCACTTCCACCCGCTCAACGGCCGCCATGGGGATGGTGTTGAGGTTGATGGAAGTACCGCCCATGGTCGGTGAACCGGCGATCCGCTTGCCATTGAGCAGTACCAGAGTACGGGTAGAGCCCAGGCCACGCAGACCAACGGTTCCTTGAGACTGATAGGAGTCACCAGAGGAAGGGGAGTATCCACCAAAGGAGTTGTAGGAGGCCTGTTTCAGATAATCCGCCACAGTCTGCTGACCAGACTGTTCAATTTGGGCCTTGCTGACAGAGACAACCGGAGTTGCCCCCTCAACATCAACACGGGAGATACGGGAGCCAGTGACTTTGATTTTCTGCAGTTTTTCGACGTTCTGCCCTTCTTCGGCAGATACGGATGGGGCCGCCGCAACGCTCGCCAAGGCGAACGCAATCGCAGCAGAGATTCTGCTCTTCCTAAGCATCGCTTATATCCTTCCTGGTTGTTTATTGTTTGCTTCCTGATACCGCCCTCTTTGGAGCGATGTGTAAGGCTTATCAATCTTTGACTAGCGGCGTCAATGGAGCAGGGGGGCGGCGAGGTCGAACGCAGAATAAGCGAAGTGTATTAATTTTGACCGGCAAAATTAGTGAATAATTCCGTCAAAAACAACCAGAACAATGTAAAAACATTGTTAAATGACGTAAATGGCGCTGAATTAAAATTTGATGAACTTATTAGTTAGCGTGCTGTCTGTTTATATCTTATTTCGATTTATCGACCTTAATAAGAATAAAACACTAACTTCATCACTGGTGAACCGCACCATTTTGGTAGTGGGGATAGATATAGGTGCCGAGATGATATCGTTTTCCTTCAGCTTTACCAGCCAAGCAAAAACCAAAAAAAATCAATAGTTTAAAATTAAATTAAGCCTGGATAAACAGCTGTTTATGTTTTTTAAAATTATGTTGAACGGTAGCGTTTTGTTTTGATTTTCACTTTTCAGATAAAAAACATCATTTTTCGGCGTTTTTGGTTTCAGCGGGTCATTTGTCCCAGTTTTCCATTTCCTTGTACTTGATTTTTGTTGCAGAGCTTTTACAGTGGCCAAGCGGATTGTCTGCTGTTTGGCAACCAATCCAGCGCGTAATGCCAGGAAGGAAAGGCCTGTCACCGGATTTGACTGGTCGCAAAAAAAGAACAACAAGGACGAGGTTCTACCATGCTGTCGTATTTCCTACGCCGGATGCTGTTGATCATCCCGACGTTTCTCGGTATCACCCTGCTCGTCTTCACCATCACCCGTTTCGTGCCGGGCGGCCCGGTCGAACGCATGCTGCTGCAAGCCCAGGTGTCCCAGAATGAATCTGGCCGCTCCAGCGGCAGCAAGGGGGCGCAGGCCCTCTCCGATGAACAGATCGAGGAGCTCAAGGCCTTCTATGGCCTCGACAAGCCGATGCTGGTCGCCTACTGGGAGTGGCTGCAGAAGCTGGCGGTGCTGGATCTCGGTGAATCAACCCGCTACTACGAGCCGGTGTGGGATCTTATCAAGGATCGGCTCCCCGTTACCGCCTTCTTCGGGCTGGCGACCTTTCTGCTGAGCTATGCGGTCTCCATCCCGCTCGGGGTGGCCAAGGCGCTCAGGCACAACAGCCGCTTCGACTCGTTAAGCTCCATGCTCATCTACATGGCCTATGCCCTGCCCGCCTACGTGGTGGGGATCTTCCTCATCACCGTGTTCGCCTTCCATCTGGAGTGGCTGCCAATGGGCGGTTTTCCGGGGGACGATTTTGAGTACATGGAGAGCAGTTGGGATCAGATCCGCACCGTCTTTGCCCATGCCCTGCTGCCGCTTATCGCCTACGCCATCGGCGATTTCGCCATCCTCACCATGACCATGAAAAACAGCCTGATGGAGAACCTGTCGGCCGATTATGTGCGTACCGCCGTGGCCAAGGGGTTGCCGTTTCGCAAGGCGGTCACCGACCACGCCATGCGCAACAGCCTGATCCCCATCGCCAGTCACCTGGGGTCCGTGCTCACCGTCTTCTTTGGCGGCTCCTTCCTCATCGAGACCATCTTCAACATCGACGGCATCGGCCTGCTCGGTTACGAGGCGATCGTCGAGCGGGACTACCCCACCGTGATGGGCATTCTGGCCATCACCTCCATGCTGATGCTGATAGGCAATATCGTCTCCGATATCTGCGTTGCCCTGGTAGATCCGCGCGTACGGTTTGGAGATTGACCATGAACCAGACCTCTATTGCCATGCCGATGCTGATATCACGCCATATCGTCTCCGATATCTGCGTTGCACCCTCTGTTGACCCCCGCGTGCGGTTTGGAGACTGACCATGAAGCTCAATCCGGTTACCTTGAAAAAACTCAAGCGCTTCAAGTCGATCAAGCGCGGCTACTACTCCTTCATCATCTTCACCACCCTGGTGCTGCTCTCCCTACTGGCGGAGCTGCTGGTCAACAGCCGGGCGCTGATGGTGAGCTATCAGGGCCAGCTGCACTTCCCCACCTATGGCGATGTGATCCCCGGTCAGCAGTTCGGGCTCGATTACGAGTACGAAACCAACTACCGCCAGCTCAAGGCCAAGTTTGCCGCAGAGGGCCAGGGCGACTGGGTACTGCTGCCGCCAGTGCCCTGGAACCCCTACGAGCAGGATTTCAAAGAGGATGCCTACCCGCCCTATGCTCCGAGCATGGCTGAGCGCCACTTCCTCGGCACCGACACCAGCGGCCGCGACGTGCTGGCGCGGCTGGTATACGGCTTTCGCATTGCCATCGGCTTTGCCTTTATCGCGCTGGCGGCCAGTTACGCCATCGGAGTCACCATCGGCTGCCTGATGGGTTTTCTCGGCGGCCGCTTTGACCTCATCTTGCAACGCTTTATCGAGATCTGGTCCCAGGTGCCGTTTCTCTACGTCATCATGATCCTGGTGTCGCTGGCCAAGCCCAACTTCGGCCTGTTTGTCGCCATCAACGTGCTGTTCGGCTGGATGGGGATCACCTGGTATATGCGCACCCTCACCTACAAGGAGCGGGCGCGGGACTATGTGATGGCGGCGCGGGCGCAAGGGGCGACCACCGGGCGGATCATCTTCAACCACATCCTGCCCAACACCCTGATGATGATCGTTACCCTGGCGCCGTTTGCCGTGGTGGGCAATATCTCGACCCTGACGGCACTCGACTATCTGGGCTTTGGCCTCGCGCCGCCGACCCCGAGCTGGGGGGAGCTGCTCTCCCAGGGCATCAACAATCTGGATGCCATCTGGATCGTCAGCTCGGTGGTGGCGGCGGTGAGTCTGGTGCTGATCATGGTCTCCTTTATCGGCGAGGCGATCCGCGAAGCGTTCGATCCGCGCAAATTTACCCGTTACCAATAAGCCAGCCGATGCCAGCGCATCGACAGGCGTCGGGCCACGAACAGTGATAAATGAAGGACGGGCCGCCGCCATCGGCGGTCCCGGGAGCAAGGGATAATCCCGTTATCAATCAAGACCCCCAGTGCAGGGGCCAGACCTGGAAGTCAAACATGAAAAATAAAATCAAATGGATAGGTGCTCTCTTTGTGCTGGTAAACGGATCCTGGGTCTGGGCGGCCAGCCTGCCCGCGGATCTCAAATGGGAGACCAACGACACGGATCCGGTGTTCGCCTCCCCCAAGGCGCAGCCGGGCGGCAGCCTCAATATGTTTGTCGACAGCTTTCCGCTGACGTTCCGCACCGTAGGGCCTGACTCCAACGGATCGTTCCGCTCCTTTATTCTCGATAACCAGTTGCGACTCATCAGCTTCCACCCCAATACCGGCAACCCCATCCCCTCGCTGGCGACCCACTGGGCCATCGCGCCAGACAGCCAGACCGTCTACTTCAAGCTGGATCCCCGCGCCAAATGGTCGGATGGCAAGCCGGTCAATGCCGATGACTACACCTTCGGCTACGAGATGATGCGCTCCAAACACATCAAGGGGCCCTGGTTCAACAACTACTACACCACTGAAGTGGTAGCGGTAGAGAAGATCGACGACCACACCATTCTGGTCAAAGCAGGCAACCGCAAGGCCAAGCTGGATCTGCTCAACACCACCGAGCTGTGGCCCCAGCCCAAGCACTACTACAAGCTGACCCCTAACTGGGTGAAGCAGTACAACTGGGCCCTGGTGCCCACCACAGGTCCCTACGTGATCAGCGACGTCAAGAAGGGCAAATCGGTTACCTTCAGCAAGCAGAAGGATTGGTGGGCAAAGGATGATCGCTACAACCAGCACAGATTCAACATAGACACCATCAAGGTGCAGGTGATCCGCGACCACAACATCGCCTTCCGCCACTTCCTGAAAGGGGAGATCGATACCTTCGAGATGATCCTGCCCAACTGGTGGCATGAAAAAGCGGTCACCCCGGAGTACAAGAAGGGGTACGTGCAAAAAGTGATGGCCATGACCGACACCAAACAGGGCGGTCAGGGGGTTCACCTCAATGTGGCCAACCCCAAACTGGCGGACGTGAACGTGCGGCTCGGCATCCAGCACGCCTTCAACATCGACAAGATGATCGAGACAGTGCTGCGCGGCGACTACGACAGAGCCACTACCTTCGGCTCGGGTTTTGGCGAGTTCACCGAGATGACGCTGCCGGAGCGGGCTTACGACATCGGCAAGGCGCGGGAGTACTTTGCCAAGGGCGGCTACAACAAGCCGGGGCCGGACGGCATCCTGCAAAATGAGAAGGGGGAGCGGCTGACCCTGGCGCTCACCTACACCAGTCAGGAGCACTCCAAGCGACTTACTGTGCTGAAAGAGGAGGCCAAGAAAGCGGGTCTCGATCTGGAGCTTAACCTAGTGGATGGCGCCACCGGCTTCAAGGTGATGCTGGAGAAGAAACACGAGGCGGCCTGGCTTGGCTGGGGCGGCGGCGGTCTCTATCCACAATATTGGGAGTCGTTCCACTCCGCCAACGCCAACAAACCGCAGACCAACAACCTGTTCAACGTGGCTGACAAGGAGCTGGACGCGCTGATCGACGCCTACAACGTCGAATTCGACATGGCCAAACGGGCCAAGCTCTCCCAGCAGATCCAGCAGCGCATCTATGACCTCGCCATCTTCGTGCCCGGGGTACAGCTCAACTATGTGCGGGCTAGCAGCTGGCGTTATGTGATGCTGCCGGAGGTGCCTGCCACCAAGAACACGCCGGATCTGCTCTACTGGCCGATGGACGGTTATCCTCACAGTAGCGGCGGTCTGCTCTGGCTCGATCCCAAGGTGAAGGAAGAGACCCGCAACGCCAAGGAGGCAGGGGAGGCGCTGGCGCCCATCAACCTGCTCGACAAGACCTATGCACGTCATTGATATTCAGGCCATTGCGAAGGGAGCAGCAGTTATGCCCAACACCCAGGCACCCATCCTTGAGGTCAGCGATCTCGAGGTGGAGTTCGCCGTCGATGACGGCAAGATCAAGGTGCTCGACGGGGTCAGCTTCAAGGTGGCCCCAGGTCAGACGCTGGGGATCGTCGGCGAGTCCGGCTGTGGCAAGAGTGTCACTTCACTCGCCATCATGGGGCTGCTGCCCAAACCCCATGGTCAGGTAGTTGCTGGCTCCATCCGCTTTCAGGGGGAGGAGCTGCTGTCCCTTGCGCCGGATCAGATGTACAAGGTGCGCGGCAACCGCATCTCGATGATCTTTCAGGAACCGATGACGGCCCTCAACCCGGTGCAGACGGTGGGGGAGCAGCTGATGGAGGTGTTTCGCCTCCACCGCCCCGAGTATGACAAGGCACAGCGCAAAGCCGCGGCCATTGCCATGCTGCAGAAGGTGGGGATCCCGGAACCGGCCCAGCGCTTTTCGGTCTATCCCCACAACCTCTCCGGCGGCATGCGCCAGCGGGTAATGATCGCCATGGCGCTCTCCTGCGAGCCGGACCTGCTTATCTGTGACGAACCGACCACGGCGCTGGATGTCACCATTCAGGCCCAGATCCTCGAACTGATGAAAGAGCTGCAGGCCCAGACCGGGATGGCCATCATCTTTATCACCCACGATCTCGGGGTAGTGGCGGAGCTGTGCGACGAAGTGGTGGTGATGTATGCCGGGCGGGCGGTAGAGCAGGCCGATGTGTTCGAACTGTTTGACCATCCCCGTCACCCCTATACCCACGGCTTGATGAGCTCGATCCCGCGCCTTGAGGATGAGCCCAAGAGCCTGCTCAAGACCATCAAGGGACAGGTGCCTGCCCTGCACGAGATGCCCGCAGGCTGCCGCTTCTCCAACCGCTGCCCCCACGCGACCGATCTCTGCATCAGCGCCATTCCAGCGGTGGAGCAACTCAATCCGCACCACCATGTCGCCTGTCACTACTGGAAGGAGTTGACCGTATGAGCACTCTGTTATCGGTCAGGGATCTGAAACAGCACTTCCGGCTGGGAGGCGGCTTCCTGCGCAAGCAATATACGGTTCACGCGGTGGATGGCATCAGCTTCGACCTGAAACAGGGGGAGACGCTAGGGCTGGTGGGCGAGTCGGGCTGCGGCAAGTCCACCCTCGGACGCAGCCTGCTCAAGCTGTTCGAGCCGACCGCGGGCACCATCACCTTCGAGGGGCGCGACATCACCGCCCTCAGCCCGAAGGAGATGCGCTCCCTGCGTCAGGAGATGCAGATGGTGTTTCAGGATCCTGCAGAATCCCTCAACAGCCGCCACACCGTGGGCCAGATTTTGGAGGAGCCCTTCATCATCCACGGTAAAGGCAACACTGAGCAGCGCCGCACCTGGGTGCAGGAGTTGCTGGCAAAAGTGGGCCTGCCGGGCAGCGCGGTGGATCGCTACCCCCACGAGTTTTCCGGCGGTCAGCGCCAGCGGATCGGCATCGCCCGCGCCATCGCCCTCAAACCCAAGCTGCTGGTGTGCGACGAGGCGGTCTCAGCCCTCGATGTCTCGGTGCAGTCGCAGATCGTCAACCTGCTGCTCAGCCTGCAGCGGGAGATGAACCTCTCCATCATCTTCATCGCCCACGATCTGTCGGTGGTCAAACATATCTCGGATCGGATTGCGGTGATGTATCTGGGACGGATCGTCGAACTGGCGGATGCCCAGTCGCTCTATCTGGCGCCGCGCCACCCCTATACCCAGGCGCTGATCTCTGCCATTCCGGTGCCAGATCCGCGCAGGCGCAGCCAGCGCATTCTGCTGACCGGCGATGTGCCCTCCCCCATCTCGCCGCCAAGCGGCTGCCACTTCCACCAGCGCTGCCCCCATGCGACCGAGCTGTGCAAGAGCAAGGCGCCAAGGCTTGAGGTGTGCGATGAGGCCCATCATCAGGTGGCCTGTCACACCCCGCTCGCCGTCGGTGGTCACGCCATCAGCGGCAGCACCATCAGTGACAACGCTATGAGCGGCGACAGCAGGCTGGAACAGGCGAGCTAGGCGCTGCGAACAAACGCCAGGGTAGAAACAGACGAGGCGGCCATCAGGCCGCCTCGTACTATCGGGTCACGCTTGTCTTATCCGGTCACGGCTGCCACTCGTCAGGCAATCTGGTAACGGCCCGGCTTGTGGTTGAGTGTCAACAGCAGATTACAGAGCACAGCGGCAATGATAGAAAGCGCCAGGATCCAGGGCTGCACCACGAAAAACGAGGCGACAACAATGGCGCAATCGAGCCCCATCTGCAGCTTGCCCGCCCGGATGCCAACGCGATCCTGAATAAAGAGCGCCAAAATACTGAAGCCCCCCAGACTCGACTTGTGGCGAAACATGATGAGCAGCCCCATGCCGATCAGGGTGCCGCCGATCAGCGCCGCATAGAGCGGCTCTATCTTGCCGATCTGCAGTACGCCGTTGAGGTGATCGGTCATGTAGGAGACCGCCGCTACCGAGACGAAGGTGTTGAAGGTAAAACGTGGCCCCATCCGTAACCATGCCAGCGCATAGAAGGGCAGGTTGATGCCGAAAAACAGCAGGCCGAAGCTGATGCCGGTCACCTTTTGCAGCAGCAGCGCCAGCCCGGCAGTCCCGCCGGTGAGCAGGCCAACCTGATGAAACAGAAAGATGCCGAGGGAAACAAAGCCGGCCGCCGTCAGCAGGGCCAGCACATCCTCATAAATAGGATGGGCAGTGCGAATCGAGGTGTTGTCCATAACCTGTATCCAAGCGAAGTAAAGAGAGCGTGTCTGTGAGAGCGTATCTGTCGCCTGCCATTGCGGGCGGGCTGCGAGCCCTGTCCACAGGGCTTCGTTATGGGGTCCAGTCTATTTTTTGTGAAAAGGATCACAACAGTCAGGCTGAACGCCCCATTCTGGTGCCTGTCATCTGGCATTGACACCCGCTGCACCAAGATGCAGCATGCCGCGGTTTAACCGCGCCACCCCCCCATTCACAGCACGAGGCACTTTTCATGAAGGTCACCATTTTTGGCACAGGCTATGTCGGGCTGGTGCAGGCCGCCGTTCTGGCCGAGGTGGGGCATCAGGTCTGCTGCGTGGATGTGGATGATGAGCGGATCGCCGCCCTCAGACAGGGGCAGATCCCCTTCTATGAGCCGGGGCTGGCCCCGCTGGTCGAGAGCCATCTGGCCAGCGGCCGCCTGAGCTTCACGGTAGAGCCCGCCATTGGCGTGGCACACGCCGATCTGCTGCTGATCGCCGTGGGCACCCCGGCTGACGAGGATGGCTCGGCCGATCTGCAACATGTGCTGGCGGTGGCCGACACCATAGGCCGACTGATGCAGCACCCCAAGCTGGTGGTGACCAAGAGCACGGTACCGGTCGGCACAACGCAGCAAGTAAAAGAACATATTGAGCTACAGTTGGCCGAACGTGGGCTGACCCTCGCCTGCGAGGTGGCAGCCAACCCCGAGTTTCTCAAGGAGGGAGCGGCGGTCAACGACTGCATGCGGCCGGATCGCATCATCATCGGTTGTGACAGCGAGCAGGCGCTTGAGCAACTGCGCGCCCTCTATATCCCCTTCAACCATGCCCCCTTCCACCGCAATCACGACCGGATCGTGGTGATGGATCTGCGCAGCGCCGAGCTCACCAAGTACGCCGCCAACGCCATGCTGGCCACCAAGATCTCCTTTATGAACGAGATGGCGGCCCTCGCCGAGCAGCTGGGGGCCGATATCGAGGCGGTGCGGCAAGGGATGGGCGCCGATCCCCGCATCGGTTACCACTTTATCTACCCGGGCTGCGGTTACGGCGGCTCTTGCTTCCCCAAGGATATCAAGTCGTTGCGCCATACCGCGGCGAGTGTCGGCTGCGACGCCCCGCTGCTCGCGGCGGTCGAGCAGGTCAACCAGCGCCAGCAACAGAAGATGGCGCAAACCCTGCTGACCCGCTTCGGCCCGGAGCTGCACGGCCACACCTTCGCCCTGTGGGGGCTGGCGTTCAAACCCGGCACCGACGACATGCGCGATGCGCCGAGCCGACCGCTGCTGGCCGCCATCTGGGCAGCTGGTGGCCGGGTGCAGGCCTTTGATCCCAAGGCGATGGCGCGTGCCCATGAGCTTTACGGCGAGCGGCCGGATCTGCTGCTCTGCCCCACTCAAGAATCTGCACTGGAGGGGGCCGATGCCCTGCTGATCTGCACCGAGTGGCAGGCGTTTCGCGCCCCCGATTTCCAGCAGTTGAAAGCCCTGCTCAACCAGCCCGTCATCATCGATGGCCGCAACCTCTATGAGCCGCGCCAGCTCAGCGAACTCGGCTTTGACTATCACACCATCGGGCGGCCACATCTTCCCGCCAAAATGCAGCCAGCCAACGCGATCAGCAACCCGGAGAGCCAACCATGATCTATCTGATCACCGGCGTCGCCGGTTTTATCGGTTTTCACGTGGCCAGCCAGCTGTGCGCCGCAGGCCATCAGGTGGTGGGGATCGACAACCTCAACGACTACTACGAGGTGAGCCTGAAAGAGGCGCGGCTGGCCCGGCTCGAAACCAACCCCGGTTTTCACTTCGAGCGAGTGGATCTGGCGGATCGCGAGGCGATGGCGGCCCTGTTTACCCGCCACGGTTTCGAGCGGGTGATCCATCTGGGGGCGCAGGCGGGGGTGCGCTACTCCATCGACAATCCGTTCGCCTATGCCGACAGCAACCTCACCGGCATGCTGACGGTGCTGGAGGGGTGTCGCCACCATGGGATCCAGCACCTCATCTACGCCTCCTCCAGCTCGGTCTATGGCATGGGGGATCAGATGCCCTACTCCACCGCGCAGCAGGTGGATCACCCGGTCTCCCTCTACGCCGCCACCAAGAAGAGCGGCGAGCTGATGGCCCACGCCTACTCGGCGCTCTATGGCCTGCCCACCACAGGGCTGCGCTTCTTTACCGTCTACGGCCCCTGGGGCCGCCCCGACATGGCCATCACCAAGTTCACCCGCGCCATCCTCGCGGGCGAGCCTATCGACGTGTACAACCACGGCGATCTCAGCCGCGACTTCACCTACATAGACGATATTGTCGCGGGGATCCTCGCCGTGGCCGATCAGCCGCCCGGCGCCAATCCCGATTGGCATGCCAGCAAACAGAGCCCGGCCGAGAGCGCAGCCCCCTACCGCATCCTCAATATCGGCAACGGCCAGCCGGTACGGCTACTCGATTTTATCGAGGCGCTGGAGGAGGCCCTCGGCAAACCCGCCATCAAGCGAATGCTGCCGATGCAAGCAGGCGACATGCACGCCACCTGGGCCGACAGTGAGTCACTGCACACCCTCACCGGTCTGCGCCCCGCTACGCCTCTCAAGCAGGGGGTCGCCGAGTTTGTCCGCTGGTATCTCGATGACTACCGGCCTGCCCCCTGACGAGCAAGAGCCCCATGATCCGCCCCCAGCTTTCGCGCCGGGTTGCCCGCGACATTGGCCAATGCTACCGCGACCTCCCCGGCACCAACGCCGATCCGCAGGCGTACCACCACGCCCCCTAAGCGACCGAAAAACCTCGATAAACGGCTGGTTCGCCATTAGTTCCATACCGTTTTGATCTCTGAAATCCCCAGGCTATAACAACAGGATCCACTGGGTTGGTGGCGATAGCAGCCATGTTCCTCTATATCTTCTGTACTCAAGCAGGAGATACCCCATGAGGAACATCAGCGAAAACGGACTGTTTTTGCTGCTTTTTTTGTCTTTGTTACTGGCAGGTACGCCGCTAGCGATGGCACAAGGCAGGGATTTCAGGCAAGCCCCCAAGGCACTGACGGCGATCAAGCAGGGTCAGGCAGCCCAGCAACACGGCAATCTGCAAAAGGCCATCGCCCTCTACTGTGTCGCGGCCAGCACCGGCCATCCCGAAGGGTATTTCCGGATCGGCCGCCTGCTCGCCACCGGCCCCGCCTCGGTGCGCAGCGCCAAGCTGGCCAACAGCTATCTCGCCATGGCGATACGCCTTGGCAGCCAACAGGCTGCCCGTTACTACAACGCCCGCATCGGCAATGCCCCCATGGGGGATCAGTGCGGCATCGGGATCCGTGGCGGCCAAGGTGGCTATCTGGCCCGGATCCCCGCCACCCCCTTCAATGTCGACTCCTGGATTGCCCGCCAGCCACCCGCCAAGCAGAAACTGGTCACCATGCTGCGCCATGCCGCCAAACACCATAAGGTGGATGCCCGGCTGGTACTGGCGATCGCCATCGCCGAATCCAACCTCAACAGCCGCGCCGTTTCACCGAAAAATGCCCAGGGACTGATGCAGCTGATCCCCGAGACCCAACAACGCTTCGGAGTAACCCGACCGTTTGATCCGGCCCAGAACATCAAGGGTGGCGTCACCTATCTCAAGTGGCTGGATCGCCGCTTCGATGGTGACTGGGTGTTGATCTCGGCCGCCTACAACGCTGGTGAAAAAGCGGTAGAGCGCTATGGCGGGATCCCGCCCTATGACGAGACGCAGGAGTACGTGAAACGGGTGCTCTATTTTGCAGGGCACCAGCAGCCCTGAGCGCTCGCCAGCAAGGTGCCACGGCGCGCCATTTCTCTCTGCTGCTATCTGTTGCCAGCTATTGCCATGGCTGATAGACCCGGCGCGGTTTAGCCAAATGGATCACTCGGCCTTGCTTGCGCCTTGGCCCTTGGCATTAGCATTGGCACCTTGATGCCCTCCCATCCCGCGGCCAAAAACTGCCATAACGGTTTATGGCATCCCGCTAACACAGTAGAATGGCCGCCAACTCAATCCATTAGCGGCAACTGCCTGCCCAGGCTGGCGGTTGCCCACCCGCATTACCCGGATGCCATTCATGTTTGATCAAGCCTTCAAGAATATCGACGACGCCCTGCACAAAGAGTCGGGCTGCAGCTCTGAACTGGATTACACCGAGCAAACCTCCTGGCTGTTGTTCCTCAAGTACCTCGACGCGCTGGAGCAGGACAAAGAGAGCGAAGCACTGCTCGAAGGCAAGCCCTATACCCCGATCCTGCTACCTCGCTATCGCTGGTCGAGCTGGGCCGCCCCCAAGGGGGCCGATGGCAAGATTGACCACAACGTGGCCATGACAGGTGACGATCTGGTGGAGTTTGTCGATAAAGAGCTGTTCGCCTATCTGGAAGGGTTCAAGCAACGGGCGAGCGGGCCGGATACCATCGAGTACAAGATTGGCGAAATCTTCGGCGAGATTAAGAACAAGATCCGCAGCGGCTACACCCTGCGCGATATCATCGACCATATCGACGAGCTGCGCTTTCGCTCCCAGGTGGAGAAACACGAGCTGTCGGCGCTCTATGAAGAGAAGATCAAGCGGATGGGCAACGCCGGGCGCAATGGCGGCGAATACTACACCCCTCGCCCACTGATCCGCGCCATGATTGCGGTGACCAAGCCGCGCATTGGCGAGCGCATCTATGACGGCGCCTGTGGTTCAGCAGGCTTCTTGTGTGAAGCCCACGACTACCTGAGCGCCATGCCGAATCTCTCCACCGACGATCTGGCCACCCTGCAGACCCGCACCTTCTACGGCAAGGAGAAGAAGAGCCTCGCCTACGTCATCGCCATCATGAACCTGATCTTGCATGGCATCGAAGCGCCCAATATCCAGCACACCAATACCCTGGCCGAGAACTTGAGCGATATTCAGGACAAAGACCGGATGGAGGTGATCCTTGCCAACCCGCCGTTTGGCGGCAAGGAGCGCAAGGAGGTGCAACAAAACTTCCCCATTCGCACTGGCGAGACGGCATTTCTGTTTCTGCAGCACTTTATCAAGATGCTGAAAGTGGGCGGTCGTGCAGCCATCGTTATCAAGAACACCTTCCTCTCCAACACCGATAATGCCTCAGTTAACTTACGTAAATTGCTGCTGGAGAGCTGCAACCTGCACACCGTACTGGACTGCCCGGGCGGCACCTTCCAGGGGGCAGGGGTCAAAACCGTGGTGCTCTTCTTTACCAAGGGCGAACCGACCCGCAAGGTGTGGTTCTATCAGCTCGACCCGGGCCGCAATATGGGCAAGACCAACCCGCTTAATGACGACGATCTGCAAGAGTTTGTCGAGCTGCAGGCCAGCTTTGCCGACTCAGCCAACAGCTGGAGCCTGGACGTTGCCGAGATCGATACCAGCAGCTATGACCTGTCGGTGAAAAATCCTAACGGCGGTGAAGAAGTGGTTCATCGCAGCCCAAGTGACATCATGGATGAGATTGCCGCACTGGATGCCGAAAGCGCCGAGCTGCTGGCCACGATTCGGGGGCTGGTATGAAGGCTAGGTGGAAAATGAAGCCACTAGGGGAAGTATCTGTAATTAATTATGGATACACAGAGAGCGCGACAAGTGATCCTATTGGCCCCAAATTTCTGAGAATTACAGACATTCAAGATAGTGGTGTCAATTGGGATGATGTACCTTTCTGCCAGATAGATGCAACAGGACTAAAGAAGTTCAAGCTTGCCCATGGCGATATCGTTTTTGCTCGAACCGGAGCAACTACAGGCAAGAGTTTTCTGGTTATTAATCCACCCGAAGCAGTGTTTGCATCTTACTTAATCAGATTGCGTTTACAGGATATGTCTTTGCTTCCTGAGTTTGTCTCGCTGTATTTCCAATCAAAAGAATATTGGGATGCAATAAGAGCAGGTTCATCTGGTAGCGCCCAAGGTGGATTTAACGCTTCCAAGCTTGCTGCATTGATGATTCCTGTTCCTACTCTTCCCGAGCAACAACGCATCGTGGCTATCCTCGATGAGGCGTTTGAGGCTATCGCAGCGGCCCGCACCAATGCCGAGCAGAACCGCCAGAACGCCCGCACCCTGTTTGAAAGCTATTTGGAAGCCGTTTTCAACCATGCTTGGCAAACCGGACCTGTCGTAAGCCTTTCAGATCTTGCGACCGACATTACCGACGGCGATCACATGCCACCGCCGAAATCAGAAACTGGAGTTCCTTTCATCACTATCGGCAATATTCAAAAAGACACCCAAAAAATTGATTTTTCAAACACCTTCAAGGTGCCACATGAGTATTTTTCCGGGTTGAAAACGAATAAAAAGCCTCAGTATGGTGATGTTCTTTACACGGTTACAGGCTCTTTCGGTATTCCAGTTTTGGTTGAGAGTAATGCCGAGTTTTGCTTTCAGCGGCACATCGGGCTGGTTCGCCCGAAAGCTGGTATCTCAAGCAACTGGCTCTATTACTTGCTTATGTCTCCTCAGGTGTTTAAGCAAGCGAAAGATGGAGCGACCGGCACCGCGCAAAAAACTGTCTCTTTAAAGCTACTTCGTAGCTTTAAAGTGCCGAGAGTGATGGCCGAACAACAACTTGAAGCTGTTATGAAATTAGATGCTCTGAGAGTTGAAACCCAGCGCCTCGAATCCCTCTACCAGCGCAAGATCGCTGCATTGGATGAGCTAAAGCAGTCGCTGTTACAGCAAGCCTTTAGCGGCCAGTTATAGAAAACGAATATGGATAACAATACATGAGCGACGCTGTTCATTATCACCTTGGAGACTTCCCGCCAGCAGAGCTGGATTGGCTGCAGCTCATCCCCTTGCTTGGTCCCGCCAATGCGGGACTTGCTCGCTATGATGGGTTGCTATCGGCTATCCCGAATGCTCACATTCTGCTTTCACCTTTAACGACTCAGGAAGCCGTGCTGTCGTCGAAAATCGAAGGTACGCATGTGACGATCGGCGAAGTGCTTGAGATTGAGGCTGGTGGTGATTCAGAAGCCTTTACGCAACCCAAGCGACTCGATGCAGAAGAGGTATTGAACTACCGTCGGGCCATGAAAGCCTGCGTTAGCGAAATGGCACACCGCCCGTTTTCACAACACATACTGCGTGGTGCGCATGAGTTGCTCATGGAGGGGGTACGCGGACGCGATAAAACGCCAGGTTACTACCGGACCGAACAGAACTGGATTGGGACGGCGGGTTGCACCATTGACACAGCCAGCTTTGTGCCTGTTGCACCAGAGCATTTGTGTTTCGGAATGGATGAATGGGAGCGCTATTTTGGCAGCACTACTGAACCTGACGCGCTGGTGCAACTTGCGATCATCCATGTTGAATTTGAAGCACTGCATCCATTCAAGGATGGTAACGGTCGCTTGGGGCGAATGCTGATCCCGTTGTTTCTCCATCAGCGCAAACTACTGGCCAGTCCGGATTTCTATATGAGCGGCTATCTGGAACGAAACCGCGAGGAATATCAGGAGCGCCTGCGAGCGGTCTCGCGTGATGGCGACTGGACGAGTTGGTGTGTGTTTTTCCTTAAGGGTGTACGTGAGCAGGCTGCAGAGAATGAGCATCGAGCACGCGCTATTTTGTCACTTTACGATCGAATCAAGACCCAAGTGACAGACCTCACACATTCCCAGCATGCCATTCGAGCAGTCGATTTCTTATTCCAATCACCAATTTTCAGTGCGCCTACGTTCATCAACCATGCGGATATTCCAAGGCCCACCGCCAACCGTATTCTGACTTTGCTGCGGGACGCTGGGATTTTGATAACGCTTGAAGAGGGCCGGGGCCGTCGGGCTGGGATTTATGCGTTTCGCGAGTTACTGAACGTCGCGGAGGGGCGCGAGGTATTTTGATGCTCAGTGGTGAGACACAAAAGCATTTGTATCTCATTTTTTTAAAAAAATGATAAACAAACCGGTTTGTGGCTCATAAGTGAGACACTAACCACTAAAAAGACCTGATTGAGCAACCATTAATGGTGAGCTTTCGATGGAACATTTGTTGATTGGGTTTTGATTCTGGCTCAGTCAATGATGCAGTGATTATTAAAAAACACTAATAAATCATGCAATTACAAGGTTTCTGGCAACCTGATCTTTCTTGATTGGGTTTTGATTGACCAGCTTGGCGGGGACTGCGCCGCAACCATCGAGCATGGCTCGGCCGTTGGCCACAGAGACAGGGAGAGAACGTGAAGAACGAAGCAGAAACCCGCAGCGACCATATCGACCCCATGCTGGTGGCTGCTGGCTGGGGCGTCACCCCGGGCAGCCGTATTCGCCGTGAGTACCCCATCACCCTGGGGCGGCTGGAGGGCAATGGTAAACGGGGCAAGGCGCTCTCGGCCGACTATGTGCTGGAGTATCGCAATACCAAGCTAGCTGTGGTTGAGGCCAAGGCGTGGGACAAACCGCTCACCGCCGGGGTGGGTCAGGCCAAGGATTACGCCAACAAGCTAGCTATCCGCTTTACCTATTCAAGCAATGGCCAGGGTATTTATGCCATCGACATGGAGAGTGGCCAGGAGGGGCAAACCCTGGCCTTCCCGAGCCCGGATGAGCTGTGGCATGCCACCTTTGCCTTGCAGAACCGCTGGTGGGAGCGCTTCACTGCCGTACCTTTTGAAGACAAGGGCGGCTACTGGCAGGGGCGTTACTATCAGGATATCGCCATCGAGCGGGTATTGAAGGCCATCAGCCAAGGACAAGATCGCATTCTGCTGACCCTGGCGACCGGCACCGGCAAGACCTTTATTGCCTTCCAATTGGCCTGGAAGCTGTTTCATAGTCGCTGGAACATCAATGACTGGAAGAGCGAAGGTGAGCCGGCCCGCCGCCCCCGCATCCTGTTTCTGGCAGACCGCAATATCTTGGCCAATCAGGCGTTCAACAGTTTCTCTGCCTTCCCGGAAGATGCGCTGGTGCGGATCTCCCCAGACGAGATCAGAAAGAAAGGCCGTGCCCCCAAGAATGGCAATATCTTCTTCACCATCTTCCAGACCTTTATGACTGGCACCGATGCCGAGGGCAAACCGGCCCCGGTATTTGGTGACTACCCCGCCGATTTCTTCGATCTCATTATCATCGATGAGTGCCACCGGGGCGGTGCCAACGATGAAGGCAACTGGCGGGCCATTCTCGATTACTTTAAACCGGCGGTGCAACTGGGCTTGACCGCAACCCCCAAGCGTAAGGATAACGTCGATACCTATGCCTATTTTGGCGAGCCGGTGTATAGCTACTCGCTCAAAGAGGGGATCAACGACGGTTACCTGACCCCGTTTCGGGTGCGCCAACATGCCACCACACTGGATGAGTACATCTACACCTCAGATGACAAGGTGATTCAGGGGGAAGTAGAACGAGGTCGGGTTTACACCGAACAGGAGATTAACCGCATCATCGAGATCAAAGCCCGCGAGAAAAAACGGGTCGAGATCTTTATGAATGAGATCGACCAGCGCCAGAAAGCTATCGTGTTCTGTGCCACCCAGGATCATGCGCTGGCGGTGCGAGATCTCATCAACCAGATGAACACAATCAAGCACCCCGACTATTGCCACCGGGTCACCGCCGACGATGGGGCGCTGGGCGAGCAGTGGTTGCGCGATTTTCAGGATAACGAAAAATCGATCCCGACTATCCTGACCACCTCGCAAAAGCTCTCAACCGGCGTAGATGCCCGCAATGTGCGCAATATCGTGCTGATGCGTCCGGTTAACTCGATGATCGAATTCAAACAGATCATCGGCAGAGGCACCCGGCTTTGTGATGGCAAGGACTACTTCACCCTGCATGACTTTGTAAAAGCCCATCACCACTTTAGCGACCCCGAGTGGGATGGTGAGCCCCTGCCAGCCGAGGTATGTGAACGCTGCGGCACCTCTCCTTGCTCCTGCGAGAAAGCACCGCCCAAGCCATGCAAGGTCTGTGGCGAGCGCCCTTGTGTCTGCCTGAAAGAGCCTGAGCCCGAGTATCAGTGTGAGGTGTGCGGCAATAAGCCCTGCACCTGCCAGAAGAAAGAGAAGATCAAGATTGAACTGGCTGACGGCAAGGCCCGCAAGATCCAGCACATGAGCGCCACCCACTTTTGGCACCCGGATGGTACGCCGATGTCAGCCGCCGAATTTATGGACGAGCTGTTTGGCAAGTTGCCCGAGTTTTTCAAGGATGAAGACGAGCTGCGCGCACTCTGGAGTGAACCGGGCACCCGTAAAAAGCTGCTTGATGGTCTGGCAGAAAAAGGGTTTGGCCTTGACCAACTGACCGAGATGCAGAAGGTCATCGAGGCCGAGCAGAGTGATCTATTTGATGTGCTGGCCTATGTGGCCTATGCCGATGATCCCATGACCCGGGAAGAGCGAGCCACGCAAGCCGAAGCCATGCTGAGCCAGGAGTTTGACAGCAAGCAGCAAGCCTTCTTGAGTTTCGTGCTGGGTCACTATGTCAAAGAGGGGGTGACCGAACTGGATGACACCAAGCTGGGGCCACTGCTCAAACTCAAATACAACAATGCGCTGGCCGATGCCTTTGCCGAGTTGGGCACTCCTGATGCTGTACGCAGCGCCTTCGTCGGCTTCCAAAAGTATCTCTATCAGGGGCAGTGAACCAGATAATCGGGGGCGCTGCTGCCATCCCCGACCATCCCCCCGAACTGGGGAACCAGCCCCCAGCCGGTTGCTTTGCCGCCCTTGGGTCATTGGTTTACAATCGACGGGTTTTTTGGAACCGGGTTGACCTGTGTCGACCTGGCCCCACCACGACATCAGCCTGTTAGCGCCAAGACATTAACATTCTGAAAATTAAAGAGAATTAGCCAATGGCTCAATTTATTTACACCATGAACCGGGTCGGCAAGGTCGTGCCGCCCAAGCGTCATATCCTGAAGAACATCTCCTTGAGCTTCTTCCCGGGCGCCAAGATCGGCGTCTTGGGTCTCAACGGTGCCGGTAAATCGACCCTGCTGCGCATCATGGCAGGGCTAGATACCGAGATCGAAGGGGAAGCCCGCCCGCAGCCCGGCATCAAGATCGGCTACCTGCCGCAGGAGCCGAAGCTGGAGCCGGAGCAGACCGTACGCGAAGCGGTCGAAGAGGCCGTTGGCGAGGTGAAGCGCGCCATGGCCCGCCTGGACGAGGTCTATGCGGCCTACGCCGACCCGGATGCCGACTTTGACAAGCTGGCCCGCGAACAGGGCGAGCTGGAAGCCATCATCCAGGCCCAGGGCGGTCACAACATGGAAAACCAGCTGGAGCGCGCGGCCGATGCCCTGCGCCTGCCGGCCTGGGATGCCAAGATCAAGCACCTCTCCGGTGGTGAGCGCCGCCGGGTAGCGCTGTGCCGTCTGCTGCTGGAAAAGCCGGACATGCTGCTGCTGGACGAACCGACCAACCACCTGGATGCGGAATCCGTGGCCTGGCTGGAGCGCTTCCTGCACGACTACGAAGGCACTGTCGTAGCCATCACCCACGACCGTTACTTCCTCGACAACGTGGCGGGCTGGATCCTGGAACTGGACCGCGGCGAAGGTATCCCGTGGGAAGGCAACTACTCCTCCTGGCTGGAACAGAAGGACGCCCGTCTGGCACAAGAAGCCAGCTCCGAAGCGGCCCGTCGCAAGTCCATCGAGAAGGAGCTGGAGTGGGTTCGTCAAAACCCGAAAGGGCGTCAGGCCAAGTCCAAGGCCCGTATGGCTCGCTTCGAAGAGCTCAACACCAACGACTACCAGAAGCGCAACGAGACCAACGAGCTGTTCATTCCGCCCGGACCGCGCCTCGGCGACAAGGTGGTGGAAGTGGCCAACCTGCGCAAATCCTACGGTGATCGGGTGCTGATCGACGATCTGTCGTTTGCCATTCCGAAGGGGGCCATCGTCGGCATCATCGGCCCGAACGGTGCCGGTAAATCGACCCTGTTCCGCATGATGTCGGGTCAGGAGCAGCCGGATTCCGGCGCCATCACCCTGGGTGAAACCGTGGTGCTGGCCTCTGTCGATCAGTTCCGCGACAGCATGGATGACAAGAAGACAGTATTCGAAGAGGTCGCTGACGGTCAGGATATCCTGCGCATCGGCAACTACGAGTTCCCGAGCCGTGCCTATATCGGCCGCTTCAACTTCAAGGGTTCCGACCAGCAGAAGCGGGTTGGCGAACTCTCCGGTGGTGAACGTGGTCGTCTGCACCTGGCCAAGCTGCTGCAGACCGGCGGCAACGTGCTGCTGCTGGATGAACCGACCAACGATCTGGATATCGAAACCCTGCGCGCCCTCGAGAACGCCCTGCTGGAGTTCCCGGGTTGTGCCATGGTGATCTCCCACGACCGCTGGTTCCTCGACCGTATCGCCACCCACATCCTGGACTATCAGGATGAGGGCAAGATTGCCTTCTTCGAGGGCAACTTCACCGAATACGAAGAGTGGAAGAAGAAGACCTACGGCGCCGAGGCGATCCAGCCCCATCGCGCCAAGTACAAGCGCATCGCCAAGTAACTTGGCAGTGCAGGGCGAGTGGCTATCCAGCCGCACCGCGCCAATGACGATAAGCGCATAACCAAATAAGGCTGACTGCGTGTTGAGGGGAGCTTCGGCTCCCCTTTCTCTTGCCTTTTGACTTACAATCCAAGGCGGATGCCTTTGCATGGATGTAGCACGATGACGACCCCTATAGAGAAAAAACTCACCATCCAGATCCGGGTTGAACCGGGTTGCCTCGGGCCGGATGGCAAGGCGCACATCGAGACCTTCTGTGCCGCTGCCGCCAAGATGTTTGCCGCCGTGGAGCCCGAGCTGGTGAGCTGGGTGCTGATCCCCCGCTACGACAAACAGTTGCCGGAGCATGAGTTCTTTATCGAGGGGCGCAAGCTGACCGAGGAGCAGGCCAGCCTGTTGCTGCGCCGTCTGGGACGGGAGCCGGGGGAAGTACAGGAGACTCTCGATGCTGTGCTGGCCCAACTGGTGGAACGTTACTTCAAGACCCTCTGAGCCTCCTCTCTGCTCAACAATGTTCTCCGGCGAGCACCTTTTTTACTGGCCAAAAAGCAAACGATTGATCTTTTACTCCATTCATTGATCCGCTTCGCAGATCCGGGGTTTGTAAACATCGCCGCCTGTGTAAAAATGTGCGCGTTGTCACGGTATCAGGACGAGTCTGGCGATAAGGTCGACGCCCCTATGGATGGGTCTGGCCGCGCCTGCTGCTTATTTCACGTCACCATTGGAATCCAACATGAATCAATCACATCAAGCCACCAGCCAGGCGGCCGGGCAAGGATTGCTCGAGCGCCTGTTTGCCCTGCAAGGCCACGGCACCACGGCCCGCACCGAGGTCATCGCCGGTATCACCACCTTCCTGACCATGGTCTACATCGTGTTCGTCAACCCGCAGATCCTCTCCGCTGCGGGCATGGATACCCAGGCCGTGTTCGTCACTACCTGCCTCATCGCCGGAATCGGCAGCATCCTGATGGGCCTGTTGGCCAACCTGCCCATCGCCCTGGCACCCGCCATGGGTCTCAACGCCTTCTTCGCCTTCGTGGTGGTCGCCGGCATGGGCTACTCCTGGCAGGTCGGCATGGGTACCATCTTCTGGGGCGCCCTGGGGCTGCTGATCCTGACCCTGCTGCGGGTGCGCTACTGGCTGATCGCCAATATCCCGCTCACCCTGCGGGTCGGCATCACCGCCGGCATCGGTCTGCTGATCGCCCTGCTCGGCCTGCACAACGCCGGGATCGTCGTGGCCAGCCCTGCGACTATGGTGACGGTGGGTAATCTCACCTCCCTGCCCTGCCTGCTGGGTCTGCTCGGTTTCTTCCTGATCTGCATCTTCTCCGCCCGCGGTGTTCACTCCGCTGTGCTGATCGCCATCGTGGTCACCACCACCCTGGGCTGGTTGTTTGGCGATGTCACCTTCAAGGGCTTCGTCTCCATACCGCCGAGCATAACGCCGGTATTTGGCCAGCTGGATCTGATGGGTTCGCTCGACATCAGCCTCGCCGGGATCATCTTCTCCTTTATGCTGGTCAACCTGTTCGACTCTTCCGGCACCCTGATCGGCGTCACCAACCGTGCCAAGCTGGCTGATGATCGCGGCCGCTTCCCACGCATGAAGCAGGCGCTGCTGGTCGATAGCGTCAGCTCGGTCGGCGGCGCCTTTATGGGCACGTCATCGGTCACCGCCTATATCGAGAGCAGCTCAGGCGTTGCCGTCGGCGGCCGTACCGGCCTGACCGCCATCGTGGTCGGCCTGCTGTTCCTGCTGGCGATCTTCTTCTCTCCGGTTGCCGCCATGGTGCCCGCTTATGCTGCGGCGGGAGCCCTTATCTATGTCGGCGTGCTAATGTGCTCCGAGCTGACCCGGGTGAAGTGGGAAGACCTGACCGAAGCGGTCCCGGCCTTCATGACCGCAGTGATGATGCCGTTCAGCTTCTCCATCACCGAGGGGATCGCCGTCGGCTTTATCTCCTACTGCGTGATGAAGGCGGGTACCGGCCGCTGGCGCGAGATCAACCCCTGCGTGCTGGTGGTAGCCCTGCTGTTCGTGCTCAAGTTCGTCTGGGTCGACAGCCACTAAACCGCTGTTCCACCAATCAAATGGGCCTCCGATATCGGGGGCCCATTTTTTTCTCGCCGGATCATGCTTCTCGCCCCTGTGCTGTGACGCGGGCGCCTGACAGTGCTAGATTGGCAGCCACCATTTTGAACCGGCAGCTTTGTTAACCCCGTGTCGTTAACCGCCTGTCGTGAACCACAAGGACGGCAACCGTGGCCCAGCACTCTCACTCTTTCTTTGCCCTCTCCCCCTTGCTGCAAAAACAGGCCGAGCGTCAGTGGCAGCGACTGATCGAGCTGGCCCCCGACTATGGCAACCAGCCCGAACTGGTGCGCCAGACCTTGCTGACCCTGCTCGGTCTCTCCGATTTTGTCGCCGATTCCCTCTTCAAACAGCCGGAGTTGCTGACCAAGCTGCTCGCCTCTGGGGATCTCGAACGGGCCGAACGCTGGCCCGCCTACCAGAGTGACCTCAGCGCCCTGCTGGCCGAGGTGAGCGATGAAGAGGCCCTCAAGCGTATCCTGCGCCAGTTCCGCCGCAGCCGCATGCTGGTGATCGCCTGGCGCGAGCTGCTGGGCCATGCCGAAGTGGAAGAGAGCTTTATCCACCTCACCAAGCTGGCGGATGCCCTCATCTGCTCCGCTCGCGACTGGCTCTACGCCAAACAGTGCGGCGAGCTGGGCACCCCGATGGACGGCAACGGCAACCCGCAGCCGCTGCTCATTCTCGGCATGGGCAAGCTCGGGGGCGGCGAGCTCAACTTCTCCTCGGATATCGACCTTATCTTCACCTTCCCCGAGAACGGCTACACGGTCGGCGGGCGGCGCGAGCTGGCCAACCAGCAGTTCTTTATCAAGCTGGGCCAGCGCATCATCAACGCCCTCCACCAGCCCACCCTAGATGGTCAGGTGTTCCGGGTCGATATGCGACTGCGCCCCTTTGGCGATGCGGGGCCGCTGGCCATCTCCTTCGCCGCCATGGAGGATTACTACCAGCACCACGGCCGCAACTGGGAGCGCTACGCCATGGTCAAGGCGCGGGTACTGGGGCCCCAGTGCGAGCACGCGGTCGAGCTCGCCGAAATGCTGCGCCCCTTTGTGTTTCGCCGCTATATCGACTTTGGCGTTATCGACGGCCTGCGCCAGATGAAGGCGATGATCGCCGCCGAGGTGCGCCGCAAGGGGCTGGAGGGCAACATCAAGCTGGGGGCTGGCGGCATTCGCGAGGTGGAGTTCATCGCCCAGGCGCTGCAACTTATTCGCGGCGGTCGTGAACCTGCGCTGCGGGTGCGTCACCTGCCCGAAGCGCTGGCCGCCATCGCCCAATGTGGCGCCCTCGAATCCGCCCATTGCGATCGCTTGCTGGATGCCTATCGCTTCTTGCGCCGGGTCGAGAACATATTGCAGGAGATCGGCGATCAGCAGACCCAGACCCTGCCCACCGAGGAGCGGGATCGCCAGCGGCTGATCGCTGCTCTGGGTTTTGCTGACTGGGACGCCTTTATGGCTCATCTGGATGAGGAGATGGCCGCCGTCCATCAGGAGTTCGCCGCCGTGGTGGGGGAAGAGAAGGAGGCCCCCGCCCATCTGGAGCAGCTCTGGCTCGATCTCTGGCGCACCGAGCTCGACGCCGCCGAGCTGGAAAAACTGCTGACTGCTCAAGGGGCCGTCGAGCCCGCTCCGCTCTGCGCCGCCCTGCTGCGCTTCAAGGAGGAGTACAAGCGCCGTCAGGTGGGGCCGCAGGGGCGCATCGCGCTGGACTGGTTGATGCCGGAGCTGCTGCGGCTGGTGGTGGCCAGCGAGCAACCCGCCCGCCTGTTCGAGCGGGTCTGTGAGCTGCTGACCCGCATCTTCACCCGCAGCGCCTATCTGCAGCTGCTGGCGGAAAACCCGGGCGCCCTGCGCCAGCTGGTACGGCTGTGCGACGCCAGCCATCTGGTGAGTGAACAGCTGGCCCGCTACCCCATCCTGCTGGACGAACTGCTCGATCCCCAGCACCTCTACCACCCCACCCCGCTCGATCAGTACAAGCCCCAGCTGCGCCAGTTCCTGCTGCGCATCCCCGAAGAGGATGTGGAGCAGCAGATGGAGGCGCTGCGCCAGTTCAAGCAGGTGCAGCTGCTGCGCATCGTGGCGGCCGACATCGCCGGCGCCCTGCCGCTGATGAAGGTGAGCGACCACCTCACCTGGCTGGCGGAGGCGATCACCGAGGAGGTGGTCAATCAGGCGTGGGCCCAGATGAGCGAGCGCTACGGGGTGCCACCCGAGGTAGCGGTAAGCGGCCAGCGCAGCTTTGCGGTGGTGGCCTACGGCAAGCTGGGCGGGATCGAGCTGGGCTACGGCTCGGATCTCGATTTGGTGTTCCTGCACGGCGGCGACCCCAACAGCTACACAGATGGTCGCAAGCCCATCGACAGCCGCCAGCTCTATCTGCGTCTGGCGCAGCGGATCCTGCACCTGTTCAGCACCCGTACCCCGTCCGGGATCCTCTACGAGATCGACATGCGGCTGCGCCCCTCCGGCGACTCCGGTCTGCTGGTCTCGTCGCTGTCGGCCTATGAGCAGTATCAGCAAAACGAGGCGTGGACCTGGGAGCATCAAGCGCTGGTGCGGGCCCGTCCCATCTATGGCGACGATGCCATCGTTACCGAGTTTGCCCGTATCCGCCGCGATGTGCTGGCCAGAGAGCGGGAGCTGCCGACCCTGGCCCGCGAGGTGCGCGAGATGCGCCACAAGATGCGGGATCACCTGCTCAAGGCGGGGGCTGGCGAGTTCGACCTCAAGCAGTCCCCCGGCGGCATGGTGGATATCGAGTTTATCGCCCAGTATCTGGTGCTGGCCCACGCCTGTAGCGAACCCGATGCCCTCACTCGCTGGTCCGATAACGTGCGCATCTTCGATGAGTGCGTGATGGCAGGGGTACTGACCCTGGAGCAGGCGGAGGGGCTGAAGCAGGCCTATCTGGAGATCCGCAACCTCGGCCATCGCCTCAATCTCTCGGAGATCTCCCGCAAGGTGAGCGATGATCAGCTGCAGAGTGAGCGCAGCCATGTGCTCGCCGTCTGGCAAACGCTGCTGGGGGAGTAATTCCCGCTAGCGGCAATGAAAAAGGGCCCGCCTGAAGCAATTCAGGCGGGCCCTTCCCTATAGACTTGCCAGGCCAATGCCTAGTCCGATACGACACTCACTGAACGGTCTCCGCAATAAGAAAGAGCCCGCTCGGCACGGGCTCTGCATGGCAATAAAGCGAAAGGCTGGGGCTATTTGAACAGTCCCTTGAGCAGCTGGTCAGCCACCCCTTTGACGGCCTCGTTGTCGGCCTTGTCACCCAGCAGCTTCTTGAGGCCGCGTTCGGCCTCCTTGCGGGCCTTATCCTCCAGCAACTTGTTGTTGCTGAGCAGCGCCTTCACGTCGAGCTGGTAGCTGGGGGCCTGCCAGTGGCCGCCGATCCGCACCGGAATGGTGATCTCCTTCAGCTCGTCCACATCCTTGCCCCCCTGCCCCTTGCTGCTCTCGACGATGGAGGTGAGGAACAGGAAGTCGAGGCTCTCCGGTACCAGCGCCGTCTGCCCCTCCCCCTTGACCCGCAAGGCCGGGGCAGAGAGCTGGATGTCGTTGCTGCGGGCAACGCCATCGGCAATCTGGAAGCTGGCGGTCAGGGCGCTGAAATCGGTCTTGCGCGCCTCCTTCACCTGCTCGGCCCCCTTGCCGGTGAGGGTGGCCCGCGCCTCGCGGATCATCTCCGGCAGGTTGATACCGTGCAGGGCACCGTCGCTCAGCTTCAAGGTAACCTTGCCCTGCATCCCGTTGCGCAGTGCAAGCGCGGAGAGACCACGGCCCTGCACCTGCACATCGAGATCGCCCTTACCCTCCAGCAGATCACTCTGGGCAAGCGTCTGCAGCAAGGGACGAATGTTCACTCCGGCCACCAGCTTGTGCACCTTGTAGGTAGCGGGCTGCTGGCGCGCATCGAGTACGCCGTTCGCTTTCACCTGACCGCCAGCCACGGTCGCGCTGAACTGCTTGAGCGTGAGCAGCCCTTTGCCCAGATCCACCTGCAGATCGACAGCGCCGAGATCCAGCCCTTTCAGACGCAGGCTGCCAAGCTGCAGCCGACCATCCAGATCCATAACTTTGAGCGCGCCCAAATCCGGTTCGACCGCGGAGAGGGCTTCGCTCTTGCCGGTTGCCGCTTGATTGCCACTTGCCCCGGCGCTGGGGACTCTGGCCTCAGGTTTGCCCTCTTTCAGCTGTGTGGTCGTGGCCGGTGTCGCTTTGGCGAGCCATTTGTCGAGATCCAGCGTCTCACCATGCAGATCAAACGTGACCACAGGAACCTCACCAAGCTGCACGGCCCCCTCGCCACTCAGCAGTGCCTCATCGGCACTCATTACCAACTTGCTCAGGGTAATCAACTGCTTGTCGAGCTCGGCACGGGCAAAGCCGGCCAGTTTAAGCTTCATCTGCGGGCGCGGCAGCGCATCACCTTCCAGCGCGGCGGTCAGCAGCACATCGGAGAGCTCGGCCAGCTTCGTCTCTTTATCGAGCCGCCCTTTAAGGGTTCCTTCCAGCGAGCCAGCCAGTGAAACTTGCTGCCCCTCTACCTTGGCTCCTTTCAGTGCCAACGTGAGATTGCTCCACTCACCGAGAGCCAGCCGGTCTCCCTTGATGGAGAAGCTGTCGAGTCGCAAGGTCGGTTCACTCAGGCTGCCGCTAAAGCTCAGCTCCTTCAGTTCGCTGGCCATCACCTCCTGCGCCAGCTTGATCTGGGCCTGTCCCTTGAGATCGAAAGCGAGCCTGTCGGCACTCCCCTTGGCGGCCAGCGTCACGGGGACCCACTGACCGGTGGCCAGCTGCCCCATGTCGAGATCGAGACGATCCAGTCGCAGCGAGGTGCCGCTGCGATCATCCTGTACCAGCGCACTGGCCTGGGAGAGCGCGACCCCCTGCAAACTGATCTGCCAAGGTTTGTTATCAGTGGTTGGCGCAGGGGAGGTAGAAGGCGCAGCAGGCTCGCTCGTTGCTGTCGCCGTTGAAGCCGCAGAGTCTTTGATCAGCCCGCTCAGATTGGAGCTGCCATCCACTTTGGTCTGGATAAAGAGATGAGCACCACTCAGGGTCACCTTGCCAATATCCAAGCGATGGGAGAGCAGCGGCAACAGCGCCACCGAGGCCTCACCCTGTTCGAAGCGAACGAGATCCTGCTCGGCAAAACCGGCCGGATTGCGCAGGGCGACCTGCTTCAGCGAGAGGCCGAGACTCGGCCAGAAACGCCAGTCCATCTCCCCCGCCATCACCAGCTCCCGGCCCGTGCTCTTGCGCACCTGTTCAGCCACTTGGGGTTTGAATTGATTAGGGTCGATGAGGCTGACCAGCGCCGCAATGGCCACCACGGCAGCCACGGCCAGGCCCAGCAAGATGTAGATGATCTTCTTCACGATGCACTCCTTGAATACGGATCCTGACCGTGACTATATCATCCAGGGCAACACAGAGGGGGCATGGCGGCGAAAAGGGCGAGAGTACCGGACAGGGATGGTCGCGCAATCTGGCGTCCACGATCAATAGAGGCCCCGAAGGGCCGCTGTTACATCGCAAGAATAGAGCGCTGGATAGCACTCCCCCGACCCTTCTGGGTGCCAGATCCTTTGGATCAGACCGGCTCCAGGGTATCCAGCGGCCAGCGCGGCACCGCTTTGACCGCCAGCGGCTCAAACACGCCAGCTTTCAGGCGCTGCATACCGGCGTAGGCAATCATGGCGCCGTTATCGGTGCAATATTCAGTGCGCGGATAGAACACCTCGCCATTGAGGCTCTCCATCAATTCGGCCAGCTGGGCACGCAGATGGCGGTTGGCACTGACGCCACCTGCCACCACCAGACGCGTGAGACCGGTCTCTTTCAAGGCGCGGCGGCACTTGATGGCCAGGGTATCAACCACCGCATCTTCAAACGCCCGAGCGATATCGGCGCGGGTCTGCTCATCATCACCATTGGCGGCGATGGTGTTGGCAGCAAAGGTCTTGAGGCCGGAGAAGCTCATGTCGAGCCCCGGTCGATCGGTCATCGGACGGGGGAAGTGGAAACGTCCGGTGGTGCCCTTCTCTGCCAGACGGGAGAGCAGGGGGCCGCCCGGGTAGTCCAGACCCATCAGCTTGGCGGTCTTGTCGAACGCTTCGCCAGCGGCATCATCGATGGATTCCCCCAGCAGCTGATAGCTGCCGATGCCGTAAACCCGCACCAGCATGGAGTGACCACCGGAGACCAGCAGCGCCACGAAGGGGAACTCGGGGGCTTTCTCTTCCAGCATGGGGGCCAGCAGGTGGCCTTCCATATGGTGGACGGCGATGGCCGGTTTGTTCCACGCCATCGCCAGCGAGCGGCCGATGGTGGCCCCCACCAGAATGGCGCCGACCAGACCCGGCCCTGCGGTATACGCGATGCCGTCGATGTCATCTTTGCCCAGTCCCGCCTCTTGCAATGCGGCCTGGATCAACGGGATCGTCTTGCGAACATGATCCCGGCTGGCGAGCTCGGGGACAACGCCACCGTAGTCCGCATGCAGCTTGACCTGGCTGTATAACTGATGGGAAAGGATCCCTTTTTGATCGTCGAAGATCGCGATCCCGGTTTCGTCACAGGATGTCTCTATGCCCAATACACGCATTGCTAAAAAATTTCACTGCTAAAATGAGATGGCTATGGTAACCTTCGCGGGTTTTTTAAACCAGAGCGATCTCTGCGGGTTTACTTTCATTCCCTGTCCAGAGTATAATTTCGCACCATTTTAAGACATGCTGATCGATTGAAGGTCAGCTAACAATTTATCACTGAGGTGAAAGGCACATGCCAGTAATCAAAGTCCGTGAAAATGAGCCGTTTGACGTTGCTCTGCGTCGTTTCAAGCGTTCTTGCGAAAAAGCCGGTATCCTGTCCGAAGTTCGTAGCCGTGAGTTCTACGAGAAGCCGACTACCATTCGTAAGCGCGCCAAAGCGTCTGCTGTTAAGCGTCACGCCAAGAAGCTGTCTCGCGAAAACGCACGTCGTATCCGCCTGTACTAATCGGGAGATATTGCCGTGTCTCTGAAGGATCAACTCAAGGATCAACAAAAACTCGCCATGCTTGCCAAAGATAAGGCACGTCTGGGAGCGATCCGCCTGTTGATGGCAGAAATCAAGCAACGTGAAGTCGATACCCGTATCGAGCTGAATGATGAGGATATCCTCGCTGTCGTGACCAAAATGGTTAAACAGCGCCGCGATTCCATCAGCCAATTTGAAGCTGCCGGTCGCCAGGATCTTGCCGACAAAGAGTCCGCCGAGATCGTTGTGTTGCAGGAGTTCCTGCCGCAACAGCTGACCGCAGATGAAATTGCCGCTCTGATCGAGCAAGCCATCACTGAAAGTGGTGCTGCCGTCATGGCTGATATGGGCAAGGTCATGGCTGTCTTGAAGCCGAAAATTCAGGGGCGTGCCGATGTCGGCGCCGTCAGTGCTCAGGTGAAAACCCGCTTGGCGTAACAGGCAACTCTCTTGTTTGGTCGAAGAAGCCGTGCTTCCCTTGGAATGCGCGGCTTTTTTATTTTCTCCGCAATGAAACAGGACGGTTATGGCAGGCAGGATCCCCCAATCCTTTATCGACGATCTGCTCGTACGCACAGACATAGTCGAGCTGATCGACTCGCGAGTGCGGCTGAAAAAAGCCGGTAAGAACTACCAGGCTTGCTGCCCTTTTCATAACGAAAAAAGCCCCTCTTTTACCGTCAGCCAGGAGAAACAGTTCTACCACTGTTTCGGTTGTGGCGCCCACGGCAACGCCATCGGCTTTGTCATGGAGTACGACGGTCTCGAATTTCCCGATGCCATCGAAGAGCTCGCCAGCATGCAGGGCATGCAGGTGCCTCGCGAGCAGAGTATCGGCGGCTCGGCCAATAGCCAGCCCGCCGTCAGCAAGGATCTGTTCGAGCTAATGAACCAGATCGCCCGCTTCTACGAGAGCAATCTCAAGAGCGCTCCCCATGCGGTGGAGTACCTCAAAGGTCGCGGTCTGACTGGCGAAGTGGTCAAACGCTTCAATATTGGCTATGCACCCAGCGATTGGGATCAGGTGCGTCGCCGCTTCGGCGCCAGCCGGGATCACGAACAGCTGCTTATCTCGGGCGGCATGCTGATCACCCGTGACAATGGCCCGGGGAGTTATGATCGTTTCCGCGATCGCATCATGTTCCCGATCCGTGACAAGCGTGGCCGGGTCATCGGTTTCGGTGGCCGGGTGCTGGGTGATGGCACCCCCAAGTACCTGAACTCGCCGGAGACCCCCATCTTCCATAAAGGGCGAGAGCTATTCGGTCTCTACGAAGTGAAGCAGGCACACAAGGATCCCCGCCGGATCCTGGTGGTGGAAGGCTATATGGATGTGGTGGCTCTCGGTCAGTACGACATCGACTATGCGGTGGCGGCGCTGGGTACTGCAACAACCAGCGACCATATCCACACCCTGTTTCGTACAACAGCCGAGGTGGTCTGCTGCTACGACGGTGATAACGCCGGCCGTGAAGCCGCCTGGCGGGCACTGGATAATGCTCTCTCCCATCTGCAGGACGGGCGCGAGCTGAAGTTCGTGTTCCTGCCCGATGGAGAAGATCCGGATTCGCTGGTGCGCCAGATTGGCAAGGAGGGCTTCGAAGCCCTGCTCGATGAAGCCCAACCGTTCGCCGACTTCATGTTCGAGCGCCTGGGGCGGGATGCCGCACTTTCGGGTGAGGCTGGCAAGTTTGAAGTGGCCAACAAGGCCGCCGAACTTATTCGCCGCGTACCGGAAGGGTTTACCCGCGAAGGGCTGATCACTCGTCTCTCCAGCATGATGCGCTGGGGCGAGAACAAACAGCGCATCGCCGAACTGTTTGCCCGCAACAGCCAGCCCAAGGCCGAGGTCAACAAACCCAAGGCAGCCAAGCTGACGCCACTGCGGCGGGCGCTGGCACTGATGGTGCAATATCCGGCAGTAACGGCTGAGCTTCCCCCCATGCCGGAATTGGCTGGACTGCGCGTACAGGGCATCAAGTTCCTGCTGCAACTGCACCAGCAGATCCTGGCACAGCCCGGTATCACCACCGGTATCCTGCTGGAACACTGGCGTGGTACCAAGGAGGGCGAGATCCTCGCTCAGCTGGCGATGCACGATCTCTTTGAAGAGGTCAGGCTCGACCAGGAACCCGATATTCTGGGAGAACTTCAGGACACCTTCGTCGGCTTCATCAACCAGTTTCTGAAACAACGGATAGAAGAATTGCAGGCCAAAGTGGCTCAGGAAGGACTAAGCTCCGAAGAAACCCAAGAGTTGATGATGCTGATAAGAGAGGTGCAAATTGAGAAAAGAAATGAGAGTGAGGCTTGATATTTGAGTGATTAGTCCCAATATGGATAGCGTCGCCCGAATCAACGGGATGAAAAGCAAAAATTTTATAACCGCCTGGCCCCGACAATACTGCGGGCAGGGGTTTCTCATGACCGACGCCGCAACCAGACATAGCATGTCTGGCGGTTTTCTATTAGAATTGGCTATTTGCGCAGCAGCGCACTGTACGCGCAACCTAGCAACACCAACCGGATGAGTTCTATGGAGCAAACCCCGCAGTCTCAGCTTAAACTCCTCGTTGCCAAAGGTAAAGAACAGGGCTACCTGACCTATGCCGAGGTGAACGATCACCTCCCGCAAGACATTGTCGATTCCGACCAGATCGAAGACATCATCCAGATGATCAACGATATGGGCATCCAAGTGGTGGAAAACGCCCCAGATGCCGATGACCTTATCATGGCTGAAGGTGGTACAGCCGATGAGGACGCTGCCGAAGCAGCGGCCCAGGCTCTGGCATCTGTTGAATCTGAGATTGGTCGCACGACCGATCCCGTCCGCATGTACATGCGGGAAATGGGTACCGTCGAACTGCTGACCCGTGAAGGCGAAATCGACATCGCCAAGCGGATCGAAGACGGTATCAACCAGGTACAAAGCTCTGTAGCCGAGTACCCTGAAGCAATTACTTACCTCCTCGAGCAGTACGACAAGTACGAAGCCGAGCAGTTGCGTCTCTCTGACATCATCTCTGGCTTTATCGACCCGAACGAAACCGAAGACATGGCGCCTACCGCCACACACATCGGTTCCGAACTCGGCGAAGACGATCTGGCCGACGAAGATGAAGAAGACGAAGAAGACGAAGATGAAGATGGCGACAGCTCTGACGACGACGGTGACGGTGGTCCGGATCCGGAAGTCGCTCGCGAGAAGTTTGGTGAACTGCGTGCCCAGTATGAGGTGACCCGCCTCTCCATTCAGAAGAATGGCCGCGCACACGATGATACCCAGGCCGCTATCGCCCAGCTGGCTGATGTATTCCGTCAATTCCGCCTGATGCCCAAGCAGTTCGATCGCCTGGTCAACAACATGCGCGAGATGATGGAGCGCGTCCGCGTGCAGGAACGCATCATCATGAAGCTCTGCGTTGAGCAGGCCAAGATGCCGAAGAAAACCTTCGTCGCGGCCTTCACCAACAACGAGTGTGAAACTGCCTGGTTTGAATACCAGAAGCAGGCAGGCAAAGCCTGGTCTCCCCGTCTGGTTGAAATGGATGAGGATGTTCAGCGCGCCATCGGCAAGCTGCAGCAGATTGAAGAAGAGACCGGTCTGTCGATTGCCCAGATCAAGGATATCAACCGCCGCATGAGCATCGGTGAGGCCAAGGCCCGCCGTGCGAAGAAAGAGATGGTTGAGGCCAACTTGCGTCTGGTTATCTCTATCGCCAAGAAATACACCAACCGTGGCCTGCAGTTCCTGGATCTGATCCAGGAGGGCAACATCGGTCTGATGAAGGCGGTAGACAAGTTTGAATACCGTCGTGGCTACAAGTTCTCGACCTATGCAACCTGGTGGATCCGTCAGGCCATTACCCGCTCCATCGCGGATCAGGCCCGTACCATCCGTATCCCGGTACACATGATCGAGACTATCAACAAGCTCAACCGAATCTCCCGTCAGATGCTGCAGGAGATGGGTCGTGAGCCGAACCCGGAAGAGCTGGCCATGCGTATGGGCATGCCGGAAGACAAGATCCGCAAGGTACTTAAAATCGCCAAAGAGCCTATCTCCATGGAGACGCCCATCGGTGATGATGAAGATTCCCACTTGGGCGATTTTATCGAAGATACCACCCTGGCTCTGCCAGCGGATGCGGCGACCAGTGAAAGCCTACGCAACGCCACCCGCGAAGTGCTGGCTGGCCTGACCGCCCGCGAAGCCAAGGTACTGCGGATGCGTTTCGGTATCGACATGAACACTGACCACACCCTCGAGGAAGTGGGCAAGCAGTTCGACGTTACCCGTGAGCGTATTCGTCAGATCGAAGCCAAGGCTCTGCGTAAACTGCGCCACCCAAGCCGCTCGGAAGTGCTGCGCAGCTTCCTGGACGAATAGTCCTGACGCTGTGTCAAACTACTCTGCCAAAGCCCCGCCATGCGGGGCTTTGTTTTGTCTGGCATTTACCCTTGTGACCCGCTTTTCATCCTCTACCAATCTGGTCAATTAGTCGCCAAGTGGTTGATATACCTATAGACTGCCCTTTCCTCTTCCCCTATAATCCACGCCGCTAAACGCACAATTTGGCCCCTTAGCTCAGTTGGTCAGAGCAGTCGACTCATAATCGATTGGTCGTGGGTTCAAGTCCCCCAGGGGCCACCAAATTAAGTTCCGAGCAGGAACTAGAAAGTACAGAAACCCGCACAGCGTAAGGCTTTGCGGGTTTTTGTTGTCTCTAACAGTCAGAGGGAGTCGTCAGAAACCAGGGGCATTTGCGCAAAGCCCTCCCACAACTAACTCGCAGTGCCCTTCATCGCTGTCTTATACGACATGGCATTAGCAAGCGACCCAATCAGCAACAGAACAAAAATCAACGTGGACAGTTCGAACCGACAGAAATGGGTTACTTGCATACCGACAGTTGCGAGTTACGTCTGGAGGAAGGCAAGCAACACATGTTTTTGGCCATTGAACGTGTCACCAGATTTACCCACGTGGCGTTCTTGGATGCACCGACCAAACAAAATGGAGCTGCATTTCTTGAAGAAATGGTGGCGTACACCATTCATACCTCTCACAGACACCGGTATTGCCTTCACAGAGCAGGCAAGATATAGGAATGGCCCAACCAACCGCCTTGTTGGACACGTCTTTGAGCGGGTCACTACTTGACGGCGATCAGCTGTTCTGAACTATTGCTACTTTTTGCAGGTAGAGCATCATGATCGCTCCCGCTGTCTCCATTCGCAACTTCGCTCACCGTGGCTTGGTCGCTACCAAGAACTCGGGATAGCTCGCATGATTGCAACGCTGGTTGCTGGTACGCAGGTATATGCCATTCAAGATTATTATCCTTGCAAACCATTACCTTACCGCATAAGTCGATGGATCTTGCCATTCCACCGAATTTACACCACGCCCGTGGACTCTACCTTATGTCAGGAATGTCGTTTACTCAGGCGCTGCGCTGCACGGCCATGTGGGCCAGTGTTTCCAGCGCGTGCTTGTGCGGGGAGTCAGGCAGGATGGCGAGAGCGGCAATGGCCTTGTCGGCCTCTTCCCTGGCACGCATGCGGGAGTACTCCAGCGCACCGGTACGGTCGAGGATCCCGAGGATCTGCTCAAGATGTTCCATACCGTTGCGGTGCTCGATGGCATCGCGTACCAGCTGGCGCTCTTCCGGCGAGCCCACTTCCATGGCACGTAGCAGCGGCAGGGTCGGTTTGCCTTCGGCCAGATCGTCGCCGACATTCTTGCCCATCTCTTCGCTCTGGGAGCAGTAGTCCATCACGTCATCGATGATCTGGAACGCGGTGCCCAGATACTTGCCGTAATCGGTCATGGCCTGCTCGACGGGCTCGGGCTGATGAGTCAGTACGGCGGCGAGCCGGGTGGCGGCCTCGAACAGTTTGGCGGTCTTGCAGTAGATGACCGTCATGTAGCTCTCTTCGGTGGTGTCCGGATCGTTGCAGTTCATCAGCTGCAACACTTCCCCTTCGGCGATGGTGTTGGTGGCATCCGAGAGGATCTCCATCACCCGCAGGTTGGAGAGTTCGGCCATCATCTGGAAGGAGCGGCTATAGAGGTAGTCACCAACCAGCACGCTGGCGGCATTACCAAACATGGCGTTGGCGGTCTCCCGGCCGCGGCGCAGGTCGGATTCGTCGACCACGTCGTCATGCAGCAGGGTAGAGGTGTGAATGAATTCGATGATGGCGGCCAGTTTCAGGTGATCCTCACCCTCATAGCCCAGCGCACGCGCAGCCATCACGGTCAGCATGGGGCGCATCCGTTTCCCGCCGGCGCTGACAATGTAGAAACCCAGCTGATTAATCAGACTAACGTCGGACTGGAGTCGGGCCAGGATCAGTTCATTGACCGCCGTCATGTCGGCGGCACAGAGCGCACGGATAGTCTGTTGGTCCATAAGTCTCGTAACGTGACAGCAGCAATAACTGCGATTTTAGTAATGGCAGGGATTCTACACGATTTCACAATGGGTTACAGTTAGGCGTTTATCCACGGCGGCAGATATGCGCACAAAATAAACTTTTTGCTAAATTGGCCTTGCCTGAGCAGATCGATTTGCGTAGAATGCCCGCCCATTGTTATAGGTTTTTGCGCATGTCTAGCCTTGAGCAAAAGACATGCCTTTACGGAGTTAATCAAATGTACGCGGTATTCCAAAGCGGCGGAAAACAACACCGTGTGGCCGAAGGTCAAATCGTTCGTCTGGAAAAGCTGAACGTTGAGACTGGCGCTACTATCGACTTCAACGAAGTTCTGATGGTTGCTGCAGGCGACACTTTTAAAGTAGGTGCTCCTTTCGTTGAAGGTGGCAAGGTTGTAGCTGAAGTTGTGGCTCACGGCCGTGGCGAGAAAGTGACTATCGTCAAGTTCCGTCGTCGTAAGCACCATCGTAAGCAAGCGGGCCACCGTCAGTGGTTCACTGAAGTCAAAATCACTGGCATCAGCGCTTAATTAGAGGAGTCCGATAAATGGCACACAAAAAAGCTGGCGGTTCATCCCGCAACGGTCGCGATTCTGAAGCTAAACGCCTGGGCGTTAAGCGTTTCGGCGGCGAAACAGTTCTAGCTGGTAGCATCATCGTTCGTCAACGTGGCACCAAGTTCCACGCTGGCACCAACGTTGGTCTGGGCAAGGATCACACCCTGTTCGCAACCGCGACTGGTAAAATCCTGTTCGAAGTTAAAGGTCCGCTGAATCGTAAGTACGTTAGCATCGTTGCTGAGTAATTACGGACCGCAAGGATCCGAAGCCCCGCCAACAGGCGGGGCTTTTGTTTTTCTGAATAGTTGACGAAAAAACGGAACGCAGATGACCCGGGCTCCGACAGGGGCGTGGATTGCCAAGATGCGTATCGCCCGCAGGGGTCTGTACCACTATAATTGCGTATCGGTTTTTCGAATTAAGGTGACGGTTACCTATGAAGTTTGTTGATGAAGTCCAGATTCGAGTCGATGCCGGTGACGGTGGTAACGGTTGTGTCAGTTTTCGCCGGGAGTTGTATGTTCCCAACGGTGGTCCGGATGGCGGTGATGGTGGCGATGGCGGTGATGTCTATCTGCTGGCCGACGAAAACCTCAACACCCTGATCGATTACCGTTTTGAGCGTTTCCATGCCGCCGAGCGTGGCGAGAATGGTCGTAGTGCCAACTGTACCGGCCATCGTGGCAAGGACAAGATCCTGCGTGTTCCTGTCGGTACTCGCGCCAGCGACGAGGATACCGGTGAGCGACTGGGCGACTTGACCAGTCATGGTCAGAAGCTGATGGTTGCCAAGGGTGGTTTCCACGGTCTGGGCAACACCCGCTTCAAGAGCTCCGTCAATCGGGCTCCGCGCCAGAAGAGTAACGGTACACCGGGTGAAGTGCGGACCCTGAAGCTGGAGCTGCTGCTGCTGGCCGATGTCGGTATGCTGGGTCTGCCCAACGCTGGTAAATCTACCTTTATCCGTGCTGTTTCCGCCGCGCGTCCGAAAGTGGCCGACTACCCCTTCACCACCCTGGTGCCGAACCTGGGTGTGGTGCGTGGTGAGAACTCCCGCTCCTTCGTGATCGCGGATATTCCGGGTCTGATCGAGGGTGCCGCCGAAGGTGCTGGTCTGGGGATTCGCTTCCTGAAGCACCTCGAGCGTTGCCGCGTGCTGCTCCATCTGGTGGATATCTGCCCCATCGATGGCTCCGATCCTGCTGAAAACGCCGTGACCATCGTCCGGGAGCTGGAAAAATACAGCCCCGAGTTGGCAGGCAAGCCGCGCTGGCTGGTGTTCAACAAGATGGATCTGATCCTGGAAGAGGAAGCGCAGGAAGTGATGGACCGTGTCAAGGCGGCGCTGGCATACGAAGGTCCGGTCTACCAGATCTCGGCCATTAGCAAGGAAGGTACCAAGAAGGTCTGTTACGACATTCTGGATCTGCTGGACACCATGCCCCGTCAACTGGAGCAGGATGCCAAAGAGGCGATCGAGAAGGTCGAGTTCAAGTGGGACGACTACCACAAGAACCAGCTGGCTCAGGCTGAAGCCGAAGCACTGGCAGCTTCCGTGGCCTTCGATGAAGGGCTTGATGATGACGAGTGGGATGACGACGAAGATGATGGCGTTGAAGTCATCTACGTGCGTGACTGATCCCCGTCACTCTCATTGAAAACCGGAGCCTGAACAGGCTCCGGTTTTTTTTACCGATTATACCGCCCACCAAAATCAACAATAACGAACCCATCATCTACAATATCTCTTTAATCAATATCTGCTGCCGTATCTGATTTTTTGACTGAACATCTTATCTTTTTGAATTACAATACACAAATTGACGCTATTTATGCAAACCTATGCATTGCCGTGTAATTTTACGCCCATTTTTCCGGTTAATGGATGAATACACTGGTTGACCGGTCTAGGGGCCGTTATCTTCAGGTGATGGTATTCGATACAATCACCGCCTTGCTCCCCTCAAATAATCATCACAACATGACGACTCCAGCTCATTACCGCCATGATTTATCAGACCGCACATGGAACCGAACCTTATCGCTTCCCACCTCTTGGGGCAAAAAGGCCTGTGAGGTTGAGTGGGTGATATGCCGATAAAAATCATTATTACATCGGGAACAACTGCGGATTGTACACTGGCCAGACTCGTGTTTACTGGCAGATAGAGGTACAGCACCAATGAGTTGATGGCGTTTGCCAGCTGCAGAGGGATGAAGATAATGATCCCGTAAGGAGCAGCGAGAGCATGATAAGGAGCTCTACAAGGCAAGGCATCTGGTAGAGAACACCTTCCGTCATCTGAGGAAATGGCGGGGTATAGCGATGAGATACGCCAAAAATACGCGCTCGTTCTTCGCTGTAGTACTAAGCCACTGCGCGTTCTTGTGGGTAACGATATCATCACGCCCCGCTAGGTGGCCTGCTCATTTCACTCATCAGCTCGAGATCAGATGCCGAGGGAGTCGAGCAGATCGTCGTGATCGTTGGCGACCGGAGCTGCCGCCTGAACCGGCTTGGCTACGTGCTGCTTGGCCTGGGCGATCAGCGCATCGGGATCCAGCTCCTCGTGCTCCATCCCCTCATTGTGGATGCGAATGAACTCGGTTTTGTCCATCGCCAGCTCCAGATAGAAGATGTTGTTGCGGGCGGTGAAGAAGGTGACGCGGCGAGATTCCGGGCTATCGAGATTGGTATCGACACTCAGCATCACCTGCTTGTTGAGGGCCAGCATCTTCGGCTGGTTCTGGGTGATGTGGGTCTGCAGATCCCGGCCCACCTTGACGATAAAGCTGCCGACAATCTGATTCATCAGCTCGCCCATCACGTTGCTCACCTCATCAGAGGTGTGTGAGATAGCAAGATCCTCCTTGGAGAGCCCCATGCTAAGCATGTAGCTCTCGTACAGCTCCATGGCGGCGGCGGCGGAGAAGTTGATCACCACCAGACCGGAAAAACCGCCATCGAACAGCACGAAACAGCCGATATCAGGCTTGAGGCAGGTCTTGCTGATCCGCTGCACCATGCCGGAAAACCGCACTTGACTCATGGTCGCGGCACTCAAGACACCCGTCACCGAGTTGCACAGGCTGAGCAGCACATCCTCTGTGGTCAATACGGTATCGTCATCGGATCTTGTCACTATCATGGGACCTCCCTGAACATCCAAAATGGGCTTATCTATACCATAACTCTAACAAATGGCGCGGCCCACAGACTGAAATAGCGACGCGCCTCTCAGTTGACGCCGTTTTCAGCAGCCACAGGGGTAACACTGCTCATCCGGATACGGATATATCACTCGCAGACTCGGGAGCCACACGCTCCGCAATCCCATCAGCATGGGTGTCATGCATCCGCACAGCCAGCCAACTGGAGCAATGGCTGGCGTTGACACCAAACACAAAAGGGTCTGACAATGCAGACCCTTTGAATGTGACCTCGTGGCGATTACTGTTTGGTACCGTTAGGCGACTTGAGGTAGCGGAAGAACTCGCTGTCCGGCTTGAGGACTATCAGGTCGTTGCCACCGGCGAAGCTCTTGCGATAGGCTTCCATACTACGCACGAAGCTGAAAAACTCGGGGTCTTTCTTATAGCTGTCGGCATAGATCTTGGCGGCTTCGGCATCCCCTTCACCACGCAGTTGACGGGCGTTACTCTCGGCGTCGGCGATCATCACGGTCACCTTGCGGTCAATATCGGCACGCAGGATTTCAGCCTGCTCACGGCCCTGAGAACGATGTTCGCGGGCTACCGCGGTCCGTTCGGCACGCATCCGCTGATAGATGGAGCTGGACACTTCCACCGGCAGGTTGATCTGCTTGATCCGCACATCCACCACCTTGATACCGAGCTCGGAGGAGCGCGCCATCTTCATCAAGGCATCTTCCATCACCGTACTGCGCTCACCAGAGACGATGTCCTTGATGGTGCGGTTACCAATTTCAGAACGCAGGCCGTTGTTGATCTTGCGCTTGAGCAGGTCTTCAGCCTGGATCTTGTTACCACCGCCGGTTGCCAAGTAGTACTTGGAGAAATCTTCGATCTTCCACTTCACGTAGGAGTCGATGATCAGGTCTTTCTTCTCGGACGTAACGAAGCGATCCGCCTGACCTTCCAGGGTTTGGATGCGGGCATCCATCTTGCGCACCTGATCGATAAGCGGCACCTTGAAGTGCAAGCCCGGCTCATATAGACGTGGCTCACCAGAGTCAACCCGCTTCACCTTGCCAAACTGCACCACGATCCCCTTCTGGCCTTCATTCACAATGAAGACCGAAGAGAAACAGACCATGGCCGCGACAGCGATTGCACCAATAGCTAACTTTTTCATCTATCAGTTTCTCCCTGAGCTGAAACGGTCACCGCCACGCAGTGGGGTCGGTGTAGAGTTGGCCCCTTCGTTGGACGCAGGAGTCGATTCAGCCACCGGAGCACTCGCCGGAAGAGCCGGTTGTACGGCATTTGCTTTGCCAGAGAGCTTGTCGAGCGGCAGATAGATCATGCTGTTGTTGCCAGCCGGCATGTCGACCACCACCTTGTTGGCCTGCTGATAGAGCTCTTCCATCGTTTCCAAATAGATACGATTACGGGTCAGCTCAGGCGCCGCCTGATACTGGGGCAGCAGCTCGTTGAAGCGAGCAACTTCACCCTGGGCCTTCAACACGATCTGGGATTTGTAAGCTTCCGCTTCCTGCTCCAGCCGCTTGACCGAACCACGCGCCTTCGGCTCCACTTCACGAGCGTAGGCTTCAGCTTCACGAATGAAGCGCTGTTCATCTTCCTGAGCGGAGATGGCGTCATCGAAGGCATCTTTTACCTCTTCCGGCGGACGTGCCGGCAAGAAGTTGACGTCAACGATCTGCAGACCCATCTGGTAAGGCTCGATGATGCCATCGATCACCTGCCAGGTCTCCTGACGGACTTTTTCCCGACCCGTGGTCAGTACGTCATCCATCCGGGTATGACCCACCACATAACGCAGGGCGCTATCGGTAGCCTGGCTCAGACTCTCGTCAGCATTGGTGACGCTGAACAGGTACTGCTCCGGATTGACAACACGGTACTGCACGTCCATCTCGACCCGCACCACGTTCTCATCCTGAGTCAGCATGAAACCGGAGGCCGGCAGGGAGCGCACAGACTCCACATCCACCGGGATCACCTGATCGATAAACGTCGGTTTCCAGCGCAAGCCAGGGTCGACATTATGGGAATACTCCCCAAAACGCAGCACCACCCCACGCTCAGCTTCGCGAATGGTGTAGAAGCCGCTGACGACCCACACCACCACAGCGACAACCAGCGCGATGGAAAGACCAAAGCGACCTATATCGCCGCCAGATTTGCCGCCACCAAACAAGCCACCGAAACGGCGACTCACTTTGCGCAGCATTTCATCCAAATCAGGGGGGCCCTGATTCTTGCCGTTATTCCCCCAAGGGTCACGGTCTTTGCCGTTGTTACCAGGCTCATTCCAAGCCATCAGCGTCTCCATTAATACATGCGGATGGATATCATCTCTACCGGGCCATCATACGTTGAGAAGCCCCTAAGGGGTCATCTTCTTCGACGAATCAATGCCTGATAAAGCGTTGTAAACTCTCACCTTCCTGTTTCACGAGGCGGTTCCAGTCGGCCACTTGCAAGCGGACTTCCAGCACGAAATCACCCTCCTCGCTAAAACCTTCCTGCTCAATCCCTTTCAGCTGATAGAGCGCACTGCGCAATCTCGCGGCAGAAGGGGGCAACTGCAGGGTGTGATGCACCATGGAGCCAGCCAGCAATTCGGTCAGCGCCGTAAACAGATGCTCACAACCTTCACCGGTCTGGGCCGACAACCAGACGCGCAACGGGCGCCCCTCGTCATCTCGCTCCAGACCTGCCGGACGATCCGCCAGCTTGTCGATCTTGTTGCAGATCATCAGCTGGGGCCTGTCATCGGCTTCAATCTCGGCCAACACCTGCTGCACGGAGTCGATATTCTCCTGCATCTGCTCATCGGCACAGTCCACCACATGCAGCAGCAGATCCGCTTCACGAGTCTCCTGCAGGGTCGCCTTGAAGGCCGCGACCAGATCATGGGGCAAGTGCCGAATAAATCCAACTGTATCCGCCAAAATCACATCACCCACATCCCGGATCACCAGTTTACGCAGGGTGGGATCCAGAGTTGCGAACAATTGGTCAGCAGCATACACACTGGCAGCTGTAAGTTGGTTGAACAAAGTGGACTTTCCGGCGTTTGTGTAACCAACCAGTGACACCGTCGGCACTTCGTTGCGGTTGCGGGCGCGGCGTCCCTGCTCCCGCTGCTTGGCCACCTTGTCGAGCCGACGCAAAATCGCCTTGATGCGTTCTCGCAGCAGACGTCGGTCAGTTTCAAGCTGGGTTTCACCCGGACCACGCAGACCGATCCCGCCCTTTTGACGCTCAAGGTGGGTCCAGCCTCGCACCAGACGAGTGGAAAGATGGCGCAACTGGGCCAGTTCGACCTGCAGTTTACCTTCATGGGTTCGGGCGCGCTGGGCAAAGATATCGAGGATCAGGCCGGTTCGGTCCACCACCCGGCACTGGAACAGACGCTCCAGGTTGCGCTCCTGGGCGGGGGTCAGGGCATGGTTGAAGATCACCACGTCCGCCGCCAGCATCTGGACCTGGGACGCGATCTCTTCAGCCTTGCCGCTGCCGACAAAAAATTTGGCACTGGGCGCACTGCGACTGGTGGTCACGACCCCCAGCGCATTGACTCCGGCCGAGCTCACCAACATCTTGAGCTCTTCCAGATCCTCCCGCTCACCCTCATCACTGAAGTTGACATGCACCAGAACGGCCTGTTCGCCAGCTTCATAACGGTCAAACAAGCGCTTGCTCCTTAACAGGAATCATGATGAATCTGAGTTGGCGAGTCGACTCGCCCAGGGATATCACGCCTCGGCATCACCCTGTTCATCAGCAGCGCCACCCGGAGTAGGCTGGTGATGATTGACGGCACGGGCCGGTACGACGGTCGAGATGGCGTGTTTGTAAACCATCTGGCTCACGGTGTTTTTCAGCAGGATAACAAACTGGTCAAAAGACTCGATCTGACCTTGCAGTTTGATGCCGTTCACCAAATAGATAGAAACAGGAATCCGCTCACGGCGCAGCGCATTCAAAAACGGGTCTTGGAGAGATTGCCCCTTAGCCATTTTTCTTTTCCTTATAGTTTGTTGTTTTTAAACACCGAATATCAATATAACAACCTGATTATACAGGGAGTGTCAAGCCGCACCAGCTCGAGCAAGCACGCGGTCGAGATTGCCAGACTCACCAGATTCCAACCAGGTCACGTCGGGCCAGCCGCGCAACCAGGTCATCTGTCGTTTTGCCAATTGGCGTGTGGCAACAATGCCACGATAACGCATCTCATCATACCCCACTTCACCGCACAGGTAGTCCCACATTTGGCGATAACCCACACAGCGAATGGAGGGGAGATCCGGGGTCAGATCGCCGCGTGCCATCAGCGCACGGACCTCCTGTTCAAAGCCACCTTGCAGCATCTTGTCAAAGCGCTGTTCGATCCGCTGATGCAGCACGGCACGATCGCTCGGGGCGATGGCAAACTGCTGCACCCGATAGGGCAAGCCCTCCCCCTGCACCTGCGTCAGCTCGGTGAGGGTCTTGCCGCTGATGCGATAGACCTCCAGTGCACGACTCAATCGCTGCGGGTCATTGGGGTGGATCCGCGCCCCGGCCACCGGGTCGATGCGCACCAACTCGTCGTGCAGCGCCTGCCAACCGAGGCGGGCAGCCTCTTCCTCAATCCCGGCACGAATGGCGGGATCGGCAGAGGGCAATGGGGACAATCCCTCCAGCAGCGCTTTGAAATAGAGCATGGTACCGCCCACCAGCAGCGGAATGCGGCCACGGTCGGCGATCTCTTTCATCTCCCGCAGGGCATCCTTGCAAAAATCGGCCGCTGAATAGCTCAAGGCCGGGTCAAGAATGTCGATCAGCCGGTGCGGGGCCCGAGCCAGTTCATCGGCGGTCGGCTTGGCCGTCCCTATATCCATGCCGCGATAGATCAGCGCCGAATCGACGCTAATGATGTCGCAAGGCAATGCCTGGCACAGTCCAATGGCGAGATCCGTCTTGCCGGAGGCCGTCGGCCCCATCAGAAAAATTGCAGTCGGCAAGTCACTCGCCATGTTCAAACTCCTCCAGCACGGTCGCCAGCGAAAGCGGGCGCACCATGCGAATGTCTGTCAGTTGGTCAGCATGAGCGGCAACAAGTTCCGTCAGCAGACGACTGGCAGTTGAAAAATCGTATATTTTTTCGCGGCTTATCCCCTGCTCCACCAGCCATTGGCATAATACTTCAGCCTGCTGGCCAGCATCACTGTCAGATCTGCCCTCGATAATCTGCAGCAATTCGGGTAACAGCCGTACCAGATCGGTCTGGCGCAGCAGAGCCGGCACCCGAGTCAGGATCATGGTGTCGCGCCCCCCGCTTTTCAACTCCAGCCCCATCCGTTTCAGCAAACGTTCCTGCTCGGTCACCAGCGCGATCAAATTCTTCGGCAATTTGAAGGAGACCGGCAGCAACAGCGGCTGGGCCGCCAGCCCCTGGCCCCAGGTCTCCAGCAACCAGTGACGCAGCAGCACCCGCTCGGCACGCACCAGCGAGAGCAGCGCCAGCTGATTATCCCGCTCGATCAACAGGTAGGCCTGATCCACCAAAGTCAGGGCGCGACATCCCCCCTGTTTGGGTGATGGCACGGTGGCCGCTGGCTGCTCAGGCGCAGTCTCAGCCGCCGTTGCGATAGGCAGCGTAGTGAGCAGGGCCCCCATGCCGCGCATCGCCTCGCGACTTGGCGGCTCGGGCGGTTGATAATTGCTGGTGCGAGCCGCGCCCCCTTCCCGCACCTGCGCAGGCGCCCGGTAGCTGTGCTCGGCACCGTACCACTCCGGGCGTGGCGCCTGACCGGGATATTCAATCTGCGGACTGACCGGCAACTCGACCAGGGTTTCGGCCAACGGCGCGTCCTGATGAGCGGTGCTGACCCCTTCGCGGCGCAGCGCAGTAAACAGCGCCTGAAAGATAAAGTCGTGGATCAGCCGCGCCTGATGGAAGCGCACCTCGTGCTTGGCCGGGTGGACGTTAACATCAACCTGACGGGGATCCAGCTCGATGTAGAGCACATAGGCGGCGAAGCGATCGGGAGGCAGCAGCTCGTCATAGGCCTGACGAATGGCGTGATTGATCAGCTTGTCGCGCATCATCCGGCCGTTGACGTAGGTGTATTGCAGATCGTTCTGCGGTCTTGCCCCCTCCGTGGTCGCCAGCCAGCCCCACAGCCGCACGTCGCTATGCTCGCTCTCCACCGCCAGCGCATGGTGCATGAAGGGGGTACCGCAAACAGCGGCGAGGCGACGCTCCTGCTCCGGCACGGTATTGGCGGCCTTGTACTGGCGCACCACCTTGCCATTGTGGCGCAGGATCAGGGTGGCGTCGAAGCGGGAGAGCGCGATGCGGCGCACCAACTCGTCGATATGGGCAAACTCGGTCTTTTCGCTGCGCATAAACTTGCGCCGCGCGGGGGTATTGAAGAAGAGATCCACCACCTCCACCGTGGTGCCCACCGGATGGGCCGCCGGCTTGATGGTGACGCTCATCTCGCGCCCTTCCGCCTGGGCTTGCCAGGCTTCGGACTGCTCTGCGGTACGGGAGGTGAAAGTGAGACGGGAGACCGAGCTGATGGAGGCGAGCGCCTCGCCGCGAAAACCGAGGCTGTTGATCCCTTCCAGATCGTCCAGCGTGGCAACCTTGGAGGTGGCGTGACGCGACAGCGCCAGCACCAGCTCGTCTTTGGCGACGCCACAACCGTTGTCACGAATGCGGATCAGCTTGGCGCCACCCTTGTCGATGTCGATCTCGACCCGGTCAGCCCCCGCATCCAGGCTGTTTTCCACCAGTTCTTTCACCACAGAAGAGGGCCGCTCCACCACCTCTCCGGCTGCAATCTGGTTGGCCAGGATCGGGGGTAATATACGGATCGGCATCACTTACTCCTGAATTTCAATCTTGCGAATAGAGAGCCGCTCCACCACCTCTCCACCAACCGGAATCTGGTTGGCCAAAATCGGGGGTAAAATACGGATCGGCATCACTTACTCCTGAATTTCAATCTTGCTAATGGTATTCGCTAACAGCGGGAGCGGCATCGTCCGCTCCCGCGCGTTAGTTTTGCGGAATGTAGAGCACCTGCCCGACCTGAATATCCCGCGACTTGAGCTTGTTGATCTCCACCAGTCTCGCCTGACTTACCCCATGCTTCTCGGCAAGGCGGGAGAGACTCTCGCCCCGCGTGACCACATGGCGGAGCATCTGCGACTTGTCGTCACTGCGAACAGGGGCGGCACTGCGGCTCTGCCCCTGTTGAGGGATATGGATGGTCTGACCAATCTGAATATCCCGGCTGCGCAGCTTGTTGATATCCACCAGGGTGGACTGACTCACCCCATGCTTCTCGGCAAGGCGGGAGAGGCTCTCGCCCCGTTGGACCACATGGCGGATCATCCGCGATTTGTCATAGTCGCCCACACTGCTGACCGGCGCACCAGTCTCTTGCGCTGCCGCCGAGTAAGGCTTGATCACCCCGACTCCGGAGCCGGTCGCCGCACCGCCGTCGCGGGCAGTGGCGGGCATCTTGTTGCTCACCACCGGCTGCGACTGTACCTGCCTAGGCTGGCTCACCGGCTGCTGAGCAACAGGTGCGGGCCGAGTGGTGGCCGCAGACCGACTCGCCAGCCCCTTGCCTATCAGCATGGCCCCCTTGGTCGGGTGGGCACGGTAGTAGTTGCGGATCCCCTCGAAGATGGCGCGGGCCAGCTGGTCCTGATAGCTGGCGCTGGCCAGCAGTAGCTCTTCGGCGTGGTTGGAGATAAACCCGGTTTCAACCAGCACAGAGGGAATATCCGGCGCCTTCAGCACCGCCAGACTGGCGTGTTCCGGCGCCTTCTTGTGCAGTCGGGCGACCTTGCCCATGGAGCGCAGGATCTGGCGGCTGACGTCATATCCTTCGGCACGGGACTTGTCCATGGAGAGGTCGAGGAAGGTCTGTGCCAGATAGGGGTTGGGATCGGATTCCGCCAACACCTTGCCGACACCGCCCAGCAGCTCGCCCTGCTTCTCCTGCTTCTCCAGCCAGCTGCCCATCTCGCGGTTGGCACGGTTGGTCGACAAGACCCAGACCGATGCGCCACGGGGCGTGGAGTTGTGGAAGCTGTCCGCATGCACCGACACCAGCAGATCCGCTTTGGCCTTGCGGGCAATCTCAGAACGCTTGTTGAGATCGACGAAGTAGTCGCCACGACGGGTCATCACGGCGCGCATCCCCGGCTCGCGGTCGATCAGCGCCGCCAGCTTCTGGGAGACCGCCAGCGTCACCCGCTTCTCGAAGGTACTGCGCGGGCCGATGGAACCTGGGTCTTCCCCGCCGTGGCCCGGGTCGATGGCAATCACCACCCCCTTGCCCTTACCGCCAACCGGCGTGGATTGCACCGCAGCCGCCGAGCGCCTCTCTTCATAAGGAAGGTCAATGACCAGACGGTGACCATAGGGCCCGGCTGGCGCCAGCGGAAAGACCACCGGTTTGATGGCGGAGCTGAGATCCATCACCAGTCGCAGACCGCCCTTCTCCAGCGGAGTGCTCTGGCGGATCTTGCGCACCAGTTCGCTGTTGTTCTCGATCCGGGCCAGATTGGCGGCGTTGCTCGCCCCTTTCAGGTCGATCACCAGCCGATCCGGGCCGCTCAGGGTGAAATAGTTGAAGTTGGGGGCGCTGCTCATGTCGAGCACCACCCGAGTATTATCAGGTGATGGCCAGATTCGTACGCTCTTGAGCTGATTCGCCCAGGAGGGTAACGCCATCAAAGAGAGAGCAATAACAAGGATCAAGCGCACGTAGATGACAACCGTTCCAGAATGGCTTCGCCAATAGCAGTGCGGGCCTCTATCAGAACCTCGCGCTGCTCGCCTACATAGGTGAGGGTAATTTCCAGGTCGGGATCCGGTAACCAGCCCTCGCCCTTCTCGGACCACTCCACCAGACAGAGAGTGTTGGCGGCAAAATAGTCCCGAATGCCCATGAATTCCAGCTCTTCCGGATCAGCCAGGCGATAGAGATCGAAATGGTAGACCTGCCAGCCGTTGAGCTCGTAGGGCTCGACCAGGGTGTAAGTCGGGCTTTTTACCTTGCCCTGATGGCCAAGGCCCTGCACCCAACCGCGGGTCAGGGTGGTTTTACCGGCGCCAAGCGTGCCATGCAAAAACACTGTGGTCGCCTGCTGGCAGGCCTGTGCCAGGCGGCCACCCAGTGCTACGGTTGCTGCCTCGTCCGGCAGTGTCATCATCAACTGTTTTGCCATGTTCTTCTTTTTAACTTGTAATGGTGTCGGGATTAACCAGTTTGCGGATCTGCGGCAGCAGGTCTGACGCCAGCATGCCCCGCTCGCCGTCGGCGGCGGCCTGATCTGCAGCCTCGCCGTGGATCACGGCGCCCAGCCAGCTTGCCATGGTGGCAGACCAGCCCTGGGCCAAAAGGGCGGCGATTATACCAGATAACAGATCGCCCATGCCGCCACTTGCCATGCCGGGATTGCCTTCACAACAGAGCGCGACCCGCTCGCCGTCATAAATAAGTGATCCCGCCCCTTTTAGCAGCACCACACCGCCATAGCGCCGCTGCAACGCCTGCACGGCGGCAAACCGGTCGGTTTCAATGTCGGCAATGGAGCATCCCAGCAGGCGCGCTGCTTCGCCGGGATGGGGCGTGAGCACCCAATTATCCTGATGGCGGGGAGATTGCGCCAGCCAATTCAATCCATCGGCGTCCAAAACCAGTGGCAGCCGATCGGTGAGATAACGGGTGATTTGCGCGCTTCCCCACTCATTCTGACCGAGTCCAGGGCCGATGACCCGTACCGACGCCCACCCCTCGTCATCAGCGGTAGTGAGACTCATCAGTTCCGGTTGATAGAGGCTGACCGGCGGATGCTCCGGATGCTGACACACCCGCACCAGCCCGGCCCCCGCCCGCAGGCAGGCGCGGGCCGCCAGCACGATGGCCCCCTGCATGCCGCGATTGCCCCCCACCAGCAGTACCTTGCCATAAGAGCCCTTGTGGCAAGCGCGCGGGCGCGGGGTCAGCCGTGTGCTGAGCAGCGGATAATCGATACGCCAGGCGGCGGGCAGCATAGTGTCATCAGGCGTCACGCCAAGGGGATCACAGTCGAGCTGGCCGACACAATCCACCCCGTTGCCGGTGAGCATCCCCTGCTTGATACCGATAAAGGTGAGGGTGCGAGTGGCTTGCACCACGGCCCCCATGGCACGGCCGGTATCGCCGTTGAGGCCGGAGGGGAGATCCACCGCCAGCACGGGCACAGCCAAGCCATTGATTGTTGCGACGAGCTTTGTCAGTAGTGGCGAGAGGGGCGTGTTGACGCCGGTGCCAAGCAGAGCATCGACCACCAGATCCGGGGTGGAGTGCCGGGCCCCATCAAACTGTTCGGCCAGCCAGACCCGACCACCGGCCGCCAGCCACTCATCGGCAGCCCGTCTGGCATCTCCCTTCAGCTGGTCGGGTGCTCTGGCGGCAATCACCACCACCTCGATGCCAATCTGGCGGGCAAGGCGGGCCAGCACATAGCCATCACCGCCGTTATTGCCGGGGCCGACGAAAATCCACCAGCAGCGACTCTCGGGCCAATGCAGGGTGGCATAGGTGCACAGCGCAGCACCGGCTCGCGCCATCAGGGCATAGAGAGGTTGTCCCTCACGCGCTGCCCAGTTGCGCTCCAGTGTGCGGATCTGTTCAGTCTGCCACAGCCCCTGTGGTAAACTGCCCCCCTCTTTTGTGCCCAACGCGCCCCTGATGATCTCTACCATGACGGCTCCCGCCTCTTATCAATCGACCCACGCCAGCAAACACCGGCCAGGCCAAGCCGCATGAGCGCACCTGACTTCCACCAGCTGGCCCACGATATCAAGCTCTGGGCACGGGAGCTAGGATTTGACCAGGCGGGCATCACCGACACCGATCTGCGTATCGAAGAGCCGAGATTGCAGGCCTGGCTGGATGCGGGCTATCACGGCAGCATGGATTACATGGCGCGCCACGGCATGATGCGCGCGCGCCCCCACGAGCTGCTGCCGGGCACGGTGCGGGTGTTGTCGGTGCGGATGAACTACCTGCCGCTCGAGGCTGGCTTCGCCGCAACCCTGCGCGATCCGACTCTCGGTTATATCAGCCGCTATGCCCTCGGCCGCGACTACCACAAGGTGCTGCGCAACCGGCTCAAACAGCTGGGTGATCGCATCGAAGCGCGCTGCGCCGAGCTGTTTCAAGGCACTGAAGAGACCTTGGGTGAGTGGCGCCCCTTCGTCGACTCCGCCCCCATCCTCGAGCGGCCACTGGCAGACAAGGCGGGCCTCGGCTGGGTTGGCAAACACTCACTGCTGCTCAACGAATCGGCCGGCTCCTTCTTCTTTCTCGGGGAGCTGTTGCTCAACTTGCCGCTGCCGCTCGACCAGCCGGTAGCGAAGGAGCAGTGCGGCAAGTGTGTCGCCTGCATCAACATCTGCCCGACCGGCGCCATTGTCGCCCCCTATGTGGTGGATGGCCGTCGCTGCATCTCCTATCTCACCATCGAGAATGACGGCCCTATTCCGGAAGAGTTCCGGCCCTTGATGGGAAACCGCATCTACGGCTGCGACGACTGCCAGCTTATCTGCCCCTGGAATCGCTACGCCGATGCCAGCCCGGAACCCGACTTCAGCCCGCGCCCTAGCCTGCACCGCCCGCCCCTGCTGGCGCTGTGGCGCTGGAGCGAGAGCGACTTTCTGAAGCAGACCGAAGGGAGTCCGATCCGCCGCATCGGCTATCAACGCTGGCGTCGCAATCTGGCGGTCGCCCTTGGCAATGGCCCGGCGACCCCCGAGGTGATCGCCGCCCTGCAACTGGGGCTGACCACCGCCGAACCCATGGTGGCCGAACATATCGAATGGGCGCTGGCCACCCTTGCCCGGCGTCAGGATGAAGAGAACAAGAAGACCCGTTTGCTGATCCGCTGCATCGAAAAAGGTCTGTCGGATCACGCATAAGTGATCTGCCCCTTGCCGGATTGCAGCACTTTTTTCATGCTCTGCCGACCTGCAGTGCCCATAACCGCGTGGTCACTGCAAACTGGTCGGCACACAACAAGGACAACACAGATGCATATGTTGGGAGTGGATATTGGAGGCTCGGGGATCAAGGGCTGTCTGGTCGATACCAAAACCGGCGAATTGATTGGCGAGCGCCATCGCATTGCCACACCGCAACCGGCCACCCCGGCCGCCATCGCCCATACCCTCAAGGCGCTGGTAGAACACTTCGACTGGAAAGGGCCAGTGGGCTGCGGCTTTCCCGCCACCATCCACAACGGAGTTGCCAAGAGTGCCGCCAATATCGACAAGAGCTGGATTGAAACCGATGCAGCTCACCTGTTTGCCGATGTCACTGGCAAGCCCTGCTATGTGCTGAACGATGCCGACGCTGCCGGGCTGGCCGAGATGCGTTTTGGCGCCGGCAAGGATCGCAAAGGGGTCATCATCCTCATCACGGTCGGCACCGGTATCGGCACCGCTATCTTCGTCAACGGCCATCTGCTGCCCAACACCGAGCTGGGTCACCTGATGCTGGAAGGGATGGTGGCCGAACACTACTGCTCCGATACGGCGCGCAAACGGGAAGATCTCTCTTGGAACCGCTGGGGCAAGCGCTTCAACAAGTATCTGGCGTGCCTCGAGTTTCTCTTCTCCCCCGACCTCTTCATTCTGGGGGGCGGCAGCGCAGCCAAGCTGGATAAGTTTGTCGATCGCATCGAGACCCGGGCTCCGCTCATTCCAGCGGCCAGCCTCAATCAGGCGGGCATTATCGGGGCCGCCCTCTACGCAGCCGAGCGGCAGGGCTGATCGCCGCTCACCGCCAATCAGCAGAGATCAAATGGGAAGGGCCCGGCACTGCTGCCGGGCCCTTTGTTTGGCCGCTATCTTGCGTGTTTGGTTGCCATCACCCGTTACAGGTCATCGAGTCGATGCACCCCGTGCACCAGTCGGGTCAGGCGGGTCTGCTCCAACCCGGCCAGATTCTCGAGCAGGGTGGTGGTGGCCGGTGTCGGGCACTCACGGGCCAGATGGCCCAGCTCGCCCACCAGCTGCTCTTCCCAGCGGCACACCTGAGTGACGATATCCTGGGTCTGGGACGAGGCCGGCAGCTCGAAGCGGGTGATGGCGGGCAGCATATCCTCGCTGAAACTCTGGTTCAGCCAGGTCTCCCTGACCGCCTCACCCAGCTGAGTGGCATATTCGTGCAGATGGGCACTGGCCGCATCCTCACGCCCTTGCAGATAGACCAGCAACATCCGGCTGCGTTCGCTGTCCACCTGACTGGTCAAGCGCCCGTAACAGAGTCCGAGCTGGTGATGAACCTGTTCAAGATAGTGCAGCAACTCTTTGATCTGTTGGAATCTCATCGCACTGCCCTCCATGCTTGTCGACATCATCAGTATAAAAAACAGGCGCCACCGACCCAATCCCGATCCGAGCCCCCCTTGCGCTGCATCAAGGTTGACGCCGACAAAGTGGCGATCAGGTGATCCGGTCACGAATAGGGAACGATTTGTGCAGCAATTTGTGTAACGATGGAGGAGCATTAAGCTCGACAGCAGATGTGAACAGAAACGGGCTGACACACTAATAAAACCAGCCTTCACCCGGTATAAACCATCTTTAATTCGGTTATGTGCCGCAGGGACGAAACAGGATCTGGAAGAGCAACAATACCATCCTGATCGTTATCCGCCTGACAGCAATCCTTATCACTTTTTAGACGTCTAGACGTAAAAACATACGTTGACACGGCCATCCAGACATCTTAGCATCATCCTCCATGATGGTAGAGTAACCCCGTGGAACCTCTGCCCAATTTTCCCGCCTGTAGCGCCCTGTGCTGTAAGGCTGTTAGCACGGAAGAATCCATGATTAAGTTGATCGGTCTCAACAAAGTCTACGGTACAGGCAGTGACGCCGTGCACGCCCTGCGTGATGTGAGTCTGCATGTACCCCAAGGCAAAATTTTCGGGGTGATCGGTGCCTCCGGTGCCGGCAAGAGTACCCTCATTCGTTGTGTCAACTTGCTGGAGCGCCCGACAGAGGGTCAAGTCATCGTCGATGGTCAAGATCTCGTGGCCCTGAGCGAACGGGATCTGACCCTGGCCCGCCGCCAGATCGGCATGATCTTCCAGCACTTCAACCTGCTCGCCTCCCGCACCGTATTTGCCAACATCGCCTTTCCGCTGGAGCTGGCTGGCTGGAGCAAAGAGCAGATCCAGCAACGGGTTGCCGAGCTGCTGGCGCTGGTCGGGCTGGAAGCCCGTGCCCATGCCTATCCGTCCGAGCTTTCCGGCGGTCAGAAGCAGCGCGTCGCCATTGCCCGCGCACTGGCACCGGCCCCCAAGGTGCTGCTCTGCGACGAGGCCACCTCGGCCCTCGACCCGCAGACCACCCGCTCGATCCTGACCCTGCTCAAGGAGATCAACGTCAAGCTGGGGCTCACCATCCTGCTCATCACCCACGAAATGGATGTGGTGAAAGGGATCTGTGACGAAGTGGCCATCATCAGCGACGGCCGTCTGATCGAGCAGGGCGAAGTGGCCTGGTTCTTCAGCAACGCCAAGACCCAGCTGGCCCGTGACTTCATCCACTCCACCATCCATCTGGAGGTACCGCAGGAGTATCAGGATCGGATGAGCAGTGAGCGGGTGGCGGGTAGCTATCCGCTGGTGAAGCTCGGCTTTACCGGCAGCACGGTCGATACGCCGCTGATTTCCGAGGCGAGCCGCCGTTTCAATATCGACATCAGTATTCTGAGCGCAGACATCGAGTACGCCGGTGGCGTCAAATTCGGTTTCCTGCTGGCCGAGTTGTTCGGGGATGAAGCCCAGTGTGAGGCGACCCAGCAGTTCCTCATCGACAACCACATTCAGCTGGAGGTAATGGGTTATGTCCGAAGCCATGATTAATCTGCTCATCGCGGCCCTGGGCGACACCCTGATCATGGTGTTTGCCTCCGCCCTGTTCGGCTGCCTGCTGGGTCTGCCGCTCGGCGTGGCATTGCACGTCACCAAGGCGGGCCAAATCCTAGCCAACCCCTTGCTCAACCGTACCCTGGGCATGGTGGTCAACGTGGGTCGCTCGGTGCCCTTTATCATCCTGCTGGTTGCCATCATTCCGCTGACCCGCTTGATCGTCGGCACCAGTATCGGCACCATTGCCGCCATCGTGCCGCTGACCGTCGGTTGCATCCCCTTCATCGCCCGTCTGGTGGAAGGGGCCCTGATGGAGGTGCCGGACGGCCTGCTGGAAGCGGCCAAGGCGATGGGCGCCAAGCCGTTGCAAATTATCACCAAGGTGCTGCTGCCCGAGGCTCTGCCCGGCATCCTCAACAGCGTCACCATTACCCTCGTCACACTGGTGAACTACTCGGCCATGGCCGGGGCCATCGGTGGCGGTGGTCTGGGGGATGTGGGTATTCGTTATGGTTATCAGCGCTTTGACCCGACAGTCATGCTGGTGACCGTGGTTATCCTGGTAGTACTGGTTCAACTTATCCAGAGCGCGGGTGAGCGCCTGGTCAACAAATGTGATCATCGTTAATCGTCGATTTCTGACAGGAGGTTTTATGAAATTTGGCATCAAATCCGTTGCGGCTGCCCTGCTGGCTGGCCTGGTACTGGCCGGTTGCGGTCAAAAAGAAGAGAGCAAGGTTCTGAAAGTGGGCGCCATTGCCGGCCCAGAGACTGAACTGGTTGAAGTGGCTGCCAAGGTCGCCAAAGAGAAATACGGTCTGACCGTCGAGATCGTCAACTTCTCCGACTATGTCACCCCGAACGTGGCGCTGAACGATGGCAGCATCGATGTCAACGCCTTCCAGCACAAGCCCTATCTGGATGCACAAGTACGCGATCGCGGCTTCAAGCTGGTGCCGGTTGGCAACACCTTCGTCTACCCGATCGCCGGTTACTCCAAGAAGATCAAGGCGCTCTCCGAGCTAAAAGATGGCGCCCAGATCGCGGTACCGAACGATCCGACCAACCTGGGTCGCTCGCTGATCCTGCTGGCCAAACAGGGTCTGATCACCCTGAAGGATGGCGCCGGCCTGGAAGCCACCGTGCTGGATATCGCCAGCAACCCGCGCAACTTCAAGATTGTCGAGCTGGAAGCAGCCCAACTGCCCCGTTCACTGGAAGATGTGGATCTCTCCATCATCAACAACACCTTCGCCGGTCAAATTGGTCTGACCCCGACCGAAAATGGCCTGTTTGTTGAAGATAAAGAGTCCCCCTACGTCAACCTGATCGTGGCTCGCGACAACAACAAGGATGACGAGAAGGTCAAACAGTTCGTCCAGTCCTATCAGACCGACGAGGTCTACAAGAAGGGTCTGGAGCTGTTCAAAGGCGGCCTGGTAAAAGGTTGGTAATTGCTCACTTGGCAAAAAAGGCCACGCAATGCGTGGCCTTTTTTATTGGCGCCGCTATCATATCCGCGAGCACGGCAACACGAACATACTCACAACATGAAAAAATGGTATCTGGCCTACTGCAAGCCAAAAGAAGAGGCCCGCGCCCGCGCCCACCTCGATGCCCAGGGTATCGAATCCTATTACCCCATGGTGGAGATCGAGAAGCTGCGCCGGGGCAAGCGAGTTCCAGTACGGGAGCCCATGTTCCCCAACTATCTGTTTATCTTCGTCGATCTGGAAGAGGTGACACCGGTCACCCTGAAATCGACCCGCGGCATCAGCCGGATTATCCACTTTGGCAGTGAATGGACCCCCATCAGCAGCAAGCTGGTCTATCAGCTGATGAGCCGCGATGACAGCGACGAAGCGAGAGCCAGCTACGCCAACCTGCCCTGCTCGGGCGACAAGGTGCTGATTGAAGAGGGACCGTTGGCTGGCTTCGAGGCTATCTATATGGAACCGGATGGGGAGAAACGGGCGATTTTGCTGGTCAGCCTGCTCAATCAGGAGACCACTGGCAGCTTCGACAACCAAGCCTTCAGACGGCTGGACTAAACCAACAGTCCAAACGGCCGGATAAATCGCAATGGAGGGATGATCCCGCCATCTCACGCCTCGAGACGAGATCAGAGCGGGTGATCATCGCCGTCAGCTTGCCGGCATCGCCCGCCAGTCTATCCGCAACCTAGCCCGGGTCATCACCAGACTGGCAATATCACGGATCAGACGACGGCTAAAAAGCTAGGCAAGTACGATGACATCCGTCATTCCGCACCTCATTTCCGGTTTTTCTCTGCTTGATGGCGATCGGCGGTTCTGATTTATTGCACCTTTTTACAGGTAGAGCATCATGGCCGCCCCCGCTATCGCGATTCGTAATCTCGACCGCCTTGGTTTAGTCGCCTCTACTTGTGAGTGCCCCTAAAAATGGGGGGATTACAAGTCGACTGATGTGGCTTATCGGCAGCATCTGCATCAAGGTTTCGACCCATGCCCGCAGCCTCCGGGTCAGGCGTGATGCGGGTTCGAGCCAGTCGATGTGCTCACAGACGCGGCCACAGTTCAGGCAGTCCACACGGCGGACAGGAACCTGCAGTTGGACACGCTGATCGAGCAGATCGCGATCCCGTACATGGCGGATACGCCGATCATGGACCAGAGGGCTTAGTGCAAGACAGCGACCACAGCGCGGCAGCTGGGTTGTGAGCGGCTCGAGAGTCAGCGTGAGGATGTCTTTGACGTGTTGATGGCTGGCAACGATGGCGTAGCCTGGCCAGAAAGCGGCAAGATCGATAGGATGCATGATGACAGCAGGGCTCAGGGGTTGGTGTGTTTGGTGACTGCCAATTTACCTGAGTTCCTGACTGTCAATTATCTCTTCCCCGCGATAATGCGAAGAACCTAAAAATGGGAGGATTACCGTTCCTCTTTTGGTTCCAGTTGGAAAGTACGGGTTTAACGAAGCGGGGAGAAGTCGATTTGCTGAATTGCAGGCAATAAAAAACCCCGCTCATTGAGCGGGGTTTCTTGTATTGGGTGCCTGGCAGTGTCCTACTCTCGCATGGCGAATGCCACACTACCATCGGCGCTACCGCGTTTCACTTCTGAGTTCGGCATGGGATCAGGTGGTTCCACGGCGCTATGGCCGCCAGGCAAAATCTTCAATCTGAGAAAGCTGACGTAAGTAGTTCGCTTGGTATTTGCTACAAGCCTTAGAACACTTCTTGGGTGTTGTATGGTTAAGCCTCACGGGTAATTAGTATGGGTTAGCTCAACACGTCGCCGCGCTTACACACCCCACCTATCAACGTTGTGGTCTCCAACGGCCCTTTAGAACCCTCAAGGGGTCAGGGATGACTCATCTCAGGGCTCGCTTCCCGCTTAGATGCTTTCAGCGGTTATCGATTCCGAACTTAGCTACCGGGCAGTGCCACTGGCGTGACAACCCGAACACCAGAGGTTCGTTCACTCCGGTCCTCTCGTACTAGGAGCAACTCCCTTCAATCATCCAACGCCCACGGCAGATAGGGACCGAACTGTCTCACGACGTTCTGAACCCAGCTCGCGTACCACTTTAAATGGCGAACAGCCATACCCTTGGGACCGACTTCAGCCCCAGGATGTGATGAGCCGACATCGAGGTGCCAAACACCGCCGTCGATATGAACTCTTGGGCGGTATCAGCCTGTTATCCCCGGAGTACCTTTTATCCGTTGAGCGATGGCCCTTCCATTCAGAACCACCGGATCACTATGACCTACTTTCGTACCTGCTCGACCTGTCCGTCTCGCAGTTAAGCTGGCTTATGCCATTGCACTAACCTCCTGATGTCCGACCAGGATTAGCCAACCTTCGTGCTCCTCCGTTACTCTTTGGGAGGAGACCGCCCCAGTCAAACTACCCACCAGGCACTGTCCGCGACCCAGATTATGGGCCTGCGTTAGAACATCAAACATACAAGGGTGGTATTTCAAGGTCGGCTCCAGCGCAACTGGCGTCACGCCTTCAAAGCCTCCCACCTATCCTACACATGTAGGTTCAATGTTCAGTGCCAAGCTGTAGTAAAGGTTCACGGGGTCTTTCCGTCTAGCCGCGGGTACACCGCATCTTCACGGCGAATTCGATTTCACTGAGTCTCGGGTGGAGACAGCATGGCCATGGTTACACCATTCGTGCAGGTCGGAACTTACCCGACAAGGAATTTCGCTACCTTAGGACCGTTATAGTTACGGCCGCCGTTTACCGGGGCTTCGATCAAGAGCTTCGCTTGCGCTAACCCCATCAATTAACCTTCCGGCACCGGGCAGGTGTCACACCCTATACGTCCACTTTCGTGTTTGCAGAGTGCTGTGTTTTTGATAAACAGTCCCAGCCATCTGGTCACTGCGACTCCCAACTGCTCCATCCGCAAGGGACTTCACTGTCAGGAGCGAACCTTCTCCCGAAGTTACGGTTCTATTTTGCCTAGTTCCTTCACCCGAGTTCTCTCAAGCGCCTTGGTATTCTCTACCCGACCACCTGTGTCGGTTTGGGGTACGATGACTTGTAATCTGAAGCTTAGAGGCTTTTCCTGGAAGCAGGGCATCAATGGCTTCCACACCGTAGTGTGTTCGTCTCGTGTCTCAGTGTTGTGTCTCCGGATTTGCCTAGAAACACCACCTACGCACTTTCACCAGGACAACCGTCGCCTGGCCCACCTAGCCTTCTCCGTCCCCCCATCGCAATTACAAGTCGTGCAGGAATATTAACCTGCTTCCCATCGATTACGCCTTTCGGCCTCACCTTAGGGGTCGACTCACCCTGCCCCGATTAACGTTGGACAGGAACCCTTGGTCTTCCGGCGAGGAGGCTTTTCACCCCCTTTATCGTTACTTACGTCAGCATTCGCACTTCTGATATCTCCAGCATACCTCTCGATACACCTTCGCAGACTTACAGAACGCTCCCCTACCACTCACACATAAGTGTGAATCCGCGGCTTCGGTGCCTGGTTTGAGCCCCGTTACATCTTCCGCGCAGGCCGACTCGACTAGTGAGCTATTACGCTTTCTTTAAATGATGGCTGCTTCTAAGCCAACATCCTAGCTGTCTGAGCCTTCCCACATCGTTTCCCACTTAACCAGAACTTTGGGACCTTAGCCGGCGGTCTGGGTTGTTTCCCTCTTCACGACGGACGTTAGCACCCGCCGTGTGTCTCCCGGATAGTACTTACTGGTATTCGGAGTTTGCATGGAGTTGGTAAGTCGGGATGACCCCTAGTCCAAACAGTGCTCTACCCCCAGTAGTATTCGTCCGAGGCGCTACCTAAATAGCTTTCGGGGAGAACCAGCTATCTCCGAGTTTGATTGGCCTTTCACCCCCAGCCACAGGTCATCCCCTAACTTTGCAACGTTAGTGGGTTCGGTCCTCCAGTTGATGTTACTCAACCTTCAACCTGCCCATGGCTAGATCACCCGGTTTCGGGTCTACACCTTGCAACTAGACGCCCAGTTAAGACTCGGTTTCCCTACGGCTCCCCTATACGGTTAACCTCGCTACAAAATGTAAGTCGCTGACCCATTATACAAAAGGTACGCAGTCACCCCGAAGGGCTCCCACTGCTTGTACGTACACGGTTTCAGGTTCTATTTCACTCCCCTCACAGGGG